>CAVSWH010000001.1:0-1694256 GCA_963731625.1 uncultured Actinomycetes bacterium
TGTCGGAGGGGGGATTTGAACCCCCACGCCCTTGCGGGCACTAGCCCCTCAAGCTAGCGCGTCTGCCGATTCCGCCACTCCGACGAGGACCGCGAGTCTACCGACGCGCCCGCGCGTGCGACTTGTCCGGGCCCGGGAAGTAGCACGCGACCGCGTGGCCGTCCTCGCTCGCGACGAGCGGCGGCTCCGTCCCCGCACAGACGGCTTGCGCGCGCCAGCAGCGGGTGCGGAACCGGCACCCGCTGGGCGGGTCAGTCGCGCTCGGCACGTCGCCGTCGAGGAGGATCCGTCGCCGACGGCGCTCGAGTGGCGGGTCAGGCACCGGCACCGCGGACAGCAGCGCCTGCGTGTACGGGTGCTGCGGCTGGTCGTAGACGGCGTCAGCCGGTCCGTCTTCGACGATCGTGCCGAGGTACATCACGGCGACGTGGTCGGCGACGTGTCCGACGACCGCGAGATCGTGGGCGATGAAGAGGTACGTCATGTCGAGCTCGCGCTGCAGCTCGTCGAGGAGGTTGATGACACCCGCCTGGATCGAGACGTCGAGCGCGCTGACGGGCTCGTCGAGGACAAGCAGATCGGGACGCAGGGCGAGGGCGCGCGCGATGCCGACGCGCTGGCGCTGCCCGCCGGAGAGCTCGTGCGGGTACCGGTGGACGTCCGCGGGATCCAGGCCGACCTGGCCGAAGAGGGCGCGGACGCGGTCCGGGCCGTGGTCGGCCCACTCGCCGTGCACGCGCAGCGGGTCGGCGACGATGGCGCCGATCGTCAGCCGCGGATTCAGCGAGGCATAGGGGTCCTGGTAGACGATCTGGAGCCGTCGTCGCAGTCGTCGCATTGCGCCCGCCGACAGGCCGACCAGGCTGGTGCCATCGAATCGGACCTCGCCCCGCGTGGGCGCCACCAGGCCGAGCACGAGCCGCGCCGTCGTGGTCTTGCCGCAGCCCGACTCGCCGACGAGGGCGAACGTCTCGCCCCGCGCGACATCGAAGCTCACGTCGGCGACGGCGCTCACCCGACCCACCGCCCGCCGGAAGACCCCGGCCCGCACGGGGAAGTCCTTGACGAGACCGCGCACCTCGAGGAGCGGCGACGGTGCCGGGTGGGTCGACGCGCGCCGCGGCGCGCTCACCCCGCTCCCGCCCGGAGGCTCGCCGGTGTCACCTCGCCGAGGGCGTCCACGCGGTGGCACGCGCTGACGTGCCCGGGACCGACGACCACGTCGGGCGGGAGCACGGTGGCGCACGGCGCCGGCACCTCGCGAAACGGGCAGCGGGGATGGAAGGCGCAGCCGTCGGGCCGGTGCACGAGCGAGGGCGGCTGACCGTCGATCCGGAACAGCGGGGCGTGCCGAGCACGCTGGTCGAGGCGGGGCAGCGACGCCAGCAGCCCGAGCGTGTAGGGATGGCGCGACGCGGCAAAGAGGGCGTCGACGGGTGCGCTCTCGACGCGGCGGCCGGCGTAGAGCACGACGACCCGGTCGGCGAGCCCGGCGACCACGCCGAGGTCGTGGGTGATGAGCAGGACCGCCGTGCCCGTGCGCTGGCGGATCCGCTCGAGCACGTCGAGGACCTGGGCCTGCAGCGTCACGTCGAGCGCGGTCGTCGGCTCGTCCGCGATGAGCAGCGCCGGGTCGTTGGCCAGCGCCATGGCGAGCATGGCGCGCTGACGCATCCCGCCGGAGTATTGGTGCGGGTATTGGTCGAGCCGCGTCGTCGGGTCGGGGATGCCGACGAGGTCGAGCAGCTCGAGGACGCGCTCGCGGCGCGCGGCCGCGGCGACGTTGGGGTGGTGGACCGCGATCGCCTCGCCGACTTGGCGGCCGACGGTCATCACGGGGTTGAACGCGGCCAAGGCGTCCTGGAAGACGATCGAGATCGCGTCGCCGCGGAGGCGCTCGAGCTCCCGTTCGGGCCGGCCGAGCAGCTCCTCGCCTCGGAGCTGCACCGAGCCGCGCACCCGCGCGGGCCGGCAGCAGCCCAAGGAGCGCGAGCGCGGTGACGGTCTTGCCCGACCCCGATTCGCCGACGAGGCCGACGACCTCGTGGTCGGCGACGTCGAAGCCGAGGTCGTCGACGGCGTGGAGGGGCCCGTCGTCGGTCGGGAACTCGACGGCGAGGTGCTCGACGTGGAGGAGCGGCGGGGTCATGTGGATCGGGGGTCGAAGGCGTCGCGGAGTCCGTCGCCGAGGAAGTTGACCGCGAGGATGGTCACGAGGATGGCGAGCCCCGGGAAGTAGAGGAGGTACGCCTGTGACGTGCCGACGTAGCCCTCGGCGTCCGCCAGCATGCGTCCCCAGGACGTCGCCGGCAGCTGGACGCCGAACCCGAGGAAGGACAGCGCGGACTCGGCGACGATCGCCGCGGCGACCGCGAGGGTGGCGTTGACGACGATCTGGCTGACGCAGTTCGGGAGGACGTGGCGCCACACGATCCACGGCACGGACGCGCCCGAGGCGCGGGCCGCCTCGATGTACTCCTGCTCCTTCAGGGCGAGGACTTGGGCACGCACGACCCGCGCGATGTACATCCAGAACAGGGCGGCGAGCACCCAGATGATCGTGAGGCGGTCGTGGCCGAACTTCTCGAGCGCGAGCGCGAGCACGGCGAGGGCGGGCAGCACGAGGAAGAGGTCGGTGACGCGCATGAGCGCCTGGTCGGTGGTCTTGCCGACATAGCCGGCGACGGCGCCGACGATCGTGCCGACGAGGGTCGAGAGGAGTGCGACGGCGAGGCCGATCTCGAGGGAGATCTGGCCGGCGTACAGCAGCCGGGCGAGCTCGTCGCGCCCGAGCTCGTCGGTGCCGAACCAGTGGTGCAGCGACGGCCCGACCGCGCCGAGCGCGAGGTGCTGCTGGTTCGGCCCGTACGGCGCGAGGAGCGGCGCGGCGAAGCACGCCGCGGCGAGCAGGACGAGCACGACGGCCGAGCCGACCGCCAGGCGGTGCCGGCGGAGTCGGCGCCAGAAGCGCTGGCCCGTCGGGCGGTACGGGTCGTCGACGGCCAGCCCGGGGAGCAGCTCCGAGGGGCCGAGCGGCTCGGGCTCGGGCACGACGGTCGGCGGCCGCCGACGGGTGCTCACGCGAGCCGGATCCGCGGGTCGAGCCAGCCGTAGGCGAGGTCCGCGAGCAGGTTGCACACCACGATGAACGCCGCCGTGACGACGAGCCACGCAGTGAGGGTCGTGGCGTCCCCGGCCAGCAGCGAGTCGAAGAACAGCTTGCCCATGCCCGGGATCGAGAAGATCTTCTCGGTGATGATGAGCCCACCGAAGAGCGCCCCGATGTCGAGGGCCATCACCGTGACGAGCGGGATCAGCGCGTTGCGGACGCCGTGGCGCCACACCACCTGGCGGCGCGGCACGCCCTTCGCCCGGGCGGTGCGGATGTAGTCCGACGACATCACGTCGAGCATCGAGGCGCGCTGGTAGCGGCTCCACCCGGCGACGATCTGCACCGTGAGGGTGAGAACCGGGAGGACGAGGTGGCGGGCGTAGTTGAGGACTCCCCCGTTCCCCGAGTGCAGGCCGACGAAGAAGAGCGGCGGCTCGCTGAGGTGGAACCACTGCTTCGGGCCGACCGCGAGGAACTCGATCGCGATGAGGCCGAACCAGAACGCGGGGAGCGCGAGGCCGAGGAACGAGAGGCCGGTGAAGGTGTAGTCGAGCGCCGAGTACTGGCGCAGCGCCGAGTAGACGCCGACGCCGACCGCGACGAGCGCGGCGGCGAGCACGCCCCACACGATGAGCTGGGTGGTGTTCCACAGGGCGCGGCCGATCTGGGCGGAGACGGCCTCGTGGGTTCGCTCGCTCGTGCCCCAGTCGCCGCGCACGAACTTCGACAGCCACGTCCCGTACTGCTGGACGAGCGGCTCGTTGAGCCCGAGCTGCTGGCGCTCGGCGGCGATCGCGGCCGCGGGCTCGCGTGACTGGCGCAGCTTCGCGGTCGGGTCGAAGGTGGCGCGCACGAACGCGAATGTGAGGAACGACGCGACGAGGATGACCGGGATCGAGTAGAGGGCGCGGCGTCCGACGTAGCTCAGCACGACGCGCCCGCTACCCGATGCTCCACTGGCTGAGGTTCCAGAACATCCCGTACACCGGGTTGTCGCCCTGGACGCCGCTGATCCGCTTGCTCCACGCGCCGAGGTTGGGCAGCGGGTCGAGGGGCAGCGAGACCTGGGCGGCGGCGAGGAGCTGGTCGGCGCTCTTCGCCGCGCTGACGCGCGCTGCGTCGTCGGGGTTGTCGTCGACGGTCAGCAGCAGCGGGTCGAGACCGGGGACGTTCGTGCGCGTGTAGTTCTCCCCCGAGTTCTGGTTCGCCGGCCCCGGGATGTTCTGGGAGCAGAATGTGACGCAGAGCCCCGGCTCGAGGTCGGTGACGACCTCGGCGTAGAGGCCGAGCTGGAAGGTGCCGGCGGGGAGGATCTGGCCGAAGAGGGTGTTCGCGTCGCGGTTCTGGATCGTGACGGCGAAGCCGGCGCGGTGCAATTGCGCTTGGAGCACCTGCTCGGTCAGCGCGCGCCGCTGGTCGTCGGCCGTGGACTGGAGCGTGAGCGCGGCGGGGCGGCCGGCCTTCTCCCAGATGCCGCCCGACTTCTGCCAGCCGGCGCCGGTCATGAGCTGCTTCACCTTCGCGAGGTCGAGGTGGTAGCCGGCCCAGGCCTGCTGGTCGCTGTACGCCGCGAGGATCGGCGGGTTGAGCGAGTTGGTGGCGTGCGTCACGCCGAGCGCGCCGAAGAGCAGCCGGACGATCGCGTGCCGGTCGATCGAGTACGCGATCGCTTGACGCACGGGCACCGAGTCGAGTGGGAACGCCGCGTTGTTCATCCACAGCGCCTCGATGTTCCCGGTGTCGGCGTTGGCGAACGAGTCGGCGTCGTTCAGACCCGCCTGGATGGCGCGGACCGCCTCGGGTTGCGGCGCCGGGTAGACGGCGTCGACCTCGCCGCCCTGGAAGGCCTGGAACTCCGCCGCGGTGTCGGTGAGGAACTTGAACACGACCTCCCGGGCCTTCGGCTTGGGTCCCCAGTAGTTCGGGTTCGGGACGAGGTCGACCTCGACGCCCTTGTTCCAGTCGGCGATCTTGAACGGGCCGCCCGACCAGCTGTACCCGTCCTTCATCGCGTCGTCACGGTTGTGCCCCGCGAGGACGTGGCTGGGGAAGACCCCGTAGACGCCGCCGAAGAGCTGGCGCCACCCGGCGAAGGGCTGGGCGAACGTCACGACGGCGGTGTGGGGGTCGGCGTCGTCGACCGACGCGATGCGGTCGTAGCCGGTCCGGTCGAAGATGTTCGCGCCGTGGGCGATCTGGTCCCAGGTGTAGCGGAAGTCGGTCGACGTGATCGGCGCGCCGTCGGACCAGACCGCCTTCGGGTTGATGCGGTAGGTCACGACCTGCTGGCCGCCGACGGTGGCGAGCGCGGGCGGCGCAGCCATGAGGACGCTCGGGCTGTACGCCCACTGGCCGCCACGCGACACGATGTCGAAGACGCGGGGCATCGTCTCCTCCTGCATCGTGAAGACGCCCCAGCTCGCCCCCGCGCACTCGTCGATCCAGTCGGCGCAGTCAGGCTCCTGCTCGGCGCCGATGACGATCTGGCCGCTCGGGCTGCGCCGCAGGACACTCGGGCGGGTCGCACCGGCGGGCGACGCCGCGAAGGTCACCAGTCCGCCCACCATCAGCGCAACCGCGCGCCGAGCCCAGCTGCCCGGGTCCACGTCGTTGTCCCCTCCTGAGCGGGCGGCCCGACCGGGATAGCACAGGCCCCCCGCACAAGGGGGGATGCCGCGGCGCCGGGTTCGTGACGCGCCTCGCGCGCCGGTGCGCTACTGGACCCGCAGGGCGAGGATCACGGTGGAGAACATGAAGACCACCGCGGTGAGGATCGTGAGGCGGTCCAGGTTGCGCTCCACGACCGTGGATCCGGCCATCGAGCCGCCCAGCTGACCGCCGCCGAACATCTCCGAGAGCCCGCCGCCTCGCCCCGAGTGCAGGAGGATCAAGAAGATGAGCGTGAGCGACGACGCGACGTCGATGGCGAGCAGCACCGCGTTGATCACGGCGGAATCCTACCGGCTCGGTGACGCGGCCCCGGGTCGTGCGCCGCCGCGGTGGCGTTCACGCGCCCATGAAGGACGGGGGACGCCGGCCTTGACAGTCCGGGTCGATCATCGGGCGATCGAAGCAGGGATCCGATGCAGATGAGCGGCCCCAACGGGGCCTTCTCGGCGCGGGCCGAGCGCCTGCCCGGCCTCGTCGCCCTGGTTGCGCTCCCGATCGTCGTCGGGGCGCCGCTCTCGGGCCCGCCGAAGGGCCGCGCCTGACGCGGCGCGCTACCGCCGGTACTGGACGATGCGGGCGAAGTCGTCGGGGTCGAGCGACGCACCGCCGACGAGCGCGCCGTCGATCTCGGGCATCGCCATGAGCGCAGCGATGTTGCCCGGCTTGACGCTCCCCCCGTACTGGATGCGCATGGCGTCGGCGGTGGCGCCGAAGAGGCCACGGAGCGTCTCGCGGATGATCCCGATCGTCGCGTTCGCGTCGTCCGGGGTGGCGTTGCGACCGGTGCCGATGCACCAGATCGGCTCGTAGGCGACGACGCAGCGCTCGGCGTCGGCCGCGTTCACGCCGTCGAACGCCGCGGTGATCTGGTGCACGACGCGGGCCTCGGTCTCCTCGTCGTCGTGCTCCTCGAGCGTCTCGCCGACGCAGACGATCGGGCTCATGCCGTGGCGGAGCACGGCCCGGCACTTGCGGTGCACGTCGTCGTCGGTCTCGTCGAAGAGCTGGCGGCGCTCCGAGTGCCCGACGATCACGTACTTCACGTTCAGGCGGGCGAGCATCGGGGGGCTGACCTCGCCGGTGAACGCGCCCTTGTCCTCCCAGTGGCAGTTCTGCGCGCCGAGCTGGATCGGGAGGCGGTCGGCCTCGGTCAGGGTCTGGAGGGTGCGCAGGTCTGTGAACGGCGGGCACACGACGACGTCGCCGTGCTCGTAGTCGGCGGGCTCGAGGCGGTAGGAGAGCTTCTGGATGACCTGGATCGCGACCAGGTGGTCGTGGTGCATCTTCCAGTTGGCCGCGATGACCGGGCGGCGGGTCACGGGTTCGGCTCGCGGAGGGCGGCGAGACCGGGGAGGTCGCCGTGCTCGAGGAACTCGAGCGACGCGCCGCCGCCCGTGCTGAGGTGCCCGACGGTGTCGGCGAGGCCGAAGGCGCGCAGCGCGGCGGCGCTGTCGCCGCCGCCGACGACGGTGAAGCCGGCGCAGTCGGCGACGGCCTCGGCGACGGCCCGGGTGCCGGCGGCGAAGGGCTCGAGCTCGAAGACGCCCATCGGGCCGTTCCACACGACGGTGGCCGCGTCGGCGATCGTGTCGGCGAACGACGCGGCCGTGCCCGGGCCGATGTCGAGGCCGGACCAGCCGGCCGGGATGGCGTCGGCGGGGACGACCTTCGTCGCGGCGTCGGCGCGGACGGCGTCGGCGACGACGATGTCGCTCGGGACGTGGAGCCGGCCGGTGGCGAGCAGTCGTCGGCAGTCCTCGACGCGGTCGGGCTCGACGAGGCTCTCCCCCACCGTGAAGCCCTGCGCGAGCAGGAACGTGAAGGCCATCGCGCCGCCGACGAGCACGGTGTCGCAGCGGGCGAGGAGCGCGTCGAGGACGCCGAGTTTGTCGCTGACCTTCGCGCCGCCGAGGATCGCCACGAACGGCCGCGCCGGGTGCTCCAGGAGGCGACCGAGCGCGGCGACCTCGGCCTCGAGCAGCCGCCCGCCGGCGTGCGCGAGCCGCGGCGGCGGGCCGACGATCGAGGCGTGCGCGCGATGCGACGCGCCGAACGCCTCGTTGACGTAGGCGTCGCAGCCGGCGACGAGGCGGCCGACGAACGCCGGGTCGTTCGCCGTCTCGCCCGCGTCGAAACGCAGGTTCTCGAGGAGGAGGAGCCGACCGGGCGCGAGCGCGTCGACGGCGGCGTCGCGCGCTGGGCCCTCGAGCGGGGTGAGCGGCACGTCCCGCGCGAGCAGCTCGCTCAGGCGCGCCGCGACGGGCGCCAGGCTGGCGTCGGGGTCGGGG
Source organism: uncultured Actinomycetes bacterium (assembly GCA_963731625.1). Lineage (GTDB taxonomy): Bacteria > Actinomycetota > Acidimicrobiia > IMCC26256 > PALSA-555 > PALSA-555. Next base: position 8,071 of record CAVSWH010000001.1, read on the forward strand.
ACGCCCTTCGGCCGGCCGAGGTGGCCGCAGGCGACGACGCCGGCGCCGTGGTCGAGCAGCCACGTGAACGTGGGCACCGTCGTGGTGAGGCGCAGGTCGTCGGTGACCTGTCCGTCAGCGAGCGGGACGTTGCAGTCGACGCGGACCAGCACGGTCGCGCCCTCGGTGCGGGGCAGGTCCTCCAGGCGTGGGACGGCCACTCAGGCGTCGCCGACGAATGCGACGAGGTCGACGAGGCGGTTCGAGTAGCCCCACTCGTTGTCGTACCAGCCGAGCACCTTCACGAGGTTGCCGGTGAGCATCGTGTCGCGAGCCGAGAAGATGCACGAGGCCGGGTTCCCGACGATGTCGGCCGAGACGAGCGGCTCGTCGCTGTACTCGAGCACCCCGCGGTAGCTCGGGTCGTTCGACGCTTCGGCGAACGCCGCGTTGATGTCGTCGACGGCCGCGTGGGTGCGCACCTCGGCGGAGAGGTCGGTGATCGAGCCGGTCGGCGTGGGGACGCGCAGGGCGGCACCGTCGAGGCGGCCGTTCAGCTGGGGCAGCACCTGCCCGATGGCGCGGGCCGCGCCCGAGCTGGCCGGGATGATCGAGAGGTTCGCGGCGCGCATCCGCCGCAGGTCCGGCGCGCCTTTGCGGCTCGGGTGGGCAAGGTCCTGCAGCGACTGGTCGCTCGTGTAAGCGTGCACGGTCGTCATGAGGCCCCGCTCGACCCCGAAGCGGTCGTCGAGGACCTTGGCGAGCGGCGCGAGGCAGTTCGTGGTGCACGACGCGTTCGAGATCACCGTGTGGCTTGCCGGGTCGAAGACCTGGTCGTTCACGCCAATGCAGATCGTCGCGTCGGCGTCGCCGCTCGGTGCCGAGATGATGACGCGGCGGGCGCCGCCCTGCAGGTGGCCCGCGGCGGCGTCGCGGGCGGTGAAGAGGCCGGTGGATTCGATGACGACGTCGACGCCTTGCTCGCGCCACGGGATCTCGGCCGGGGCCATGACCTCGAGCTTGCGGACCTCGTGCCCGTCGACGGAGAAGCCGGTGTCGTTGGCCTTCACCTCGTGGCGCAGCGTCCCGCCGACCGAGTCGTGCTTGAGCAGGAACGCCATCGTGGCGCTGTCCCCCATCGGGTCGTTGACCGCCACGAGCTCGATGCCCGCGTCGGCGCCGCGGGCGAGGAGCGCCCGGTAGAACGAGCGGCCGATCCGGCCGAACCCGTTGATTCCCACGTGCACTGTCATCGTGAACCCCCTCGGTTCAGTTCGACTCCAGCAGATCCGCGAGCGCGGGCGCCAATTTGGCCGGATCGTGCGCCCGGCCGGACGGCCGGGCGATGTCCCGGGTGACGAGGCGGACGCCCCACTCGGAGACGAGCGCGGGGTCGACGGCGAGCGCCCCGTCGGCCTCGGTGAGGAACACGTCGACGCGCGTGCCGTGGTCGAGGACGGCCCGGAGGTGGTCGCCGCCGTCGAGCCCCGTCGTCTCGGGCGGTTGCGGGTGCAGGTTGCAGACCTGCACGACCTGCGCGTGCGTGCGCGCCACCGCGTCGCGGATCCCGGCGACGCACAGCACGGGCAGAAGGCTCGTGTAGAGCGAGCCGGGCGCGAGCACGACCTGGTCGGCGTCGGCGATCGCCGCGAGCACGTCCGGGTGTGCGGGCGCGTCGTCCGGCACGAGCTCGACGCGGCGGATCCGCCCCGCGACGTTCATCACCGCGACCTGTCCCTCCACCGATTCACCGTCGACGTCGGCCTTCAGCACGACCGGCTCGGCGGTCGCGGGCCGCACCCGCCCCACGGCGCAGAGCAGGGCCGCCGCCGCGTCGATAGCCGCGACGGGGTCGCCGAGCGTCTCGTCGAGGCCGGCGAGGATGAGGTTGCCGAGGGGGTGCCCCTCGAGCTCCCCGGCGCTGAAGCGGTGCTCGAAGGCGACGGACCAGAGCTCGTCGTCGGCGAGCGCCACGAGGCAGCGGCGCAGGTCGCCGGGCGGGAGCACGTCGAGGTCGCGACGCAGCCGACCCGACGACCCGCCGTCGTCGGCGACGCTCACGATCGCGAGCACCTCGTCGGTGTAGCGGCGCGCGGCGCGCAGGACGCACGCGAGGCCGTGCCCGCCGCCGAGCGCGACGACCCGGGGCTCACCCACGTTCGAGGTCCCGGTGGTGCACGCTCGCGGGGAAGCCGAGCCCCGCGAGCAGCTTCGCGAGCTCGGCGGCGATGACGACGCTACGGTGCCGGCCGCCGGTGCAGCCGACCGCGATCGACAGGTACGACTTTCCCTCGCGCGCGTACGCCGGCAGCAGCAGCGCGAAGAGGTCACGGAGCCGTTCGAGGAACGTCTGCGCGTCCGGCTGCTCGAGGACGTAGCGGCGCACGGCCTCGTCGGTACCGGGCCGGGGGCGGAGGTCCTCGACCCAGTGCGGGTTCGGCAGGAACCGGCAGTCGAAGATCAGGTCGACGTCGAGCGGGATCCCGAACTTGTAGCCGAACGAGAGGAGGTTGGTCTGCAGCGCCGCGTCGGGAGCGGGCGCGTCGCCGAAGAGCTCGCGGAGGCGGTCGCGCAGCTCGTGGACGTTCAGGTTCGACGTGTCGACGACGACGTCGGCTTCGCCCTTCAGCTCCTCGAGCAGGACGCGCTCGCGCGCGATGCCGTCCGACACCCGGCCCGTGGCGGCGAGCGGGTGCGGGCGGCGCGACGCCTCGAAGCGGCGGACGAGCGCCGGGTCGCTGGCGTCGAGGAACAGCATCCGGGTGCGCGCCCCGGTGGCGCGCAGCGCGGCGAGCGCGCCGACGAGCTCGTCCATGAACTCGCCCGAGCGCACGTCGACGACGAGCGCGTAGCGCGTCGGGCGCTCGCGGTCGCGGGCCAGCTCGGCGACCTTCGGGATCAGCGCCGGCGGGAGGTTGTCGATGACGAAGCAGCCGAGGTCCTCGAGCACGTCGGCGGCCGAGGACCGGCCGGCGCCGGAGAGCCCGGTGATGATCGTGACGTCGAGCGGGGCGGTCATCGCGGCTCGTGCAGCTGGCGGTACACGGCGTGGCCGACCGGGTCGGGCAGCCACGACAGCGACACGAGGTCGTCCTCGGTGAGCTCGCGAAGCTGCTTCACCGACCCGAACTCTTTCAGGAGTCGGGACCGGCGGGTGGGACCCAGGCCCGGGACGTCGTCGAGCACCGAGTGCGTCGTGCGCCGGGCCCGCAGCCGGCGGTGGTACGTGATCGCAAAGCGGTGCGCCTCGTCACGCGCCGCCTGCAGCAGGTACAGCGCCTCGGAGTCGCGGGGGATCCGGAGCGGGTCGTCGCGACCGGGCCGGTACACCTCCTCGAATCGCTTGGCGAGCGCCGCGACCGAGATCTCCTCCAGCCCGAGCTCCTCGAGGACGCGCACGGCCACGCCGAGCTGGCCCTTGCCGCCGTCGACGAGGAGCAGGTTCGGCGGGTACGCGAACCGCTTCCCGGCGCGCGCGCCCCGGTCGCGCTCGTCGAGGTAGCGCCGGAACCGCCGGGTCAGCACCTCCTCCATCGCCGCGAAGTCGTCCTGCCCGCCCTGGTGGCGCACCTGGAAGTGCCGGTAGTCGGAGCGCTTGGCGAGCCCGTCCTCGAGCACGACCATCGAGGCGACGATGTCGCGTCCCTGCAGGTTCGAGATGTCGAAGCACTCGATACGCAGGGGCGCCTCGGGCAGCGAGAGCGCGTCCTGCAGCGCGGTGAGCGCCCGGGCGCGTGCGTTGTGGTCCGACGCGCGCCGCAGCTTGTGCTGGGCGAAGGCCTCCTCGGCGTTCGCCTTGACCGTGGCGAGCAGCTCGCGCTTCGCGCCGCGCTGCGGGCACGCGGATGTGGACCGGCCCGCCCCGCACGTGGCGCAGCACCTCCTCGCTGAGCGCCGGGTCGTCGGGCAGCGCCGGGACGAGCACCTCGCGGGGGACGTCGTCGGGGCCACCGCCCGCGTAGAGCTGCTCGAGCAGCCCGGCGACGAGCGCCGGCCGGTCGACGTCCTCCACCTTGTCGACCACGATGCCCTTGCGGCCGACGACGCGCCCGCGGCGCACGTAGAACACCTGGACGGACGCCTCGATCGCGTCCTCGGCGATGCCGAGCACGTCGAGGTCCTCCTCCCGGGACGCGACCATCTGCTGACGCTCGATCGCCTTGCGCACCGAGGTGAGCTGGTCACGCAGGCGGGCCGCGCGCTCGAACTCGAGCCCCTCGGCGGCCTCGTGCATCGCCTTGTCGAGGCGGTCCAGGACGGGCGCGCTGTCGCCGTCGAGGAAGGCGACGAGGTCCGCGGTCAGCTGGGCGTACGCCGCCTCGTCGATCGCGCCGACGCACGGCGCGGCGCACTTCTCGATGTGCGCGTAGAGGCAGGGCCGCCCGAGGCGGTGGTGGCGGTCGAACTTGGCCCGGGTGCAGGTCCGGATCGGGAAGGTGCGCAGCAGCAGGTCGAGGGTCTCGCGGATGGCGTAGGCGTGGGCATAGGGCCCGAAGTAGCGGACGCCCTTGCGCTTGGCGCCCCGCAGCACCATCGCCCGCGGCCACTCCTCGTCGAGGGTCACGGCCAGGTACGGGTAGGACTTGTCGTCCTTGTACCGGATGTTGAAGCGGGGGCGGTGGGTCTTGATGAGGTTGTACTCGAGGAACACCGCCTCGACCTCGTTGCGCACCGCGATCCACTCGACGGTCGCCGCCGTGGTGACGAGCTGGCGGGTGCGGGGCAGGAGCGTGTCCGGGTCGGCGAAGTAGCTGGAGAGGCGGCTGCGGAGGCTCTTCGCCTTGCCGACGTAGAGGACGCGCCCCTCCCGGTCCTTGAACTGGTAGGAGCCGGGGGTGTCGGGGATCGTGCCGGGCTCGGGTCGCTGGACCACGACCCCATTGTGGCGGCCGCCCAGGCTCAGGCCGCCGCTTCCACGAGCTCGGGGGGCGCCGCGGCGACCGCCGGCTGTCGGGCCTGGTGGACGAGGCGGGCGAAGCACACGCCGACGAGGACCACGAGGAGGAGGTTGCGCACCAGCACGATCCCCTGGGGGACGACCTCGTTCGTGCGGACGAGCTCGGTGACGAGGTTGAGGTCGGCGACGCTCAGCGCCACGACGGCGGTGACGAGCCCGCCGACGAGCCGGTCGCCTCGCGCCGCGGCGATCGCCGCGAACGGGACGAGCCAGATCATGAACTGCGGGGACAGCAGCGGCGAGAAGATGAGAAAGGCGCCGATCGCGGCGATCGCCGCCCAGCCGTCGAGGACCGCCGTGCCGTGCGGCTGGTGGCGGCGGGCGAGCAGCCACGCCGCGGCGACCGCCGCCAGCATGAGGACGTTCAGTGTGCCGTAGGCCCAGTGCGGCACCGTCCCGAAGCGCCACGCCCCCTGGTTCAGGCGGACCGGGTCGGAGCTGAAGAGCCGACCGACGGCGCCGACCGTGCTCTCGACCTCCCAGCCGGACGAGTGGCGCATCGAGAGCACCTGGTTGACCCCCGCCGTCCCGACCCAGCCGAGCCAGGCGGCGAGCCCGACGGCGCCGACGGCGCAGAACGCGGCGACGGCGCGCCAGGACCGGCGGATGAGCAGCGCCGGCGCCAGGAGGACGGGCCAGACCTTCGCGAAGCAGGCGAGGGCCAGGGCCGCGCCGCCGAGGGCCGGTCGTCGTCGCCGGACGAGCGCGACGCCGCCCACGGCGAGGAGCACCGACAGCAGGTCGAGGCGGAGATAGAGGAACGGATAGAAGAGGAAGGGCGTGCCGATGATCAGGTAGGCGACCGCGGAGCGCTTCCCCCAGCCCCAGCAGAGCAGCAGGGCGACCCCGAGGTCCAGGAGCAGTTGCGACCACATCGTCGCCGACGTCGCGCTCGAGAAGCTGCCGCTGTCGAGGGCCTTGATCGCGCCGAGCATCACCGGCGGGTACTCGACTTGGAAGGACCGGTACGGGGTCCCGGGATGTGTCGCGATGGCGTGGAAGCGCCGGACGTCGCCGGTCAGGACCTTGCGGGGGCCCTGCGCCGCGGCCTGGTCGAGCGTGATGGGCACCACGGCGACCCGGCCGGCGACGAGGACGAGGACCAGCAGCCACCAGGCCCGCGACGAGGAGCGACGAGGTCTGGGCGCGTGGATGTCTCGTGACTGCATGCCCGCATGCCTTGGCCGGCCCCGGACCCAGGCGTCTGGGGACGCACTATGCTCGCGCGCAGGCCGGCCTGGCACTCCGCGCCAAGGTTCGGCTCCGGGGCCGACATCCCCGCGGTGGGCGACCAGGCTGTCCCCGCCGGCCCGACCGGAGCCGCAGGACCCTCGTATGGGCTCGCCCACTCGAGGGGGAGGCACTACAACATGCTGCGACTGCAGGCCCCGCTGCCGGACCGCTATACCCAAGCGGCCCCCGACGTGCTCGACGCGTGGATCGGCGCCGCGAAGCGCGAGCTCGGCTCGCGGCTCCTCGTCCTCGGCCACCACTACCAGCGGCCCGAGGTGATCCGGTGGGCGGACGCCACCGGCGACTCCTTCAAGCTCGCACAGTTCGCCGCGGCGAACGACGCGACGGACATCGTGTTCTGCGGGGTGCACTTCATGGCCGAGTCGGCGGACATCCTGACCGGCGACGACCAGCGTGTCGTGCTCCCCGACCTGAACGCCGGCTGCTCGATGGCTGACATGGCCGACCTCGACCAGGTCCTCGAGGCGTGGGACGAGCTCGCGGCCGTCACCGACGTCGACGCGCTCGTCCCGATCACCTACATGAACTCCTCCGCCGCGCTGAAGGCCTTCGTCGGCGAGCACGGCGGCGCGGTGTGCACGTCCTCGAACGCTCGCACGGTGCTCGAGTGGGCGCTCGCGCGTGGCGGCAAGGTCCTGTTCTTCCCGGACCAGCATCTCGGCCGCAACACGGCCTACGACCTCGGCTACGAGGCGGCCGACATGCGCGTCTGGGATCCTCGCGAGGACCTCGGCGGGCTGACCGAGCCCGACGTGAAGGAGGCCACCTTCCTGCTGTGGAAGGGGCACTGCACGGTGCACCAGCGGTTCCGGCCGGAGCACGTCGCCGCGTTCCGGGCCAAGCACCCCGACGGGGAGGTGCTCGTCCACCCCGAGTGCAGCCACGACGTCGTCGTCGAGGCCGACCGGGTGGGCTCCACCGAGCGGATCCTCGAGTGGGTCGACGCCGCGCCGCCGGGCGCGGTGCTGGGGGTCGCCACCGAGATCCACATGGTGCAGCGCCTCGGCGTCGACCACCCCGACAAGACGGTCGTCTCGCTCGACCCGCTCGTCTGCCCGTGCTCCACGATGTTCCGGATCGACGGCCCGCACCTCGCGTGGTGCCTGGAGGCGCTCGCCGGCGGCGAGCTCGTGAACCAGATCACCGTCGACCCCGTCACGACGCGGTGGGCCCGCGTCGCGCTCGAGCGGATGCTCGAGCTCTCGGCCCCCGGTCAGACCACCGCCGTCGACTGACCGGCCACGGGCCGGGCCCCGCGCCCGGGCGCGGCGGCCCGCCGCACCGCGTGCGGCTCGGACAGCAGCGCCCGCCACGCGCGACGGGCGAGGCGCGGCTCGCGGAGGCTCAGCTTCAGCCACTGCAGGGCCGCCGCCGCGAGCGCGCCACACCAGGGCGCGCGCGCCCACCAGCAGGCCGCGAAGCGCATGGTGCCGCCCCACCAGGCGAGCTCCCGCGTCGCCCACGCGCTCGACGAGGCGCCGCCCTCGTGGACGGCGAAGCGATCCGGCAGCGCGACGAGCCGCCATCCCGCGGCACGGAGCCGCCGGCACAGGTCGAGGTCCTCGCCGTAGAGGAAGTAGTGCTCGTCGAAGCCGCCGACCTCGACGTACGCGGCGCGCCGCACGAGCAGCGCCGTGGCGGCGAGCGACGCCACCAGCGTGGACGACGCCGGCGCGCGGACGACGTGGTCGGCGACGGTCGGCACGTGGGCGGCGAGGCGGCGGGCGGGTCCGAACCCGAGGAGCCGCCGGCCGCCGAGCGCGCGCCCGAGCAGGTGCAGCGGACCGAGCTCGCGCCCGGCGCTGCGCTGGGGCGTGCCGGTGCCGCGGTCCACGATCACACCCTGGGTCGCCGCGACCGACGGGTCGGCGTCGAGCAGCGCGACCCCGGCCGCGACCCCCGCCGGGTCGGGCTCGGCGTCGGGGTTGAGCAGCAGCACGAACGGGGCGGCGCTGGCGCGCACGCCCCGGTTCTGGCCGGCACCGAACCCGGGGTTCGACGGGTCCTCGTACACCGCCGCGCCCGCGGCGCGGGCGAGCTCGCCGCTCCCGTCGCGGCCGTGGTCGACGACGACGACCTGCCCGAGCTCCTCGAGGCGCTGCGCCGCCGCGAGGCACGCCCCGAGGCGCTCCCGGCTGTCGTACGCGACGATCACCACGTCGAGCCGCGGGCTCATGTCGTCGCCACCCGGTGGCGCCACCAGTGCCGGGCGAACGCCGCGGCGTGGGCCAGACCCCGGCGGGTCAGGAGCCGACGCGACGCGCGGCGCGCCGGATGGTCACACGTCGCGCCGCCGACCTGACGCACCCGCCAGCCGGCGCGCCGCAGCCGCAGGCAGAAGTCGACGTCCTCGGGGCCAAAGCGTGCCGACTCGTCGATGCCGCCGACGACCTCGAACGCGTCGCGCCGGAACACCTGGCAGGCGCCGATCGCGAACTCGACGTCCCACGACTCGCCGAGCCCCTGGCCGGGCGTCGACGCGTACCGGTCGGTGCGGTTCAGGACGCGCCGGACCTTGCGCCACGGGGTCGGGGCGCGCCCGGCGCTCATGTCGGGCGACTGCCCGGTGAACACCGGCGCGGTGAGCGCGATCGTCTCGTCCTCGACGAGCGGCGCCACGAGCCGGCGCAACGCCCCGGGGCGCAGGCACGCGTCGCTGTCGAGCACGCACACCCAGGGCGCCCGCCCGACCCGGACGCCGACGTTGCGACCCCCGCCGACCCCAAGGTTCGTCTCGCGGCGCACGAGCGTGACGTGGGGACGCCGCTCGAGGGTCGCTGGCGGCGACGAGCCGTTGTCGATGACGGTCACCGTCACGTCGACGGCACCTTGGGCGAGGGCCGACGCGACGGCCTGCTCGAGGACCGCGCCGTCGTTCCAGGTCAGGATCACGACGTCGACCGTGGGGCGGGTGCTCACGCGGGCGCGCCCGGGCCGGCCGCGGCCGTCGACCTGACGAGGAGCCGCAGGCGCGCGATGTCGGCCGGTCGGACCACGCCGGTCGCGAGCAGCAGGGCGCCGTAGACGGCGGCCGCCGCCGCGCCGGCCGGCACGATCCCGACGGGGGCGAGCCAGGCCGCGACGAGGGCGCTGAGGATCCCAGCGACGAGGAGCCGCAGCGGCGGCCGCGGGGTGCGCAGCCCCGACGCGCGCTCGAGGAACCAGCCGAAGGCCACGACCATGACCACGGTCCCGGCGACCGTGGCCGCCGCGGCACCGACGGCGCCGAAGGCCGGCACGAGGATGAGGTCGAGGCCGACCATGACGGCCATCGCTACCGCCGCGACGGGCACGGCACGCCAGACCCGTTCACCCGCCAGGATCGCCGCGGTCTGCAGCCCGGCGAGGAACGCGAGCCACAGCTGCCCACCGGTGATCGCCATCGGGACGGCCGCGCCGGCGTAGCGCGGACCGAAGGCGAGGACCGTGAGGGGCTCGTGGAGCCCGACGACGAGCGCCGAGATGAGCACGCCGAGCACGAGGAGGAACCGGGCCGCCTCGTTCAGCGCCCGCTGGGCGCCGTCGCGGTCGCCCTGCCCCAGTCGGCGGCTCAGGATGAACAGCGCCGGCGCGGCGACGACGGTGCCGACGTAGGCCAGCGCCTCGAGGGCGCGGACCGCGAGGTCGTAGCGCGCCGTCGCCGCGGCGCTCCCGACGATCGAGAGCAGCACCACGTCGAAGCGCAGCTCCAGCGCAGCGATGCCGCCGAGGAGCCCGAACGGCAGCGCGTCGCGGAGCAGCGACCACGAGGCGTGCGCGTCGGCGCGGAGCCGGGTCGACCAGACACCGGACCGGCGGGCGGCGAGCACCGCCACGATCAGGGTCAGCATCGGCGCGGCGGGCAGCGCGATCACCGCGCCCCGCGCGCCCGCGACGAGCACGCCGACGATCCCGCCGAGCGCGATCACGGCCAGCTGGAAGAACGTGAGCACGGCGCGCCGGGCGATGAGCCCTCGGCCGTCGAACGCCCCGAGCAGCGAGGTGACGCACGCGCTCGCCGGGAGGGCGAGGGCGGCGATGAGCACGTCGGTGCGGGTTGCGCTCGGGTAGCCCGCGGCGAGACCGACCGCGGCGACGACGAGCATCGACGCGACGCCGAGCGCGAAGCAGGCCGGCAGCGTCGCGGTGAGCAGCGCGTCGGACGAGACCGCGTCGCGGCTGACACGCCGCACGATGACCATCGTGGTGCCGAAGTCGGCGAGGAACCCGCCGAGCACGAGGTAGGCCGACGCGGTCGAGTAGCGGCCGAACTCGGAGGGCACGAGCTGGCGGGTCGCCACGAGCACGAACGCCACGGCCAGGAGCCGCCCCGCGGTCTGCAACACGGTCAGCGCGAGCGACCCGCGTGTCGCGGCCCGCGCGTCGGGCGACGCGCTCACCGACGGGAGGGTCGTGGTCATCAGCGCCCGTCGCGGCCGATGACGGACCGAACGGTCCGCCCAACGATGCGCACGTCGAGGGCGAGGCACTGGCGGCGCAGGTAGAAGAACTCGTACTGGAGCTTCTCGAGCGCCTCGACATCGGTGCCGGCGTACTGGTACTTCACCTGGGCCCAGCCGGTGAGACCGGGCCGGACCAGGTGGCGCAGGCGGTAGAAGGGCAGCTTGGCCGACAGCTCGGCGACGAGGTGCGGCTGCTCGGGTCGGGGTCCGACGACGGACAGCTCGCCACGGAGGATGTTCAGCACCTGGGGCAGCTCGTCGAGATGGCTCCGGCGCAGGACGCGTCCGAACGCGGTGACGCGAGGGTCGTGCTCCACGGTCGGCGCGCCACCCGACGACCGCATCGTGCGGAACTTGAGGATCGAGAACTCCGACCCGTCGCGGCCGACCCGGCGCTGGCGGAAGAGGAGCGGCCCGCGGTTCCCGACGAGGTTGAGCACGGCCACGACCGGCACCGAGACGACGAGCGCGGCCGCGCCCGCCGCGCCGAGGGCGAGGTCGAAGAGCCGCTTCACCCGCGCGTAACCGGGGGCGTGCAGCTCACCGACGTCGAAGAGCAACGAGACACGCTCGAGCTCGGCGACCGGCAGCTTGCCGAGCCACTGCTCGTAGAAGAGCGAGAGGGTGCGCACCCGCATCCCGGTCTCGTGGAGGCGCGCCGCCTGGAGCACCACGTCCTCGTCGCTCTGCGCGCCCCGGCTCAGCACCAGGACGGTGGCGCGGGCCGACGCGACGAGCTCGACGAGCGGGAGCCGCGGCGGGTCGACGAGCGCCACGTCGGCCGGGGCCACCGCGGCGGCAACGAGCGCGTGGCGCTCAGGCGCCCGGTCGAGCTCGGCGCGCAGCGTGTCGGCCTCGTCCACGTCGCCGACGAGGACGATGCGGTCCCGGTCCTCGGCCCGCGACCGCGCGTCGCCGGTCACTCGGGTGCACAGGACGTACCAGGGGACGAGGACGAGGGCCGACCCGAACACGACGGCCCGCGGCAGCAGCGCGTCGCCGGCGAAGAGCTGGATCACCGAGATCGACGCGGTCGCGACCGCGGTGGCGCCGACGGCGGACAGCACCGCGCTGCGGCGCGTGCGCGGCAGGTCCGGGATCCCGAACCCGTACGCCGCGAGGACGAGCGCGAGGACGAAGCCGAGCGACCACGCGAACCGGGACGTGCCGGTGAAGGCGTAGCCGTGCGCGAGCGCGTGCGCCTTGCCGAGCCCGAGCACGCAGACGCCCGTCCCGACGTTGACCGCCAGGCGGGCCAGCCGTCGCATGCCCTTGTATCGACCGGCGGAGCCGGGCTGCTGAGGGGCTACCCGCCCCCGGCGGGGGCCGGCTCGGCCTGGCGATAGCGGGTGACGGTCAGGTCGAGGCCGGCCAGGAAGGCGACGCGGCGGTGCGCCCCGGCCTGGTAGCCGCCGATCTGGGCGGGTGGGACCGCCGGGTCGAGGGTCACCAGGGTGAAGGAGGAGGCGCCGGTGTCGGCGACCACCCGGGCGGCGTCGGGGAGCTCACTGCCGTGCTCGGCCGTGAGCCAGGGACGGGTCGGCGTGTAGAAGGCGCCGCCCTCCCGCCAGAAGTGCAGGAGCCCCGAGCCGGAGGCGACGATGGGGCCGGGCTCGGCGGCGACGCTGCTGACCGCGTCGGCGACCTCGTGGCTGCGCACGGACACCCAGGCGAGGCCGGCACCGGTGACCGCCCCGGCGAGGGCGAGCGCCGCGGCGGCGACACGCCACGGCGTGGTCTCGAGCGCGACGCAGCCGACGACGGCGAGCAGGATGCCGCTGCACAGCTCGTACCGGCCGCCCCATTGCGGGTTCGCGCCTCCGCCGTACTGGAACACCCACACGACCGGCAGCGCGACGAGCGCGATCGCGACCGGGCGGGCGAAGGCCGGACGGCGGCGCGCCACGACGAGGCCGACGACGACGAGCGGCGACGCCACGAGCAGACCGGGCAGGAAGCCGAGTCCGTCGTGGACCCACAGCGCGTAGCCGAGCGCGGCCACGCCGAGCGCGACCCAGCCGGTGCGCCGCGCCGAGCGGTCGTCGCTCAGGGCCCGGGCGACGCCGAGCGCGACGAGCCCGACGAGCAGCGCGCCGAGCAGCCAGTCGGTCGGGACCTGGGCGCGGTTCAGGCCGACGGTCGTGGTGAGCGCGTCCTTGACCCGCGACCACAGGTCGGTCCCGCCGCCGCTCGCCGCGCCGACGGTCCGGGCGGCGCGGAGCCCCGTCCCGAGGATCGCCTGCTCGAGGAGCTGGTTCGCGACGAGCGGGACGAGCAGCCCGACGCCGGCCGCCGCGGCGCACCACAGTGGTCGCGCGGGTCGACGGCGGCGCGCGCACCACGCGAGCACGAGCACGGTGGCGACGGCGTACACGAGCGCCTCGGTGCGCATGGTCGCGGCGATCCCGAAGAGCGCGCCGCCGACCGCGGCGCCGCGCCAGCCGGCGCGCCGGTCCGCGACATCGAAGAGCAGCACCACCCCGCCGAGCATCGCGGCGACGCCGAGGGTGTGCTCCCAGAAGTCGAGCGAGTAGATGACCACCGGCGTCAGCAGCCCGACGGCCCAGAACGCGAGGTCTCCCCGACCGCCGAGCCGGCGCGCCAGCGCGCGGGCGCCCAGCGCGGTGAGGACACCGCCCAGCATCGGGAGCAGGAGGATGGCGCGCACGCCACCGAGCAGGTACAGCGGGTAGCCGGCGTAGATCATCGGCAGGGTGGTGACGTTGACCCATTCGCCGCCGAGGTGGGCGGTGAGCGCGAGCGGGTGCAGCACGCCCTCGTGGTCGTAGGCCTGCGCCCAGTAGCCGACGGCCGGCTGGAGGCTCCCGGTCGCCTCCATGCTGCGCAGCGTGGCGACCTTGCCGCCGGTGTCGGTGCCGAGGTACCCGTGCGGGTTGTTGGCGAAGGACAGGGCGACGTAGACGAGGAGCAGCAGGGCACACGCGGCGAGTGGCCGGCGCAGGAGCGGGGTGCGGGGCGCGGGCGTGGTGGCCGCGGCCGCCGGGCGGGGCGGGGCGGCGACCGTCGCGGTCACCCGTGCTTGCGGGCGCGCAGCACGAGCAGACGGGGCATGGTCGCCGCCTCGGCGTACTCCGGCGCACGAGCGACGAAGCCGGGTGGGGGCGGCGGCTCGACCATCCGCTCGACGAGGAGCCCGCGATCAGCCATCACATTGATGTATCGGCCGAGCGGGCGGTGCATGAAGGGCAACCTGATGCCGGGGGCGACCTCCTCCATGGCCACGTCGTCGGGCAGGTAGGGCCCGACCCGCCAGTACTGCTCCTCGAGGATGTGGTCGTCGACCCAGCCGCTGCCGGGGGTCTGGAGCAGCGGGTGGTTGAGGAAGCAGCAGAAGACGCCGCCGACGGCGAGGACCCGGGCGATCTCATGGACGGCGGGCTCGAACGGCTCGAGATGCTCCAGCGTGAGGCAGATCACCACCGCGTCGACCGCGCCGTCGGGCAGCGGCAGGAACTCGGCGGCGGCCCGGGCGTAGCGGACCCCACCGCCCCGGGCGCGCGCGGTGACGAGCTGTCCGGCGGTGGGGTCGATGCCGACGACGTCCGCGCCGAGCGCTGCGACGCGGCGCGCCACCTGGCCCTCTCCGCAGCCGACGTCGAGGACCCGCGACGCGCCCGCGAGGTGCTCGTCGACGAGCGGCAGGATCTGCTCCTCGTACTCGGGGTCGACGCCGCCGGTGAAGTGGTCCTGCCACCACTGGGCGTGCGTCTCCCAGTGCTGGTCGCTCACCCGGTCCCTGGTCAGGAGATGCCGAGCAGCGGGGCGAGGTAGCGCCCGGTGTGGCTCGCCGGCGTCTTCGCGACGTGCTCGGGCGGACCCTCGGCGACGACGCAGCCGCCGGCCTCGCCGCCCTCGGGGCCGAGGTCGACGATCCAGTCGGCCGACTTGATCACGTCGAGGTTGTGCTCGATGACGAGCACCGTGTTGCCCGCCGCGACGAGCCGGTCGAGCACCCCGAGGAGGCGGCGCACGTCCTCGAAGTGCAGCCCCGTCGTGGGCTCGTCGAGGATGTAGATGGTGCGGCCGGTGGCGCGCTTGCCGAGCTCGGCCGAGAGCTTCACCCGCTGCGCCTCGCCGCCCGACAGCGTCGGGGCCGGCTGGCCCAGTCGGACATACCCCAGGCCAACGTCGACGAGCGTCTGGAGATGACGGGCGATCGTCGGCTGGTTCGCGAAGAACGCGAGTGCCTCCTCGATCGAGAGGTCGAGCACCTCGGCGATGTTCTTGCCCTTGAACGTGATGTCCAGCGTGTCGCGGTTGTAGCGCGCGCCCTTGCACACCTCGCAGGGCACATAGACGTCGGGCAGGAAGTGCATCTCGATTTTGATCGTCCCGTCCCCGGCGCAGGCCTCGCACCGCCCGCCCTTGACGTTGAAGGAGAAGCGCCCCGGCAGGTAGCCGCGGACCTTCGCCTCCTGCGTCGCGGCGAACAGCGACCGCACCTTGTCGAACATGCCGGTGTACGTCGCCGGGTTCGACCGGGGCGTGCGCCCGATCGGCGACTGGTCGATGTTGATCACCTTGTCCAGGTGCTGCGCGCCCTCGACCGTCTTGTGGCGGCCCGGGACGATCCGCGACTTGTAGACCCGCTGCATGAGGGCGTGGAAGAGGATGTCGTTCACGAGCGTCGACTTGCCGCTCCCGCTCACCCCCGACACGACGTCGAAGCAGCCGAGCGGGAAGCCGACGTCCACGTCGTGCAGGTTGTGCTCGCGGGCGCCGCGCACGACGAGCCAGGCGTCACCCGGCTCGCGTCGCCGGTCCGGCACCGGGATGGACCGCTCGCCCGCCAGGTACTGGCCGGTGATCGAGCGCGGCTCGGCGAGGACCGCGGCGAGCGGTCCGGCGACGACGATCTCGCCGCCGTGCTCCCCCGCCCCCGGCCCGATGTCGACGATGTGGTCGGCGATCCGGATCGTCTCCTCGTCGTGCTCGACGACGATGACCGTGTTGCCGAGGTCGCGGAGCCGCACCAGCGTGTCGATGAGCCGCTGGTTGTCGCGCTGGTGCAACCCGACGGACGGCTCGTCGAGGACGTAGAGCACGCCGACGAGGCCGCTGCCGATCTGCGACGCGAGGCGGATCCGCTGCGCCTCCCCGCCAGCCAGGCTGCCCGACGAGCGGTTGAGGCTCAGGTAGTCGAGGCCGACGTCGAGGAGGAAGCGCAGCCGCTCGTTGACCTCCTTGAGGATCTGCTCGGCGATGAGCCGGTCGCGTTCGGCGAGCGCGAGGTCCCCGAGGTAGTCGGCGGCCCGGCGGATCGACAGCTCGCCGAGCTCGTAGATGTTGAGGTCGCCGACCGTCACCGCCAGCGAGGCCGGGCGGAGCCGCGCCCCGTCGCACTGGGGGCACGGGACCTCGCGCATGTAGCCCTCGATGAGCTCCCGCGCCCGGTCGCTCTCGGAGTCGCCGTGGCGGCGCTCGAGCCACGGCACCACACCCTCGAACGGCGTCTGGTACGAGCGGCGTCGGCCGTACCGGTTGCGGTACTGCACGTGGACGTCGCGCGAGCCGGTGCCGTACAGCACGGCGTTGCGGTCGCGCTTGCGGAGCTTGCGCCACGGCGTGTCGGTGTCGAAGCCGTACTCCTCGGCGATCGCGTCGAGGACACGGTCGAAGTAGCGGCTCCGGAACCCGTTCCAGGGGGCGATCGCCCCGTCCGCGAGGCTCAGGTCCTCGTTGGGGACGACGAGCTCGGCGTCGACCTCGAAGCGGGTCCCGAGGCCGTCGCAGCGCTCACACGCGCCGTACGGCGAGTTGAACGAGAAGTTCCGCGGCGCGAGCTCGTCGAAGGACAGGCCGCAGTGGCTGCAGGCCAGGTGCTCCGAGAACGTGAGCGTCTCGGCCTGGTCGTCGGGCTGGTCGTCGCGGGGCACGACCTCGACCTCGGCGACACCCTCGGCGAGTCGCAGCGCCGTCTCGAGCGAGTCGGTGAGGCGCCGCTCGATGCCGGCACGCCGCACGAGCCGGTCGACGACCACCTCGATGGTGTGCTGCTCGTACCGGGCGAGCCGCGACGCCGAGGTCGCGCCCAGCTCGACGAGCTCGCCGTCGACGCGGGCCCGGGTGAACCCCTCGGCGGCCAGCTCCTTCAGGAGCGCGTCGTACTCTCCCTTGCGGCCCCGCACGACGGGCGCGAGCACCTGGAAGCGCGTCCCCTCGGCGAGCTCGAGCACGCGGTCGACGATCTGCTGGGGCGTCTGGCGGGTGATGACCCGGCCGCACGTCGGGCAGTGCGGCACGCCGACCCGCGCGTAGAGGAGCCGCAGGTAGTCGTAGATCTCGGTGATCGTCCCGACGGTCGAGCGGGGGTTGCGCCCCGCCGACTTCTGGTCGATCGAGATCGCCGGGGAGAGGCCCTCGATGAAGTCGACGTCGGGCTTGTCCATCTGGCCGAGGAACTGCCGGGCGTACGCGGACAGGGACTCGACGTAGCGGCGCTGGCCCTCGGCGTAGATGGTGTCGAACGCCAGCGACGACTTCCCGGAGCCGGACAGGCCGGTGAAGACGATGAGCCGCTCGCGGGGCAGCCGGAGGCTGACGTCCTTCAGGTTGTGCTCGCGGGCGCCCTGGATCGTCAGGGACGTGCTCGTCGGCTCCGCCGCCACGGCCTCAGCGTACCGGTCGAGGCTGGGTGTCGAACGGACGTTCGATCGCGTCGGGGGTCCCGTCCGCGGCGCTACCCGACGGCGCGCAGCTCGCGGCGCAGCTCCGTGATCTCGTCGCGCAGGCGCGCCGCCTCCTCGAAGCGCAGGTCCTTCGCCGCGTCGTGCATCTCGTCCTGCAGCGTCTGGATGAGCTTGCCGAGATCGTCGGGCGCGACCCCGGCGAGGTCGAACACCGCGGAGCGGGCCGGCTGGCGGCCGCGGCCGCGCCCACGGCCCCGCGACGCCGGGGCGTCCTCGCCGCCGTCGCGCGCGTGGACCATCTCGAGGATGTCGGTGACCTTCTTGCGCACCGTCTGCGGGTCGATGTCGTGCTCGATGTTGTAGGCGAGCTGCTTGTGGCGACGCCGGTTCGTCTCCGAGATCGCCTTGCGCATCGAGTCGGTGACCTCGTCGGCGTACATGACGACCTGGCCGTCGACGTTGCGCGCCGCGCGCCCGATCATCTGGATGAGCGACGTCTCCGAGCGGAGGAACCCTTCCTTGTCGGCGTCGAGGATGGCGACGAGCGACACCTCGGGCAGGTCGAGGCCCTCCCGGAGCAGGTTGATGCCGACGAGCACGTCGAACTCGCCGAGACGCAGCGACCGCAGGATCTCGACCCGCTCGAGCGTGTCGACCTCGCTGTGGAGGTACCGGACGCGCATCCCGAGCTCGATCAGGTAGTCGGTGAGGTCCTCGGCCATCTTCTTCGTGAGCGTGGTGACGAGCACCCGCTGGTCGCGGCCTTCACGGTCGCGGATCTCGGCGACGAGGTCGTCGATCTGGCCGCGGGTGGGACGGACGATGACCTCGGGGTCGATAAGGCCCGTGGGCCGCACGATCTGCTCGACGACGCGGCCCGACACCTCGAGCTCGTAGGGGCTCGGCGTCGCCGACAAGAAGACGACCTGGTTCACCTTCTGGAGGAACTCGTCGAAGCGCAAGGGCCGGTTGTCGAGCGCCGACGGGAGCCGGAACCCGTGCTCGACGAGGGTCTCCTTCCGGGACCGGTCCCCCTCGTACTGGCCGTGAAGCTGCGGGACGGTCACGTGCGACTCGTCGAGCACGATGAGGAAGTCGTCGGGGAAGTAGTCGAGCAGCGTGTAGGGGGCCTCACCCGCCGAGCGTCCGTCGAGGTGGCGCGAGTAGTTCTCGATCCCGGAGCACACGCCGACCTCGCGGAGCATCTCGAGGTCATAGGTCGTGCGCATCCGCAGGCGCTGCGCCTCGAGCAGCTTGCCGTGCTCCTCGAGCCAGGCGAGCCGCTCGGCGAGCTCGACCTCGATGCCCTCGATGGCAGCGCGCATCCGCGCCTCCGAGGTCACGTAGTGCGACTTGGGGAACAGCACCAGCCGGTCGAGCTCCTCGACGACCTCGCCGGTCATCGGGTCGACGGACACGATCCGCTCGACCTCGTCGCCGAAGAGCTGGATCCGCACCGCCCGCTCCTCGTAGGAGGGGTACACCTCGATCGTGTCGCCTCGGACCCGGAACTTGTTGCGGGCGAACGCGACGTCGTTGCGCTCATACTGGAGCTCCACGAGGCGGGCCAGCACGGACCGCTGGTCGCGCTCCTCGCCGCGGTCCAGGATCAGGCACTGGCGCTCGTACTCGGCGGGGGCGCCGAGCCCGTAGATCGCCGACACCGACGCGACGATGATCACGTCGCGCCGCGACATGAGCGCGCTCGTCGCCGAGTGGCGCAGCCGGTCGATCTCGTCGTTGATCGACGAGTCCTTCTCGATGTAGGTGTCCGTCGTCGGGAGGTACGCCTCCGGCTGGTAGTAGTCGTAGTAGGAGACGAAGTACTCGACGCGGTTCGACGGGAAGAAGTCCCGGAACTCCGAGGTCAGCTGGGCGGCCAGGCTCTTGTTCGGCGCGAGCACCAGCGTCGGGCGCTGCGCCTCGGCGATGACCCCGGCGATCGTGAAGGACTTGCCCGACCCGGTGATGCCGAGGAGCGTCTGGAAGCGCTCCCCCTCCTCGACCCCGGCGGCCAGGCCGGCGATCGCGGCCGGCTGGTCCCCCGCGGCGTGGAACTCCGAGACCAGCTCGAGGGGGGGCATCCAGCGATCGTACCGACCGCCTGTGACCACCCGGCCGGACCCTCCGATCAGCCCGCCGGCGAGTCCTCGCGGTGGCGCACCAGGTCCGCCCAGACCGTGTCGACCTGGCCCTCGAGGGCGGCGAGGTCGCCGCCGTTGTCGATGACGTGGGTCGCCAGGGCGCGGCGCTGGGCGTCGCTCGCCTGGGCGGCGATGCGTCGCTCGGCGTCCGCCCGGGGCACGCCGCGGTCCTCGAGGCGCGCGAGGCGGACGTCCTCGGGGGCCTCGACGACGATCACCAGCTGGTAGCCGCGGGCCTGGGCCTGCACCGACTCGGCGAGCAGCGGCACGTCGCAGACGACCACCGCGTCCTTCGGGGCGTCCCGGAGCCGGCGGACGAACTCCTCGTTGATCGCCGGGTGGGTGATCCCGTCCAGGTCGGCGCGGGACGCGTCGTCCGCGAACGCGACGGCGGCGAGGGCCGCCCGGTCGAGGCGGCCCCGCTTGTCCAGGATCTGGGCGCCGAACCGGTCGACGAGCTTGGCGAGGGTCGCCTGGCCGGGCTCGACGACCTCACGGGCGATCGCGTCGGCGTCGATCAGCACCGCGCCACGCTCCACGAGCATCGCGGCGACGGTCGACTTGCCCGACCCGATCCCCCCGGTGAGCGCGACGGCGACCATGGCGGCGCAGGCTACGGCGTCGACGTCCCCGGAGCCCTGGGCAGCCTGGGTCCGCTCCCCCGGTTGGCCCGAACCATTCAAGAACCTCGCCCTTACCTGCCGATAACCCCGGAGCGGGGCGGCGGGGTGAGAGAGAAGGCGGCGGTGGACTACTTCGTGGTGCTGCACGGCTGGCTCCGGGCCCGCCTCGGACGCGACGAGCGAGGCGCCAACCTGGTCGAGTACCTCCTGCTCGTGTCGTTGATCGCGATCGCCGTGATGGGCGCGGTGCTGTTCCTCGGCAAGCAGATCAGCCCGACGTTCCTGCACGCGGGCAGCGCGATCAGCACGGCGCCCGGCCCGTAGGCCCCCCTCGGGGCGGCCCCAGGGGATCTAGCGGACGTCGTCGCGGACGAGCAGCACCCGGGCGTGGTCCTGGTAGAGGACCCGCCACTGGCCGGTGTCCTCGACGAGGGTGACGAGCGGGTCGCCGCGGGGCCAGAGGATCACCTGGATGTCCTCCCGCTTCAGCACGGCGTCCCAGCCGGGTGCGCTGCGGGCGAGCGTGAAGTAGTCGGCGATGATCGGCCGCGGGTACATGTCGTAGCGGTCGTCGATGAAGACGCGCTGGCGCGGCCAGTACTGCAGGATCACGTAGCCCGCGTCGACGTCGGTGGTGAGCAGCCGCCTGCCGAGCAGCCCGGCGTGCGCGTCGGCCTGCATGGCGCGGACCGGATAGCCGGCGAAGTCGAAGTTGGGCTGCCCGGCGGCGTTCACCGTGAAGACGGTCACGACGAGGAGCAGCGCCGCGGCGAGGCCCCAGCCGAGCACGCTGGTGCGGTCGGTGGCCTGGGTGCGGCGCGGCCCGGCGACGGCGCGGGCGGCGATCGGCAGGCCGACGAGCGGCGCGAGCGCGATGTTGCGCAGCGCCCAGAGGCCCAGCACGAGGAACGGGAGCGACACGAGCAGGTCGCGGCGGCTCACCTTGCCGGGGGCCCGGACCAGCAGCACGACGAAGGTGACGATCCAGAGCGCGTAGAGCTCGCCGCGGAGGCTGTGGAAGTCGGGTGAGCCCCACTCGACGATGTGGCGGAAGATGTCCGCCCGGCTGAGCAGCACGGTCGGGAACGTGACGAGGGAGACGCCGTAGGGGTTGAGGAACACGGCGACGGCCGCCACGGCCGTGCCGGTCAGGAGCTGGCGCTCCCGCCCTTCCCACGGTCGGTGCCCGTCGAGCCAGCGCCCGAGGAGGTGCAGGCCGAGGTACGCGAAGCCGAGCACGAACGTGCCGTGCACGTTCGCCCAGCACCACATGAGCACCGGGATGGCGAGCACGGGCCGTCGCCCGACCCACGAGTCCGGGACCTCGACGACCCAGACGAGCACGACGAGGGCGAGGATCCCAAAGATGAGGGGGCGCTCCGACCACAGCGTGTCGAGGCTGGCGAGCGCGAGGGCGGTGAGCAGCGCGGCGCGCACCCGGTTCTGGGTGAGGCGCAGCGCGAGCCGGAAGGCGAGCACGGCGATCGCGACGCCGGTGAGGCCGACGACGACGCGGATGCCGAAGGGGCTCGTGACCCGGTCGACGACCGCGTAGAGCAGCTCGGCGAGCCAGGACTGGACGACCCAGTGGGTGCCCGGCGCGCTGAACGAGAACGGGTCGCGGTGCGGGAACCCGGAGTCGAGGATCAGCTCGCCGGTGCGCAGATGCCAGAAAAACGAGTTGTCCGAGAGCCGCTCGACGCCGACGGCCCAGCCGAACAGCGCGAACACCGCGGTGAAGAGCAGGTCGAGACGCGGGCCGCGCGGCCGGACGGTGGGGGTGACGGGCGGTGCGGCCGGGGCGCTCGGCGCGCGAGGGCCGGCCTCGGTGGCGACGGCCATCGGGCTACAGGGTGTGGGCGATCGAGATCATCGCGGGCCCCAGGATCACGACGAACACCGACGGGAAGATGCAGAACACCATCGGGAACAGCATCTTCACCGGGAGCTTCTGGGCCTGGGTCTGGGCGCGCTGGCGGCGCTGCACCCGCATGTCGTCGGCCTGCGAGCGCAGGATCCGCACGATCGACACACCGAAGGTCTCGGCCTGGAGCATGGCGAGGATGAAGGTGCGCAGCTCGGGGACGTCGCAGCGGGCATCCATGGCGCGGAGCGCGTCGGCGCGGCTCGACCCGAGACGGTTCTCCCGCAGCATGCGCCGGAACTCGTCGGAGAGCGGGCCGGGGACGGCGGAGGTCGTCCGCTCGAGCGCCTGCTCGAACCCGAGCCCGGCCTCGACCGAGATGACGAGCAGGTCGAGGATGTCGGGCAGCTGCCGGGCGATGGCGTGGGTGCGCGCCTCGATCGCCCGTGACAGGAGCACGTCGGGGACCATGAAGCAGACGCCCCAGAGCACGGCCACGAACACGACGGCGATGAGCCCGGTGAGCTGGAGGCCGAAGAGGATGAGCGGCAGCCAGACGAGCCCGCTCATGAGCCCGATGACCTTGAACACGAGGATCTGGTCCACGCTGAAGTCGTTGGCCTTGCCCGCAAGAACGAGCTTGCGGGCCACCTGATCTCGGTATCCCTCGGGGGTGAAGCGCTGCGCCAGCGCACCGAAGCCCTCCAGCATCGGACTGACGACCCGCTCGCTGATCGGCGCCAGCATCTCCTGGTCGCGCACGTCCTGGATCTGGTAGCCCTCGAGGCGCCGCAGCGATTCGCGGACGCCGGACCGCTCGACGACGAGCCCGGTCGTCGCGAGCCCGGCGAGCAGGATGGCTCCGGCGAAGAGCCCGGCGATCAGGACGGGTGACATGTCACACGTCGATCTGCATGAGGTTGCGGAGCCAGAAGAACCCGATCCCGGCCATGATCGCCGAGACGATCACGGCCATGATCCCGATGCCGTTCTGGAACAGCACGACCATGTAGTTCGGCTGCACGACGTAGAGGATGAGCGCGAACGCGGGCGGGAAGATGCCGAGGATCCACGCGGAGAGGCGACCCTCGGCGGTGAGCGCCGCGATCTCGCCCGACAGCCGCTCCCGCTCCGTCATCGTGTTGGCCACCGTGTCGAGCAGCTCGGCGAGGTTGCCGCCGACCTCGCGCTGGATCCTGATCGCCATGACGGCCCACATCAGGTCGACGCTGTGCATGCGGTTCGCCGAATCCTCGAGCGCGTCCTCGATCGGGCGGCCGAGGCGGCTCTCGGTGAAGCAGCGGGCGAGCTCTCGGCGGGACGGCTCGGGCGCCTCCTCGGCGACGGCCTCGAGCGCCTGCGCGAACGAGAACCCGGCCCGCATCGACCCGGCGAAGAGGTTCAGCACGTCGGGGAGCTGGTTCTCGAAGCTCTTGAGGCGCCGGTGGCGACGCAGCTCGAGGAACGCCACGGGACCGACGAGCGTGATGATGGTGAGCACGAACGCCGGCGGGAACCCGAGCAGCAAGAAGCCGCCGACGAAGACGAAGAACACCGCGGCGCAGTAGAAGAAGATCGCCTCGGTGGGACGCACCGGCAGGTCGGCCTGCTCGAGCTTCTCCTCGACCCGCGCCAGCAGCCCGACCCGCTCCGCGATGCGGCCGGTGAACTCGGCCATGTCGTGGACGAGGCGGGTCTCGGCGAGCATCTGCTCGCCGCGCGGCACCGGGCGGTCCTTCTCGGGCTCGTCGACGTACCCGGTGAGGCGCTTCTCGAGGTCGGTCCGCTTGTCACCCGACATGAGCATCATGGCGAGCGAGAACGACAGGACCGCGCCGGCGACGATCGCGGGCAGGACGATCTTCCAGGTCGAGTTGGCCTGCAGGGCGAGGAGGACGCCGGTCATCGCCGCATCCCGGCCCGCCGGGACAGCTGCTCCCCGGCGAAGAGCGAGTGGTCGAGCGACACGCCGTAGTTGGCGAGGCGCTCGGAGAACGCCGGGCGGATGCCGGTGCTCTTGAGCTGGCCGCGGAACCGGCCGTCGTCGTCGATCCCCATCGCGTAGTCGAAGAGGTAGAGGTCCTGGAGGACGATCACGTCACCCTCCATGCCCATGACCTCGCTCACGTGGGTGATCCGGCGGGTGCCGTCGCGGAGGCGGGAGAGATGGACGATGAGGTCGAGCGCAGAGGCCATCTGCTCGCGGATGACCCGGACCGGCAGGTCCATGCCGGCCATGAGGGCCATCGTCTCGATGCGGGAGAGGGTGTCGCGGGGCGCGTTGGAGTGGACGGTGGTGAGCGACCCGTCGTGGCCGGTGTTCATCGCCTGGAGCATGTCGAGGGCCTCGGCGCCACGGGCCTCCCCGACGACGATGCGGTCGGGGCGCATGCGCAGGGCGTTGCGGACGAGGTCGCGGATGCGGATCTCGCCACGCCCCTCGATGTTGGGGGGCCGGGCCTCGAGGCAGAGCACGTGGGGCTGCTGGAGCTGGAGCTCTTTGGCGTCCTCGATCGTGATGATGCGGTCGTCGGCGGGGATGAACGACGAGAACACGTTGAGCAGCGTCGTCTTGCCGGTGCCCGTCCCGCCGCTCACCACGACGTTCAGCCGTCCCCGCACGCAGCAGTCCGCGAAGTGGGCCACCTGGTCCGACATCGTGCCCATGCCGATGAGGTCGGTGACCGTGAACGGGTCGGCGCGGAACCGCCGGATCGTGAGGAACGGGCCGCCGATCGAGAGCGGATGCACGATGACGTTCACGCGGGACCCGTCGGGCAGACGGGCGTCGACCATCGGTGTCGCCTCGTCGACACGGCGACCGACCTGGCTCACGATCTTGTCGATGATGCGCCGCAGGTGGCCCTCGTCGACGAACTTCACGTCCGTCGGGACGAGCTTGCCGTCGCGCTCGACGAAGACCTGCGCGGGCCCGTTGACCATGATCTCGCTGATCCCCGGGTCCCGGAGCAGCTTGTCGATCGGGCCGTAGCCGAGGATGTCGTCGAAGACGGACTGCAGCACCGCCTGGCGCTCCGCGGCGCCGATCGCGACGCGCTCCTGCGCGAGGGCGCGTTGCAGCTGCTCCTCGACCTGCTTGCGCAGCTCGGTCTCGGTGACGCGCTGGTCGTAGAGGAGCGGGCCGAGCTCGGACACCACGAACTGGTGCATCTTCTGGCGCAGCTCCTCGAGGACCTGCGCCCGGCCAGTCGGCCGGTGCGGCGACGTCGCGGCGAGAGGGCCGCCACCGGCACCGCCGCTGCCGCCGCTGCCCCCGAAGGATCGCTGGGTGACGGTCACCGGGCCGCCCTCCGGTTCCGCCGCCGACCCTTCCCGATCACTGCGTCGCCGCCGAGCAGCGTGCGCGCGATCCGGTCGAACGCCCGGCTCGCCGGCGAGTCCGGCGCGTGCTCGATGACAGGCACGCCGGCGTTCACCGAGATCGGCACCGAGATGTCTGACGGCACGGGGAACTCGGCGCGCAGGCCGAGCACCGATTCGACCTCCCGCACGTCGAGCTTCACCTGGGTGTTCGCCCGGTTCAGCACGAGGCGCAGCTTCGGGCCGGCAATGGCGTGCAGGTCGAGGGCCTGCATCCCGATCTTCAGATTCTTCACGCTGGGGATGTCCATCCCGCCGATGAGCAGCACGACGTCCGCCGCCTCGATGAGCGCGACGGTGACGTCGTCGAGCTGGGGCGGGAGGTCGGCCACGACGAACCCGCACGTCGACTGGAGGGTCTGGCAGACCGACACGATCTCGGCCGGGTCGATGATGCTGTCGAGCACCGGCTCGGTCGGCGCGGGGAGCACGAGCAGCCCGCTCGGCGAGTGGACGGTGAGCATGCTGCGCACGAGGTCGCTGTCCCCGTACTGGGTGGCGCTCACGGCGTCGAGCACCGTCTGCTGCGGCGGGATCCCGAGCAGCACGGCGACGTCGCCGAAGTTCAAGTCGGCGTCGACGAGGGCGACGCGCTCGTCGCTGCGATGCGCCATGCCGACCGCGACGTTGATCGCGACCGTCGACTTCCCCACCCCGCCCTTGGCGGAGAACACCACGACGAGCTTGCCGGGGGCGGCCCGGTGCTCGAGCGGCACGGGCGCGCGGCTCACCGCGCCGCCGAGCATGCCGCCGACCCGGCCCACGGCGTCGGCCAGCGCGGCCGGGTCGTTCACCGACACCGTGTCGCGCGCGCCGGCCCGCAGCGCGGCGTGCAGCATCGCGGTCGAGACCTCACCGTCGACGGCGAAGATGGCGCCGAGCTCGGGGCGGACCGAGATGAGCCGGTGGATCTGCTCGAAGCCGTACGGGTTGGCGAGCCCGGGCCCGAAGAGCACG
The DNA here is from genome assembly GCA_963731625.1 of uncultured Actinomycetes bacterium. GTDB lineage: Bacteria > Actinomycetota > Acidimicrobiia > IMCC26256 > PALSA-555 > PALSA-555. The sequence goes on from CAVSWH010000001.1 coordinate 34,322, forward strand.
ACGGCAGGACGTCCGGGGTGCAGTGCCTGGAGGAGCGCCTCGAGGGTGTCGAACGGCACAGCGGTGGCGATGCTGGCGCCGAGGCGCAGCCGCGCGCGGCCGTCCGGCTCGACGATCGCCACGTCGTAGGGCACGGCGGCCGGGCCGTTCCAGTGCACCCCGGGGGCGCCGGTGTGCTCGAGCGCCACGGCTACCCGCTCGTCGCGGACGCGCCGTTCGCGGACACAGAGTGGAGGCTCAGGTACAGCGAGCCGGAGTGCGCCGCGTTCTCAACCTGGAGCGCGTCAGCCGGCGACACCTCAAAGGTGATGAGGCCGCTGCTCGCTGCGCTAGCGGCGCTCGACGCGCCGGTCGGCGCCGCCGTCGCGGTGGCCTGCCCGACGGCGAGCACCCGCACGTTCTGGAGGAGGTACTGCGCTCCTGTGTCACCGACGACGGCGACGTCGACGTGGTCTCCCGGGGCGATCGCGCCGGCAACACCGTGCGCGGTGTCGACCGAGATCGTCACCGCGACGAGGCCCTGGCCGTCGATCGCCGCGGCCAGCGAGCCGCCACCACCGTTGGCCGGCGAGGCGAAGCTGTTCGCGGTGATGTACTGCTTCGCGCTGATCGTGGTCACGGCGACCTTGCCCTTCAGCGCGCTCGTGTCGGTGACGGCGTCCGCCGGGACGCTGCCCTCCAGCACCTTCGCGGTGGTGATGAGCCCGCTCGACAGGGCGTTGTCGCCGCTCGTGCCCTTCGGGATGTCCTGGGACGCGACGAACGCCTCGACGACCGAGGCATTCTTCTGCGCCCGCGTATCGGCCGACGTCACATAGAAGTAGACGCCGATGCCTGAAACCGCGGCCAGGATGACCGCCGCGGCCGCGATCAAGGTCCGGCTCTTCCCCACTGCCACTCCCTCATCGGGCCTCCCTGCGCCCCAAACGCAAGGTCCCACCTGTCTCTACGGCTGGCGTCCCGCCCACCTTGAGGGGGTCACGGTCCGCGCCGGCATTGGGGCGATCCCGCGCCGGCAGCAGCGACAGAAGAGAGGAAAGAGAGGAGGACGGCGCCGCGGGCCGCCCCGGGTGCCTTAGGCGGGCTCGCCCCCCGCGGGGGCGTCGGTGGCCTCGGCGGTCTCGAGGCTGGCGGCCACGTCGATGGCCTCGGCGCTCTCGGCGGTCCCGGCCGTCTCGCTCCCGGCCGTGTCGGCCGCTTCGGCGGCCTCAGCGGTCTCCAGACTGCCGGCCGTGTCGGCCGCCTCGGTGGCCTCGGCCGCGCCCTCGGCGTCCTCGGGGGCCGGGCCGACGTAGTTGCCTTGCTCGTCGTAGGCGTGCTCGCCGAACTGCTCTTGGTACTCGGGGGCGACGACGCCACCCTCGGCCGCCTGCTTGATCGAGAGCGAGATGCGGCGACGCTCGAGGTCGATGTCGATGATCTTGACCCAGAGCTCCTCGCCCGGCGTCACGACCTGCTCGGGGGCCTCGACGTGGTGCCCGGCCATCTCCGAGATGTGGACGAGGCCCTCGATGCCCTCCCCGACCTGCACGAACGCCCCGAAGGGGACGAGCTTGGTGACACGCCCGTAGACGAGTTCGCCGACCTGGTGACCGTCGGCGAACTCCTGCCACGGGTCCTGCAGGGTGGCCTTGAGGGACAGCGAGATGCGCTCCCGCGAGAGGTCGACGTCGAGCACCTGGACGGTGACCTCGTCGCCGACCTGCACGACCGAGCTCGGGTGGTCGACGTGCTTCCAGGACAGCTCGGACACGTGGACGAGGCCGTCCATGCCGCCGAGGTCCACGAAGGCGCCGAAGTTGACGACCGACGAGACGACGCCCTTGCGGATCTCGCCCGGCTTCAGGTTGGCGAGGAACTCGTCGCGCTGCTCGCGTTGGGTCTCTTCGAGGTAGGCCCGCCGGGACAGCACGACGTTGTTGCGGTTCTTGTCGAGCTCGATGATCTTGCACTCGAGGCTGCGGCCGACGAACGGCGCCAGGTCGCGGACCCGGCGCAGGTCGACGAGGGACGCGGGGAGGAAGCCGCGCAGCCCGATGTCGAGGATGAGGCCGCCCTTGACGACCTCGATGACGGGCCCGGTGACGACCCCGTCCTGCTCCTTCAGCTCCTCGATGGTGCCCCAGGCGCGCTCGTACTGGGCGCGCTTCTTGGAGAGGATGAGCCGGCCATCCTTGTCCTCTTTGGTGAGGACGAGCGCCTCGAGCTCCTCGTCGAGCGACACGACCTCGCTCGGGTCGATGTCGTTGCGGATCGACAGCTCCCGGGACGGGATGACGCCCTCGGACTTGTAGCCGATGTCGAGGAGGACCTCGTCGCTGTCGATCTTGACGACCTTGCCGGTGACGATGTCACCGTCGTCGAACTCGACGATCGTCGCGTCGACCGCGTCCGAGAACGATTGCGTCCCGAGGTCGTCGAGGACAACCGGTCCGTCGTCGGGGGCGTGGCGCTCGCCCTCTTCCTGCGCCTCATCGAGGACGGGGACACTCGTGCCACCCGCCGCGTCCTGCTCCGACAACCTGACTCCTCTGGGACGTGACGACCCGCCTCCTAGACGCGGGCGTCGCGGCCTCGACGAGGCCGCGGACCCAGGCTACAGGCTCACGCGCGCCGGCGTGCCAGCAGGAGCAGCTCGGGCTGGTGAAGATCGGGTGGCGCGGCGCGATATCGGCCGGGCGTCACACCGTGGACCGCGAGCACCTCGAGGTCGGCGAGCGCGGCGAGCAGCTCGAGCTCGCGCGCCGTGAAGCAGGTCGTCCAGAGGTCGGCGGGCCGCTCGTCGCCCTGGGCGTTGCGCAGCACCGTGCGCTCGTGGAGGACCCCGGTGGTGGCGTCGAGGGTCTCGCCGGCTTCGAGCCCGTGGGCGGCGAAGAGCAGCGAGAACGCCGAGACGGCGAGGGCGGCGCCGGGTCGCAGCGCCCGAGCGATGCGGGTGAACACCGCCGGCTCGTCGCGCCCGCCGAGGAGGCCGAACCCGCCCTGGCAGAGGCACAGGACCGCGTCGAAGCAGGCGTCGTAGGCGAGGTCCCGGACGTCGCCGGTGACGAAGCGAGCCGACAGGCCGCGCTCGGCCGCCGCGGCGCGGGCGAGCGCCACGAACGCCGGGGAGGCGTCGATCCCGGTGACCGAGAGCCCCCGCGCGGCGAGCGCGAGGGCGTGGCGGCCCGGCCCGCAGCCGACGTCGAGCACCTCCTGGCCCGGTGCGAGGCCCAGGGCCTCGCTCAGGAAGTCGACCTCCTGGTCGGTCCCACGGGTGAAGGCCATGACCCGGCCGGTGCCGGGCGCCCAGTAGGCGGGGCCGAGGAAGGCCGCGACCTCGTTGAACCAGAGTCCGGTCGGCGTGGCCGGCCCGGCGGTCACTTCGCCTCGGCCCACGTCGGGCCGAAGCCGATGTCGACCACGAGCGGGACGGAGAGCTCGGTGACCGCCTCCATCGTCTCGCGTACGAGCGGCTCCACCGCGTCCCGCTCGTCGAGCGGCACCTCGAAGACGAGCTCGTCGTGGACGGTGAGCAGCATCCGGGTGCGGTACTCCCCGTCGGTGAGCACACGGTCGACGTCGATCATCGCCAGCTTGAAGATGTCCGCCGCGGAGCCCTGCACCGGCGCGTTCTGGGCCATCCGCTCCCCCATCTGGCGGATGCGGAAGTTGTCCGACGACAGCTCGACGATCTGGCGGCGCCGGCCGAACAGCGTCGTGGTGTACCCGCGCTCCTTCGCCTCGCGGACGGTGTGGGACATGAACGCGCCGACCAGGGGAAAGCCCTCGAAGTAGGCGTCGAGGATCTCGCGGGCCTCCTCGGTCGGGATCCCGAGGCGCTGCCCGAGCCCGTACGCCTCCATGCCGTACGCGAGCCCGTAGTTGACGACTTTGGCGAAGCGGCGCTGCGGGTCTGTCACCGCGTCCTCGGGTACGTGGAAGACCGTGGCGGCCGTCGTCGTGTGGATGTCGGCGCCGCGGTCGAACGCCTCGGTGAGTCCCGGGTCCTCGGCCAAGTGGGCGAGGACCCGCAGCTCGATCTGGGAGTAGTCGGCGGTGAGCAGCCCGGCACCCGGGTCGGCGATGAAGGCGCGGCGGAACTCGCGGCCGTCGGCCGTGCGGACGGGCACGTTCTGGAGGTTCGGCGCCTCGCTCGAGATGCGGCCGGTCGTCGTGTCCGTCTGCTTGAACGTGGCGTGGATCCGCCCGTCGGGGCCGATGAGCGGCGGCAGCGCCTCGGCGTAGGTGCCCCGCAGCTTCTCGAGCTCGCGGTAGCGCAGCAGGTCCTCGACGATCGGGTGGTCCTCGGCCATCTTCTGCAGCGAATCGGCGTCGGTCGAGGGCCCCGTCTTCGTCTTCTTCACCGGCGTGAGGCCGAGCTTGTCGAAGAGGATCGTGCGCAGCTGGGGCGTCGAGTTGACGTTGAACTCCTCGCCGGCGTGGGCCCACAGCTGGCGCATGAGCCGGTCGCACTCGGTCGTGAGCTCGTCGCGGAGCTCGTCGAGGAACCGGCGGTCGATGAGGATCCCCGCCTCCTCCATCTTGGCGAGCACGGGGATGAGCGGCAGCTCGAAGCGCTGGTACAGGTCGGTGAGCTCGCGGGCGTCGAGCGCCTCCTGGAGCACGCCGGCGAGGCGCAGCACCGCCGCGGCGCGGCGGCCGTTCTCGTCGACCGCGGTGTCGCCGTCGAGGTCGAGGCGGCCCTCGGTCTCGGCGTCGGGCGAGTGCACCTCGAGGGAGAGGTAGCGGAGGGCGAGGTCCTCGAGGCGGTACTTCCCCTCCGCCGGATCGAGGAGGTACGCCATCACGGCGGTGTCGTCGCGGAGCGCGACGAGAGGGTCGCCGAGGCCGTGCATGAGCTCCTTCGCGCGGTGGGTCGCGAGCGGCGGGCCGTCGGGGCCGACGAGCGCGCGGAGCGCGGCGTCGACGCTCGGGGCCGCGAGGACGTCGGCGTCGAGGACCGCGACGGCGTCGCCGTCGGTCACCGCGAGGCTGGCGAGGCGCTGCCCAGGCGTCCCCTCCCAGCGCGCGTCGAGCGCGACGGGCGCCCCCGCGGCGCGGAGCGCCTCGAGACGGGCCGCCGCCTCGGCTGCGTGGCGGAGCGCCTCGACGGTGACGTCGAGCGTCTCGGCGGTCGGCTCGGCCGCGGTGTCGCCGAGGGCCTCGAGGAGGCGGGGCCAGAGCGTCCGGAACTCGAGCTGGTCGAAGAGCACCCGCGCCGGCTCGCGGTCGAACGCCGTCGGCACGAGCGACGTCGGGTCGAGGCCGACGTCGACGTCGCGGCGCAGCACCGACATCTCCCGGTTCAGGCGGACGCGGTCGGCCATCTGCTCGAGGTTCGCCCGCTGCTTGGGCGGCAGCTCGTCGAGATGCTCGAGGATCCCGTCGACGGAGCCGTAGGTGGTCACGAGCTTCGCCGCGGTCTTCTCCCCGATGCCGGGGACGCCGGGCAGGTTGTCGCTCGTGTCCCCCCGCAGCGCCGCGTAGTCCGGATACTGCGCCGGCGTGACCCCGCCGGTGCGCTCCACGATGCCCGCCTCGTCGTAGAGCGCGTAGTCCGAGACGCCCCGCTTGTTGTAGAGGACCCGGACGTGGGGGTCGGAGACGAGCTGGAACGTATCGCGGTCGCCGGTGACGACGATGACGTCGAGCCCGCCCTCGGCGGCCTGGGTGGCGAGCGTGGCGATGACGTCATCGGCCTCGACGCCGTCGACGGTGAGCACCGGCATGTGGAGCACGTCGAGCACCTCGCGGACGAGCGGCAGCTGGGCGGAGAACACGGCCGGGGTCGCCTGGCGGCCCGCCTTGTAGTCCGTGTCCATCGCGTCGCGAAACGTGGGGCCGGGCGCGTCGAAGGCGACCGCGACGAAGTCGGGGTGCTCGTCGCCGAGCACCTTGATGAGCATCGACGTGAAGCCGTAGACCGCGTTCGTGACCGTGCCGGCCTTCGTCGCCAGGTCGGTGGGGAGGGCGTAGAACGCCCGGTAGGCGAGCGAGTGACCGTCGACGAGGATGAGCTGGGGCATCCGCGGCGATCGTACGCCCGGGGTCTCGACCGCCCGTGGGGCCGCGGCTACGGCGCCAGCTGCCCGTCGACGACGCGGCGGGCGATCTCGGCGATCTTGACCCGCTCGTTCATGGCGCGGGTCTGGATGAACCGCCAGGCGGTCTGCTCGTCGAAGTCGTGCTCGCTCATGAGGCGGCCCTTCGCGCGGTCGATGAGCTTGCGGGCCTCGAGGCGCGCCTCGAGGTCGTCGACGTGGCGCTCGAGGGAGGTCAGCTCGTTGTGGCGGGCCATGGCGAGCTCGATCGCCGGGATCAGCTCGCTCTTCTGGAACGGCTTCACCAGGTAGGCGAGCGCCCCGGCGTCGCGGGCCCGCTCGATCAGGTCGCGCTGCGAGAAGGCGGTGAGGATGAGGATCGCGGCGAGGCGCTCGCTGGCGATGTGGCGGGCGGCGGAGAGCCCGTCGAGGCCGGGCATCTTCACGTCGAGGATCACCAGATCGGGGACGAGCTCGCGGACCAGCTCGATCGCCTCGTCCCCGCGCCCGGTCTCGCCGACGACCTCGTAGCCCTCCTCCTCGAGGAGCTCGCGCAGGTCGAGGCGGATGATCGCCTCGTCCTCGGCGATCACGACGCGGGGTCGGGCGCGGTCAGTGGTCATCGGGGTGGGGGGAGCTCAGCGCGCCGACAGCTCGGCCGCCATGCGGTCGAGCAGTGCGTCCTGCTCACGGTGCAGCGCAGCGATCTGGCGGGCCAGCGCGTCGCGGTGGCGAGCCAGCGCGTCGGCGTGCTGGCGGGCGTCGCGGGCCTCGGCGTCGGCGAGGGGCGTCTCCGCGAGCAGGGACCGCAGCCGGGTGTCCTCCGCCTTGTCGTCGAGGAACGCGAACTGCTCCTCGGTGACGCCCAGCTCGGCGCGCAGCCGCTTCAGGCGTTCGGTGACGTCGACGAGACGCCGCTGGAGGATCGACGGGGCCATGGGGGGCACCAGTCTATGGAACGGACGACGGCTGTGGCAGCGTGGAGGACGTGGCGGGCGGATGAGCCGACACCCGATCTTCAGCGAGGAGCATGAGGCGCTCCGGGCGTCGGTGCGCCGCTTCGTCGACCAGGAGCTGCGGCCCCACGTCGACGAGTGGGAGGACGCGGGCGGGTTCCCCGACGAGGTGTTCCGACGTGCCGGTGCGCTCGGCTTCCTCGGGCTCCACTACCCGTCACGCTGGGGCGGCGGCGACGGCGACCTGGCCGCCGAGATCGTGTTCGTCGAGGAGCTGGCGCGCGCCGGCTGCGGCGCCATCGCCATGGCCCTCTCGGTCCAGACCGACATGGCGACCCCGTCGATCGAGCAGTTCGGCACCGACGACCAGAAGGCGCGCTACCTCGCGCCCGCGATCGCCGGCGAGAAGATCGCGGCCATCGCGATCACCGAGCCCGACGCCGGCTCGGACGTCGCGGCGATCACGACACGGGCGCGTCGCGACGGCGACTGCTGGCGCATCACGGGACGCAAACAGTTCATCACCAACGGTGCGCGTGCCGACTTCCTCACCCTCGTCACGACCACCGAGCCCGGGACCGGGCATCAGGGGATCTCGCTCTTCCTCGTCGACACCGCGCTGCCCGGCGTCAGCGTGTCCCGCAAGCTGCGCAAGCTCGGCATGTGGTCGAGCGACACCGCCGAGCTTGCCCTCGACGACGTGGTGGTCCCCGCGGCGAACCTGATCGGCCTCGAGCCCGGCCGAGGGTTCGCCCAGCTCATGTGGCAGCTGCAATACGAGCGGCTCGCCGCCGCGGCGGCCAGCGTCGGCCACGCCGACTGGGTGCTGGCCCGGACGATCGAGTACGCCGGCGAGCGCCAGACGTTCGGCCGGCCGATCGGTCGCCACCAGGTCCTCGCCCACCGGCTCGCCGACGCCGCCACCGAGCTCGAGGCGGCGCGCGCCCTGCTGTACGGCACGGCGTGGCGCGTGCTGCAGGGCGAGTACCCCGTCGTCGAGATCTCGATGGCGAAGAAGTACTGCGCGCAGATGCAGAACCGCCTCGTCGACGTGTGCCTGCAGATCTTCGGCGGCCTCGGCTACATGCACGAGGAGCCGATCTCCCGCGCGTTTCGAGACGCCCGGCTCCAGCGCATCGGCGCGGGCACCGACGAGGTGATGAACGAGGTGATCGCGAAGCGCCTGATCCCCAGCTACCGCGACGACCATCGCAGCGACCGCGCCTGATCGCGCGGCGCGCCGTGTCCCGGGGCGTCGAGGAGGTGGCGTGTCATCATGGGAGGTCGCCCGGGTGGTGGAACTGGCAGACACGATGGATTCAAGTCCCATTGTCCGTGAGGACGTGCGGGTTCGACTCCCGCCCCGGGCACTCAGCAGGCGCCGGGCACCGGCGCAAGCGAGCCGGGCTGCGGCGCGACCGGCGTCGTTGACGGTGGCGCCGACGGCGCGGACGCCGCGGCCGTCGTCGGGGTCGTCAGCCCGGTGAACGCGCGCCCCAGCACGAAGTCGACCGTGCCGGGCGCCACCGAGTTGTCGACGACGAGGTGCGAGCCGGGGTCATAGGTGGAGAGCAGCGTCGCCGCCGCGGCGTTGCCATTCGGATAGCGGATCTCGCTCGTCGGCACCTGACCTTGCGGGTTGTTGCCCGTGCCGGCACCGACGAAGCCAGCCTTCTGGAGCGTCGCGAGCGTCTTCGCCGCCGCGCCGTTCATGCCCGAGCCGTTCAGGACGCGCACCCGCACGCTCGACGGCGCGATCGCCGACGTCGTGCCCGAGGAGGACCCGCCGCCGAAGTCGCGCAGCGTCGCCAGGACCTGGCTGGCGTCGGGCTGGCGGAGGTAGAGGACGTCCTGGCCCTGCTGGGTGGGACCGGTCTGCCAGGGCAGCGTCTCGGTCTGCAGCTGGCTGGGGTCGCTCGGGTTCACCGCCCGGAACGCGTCGACGAGGGTGAACAGGTCGCCGCGCGAGAAGCCGGAGTCGAGCGTCAGCTCACCGGTGACGTTGTCGACCAGGGTCGTCGCCTTGAACGGGTCGCTCAGCACCGAGTCGAGCGCCACCGTGGCGATCTCGCGCACGAACTGCTGCTGGCGGCCGATGCGCCCGATGTCGGGGACGGCGTCGAGGGACTTCCACTGGTGGGTCGTCGGGTCGAGGACCTGCATGTCCCGGGAGCGCACGAACTCGAGCGCCTGCGCGCCGTTCAGCTGGTAGCAGCCGCCGGCCGGGATGTTGAGGTCGGAGAAGCTGTCCCGTGCGGCCGTCGGGAAGTAGACGGGCACGGAGCCGACGGCGTCGACGATCTTCTGGAAGGTCGCGAAGTCCACGGAGACGAAGTGGTGGATCGGCACGTTGAGGTCGGCGGCGATCGTGTCGACCAGCTTCTGCGGGCTGGTGTCGAAGGCGGCGTTGATCTTCCCCATGCCCTGTCCCGGGATGTTCACCCACAGGTCGCGCGGGATGGAGACGAGGAGGCTCCGGCCGGACGACTCGGTGTGGAGCACCATGATCGTGTCGGAGCGCTGACCCTGGTTGTTGGCCTCGCTGCCGAACTGCGCTTGTTGGCTCGAGTTGCTGACGAACGAGCGCGTGTCGGAGCCGACGAGCAGATAGTTCGCGCCGCCCGACGGGACAGGCGCGAGCGACAGGTTGACACGCGGGACCGACGCGAGCTTCTGGGAGATGAGCACTTCGACGCCGAGGATGACGACGACGACGAGCGCGATGGTCACGCCGAGGGCGAGGGCGTAGCGGCGCCCGAAGCCGGCGCCTGAGACCCGATGGCGGCGCACCTTCCGCACGGTATCGGCCGACCTGTCGGATCCCGTGTCACACCGCGATCGCGGTCAGCGCTCCATCGCCAGAGCCGCCGCAGGGCGTCGGTACACTCCCGTGACCATGCTTGCGAGCATCGACGTCATCACCTGGATCGCGGTCGTCTGCGGGCTCTCCTTCGTCGTCCTGCTCGCGATCATCCTGTCGCCGTGGCCCCGCGACACGCACGACCCGCGCCGCCTCGACAAGGACGTCGAGACGCGACTGCTGCTGCGGGAGGACCCCGACGAGCTGGCCGACGAGCTCGACGCCGAGGAGGACGCTCGCTCCTCGGTCGCCGAGATCCGCCGCGACGAGCGCCGCTCGGGATAGCTACCCGACGAGGCGGCGCACGACCGGCACCACGAGGTCGGCGTAGCGCCGCTGCCCGGCCGGGGTCGGGTGGAACGGCGCCTGGCTGAGCAGGCTCGCCGGGTCCGTGATCTTGAAGATCGACAGCCCGTAGGCCCAGGGCTGCGCGCTGCACCAACGATGGTCCGTGCCGTCGGCCCCGGTCATCGCCTTCGACGTGTCGGCGAGCGCCACCCCCGGCAGGTGCGACCCGTTCACCGTGGCGCGGATCCGGGCGTTGATGGCCGACACGAGCGACGACAGGTACGCGACCTGCGTGGGCTGGAGCAGGGCGACGTCGGGGCAGCGCGTCGTCGAGGGGTTCGGCAGCGGGTTGTGGTACGTCGTCACGACGACCTTCGGGACCCGCCCCGCCGTCTGCCCGCGCGCGGATCGCGCCGAGCAGCGAGGTCAGGTTCGTGCCGAGGGTCGCCAAGCCGTTCAGGACGTCGGTGGTCACGGTCGATCCGGGGTTCGCCGGCGTGCAGCGCAGCGTCTCGAGGCCGACGGCCGCCGCGAGCGCGTTCTCGACGCAGTCGGTCACCACCGGGACGAAGCGCAGATCGTCGGCGCCGAGGGTGATGAGCACCACGTCGGGCTTCGCCGCGTCGTAGGCCGCGTTGAGGTCGGTGCCGGCCGCGAGGTCCCCGAACTCGGCCGGCCGCAGCGTCGTCGGGCCGAGCACGCCGTTCTCGGTCTCGGGGGCGATGATCCCGTTCGCGTAGCTCGCGCCGGTGCAGGCGAACGTCGTGAAGCGGGCCCCGAGGCGTGTCGCGACAACGTTCCCGTACGCGTCGGGCGAGACGTGGCAGGCGGGGTAGGGGCCCGGCCAGGCCACAGAGAGGCTGCCGCCGATCCAGGCCCGGGTCTTGGTGTCGTACTGGTAGCCGTAGAGCGTCCCCTCGCCCGACGCGATCGAGTCGCCGAGCTGCAGGATCGAGAGCGGGCGGGGAGCGGCCGCGGCCGGCGTCGCCGCGCCGAACGCGACGAGCGCGGCCGCGCTCAGCGCGAGGCCGACGAGCCGGCGCCACGACATCAGGCGTCCGCGAAGGCGAAGAACAGACGGGCCTGGCAGGCGGTGGCACCGTCGACGCGGGCCGTCCCGTCGCCCCAGCCGCCCCGGGCGCTCAGCCGGTCGAGGGTGAGGGCGAGGACGAGATCGTCACCGGGTCGCACGATGCGGCGCCACCGGACCTTCTCGACGCCCCCAAAGAGTGGAAGGCGGCCCGCGTAGCGGGGGTCGGCGAGCACGGCGATCGCGCCCGCCTGGGCGAGGGCCTCGAGCTGGATCACCCCCGGCAGCACCGGGTTGCCGGGGAAGTGCCCGGCGAGGAACGCCTCGTCGCCCGAGACGCGGTAGCGGGCCTCGATCGACGCCCCCGCCTCGAACGCCTCGACGGAGTCCACGAATCGGAACGGCGGCCGGTGCGGGAGTAATCCGACGAGCTCGTCGGAGTTGGAAAGCGGCATCCCGGCACGTTATTGCCGCACGCCCGTGACCCGGATGTAACCCTGACCCGCCAGGCTCGGTCCGAACCAGTGACGCCCGGAACCGACGGGCCCGGCACACCGCACCAGAGAGGCCTCGTGGGACTCGCCGTCCTCTTCCCCGGTCAGGGGACCCAACAGCCCGGCATGGGCCGGCCGTGGCGCGGGACGCCCGCCTGGTCGGTCGTGGACCGGGTCGAGGCGGCGCTCGGCGAGCCGCTCAGCGACCTGATCCTCGACGCAACGGCCGAGCAGCTCGCTCGCACCCGCGACGCCCAGCTCGCCGTGCTCCTCACCTCGCTGCTCGCGTGGGAGGCCGTGCGGGACCACGTCCCCGCGGCCGTGGCGTTCGCCGGCCACTCGCTCGGCCAGGTGACGGCGCTCATCGCCTCCGGGGCGCTGGCCCTCGAAGACGGGGTGCGCTTCGCGGCGCGGCGGGCCGAGCTGACCCAAGCCGCAGCCGACGCCCACCCCGGCAAGATGGCCGCGCTCCTGGGCGCCACACCCGAGCAGGCCTCTGCCGCCTGCGCGGCCACCCCCGACGGCTGCTGGATCGCCAACGACAACGCCCCGGGACAGATCGTCATCGCGGGGACACCAGAGGGGCTCGAGGCCGCGTCGGCTGCAGCCAAGGAAGAGGGGGTCAAGCGCGTCACCCCGCTCAACGTCGGCGGCGCCTTTCACACCCCGCTCATGGCCTCGGCCGCCGAGGGCCTCGTCGGCGAGCTCGCCGACGTCACGTTCTCCGTCCCCGCGGTGCCGGTCGTCTCGAACCTCGACGCCGAGCCGCACGCCGACGACGACTGGCGGGACCGCTCGGCCCGCCACGTCACCGTCACGGTGCGCTGGCGCGAATCCCTCACCGCGATCGCCGCCCTCGGCGCCACGACCTGCCTCGAGGTGGGGCACGGCACGATGCTCGCCGGCCTCGCCAAGCGGACCATCCCCGAGGTGACGGTCCGCGGCGTCGCCACACCGGACGACGCGGCCGCCGTCACGCTCGAGGAGGCACGCTGATGGAGACGCTGCTCGACCACGGCGAGGGGCTGCTCGTCCCCGAGCGCATGATCGTGGCGCCGACCGTCGGGGTGTTCCGCCCCGTCGAGCTGCCGGCCGACAGCGACGTCGAGCCCGGCCAGACGGTCGGCCTCCTCGAGGGGCCGGGTACGGTGACCTCCGTGGCCAGTCCGTTCGCGGGTCGACTCGTCGGCCTGCTCGCTCATCCGGGGGAGCGCATGCGAGAAGGACAGCCGATCGCCTGGCTGCGCGTGCACTGAGGATGCGGGCCGCCATCGCCGGTTGGGGCGTGGCGCTGCCCGAAGGCCGGCTCACGAACGCCGACCTCGAGCGCCTGGTCGACACGTCTGACCAGTGGATCGTCGAGCGGACCGGGATCCGGGAGCGCCGCATCGCGACCCCGGACGAGACCACCGGCAGTCTCGCGACGGAAGCCGGCGCCGCCGCGATCAAGGCCGCGGGGCTCACCCCGGTCGACATCGACCTGCTCATCATCGCCACCGCCACGCCCGAGCAGCCGGTCCCCCACACCGGCGCGTTCGTCGGCGACGCCCTCGGGCTCCGCTGCGGCTCCTTCGACATGAACGCCGGGTGCGCCGGCTTCGTCTACGAGTTCGTCACCGGGGGGGCGCTCCTCACCGCGGGCGGCCTCGAGCACGTGCTCGTGATCGGCGCCGAGACCCTCTCGCGGGTCATCGACCCGACCGACCGCGCCACGTGCGTGCTCTTCGGCGACGCGGCGGCGGCGCTCGTGCTCGAATCTGCGCCCGACGACGGGCCTGGCCTGCTCGCGTTCGACCTCGGCTGCGACGGCAGCCTCGCCGGCCTGCTCGAGGTCCGGGCCGGCGGCAGCCGCCAGCCGACGACGACGGAGACCCTCGACCAGGGCCTCCAGTACTTGCAGATGCACGGCCCGGAGGTGTTCCGCCGGGCTGTGCGCGTGGTGGTCAATTCGGCGAATGCCACGTTGGCCCGAGCCGACGTGGCATCCTCGTCGGTCGACTGGTTCGTCCCTCACCAGGCGAACGCCCGGATCATCGACGCCGCGGCGCAACGGTTGGGGATCCCGGCGGAGCGCACCATCGTGAACATCGACCACTACGGCAACACCTCCGCGGCCTCGATCCCGTTGGCGCTCGCCGAGGCCGCCGACGCCGGGCGCCTCCATCCCGACGACCTCGTGCTCTTCAGCGGGTTCGGCGCCGGGATGACGTGGGGCAGCGCGCTCGTGCGCTGGGGGCGCCCGTGACCGCCCGCACCGCGCTCGTGACGGGCGCGTCCCGCGGCATCGGCCGGGCGGTGGCGCACGCCCTCGCCGAGGACGGCCATCGGGTGGTGTGCCTGTCGGCCAGCGACGCCGCGAAGGAGACCCAGCGCGAGCTCGAGGCGGCCGGCCACGAGGCGATGGCCGTCCTGGCGGACGTCCGCGACCGCGACGCGGTCGACGCGGCGTTCACCGAGATCGAGCAGACGTTCGGCGTCGTCGAGGTGCTCGTGAACAACGCGGGCGTGACCGCCGACGGGCTCGTCGCTCGCATGAGCGACGAGCAGTGGTCCCGAGTGCTCGACACGAACCTGACGGGCGCCTTCCACACGATCCGGCGCGCGACGCCGAAGCTGATGCGGGCCCGCTGGGGTCGCATCGTGAACGTCGCGTCGGTGAGCGCCTACTCCGGCTCGCCCGGACAGGCGAACTACGCCTCCGCGAAGGCCGGCCTCATCGGGCTGACCCGCGCGGTCGCACGTGAGCTCGCGCCGCGCCAGATCACCTGCAATGTCGTCGCCCCGGGGCCTATCGTGACCGACATGACCGCGGCCTTGCCCGCCGAATGGCGGACAACCATGGAGGCCACGGTGCCGCTCGGCCGTCTCGGCGATCCAGCCGACGTGGCAAGCCTCGTGGCGTTCGTGTGCTCCGAGGCTGCGGGCTACGTGACCGGCGCCGTCCTACCCGTGGACGGCGGCCTCGGCATGGGCCACTGAGCCCAGCCGACCGAGTGAGGAGGAAGCATGGAGCGTGACGAGGCACTCGCCGCCTTGCGGGAGGTGGCGGTGGAGGTCCTGTCCGTCGAACCGGACGCCGTCACCGAGGACGCCCGTTTCAAGGAGGACCTCGACGCCGACAGCCTCGACCTGGTCGAGCTCGTCATGGGCCTCGAGGAGCGCTTCGACATCTCGGTGCCGGAGGAGGACCTCGAGGACGTGACGACGGTCGGCCAGGCGGTCGACCTCGTGCTCTCCAAGGTGGCGTCCAAGGCATGAGCTCCGAGCTCCTCGACCACCGCGGGCGGCCCCGGGTCGTCGTCACCGGGATGGGGGTCAAGACCCCGGCGGGTGCGGACCTCGACACGTTCTGGTCGACGGTCCTCGACGCCACGCCGACCGCGGCGACGCTCCCGGAGTGGGTCGCGGTCGACCTGCCCGTCACGTTCGCGTGCACGGTGCCGCCCGCCTTCGACCCGGAGACCTACTTCGGCCCGAAGGACGTGCGGCGCCAGGACCGGGTCACACACCTCGGATTCGCGGCCGCGGCCGACGCGATCGAGAATGCCGGCGACCTGAGCGCCGACCCGGCGCGGTGCGCCGTCATCGCGGCGAGCGGCATCGGCGGCCTGCAGACCCTCGAGATCAACGCGAAGACCTACTTCGACCGGGGCGCGTCGCGGGTCAGCCCGTTCTTCGTCCCGATGATGATGCCGAACGCGACCGCCGGCGTCATCTCGATGCGCTTCGGCTTCACCGGCCCGGCGTTCTGCATCGCCACGGCGTGCGCGGCCGGCACGAACGCCATCGGCGAGGGTGTCCGCCTGATCCGGGACGGAACCTCCGATGTCGTGGTCGCCGGCGGGACCGAGTACCCGCTGACCCAGATCACCGTCGCGGCGTTCGCGCGGATGGGCGCGCTGAGCACCCGCAACGACGCGCCGGCGCTCGCCTCGCGGCCATTCGACGCCGGCCGGGACGGGTTCGTCATGGCCGAAGGCGCCGGCTTCGTCGTCCTCGAGTCGCTCGAGCGAGCACGCGGGCGCGGCGCGGACGTGCACGGCGAGGTCGCCGGCTACGGACGCAACTCGGACGCCTACCACATCACCGCGCCGTCGCCCGGTGGCGCGGGCGCCGCGTCCTGCATGCAGATGGCGCTCGAGGACGCCGGGATCGGCCCCCGCGACGTGGTGCACATCAACGCGCACGGCACCTCAACCGACTTGAACGACGCGGCCGAGGCGGAAGCGGTCCGCAAGGTGTTCGGCGACGCGGCACCGCCGGTCACCTCGTCGAAGGGCGTGTTCGGCCACATGATCGCGGGCGCGGGTGCGGCCGAGGCAATCGTCGCGCTCTGCTCGATCCGCGAGGAGGTCGTGCCGCCCACCGCGAACCTCGAGCAGCTGGGCGACGACATCGGCCTCGACATCGTCGCTGGCACGCCCCGCGAGGTCGGGACGGGGCCCGCGCTGTCGAACTCGTTCGGCTTCGGCGGCCACAACGCGACGCTGGTCCTGACGCCCGCCGAGTGACCGTCCCCGCCCCGTCGGGCGTCGCGGTGCCCATCGAAGGGGGCCGCAGCGAAGCGGCGCACGCCGAGCTCACGATGCTCGAGGGTCGACGCGTCGCCACGTTCCGCATCGCCGAAGGAAGCCATCGGGGGGCGATCGGCCCGGCCGAGGGTTCGACCATCGAGCGCGCGGTGCACCTCGCCGTCGAGCTCGGCGTCCCCCTCGTCGGTACCATCGCGTCCTCCGGCGCCGACGTCGGCGGCGGCGTCGCCTCACTGCACAGCTGGGGGCGCATCGCGCGGGCGCTCTCCCACGCGTCGGGGGTCGTGCCCACGATCCTCGTCGTCGTCGGCCCCTGCCTCTCGGGCCCGGCCCTGCTCCTCGGCATCGCCGACCTCACGGTCATGACCGCGGATGCGTTCGCGTACGTGAGCGGCCCCGACACGGTCCGCGCCTTCACCGGCATCTCGCTCGACCACGTCGCGCTCGGCGGCGCCGAGCTGCACGGACGACGCAGCGGCGTCGCGTCGCTGGTCGTCGCGCACGACCAGGACGCGAGGGCCGCGGTGGCGCACCTCCTCGAGTACCTGCCGTCGAACCACTTCGAGGACCCGCCGGTGCTGCGCGTCGACGACCCCGTCGACCGGGACACCGACCGGGCCGCCGCCACGGTGCCCGACCGCGCCAACGCCCCCTACGACATGCGGGTCGTGCTCGACGACGTCTTCGACGCGGGCTCGTTCCTCGAGCTGCGCGGCGCGCACGCCCCGAACCTCGTCACCGCGCTCGGTCACCTCGACGGGCACGCCGTCGGTGTCATCGCCAACCAGCCCCACCATCGGGCCGGCACGATCGACATCGAGGCGTCCGAGAAGGCGGCGCGGTTCGTGCAGTGGTGCGACTGCTTCAACCTGCCGCTCATCACCTTCGTCGACACGCCGGGCTTCGAGCCGGGCAAGGACCTCGAGTGGCGCGGGATGATCCGCCACGGCGCCGAGCTCGTCCACGCCTATGCGGCGGCCACCGTGCCGCGGCTCTGTGTCGTGCTCCGCAAGGCGTACGGCGGGGCGTACATCGTCATGGACTCGAAGGGGCTGGGGAACGACTGGTGCGGCGCCTGGCCGAACGCCGAGATCGCGGTCATGGGCGCGGTCGGGGCCGTGCAGGTGCTGCACGGGCGGCGGCTCCGCGAGGTCGAGCTCGAGGGCGGCGACCGGGCCGGGACCGAGGCGGCGCTGCTGGCCGAGTTCGAGGGGGAGCTCGCCAGCCCCTACCGGGCCGCCGAGCGCGGGTTCGTCGACGAGGTGCTGCTGGCCGCCGACACCCGCCGGACGCTCGCCGCGGCGCTCCTCCGCCTCCGCACCAAGCGGGAGACGACCGAGCCCCGGCCCCACGCCAACTCGCCCCTCTAAGGTCTGCCGCGATGCTCCTCGACGGGAAGCGGATCCTGGTCACGGGCGTGCTGAACGACGCGTCGATCGCGTTCTCGGTGGCCCGACGCGCCCAGGAGGAGGGCGCGACGGTCGTGCTCAGCTCCTTCGGGCGGGTCATGAGCCTGACCCAGCGCACGGCCAAGCGCCTCCCCCACGAGGCCGAGATCGTCGAGCTCGACGTCGCGAACCAAGAGGACCTCGACGCGTTCGCCGGGCGGGTCGGCGGGCACCTCGACGGGCTCCTCCACGCCATCGGCTTCGCGCCGCCGTCGTGCCTCGGCGGCGGGTTCCTCGACGCGCCCTGGGAGGACGTCGCCGTCGCGCTCCAGGTCTCGGCCTACTCGCTGAAGGCGCTCGCCGTCGCTGCGCTGCCGCTGCTCGGCGCGGGCGCGT
This sequence comes from uncultured Actinomycetes bacterium, assembly GCA_963731625.1. Lineage (GTDB taxonomy): Bacteria > Actinomycetota > Acidimicrobiia > IMCC26256 > PALSA-555 > PALSA-555. The sequence continues at coordinate 52,289 of CAVSWH010000001.1, forward strand.
CGATCGTCGGGCTCGACTTCGACAACACCCAGGCGTGGCCGGTCTATGACTGGATGGGCGTCGCCAAGTCGGCGTTCGAGTCGACGGCCCGGTACCTCGCGAGGGACCTGGGACCGAAGGGGATCCGGGTCAACCTCGTCGCGGCCGGGCCGGTCCGCACGATGGCGGCGAAGAGCATCCCCGGCTTCGACCACTTCGAAACGGTGTGGGCCGACCGGGCACCGCTCGGCTGGGACATCCGCGACCCCGAGCCCGTGGCACGGGCCTGCGTCGCGCTCCTCTCCGACTGGTTCCCCGCCACGACCGGCGAGATGGTCCACGTCGACGGTGGGGTGCACGCCGTCGGCGCGTAGTCGCCCGGCGACCCCAGCCCACCTCCGCTGGCCCGCCGGCAAGGCCCCGCCGTCCGCGCATGGTGTGGTCGCCGCGTCGCCGGCGCGTGTGACGCTCGAGCGGGCCTCGGACCTTTAGCAGGTAAGCGCCGCGATCGGAGAGCCGGGGTGTCGGATGGTGCCGAGGAGTTCGTCGAGTTCGTGCACGCGGCCGAACCCGGGCTGCGACAGGCGCTCACCGCGCTGTGCGGCGTCGAGGACGCACGCGACGCCGTCGCCGACGGGTTGGCGTACGCGTGGCAGCACTGGAGCCGGGTCCGAGACATGGCGAACCCGGCGGGCTACGTGTACCAGGTCGCCCGCAGCCGCACGCGGCGGCGGCGCCGACGAGTGGTGTTCCCCGAAGCCGCCGAGGGTGTGCCCGACATCGAGCCGGGCCTCGGCGCGGCGCTGGCGCGACTCCCCGACCGGCAGCGCGTCGCGGTGCTGCTCGTCCACGGGTGGGATTGGTCCCACGCCGACGTCGCGGCACTGATGGGCGTGTCGGTCTCGACGGTGCGCAACCATCTCCGACGCGGCCTCGAGAGGCTCCGCGACGCGCTCGGGGTCCAGGTCGATGGCTGATCTGCCCGCGCAGCTCCGCGCCTATGCCGCGACAGTTCTGGACCCGGTCGAGGAGGTCGGGGTGACGGAGGTCCTCCGGGGGTCCTCCCGCCCAGCGCGTTCCCGGCGATGGAGGCCGGCGCTGGTCGGGGGCGTGACCGTCGCCCTCGTGGCGGCCATCGCCGTCGGGATGGTGACCCTGCGGAGCCGCTCGTCGCCCCGGATCGCGGCCGGCGGTCTGCCGACGATGTGGAGCCGTGTGGACACGCTCCAGGATGCGCCGTTCATCACCGCGATGGCGTCGAGGGGCCACAGCGTCGTCGCCGCGGGCGAGGGCATCTGGTTCTCGCGTGACGCCGCCTCATGGACCCAGGTCGTGGATGCGTCGGCTCTGAACGGCAACGGATCTCCGGGTCGGCTCGGGCAGCTGGGCCAGCTCAAGGACGTCATCGTCGGCGGGCCGGGCTTCGTCGCCGTCGGAGAGGCCGACGATCCCGCGACCCAGCGGGCGGTGGCCGCCGTCTGGACGTCGACCGACGGCCGACGCTGGGTCCGCGCGCCGTCGCCCGCGCTCGCGCCGCCGACACCGCCGATCCCGGATGGCGTCGAGACACCGGTGCGGGGCTACATCCAGTCCGTCAGCGACGGTGGCCCGGGCGTGGTCGCCGTCGGCGGTGTCTTCAGCGGGGCGTTCTCCGGCCCCGAGCTGGTGACCCAGGCCTACGACCCCGCGGTGTGGACGTCGCCGGACGGTGCCCATTGGTCTCGTGTCGACACGGGCTCGGTGTTCGGCTCACGGACCGGCGCGTCCCCGCTCCTCAGCCTGTCGGCGATCACCGAGGACGGACACGAGCTCGTGCTGGCGGCGACCGACCGCGACACGACCAGCATCTTCGAGTCCGGCGACGGGTCCCATTGGCGGCGCACCGCGTCGGTCCCGGGTGCGATCAGTCAGATGACCGAGTCTCGCGACGGGCTCGTCGCCGTCGGGAGTCAGGGCGCCGCCCCCGGCCAGCGTGGCATGGTCTGGACCTCGACGGACGGGGTGCACTGGCGTCAGGCCGCGGTGTCCGCGCCCGCGGTGATCGCGAAGTACACCGGTGTCGCGTCGACCGGCGACTCGGTCGTCGTCGTCGGCTACCGGGGAGCCGGCGAGCCCGTCGACGACGGCGTGATGCTGGTCTCGTCGGACGCCACCCGCTGGGTGGCCGTCCCCGAGGACGGCGGGCCGTTCGCGGCGCGTACGACGTTGACGGGGGTCACGGGCACGTTCGGCGGTCGGTATCTCGCTTTCGGGAACGAGACCGCCACGGGGGACGGCTCGGCGTCGAACCCCTATCGGTACCGATTGGGCCTGTACCGATCGACGGCGGGGTGACTCGCCGCCCGCGACGAGTGGGCGCTAGCTGTCCTGGTAGACGAGGATCGCGCCCGAGTACGCCGCGACCCACACGCGGTCCGTGGCCGGGTCGTACGTGACACCGATCGGGTGCGACGGGGTGCTGACCCGTTGCGTCACCTGCATCGTGGCCGTCGCCACCTTCGTCATCGTGTTCGAGTCGTAGTTCACGACGTAGAGGGCCGTGCCGTCGGGTGAGATCGCCATGCTGCGGGGCTCGGTGCCGGTCGCGACCTTCGCCACGATCGCGTTGTCGGCCAGGTCGATCTTGGCGACCGTGCCGTCGGCGTTGAGCGTCGCGTACAGGTAGCGCCCGGTCGGGTCCATCACCAGGTGGCGGGGCGCGCCGCCGACGTTCGGGATCCAGGACTCGGCCATCGTGACCAGGTTGATGATCGCGATGTTGCGGCCGCCCATCTCGGCGACGTACGCGACGGTCGAGGCCGGGTTGATCGCGATGCCGCGCGGCCACGGCCCGATCGGCAGCCGTGCCACCTCGGTGTCGGTGGCCAGGTTGACCACGGACAGGTCGTACGAGCACCAGTTGCTCACCAGGAGATAGCGGCCGTCGGGCGTCACCGCCACGTACTTCGGGACCTTGCCGACGGCGATGACCTTGTCGATCGCGAACGTCTTCGTGTTCACGCGATACACGAAGCTGTCCGAGTAGGGGTTGGAGGCCGGGCACGAGTCGCTGCCCTCGGGCCCGAACCCCGAGCCGTACATCGAGTAGTTCGACACGTAGACGTCGCGCTTGTCTGGCGAGAACGCGGCCTCGACCGGGGCGCCCTGCGAGATCCCCGGATGTCCACTCACGCCGAAGCTCGTGAGGTCGACGCTGTCGGGGATCGTGCGCAGCAGCTGCCCGACGCTGCTGTAGACGGTCATCGTGTGCTTGTACATCATGTTCTGGGCGAACACGAGGCCGCCGCCCGACGCCGCGACCGACTTCGGCGAGATGTTGCCCGTGATCGTCATCGCGAGCTGCAGCGTCCGCGACGACGACGGGGCGCCGGAGGGCGCGGTGCTCGGCGACGCGCCCGGGCCGGGCACCGAGGTCGAGACGCGGCCGGTGTGGACGATCGGCTGGGCGACGCGGGGCGAGCCCTGCGCCTGCCACGCCACGACCCCACCGGCGGTCGCGACCAGGACGACGGCAGCAACGCCCGCGGCGAGGCGCCGGTGGCGGCGCGCCCGGCGCTGGCGGGCCTGCGCGCGCGCCGACCCAGGTCGGGGCACCCGCGCCTCGCCGGTCGCCGGCGCCGTCGGTCCCTGCGGTCGGCCCGCCTCGTCGCTCGGCGGATCCGGCCCGCGCGCCGTCAGGGTGGGTGGCGTCGTCGGCATCCACGCCGACGGCCGTAACCAGCCTGGGTCGCCGGGCCCCCGCCCCGCCCCCGTCATCTGCGGCGCAGCCTACGGGGCGTCCGGCCGGCGGGCCACGGGCGCCCGCGCCGGCGTGGTGGCGCGCTACGTGTCGAGCGTCTTCAGCGCCTCGGTGACCTTCGGGACGGTCGCCGCCGGGCTCACCTTGTAGAAGGTCGCCGCGACCTTGCCCTTCGGGTCGATGACGAACGCCGAGCGGATGATCCCCTTGAAACTCCTGCCATACAGCGATTTGGTGCCCCACGTGCCCCAGGCGTTGGCGACGGCGTGGTCCTCGTCGGCGAGCAGCGGGAAGCGCAGCCCGTACTTGTCGGCGAAGCGCTTCTGCTTCTCCGGAGGGTCGGGACTGACGCCGAGGACCTGCGCGTGCAGTCGCTTCAGCGCGGGGAGGGCCTCCTGCAGCTCGCACGCCTGCTTCGTGCAGCCTGGGGTGTCGGCCTTCGGGTAGAAGTAGACGACGACGGGCTTGCCCTTGAAGTCGGCGAGTTTGACCTTCTTCCCCTTCTGATCGGCGAGCGCGATCGCGGGAGCCTTCGCACCGACTTTGAGCTGCGCCACGTCGTCTCTCCTCGTGCGCGAACGGGTCGGCCGTAGCATGCCGCGCCTGGGCCGGCGTGTGCAGGTCGAGCGGCGCGCGCCGGCGCGCGCCGCCGGTTGGCGCCGCGGGCCGCCACCCTGCTGTTGTTGCCCCTCACGCCCGAGACGCCTTGGGCTCGACGTCGTCAGCCCCTGGAGGCATGACATGGCCGATGCCCTCGACGGGTTCACCTGCTCGACGTTCGCGCACGACGGCTACGAGCGAGACGTCTATGCGGCGGGGACGGGCCCGGCAGTGATCGTGATCCACGAGATGCCGGGACTGCACCCCGGCGTCGCCGAGTTCGGACGCCGGGTCGTCGCGCGGGGCTTCCACGTCCGGATGCCGTCACTCTTCGGCACGCCGGGCAAGCCCTTCAGCGGCGGCTACGTGGTGCGCTCGCTCGTCTCCGGCTGCGTGGCGCGCGAGTTCGCCACATGGGCGCTCGACCGGACGAGCCCGGTCACCGGATGGCTGCGCGCTCTCGCGGCCGACGCGCACGAGGCCTGCGGCGGCCCGGGCGTCGGCGCCGTCGGGATGTGCTTCACCGGCGGCTTCGCGCTCGGGATGATGGTCGACGAGCGGCTGCGAGCCCCCGTGCTCAGCCAGCCGTCCCTGCCCTTCCCGGTCGGGCGGCGCCGCAAAGCCGCCACCGGCGTCAGCGGCGACGACCTGGCCCGGGTGCAGGCGCGCGTGCGCGACGGCGCGTGCGTGCTCGGGCTCCGCTTCACCCAGGACAGTGCGGTGCCCGCGGCCCGCTTCGAGACGCTGCGCGACGCGCTCGGCGACGGGTTCATCGCCGTCGAGATCGACTCCTCCAAAGGCAACCCGCACGGGATCGGGCGACGCGCCCACTCGGTGCTCACCCTCGACCTGGTGGACGAGCCCGGGCACCCGACCCAGGACGCACTCGAGCGGGTGCTCCGCTTCTTCGAGGAGCGGCTGCGCTAGCTGGCGCGGGCCGGTTCAGCTGGCCTGTGGCTGGGTGATCGCCGCGTGGCACACGGCGACGCCCTCGGCGTTCACGAGCATGAGGCTCGCGTCCGGCCCGCGGGGCAGCGCCGCCGTGCCGATCCACTCGCCGCGTCCGTCGGCGATGGTGATCGCCCCGATGCGCTGGCGGCCCGCGTCGGGCTGGCCGAGCTCGAGGGCGTAGCGGCCGTCAGGGACCGCGTAGTCGACGTTCACGACGAGGCTCGACGGGCTCGTGTTGGAGAGCGCGACGTGCCCGACCCGGGCGCCGTTGTCACCGACCATCTCGGCGCTGTGCAGCGCCGGCGCGGCGACGCTCGTCGGGGTGCGGCCGGCGTCGATGATCTGCACTGTCGCGACGGCGAGGATCGTCGCCGCGGCCGCGGTCGCGGCGATCGCCATGACGAGGCGGCGGCGGGTCCGGCGGCGGGGTCGGCGGATCTCGGCGTCGACCCGGTCGGCGAACCCGGCGGGCGGCTCGAGCTCGGGCGCGAGACGCGACAGCCCGTCGGCGAGGCCGGCGAGCTCGTTCACGTAGCGCTGGCAGCGGGGGCACGTGGCGAGGTGCAGGAGCACCTCGGCGCGCTCGGCGCCGTCGAGGATGCCGAGCGCGAGCTCGGGCGCGGCTTCGCGCGACGCGGCGCACCCGATGCCGTTCATTCGGCGGGCTCCTCGCTGGCCATCGCGACGCGGAGGCGTCCGAGCGCGGTGCGGATGCGGGTCTTGGCCGTGCCGATCGGGATGTCCTCGCGTTCGGCGACCTCACGGGCCGAGAGCCCGACGACACCGGCGAGGACGACGGCGCGGCGCTGCTCGTCGGGCAGCCCAGTGAGCGCCTCGCGGAGCCGCCCGACGTCGTGACGCACGAGCGCGATCTCGGCCGGGCCGCGCCCGGGTGCGACGGGGGCCAGGTCGATCACGCGGTCCGGGTCGATCGCGACCGGCCGGCGGACCCGGAGGGCGTCGATCGACAGGTTCCGGGTGATGGTGAGCAGCCAGGTCGTGACGCTGCCCCGGCGGGCGTCGAAGACGCCGGCGTGGCGCCAGGCGCGCAGGAGGGCCTCCTGGGCGACGTCCTCGGCGGCGCGGGCGTCCCCGACGATCGTGTACGCCAGCCCGTAGACGCGGCGTTGGAACCGTTCGACGAACGCGGACGCGGCGTCAGCATCACCGGCCGCCATCCCCGCCAGGAGGGCGTCGTCGGCCACGGACCACATACGAGAAGTACGGCGGCGACTCGCCACGGGATTGCTCCCGGGTAGAGGGACGGCCTGTGAGGCGACCGCCGATGCCGGGCGCCCGGCCGTAGGCTTACCAGTTCCGACGCTCTGGAACCACGTCGAGGAGGATCCCCGTGCGCAAGCTCCTCACCTGCCTCGCGGTCGTGGCCGCGAGCCTCGTGCCCGCCACCGCCGCGCTCGCCGCCACGAGCGCGAAGGGCTCGCCGCCGCCGGTCAAGCTCTCCGGCAAGGTGAACGTCCACGGGACGGGCACCGCGACCGCCGGCGCGGTCACGATCCAGCAGCACGACTACTTCTTCTCCCCCACCTTCGTGAAGGTGCCAGCTGGCGTGACGAGCGTCAGCGTCACGGTGACGAACATGGGCCAGGCGCTGCACAGCTTCACGGTGCCGGCGGCGAGAATCAGCGCCGACATCCAGCCGGGGTCGTCGATGACGTTCACCGTCCCGGTGTCGGGCGGCGGCGTCCTCTTCTACTGCCGCTTCCACCGCCAGCTCGGGATGCAGGGTGCCTTCTTCACGAAGAAGGGCGCCAAGATCTCGGCGAGCGCGGGGGCGAGCGGTGGCGGTACCGGCGCCGGGACCGCGACCACGAGCGGCTCCTCGGGCGGCTACGGCTACTGAGAAGGCCGGCGACGCGCCAGCCCGTGGCCGAAGAACCCGCCCTTCGGTCGGGCGTGCGCGTGGTAATGGTCCGGGATGTTGCGCATGTTGTCGTCGACGTAGTGCTCGAACGTGAAGCTCGTGGCGACGACCTCGGCGAGCCGCGCGTGCATGTGCGCGAGCGGCTCGGGCGGCGGGTCGACGCCGTGGACACGCCAGACGACCATCGGGACGGCGCAGATCTCGCACTCCGCGATCCAGCACACGTCGTCCTCGTGGAACCACTCGGTGATGCGCGCCGCCTCGCAGAGGTCGCAGGGCGGCGGGGTGGCGGTCATGCGTCCAGCGCGGCACGCAGCGACGCGACGAACTCGTAGGCCTGCTCCGGCCCGCCCCCGTGGAGGAGCCGGCTGATGAGCGCGCTCCCGACGATCACGCCGTCGGCCGCGCCCGCCGCGCCGACGGCCTGATCGGGCGTCGAGATCCCCACGCCGAGCAGCACGGGCCGGTCGGTGACGGCCTTGGTGCGGCGTCCCATCTCGAGCGCCTTCGCGGCGAGGCCGTCGCGGGCGCCGGTGACACCGAGCAGCGCCACGCCGTAGACGAACCCGCGGGAGCGGTCGCAGATCGCCCGCAGCCGCGCGTCGGGCGTCGTCGGCGCGGCGAGCAGCACCGTCTCGACCCCCGCCGTGTCGGCCGCGTCGCCCCACCCGTCGAGCTCGTCGAGCGGCAGGTCGGGCACGATCGCGCCGTCGATGCCGGCGTCGGCGAGCGAGCCGGCGAAGCGGGCGTGGCCAGCGTGCAGCACGGGGTTGTAATAGGTCATGACGACGAGCGGGACGGTGACGTCGAGCTGGGCCGACTCGGCGACGACCTTCGCCGGCGTCGCCCCGATGTCGAGGGCCCGCTGCGACGCCTCCTGGATCGTGCGGCCATCCATGACTGGGTCGGAGAACGGGATGCCGATCTCGACGGCGTCGGCGCCGGCGTCGACGACGGCCCGCACCACGTCGAGCCACCCGGCGCCGAGCCCGCCTGTCACGTACGGCACGAGCAGCGACCGGCCGGCCGCCCGACGGTCGCGCAGGTGCGCCTCGAGCCTCACGCCAGCGGTTCGCCGGTGAGCCGTTCGGCGACGTACGCCGCGTCCTTGTCGCCGCGCCCCGAGAGGGTCACGAGCACCGTCGCGCCGGCGGGCACGGCGCGACCCGCCTCGCGGGCGAGCCAGCCGATCGCGTGCGCGGGCTCGAGCGCCGGGACGATGCCCTCGGTGCTGGCGAGCAGCTGGAACCCCGCGATCGCCTCGTCGTCGGTCGCGGGGTGGTACTCGGCGCGCCCGGTGGCGGCAAGGGCGGCGTGCTCGGGGCCGACGCCCGGGTAGTCGAGGCCGGCGCTCACCGAGTGCGCCTCGAGGATCTGGCCGTCCTCGTCCTGGAGGAACAGCGACAGGGCGCCGTGCAGCACGCCCGGGACGCCGCGCGTGACCGACGCGCCGTGCTGACCCGAGTCGAGGCCGAGCCCACCCGCCTCGACGCCGATCAGGCGCGACGGCGTGTCGAGGAACGCGGCGAAGGTGCCGATCGCGTTCGAGCCGCCGCCGACGCAGGCGACGACGACGTCCGGGTCGGCGCCGAGCTGGGCGCGGCACTGCTCGCGGGCCTCGTCGCCGACCACACGCTGGAACTCGCGGACCATCCACGGGTACGGGTGCGGCCCGACGACCGAGCCGATGCAGTAGTGGGTGGTCTCGACGCTCGCCACCCAGTCGCGCAGCGCCTCGTTGATCGCGTCCTTCAACGTGGCGCTCCCCGACTCGACCGGCACCACCTCGGCGCCGAGGAGCCGCATCCGCCACACGTTCAACGCCTGGCGCTCGACGTCGACCGCGCCCATGAACACGAGGCAGTCGAGCCCGAAGAGCGCGGCCGCGGTCGCGGTGGCGACGCCGTGCTGGCCCGCGCCCGTCTCGGCGATGACGCGTCGCTTCCCCATCCGGCGGGTCAGCAGCGCCTGGCCGAGGACGTTGTTGATCTTGTGCGAGCCGGTGTGGGTCAGGTCCTCGCGCTTGAGCAGCACGCGCACGCCCAGCCGATCCGAGAGGCGGTGGCACTCGGTGACCGGCGTCGGGCGCCCGGCGTAGGAGGCGAGCAGCTCGGCGAACTCGGCCCGGAACGCCGGCTCGGCCCACGCGACGCGGAAGGCCGCCTCGAGGTCCTCGAGCGCCGGCGTGAGCGTCTCGGGCACGAACCGGCCGCCGAACTCGCCGAAGCGACCGAGCCCGGTCGGCTCGGGACCCGGCGGCTGGAGCGTGACCACGCCACGGGAGGTTGCGGGCACGGCGTGATCGTAGGGGGTGCCCGGACCGCCGCTTCCCGGATTCAGTCGCGCCGCTCCGTCGACCAGTCGTAGAGGCGCCCCGGCTCGACGTCGGGGATCCAGCCGTCGTGGGCGACGGCCTCGCCGGCCTCGCGCGCCGCCTCGATGAAGCGCCGCAGCTTCACCGGGTCCTTGCGGCCCGAGCCGGGCTCGGTCTCCACCCCGGTGGAGACGTCGACCCCCCAGGGGCGCACCGTGCGGATGGCGTCGCCCACGTTGTGCTCGTCGAGGCCGCCCGCGAGGAGGACCCGCACGCCCGACGGGGCCCCCTCGGCCATCGACCAGTCGTAGACCCGGCCGGACCCGGGCATCGGGGCGTCGATCAGCACGGCGCTCGCCCCGCTGCCCGCCGCCTGGGCGAGGCCAGGGTCGCCGGCGGGGAACGCCTGGATGACGAACGGGACCCGGTCGGCGACCCAGCGCACCTCGGTCGGGTGCTCGCGGCCGTGGAGCTGGGCGCCGGCGAGCCCGATCGAGTGGACGACCTCCACGACCCGCTCCCGGCGCTCGTCGCGGAACACCCCGACGGTCGTCGTGCCCTGGGCGAGGCGGTGCACGATGTCTTGGACCTCGCGGACCCGGACCTGGCGGGGACTGCCGGACGCGAACACGAACCCGAGGGCATCCGCGCCGAGGGCCACGGCCAGGAGGGCGTCCTCCTCGGTGGTGAGGCCGCAGATCTTCACGAACATCGCGGCCGACGGTACCGGAGGGGCGGCGCGGCTCCGCGCAGTATCCTGGCGGCCCGCCGCGAGGCCATTTCGTGCGTCGCGTACATTTCCCTGGTGGAGGTTGGCGGCTGAGCGCCGCGTGAGGTGTCCCGGCCCGGGCGCCCCGGGCTGTGGCAGGAGGCGGACGAGTGGACCACGCGCCCACGAGGGACGACCGGCTGGGGTCGCGGCCGGCCGCGGAGACCTCCGTCAGTGGCGCGGTCGTCGACCACCTCGTCCGCCACCGGGGGCCCGCGCTCGCGATCTACGCCGTGCTGTCGTTGGGGGCGATCGTCACGATCGGCCCGCCGGACCGGCCCGCGATCCTCTGGTGGCTCGTTGGGCTGACCGTCGTGACCTGCGCCGGCGCCGACACGCGGATCCGTCGGATGCTCGTCGACTGGGTGCCGGTCCTCGTCATCGCCGCGGGCTACGACACGATCCGCGCCGAGGCGCCCGACCTGCTCACCCGGGCGATCGTGCACCCCCAGCTGCGCTTCGACCAGTTCCTGTTCGGCGGCACCGCGCCGACGGTGACCCTGCAGCGCTGGCTCCACGCCGGCATGGGCGTGCACTGGTGGGACTACCTCGCTTGGCTGGGCTACCTCTCGCACTTCGTGGTGACGCTCGCGTTCGCGGCGTTCTTCTACTTCGTCGACCGCGAGCGCTTCCACCGCTTCGCCATGCTCGTGGTGACGGTGAGCGTCGCCGCCTTCGCCACGTACTTCGTCATCCCGGCGGTCCCGCCCTGGCTGGCGAGCCGTCAGGGCGCGCTCCCCCACACGACCCGCGTCGAGTACGAGGTGTGGTCCCATCTCGGCCTGCCCGGGATCGCCAGGGTGTTCAACGGCAGCACGCAGCTGGCCAACCCGGTCGCGGCGCTGCCGTCGCTGCACGCCGCGTGGCCGCTGCTGGTCCTGCTCTTCATCTGGCCGACGGCTCGCCGAGGCCGGTGGGTGTTCCTCGGCTACCTGGTCTTCATGACGGCGGTGCTGGTGTACGGCGCCGAGCACTATGTCAGCGACATCCTGCTCGGCTTTGCGTACGCGCTCATCGTGTTCTGGGCGTGGAACCGCCACTGGGCGCACCGAGACCGCGAACAGGAGAGTGGCGGCACGCTCGTCGCCGCCTCCTGACGCGCTCGCGCATGGGCGACACGGTCCGCTACGAGCGCGACGGCCACGTCGCCACCATCACCTACAACCGCCCCGAGGTCCTCAACGCGATCAACGGGGCGCTGCGCCAGGATCTCAACGCGGCGTGGGAGCGCTTCCGGGACGACACCGAGGCCTGGGTCGCGATCGTGACCGGCGCAGGGAGGGCGTTCTGCGTCGGCGCTGACCTGCGCGACGGCGCCCACTCGGCGGGCCACTGGCCGGGCTCGTTCTGGGAGATCCCGACCGTGAACTCCTTCGAGTCGGGGCTCGAGGTCTGGAAGCCGACGATCGCCGCCGTGCACGGCTACTGCCTCGGCTACGGCCTGACGCTCGTCGCCGCCTGCGACTTCGTGCTCGCGGCCGACGACGCCGAGTTCGGGATGCCCGAGGTGCGCCTCGGCGTGCCGACGATCGTCGGCGCCATCCGGCTCCCGCGTCGCATCGGGATGCAGGCCGCGCTCGAGCTGCTCCTCACCGGCGAGCGCATTGACGCCGCCCGCGCCGCGGAGGTCGGGCTCGCCGGACGCGTCGTGCCCCGCGACGAGCTGCTCACCGAGGCGCGCCGGCTCGCCGACCGTCTCTGCGCCGGCGCGCCCCTCGCGGTGCGGGCCGTGAAGGAGATGGCCTACCGCGGCCAGACGCTGCCGTGGACAGAGGCCGTGCGGATGGGCGAGGCGATGCGGCGCCTCGTCGGTGCCACCGAGGACGCAGCCGAGGGACGCGCCGCGGCCGCCGAGCACCGTGCGCCCAAGTGGCGAGGGCGCTGACCGCTCGGCGGCGACCGGGTGCAGGGCGGGCCTCAGGCGTCGACGAGTCGCCCGGCGCGGTAGTCGTCGTAGGCGGCCAGGTCGAGGAGCCCGTGGCCCGAGAAGTTGAAGAGGATGACCCGCGCCTCGCCGGCGTCCTTCGCGGCGAGCGCCTCGTCGAGCACGGCGCGGATGGCGTGACCGGTCTCGGGGGCGGCGAGCTTGCCTTCGGCGTTCGCGAACTGCACCGCGGCGTCGAACGTGGCGGTCTGCGGGTACGCGACGGCCTCCATGCGGCCGGCGCGTACGAGGTTGCTGATGATCGGCGCGTCGCCGTGGTAGCGCAGCCCGCCGGCGTGGATGGGCGGCGGGACGAAGTCGTGCCCGAGCGTGTACATCGGGAGCAGGGGCGTCATGCCGGCCGTGTCGCCGAAGTCGTGGTCGAAGCGGCCCTCGGTGAGCGTGGGGCATGAGGACGGCTCGGCGGCGAGGAGGCGCACGCCCTCGTCGGGCACGAACGGCAGCGCGATGCCTGCGAGGTTCGAGCCGCCGCCGCAGCATCCGATGACGACGTCGGGTCGTGCTTCACCGGCGCGGGCGAGCTGTGCCTTCGCCTCGAGGCCGATGATCGTCTGGTGGAGCAGCACGTGGTTCAGCACCGACCCGAGCGAGTAGTGGCTGTCGTCGCGGCCGGCGGCGTCGCGCACGGCGTCGCTGATCGCCAGGCCGAGCGAGCCGGGGCTCGTCGGGTCGTCGACGGGTGAGGGGATCACGTCGCTGCCCCAGGTCTCCATGAGGATGCGGCGGTACGGCTTCTGCTCGTACGAGGCGCGTACCATGTAGACGGTGCAGTCGAGCCCGAATTGGGTGCACGCGAACGACAGCGCGGTCCCCCACTGCCCGGCGCCGGTCTCGGTCGTCAGGCGCGCCACGCCCTCGGCCTGGTTGTAGAAGGCCTGGGGCACCGCGGTGTTCGGCTTGTGTGACCCGGCGGGCGACACCGACTCGTCCTTGAAGTAGATGCGCGCCGGCGTGCCGAGCGCCGCCTCGAGCCGGGCGGCCCGCACGAGGGGCGTCGGGCGCCACAGCGAGAGGATGTCGAGCACGGGGCCCGGGATGTCGATCCACGGGTCGCTGGCGACCTCCTGGGCGATGAGCGCCATCGGGAACAGGGGCGCGAGGTCGTCGGGCCCGATCGGCTCCTTCGTCGCGGGGTGCAGCGGCGGGTCGAGCGGCGTCGGAAGCGACGGCACGACGTTGAACCACGCGGTGGGGAGCTCCTCGACGGGCAGCGTGACGCGGGTCGTGGTCATCGGGACCTCCGGGGCAGATCGGCGAGTTGGGCGACGAGGCCGCGCGGGTCGGCGGCGCGCACGAGCGCCTCGCCGACGAGGACGGCGTCGAACCCGGCGGCGGCCATGCGCTTGGCGTCGTCGGCGCCGCGGATGGCGCTCTCGGCGACGGCGACGACCTCGGGGGGCACGCGGGCGGCGAGCCCCTCGGCCCCGGCGAGGTCCTCGTCGAAGGTGCCGAGGTCGCGGGCGTTCACGCCGACGACCGCCGCGCCGAGGTCCAGTGCCACGTCGAGCTCGGCGGCGTCGTGGGTCTCGACGAGCGTGGCGAGGCCCAGGTCGCACGCCAGCTGGTGCAGGTCAGCGAGGGCGCCACGGTCGGGCACCGCCGCGACGATGAGGAGCATCGCGTCGGCGCCGATGGCCCGGGTCTCGTAGACCTGGTCGGCGTCGATGACGAAGTCCTTGCGCAGGGCCGGCGTCGCGGGTGCGGCGACGCGGGCCTGCTGGAGGTCGTCGATGGTGCCCCCGAAGAAGACCTGGTCGGTGAGCACCGAGAGCGCCGCGGCGCCGCCCTCGGCGTAGGCGGCGGCGGTCACCGACGCGTCGAGCGTCGGCGCGAGGTCGCCCTTCGACGGGGAGCGCCGCTTCAGCTCGGCGACGACGGCGAGACGGTCACCGCGCCGCAGCGCGGCGGCGAAGTCGCGGGGCGGCGCGGCCGCGAGCGCGGCGGCGTGGATCGCGTCGCGCGTCTGCGGCTGGTGCAGCAGCGTGACCTCGTCGCGCTTCGCGGCGAGGATGTCGGCCAGGACGCTCATCCGCCACGAGTGTGTCAGGATCCCCGTCGTGGCGGCAGCGTCGTTCCCCAACGGGTTCCTGTGGGGCACCGCGACCGCGGCGCACCAGGTCGAGGGCGGCAACTGGCACAACGACTGGTGGGCGTGGGAGCACGCCGAGGACACAGCGTGCGAGGAGGTGTCGGGCGACGCCTGCGACCACCTGTGGCGCTACCCCGAGGACCTCGACCTCGTCGCCGGGCTCGGGCTCGGCGCGTACCGGTTCTCGCTCGAGTGGTCGCGCATCGAGCCCGAGTACGGCGAGTTCTCGACCGCGAACCTCGATCACTACCGGCGGGTGATCGCCGCGTGCCGCGACCGTGATCTGCTGCCCGTCGTCACGTTCCACCACTTCACGAACCCGCTCTGGATCGACGCCGAGGGCGGGTGGGCGAACCCGGCGACCGCCGACCGCTTCGCCGCGTTCTGTGAGCGGGCCGTCGGCCACTTCGGTGACGAGCTCGGGATGGCCTGCACGATCAACGAGCCGAACATCGTGTCGCTGATGGGCTGGCTCATGGGCATGTTCCCCCCCGGGAAGCGCGATGACTTCGACGGCTACCTCCAGGTCACGGCGAACCTGCAGGACGCGCACCGCAAGGCGTACGACGCGCTGAAGGCGGGGCCGGGCGACTTCCCGGTCGGGCTGACGCTGTCGATGAGCGAGTGGGCGGCCGAGCCCGGCTCGGAGCACCTCGTTCCCCGGTACCGGGCGCACCATGAGGACTCCTACCTCGAGGCGGCGCGCGGCGACGACTTCGTCGGTGTCCAGGCGTACTCGCGCAACCGGGTCGGCACCGACGGCGTGCTCGGCCCGGAGCCAGGCGTCGAGGTCCTGCCGATGGGCTACGAGTACTGGCCGACGGCCGCGGAGGCCGCCGTGCGCCACGCCGCCGAGGTGGCCGGCACGCCGGTGTACGTCACCGAGAACGGGATCGGGACCGACGACGACGAGCAGCGGATCCGCTACCTGCGGTCCTCGCTCGAGGGCGTGGCCCGCACCGTCGCCGACGGGCTCGACGTCCGGGGCTTCTTCTGCTGGTCGCTGCTCGACAACTTCGAGTGGACCTTCGGCTACCGGATGAAGTTCGGGCTCGTCGCCGTCGACCGGGACACGCAGGTCAGGACGCTGAAGCCGAGCGGCCGCTGGTTCGGCGAGGTCGCCCGCACGAACCGCGTCGACTGATCATCGCCCCCTCACCGTCCCCTCACGCGGAGAGTCGACGCTCGCGGGGAGCGTGGGGGCCAGAATGGTCGAGATGGAGAAGGGGACGATCGTCGTCGTCGACGACGAGGACAACATCGCGGACCTCGTCGGCCTGTACCTGGAGCGGGAGGGCTACCGGGTCCTGAAGGCGGCGACGGGCGGCGCCGGGCTCGACGCGTTCCGCAGCCACCGGCCTCGCCTCGTCGTGCTCGATGTCGGCCTCCCCGACGTCGACGGCCTCGAGGTCTGCAAGCAGATCCGCCAGACCTCCCAGGTGCCGATCATCTTCCTCACCGCCCGCGACGGCGAGGTCGACCGGGTCCTCGGCCTCGAGCTCGGCGCCGACGACTACCTGACGAAGCCCTTCTCCCCGCGGAGCTGGTCGCCCGCGTGAAGGCGGTGCTGCGCCGCACCGACGGCGCACCCGCGCCGGAGGTCGTGCAGGCCGGGCGGGTCGCGGTCGACGCCGGCCGACGGGAGGTGCGCGTCGACGACGCGCCCGTGGAGCTCACCACGAAGGAGTTCGACCTGCTGAAGTTCCTCGCCGAGCGGCCCGGGCTGGCGATGTCGCGCCAGCAGATCCTCGACGGCGTGTGGGGCTACGACTGGTTCGGCGACGCCCGGACCGTCGACGTCCACATCGCGCAGGTGCGCAAGAAGCTCGGCGACGCCCTCGTCATCGACACGGTGCGGGGCGTCGGGTACCGCCTCGAGTCGCGCGCCGCCGGCGCATGAAATCGGCCCCCGGGCCGCCCACACGGCCCCGGCGGCGCCTCCGCACCCGCCTGCTCGTCGCGATGGTCGCCGTCGCGTTCGGCGTGCTCGTCCTCGCCGCGGTCGGCGCCGGCGCGATCGCCCGTTCGACCGCGTCGTCGGCCGCGGTGGCGAGCCTGCAGAAGGAGGCGCCGAGCGTCGCCAACGAGATCGACGTGCTCGGCCGCCAGTTCCGCCGCACCCGCGCCAGCACGAACTCCGAGGCGCTGTGCCGGGTCATCGCGGGTGTTCTGCGGATCTCGGGCACGAGCGTCGTCGAGGTCACCGCGAACGGCACGGTCGAGGAGGGCGTGGCCCCGCTGCTCGGCAGCACCTGCGCGAACACCGGCAACGTCCAGCTCTCGCGCAACCTCCAGCCGAGCGACCTCGACGTCGACCTCCTCCTCGTCGGCCAGCAGTCCTCGGGCGTCGTGAACGGCACGGCGTTCGTCGCCGAGCCGCTCCCGCTCGTCGGCACCATCACACCGGTCGTCGTGCTGACCCAGAGCGTCGAGACCCAGCCGCTCGGCCGGGCCGGGCCCTACCTGCTGCTGACGGGCGCGATCGCGCTCATCGTCGCCGGCCTCGTCTCCGCCTACCTCGCGCGGCGGCTCACGAAACCGATTGCCGCCATGCGCGACACCGCACAGCGCATCGCCGCCGGTGACCTCTCGGCGCGCGTCGCGGTCACCGACGGGCCCGATGACGAGCTGCAGAGCCTGGCGCGCAGCCTCGACGCGATGGCCGCCGAGCTCGAGACCGCCCGCGGCCACGAGCGGGCCTTCCTCCTCTCGGTGTCGCATGACCTGCGCACGCCGCTCACCTCGATCCGCGGGTACGCCGACGCCATCCGGGACGGGCTCGTCGACGACCCGGCCGAGCGCGCCCGGGCCGGGTCGATCATCGCCGCGGAGGCTCGCCGCCTCGAGCGCCTCGTCGCCGACCTCCTCGACCTCGCGCGCCTCGACGCGCATCAGTTCTCCCTCAACCCCCAGCACGTCGACGCCCGCGACGTCGTCTACGACGCCGTGGCCGGGTTCGTGCCCTCCGCACGCGACTGGGGCGTGCGCCTCGAGGTTGTGCGCGGCGACCCGACACCGGCCGACGTCGACCCGGAGCGGCTCGCGCAGATCACCGCCAATCTCGTCGAGAACGCGCTGAAGTACGCGCAGAGCGCCGTGCGCGTCGGCATCGACCGCCGCGACGGGCAGGTGGAGGTGCGTGTCGACGACGACGGCCCGGGGATCCCCGCGGCGGACCGCGACCGCGTCTTCGAGCGCCTCTACACGACGCGCGGGGCACCCGGCCGCAAGGTCGGGACGGGCATCGGGCTCGCCATCGTCCACGAGCTCGCCGGCGCCATGGGCGGGGGTGCCACCGTGGCGCCGCTCGAGCCGGGCGGCACGCGCTTCACCGTCACCATCCCGGCGTGATCGGGAACGCGCCGATTCGACCAGACGGGGGTGAGGACGGAGGTGGCGCCGACCGGGACGGTGGCGGACGCCGACTAGCGGCGCACGGCCCGGCGGCCCGCGGCCCCGTACCAGGCCGCGGCGACCACGAGCCACGAGCCGTTGATCACCACGGCGCGCGAGTCGCCCTTGAGGGCCCAGCCGGCGACGATCGCCGCGACGGCGAGCTCGTGGGCGACGAACCAGGTCGTCCGCCGCTCCCGCACCACGGGCAGCCACCGGACGATCACCGTGATCGCCGTCGGGTACCCGACGGCGAAGAGCGTCAGCTCGGCGACCCCGGCGGGCGTACTCGCGCTCAGATCGCCACGACCTCGACTCGCTCCTCGTGGCCGTCCCACCGGAGCCGGCCTTCGACCGGCGCCTCGATCTCCCGGCGGATCATCGCGAGCGCCACGACCCGATTGGCCGACGGGTCGGCCGCCGCGCTCGTCACGACGCCCCGCTCGCGGTCGTCGACGACCACCACCGCGCCAGGCGGCGGCACGTCCTCACCCGCGACGTCGAGGCGGCGCAGATACCGGTTCACGTGGCCGCGGGTGTCGATGCGGCACACGAGCTCCTGGCCGAGGAAGCAGCCCTTCGTGAACGAGACCGCGTCGCGCTCGAGGAACGCCTCCTGAGGGATCGTCGCGTCGTCCACGTCCACACCGAGGCGCGGCACGCCCGACTCGATGCGGAAGGCCTCGAAGCGATCGGCGGTCCAGCGGGCCACGTCGGACGGCAGCGCCGCGACGGCCGCGGCGACGGCCTCGCGGGGTCCGAGCAGGTCGACGCCCGCGACGTCGCCCCACCGGCTCGGCACGACCCGCAGGCCCGCCGGCGCCTCGAGCTCCACGCCGACGAGCGTGGCGAGGCCGGTCGCGCCGGTGCGGTCCTCGAGCTCGACCTGCACGCGGATGCGGAACCGCGCGAGCGACGCCGCCAGGCGCGGCCCGTACACCGCATCGGTGTCGAGCCACCAGTCGTCGCCCACCCGCGAGGCGCGCAGCACGACGTCGAGCTTGCCCTGCGGCGTGAGCAGCAGCGTGGGAACCGTGGCGCCGTCGGCGACCGGCTCGAGGTCCTGGGACACGAGGCCCTGGAGGAACGACGTCGCGTCCCGGCCCGAGACGACGACGAGGCCGTGCGGTGAGCGGTCGACGGCGAAGCGGGTCACGACGCGACGAGCCGGTCGAGGCCGCGTGCCGCCGCCGCGGCGGTGAGGAGCGCCCGCGCCTTGTTCGCGCACTCGAGGTCCTCGTCGGCTGGGTCCGAGTCCGCGACGATCCCCGCGCCCGCCTGGACGCTGGCGCGCCCGTCCGGTCCCCACACCATCGTGCGGATCGTGATCGCGGTGTCGAGGTTCCCCGAGAAGTCGAGGTAGCCGACGACGCCGGCGTACGGGCCGCGCTTCACCGGCTCGAGCTCGTCGATGATCTCCATCGCGCGCACCTTCGGCGCGCCGCTCACGGTGCCGGCCGGGAAGGTGGCGCGCAGCACGTCGACGGCGCTGCGACCCTCGGCGAGCATCCCCGACACCTGGCTCGTGAGGTGCATGACGTGCGAGTACCGCTCGAGGGTCATGAGCTCGTCGACCTGCTCGGTGCCGTAGCGGACGACACGTCCCACGTCGTTGCGCGCGAGGTCGACGAGCATGACGTGCTCGGCGCGCTCCTTGGGGTTCTCGGACAGCTCGGCCGCCAGTCGCCGGTCGTGCTCCTCGTTGCGGCCCCGGAAGCGGGTGCCCGCGATCGGGCGGCTGATGACCCGGCCGTCGAGGACCTGCACCATCGGTTCGGGCGACGAGCCGACGAGCGTCACCGCGGGATGCCGGACCAGGTACATGTACGGCGACGGGTTCACCTGGCGCAGCACGCGGTACACGTCGAAGGGGTCGACGGCGTCCTCGAGGTCGAAGCGCTGCGCGAGCACGACCTGGAAGGCGTCGCCGGCGAGGATGTACTCGCGGGCGACCTCGACCGCGTCGCGGTACTGCGAGCCGGGCATCGACGAGCGAACGGCGGGCGGGTCGGCAGGCAGGTCCGCCGGCGGGGGCGACGGGACGTAGGGCAGCGGCCGGGCCAGGTCGTCGACGAGTGCGTCGAGGCGCGCCGCGGCGGCGTCGTACGCCGCGTCGACGTCCGGCTCGGCGTCGAGGAACACGTTCTCGATGAGGTAGAGGCGCTGGCGAAGATGGTCGAACGCGGTGACGTGGCCGGTCAGCGACAGCACGGCGTCGGGGAGCCCCAGGTCGTCGGTCGGCACGGCCGGGAGGTGCTCGACCTCGCGCACGACGTCGTAGCCGAGGTAGCCGACGACGCCGCCGTGGAACGGCGGGAGGTCGTCGAGCTGGGGTGCGTGGTAGGCGGCGAGGAGCCCTTCGAGGGCGGCGAGCGCGCCCCGGTCGAGCGGCACGCCTGCGGGCGGGGCGCCGTCCTCGACCGCGACGTGGCGGCCGCGGGCGACGAGCGTGAGCGCCGGGTCGCGCCCGAGGAACGAGAAGCGGCCCCAGCGCTCGGCGTGCTCGACGGACTCGAGCAGGAACCCGGGCCGGCCACCCGGATCGGTGCCGACGAGCTTGACGAACGCCGACACCGGGGTCTCGAGGTCGGCGAGCACCTCGCGCCAGACCGGCACCACCCGGTGGCGGGCGGCGAGGGTCCGGAAGTCGTCGCGGGAGGGCCGGACGCCCCCGGCGGTCACGTCGGGTCGCCGCCGAATCGCCGGTAGAAGCAGCTGACGGCGCCCGTGTGGCAGGCCCCGTCGCCTTCCTGGTCGACCACGAAGAGCAGCACGTCGCCGTCGCAGTCGTAGTAGGCCTCGCGGACCCACTGACGGTTCCCTGAGGTGTCGCCTTTGCGCCACAGCTCCTGGCGGCTCCGGCTCCAGAACACCGTGCGGCCCTCGGTGAGCGTGCGCCGCAGCGACGGCTCGTTCACCCAGGCGAACATGAGCACCTGGTGCGTCGTGGCGTCCTGGACGATCGCGGGCACGAGCCCGTCGTCGTTCCACTTGATCTCGGCCAGGTCCTCGTCGCGGACCGTCACCGGCGTCACGGTCGGCGGCATCACGAGCGAGCGTAGCGCCGGGCCCGTGCGATCCCGGGCAGGAATGGATGGCGCGCGAGACTCGCCCGCCGATGACGGGGCAGCCTGACGCACCGCGCGCACCTCGACGCCCGACGGAGCTCCGCCATGGCGGCGACGTCCGCGTCGACGACTGGTACTGGCTGCGCGACCGCGACGACCCGGCGGTCACCGCGCACCTCGAGGCGGAGAACGAGTACACGGATGCAGTGCTCGGACACCTCGGGGCGGCCCGAGGCGCGCTGTTCGAGGAGATCCGGGGCCGTGTGGTCGAGACCGACGTGAGCGCCCCCGTCCGGCGCGGCGGCTACGTCTACTTCAGCCGCACGGTCGCGGGCGCGCAGTACGCGTGGCACTGCCGCCAGCCCGTCGGGCGCCGCATGCCGACCGCGGACGACCCGCCCGGCGGCGCCCCGGGCGAGGAGGTGCTGCTCGACGAGAACGCCCGGGCCGGCTCAGCCGGCTACTTCGCGCTGCGCGGGCTCGCCGTCTCCCCCGGCCAGCACCGCCTGGCGTTCGCCGTGGACCGCACCGGCGGCGAGCTCGCGACCCTCGGCTTCCGTGACCTCGGCGGCGGCGTCGACCTGCCCGAGGAGATTCCCGACATCTACTACGGCCTCGCGTGGGCCAACGACGACACCGTCTTCTACGTGCGGCCGGACCCGACCCTGCGCCCGTACCAGGTGTGGCGTCACACGCTCGGCACGCCGCCCGACACGGATGCCCTCGTGTTCGAGGAGGCCGACGAGCGGTTCTACGTGTCGGTGCACCGGGCCCGATCGGGCGGCGCGCTCGTCGTCGAGTCCGAGTCGAAGACCACGACCGAGGCCTGGCTCGTGGACCCGGCGCGGCCGGCCGAGCCCGCCACGGTGGTGGCCCCGCGGGAGTCGGGCGTCGACTACCGGGTCGAGCACCACCGTGGCCCGGACGGCGATCGGCTCTTCATCGTCACGAACGCGGACGGCGCCGTGAACTTCCAGGTCGTGACGGCGGACGCGGCGACGCCGGGGCGCGAGCACTGGCGGGTGCTCGTCCCCCCTCGCGACGACGTGCGCATCGACCGCGTGGACGCCTTCGCCGGCCACGTCGTGATCTCGGACCGCGCCGACGGGCTGTCGCGGGTGCGGTCCCGCGACCTCGTGACGGGCGCGGAGCGCGTGCTGCATACCGGCGACGACGTCGCGACCACCTGGCTCGGCGCGACCCCGGACTACGACACGACGACGGTCCGCGTCGTCGCGACGTCGCTCGTCACCCCGGCGAGCGACTACGACGTCGACCTGACGAGCGGCGCGCCGTCGCTCGTGCGGCGCCAGCCCGTGCCCGGCTACGACGCGGCCCGCTACGAGACGGAGCGCCTCTGG
This sequence comes from uncultured Actinomycetes bacterium, assembly GCA_963731625.1. GTDB lineage: Bacteria > Actinomycetota > Acidimicrobiia > IMCC26256 > PALSA-555 > PALSA-555. The sequence goes on from CAVSWH010000001.1 coordinate 74,379, forward strand.
GCGCGCGCCGACGACGGCACGGCGGTACCGATCTCGCTCGTCCGGCCGCGCGGCGCCACGCGCGACGCCTCCGCCGCGCTCGTGCTCTACGGGTACGGCGCGTACGAGATCTCGATCGACCCGACGTTCTCGGTCAGCCGGCTGAGCCTCCTCGAGCGCGGCGTCGCCTACGCGATCGCACACGTCCGCGGCGGCGGCGAGCTCGGCCGCCGCTGGTACGACGAGGGGAAGCTGGCCCAGAAGCGCAACACGTTCACGGACTTCGTGGCCTGCGCTCGCCACCTCGTCGCCGAGGGTCAGGTCGCTCCGGCGCGCCTCGTCGCTCGGGGCGGCAGCGCCGGCGGCCTCCTCATGGGGGCGGCGCTGAACCTCGCGCCCGCGCAGTGGCGCGGCGTCGTCGCCGAGGTGCCGTTCGTCGACTGCCTGACCACGATGCTGGACGCGTCGTTGCCGCTCACGATCACGGAGTGGGACGAGTGGGGTGACCCAGCGACCGACGCTCGGATCTACGACTACATGAAGAGCTACTCGCCGTACGACAACGTCTCGGCTGCCCCCTACCCGACGGTGCTCGCGACGGCCGGCGTCAACGACCCGCGGGTCCAGTACTGGGAGCCGGCGAAGTGGGTCCAGCGGCTCCGGACCGCGACCACGAGCGACGCGCCGATCCTGCTCAAGACCGAGCTCGGCGCTGGGCACCACGGACCGAGCGGCCGCTACGACGCGTGGCGGGAGGAGGCCTTCGTGCTCGCGTTCGTCCTCGACACGCTCGGGCTCACGCCGCCAGGCTGACGGCGAGCGCGGCCAGGCCGAGGCCGATCGCGCCCGCCACGGCGAGGCGCAGCTCGGTCCGCCGCCGGACCGGGCGACCGCCGAAGCCCTCTCGGTACACCGCGCCCAGTAGCGCGGCGAGGCCGCCGACCGCGAGGAGCACCACCGCGATCCCCGGTCGCACCGGCACGTTGGGCAACGTCCGGCGGAGCAACACGACGCCGATGGCGGCGAACGCCAGGCTGCTCCGCTGCCACGCGAGCTCCACACGCTCGCCGCGCGGTCGCTCCTGGGCCCGGCCGGCGGTCGGCGTCGCGTCGGGACTCATGTCGAGACATTGCCGATGGCGGCGAGCACCAGCGCGAGAGCGCCGACGAGGACGACACCGGCCGTGACGACGAGCGCCAGATGTGATCGGACGAGGGGTCGACCGTCCTCGATGGCGCGCTCGTTGCGCGACCACGTCCGGTAGGCGGCGGCGGCGGACCAGACACCGAGCGCGATGAGCGGGACCCCGACGACGCGGCGCCCGCCGGCGAAGCCGAACGGCGGGAGCAGCTGGCTGATCGCAAGACCGGCAGTCGTCAGGCCGAGCGACGTGCGGATCCACGCGAGCATCGTCCGCTCGTTGGCATAGGACAGTTGGCCATTCGCACTTCCCGGTTCGGGCTCCGTCGTCATGGGGCGACGGTCGCGTGCGCGATCCCCTCGACACCCTGGAGGCGTCCCCGCAGCTCGTCGCTCAGGTGGTGGCGGGCCCCGAGGAAGTCGGGTGCGTTGTAGCTGACCCACGTGGCCCCGTCGGCGTCCGCCTGGACAAGCACCTTCAGCGGCAGGTCGAGCGCGGCGAGCGGCGCCTGGAGCATGACGGGCGTGCCCGCGGCGGGGCTCCCGAAGAGCACGAGCTTGGTGTTGGGCATCTCGAGGCCGACCTGCTGCGCCTCGCCGCTGTGGTCGACCACCGCGAACAGCTTCAGGCCCTTCTCGGCGATCAGGCCGGTCAGGCGCTCGAGCGTCTCCTCGACGCCACGGGGGCTGGCCTTCGTCACGACCCCTTCGGTCGTCCCTGCTCCCTGGAGGGTCACGGCGCTCCCCTTTCGTCCGTTGCGCAGATGATGTCCGCGTGGGCCCGCCGGGGAAAGACCGCCCGGACCCCGCCGGCGGGCCCCGCGTAGCCTCCGCAGGTGCCGTCGCCGACGCCCATGCTGATCGTCACCGAGGACGGTCACACGCTCGAGGCCGAGCTGGCACCGGCCGCCGACGCGCGCGTCGCGATGGTGCTCTGCCATCCGCACCCGACCTACGGCGGGACGATGCGCTCGATCGTCATCGGGGCGCTGTTCGCCGAGCTGCCGCCGGCCGGCGTCACCTGCGTGCGCTTCAACTTCCGCGGGGTCGAGCGCAGCCAGGGCGCCTATGACGAGGGACGTGGCGAGCGCCTCGACGTCGTCGCGGCGATCGACGCGCTCACCGAGCAGGCCGGCGCGACCGTGCCGCTCGTCCTGACCGGGTGGTCCTTCGGCGCCGACGTCGCCCTGTCGGTGCGCGACCCGCGGCTCTCGGCCTGGCTCGCGATCGCGCCGCCGCTACGGTTCCTCGCCGACCCCGACGCGGTCGGCGCCGACCCGCGACCGAAGTCGCTCGTGCTCGCCGAGCACGACGAGTTCCGCCCACCCGGGGAGGTGGCCGAGGCCGTCGCCGCCTGGGACGCCACCGACGTCACCGTGATCGGCGGCGCCAGCCACTTCTTCGTGGGGCGCACCGACCAGGTCGTCGCGCGCGCCCGCGCCGTGGCGGAGCGCGTCGCCGCGCGGAGCTAGTGCGCGAGCACGGACGCGAACCCGTGCCGGTCTAAGAAGGCGTGCCGGCGCTCGACGGCGCTGCGCCACCGGGTGAGATGGTCCTCGAAGGTGCGACGGTCGCCGTCCTCGAACGCGTGGTCGAGGGCGTCAAACGCCTCGTCCTCCGTGTCCAGGAGCTCCCGGTACCGCCGCAGGAACGAATCGTCGATCGTCGCCGCCTCGTCCACGCGCGTCCCCCTTGGCTCGGCTCTCCCGGACGGTACCCGAGCCGCGGCCGCGCTTCACGGGGCGACCCGGGCGAGGGCCTCCGCCAGCGTGAAGCGGCCCTCGTAGAGCGCCCGGCCCACCACGGCGCCGGCCAGCCTGCGGCCGTCGATCTGGAGCCCGGCGAGGGCGTCGAGGTCCTCGAGGCGGCCGACCCCGCCGCTGGCGATGACCGGCCGGTCGGTGGCCGCGAGGACCTCGCCGAGCTGGTCGATGGCCGGACCCTCCATCGTCCCGTCGCGGCCGATCTCGGTCACGATGAGCGCGGCGACGCCGACCGCGGCGAGCCGTCGCACATGGGTCAGGAGGTCCTGCCCGGTCGCCTCGGTCCAGCCGGCCGCCGCGAGCTCGGTGCCGCGTGCGTCGAGGCCGACGGCGACGCGCCCCGGGTGGGCGGCGCAGAGCTCCTCCACGAAGACCGGACGCTGGACCGCGGCGGTGCCGACCACGACCCGCGCCGCGCCGGCGAGCAGCAGCGCGCTCGCCGCGTCGAGGCTGCGCACGCCACCACCGGCCTGCACGAGACACGGCACGGCCGACGCGATGGCGTCGACGACCGCCAGGTTCGCCGGCTCGCCGGTGCGCGCCGCGTCGAGGTCCACTACGTGGATCCAGGTCGCGCCCGCCGCGGCGAACGAGCGTGCCACGGCGACGGGGTCGTCGGCGTAGACGGTCTCGGCGTCGAAGTCGCCGCGCAGGAGTCGCACGGCCCGGCCGGCGAGCACGTCGATGGCCGGGTAGAGGTGCAGCACCCGCTACAGCGTGCCCTTCGTCGAGGGGACGGCTGTCCCCTCGATGCGCACCGCGTCGCGCAGCGACCGAGCGACGCCCTTGAAGGACGCCTCGATCACGTGGTGGCCGTTGCGGCCCGATAGGGACCGCAAGTGCAGCGTGATCCCGGCCGAGAAGGCGAAGGCGCGCCAGAACTCCTCGCAGAGCTGCGGGTCGAAGGTGCCGATCCATTCGACGACCGGGTCGATCTCATAGACGAGGAACGGCCGTCCGGACAGGTCGAGCGCGACCTGCACGAGCGCCTCGTCGAGCGGCACGAGCGCCGAGGCGAAGCGGCGGACACCCGCCTTGTCGCCGAGGGACTCGCGCAGCGCCGCGCCGAGCGCGAGACCGACGTCCTCGACCGTGTGGTGGAGGTCGACCGCGAGGTCGCCGGCCGCGTCGACCGTGAGGTCGAAGCCCGCGTGCTTCCCGAGCTGCTCCAGCATGTGGTTGAAGAACGGGATCCCCGTCTCGGCGTGGGCGTCGCCCCCGCCGTCGACGAGCAGCGTCAACTCGACGCGCGTCTCGTTCGTCGTGCGGTGCTGCTCGCTCCGGCGCGCCGTGGTCATGCCGCCTCCTCCAGCGATTCTCGCAGGGCGGCGAGGAGCTCGTCGTCCTCGGCGGGCGTCCCGACGGTGATGCGCAGGCAGTCCTCGAGGCGTGGGACGTGCGAGAAGTCACGGACGAGCACGCCCCGGTCGACGAGACGCTGCCAGAGCGCGTGGCCGCCGCTGTCGGCGCGCACCAGCACGAAGTTCGCGCCCGACGGGTAGACGGTGAGGCCGGGAAGGCGCGCCAGCGCGCTCACGAGCCGGTGCCGCTCGGCGACGAGCGCGTCGACGCGGGCGCGCATCTCGGTATCGAAGGTCAGTGCCTCGACCCCGGCGAGCTGGGTCGGCGCGGCGAGGTGATACGGGAGCACGACGCGCTCGAGCTCCTCGACGACCGCGGGCGGGGCGATCGCGAACCCGAGGCGCAGGGCGGCCATCGACCAGACCTTCGAGTAGGTGCGCACCACGACGATCGGGACGTCGTCGCCGACGAGCGACTGGGCGCTCCAGCCGGCGAACTCGCCGTAGGCCTCGTCCACGACGAGGAGCCCGGGTCCGTGCTCACCCACGGCGCCGAGGAGTGCCTCGACGGTGGCTCGGGTCTCGACGGTTCCAGTCGGGTTGTTAGGGCTGCAGAGGAACACCACCGCGGGACGTTCGGACGCGATGAGCATCGTCGCCTCGGTCGCCGACACGGCGAAGTCCTCGCTGCGGGCGCCGTCGACGACCGCCGTCCCCGTGATGCGGGCGATGTGCGCGTGCAGCGCGTACGTCGGCTCGAAGACGAGCGCCCGACGCCCCGGACCGCCGTACGCGAGGAGGAGGGTCTGGAGCACCTCGTTCGACCCGTTGGCGCAGAACACCCGGGATGCCGGCTGGCCGAGCCGCTCGGCCAGCGCGGCGCGCAGCGCCCGGGCCTCACGGTCGGGGTAGCGGTTCAGCGCGATCCCGTGCAGCGAGGCGAGCCAGGCCTCGACGAAGGCCGGCACCGGCGGGTAGGGGCTCTCGTTGGTGTTGAGCCGCACCGGAACGTCGAGCTGCGGCGAGTGATAGCGCTCGAGGACGCCGAGGTCCGGCCGCGGTGAAGGCAACGTCACGACGCGCGCTCCTGCACGCGGTCGACGCGCAGTGCCACGGCGCGGGCGTGCTCGGTCAGGCCCTCGGCGTCGGCGAGCGCGGTGATGTCCGGCGCGAGGCGACGCAGCGCCGCCTCGTCGGCCCGCACCACGTGGACGTGCTTGCGGAACGTGTCGACCCGCAAGGCGCTGGCGAAGCGGGCTGTGCGCGCCGTCGGGAGCACGTGGTTCACACCGGCGAGGTAGTCGCCGACGACGGCCGGAGTCCACGGCCCGCAGAACACGGCGCCCGCGTTGCGCACCTCGGGCACGAGCGCCTCGGCATCGGCGGTCAGAAGCTCGAGGTGCTCGGGCGCGATGACGTTGACGGCGTCGAGCGCCGCGTCCGGTCCGGTGACGAGGACGGCGCGCCCGCCGGTCCGCAGCGCCGCGTCGATGTCGGCGGCCCGTGGCGCGACGGCGAGCCGTCGCGCCATCGCCGCCTCGACCGCCGCGACGAGCGGCTCGTGCCACGTCACGAGCACGGCGACGCCGCCCGGTCCGTGCTCGGCCTGCGCGAGGAGGTCGGCCGCCACCTGCTCCGGGTCGGTCGTCTCGTCGGCGACGACCACCACCTCGGACGGCCCGGCGAGTCCGTCGATCCCGACCTGCCCCGCCACCTCTTTCTTGGCGAGCGCGACGTAGACGTTGCCCGGGCCGACGATCACGTCGACCGGGCGAATCGTCTCCGTGCCGTAGGCGAGGGCCGCGATCGCCTGGGCGCCGCCGACCCGGTAGACCTCGTCCACCCCGGCGAGGGAGGCCGCGGCCAGCGTCGGGGCCGGCACGAGCCCGTCGGGCCCGGGCGGCACGCACACGACGACCTCGTCGACGCCGGCGACCCGGGCCGGCACGGCCGTCATCAGGACCGTCGACGGGTAGACCGCCCGTCCCCCGGGGACGTAGCAGCCCGCGCGTCCGACGGGCAGGACCAGCTCCCGCGCGACCACGCCGTCCCGGTCCGAGCTGGGGGGGGTCGTGTCCTGGGCGTCGTGGTACGCCCGGACGGCGTCGGCGGCGTGCTCGAGCGCGCGCCGCAGCGCGGCGGGCGTGTCGCGCCACGCGGCCGCGACTGCGCTCGGCGCGACGCGGAGCTCGTCGATCGTGACGCCGTCGAACCGCTCGGTCAGCTCGCGGAGGGCGGCGTCACCGCGCGCACGGACTGCGGCGACGATGTCGCGCACCGCGTCGACCGGTCCCGGCGCGTCGACCGGCGCCGGCAGCGCCGAATCGAGGTCGCCGGTGAACGCGCGTAGGTCAACGAGGTCGAGCAGCGTGGTCGTCATGGTAACCGTGGGTCCTGGCCGGACCTGGCGCTTTGCCCCGCGTGCGCGCCCACGACAGGCTGCACACCATGACCACGTCCGATCTCGCCGAGTTGTCGAGTCTCCGAGCCCAGCTCGAGGAGCTCACCACGCGCGTCGTCGCCGTCGCCGAGCGCTACGACACCCCCGACTCCGCCATCGCGGCCGACCTCTTCGGTGTCGAGCGCTCACTCGTCGGCGCCACGCGGACCATCGACCGCGCGATCGCGCGGCTCACACCTTGAAGGCGCTCGGGCAGATGTCCGCGAGCACGCAGCGGTCGCAGCGCGGGCGGCGGGCGAAGCACACCGTGCGGCCGTGCTCGATGAGCCGCAGCGAGAACCGGCCCCGCTCCTCCTCTGGGATCAGACGGTTGAGGTCGAGCTCGGCCTTCACCGGGTCCGTCTCGGCGGTCAGCTTGAGCCGGCGGGAGAGCCGCCCCACGTGGGTGTCGACGGGCAGGCCGGGAAGGTCGAACCAGACCGAGCGGACGACGTTGCCCGTCTTGCGGCCGACGCCGGGCAGCGTCACGAGGTCCTCGAGGGCGCTGGGCACCTGACCGTCGAAGCGCTCCTCGAGCCCGTCGGCCATCCCGAGCAGGCTGCGGGCCTTCGAATGGAAGAACCCGGTCGACCGGATCATCGTCTCGAGCTCGTCGGGGTTCGCCGCGGCGAGGTCGGCGGCGGTCGGGTACTTCGCGAAGAGGGCCGGGGTGACCTTGTTCACCGTCTCGTCGGTCGACTGGGCGGACAGGATGGTCGCGACGAGCAGCTCGAACGCGTCGTGATGGAAGAGCGCGCAGCGCGCGTCCGGGTACTCGGCCCGGAGCCGTTCGAGCACCACCTCGGCGCGGTGACGCGCGCCACGCGGCAGAGCCACGGCGGCAACGTAGTCCGCTGGCCACCGGGTCGACCGGACGCCGCGCGCCGTGGTCGTCGTCGCTCGGTCACAACCGCCCGGTAGGGTCGACTCGTGCGGGAGGTCGAAGTGCGGCGTCCAGTCGCGCCCAGTGACGTCGACACGCTGCGACGGATCGCGTCGGCGGCGGAGCGCGCCGCGGGCCATGCGCTGCTGGGCGACTCGGTGTGGCGCGACGTCGCGAAGCCCTCACCCGACTCGGCGATCGTCCTCGCCCGTGACGGCGAGGTGCCGCTCGGCATCCTCCATCTCGGCGCCAACGAGGGTCACGCGCCCCGCGGGGACCGGCTCTCGGTGGCGATCCTGCCCGACGCGCCCTTCGAGGAGACGCTGCACGACCTGGCCGCCGCCGCGCTCGACGACCACCGCCGGCGTGGCGGCGGTCCCGTCGAGCTCTGGGTCTTCGGCGCCGACCGACGCACCGACCACGTCGCCGCCGGGCTGGGCTTCGAGCCGGACCGCGAGCTCTGGCAGCTGCGGATCGGGCTGCCCGTCCGCGAGGCGGCGCCGTGGCCCGCCGGGGTGACGGTCCGGCCCTTCGAGCCGGGGCGTGACGACGACGCGTGGCTCACCGTGAACAACCGGGCGTTCGTCGCGGACCCCGACCAGGGGGGCTGGGACCACGCCGCGCTGAGCGAGCGGGAGCACGAGCCCTGGTTCGACCCCGAGGGCTTCCTGCTCGCCTTCGACGATCAGGGCCTCGCCGGGTTCTGCTGGACGAAGGTGCACCTGGCCTCGCCGCCCATCGAGCCGCTCGCGCTCGGCGAGATCTACGTGATCGGGGTCGACCCCGACCGCCAGCGCACCGGCCTCGGACGCGCGCTCGTCGACGCCGGACTGACGAACCTGCACGAGCGCCACCACGTCTTCCGGGGGATGCTCCACGTCGACCACGCCAATCGCGCCGCGATCGCGCTCTACCGATCGATCGGGTTCGCGCTGGCGCGCGTCGACCGGGCGTACCGATGGAAGGGGTGACGCGGTACGGGGCGACCCGTGCCGAGCTGGCGTCCCTGCTGGGCGACGAGCCCCGCTATCGGGCCGAGCAGGTGTGGGACGCGCTCTGGCGGCGGCGGATCCCGCTCGCCGACGCGACCGAGCTCCCCGGACGGCTGCGCGCGCGCCTCGACGCCGCGCTCCCCCTCGCGCTCACGACACTCGTCCAGGCGACCTCACGGGACGAGGCGACGTTGAAGTGGCGCTGGGCGACACCCGACGGCGCGCAACTCGAGACCGTCCTCATGCGCACGCCCAGGCGCGCCAGCGTGTGCGTGTCATCCCAGGCCGGCTGCGCGATGGGCTGCCCGTTCTGCGCGACCGGCCAGGCGGGCTTCGAGCGCCACCTCGACGCGGCCGAGATCGTCGAGCAGGTCCTGCGCGCCCAGCACGCGACCGACCAGCGGGTGACGAACGTCGTCTACATGGGGATGGGCGAGCCCCTCGCGAACTACGAGCCCGTGTGGGAATCGGTGACCCGCCTCCACGACGACCTCGGCCTGTCGGCCCGCCGGCTCACCGTCAGCACCGTCGGAGTGGTCCCGGGGATGCGTCGGCTGGCCCGCGAGGCGCTCCCCGTCACCTTGGCGGTCTCGCTCCACGCCCCCGACGACGAGCTCCGGTCCCGCCTCGTCCCCCTGAACCATCGCTACCCGATCGCCGAGATCCTCGACGCGGCCGCGGACGTCGCCGGCGCCCACGGCCGCCGCGTCACCTTCGAGTATGCAGGGATCGCCGGGGTCAACGACGGCCTCGACCAGGCCGAGGCCCTCGGTCGCCTCCTGTCGACATGGCCGGGCGTCGGCGGCGCGCACGTCAACCTCATCCCCCTGAATCCCACGGCCGAATATCCGGGCCGGGCCGCCTCGCCCGGCCGGCTCCGTGAGTTCGCCCGCCGCCTGCAGGCCCGGGGTGTGACGGCCACGGTGCGGCGCACCCAGGGCCGTGACATCGAGGCGGCCTGCGGTCAGCTCACGACGCTGGCGCTGAAGCCCGAACCGGGTGCCGCGTCGAGCAGAATGGGGCCGTGAAGGAGTACCGGTTCCTCAACCAGCACCAGCCCCAGACGCTCTTTATCGCCACGCTGTTCTGCTACATCGACGCCGTCTTCGGGTTCCTCGGCGGGGTCGTCACGACCTCGGCGATCCTCGCGCTCGTCACCATCATCGGCCTCGCGCTCGGCGGCTTCGGGCTCGCCAACGAGAAGAAGTGGGGCTACGGCCTCGCCGTGCTCGCCGCGGTCCTCCAGGTCGGTGGCCTCATCGCAGTCGCCGGCAGCCAGGTCCTCGACTTCCCGCTCATCTTGAACCTCCTCTTCGACGGCGCCCTCGTGGTGCTCCTGCTCCATCCGGAGAGTCGCGACTACCAGCGGATCTGGTTCAAGTAGACGACACGCGTACGGGCTGAGCAGCGTTACGCGGCAACGAATGGCGGTCAGGTGATCCTCGTATAGAGGGTCTTTATCCGCTACGCGGCATCAGGCCGCGGACGAGCGAGCCCGAGAGGCCCACCGCCGCTCGTCACCCGGTGACCGGTTGTGACGAACTGACGACGCGCCGTCGCACTACCCGGTGAACGCGGCGGTTGGCGCGACCGCGACGATCGGGCAGGCGTCGGTGGTCGGGTCGTCGGTGATGGTCACCTGGCCGTCACGAGGCAATCCGCTGGGGGCGGACGACACCGCGATGGCGCTCGCTGTGACGATCGACGAGCCGCCGCCGCCACCACTGCTGTCAGAGCCGCCGCCGCCGGCCCCGTAGCCGCCGCCACCCCCGCCGGTCCCACCGCTGTTGGCGCCACCACCGCCGCCACCGCCGAAGCCGGTGCCGCCGCCACCTCCGCCGCCCCCGCCTCCGCCGATCCCTCCGGATATCGAAGCCGCGCCGCCGTCACCGCCTGGGGTTGCGCCGACGCCCCCTGCGCCGCCGCCGGCTGCCGGGCTGCCGCTCGCCCCGCTGCCGGGAGGGCTCGTACCAGCGCCACCCGTGCTGGTGGTCTGGCGCCCGCCCCCGCCGCCACCACCGGCGGCGCCGTTGCCAGCGCCTCCGCCGTTGCTCGCGGCACCCGTCCCGCCGGTAGACCCCACGGCACCACCGCCGCCACCCGCCGCATGGTTCGTGCTGGGCCCGGCGCCACCGTCGCCACCATCGCCGCTACCCAAGCCACCGCTACCGGGCGTCCCGCTGACACCGACAACGCCATTCTGGCCATCCGCACCCACCCCGACGACCGTCGGAAGGCCGGCGTCGCCCCCCGCGCCCGACACGCCGCCGCCACCGCCGCCGGCCGCCACCACCATCAGGCCGCCCGGGCCAGTCACCACCGATGCGCCTCCGCCTCCACCGCCGGCGAAGCTGTTCGCGGGCTCCGTCTCGGAGGCGAACGATCCGCCGCCACCACCGTTGGACCCACCGGCACCGCCGGCCGACGCGGTGGCTGCCGCACCCCCACCGGCCACGTTCACCGTCAGGGACAGCGTCGAGCCGGGACTGACCGCGAGCCGCGCGCTCACCTCGGCCCCAGCACCACCCGCCTCGCCTCCACCGAGCGTGGACACGCCCGCGCCACCCTGCCCGCCGTCCGCCGTGATGGTCACGGAGCAGATCCCTGCCGGGACCGTCACCGCGGCGTCGCTGGACCCCGGCGTCGATGACGAGAACAACGTCGTTGGCGTCGCCCCTGCCGGGCCCGAGAACAGCGTCGCCGCTGCGACCGCCAACCCCCCCGTCGCCACCACCCCGACCGCCGAACCGGCGACCCGCAATCTCATCCCGGGAACCTCCGCCCTCGAGGGCCTTGAGAGCGGTGAACGGTACATGAGGCGCCGACCGCCGAGAAAGGGACCGCCTCGGACTACTGCATGCCCCGTGTCGCGCCGCGGCCGTGTTGCCGACGCTCCGCCAGCTCCTGCGGTGCAAAAGCGCGAACGACCTCGGGTAAAGGATGGCGGACCCACCGTCCATCGGTCTGCTGGCGTCCAGGCCCTTCCTGGACACGTCACAATCCAGCGTCACCGTCGACGAGGGAGGACGCGCCCATGTCCGAGCCCGGTTGGGTTCGCGCCGCACGCACGACGATCGAATCGGGACGCGCTCGAGTCGACGCAACCCGGACCCGAGCTCAGGCCACGATCGTGGGGCAGGTCTGGGATCGGATGCTCGAGATCGAGTTCGTCGACCGCAGCGTCGCGTTGGCCGCGAAGGCCTTCGTGTCGTTCTTCCCGGTGGTCATCGTGGTCGCGGCCTTCATGCCGCACGGGATCCGCACGTCGATCTTCACCACGGTGACGTCGCGGCTCGGCGTCCATGGGCAGGCCCTCGTGACCGCGAAGTCTGCGTTCGCCAGCGCCAATGACGTCCGCCACGCGACGGGCTTGCTCGGGCTGATCTTCACCGCCTTCTACGCGAACTCGTTCTACACGGCGTTGCAGCGCGTCTACCTGCGAGCCTGGCGCCGGCCACTCGGCTCCGACGTCGCGAACAACGCCCGCGGTCTCCTGTGGATGGCCACCCTGCTCGCGTTCTTCGCCGTCGTCGGCGGCGTTCGCGCGCTGGTCCCCAGCGGGCTGGGGACCGTCGTCTTCGTCCTGGTCAGCTTCGCCACCTCGATCATCTTCTGGTGGATGACGGCCTGGCTCATGCTGCAGGCGAAAGTGCGCCAACGGGTCGTGCTGGCCAGCGGCGTCCTCACCGGCGTCGCGCTGACGGTCTACTCCGTGACCGCGACACTCTGGATGCCCACCACCGTCATGCGCAACCAGACACAGTTCGGGTTCTTCGGCGTGTCGCTCGCGCTGGTGACGTGGTTCAGCGGCGCCGCGATCTGCATCCTGGTCGGCGCGTGCGCCGCGCCCGTCCTCGCCGACGACCCCGGGCCGCTCGGACGCCTGGTGCGAGGGTCCGGCCCGTCGGTGCTGGTACCGGGCGCCGCGCCGAGCCTGCCCGCGCCCAGCCGTCCGCGGCTCGCGGACGCGCTGCGGATGCCCGCCGACGACTCGTGAGCTCCGGCCCGCACCTCGGTGGACCGACTCGGCCGCCACGGTTGCGCGAAGCGGGACGCCTCCGCAAGTCTCGCGGACGTTCGAGCGCCGTCTGTCCCGGACGGCCGCGACCCGAGGAGAATCTCATGGCTGCTGGACTCCTGCTTGAGTTCGAAGGCGTCACCCAGAAGGACTACGAGAGCGTCAACCAGAAGCTGGGCATCGACATGCAGACCGGCAAGGGCGACTGGCCGGCCGGGTTGCAGCACCACACCGCCGGGCTGAGCGGCGACGGGATCCTGATCGTGACCGAGGTGTGGGACAGCGAGGCGCACCAGGAGCGGTTCCTGGAGCAGCGCCTCGGTCCGGCGCTCGAGGAGGCAGGACTTCCCGCGCCGACTCGGATGATGTGGGTCGAGGTCCTCGCCCATCACCACCCCTCCTAGCCGCCGGTCGTGCCCGACGCCGAGGGCCTCGCCCGCGACCTGGTCGGCCGGCTCCGACCGGTCGAGGTCGAGCTGGCGCGGGCGTGGTGGACCGCGAGCACGCACGCGTCGGCAGACGCGAACCGGCGCAAGGCCGACCTGGAGCTGAGCCGCCGACGGCTGCTCGCCGACCACGACGCCTTCACCTCGGTGCAGGTCGCGCAGACCGACGGCGCCACCGGCCGGGGCGTCGCGCGCCAGCTCGACCTCCTCCACGACGCGATGCTGCCCAACCAGGTCCCGGAGGAGCTGGCACGCCAGCTCGTCGAGCTCGAGACCGAGGTCGAGGCGACGTTCACGTCGTTTCGCGCCGAGGTCGACGGCGAGACGATGGCGGACAACGCGATCCTCGAGGTCCTTCGGACCAGCGAGGACGGTGAACAGCGCCGTCGGGCCTGGGAGGCGTCGAAGCAGGTGGGTGCGGCCGTCGCCGGCAAGGTGCGAGACCTCGCCCGGCTGCGCAACGAGGCGGCGCGCCGTCTGGGCGCCCGCGATCACTTCGCCCTCTCCCTCGCCGTCGGCGAGATGGACGAGGGCCGGCTCCTCGCCACCCTCACCGAGGTCGACCGCTACACCGCGACGCCGTTCCGTCGCTGGAAGGACACGCTCGACGAGGCCCTCGCCGACCGCTTCGGCGTGGCCCGTGACGAGCTCGCACCGTGGCATCTCGACGACCCGTTCTTCCAGGATCCACCGGCGCGCGGCGCGGTCGACCTTGACCCACTGTTCCTCGACGCCGACCTCGAGGCGCTGACCATCCGGACCTACGACGGGCTGGGACTCGACGTGCGCTCGATGCTCGCCGACAGTGATCTGTACGGGCGCGAGGGTAAGAACCAGCACGCGTTCTGCATCGACATCGACCGCGAGGGCGACGTCCGCGTCCTGTGCAACGTGGAGCCCAGCGAACGGTGGATGGAGACGATGCTCCACGAGTTCGGCCACGCCGTGTACAACCAGGGTGTCGACCGCGACCTGCCGTGGCTCGTGCGCGACGCGGCGCACGCGCTCACGACGGAAGGGGTCGCGATGCTGTGCGGCCGCCTCGTCCGCTCCCCCGAGTGGCTCGAGCAGGTCGCGGGCGTGCGCGGGGACGAGCTCGACCGGCTCCGTGGCCCGCTGCGCGAGGCCCGCCGCGCCGCGCTGCTCGTCTTCGCGCGCTGGGTGCTCGTCGTGACGCAGTTCGAGCGGGCGCTCTACGCGGATCCCGACGCGGACTTGGACACCCTGTGGTGGGACCTCGTCGAGCGCTACCAGCAGGTGCGCCGACCGGCGGGCCGCCACGAGCCGGACTGGGCCGCGAAGATCCACCTGGCGGTCGTGCCCGTCTACTACCAGAACTATCTCTACGGGGAGCTGTTCGCCTCCCAGCTCGAGCACACGCTGCGGGAGCGGGCCGGGGGGTTCGTCGACCGGCCGGCCGCGGGGCGCCTGCTCACGGACGCCGTGTTCGCACCGGGCGCGTCCCGCCGATGGGACCAGCTGGTCGAGGCGGCGACCGGCGAGCCGCTGACCGCGGCGCACCTCGCCGCGCAGCTCTCCGACTAGGGGCCTCGGGCCTCGCGCGCGGCGGGCCGTACGATCGATGGGATGGAGTTCAACCTCGCCGATCTCTGGGAGGGCGTCGTCGACGCCGTGCCCGACCACGAGGCGCTCGTGTGCGGGCCACGGCGGCTGACGTACGCCGAGGCCGACGCGCGCATGAACCGCCTGGCGCACGTGCTCGCCAGCCGCGGGATCGGCGCCGGCGACCACGTCGCGCTCTACCTCTACAACGGCACCGAGTACCTCGAGGGGATGCTGGCGGCCTACAAGCTCCGGGCCGTGCCGATCAACGTGAACTACCGCTACGTCGCCGAGGAGCTGCGCTACCTCCTCGACGACAGCGACGCCCGCGCCGTCGTGTTCGACCGGACGTTCGCGCCGACCTTGGCGAGCGTCGCCCCGTCGCTGCCCGGCCTGCGCACCCGGCTCGTCGTCGAGGACGGCAGCGACGCCGACCTGGCCGGCCTCGACGCCGTCGACTACGACGCCGCGCTCGCCGAGGCCTCGCCCACGCGTGACTTCGGGCCCCGCTCGGCCGACGACCTCTACATCCTCTACACGGGCGGCACGACGGGGATGCCAAAGGGCGTCATGTGGCGCCAGGAGGACATCTTCTTCGGCGCCTTCGGCGGCGGGGGGGTCGACAAGCCGATCACCAGGCCCGACGAGATCGGCGAGCGCGCTCGCGCCGGTGGGCTGCGCTGCCTGCCCGCCTGCCCGTTCATGCACGGCACGGCGCACTGGATGGCCTTCCTCACCCTGTACGGGGGCGGGACCGTCGTGATCTCGCCCGACCGGTCGATGGACCCCACGCGGGTGTGGGAACTTGTGTCGGCCGAGCACGTGAGCTTCCTGGTCATCGTCGGCGACGCGATGGGCCGGCCCCTCGTGGAGGCGCTCGATTCGCTGCCCGACGGCGTCGACCTGTCGGGGCTCGCCCTCCTGCTCTCCGGCGGGGCGATCCTCTCCCCGCCGGTCAAGCAGGCCCTCGCGGCGCGGCTGCCGCACACCATCCTGCTCGACGGCTTCGGCAGCTCCGAGGCGGGCGGCCAGGGCCAGATGGCCGTCGGCGGCGCAGACGCGACGTCCGCGCAGCCCCGATTCCGCGTGAACGCGGAGACGACCGTGCTCACCGAGGACCTGACACCCGCACCCGTCGGCGTGGTCGGCAAGCTGGCGCGTCGGGGGCACGTGCCGCTCGGCTACTACCACGACCCCGTGAAGAGCGCCGCGACGTTCCCCGTCGTCGATGGGGTGCGCTGGTCCGTCCCCGGCGACGACGCGCGCCGCGAGGAGGACGGGACGATCACCGTGCTCGGGCGCGGCTCGGTGTCGATCAACAGCGGTGGCGAGAAGGTCTACCCGGAGGAGGTCGAGGGCGCCCTGAAGGCGCATCCCGGCGTGTTCGACGCGGTCGTCGTCGGCGTCCCCGACGAGCGGTGGGGCGAGCGGGTCGTCGCCGTCGTCGAGCCGCGCGACGGCCAGCAGGTCACGCTCGAGGACGTCACGGGCGAGGCCCGCCGCCACATCGCCGGGTACAAGGTGCCGCGGGGCCTCGTCCTGGTCGACCACATCGTCCGCTCGCCCTCGGGCAAGCCCGACTATCGCTGGGCCCGTCGCGTCGCGCAGGACGCGTCGTAGCGGCGCCATGCCCGAGCAGTACGTCATCCGAGGCGGGCGCCAGGGCTATGACCGGCTGCGCCTGCTCGCCCGCGACCGGTGGCCGGACACCGCGGCGCTCCTGGCGCGAGCGGGTGTGGGTGCCGGGATGCGCTGCGTCGACCTCGGCTGCGGCGGAGGCGAGGTCACCCTCGAGCTCGCCCGACTCGTCGGGCCAGACGGCGTCGCGACCGGGATCGACATGGACCCGGTGAAGCTCGACCTGGCCCACCAGGAGGCACAGCGGCGCGCGATCGACAACGTCGAGTTCCGGATGGTCGACGTCAACGCGTGGGACGAGCCCGCGGCCTACGACGCGGTGTTTGCGCGCTTCTTGCTGCAGCACCTCAACCGCCCGGTCCAGCTCCTCGGTCGGATGTGGGACGCGGTCCGGCCCGGCGGGGTGCTCCTCGTCGAGGACACCGACTTCGACGGCTGGGTCTGTCACCCGCCGAACGACGGGTTCGACTTCTTCGTGCGCAGCTACGCGGAGGTCCTGCGTCGGCGCGGCGGCGACCACCGGGCGGGACTCCGGATGGCCGAGCACTTCGCGGCATGTGGCATCGCCCCCCTCGAGGTGCGCCTCGTCCAGCCCGCGCACCTCGACGGGGACGAGAAGACGTTGGCCTGGTCGACGCTCGACGCGACCCGGGACGCGATCGTCGGCGAGCACGTCGCCTCGGCGGACGAGGTCGACGCCGCGCTCGCCGATCTCGCGGGGTTCACGGCCGACCCGACGACGCTCATCAGCGGCCCCCGCGTCTTCCAGGTGTGGACCCGGCGAGCGCCGGGCGGGGACGGGTCGTGAGCCCGCTCCTGCGCGACACCCCTCGGGACGAGCTCGGGCCCTACCTGCGCCAGCACGCCGACAACCCCGTCGACTGGTATCCGTGGGGCGACGAGGCCTTCGACGCCGCCCGTGGGCGCGGCTGCCCGGTGCTGCTCTCCGTCGGCTACTCGTCGTGTCACTGGTGCCATGTGATGGCCCACGAGTCCTTCGAGGACCCTGACGTCGCGGCGGTCATGAACGCCCGGTTCGTGAGCGTGAAGGTCGACCGGGAGGAGCGGCCCGACGTCGACGCCGTGTACATGCAGGCCGTGCAGGCCCTCACCGGCAGCGGCGGCTGGCCGATGACCGTGTTCCTCGACCCGGAGGGGACACCGTTCTTCGGCGGCACCTACTTCCCGCGCGAGGACCGCCATGGGCTCATCGGGTTCCCGCGCCTGCTCGAGCGGGTCGACGAGGCGTGGCAGGCGAACCGGGGCGACCTCGTCGAGCAGGGCGCGCGGCTGCGGGCGCTGATCGCCCGGACCGCCGCCCCGGAGCTCCCGGGCGACGCCGAGCTGTCCGACGCGACCCTCGCCCGCGCCCGCGCGGGCCTCGCCGCGGGGTTCGACCGGCGGTTCGGCGGGTTCGGGCGGGCGCCCAAGTTCCCGCCGTCGAGCACGATCGAGGTGCTGCTCCGCGCCGCGGTGCGTGACGGCGACGCCGACGCCCGCACGATGGCGACGGTCACCCTCGACGCGATGGCCGCCGGCGGGATGCACGACCAGGTGGGCGGCGGGTTCCACCGCTACTCCACGGACCCGTACTGGCTGGTGCCCCACTTCGAGAAGATGCTCTACGACCAGGCGCTGCTGCTCGGCGCGTACACCCGCGGGTGGCTCGTCACCCACGAGGCGCGCTACCGGCGCGTCGCCGAGGGGATCGTCGCGTACGTCACCCGCGACCTCGCGCACGCCGGCGGCGGCTGGTACGGCGCCGAGGACGCCGACAGCGAGGGCGTCGAAGGCCTCTTCTACCTGTGGTCGGAGGAGGAGCTGCGCGCCGTCTGCGGCGACGACGCCGACGAAGTCGTCCGCTACTTCGGGGTGACCGCGGACGGCAACTTCGAGGACCCGCACACCGGCGTGCGCGGCAACATCCTCCACGTCGTCGATCCCACCGAGGACCCGCCGGCGGCCGTCGGGCGCGCCCTCCCCCGCCTGCTCGCGACGCGCGCCACCCGGACGCGGCCCGGGCTCGACGACCAGGTCATCGTCGGCTGGAACGCGCTGTTCGTCCGCGCCCTGGCCGACGCGGCGGGCGCGTTCAACCGTCCGGACTGGCTCGACGCAGCGCGCCACGCCGCACGCTTCGTCCTCGACACGCTGCGCCGCGCCGACGGCCGGCTGCTGCACGGCTGGCAAGGCGGCGCGGCGCGGGGCCTCGGGTTCGCCGAGGACTACGGCGCGCTGCTCGAGGCGCTGGTCAGCCTCGCCGAGGTCGACGACGTCGCCTGGCTCGACGACGCGCGGGCCGTCGCCGACGACCTGGTCGCGCGCTTCGCCGACCCGGCCGGCGGCTTCTTCACGACGGGCAGCGACGCCGAGGGGCTCATCGTCCGACCGAAGGACCTCCAGGACGGGGCGACGCCGGCCGCGAGCTCCCTCGCCGCGTCGGGGCTGCTGCGCCTCGCCGCGCTGACCGGCGAGGAGGGCTACGCCGAGGCGGCGCGCCGGTGGCTCACCACGCTCGGGCCGCTGCTCGACGAGCACGCGAGCGCGTTCGCATACCTGCTCGGCGCGCTCGAGCGGCTGCTCGCACCGCCCCTCGAGGTCGCACTCGTCGGCGACGGACCCGCTCTGGACGCCCTGCGCCGAGAGGTGTGGGGCCGGCTGCTGCCGAACGCGGTGACGCTCAGCGCGCCGGGTGGCGTCGGCGCGGACCGGTCACCGCTGCTCGCCGACCGGCCGCTGCTGGACGGCGCGGCGACCGCGTACGTGTGCGAGCGGTTCGCGTGCCAGGCGCCGGTGACGGAACCCGAGGCGCTGCGGCGCGCCCTCGACGTCGCGGTGGCGGCGCCGCGCTGAGCTACCGGCGGCGGCCGAGGTCGCCGGCGAGGGCCTCGGCCATCGCCCAGCCGTAGGCGATGAGCGCCTCACCCCTCTCGGGCCGGACGGTCCCGACGAGATCGGTGGCGGCCTTCCCGCCGAGCTTCACGTGGCGGGAGTCGAGCACCGCCTGGGACGTGCCGCTCGCCTTCACCTTGAACTTGCGGTCGTCGTACTTGCTGTCGCAGCCGAAGCGGCGGGCGAGCCGCCGTCCCCAGGCCCGCTCCTCCCCGTTCGGGGAGTAGCCGGGGCGGGGGCAGACGTCGGCGAGCTCGAGGAGGACGGCGTAGGCGGCGGGCTGGGCGACGCGCCCGGCGACGAGGACGTCCTCGTCGGGGAACGAGATCGCGGCCCGGCGGTAGAGCTCGCCGACGAGCGCCTCGAGGGTGGCCCGGGCGGTGCGGCCCTTCTTGGTGGCGCCGAGGCCCCACAGGACGCACGGCGTGCCGCCGATGCGCTCGAGGGACCCGAACATGAAGCCGTGGAGGTCGTCGTCCTCGCTGCAGAGCGCCACCAGCGGGAACTGCTCGACGTGGTGGTCAAGCGCCTGGTCGGACACCGGCAGCCCAATCGAGGCAACGAATTGGCCGAGCTCGTCGAGCTCGGCCGGCTTCAGGGACACGGAATCGCGGCTCTCGATGCCCATCAGGGGGCCCATTCTTGCCGACCGGCTCCGAGAGCGGCCAGTCGACTGCCGGATCAGTAGCGCAGCTCGGTGTAGACGGCGCAGTGGTCCGACGGATACACGCCGTCGACGGGGTCCCGGCCCTCGAGGCGGGCGGTCACGACCTGCCCGGTGCCGTGGTCACGGGGGTAGCCGACGAGGACGTAGTCGATGCGGCGGTCCGGCTCGCAGTCGGCCGCGGCGAACGGGTTGGCGTTGCGCCACGTGGAGCCCGGCCCGCCGTCGCCTGCGGCGAGCCAGGCGTCGAGGAACACGAGCGTGGGCACCGGGACGGCGGCGAGCCCGGTGAGCATGCGCATCTCGTCGGCGCCGGGCTCGGCGTTGAAGTCGCCGCACAGCACCGGCGGATAGGTCCGGGACGGGGTCGTCTCGGCGATGAACTCGCAGACGGCGCGCACCTGGTCCTGGCGCACGTCGCTCTGGTCGAGGCGGAAGTTCAGGTGCGTGGTGAAGACCTCGACGGGGCCGCGTGGGCCGTCGAGCTCGGCCCGGAGCACGACGCGCAGCTCGTCCAGGCCGGCGGGCGCCGGCAGGCGCCGCTCCTCGACCGCGCGGATCGGCCAGCGGGAGAGCACGGCGTTGCCGAGGCTGTGCTTGGCGAGGTCGAAGCCGACGCCGGCGGCCTCGGCGACGTGGTAGCCGCCGAGCGCCGCGGCGAGCTGCTCGGCCTGGCGCTCCCCGTCGGGGGACGCCCACACCTCCTGGAGGCAGACCACGTCAGGTGCGAGGCGCGCCAGCGTCGCGGCGATGGCGGGCTGGCGCGTGGCCCACGGGCCGAAGCGCCACCAGAGATTCCACGTCAGGACGCTGAGTCGCGTGTCGAGGCGCGGCGGCGGCTCCCACCCGGTGGTCACGGCGGGGCACGGTACCCTGCCGCCCGAGACGCCGACGCCGGGAGGGTCATGGGCCTCGACGTGAACCTGCTCGACGGTCGCTTCTACGCCGACGACCCGGTCCCGACCTACCGGCGCCTGCGTGACGAGGCCCCCGTCTACCGGGACGCCGTCAACGAGATCTGGGGCATCAGCCGCTACCAGGACGTCGTCGACGTCGAGAAGGACCCGGACCGGTACACCTCGTCGCAGGGCTCGCGGCCCCGCATCGTGGGTGACGTGTCGTCGATCAACAACGACGACCCGCTCCACCAGAACAAGCGACGACTCGTCGCCCGGCGGTTCACGCCCCGGTCGGTGAAGAGCCACGAGGAGCGCGTCCGCGGCGTCGTCACGACACTGCTCGACCGCGTCGCGCCGCGGGGCGAGTGCGAGGTCGTGCACGACCTCGCCGCGCCGCTCCCGGCGCGGGTGATCTGCGAGATGCTCGGCTTCTCCGCCGACCTCGCGCCTCGCTGCCAGCAGTGGTCCGAGGTCACGATGCTGTCCGGCGGGACCTACCCGGTCGACGGCGCGCGCCCCCAGCCGGGCGAGGCGACGATGACGGCCGTCCTCGAGTTCGCCGACGCCGCGCTCGAGACGCTCGCGGCGCGCCGGGCCGAGCCGCGCGACGACCTGCTGTCGGTCTGGGCCCACGCCGACGTCACGTTCCCCGACGGGACGACACGGCCGATGAGCGACGACGAGATCGTGCACGAGGCGCTGCTGCTCCTCGACGGTGGCGCCGAGACGACGCGCACCGTGATCGGGACCATGTGCCTCGAGCTCGCCCGCCATCCCGACCAGCGAGCCCTGCTCGCCGCCGACCCCGGGATCCTGGCCGACACCGGCGTCGAGGAGTTCATCCGCTGGGTCACGCCGATCCTCAACATGCGGCGCACGGCGACCGAGGACCACGAGCTCCATGGGCACGAGATCCACGCCGGCGACGAGCTGCTCCTCATGTACTCGTCGGCCAACCGCGACGAGCGGGCCTTCGAGGACCCCGACCGGCTCGACGTCACCCGACAGCACAACCATCACGTCGCCTTCGGGTTCGGCACCCACTTCTGCCTGGGGGCGTCGCTCGCCCGACTCGAGATCGGCGTGCTCTTCGAGGAACTGGTGCGCCGGATCCCCGAGTGGCACCTGGCGGCCGGCGCCGAGCCACGCCGCGTCCCGAGCGCGTTCGCGTGCGCCTACGAGGCAGTCCCCGTGGAGTTCGCCCCCGCCTGACCGACGCCGCGCGTCGCCGGCTCGGCCGAGGAGCTGCCGCGGCGGCTCAGGCCGGGCTGAAGGCGACCGGCATCCGTTTGATGCCGTGGATGAAGTTCGAGCGCAGCATCTCGGGCTTCCCGGTGACCTCGATGTCGGGGAGCCGCTGGAGCAGCTCGTCGAACATGACCCGGATCTCGCGCCGCGCGAGGTGGGCGCCGAGGCAGAAGTGCGGTCCCCCGCCACCGAAGCCGAGGTGCTCGTTCGGCTCTCGGGTGACGTCGAAGCGGTACGGGTCGTCGAAGTAGGCCTCGTCGCGGTTCGCCGAGTTGTACCAGAGGACGATCTTCTGGCCCTCCTCGATTCGCTGGCCACCGAGCTCGACGTCCTGGCCCGCGCAGGTCCGGCGGAAGTGGATGACCGGCGTCGACCAGCGGATGATCTCCTCGACCGCGGTCGGCGCGACGTTCTCGTAGTCGTCGAGCCAGCGCCGCTTCTCCGCCGGGTTGTCGGTGAGGGCGAGCATCCCGTGGCTGATCGCGTTGCGGGTCGTCTCGTTGCCGGCCACGACGAGCAGCACGAAGAACGACCCGAACTCCTCCGCGGTGAGGCTGTGGCCCTCGACCTCGGCCTGGGAGATCGCGGTCGTGATGTCGTCGCGGGGATGCTCGAGGCGGTCGGCGCGCAGCTGTTGGGCGTACTGCCAGAGCTCTTGCGCGGCGAGGAACGCGGCGGTGATCTCCTCGCCGTACTCGGGGTCGCCGGCGCCGAGCACGACGTTCGTCTTCTCGAAGACCCAGTGGTAGTCGGACTCGGGGATGCCCAGCATGTCGCAGATGATCTGGAGCGGGAGGGCCGCGGCGATCTCGCTCACGAAGTCGCAGGCGCCCTTCTCGGCGACGGCGTCGACGATGGCGCGTGCCCGGTCGTGGACGCTCTGCTCGATGAGACCGACCTGGCGGGGCGTGAAGCCGCGGTTCACGATGAGCCGGAACTGGGTGTGGCGGGGCGGGTCCATGTTGATCATGGAGCCGAGGAACTCGTACACCTCGGGCGGGAAGTCCGGGATGTTCGTGCCCTTGCCGGACAGGAACACCTCGGGGTGCCGGCTGGCATGGACGATGTCGTCGTAGCGGACGAGCGACCAGAAACCCGGGCCGGCGCCCATGGTGAGGCCCGGGATCTCGGGCTCGGTGTGCCACGACACCGGGCGCTCCTGGCGCAAGGCGGCGAACATCCCCGGCCAGTCCGTGCGCTCCCAGAGCGACATGTCGCCGAAGTCGATGGCGTCGACCGCCAGATCGGTCGTGGGGGTCAGGACCACGGCCCAACTCTATTGGTGCCGGGACGTCGCTGCCGGGGGGCGGGCGTGCGCCCCTCAGCGACGCTTGGGGACGGCCTGCTCGGCGGCTCGGAGCGTGGCCGCCGCGGCCTCGGCGGCCGCGCCGGTCTCGTCGGCGCGTGCCTGGGCCGTGCGGGCGTACTCGGCGGTCTGGGCGACGTTCGCCCGGGCGCGCTCGAGCGCCCGCTCGACCTCCTCGAGGTGGGCCGTCGCGGCATCGGCGCGCAGCGTCGCGCTCGTGAGCTCGGACGCGGCCGTCTTGGCGGCGTTGGCCGCGGCCGTCGCGTCCCGCTTGGCGATGCCGATCGTCTCCCGCGCACGCTCGGCCGCGTCGCGCTCGTCGTCGCCCGTCGCCACGGTGCTCGGCGCGCCGAGCGGACCGAAGCCGGCCGGCGCGGCGAGCGCGCGCGTCAGCCGGCCGGCGCGGAGCTCGTCGGCGTGCTCGGGCTCAAGAGAGGCCGCGTCGAGCGTCGCTGCAATGTTGGCCCGGTAGCCCTCGGGTTGCGGCACGCGCCCGCGCAAGCCGCCGACGGCCGCGTCGGTGAGGCGGTCGACGAGCTCGTTGCGCTCCCGTGCCGCGTCGCGGAGCGCGGCGGCGCGGGCACCAGGCCCGGCGCGCGCCTGGGCGTCGACCACGCGGCGGGTGGCGTCGAGCAGCGCCGCCACCCCCTCCGGGTCCGTGCGGGCCAGCCGGTTGCACGCCCACGCGGCGAGGTTCGGGCGCCGCCGCGCCCGAACGTCGGCGGCGGCGTCCGTCTCGCCGGCGTCGCGCAGCTCGCGCTCCAGGCGCGCCCGCACGAGCACGAACTCCTCGGGCGTCGCCGCGTAGAGCTCGTCGAGGGCTCGGTTGAGCGCGGTGGGCGACGAGCGGGCCACGTCCTGCGCTCAGGTCCGACGCGGAGCTCCGCCTGGGCGCCCCTCAGGCGTCGGGGATCCAGGAGCCGTGAAACCCGACGGGGACGCGCTGCGGGAGCGGCACCGTCGCCACCGGCGGGCCGTCGAAGTCCGTGGCGTCGAGCACGACGAAGTCGCTCGTGTCGCGGGCCGCGTCGTAGACGTAGGTCATCACCCAGCCCTCGTCCTCGGCGCGTCCCTCGGCCGCGGGCACGAACACCGGCTCGCCGGCCTCCCGTCCCACCCCGAAGTCGTGGGGCTGGGACCGACCGTCGACCTGGTCGTACTTCACGAGCATCCCGCTTCTCGTGTCATCGCCCGGCACCGTCTCCACGGCGTAGCCGTACCGGTGGTGTCGGCCGACGACGCGCGGGTCCACGCGGGGGAACTCGGTGGCGCGGTCGTCGAGCTGCTCCTCCTTCACGCCGCCGCCGGTGAGGTCGATCGTCCAGCGGGTCAGGTGGGCGCCGTCGTCGAACTCGGTGTTCTTCCCGGCCCACAGCGTGGGGTAGCGCGCCACGTCGAGCGTGATGGTCCCGTCGCCGTCGTAGGCGTTCATCGGGTGGAACACGTAGCAGGGGTCGATCTCGAACCACCGGACGTCGGCGTCCGTGCCGCCCCGAGGCAGGACGCCGAGGCGCGCGCCGTAGTCGTCGTCCCAGCGGTACGGCATCGTGCCCTGCATCGCCAGCTCGACGTCGAAGACGACGGGCAGGTCCATGAACACGACGTGGTGCTCCGTGAGGTTGAAGTCGTGCATCATCGTCGGGCCCGGCACCGTGATCTGCTCGCTGCGGACGAGCGTCCCGGCCGCGTCGGCGACGTGGTACGTGAGGTACGGCGGGAGGAAGCCGTACCCGAAGAAGTGGAGCTCGCCCGTCCCCGGATCCAGCTTGGGGTGGGCGGTCATCGCCGTGCGCAGCCGGCCGTCGAAGTCGAACGCGCCGACCGTGTCGAGCTCGGGCGTGACCTCGTAGGGATAGCCGGACTCGACGAGCGCCAGGATGCGGCCGGCGTGGCCGATCACGTGCGTGTTCGCCGGCCCGACGGTCAGGTCGACGTGGCCCTGGTCGTCGACGAAGGTGCCGTCGCCGCTGAGCTGGCGCGTGCGCACGTAGCGGTTCCGGTACCAGCGGGCGCGGCCCTCGTCCAGCTCGATGCCGTGCAGCATCCCGTCGCCGAGGAACCAGTGCGGCGACACGCCGGCGTGGGGGTTCGGGCCGTTGCGCACGAAGCGCCCGACCAGCTCGCGTGGCAGCGCGCCGGTCACCGCCAGATCGGTCGCCGTCACCTCGTCGGTGACCGGCGCGAAGTTGCCTGACAGGAAGAACGGGGTGGTCGCGGTCATGCCCGCACCGTAGACCCGGACGGGTCGGCCGCCGACCCTGGGCGGCACCGCCCGGCCCGTGGCGTGCCCCCGCCAGTAGGGTCCTCGCATGGGCGTCCAGCACGCGCCCTTCGACGCGTCACAGCTCGACGCCATCGTCGCGTTGTGCGCCGCCGAGGGGTGGCCGTCCTTCCCCGCCGACCCGGCCCGCGCCGCGCGTGCGCTGGTCGCGCCCGGCGTGACGACGGTCGTGGCGTGCGAGGACGCCGAGGTGCTCGGGTTCGCCACGATGCTGAGCGACGGCGAAATCCAGGCCTACCTCTCGCTCCTCGTCGTCGCCGCGGCGCATCGGGGTCGGGGCATCGCGCGCACGCTCGTGCGGGAGGCCTTCCGGCGCGCCGGTGGGGAGCGCGTCGACCTCTTGTCCGAGGATGCCGCCCAGGGCTTCTACGCATCGATGACCCACCGCCGGCTGCCCGGCTTCCGGCTCTACCCGGAGTAGGCGATCGGGTGCATCCGACCCTCGTCGTCGTCGGCGGGCTTCCCGGCACCGGGAAGAGCACCCTCGCGGACGGGCTCGCCGCCCGCCTCGACGTCCCGGTGTTCAACAAGGACTGGATCGAGGCGTCGCTTCGCCGAGACGGCGTCACCCGCGGCCACGACTCGTGGCGGGTCGCGGAGCATCTCCTGGCGACGCTGGCCGGTCAGCAGCTGGGTCGCGGGCAGTCGGCGATCCTCGACACGGTGGCGCGCCCAGCCGAGTCGCGCGCGGCGTGGCGGACGCTCGCCGACGACGCCGACGCGCGGTTCCGTCTGATCGAGTGCGTGTGCTCCGACGCCGCGCTGCACCGCGGGCGGGTCGTCGGGCGCGACCGCAGCATCCCCGACTGGGACGAGCTCACGTGGTCCGACGTCGAGGACGTCCGCGCCCGCTCGACGCCGTGGGCCGAGCCGCGGCTCGTGCTCGACGCGACGCGTCCCGCGGCCGAGAACCTCGACGCGGCGCTGCGGTACGTGACGCGCGACGTCCCGGCGGGCACCCAGTGACGCGTGCCGTGCGCCGCTCGCAGCGGACGCGTGCGCTCGGCGTGCTGGCCCTCGGCCTCACGCTGACGCTCGCGGGCCTGCCGGCGGCGTCGGCCGCCCCCGGGGCGGCGCCGAACCCGTACTTCGAGGCGCCGTTCACCGTCCGCCCGAACCCGGTGGCGTTCGGGCAGGACCCGTCGTGGACGCCCGACGGGCGCGTCCTGTCGAACGAGCCCGACGGCGCGGGGACCAACCAGGTGTACGTCTCGACGCTCGCGGGCGCCGACCGGCACTGCCTCACGTGCGGCCAGCCCGGCCCGAACGGCTTCCCGCAGGAGCGCCCCCAAGGCGACTGGATCCTGTTCTGCTCGTGGCGCGGCGCGCCCGTGACGTTCGGCGCGCCGTGCCTCGGCGGCGTCGGCACCGATCTGTACGTGATGCGCCCCGACGGCACCGACGTGACCCGGCTCACCGCGCCTGGCCTGGCCTTCGAGCCCGCCGGCGTCGTCTACGACAACTACCACCCGGCCTGGTCGCCGGACGGCCGTCGGATCGTGTGGACGCACGTCGGCTACGCGCCGCTCGACGCGGGCGGGACGCAGTGGACGATGCTCGTCGCCGACTTCGCGGGCGGCCGCGCGCCACGGCTCGGGCCGGCGACGGTCGTCGGCCCCGCGATCGACAGCGGCTACGAGACCCAGGTGTGGGCCCCGGACGGGAGCGGGTTCCTCTACACCGCGATGGGCCAAGGCGGGTCGGGCTGGCTGAACCTCGAGCTCTACTACCTGCGCCTGTCCGGGCACGGCGCGTCGCTGGCGCACCCCCAGATCGTGCACCTGACCGACGACAGCCCGGCGTGGGACGAACAGGCGGTGTTCACGCCCGACATGCGCGACGTCGTGTGGATGTCGAGCCGCGGCTCCCCCACCTGGTACCAGACGGTGATCACCGCGGCACGCCAGATCGGGTTCGCCCCGCCCCTCCAGAACGAGACCTTCGGGCCGATGTTCGAGCTCACGATCAGCGACCCGGGGTTCCGCACCGACCTGTACGAGCGCGACCTCGCCAGCGGCGCGATCCGTCGGCTCACCGACGGCAACGGCATCGTGCCCGAGTTCTACTTCGATCCGAGCGGGCGGATGCTGCTGTGGAGCGACCCGGCGCACGGCGGGACGAACGTCGGGCGGTTCGCGCTGGCGAGCGTCCCGGCGCGCGTCGGGCCATCCGTGACGCCGGTCGCCGCGTGGCGTGGCGCGCCCCGGCGTCCGCCGCCCACGCCGCCGCCCGGGCCGGCCACGCCGCGCTCGACGACGCTCCCCCCGTCCGTCGTGGAGGGCCTGACGCTGCTGCAGTCCCAGCTGCGCGAGCTCGCGTCGCGCCTCCAGACGCTGCCCCAGGGTCCGGGCTGCTGTCGCGGACCGTAGCGACCAGCGGCAATCACCCTGGGCCCGCCGTGCGCCACTCGGTACCGTCGCCCGGTGAGCCTCGAGGACGACCGAGCACAGGTGCGTGCCGCCCAGCACCGGTTCCAGGCGGCGATCGCCGCCCTGCGCGACGAGGAGGCCAGACGGCCGAGCGCGCTCCCCGACTGGTCGGTCGGCCACGTGCTCACCCACGTGGCCCGCAACGCGGACAGCCACCGGCGCCGCGCCGACGCGGCGATCGAGGGCCACGTCGTCGACCAGTACCCCGGCGGCTTCCCCGCGCGGGCGGCCGAGATCGACGCGGGCGCGACACGCCCCGCCGCCGCGCTCGTCGCCGACGTCGTCGCCTCGGCCGACGCGCTCGAGGCGGCCTGGGACCGCGTGCCGGCCGGCGCGTGGGACCAGACCAGCCGCGACGTGAGCGGCACCGTGCGGACCCTCGGGACGCTGCCGGCGCGCCGCTGGCAGGAGCTGGGGGTGCACGTCGTCGACCTCGGCCTCGGCGTGAGCGCTGCCGACTGGGACGACGCGTTCGTCGACCGGTGGCTCGAGCCGATGCGGGCCACGCTCCCCCGGCGCCTGCCGGACGGCACGACGGCACCCGCGCCCGGGCGCCTCGACGCCCGCGCCGAGCTCGCCTGGCTCTATGGCCGCCTGGCGCGCCCCGACCTGCCCGCGCTCGGGCCCTGGGCCTGACGCCCCGTCATCCAAGCGACGGGCTCCTCGACAGCGCCAGCTGACGAGGCCCGCCGCGGGATGCCCCCATCGGGCGGCGTGGTCGGCCATGATGGCGCGGCACCGGACCGAGAGGGGTCCCCATGGGAGACAAGTCCCCAAAACGAGCGAACGACAAGAAGCAAGGGAAGTCGCTCACTGAGAAGCGGGCGGCGAAGCGCCAGAAGCGCGCCCAGCGCCAGGACGACGCGCAGTCCCGCACGCAGCTCGACGGACACTAAGCGCACGCGCGCGCCGCGCCCGACGGGCTCGGCGGCGCGGTCGTCTGGCCGGGCGTCGCGGCCGTCCGGCACACTGGACGGGTGAACGACGGCGACGAGGCGCTCGCCTTCATCTGCGCGATGCCGATGGAGGTGAAGCCCCTCGTCCGCCGGTTGGCGCTGCGCAGGACCGAGCTCGGCGGTTCGCCCGCGTACGAGGGCACGCTCGACGGTCGGCGGGTCGTCGCCATCGTCACCGGCATGGGCACGACGCTGGCCCGTGACGGCACCGAACGGCTCCTCGACGCGGTCGGCGTGGCCCGCGTGGTCGTCGTGGGCATCACCGGCGCCGTGGAGGACGAGACCCCGATCGGGACGCTCGTGCTCCCCGAGGTCGTCGTCGACGCCGCGACGAGGACCGAGCACCGGCCGGCCCCGCTCGGTGGGGGCACCCCGCACGGGACGATGTGGACGGGTGACGACCTGACGACCGAGGTGGACGTCGTCGCCGGGCTCCGCGAACGCGGGCGTGGTCTGCCTCGACATGGAGACGGCGGCGATCGCCGACGTGGCGGAGCGCCGCGGGATCCCCTGGTCGGTGTTCCGGGCCATCAGCGACCGCGCGAGCGACGGGACGGTCACCGAGGAGGTCTTCCACCTGTCCAACCAGGACGGCACGCCGAACGGCGGGGCGGTCCTGCGGTTCTTCCTCCGCCATCCGGGGCGGCTGCCGGCGATGATGCGCATGGCGAAGGGCGCCAAGCTCGCGACCGAGCACGCGGCTGACGCCGCGATCCGCGCCTGCGAGCACGCCTGATGGCGGTCGCCGCCGAGCCACGACACCTGCGCTTCGCCGTCATCGGTGCCGGCATGGCCGGGATCCTGAGCGCCATCAAGCTCACCGAGGCGGGCTACACCGACTTCACCGTCTACGAGAAGGCCGACCGGCCGGGCGGCACGTGGCGCGAGAACACCTACCCCGGGCTCGCGTGCGACGTGCCGTCGCACCTCTACTCGTACTCGTTCGCCCTCACGCCGGACTGGACGCACCGCTATTCGCCCGGGCCCGAGATCCAGGCCTACTTCGAGCGGGTCGCCCGCGACCACGATCTGGACGCGCACGCCCGCTTCGGCGACGAGGTCATCTGCTGCGAGTTCGCCGACGGCCGCTGGCACCTCACGACAGCGTCGGGCCACCACGACGAGGTGGACGTGGTCGTCGCCGCGACCGGCGTGCTCCACCATCCCCACGTCCCCGCGCTCGAGGGACTCGGCGACTTCGAGGGCGCGGCGTTCCACAGCTCGCGCTGGGACCACGATGTCGCCATCGGCGGGGCCCGGGTGGGCGTCGTGGGCACGGGGTCGACCGCGGTGCAGATCGTCGGGGCGATCGTCGACGAGGTGGCGCAGCTGTCGCTGTTCCAGCGCACGGCGCAGTGGATCATGCCCCAGGAGAACCCGGCGTACTCCGACGAGGAGCGGGCCGGGTTCCGGGACGACCCGACGCAGCTGCACGGCCTGCACGACAAGCTCTGCGAGCAGTTCGACGTGTTCGCCAACGCGATCGTCCACGCCGACTCACCCGAGATGCAGCTCGTCGAGCGGCTGTGCCGCGAGCACCTCGAGGGCGCGGTGCACGACCCGGTGCTGCGCGAGCGGCTCCGGCCGAGCTACCGGGCGGCGTGCAAGCGCCTCGTCGTGTCCGGCCAGTTCTACGACGCGATCCAGCGCCCGAACGCCGAGCTCGTCACCGAGCCGATCGAGCGCATCGAGGCGCGGGGCGTGCGGACCCGCGACGGGGCGCTGCACGGGCTCGACGTCCTCGTGCTCGCCACGGGTTTCCAGGCCCACGCGTTCATGCGCCCACTGCAGGTCGTGGGGCGCGACGGGCACACGCTCACCGACGAGTGGAAGCAGCGGCCGAGCGCCTACCTGTCGATCTCGATCCCGCACTTCCCGAACTTCTTCATGCTGAACGGCCCGAACGGCCCGGTCGGCAACTTCTCGCTCATCGACGTCGCCGAGCTGCAGTTCGGCTACGTCCTCCAGCTCGTGGACCGGCTGCGCGCCGGCGAGTGCCGGGAGGTCAGCCCGACCGAGGAGGCGACCGCCGCGCTCGAGGCCGAGCGCACCGAGGCGGCGAAGGGCACAATCTGGATGACGGGCTGTCGCAGCTGGTACCTCGACGACCGGGGCGTGCCCGCGGTGTGGCCGTTCTCGTTCGACCGCTTCCGTGCCGAGATGGCCGGCCCCGACCTCGCGGCCTACGACCTGCGCTGATCTCAGCCGGCGAGCGGGCCCACCGGGGCGGGCGGCAGCTTCTCGCCGCGCCGTGGCAGGTACATCAGGTGCGAGGCCTTCGGCGGGGCAAGGAAGTAGCCCTGGAGTAGGTCACAGCCGAGCTCGCGCAGGCGGTTGAGCTGGTCCTCGGTCTCGATCCCCTCGGCGATCGTGAGGAGGTGCAGCGACTGCGCCAGCGTGACGATCGCCGCGACGATCGCCTGCGACTCGGGGTCCGACCCGAGCTCCTGGACGAAGGACTGGTCGATCTTCAGCGCCTCGACCGGGAACCGCTTCAGGTACGCGAGCGACGAGTAGCCGGTCCCGAAGTCGTCGATCGCCAGGTGCACGCCGACGGCCCGCAGCTCCTTCAGCGCCGACGCGATGTGGTCGGCGTCCTCCATGAGGACCGTCTCGGTGACCTCGAGCCAGAGCCGGTCGGCCTCGAGGCCGGTGTCGGTGAGCGTGCGCGAGATGACGTTCACGAGGCCGAGGTCGGTCAGCTGGCGCGCCGAGATGTTCACGTTGAGCGCCAGGTCCGGCGGGCAGCGCTGCTCGCGGGTCCAGCGGGCCAGGTCGCCGCACGCGTGCTGGAGGATGCGCCCGCCGAGCTCGGTCATGAGCCCGGTGTCCTCGGCGACCGGGATGAACTCGGCCGGCGAGACCGGGCCCAGGCCGTGGTGCTGCCAGCGGGCGAGGGCCTCGACACCGACCGTGGCGCGGTCCCAGCCCCGCACGATCGGCTGGTAGTGGATCGTGAGCTCGTCGGTGTCGACGGCCCGGCGCAGCCCCTCGTGGATGAGGAGGCGCCGCGACATGGCGGCCTGCATCGGCTCGTCGAAGACCTCGACCCGGTCACGTCCCCGCTCCTTCGCCCGGTACATCGCGACGTCGGCGTGGGAGAGCAGCACCTCGGGGGCCTGGACGCCCACGGCGTCGCACGCGATGCCGATGCTGGCCGTGACGGTGAGCTCGCGACCTGACGGGAGCCGGACCGGCTCCTGGATCGCCTCGCCGACCTTCACGGCGAGCTCGCGGGCGCTCGCCGGGTCGTGGATCCCCGGGCACACGACGACGAACTCGTCCCCGGCCAGGCGGCCGAGCTCGCCCTGGGCGCCGACGACGCCGGCGATCCGGGTGGCGACCGTCTCGAGGACGCGGTCGCCGACCGCGTGGCCGAACGTGTCGTTCACCATCTTGAAGCGGTCGAAGTCGATCAGGAGCAGCGCGGCGCGCACGCCCTCGCGCTCGTCGGCTGCCGCCCGGTTGAGGGTCTCGAGGATCTGGTCGCGGTTCGGGAGCCGGGTGAGGGGGTCGTGGGTCGCCTGGAAGCTGAGCGCCTCCTCGACGCGCTTGCGGTCGGTGATCTCGGTGAACGAGCACGCCACCGCGTCGCCTTGGGGGCCGGCGTCGGCGAGGGGCTGGGCGCTCAGGGCAAACCACCGCGTGAAGGTCTCGTCGACGGTCCCGATCACGACGCGGCTCTGCGGCGTGCCGGTGCGCAGCGCCAGCGCGAGCGGGTGGTCGTCGAGGGTGTACGGCAACCCCTGCTCGGACATCGTGGGCCAGCGCTCGAGCACCGAGGCGGTGGAGAGCCCGACGCGCAGCCAGTCCCCGATCATGGCGCGGGCGGACGCGTTCACCGACACGATGGTGTCGTCGCGGTCGACGACGATGACGCCCTCCTCCAGGGCCTCGACGACGACGCGGAAGCGGGCCTCGGCGGCCCGACGCTCGAGGCGGGCGCTCAGGTCGGTGCACACGGCGACGCTGCCGGTCAGGTCGCCGAGGTCGTCGCGCAGCGGCGCGACGACGACGTTGACGAGCAGCGTCGCGCCGTCGGCCCGGCGGTGCTCGGCCTCGCCGGAGCGGGTCGTGCCGTCTGGCTCCACCGCGTCGGGGCCGAGCACCTCGCGCACGGTGCGCCCGACCGCCTCGACCGCCGAGCGCCCGTAGAGCGCCTCGGCGGCCGGGTTCCAGCCGCGGATGGTGCCGTGGAGGTCGGCGGCGACGATCGCGTCCGAGACGTGGGTGATGAGGCTCGCCTGGTAGCGCAGCGCGGCCTCGGCGCGGCGGCGCTCGGCCATGCTGCGCAGGATCACCTGGTGGGCGATGTCGCCGTCCCACTCGATGCAGACGCTGATCAATTCGTAGGGGCGGGGCTGGCCGTCGGGACCGAGGAGCAGCACCTCGCTCGGCTCGGAGACCATGCCCGGCTCGGTGAGCCCGGCGATCCGCTCGAGCGTGGCCTCGAGGGAGGACGGGTGGATGAAGTCGAGGATGCCGCGCCCGACCCACTCGCTCGGGTCCTTCACGCCCGAGACCTCGAGGGTCGCCGGGCTCACGTAGCGGACGATGCCGGCCTGGTGCACGACGACGGGGTCGGGGTTCAGCTCGACGAGGCGCTGGTAGCGGTCGAGGACGCCGCGCAGCTCGCGTTCCCCGCGCCGCTGCTCCGAGACGTCGGTGACGATCCCGACGACGCCGGCGACGGTCTCGTCGCGCGCGTAGAGCAGGCGCGCCTGGACGCGCAGGTCGACGGCGTCACCGGCGCGGTCCTCGACCGTGCGGTGCAGGTCGTAGTGGTCCCACGGCGCGCCCTGCCGCGCCGCGACGAGCACCGGCTCGAGCAGCGCGGCGGCGTCGGCCTCGTGCAGGTTCAGCGCCGCGCCGGGATCGTCGAACCAGTAGACGACGTCGCTGGGCAGGTCGAACTCGAAGCTGGCGACGCGCCACAGCCGCGCCATCGGATCGGCTCGCTCGAGATCGAGCGTGTCAGGTTGCACCGTCGTCCCCTCGACGCACCCGTTTCACTGCCCTTTTGACTCGGCCAGAACCTCGCGCCGGTTTATCCCCAGGCTGCGAAGTGTCCTCAGATATCTAGCCACAGGGGCCCCAGTGGCCCCAGCCGCAACAGGGTAGCACTGAGGGTGAGCGGGGGCGCGCGGTCAGCGGCCGTGGTGCCGGGGGCAACGGCGCGCCGGGATGTGCCTTTCGCGCCGGGTGTGGAGAACCCCGTTCCGACGGGGCCGATCGGGGGTCGGCTCAGACGCCGGGCTCGTCGAGGACGAGCGCCGTGTTGTAGCCGCCCATGCCGATCGAGGACTTGAAGGTCACGCCCGGGCGACGCTCGACCGGCCCCGAGAGGAGGCGGGGGTGCCCCGGCGCCACCTGCGGAGGCGCGGGGATCGTGCCCTCCTCGTAGGCGAGGCACTGGATCGCCACCTCGACCGCCGCGGCCGCGCCCTGGCAGTGCCCGACGAGGGGCTTGAACGAGTAGATGCCGGCCGCGTCGGGGAACAGCTCGTCGAAGAGCGCCGCCTCGGCGGTGTCGCACTGGCGCGTCCCGGGGCCGTGGGCGTTGAAGTAGACGACCTCGTCCTTGTCGACGCCCGAGTTCCGCAGCGCCGCCTCGTAGCAGGCCCGGATCTGCTCGGGCTTCGCGGCGAGCGAGATCGCGTGGTGCGCGTCATGGCTCATCGCGCCGCCGCGCACGTCGGCGTACGCGCCCTCGGAGTGGCCCGACACGATGAGCCCGACGGATGCCTCACCGCCGACGAAGCCACGGCTCCCCTCCTGGAAGGGCCGGCACGCCTCGAGCGGCGGGCGGTCGACGATCACCACGCCCAGGTCCACGAACGACCACGCGTTCTCCGGCGTCCCCGACACGTCGGTGGCGACGACGAGCACGTCGTCGACCATCCCGGCGTCGATCCACATCTTCGCGGTGAGCAGCGCGGCGTTCCCCGAGGCGCACATCGCCACCACGCTCATGCAGGGCCCGTGAAAGCCGTGCTCGATCATGAGGCCAGTGATGGCGGTGCTCGGCATGAGGCGTACGTACTCGCGGCGGCTGGCCCGGCCCTGCTTGGGGCCGTAGAAGTCCCGCCAGAGCTCGACCTCCGAGAGGACGACGGCGTGGACGAGCCCGACCGTCGGCCCCGGGCGCCATCCCCGCTCCCGGGCGTCCTCGACGGCCTCCCGCGCCGCGGAGCGCAGGGAGCGCGTGAACTTGCTCTCCCCGCTGACGCCGCCCTCGTCGGGGATGATCGAGACGTAGATGGAGTCGCGGTCGAAGAGCGAGCCGTAACCGGGGGTCAGACGGACGGCGGACTGACTGCGCATGAGCCCGTCCCAGGCGTGCTTCTTGCCCCAGCCGTACCCCGTGACGAGGCCGACCCCGCAGATGGACGGGTCTGGTCCACCCCGCCGCTGCCTCTCCATCCCATGTTCCCCTTCGTGCCGCGGCCTTGCAGCCTGGTCGCGGCGCCCAACGCCGAGGGTGTGCGCGCCAACACGCTACGTCCTCCTCCCCAGGCGTGCCAGGCCCACCTCGGAGGGCCCGCTAGCCGATCGGTGACGAGGCCGTCAACGTCGCGGTGAGCAGCGCGACGGCTCGACCCTCGGCGTCGTGAACGGTCGCCGCGGCGATCGCCGACGCGCGACCGCGGTAGGTGACCTCGCCGCGCGCCGAGAGTGACGCGTGGCTCGGCGGCACGGGACGCAGCAGGTTGACCTTCAGGTCGACCGCCGTGACCTCGCCGCCCGCCGCGACCGTCGTCTCGGCCGCCGCCGACGCGGCCCGGTGGGCGAGCACGGCGAGCACGCCGCCTTGCAGGCTGCCGGCCGGCCCGCACAGCCAGCGCGAGCACGGCGCGGCCACGGTCACCGACCTGTCGCCCACCTCCTCCAGCTCGAACGCGAAGAGGCGGTCGACCGGCGGCCGCGGCGCCGCGCCGTCACGCATCGCGTCGAGGCGCGCGCGACCGCTCCGCGTCGGGTCCGGCGGTGGCACCGGCGCGTCGAGCGGACGCAGGTAGGGATCGGGAGGACCGTCGGGGGGCGCGGGCTCGTCGGAGGGCTCGGGGACCTCCGGCAGCGGTGGGAACACGGTGCAGCGCGCGGTGGCGTGCGCGACGAGCTGCCCGTCGTCGTCGGTGACCCGCGCCGTGGACAGCGCGAGGGTCGGGCTCGTGTGCACGCACTCGCCCGTCGCGGTCACCTGCCCGCCGGGCGCGACGGGGCGGATCCACGTCATCGAGAGCTCCGCCGTCGTGTAGAGCGTCCTGGGGGGCAGCGTGGTGTGGATCGCCGAGCCGAGCGCGCTGTCCGTCGGGATGATGAGGGCCGCCGGGCTGATCACGCCCTCGGCCGCGCACAGCCAGTCGGACAGCGGCATGACGCAGGTGGCCCGGCCACGGTCGAAACGCGTCGGGTGCATCCCGGTGAGGTGCGCGATCGGGGCCCACCGCTCGGGTCCGGCGAGGTAGGCGCGCAGCAGCTCGAGACCCGAGAGGCGCAGCAGCGACGGGTCGAGGAACGCGCCGGCCGCGGGCTCCGTCGCGATGTCCATGCGCGGACGCTACCGGGCCCGTGTCCAGCGCCCCTCGGGCGCGCCGGTCATTCGGCGAGCAGGAGGATGTACGTCGCCTCGTCGGTCACGACGGCCTCGCCGTCGGCGGTCCATCGCGTCTGGACGCGGGTCATGACCATCGTCCCCCGGCTGCTCGGCTTCTCGACGGGCTCCCCGATGCGCATCCGCCCCTCGAGCACCGCGCCCACCGCCACGGGGCGGTGGAACGTGAAGCGCTGCTCGCCGTGCAGGAACACGCCGTTCGGGGCGGCGCCGCGCCGGAACAGGTCGGCGCCGGGAGGCATGAGCGACGGCACCGCCCCGGACGGCGACGCGATCGCGCAGCTGTACAGCCAGGCGAAGCTGAACGTCGGCGGGACGGCCCCGCCGTCGACGGCGTAGCGAGGGTTGTCGTCGCAGACGGCCCGGGCGAACGCCCACGCGGCCGAGCGCTCGATGCGCACCGTCACCGCGGGCCCCCACGCGCCGAACACGTCGTCGCTGCGCTCCTCGTCGGTCATCGCCGCCCCCTCATCGGTGCCGTCTAACACACCGGCCGCGGGACGCGCCTCGACACGCGCGGCGCTCGGCCCCGTCCTCGCGCCGGTGAAGCGCGGCGAGGTCCACGAGGCGGTCCGGGTCGAGCTGGTCGGCGGGGGCGACGGCGACCACGCAGTCGGTCACGGCACGCAGCGTCGCCGTCCGGTGCCCGCCCTCGAGGACGGCGCGCTCCCCGATGACGGCGCCGGGCCCCAGCTCGGCGACCGGCTCGTCGTCGACGCGGACGGTGAGCACCCCGTCGAGCAGGAGGTACAGCTCGTCGCCGGGCTGACCCTGCTCGGCCAGCAGCGTGTCCTGGGCCACCTTCCGGATGGCGGGCTTCGCGCCGCCCCGCATGATCGTCGTCGAGAGCTGGCGCTCGAGGGCGCTCTCGGCCACCGTCACGAGCGGCTGCGAGTCCTCGTTGCCCCAGGGGCTGTGGCGCCCGAACGCGGCCTGCTGCCACTTCTGGAACGACGCGAGGCCCGCCTTCGCGACGAGCTCCCCCCCGTCGTCGTACACCCAGTGCCGGGGGAAGTCGCTCGCGCCCACGAGCTCGCGCGTCGAGGAGCCGTCCGCGCCGATGGTGACCCGCAGCGTCGTCCACACGGTCGGTGACGCCCACTGGAAGAACGGCTTGCGTCGCACCGGGCGCGGGAACGGCATGCCGGTCCGCCCACCGGTCGTCTGGACGAAGGTGGCGCGGGACTCGTCGCGCGCCGGCGCCGCCTGCAGGTCGGGGAACGCCGCGGGCTCGA
Source organism: uncultured Actinomycetes bacterium (assembly GCA_963731625.1). GTDB lineage: Bacteria > Actinomycetota > Acidimicrobiia > IMCC26256 > PALSA-555 > PALSA-555. The sequence continues at coordinate 112,067 of CAVSWH010000001.1, forward strand.
ACGCGATCTCGGCCTTCCCGAGGCGCATGCGGGTGCGCGTGATGTAGCCGCCACCGGCGTAGCCCGCGTCGACGATGCGTCCGTCCTCGACCTCGACCCAGGCCGCGAGCCGATTGGCGAACCGGAACCGCTCCGCGTCGTGCAGGGCACCGAGGTGCTCGATGTGGTCGGGCGGCGGGTCGTCGTAGTGGAGGACCCCGGAGAGGAACCCGGCCTTCGGCAGGCCCGAGATGGCCTCCGACGGGATCCACGAGATGCTCGTGATCGACGATTCGATGCGCATCGGCTTGTCCTTCCGGCGGGCGGGCCTACTCGGCCCGCAGGAGCGTGGCGGTCGGCGTGCGGGCGGCGAGGCGCCCGGGAATCGCCGCGACGAGGTTGGCCAGCACGACCGCCCCGATCGCGAGCAGCGTGATGGAGAGGAACGGGATGCTGGGGTCGGCGACGGCGTGGATCCCGTCGGCGAAGAGGAGCCACAGCGACCGGCCGAGCGCGACGCCGATCGGGACGCCGACGACCGTCCCGAACAGGACGGCGACGCTCGACTGCCAGGCGACCGTCGCGGCCAGCTGGCGCTTCGTGAACCCGAGCGTCTTGAGCAGCGCGAGCTCCTGGCGACGGCGCCGGACCGAGGCGGTGAGCGTCAGGCCGAGCGCGACGAAGGCGCCGACGCCGAGCGCCGCGCCGAGGATCGCCGGGGTCTGCCCCATGGACCGGTAGTTGACGATCTCGGCAGGTCGCTGCACGGGCACGACGGTCACGCCGTAGTTGGTCGGGAGGCTGAGCCCGGCGGCGACCCGTTGCAGCTGGCGTCGGGCCGCCGCGTCGTCGGCGCCCGGACGCAGTCGGACGAGCAGCGCGTTCGGGCCGTCGGGCGTGTTCTCGAAGCTGTTGCGGACCGACGCCGGGATCAGCTGGTAGGAGAGGAGTGCGCCGGTGCCCATGGTCGGGTGCTGCGCGGCGTTCGCGCTGCCGATCGTCGGCATCGTGGCGGTCCCAACGATGCGCAGCCGCGCGGCCGGCGCCGAGCCGTAACGCACCTCGACCGTGTCGCCGACGTGCTTGTGGAGCCCGGCGAGCGTCGTCGCGCCGAGCACGACCTGGTTCGCCGCGTCGAGGCCGTGACCGCTGAGCAGCGGCGGGGCGACCGCGGCCCGGGGCACGGCGCCGAGCGACGCGACGGTCTGGTCGTCGATCTGCATGGTGGCGAAGTAGAGGTCGCTCGTCGCGGTGACCGAGCGGTCGGCGCGGAGGAGCGCGGCCGACTGCGGTGGGATGGTCCCGACGCCTTGCCCGCCGAGCAGCAGGTAGTTCCAGTTCCAGCCGTACAGGGCGGGGTGGGAGACGAGGGTGGACAGGCTCGTCCCGAACGTGAGCGTCGCGGTGACGACGAGCATGGCGAGGGCGGCACCGACGATCGCCGAGCGCACCGGCACTGCGGTCCGTTCGGCGCCGGGCTCGAGCGCCAGGCGGATACCCGCCACGGCGGGAGGCGGCAGGCCGGCCGAGGCCGCGGCGGTGGCGACGGAGGAGGTGCGGCCGCTCCTCGCCTCGTCCCGGGTGACGGACCGCTGGGGCGCCTCGCGGAGGGCGAGCACGACGGCCACGGCCGCGAGCCCGAGGACGAGCACCGCGGCGCCGGCGCCGAGCACGGTCCAGTCGAACGCGACGCCCCGCGTCGGGTAGACCGCGCGGACGGGGCCCAGCGGGGCGAGCGGCGACAGCGCGACGGCCAGGACGACGGCGAGCAGCGTCCCGACGAGCACGGCGAGCAGCGTCCCCAGCAGCCCGTCGCTCATGGTCATCGCCGGGTCGGCGCCGAGCGCGCGCAGGGTCCGGGCCTCCTCGCTGCCGAGACGCAGCTGACGACTGATCACCTGGCCCACGATGAGGAGCGCCGCGAGCGCGGCGATGCCGCCGAAGACGCCGAGGGCGATCGATTCGGGCTTGAGCGCCCAATTCGCCTTCGCCTCGGTCGTGGAGCTCGTGCCGTAGTCGTGGGGAAGGTTCGAGGGCAGGACACGGCCCAGCTCGGTCTCGACGGCGGGGACGGCGAGACTGCCGTGCGCGAGCTGCAGACCGCTGAACGTGAAGGTGACGCAGCACTGGGTCAGCTCGCGGGTGAGCGCCGGCGTGAACAGGGTGATCAGCGACGCGTTCGTGGCGTCGATCTCGTCCTGGACGACCGTGGTGTTGAACGTCACGACGCCGACGAGCCGCTCGTTCTGTCGCAGAAACGGCGGCGACGTCGGCCCGTTGTTCGACAGGCCGACCTGTCTGTTCGTGTAGAAGCCCCAAGGGATGACCTCGCCGACATGGAAGCCGAAGGTGCGGGCCGTCCCGGCGTCGGTGACGAACTCGTCGGCGCGGGCGGGGTTCGCCAGGCGTCCGTGGAGCACGGTGACGCGGTCCATGTGGAAGTAGAGGCCGTCGATGCTGCCTTCGGCCTGCACCGAGAGGCTCGCGGACGACGCGACCGGCGCGCCGCTCGGCTGGAGCGGTGTCGCCGAGAAGCCGCCGACCGACTCCACGTGGCGCACGTGCGGGAGCCGGCCGATCGTGTGGATCAGCGCGGTGTTGTCCCCGGAGCTGTTCCCGAGCGCCGGGTTGAACAGCGACGACCCGATGAGCAGGTCGGAGGGGTTCGTGCTGCGGACGAAGGCCGAGAACGAGGACTGCGTGCGCCGCGCTGCGGCGAGCGTGCCCATCGCCAGCCCCCCGAGGGCGCCGACGAGGAGCACGATGACGACATAGCCCGGCCAGCGCAGGCGAAACGTCGTGCGGAGCCGGTACCACGCGACACGCCACGCGCCGCTCATCGCGCCTCCTCCTGTCCGCACACCCGACCGGTCACGAGCTCTTCATCCTCGGGATCACGGTGACGGGCAGAGGCGGACGGCTCAAGGTGGGCAGCCCGCGCCGCGAGGTCGTGCCACCACCCCGCCCCGCCGGGTGGGTGGGTGTGCGCCGTCCCGGACGCGGAGGGGGGCACCGCCCTCGTCGACGGGGGCCTGGATAGCCTCGACGTGGCTGGAGCGGACGCGGGCCGTCGGTGGTCGCGCGTCGCGGACGAAGGTGGGAGCGATGATCCGGGTCGTGGTGGCGGAGGATCACTACCTCGTGCGCGAGGGCGTCGTCCGTCTCCTCGAGGCCCAGGACGAGATCGAGGTGGCCGGGGTCTGTGAGGACCTCGACGGCCTCTACGCCGCGGTCGACACCCACCGGCCCGACGTCGTGCTCACCGACATCCGGATGCCGCCGAGCGGCACCGACGAGGGCGTCCGGGCGGCCGCCGAGCTGCGCGAGCGCCATCCGGAGGTCGGCGTCGTCGTGCTGAGCCAGTACGTCGAGCCGGGGTACACGCTCGCCCTGCTGGAGAGTGGCGCCGCCGGCCGCGCGTACCTCCTGAAGGAGCGGGTCTCCGACGTGGAGGAGCTGCTGCGCGCCATCCGCGAGGTGGCGTCCGGCGGGTCGACGATCGACCCGCGGGTCGTCGAGGTGCTGGTGGACGCGCGGTCGCGTAAGCGGGAGTCGCCGCTCACCCGCCTCACCCCCCGCGAGCGCGAGGTCCTCGCCGAGATGGCCCAGGGCCGCAACAACGCCGGGATCGCCGGCGCGCTCGGCCTGTCCGAGCGGGCCGTCGAGAAGCACATCAACTCGGTGTTCTCCAAGCTCGGGCTGTCCGAGGAGCCGGACGTCCACCGCCGCGTGAAGGCCGTCATCCTCTACCTCGCCGACCAGACCTGAGCGCTTCGTGGGCGGGGTCGCCGCGGCGGGTGGTCGTGGTGGCACCACCGCGGCGCCCGGTGGCGGCACGATCGGAGGAACGCGACCCGCATGGGAGAATGGGCCGTGGCCGCCGACGTCCCCGTGCTCATCGTCGATGACCAGGCGCCGTTTCGACGCGCGGCACGCGCCGTCGTGGGCGCGACACCCGGGTTCGCGGTCGTCGAGGAAGCGGAGAGCGGCGAGGCGGCGATCGAGCTCGTGGAGCGGCTCGCGCCGCGTCTCGTGCTCATGGACATCAACATGCCCGGCATCACCGGCATCGAGGCGGCGCGCCGGATCACCGCCGACCATCCCGAGGTCGTCGTGATCCTCCTCTCCACCTATCAGGCGGCGGACCTGCCCGGTGACGCCGGCGCGTGCGGCGCCGCGGCGTACGTCAACAAGGAGGCCTTCGAGCCCCAGGTCATCGAGGACCTGTGGGCCGAGCACGCGCCCTCGTGAGCGACGCGCGACGACGCGGCCGATCACGCGGACAGGGGGATGCGGCCCGCGACCCGCGTGCCGGTACCCGGCGCGGACTCGACCGTCACGGTGCCGCCGATGGCCCCGACGCGGTCCGCCATGTTCACGAACCCGTGGCCGGTCAGCGCGCCGTGGCCGCTGTCGAAGCCCGCGCCGTCGTCGGCGACCTCGAAGAGCAGGGCGCCCTCGTCCTCGCGCACCGTGATCGTCGCCTCCGCGTCCGCGCCGGCGTGCTTGCCCGCGTTCTGCAGCGCCTCGAGCACGCAGAAGTACACGGCGGCCTCGGTCGGCTGCGGGTACCGGCCGATCTCCTCCGCGAGCACGCTCGTCGGGAGCGCGGCGCGTCCCGCGGCGGCGGCGAGCGCCTCGGCGAGGCCGCGCTCAGCGAGCAGGGGGGGGTAAATCCCGTGCGCGAGGTTGCGCAGCTCCTGCACCGCCTCCTGGAGATCGGCACCGAGCTGGTCGAGCATCTCGACGGCGCCGTCGCGGTCGGCGGCGACCGCCTGTCGGGCCAGACGCACGCTCACGGCGAGGGCGACCAGGTGCTGCTGAGCGCCGTCGTGGAGGTCGCGCTCGATCGCGCGCCGCTGCGCGTCGCCGGCCTGCACGATTCGGCGCGCGAGGCCCGCAGCTCGTCCGCCTGGCGCCGGACCTCGTCGATGGACTCCTGGAGCGCCGAGTCGAGCGTGACGTTGTGCAGCGCGAGGCCGACCTGGCGCGCGAGCTCGGTCATGGCCTGGTCGTCGTCCTCGTCGAAGGGGACACCGCCGACGGCCCGTCGCAGCACCATGAGCCCGAGCAGCGCCCCCGAGTTCGTCACCGGTGCCACCCGCAGCACCGGGTCGACGTCCTCGTCGGGCACGAGCGCCGGCAGCCACACCCGTGCCCACGCCGGGCCGGACACGCCCGCCCGGGCGACGACGTCCTCCTCCGCTGCGCCGATCGCCAAGGTCGCCGGCCGCTGCTCGGGCACCGACACCGCCCGGTCGAGCCGTCCCGTCGACGGGCGCGTCCACACCTCGGCCGACTCCAGCGCCATCGTCTTCTTGAGCGACTCGGCGAGCTGGAGCAGCAGCTCGTCGAGTGGGAGCGCCCGGGTGAGGCGGCTCCCGAACGTGCGGAGGAGCTCGTCGGGCGCGTGTCGCTCCCCATAGACGCGGCGGCTCGCGAAGGCGATGAGCCGTTCGCGTGCGGGGACCCAGAGGAGCGCGGCGAGCGCAGCAGCCAGCATCGACAGGCCGAGGAGGGATCGCTCGCTGGCGCTCGGCGTGTGGCCGAACCCGAGCACGACGAGCGCGTACGACGCGCCGACCAAGGCGAGCAGCCCGAGCAGTGCGATCGTGAGGACGAGCAGGCGGTCGACCCGCAGCGGCCGGTCGGTGGCCACCGCGGCAGCGAGCGCGATCGGCACGACGGCGGTCGCGCCGACGGCGATCGCCCCGATCGGCCGTGGCCACGTGACGAGCAGGTTCACGATCGCGGCGCCGGCGCCCAGGCTGGCGCCGACGAGGACGCCCCATCCGGCCCACTGCAGGCGCGCCCGGTCGACCGGGGTGGCGTGACGGCACCGGACGACGTACCCCACGGCCGCGGCCGCGCCGCACCCGACGACGAGGATCACCGGACCAGCCCACGGCACCGCCGGGCGCGCCGCGAAGACGGTCACCGCGACCCCGAGGGCTGCGAGGTCGCCGACCGCCGCCGCGGTCCGACGAGCGCGGCTTCCCAGGCGCCCGTCGGGCAGGCCGAGCGCAAGGTGCAGCGCGACGGCCGGCAGGGCCGCGAGGCCCAACGCTCGGCCCGCCGCCGCGACGTCCCGTGCGGTGCCGCTCGCGCCGCGCGCGACCAACACGGCGCTGAGGAGCGCCACGGCACCGGCCAGGCCGACGCCGACCATGAGCAGACCGGAGGGCTCGTCCGGGCGCCGGATCGCGACCACGAGCCCGCCGACCGCCCAGGCGAGGAGCACCACGGCACCGAGGATCTGACCCGGCCCGATCGATGCCGGCGACCGCAGGGTCGCGGCGAGCAGCGCCACGCCGACGGTCAACGCGGCGAGCGGAGCGACGCCGCGCGCGGCGCGGCCACGGCGCGCCGACCCGGTGGGCGCGTCGGCGTCACGCAGGCCGGTGATCGTCAGGGGCTTGGGTGACCCAGCCGATGCGATCGGTGTTGCCAGCGTGTTCCGCGCCATGTGGGTCCTTAGCGGAGCGTGGTCGGCACGGATCTCGCGTCGCTGTCCGCGTCGAGGCGACCGTCGCGCATCCGCACGATGCGGTCGGTGATCTCGGTGACCGCATCGTCGTGGGTGACGAAGAGGATCGTCTGACCGCCCGCGTGCAGCCGCCGGAGGAGCTCGAGGACCTCGTGCCCACCGGCGGAATCGAGGGCGCCGGTCGGCTCGTCCGCGAGCAGGAGCGTCGGCTCGTTGGCGAGCGCCCGCGCGATGGCCAGCCGCTGGCGCTGCCCGCCCGACAGCACCCGCGGGGGCTCGCGCACCTTGTCCGCCAGTCCGAGCAGATCGAGCAGGTCTCGCGCCCGCGTCTCGGCCCGCCGATGCGGCGCGCCGGCGATCACGGCCGGCAGCGTCACGTTCTCCAGCACGGTCATGCTCTCGAGGAGGTTGAAGAACTGGAAGACGATTCCGATGTGACGGCGTCGCATGATCGCGAGCTCGTCCTCGGTCCGCCCCACCAGCGAGTCGCCGGCGAGGAGGATGTCGCCGTCGGTCGGGACGTCGAGGCCGGCGACGAGGTTCAGCAGCGTCGACTTCCCGCAGCCCGACGGTCCCATGACCGCGACGAATTCGCCTGGCCGGATCGTGAGGTCCACGCCTCGGAGCGCGCGGACAGGTGCACCGTCGGACTCGAACGTCTTGCGCAGCGCGCGCGTCTCCAGGACGGGCGGCGTCACTCGTCCGCCATCGTGTCGATCATGAACGCCGTGACCTCCTGGGTTCGGCCCTTGACCGCCTGGGGTCCGAGGTCGACGCAGTCGAGCGGCGCGCTCAGCGCCCCCCGTGTGGCGTCGTTCAGCACGATCCGCCCGGCCGGCCGGGCGAGGTCCTGGAGCCGCTGGGCGAGGTTCACCGTGTCGCCCACGAGCGTGTACTCGAGCCGCTCCTCGGATCCGAGGAGCGCGGCCGCGACGCGACCGGTCGACACGCCGATCCCGAGCCCGAAGCGCTCCCGCCCTTCGCGCGCCCAGCGCTCGTTCAGGGTCCGTTGACGGTCGTGCATCGCCCGCGCCGCGACGAGGGCGCGGTCGGCGTGGTCGGCTTGTGGGACCGGCGCGCCGAAGCAGGCCATCACGGCGTCGCCGACGAACTGCATCACGGTGCCCTCGGCGTCGAGGATCGCGCCGTTCATCTCTCGACGGTGCTCGTTCAGCTGGCGAGCGAGTCGGCTGGGATCCGTCCGCTCCGCGATGCCGGAGTAGCCGCGGATGTCTGACATGAGCACGCTGACGTCGAGCTCCTCGGTCTCGCCGATCCGGCCGCCGTCGCGGCGCAGCTTGTCTGCGACGCCGGTGGGCAGCAGGCGGCTCAGGGTCTCGCCCTGCTCCTCACGGTCGACGATGGCCTGGTGCAGCATTCGCAGCCGTCGCAGCGAGCCTGCGGTCCCGGCCGTGGCGCCCCGGGAGAGCTTGAGGAACAGCGTCTCGACCGAGGCGGCGACCGACGCGGGCGTCGTGTGGTCGGCCGCGGCGATCGCCTTGATGGGACGTCCGGCGGCGACTTCGGTGAGCAGCGCCTCTTCCTCGACGCTGAGCTCGGCGTCACCGCTGACCGGTCGGACGAGCGCTTCGACGATCGTCGGGTCGAGCATCGATCCCCCGCCGGCGACGTCGCGCACGGCGCGGGCGAGCTGGTCGCCCTCGGCGACGCGGTCCTTCAGCAGGTAGGCGTAGCCCGCGGCACCGTCGGCCAGCAGCGACACCGCGTACTGCGGGTCGTCGTACTGCGAGAGCACCACCACGCCCGTGCCGGGGTGCCGCTTGCGCAGCTCCTTCGCCGCGTCGATTCCCTCGCTCTGGAAGTTCGGCGGCATCCGGATGTCCGTGACCAGCACGTTGGGGGCCAGCGCCTCCGCACCGGCGACGAGCTCGTCGTAGTCGCCGGCGGTGCCGACCACCTCGAGATCGGACTCGAGGCCGAGCAGCGCGCGCACGCCCTCGCGCACGATCACGTTGTCGTCGGCGAGGAAGACGGTGATGGCACCCTCCGCGGTCCCAGCGTCGACGATGGTCCTCGTGGACCCCGGCCCGCCCGCTCCGACAAGGAGGCCCGCCTCCGCGGGCTGGTGATGCCAGCCCCCCTCGCGCCACGATAGAACCGCCCCGCCGTCAGCGGCGGGGCGGTCGATCGGGCGCGCGTCGTGCGACGGCTACGGCTGGATCATGTCCACGACGGGCATGGTCATCGGCTTCACGTCCTTCACGCCGGCTTCGTCGAAGAGCGGCTGCAAGCGCTGCCAGAACCCGTCCCAGACCGCCTGGGACTCCCAGACGTCGTAGATCATGAGCTTGGGCTCCTCGCCGAAGCAGGAGTGGTGCTTCAGCTCGGCAGGCGGCGGGCCGCCCGCCTGCACCTTGGCGGCGATCTGGTCGTACTGCGCCTTCGTCATCAATTCGGGGTTGATGTACACGGCGATCATCGGGGTGCCTCCTTGGTCGGTGCCCGCGGCGTGAGGACCCTAACGCGCCACGCCCGCGGGTCTGCTGGTGACGCGAGGAGGCCCCGCCCGAAGGCGGGGCCTCGAGGTCAGCACCCGAGCGCGCTCGGGTCAGCGCGGAGATCAGCCGGTCGGGCTGTCCTTCGACAGGATGTCGTTCGGGTCGTCAACCACGATCGTCCCCGCGATCTTGTCCCACAGCTCCTGGCGGTCCTTGTCCCACAGCAGCATGAAGGCCAGGATGACCGAGACGAGTCCGCAGATCGAGCCGATCACGAGGTCCACGATGAGCCACTTGCCGACGGCCTCGCGCAGCGCCATCGTGCCGTAGCTGGCTCGCCGGCCGTTGTCTTTCTTGACGACCTTCATGTGGAGGACCTGCTTGCCGGGCGACTGGGAACTGCCCCAGATGACGAGCGACCAGATGAGCCAGCCGATGAAGAGGGTCACGATGAGCAGCAGCGCGTCGAGGAGGTAGCCGCCGAGACGACGCCCGACACTGCTGACGACGACGCCCTGAGGCAGGGGCGTGGCGGCGGCCGGCCCGATCCCGTTCCCGGGCGGCGGCGGCATGCTGCCGAGCGGAGGCGGGGGCGGGGGCGGCGGTGGCGACGCCGGCGGTGGCGGCGGAGGCACCTGGCTCACGATGAACTCCTTCGTTCAGACGGGTCGCGGCCGTGGGTTCGCGGGGGTGTGCGAGACGGTGTCGCGACCCATCGTCGCGGGGCAGCCCGCACCCCGAGCCGCAGCCACGCCGCTCGTTCGCGTCGACCGACTCCTGGTTCGCTCGACCGAGGCGGGACGCTACCCGGCGGGGTCGTGGGCGGCAAGGATCAGCGCGTGGGCGCGGCGGGGAGCGAGTCGGACAGCGCGGCGCGGCGGCGTCGGTCGCGCGCCGCGCGCTCGCGGACCCAGGTCCCGATGAGCACACCGGCGTAGCTCGCCCCGTAGCGCAGCGAGTGGCCCTTCTTGCTCTGCCCGTGGGCTCGCACACGCTGGGTCATCGGGACCTCGGCGACGCGGTAGCCGTGCGCGACCGCACCCATGAGCAGCTCCGACGACTGGTACTGCGCCTGGCGCAGCTCGACGGACGCGGGGACCTCGACAGTCATCGCGCGAAAGCCGAAGGACGTGTCGGTGATTCGTTGACCGGTGAGGCGCCGGGCGACCCACGCGAAGAACCGCGACCCGAGCCGCCGGACGTGGTCCGTCGTCTCCTGCTCCCCGAGCCATCGGGACCCCGTCACGAAGTCCGCCCGGCCGAGGAGCAGCGGCTCGAGCAGCGTCGGGAGCTCGCCGCCGACGTACTGCCCGTCGGCGTCGGTCGTCACGACGTAGCGCGCACCGCCCAGTCGGGCGATCGCGTACCCGACGCGGAGCGCGGCGCCTTGCCCGCGGTTCTCGGACAGCTCGCACACCGCCGCGCCGTGATCGCCCGCGACCCGCGCCGTGGCGTCCGTCCCGCCGTCCACGACCACGAGCGCCTCGATGCCGAGCCCGCGGCACGCGCGCGGGAGCTCGTCGAGGACCGCACCGATGCTCTCCGCCTCGTTGTACGCCGCGATGACCACGACGACCGGCGCGAGCGCGGGCGGATGCCGCGCCTCGAACGCGTCGATCGCCTCCTGGTCGGCCGCGCGCGCGCCGTCCGCCGGCTCCGTCGCGCCGACGCCGAGGAGCGCGCTGACGCCGAGGACGCCGGCGAGTGGGCCGAAGATCACCCCGGGCAGCTGGTAGCGCCACGAGAACTCGAAGATGTCGGCGGCGAGGAGCACGCCGGCGCCGGACAGCGTGGTCAGTACGCAGGCGGCGCGCAGGGGTGAGCGCCGGGCCCGGCCGAGGCCGGCTGCCGCGAGCAGGCCGAGGAGGAACCCCAGCGCGACGAAGGGCCCCGGCAGGTAGCCGCCGTGCAGCTGGTAGTCGCGCAGCGCCCCGGCGAGGGTCCGGTTCACCGCTGGTCCTCCGCCGCCGTGCAGCGCGATCTCCTCGGCCGGGTACAGCGGCGGGAACACCGGGTACTGGAGCTGGAACTGCCACCGGCTCACCGGGACGTCGGTGGTGCGCGAGGTCCGAGACCAGCCGAATCCCTGCAGGAAGTCGCTGCCGACCGCCTTGACGAGGGCGAGCGGCTGCTGGCGGAAGACGCGCAAAGCGAAGTCGCGCTCGACCTCCGAGCGCGTCATCCCGGGAGGGGGCTGGATGCGGGCGAGCAGCGCGAGGTCGTGCGCGTACTGGTCGTCGACGGGGTAGTTGCGGGGGCCCGTCGGGCAGAGGAGCTGCTCATAGGACGGCACGTGGATCGTGGCGCAGTCCGCGATGGCCGCGGCACGGCCGTACAGGACGCCGTCTTGGCCACCGACGAGGCCGGCGCTGCCGGTCACCGCGGAGTAGTACGACGCGTAGATGAGCACGGGCACGGCGAACGCCGCGACGAGACCGAGCGTGCAGCGCCGACGCAGCCCGGCCGGCGTCGTCATCACGGCGTAGAGCGCCGCCGGGATCACGAGGACGATCCCGACCGTGCGCACCGTGACCGCGATCCCGAGGATGAGCCCACCGGCGATCAGCGCGCGGCGCGTCGGTGGTCGCTGCCACAGCAGGACGACGGCGCCGGCGACGATGAGCGCCTCGAAGAGCGTGTCCGACATGATGTTCTGCTCGATCTGGATCTGGTACGCGTCGAGCAGCAGCGGGATCACGGCGAGCGCGGCGAGCCACGGGCGGACGCCGTTGCGCTGGAGGACGACGTAGAGCGCCACCGCCATGCCGAGCCCGAGCAGGTGCTGCAGCCCGGCGACGGTCGCCAGGTTCCCGACCCAGAGCACCGGCTTCAGCAGCATCGCCGGGTAGCCGATCGGGTCGAGCTTTTGGGGATTCAGGTTGCGGACGTTCGTCAGGTAGTTCCACGAGTCGACGAAGAGCAGGGCAGGGCGGTAGGCGAGCTGCGCCATGGCCCGCAGCCCCGTGCCGGCGAGCAACGCGGCGACGAAGAGCCAGTGGCGGCGCAGCCACCCCAGGCGGCGCGGCGGCTCGACCGCCGGCGCGACCGGCTCGTCGGCGTCGGGCCGCACGAGCTCGTCGACGGTCACGACCCGCGGTCCCACGTCTCGCGCACCTCGCGCCACAGCGACGCGAGGCCCTCGTCGAGCGTCACCCGCGGGTCGAAGCCGAGTGCGCGCGCCCGGCCGGTGTCGACGTCGACGGCCTGCATCTCGCCGTCACGCGCAGGGACGTGCTCGACGGGCAGTGGGGTGGCGCAGGCGCGGCGCACCGCGTCGACCAGCTCGAGCACCGAGATCGACGCACCCGACCCGACGACGACGGTCCCGGTCCACGCGTCCTGGACCGCGCGGCCGACTGCGGCCGCGACGTCGTCGACGTGGATGAAGTCTCTTCGCTGGTCGCCGTCGCCGTAGACCTGCAGCGTGGCGCCGGACAGCGCGGCGCGCATGAGCCGGGCGACGATGCTGTCCTTGCTGCCCATCCCGACGCCGTACACGTTCGTGAACCGCAGCACGCACGGTGCGATGTCGTAGGAGCCTCCGTACGCGGAGAGCAGCATCTCGCACGCCGCCTTCGTGCCGCCGTACGGCGTCAGTGGCTGGAGGGGCGAGCGCTCCGTGATGACGCCGTCCGCGGCGCTGCCCACCACCGCGTTCGTCGACGCCAGCACGAACTGGGTCACACCGCGCACCCGCGCCAGCTCGAGGAGGGCCGCGGTCACCGCGACGTTGTCGGCGAACACACGATCGGGGGCGCTGATCGAACCGACGACCGACGTGGCCGCCGCGAGGTGCACGATGGCCTCCGTCCCGTCGGCGACGGCCGCGCAGCGGACGTCCGGGTCCTGCAGGTCGCCGACGACGCAGCTCACCTCAGGATCGCGAGGCGGCGACCGGTCGACGACCGTGACGCGGTGCCCGGCGGCCCGCAGCGCGCGGACGACCGCGGTCCCGATGAAGCCCGCGCCGCCCGTGACGAGCACGGCACGGGGTCCTGACCCCGCGCCACCGGCGACGCCGGGGGCGGGCGCCATCACCAAGACGTGTGGGGCCCGACGCCTACTTCCTCACCGGGTTCGCCGGCGTTGAGTGGGGACGGCGGGCGCACCGGGTTCGAGGCGCGCCGCCAGTTGACGAGCGGCACGAGCGCGTCGCGGTCGACGCGGTCTTGGTACCGCTCCACGATCCCGAACATCGACTCGATCAGGGTCTCGGAGAGGTAGTGCGGCTCGAGGCCCAGATCGACGAGCGCCTGGTGGGTGACGTGGTAGTAGTGCTCCTCGGCCTCGACGCGTGGGTTGTCGACGAACTCGACGTCCGTCGCCCCCGGGTACGCGGCCGCCACCACCTTTGCGAGCTCGGCGACGCTCATCGTCTCGGTGAGCTGGTTGAAGACGCGGTACTCGCCCGGCTCGGCGGGGTGCTCGACCGTGAGGCGGAGGCACTCCACCGTGTCGCGGATGTCGATGATCCCCCGGGTCTGGTTGCCCGAGCCGTAGACGGTCAGCGGCTCGCCGAGCACCGCCTGGATGATGAACCGGTTGAGGACGGTGCCGAAGATGGCGTCGTAGTCGAGGCGCGTCGCGAGGCGCGGGTCGAGCGCAGTCTGCGCCGTGCGCTGCCCGTAGACGATGCCCTGGTTCAGGTCCGTGGCGCGCAGGTCCCATGCTCGGCATGCGAACTCGATGTTGTGGCTGTCGTGCACCTTGGACAGGTGATAGAAGGACCCCGGCCGCTTCGGGTAGAGCACACGGTCCGAGCGGCCCTTGTGGGTGATCTCGAGCCAGCCCTCCTCGATGTCGATGTTCGGCGTGCCGTACTCCCCCATCGTCCCGAGCTTCACGAGGTGGATGGAGGGATCGAGCTCCTTGATCGCGTAGAGGACGTTCAGGGTCCCGACGACGTTGTTCACCTGCGTCGCCACCGCGTGGGAACGATCGATCATCGAGTACGGCGCGGCGCGCTGCTCCGCGAAGTGGATGATCGTGTCGGGCCGGAAGTCGCGGATCGCCGCGTAGACCTCCTCGGCGCGCTGCAGGTCGACCACGTAGACGCCGAGCTCGCGCCCCGAGTACTCCATCCAGGTCTGCACACGGGTGCGCAGCGTCTCGATCGGCACGAGGCTCTCGACGCCCATCTCGTGGTCGTACTGGCGGCGCACGAAGTTGTCGCCGATGGCCAGGTCGTGGCCGAGGTCGGACAGGTGAAGGGCCGTCGGCCAGCCCAGGTAGCCATCGCCGCCCAGGACAAGTACTCGCATCGGTCAGTCTCCGCTCATCGCGACGGGTGGGGGGTAAGGCGGTTCCAGAGACCGCTCCCAAGCCAAGCGGACGCGTGCGAAGGCGCCATAGAGCCCGCGTGAAGGACGTGTGGAGATCCAAAGATGAGGAGATAAGGATGGTGTAAAGCCGCCGTCCGCTCGCCGACGACGCGACGCCGCGCGTCAGCGGCTCGGGATCCGCACCGTGACCCGCGTGCCGTGCCCCGGCTGGCTCTCGACGCGGACGTCACCGCCGTGCGCATGAGCGAGCTCGTTCACCACGGTGAGCCCGATCCCGCTTCCCGCCACGCCTCGCGCGCCCGCGCCGCGCCAGAACCGCTCGAAGACGCGGCTCTGCTCGTCCGGCGGGATGCCGATCCCCGTGTCGGCGACGACGAGCCGGGCGCTGCGGTGGTCGCGGTCGACACTGACCGCGACGGCGCCGCCGGCCGGGGTGAACTTCAGCGCGTTCACGAGCAGGTTCGACGTGACCTGGTGCAGCCGCCGCGGGTCACCGCCGACCCGAGCCGGGTTTGCGCGGAGCGAGAGCTCCACGTCGGCCGACTCGAACTGGGGCGCAAAGCGCGCCACCGCATCCTCGGCGATGTCGGCAAGGTCCACGTCATCGAGCTTCAGTCGCGGCCCCGCCGCCGCGTCGGCGGCGGCCAGCGTCTCGAGGTCCTCCACCAGCCTGGTCAGCCGCAGGATGTCGTCGTGCGCCGACGAGAGGCGCGCCGGCGTCGTGGTCGTCACGCCGTCGATCATGCTCTCGAGCGTGCCGCGCACGACGGTGAGGGGTGTGCGCAGCTCGTGGGCAACGTCGGCCACGAGCGTGCGCCGCATCTCGTCATGCAACGCGACGGAGTCAGCCATGCGGTTGAAGGCAACGGAGAGCTCGGCGAGCTCGCCGCCCTTCCCGGTCTCGTGGACCCGGGCCGACCAGTCGCCGGCCTCGACCTTGCGCGCCGTGCGGATGAGGTCACCGAGCGGTCTGGTGATGCGGCGGGCGACGGTGATCGACACGACGACCGCGAGCAGCGCGGCGAGGCCAGCGCCGGCGACGATGGTCGCGAACAGCGCGTTGCGCAGGTCCGTCACGGCGGCGGAGCGGGCGGAGAACGCGACCCGGACCGTGCCCACCCGGGTGCCGGCGTGCACCACCGGCGCGAGCTTCACCAGTCGGCCGTGCTGGCGCGCCGGTCCGGCCACGATGTGGCCGTGGCTGTCGAGCACGTTCGCGCGGGCGCCGGCGTCGGTGGCCAACGTGAGCGTGGCATCGAGGTCGGCGTTCTTCCAGCCGGCGGCGTCGGTATAGGCCACGCCGGCCGCATGTGCCACCGCGGTGAGGGTGGCGGCCTGCTGCTGGGTCGTGAGGTCGGTGACGTCGCGCGACGACTCGACGAGCACGAGCACGCCGAAGAGCAGCAGCGCACCGAGCGCGACGATCAGGAACGCACCGAGCAGGCGCGCGCCGAGCGACGTCGGGAGGCGAAGACGGTTAGGCATCGGGCGTGAGCCGGAGGCGATACCCGGCGCCGAGCACCGTCTCGACGATCTCGGGTTGGCGCGAGTCCCGCTCGACCTTGCGGCGCAGGTTCTTCACGTGAGAGTCGATGGTCCGCTCGTAGCCCTCGAACTCGAATCCACGGACCTTGTTGATGAGCTCGTAGCGCGAGTACACCCGACCCGGGACTCCCGCGAGGGAGACGAGGATCCCCCACTCGGTCGGTGTGAGCTCGACCGACACGCCGCGCACCTGCACCTCGCGGCGGTCGGCGTCGATGACGAGCTCCCCCTCGCCGTAGGAGACGGGGCCCGGCCGGGTCACACCGTGCGCCGATCGGCGCAGGATCGCCTCGACGCGCAGCACCAGCTCGCGCGGGCTGAACGGCTTCGTCACGTAGTCGTCGGCACCGAGCTCGAGTCCCCGAATCCGGTCCTGCTCGCTCGACTTCGCCGTCAGCATCAGCGTCGGGACCGGGAGGAACTGACGAATCTCGCTGGCGACCACCTCGCCCGGCACGTCGGGGAGCCGCAGATCGAGCACCAGCAGGTCGGGCGCGGTCGAACGGGCGAGCTGGATCGCGTGCGCACCCGAGCCGGTCGAGAGCACCTCGAGCCCCGCCCGTTCGAGGTAGGACCGCAGCAGCTCGCGGATGCGCTCCTCGTCTTCGACCACGAGGACCGTCGGCACGTCAGCGCTCCGACCGTGCCGCGCCGGTGAGCGCCGGCGCGGGTCGAGTGAAGACGAAGCGGTCGAAGAGCACGAACTTGATCACGAACATGAGCCCCGTCGCCACGATGTAGGCGGCGTCGACGGCGACCACCGACGCCCAGTGCGAGGCGTGGCGCGTCGCGGCGGCCGCCGCGGCGCTCGCGCCGACGGTGGCGAGCAGCGTGGCGAGGACGATCAGGATGTACGGCATGAGCTCGCGGCGCAGGCTCACCCGGCCGGAGTGCTCCCACGCCCACTGTCGGTTGAGGATCCAGTTGGGGATCGCGCCCGCCAAGAATGCCAGCACGGCGGCCGGACCGGCAGCCATCCGTGCGACGCCGACCAAGACCGTCAGGGTGATCTCGCTGGCCAACACGGCGACGACCGACCCGGCCGAGTAGCGCAGCACACGGGTCTTGAGCGACAGGCGGTGCCCAGTCTTGATCGCGCTGAACCAGCCGCGGAGCCCCTCGGCCGCGGGGGCCGGCAGCGGCTCGGGGCCGGCGGGAGCGGGAACGGCCTCGGAAACCCCGGACGTGTCCAGGGCTCTACCTAACCACGCCGTGGCGTCGATGGACGGCCGAGGCTGGCACCGCCGAGACCGTCGCGGCATGGGTGGCGCACCGCGCTAGCCGCCCGGCGCCGTGATCCGGAAGGTGGGGTGGTCGGGCGCGATCCGTCGAAGCTCATCGTCCGATGACCTGTCGCTCACGCCATCAAAGAACACGCCCACCTCCATCTTCCAGCGGCGCAAGTAGGCCCGCAGGATCTCGGGCTTATCGTCGTCGATCAACTCGGTCGTCCGAAAAGCCTCGCGCCGGCGGCCGACGCGCAGCGTCCCCTCCTGGGCGACCCGGAGGTTCCGAACCCACTCGGTGACGCCGCGCGGCGCGACGAGGTACCGCTCCCCTTCGTGAGTCAGCGGGTTGACCGGCGTCTCGCGCAGCTGGCCGGACGTCCGCCCGCGGACCTGCAGGATCCGAGAGCCCCAGATGCTCACGCCAACGCGCGTCGCCGCCGCGACGCCGGGGTTGAAGACGTGTCGGGTGAACCACCCGGGTCGCTGATAGTGGTCACTCGCCATCGGCCGATCCTTACACGGCATCGTCGGGTCAGCGGCGGGTGCTGACCTTCGCTGGCCGCCGGTGGCCGGTCGGTCCGTGGTTGCGCCGGATGGCCGTTCTACGCTGCGGCCAGCGCCACGTGCTGAGGTCAGGCAACGTTGGAAAAGTTCCTCATCGACAAGGTTCCCGGGCCGGTGCTGGCCGTCGGGTTCGTCGCCGTCGCCGTCGGCCTCGGGCTGCTGGGACTGTTCGTCGTGCGCCGGAGCGTCGCGCTCGCGACGTTGGAGCAGCACAACGACGTCGCTGGCTTCATCCTTGCCGTCGTGGGCGTGCTGTACGCCGTGATCCTCGGCTTCGTCGTCGTGATCGTGTGGGAGCAGTTCGACACCGCCCAGTCGAACGCCCACCAGGAGGCGATCACCCTCGAGACCCTCTACAACAACTCCGCGGCGTTCGGTCAGCAGGGGCGGCCGCTGCAGCGGGATCTCGTGGACTACGGGACGAGCGTGGTGGAGCAGGAGTGGCCCGCCATGCGGGACCACCAGCGAGGCAACCCGGAGACCGACGAGCGGCTCGACCAGGTGTGGTCCGACCTGCAGTCCATCCACACGACCGGGCCCGACCAGAACTCCTTCCTCGCGTCGTCGATCACCGCCGTGAATCAGCTCGAGCAGGAGCGTGACGCCCGCATCGACGACTCGAACCGTCAGCTGCCGTTCTCGCTGTGGGCGGTCTTGCTCGTCGGCGCGGTCATCACCGTCGGTTTCACCTACTTCTTCGGCGTATCGCACCTCGCGGCGCACGCGCTGATGGTGGCGGCGCTGTCCGCGATGATCGGCACCGCCTTGTTCCTGGCGCTCAGCCTCGACCTCCCGTACTCGGGAGACCTCGGAGTCAAACCGACGCCGATCGAGCACACGCTCCTCGACCTCCGAGCGATCCCGACGCTGCCACCGCCGAGCCGCTGACGGGCGGCGCCCGGGTTCAGCGTTCGGCTTCCTCGAGGGCGTCGTGCAGGAACAGCGCGGCGTGGATCAGGCCCCAGTGAGTGAACGCCTGCGGGAAGTTGCCGAGAAAGCTGCCGGTGGGGTCCATCTCCTCCGCGTACAACCCGAGGTGGTTCGCGTACCCCTGCATCTTCTCGAACAACAGGCGGGCCTTCTCGAGCTCACCGGCGCGGGCCACGCACTCGATGTACCAGTACGAACACATGCAGAACGTGCCTTCCGAGCCGGTGAGCCCATCGGCGGCGGCCGCCTCGGTGAGATAGCGCAACACGAGCGCGTCGCTGACGAGATCAGACTCGATGGCCTCCATCGTGGCGAGCCATCGCTGGTCACGCGAGGCAATGAACCCGATCAGCGGCAGGAGCAGCGCCGACGAGTCGAGCGTCTTGCTCCCCTTGTACTGGACGAAGCCGCCGCGTGCGTCGTCCCAGAACTCGTGGTAGATGTCGCTGTGGATCGCGTCGCGGCTCTTGAGCCACCGGTCGACGGGGGCGGGCAGGGAGCGACGGGTCGCGATCCGGATGCCGCGATCGAGCGCCACCCAGCTCATGAGCCGGGAGTACAAGAACTCCTGCTGACCGCCTCGGATCTCCCAGATGCCCTCGTCCGCACGGTCCCAGTTCTTGCAGACCCAGTTCAAGGACTCCGAGACGTGCTTCCAGAGGTCGTAGGAGAGCGGCTCGACGCATTCGTCGTAGAGGTCGAGCATGTGCAGCAGCTCGCCGTAGATGTCGAGCTGCAACTGACCGAACGCCGCGTTGCCGATCCGGATCGGCGCCGAGCCGCGGTACCCCTCGAGGTGGTCGAGGGTCTCCTCGGGCAGCTCCTTCCGGCCGTCGATGCCGTACATGATCTGGAGGGTGCCGGTCCGGTCGGCCTCCTCGTACCGGTCGGCGATCCACTTGACGAACGCGCGGGCTTCGTCGGTGAAGCCGAGACGGATCAAGGTCGCGATCGAGAACGCGCCGTCGCGGATCCAGGTGTATCGGTAGTCCCAGTTGCGCTCGCCCCCGACCTGCTCCGGGAGCCCGAACGTGCCGGCCGCGGCGATCGAGCCGTAGGGCTCCGAGGTCAGGAGCTTGAGCGCGAGCGCCGAGCGATTCACCATCTCGCGCCAGCGCCCGTGGTATTGGGAGTGGCTCACCCATCCGCGCCAGTAGCGCAACGTGTCCTTGAAGGCGTTCTCGACCCAGCCGGGCGTGGCGGAGGCGTTGTCGTCGTCGGGGAGCGCGATCTCGAGGACGAAGTCCACGGTTTCGGCGGACTCGACCGTGATCTCGCCGAAGGCGTCGCCGCCCTCAATCTTGAGTGGCACCGGGGTCCGCAGGCGCAGCTTCGTGCCGGCCGCGTCCTCGGCGACGAACAGCACCTGGTCGTCGTGCTGCTCCACCTTGTGGCGTGCCCGGGCGTAGTCGAACCGCGGCGCGCACCGGAGGCGGAACGTGAACGGTCCCCGGATGCCCTTCACGCGCCGGACGATCGCCTGCGTTCGGTCGTCGTCGTCGATCACCATGAAGTCGGTGATCTCGCCAACGCCGTCGTCGGAGAGGAAGCGGGTGAGCAAGATGTTGGTGTCGGGCAGATAGAGCTGCTTGCACCGAGACCCCTTGGTCGCGGGCGCGATCGCGAAGCATCCGCCGCGCTTGTCGTCGAGGAGCGCAGCGAAGATCGTCGGGGAATCGAAGTGCGGCAGGCACATGTAGTCGATGGACCCGTCGCTGCCGACGAGCGCGATCGTGGACAGGTCCCCGATGACGCCGTATTCCTCGATCGGCTTATAGGGCACGGTGCTCCCCCTCGGTGCTCGCTCGCCGGTCGGTCATAGTCCCGCCACGTCACGCAGGTAGGCGCGGGCCCGCTTGGCGTACTCCAGCGGATGCGCCTTCGCGGGGTCCTGCTCGGCTTCGACGACGAGCCAGCCGGCGTAGCCCCGTTCGTCGAGGGCGTGCAGGAAGGCGCGGAAGTCGATCAGGCCGTCGCCGGGCACGGTGAAGACGCCCGCTCGGACGGCGTCGCCGAACGACAGGCCCTGATGCGCCGCCTCGTCGACCATCGACCGGCGGAGGTCCTTCAGGTGGATGTGCTTGATGCGATCGAAGTGGTCTCGGACGAGCGCCACCGGGTCACCGCCGGCCCAGGTGAAGTGGCCGGTGTCGAGGAGGAGATGGACCGCGTCCGGGTCGGTGTCGGCCAGGAAGCGCTCGACCTCGGCGGGCGTCTGGACGCCGGTCCCCATGTGGTGGTGATAGCAGAGCCGCATCCCGGCCTCGGTGGCGTGGGCGCCGAGGGTGTTGAGCCCGTCGACCATCGCGTGCCACCGCCCGTCGTCGAAGAGCGGCTTGTTCGCGAGCAGCGCGACCGGTTGCTGATGCACGGCATGTCCGAGCTCAGCGGTGCCGATGTCGGTGCCGCCCACCGCATGGACGAACTCGAGCTGTCGCCGGAAGTTGTCGACCGTCTGGGTCTGCATCTCGTTGACAGTGAAGTAGGTGCTGACCCAGGGCTCCGACACCCGCAGCCCGCGCAGCGCCAGCGCGGCGCGCAGCGCGACGGGATCTGAGGGGAACGTGTGCCCAACGCTGCAGCCCTCGAAGCCGGCCAGCGCGATCTCGCTGACGCACTGCTCGAAGGAGATCTCGCTGCCGATCGTCGGGAAGTCGTCGTTGATCCAGCAGGTGGGCGTGATCCCGAGCGAAACCTTCTGTCGGTCGAACACGCGCGTCCCCTAGGTGTCGGCGGTGCGGGTGTGGGGCGTCATCGCAGGATGTGTTGCGCCGACTTCACCGCCATCGCGACGCTCGTCAGGGTGGGGTTGCTCGCGTTCCCGGTGGGGATCAGCCCGTTCCCGCCGAGGTACAGGTTGTCGACGTCCCAGACCTTCGAGGTGGGATCCACGACGCTCGTCTTCGGGTCGGTGCCCATGCGGGTCGTGCCCGAGATGTGCAGCGGCAGGCCGGGGTCGACGAAGCGGGGCTCGGAGCCGGGCAGGAACCCGCCGAGCACACTGGCCGCGCGCAGCATGTCGCGCATCATGAGGTGCTGGCGCCACCGGTCGTCGTCGCTCAGCGAGTACTCGAAGCTCGGCTGGGGCATGTCGAACATGTCGTGATGCACGTCCGAGAACACCACACGGTTGTCGGGTCGCGGTGCCGTGATCCCGAACCAGCGGAGGTCGACGATGAGGCGGGCGTCGACGTTCGGCGCGACGTCGCCGTAGGAGAAGGCGTCGCGGTGGATCTGGCAGTGCCATGGCCGCTCGTCGGACACGGGGATCCAGACCTGGGGCTCGGGATCGTCGGCGGGAATCGGCACCGGGTCGGTCGGCTTCTGCGCCGCGTGGGTCTGGACCCGATCGGCGAAGCGAGGATCGTCGCCGATCGCGTCGACGAGATCCTGGCGCAGCACGATCTGGCAGAACGCGACGGGCTGCTCGCACAGGTAGCGCCCGAGCGGCTCGGGTCGCACCCCGGAGGTGTAGAGCAGCTGGGGCGTGAGGACGGCGCCGCACGCCACGATGAACACGTCGGCCTCCACGCGGCGGGTCTGCCAGTGCGCCAGGTCCTGCACCTCGGCGTACTCGACGCGCCGCCCGTCGGGGCTGAGGTGCAGCCGGGTGCAGAGGTGCTCGGGCCGGAGGTCGAAGCGCTCAGAATCGGCCCCGTCGGCGAGTGGCCCGAGGACGGTGTCCGAGCCCGACCAGCGCACGTAGCGCGGGTTGTCGGTCCGGCGCCGCACGGCCAACGGCAGGTTCTGGACCGAGTACGGCTCGGACAGCTCCGCGTACTCCGTGACGAGGGCGTCGCGGACGACCTGGTGACGGATGGAGTGCTCGAACGCGTCCGTGCGGGTGCCGAGCAACGCTTCGGCTTGGGGGTAGAGCTCGTCCCACTCGGCCGGCGAAATGCAGTCGGCGAGCTCGACGCTCGGGTGGTGGCGCGGCGTCGCGCACGTCCAGTGCGTGGCCATCCCGCCGACGATGTAGGAGGCCGCGGCCGCGGGCAGGTTCACGTTGGGGTTCTGATCGGGGTTCTGGTTGTTGTGGACGAAGCCCTGGTACTTCTCGCTGTCGACCTGGAACGCGGCCGGGTCGAGCGTCACGACGGGCTGGTCGTTGGATGGGACCGACAGGATCGTGAGGTGGCCTCGTATGACCGGCGAGAACATGTCGATGTTGCGCTGGTACAGGAAGGCGTTCTTGAGGTGCTCCCCCGGGCGGTCCGAGAGTTTGGCGCCGGCGTCCACCATCAGGACCTTGCGGCCGGCCTCGACGAGGCGACGGGCGAACGCCGAGCCGATCGGCCCGGACCCGACGATCAAGGCGTCGACGACGATCGGGTCGGCATCTGGGCTCATCGATCCTCCTTGCGTCGCTGGTGTTGTCTGCTCGGTCGTCCGGTCCCGCTGTCGTGCATCGCGCCCTCGGCTCGTGTCGTCAAGAGCCACGCCCGCGTGGCGTCAGGGACCCGTGACACCGAGGCCATTTCGGTGGATCGTCACGGGCGCCGGGCCCCTTGAGACCGACGCGGCTGCGCCGAGCCGCCGGGGCGACGACAATGGCGTACACCCGTCGGGCGATCCGGCCGATATCCGGCGACGTCCCCGGGCCGCGCCTCGGCGAGGCCGAGTCCCAACAGCGGGCCGATAACCAAACAGTGAGGCAGCCAGTGGAGTGCCCGACCAGCCGCCGGCCGAACCGGCACGAGATGGACACCGGGTCGTGGAGGCGGACGACGCGATGACGCTGTCCGAGTTCCGCGACGCGGAGGGGCCGAGCTTCGACATGACCGTCGTCGAGGACGGCCTCGTCGACGGGTACTGGATCCAGGCCGTCGACGTCGACGGGGACGGTCAGCCTGACCTGCTCACCTCAGGGCTCAAGGAAGGCGTGGTGTCGTGGTACGAGAACGGCACGTGGCGCAAGCACGAGATCCATCGGTTCAACCGACCGGTGTCGCTCGACCAGGGCGACATCGCGGGCGAAGGCCGCACGGACCTCGTGATCTGCCACGACTACGCCGAGACGATGTTCGATGCCACGCCCGCCGACGGTCGGGTGTCGTGGCTGCGCAACCCCGGATCCGGTGCCGTCGGCAACCCGTGGGAAGCGCGACCGATCGGCCAGCTCGGGTCCACGCACCGGCTGCGCCTGGGCCACTTCTCCGACCCGACCGCGCGCCAAGTGCTGGCGCTGCCCGTCGTCGGCCCGAAGTCCGGCCGCGACGCGCTGCACGCGCCGATCCGCGTGCTGCTCTACCACCGGCCCGATGACGCGCTCGCCGCGTCGTCCTGGGATGCCGAGGTCGTCGACGACACGAGCTTTCGCGTGATCCACGCCGCGGCCGTCGGCCGCTACGGTCCGCCGTCGCCCACCGGGCTCGACGCGACGGTGCTGGCGAGCGAGGAGGGCCTGAGCTGGTTCGGCGTCACCGAGGGCGGCGCCTGGCGCGTCGACCCGCTCGGGACCGGCGAGCGGGGCCAGCAAGCGCAGACCGGGTACAAGGGCAGCGGCAACCTTGCGATCGGGCGGATCGGCGACGACCCGTTCGCCTTCATCGCAGCGGTCGAGCCGTTCCACGGCAACACGCTGGCGCTCTACACGCCGGACCGGTCCGACGGCGACCTCGCGAGCCGTACCTGGCGACGCACGGTCATCGAGGTGTTCGGCCCGCCCAACGAGGCCGGCGAGGGGCCCGCCCACCATGTCGTGACCGCCGACTTCGACGGGGACGGCAACGACGAGTTCCTCGTCGCGCTGCGCGGGCCCGAGCCCCATCAAGGCGTCGTCTACTACAAGCCCGTCGACCTCGACGAGCCCGCGCTGCGCCGGCGCCGCGTGTCGACTCCCTCCGCGGCACGGATCGCGGTCGCTGACTTCGACGGCGACGGACGCCTCGACTTCGCGACGATCGGCTACTACGTGCCCGGCTATTTCCTCTGCGACACGCCGCAGGTCGTGCTGCAGCACAACCGCTTCGGTGAGCCGGTCACCGGCCCTCGCATCCCTTACGGCCCGTTGGGCGGCTGAACGCTCAGACGCTCCCGCCACGCGCGGAGGTGACACATGGCGCTCTTCATCGGCGACCTGAGGATCTCGAGCCCGGCGTTCGACTACCACGCCGCGCTCCCCGATCGACACACCGGCGCGGGCGCAGGCGTGAATCCACCCCTCGCGTGGTCGGGCGCACCGAAAGGCACGCGGCAGTTCGCGCTGGTCTGTCACGATCCGGATGCGCCGCTCCCCCACGGATGGACCCACTGGGTCGTCACCGGCATCCCATCCGACGCCTCGGCCATCCCGGACGGGACGTGCCCGTTCCTCGAGGCGACCAACGATTTCGGGGACCGCGGCTACGGGGCGCCGATGCCGCCGCCCGGCCACGGTGTCCACCACTACTACTTCTGGCTCTTCGCCCTCGGGACCGAGATCGACGGCGACCCGACGCTCACCCGGGCTCTCCTCCTCGACCGGATCGGCGACCACGTCATCGAGCAGGCTCGACTCATCGGCACCGTCGAGCGCCCGTCGTAGCGCGCGGAACCCTGTCACGGCCCGCCGGCGCAATCCAGGCGGCTCCGCGCCCGTGCCCGGGGTCGCAGGTCTCACCGATCGTCGGTCGTGTCGAAGACCCAGGTGCCGCGGAACTCGACGACGTGCGCTCGGGGCAGCTGCACGACGCGCACGGCCACGTCGCCACAGCTGGGACAGCGGAGGACGAGGCCGGCGCCCCCGTAGGCGAGATGTTCACCCGTCCGGTGCCGCGCGTGGCACGACTGGCAGATCCGCTCGGCGGTCGTCGGCTCGCACGCCAGGACCTCGCCGAGGATGGCGCCGAACGCGTTGCCGTCGAGATGGTGGTCCGCAGTGCTCATCTCACCCTCCTGAAGGTCCGAAGCGTTCCGTCTTGATCAGGGACGGCTCATGGCCAGCCTCGACGAGCAGCTGCGCGACCGTCTCGACGAACGCCGTGGGCCCGCAGACGTAGATGCGCGGCCGCCGCGCGGGCTCGGGGCCCAGGTCGTGGAGCATCGCGGCGTCGACGCGGCGCGTCCCACCGGACCAGCCCGGGGGCTGCGCCCGGGTCAGCGTGCACTGCACCGCGACGCCGCTGCGCGCGAAGCGGTCCAGCTCGTCGCGATAGAGCACCTCGTCGATCCCGCCCGCCGAGACGAGCAGGCGGGCGTCGACCACGGCGTCGACGGCCGCCCGATGCCGCAGCATCGCCGCGAGGGGAACGAGGCCGGAGCCGCCGCCGAGGAGCAGCAGGGGGCCGTCGTCCGTCGCTCGCCACGTGAAGTAGCCACCGATCGGGCCACGGAGCTCGAGCAGGTCACCGGCGCGCAGCTCGTCGCACAGGTACGACGACACCTCGCCATCGGCGAGCTCGACGACCGTCAGCTCGAGGTCGGCGGCTTCGGGCGCCGACGCGATGGAGTACGACCGTTGGGCCTGATATCCGTCGTCGGCGGTGAGCCGGACGTCGAGGTGCTGTCCCGCGAGGTGGCCGGGCCACCCCGGCACGTCGAGGACGAGGGTCTTGGCGTAGGGCGTCTCCGCCCGAACCTCGCGCACCGTCGCTTCGCGCCAGATGAGCGGGACCCGGCGCGGCATCAGTCGCTCCAGTACCGCTCCTCCTTCCACGGATCACCGCGGTTGTGGTAGCCGTTGCTCTCCCAGAACCCCGGTTCGTCCTCGGCGGTCAGCGTGAGCCCGCGGACCCACTTCGCGCTCTTCCAGAAATAGAGGTGCGGGACGAGCAGGCGGGCCGGCCCTCCGTGCTCGGGCTCGAGCGGCTCACCGTCGAACGCGTACGCCACCCAGGCCTGCCCGTCGGTCACGTCCGCGAGGGGCAGGTTCGTCGTGTACCCACCGTCGGAGAACGCCGTGACGAAGTCGGCGCTCGTCTCGACGTCCTCGAGCAGCTGGTCGACCGCGACACCGGTCCAGCTCGTGCCGAGCTTCGACCACTTCGTGACGCAGTGGATGTCGACCGTGAAGGTCTCGCTCGGCAGCTCGAGAAACTCCGCCCAGGACCACGACTGCCCCTCGTCCACCGCCCCGTTGATCGTGAAGCTCCACTGCTCGAGGGGCGTGTGGGGTGTGGGTCCCGCGGACAGCACAGGGAAGTCGTCGACGACGTACTGACCGGGCGGCACTCGGGCCGCGTCGACATCGGTACGACGACGTCCGTGGAAGCCGCGCGAGACGGGCGTCATCGACGAGCCCGCCGCGGCCCGGGGCCCCCGATCGCCGCCACGAGTGTCCGTCTGGCGTCGGACACCGCCCATGGGCCGGTAACCGCCCCGGCACGCCGTGACTGCATCGCGACAGTATGGCTCTGCAGACGGCGCGCGCCCGAGCCGATGGCGAGCGACCGCCGACGCGCCGAGAGCGTGACCGAGACCGTTCCCGATCGCCACCCTTCCAGCCTCGTGACCGTTGTTCGCCACGCGGGCACCCTGTGCTCAACTGGTGACCCGAATGTCGGGAGGGCGTCGATGGGAGAGCGCGTCATGGAGGAACGGCTCGAGGTGCAACGCACGATCGCTGCCGAGCCCGCAGCCATCTTCGGCGTGCTGTGCGACCCGCACGGTCACGTGCGGATCGACAGCTCAGGGATGCTGATGAGCGCGGAGGGCGCGCCGGTGTCTGCCGTGGGCGACACGTTCGTCGTCCACATGGACCGCGAGGCGTTGAACGATCTCCCGCTCGGCAAGTACGACGTGACGGTCAAGATCGTGAAGTTCGAGCCTGACCGCGAGATCGCGTGGACGCCGACAGGGAACTTCGACATCGGCCACGTCTATGGGTATCGGCTCGAACCGATCGGCGATGGCACGCTCGTGACGTCGTACTACGACTGGGCGAGCATCGACGACAACTGGAGGGAGCTCGGGATGTTCCCGGTCGTTCCCGAGTCGGCCCTGCGCGCGACGCTCGGCATCCTGACCCGGACGGTCGAAGCGGAGTAGTCGTCGGGCTCTCCCCTGCATCGGCACGTCCGGATTCGCTGCGTTGGTGTGAACGTACGTCCGGCTGACCGATGAGAAACGCCGTCCTGTCGCGTCTACCGCAAGTCCAACCCGTTTGCACGGGGACCACAGGAGGTCGAAGTGGCTGCGTCAATCCTCTTCATGTCGATGTCCCTCGACGGGTACATCGCAGGCCCGAACGACGAACCGGGCAACCCCGGCGGCGACGCCTTCGATCGGCTCCACGAGTGGTTCCTCACTCCGGACGGGGAGTTCGGCCGGCCCTCCGGCCCTGCCGGAGAGGTGTTCGACGAGATCTTCGCGACCGGTGCGGTGCTGGCGGGTCGGCGCACCGTCGAGCAGGTCGATCACTGGGGCGGTGACCATCAGGGGCGTCGCGTGCCGATCTTCGTGCCCAGTCACCGGCCGCCGGGTCCCTCGGTGGCGGACTATCCGTTGGTGACGTACGTGACCGATGGGATCGCCAGCGCGATGGCGCAGGCGAAGACCGCCGCCGGCGGCGGATCCGTGCTGGTGCATGGCGCGTATACGGCGCAACGGGCGCTCGAGGCCGGCGTGCTCGACGAGCTCCAGATCGACCAGATCCCGGTGCTGTTCGGAGGTGGCCGTCGACTCTTCGACGTGTTGCCGTCGCGCGTCGAGCTGCAGATCGTTCGGGTGATCGACACGCCGGAGGCCACCCACATCCGCTACCGCGTCCGTCGCTGAGTGGATGTGACCCGATGTCGTCGGGGGATCGCAGGGTGGACTGTCAGGTGACGGCCCATCAGGTGAGCGTGGGCGCGGGTGCGGGGCGGCCCAAGAGATAGCCCTGGCCGTGGGCGACGCCGAGGTCGACGAGGGTGCGGCGTTCCGCGCGGCTTCCAATTCCTTCTCCGATGATGGTGCAGCGCCCTCGTGGAGGCAGCGACGACCTCGACGAACTCGAGGGGCGCCTCAGAGCGAGCCGGGACCCGCAGTGGGCGCTACTGGTTTCGAACCAGTGACCTCTGCCGTGTGAACCCGAAAATGCGCTGTTCCTCGAAGTCCGGTCGTATCCGTTGGACCTCGTCAGAGCCTGTATAGCGGACAGGAACGGACACCACCGGAGACCAAGGGCGAACGCGATTCTGGGACGTGTTCAGGGATGTTTGACTGTTCCGTTGCCGGTCCTTGGGCGGATGGTGCGCCGCATGCCCTCTTGCCCGTCATCCGCCCCGGCGTCGCGCCGCAGATCCTCCGGGACACCGTCGCTTCGGGATCCAATGGCCTTTACGAAGACCACGTCCGGTGAGGCGTTGCTAGTCGTCGGTTAAGGCGTCCGGTGCTTCGCCACAGGAACGACCTCGATGAGATCATCCAAGAGCTGAAAGTCTCTCGGGTTCAACGTATACAGGGCCATTTCGTTGGCGAGTGCGACACTCGCAATGAGGAGGTCGACCGCCCGTTGGCCTCGTGCCTTGCGACCCGCACCAGCGACCGCCGCATACACCCGCCCATAGGCTCGTGCTGCCTCGGCGTCGAATGGCAGCGGATCGAACGTGGCCTCGGCCCGCTGGAGCAGCTCTTGTCGTCGTCCCCGTTCGTCAGTACTCGACGCGGCGTGGGGCCCGGCTGCGAGCTCGGCCATGGTGATCGCCGACACGGCCAGCTCTTGCGGCAGCGCAGCAGCCTCGAGGTGCCCTAACTCGATGACCACCGACGTGTCGAGCAGGCCCCGAGCTTCTCCGGTTGATTTCAGCCACGTGGCGCCGCGCCCTGGTCGAGCACGCGGTCGATGTCGGCCCGGAACCGCTCCCAGTCGAGCGGCTCCGCCGAAGCGAACGCGGCGACCGCCACCGGAGCCGCGACGAAGCGTTGCCGGCGGACCGGGTGCAGCTCACCGACGGGGACTCCGTTGCGTGTCACGACGAACGATGTCCCTCGATCAAGCTCGCGGATGATCTCGCCGCTCTCGTTCCGAAGCTCCCGTTGGGTGATCTGCCGTGCCATCGCCCAAGTGTAGCACACGTGCGACGGACGCCCGCAGGCTTGTGAGGGGCAGCGACCCGGTGGAGTCGGTTCGCGACCATGGAAGCGTGAAGTTCGCAACCTCTGTGGGACACCTCGAGAGCGTCGGCCAGCAGGCCAACGAGTTCCTGCGGCTCAGAGACTCGGACATCGGCTCGCCACTTGACGAACTCTGGGTTGGCAGCGAGCTTCTCGATGGTCCAGCCGAACTCGAGGCGACGCCGCTCGTCCTTGTGCTCGACGCGCCCCCTGACGACCTGCCGTGGCTGGCCTTGCATTCCGCCGGCGACTGGATCTGCGAACAGCTGCGTCTCACGAAGCGTCCGATCTCCTGGCGATATCGGCCGAGCGTTTACCCGGCATGGAACTGCCGGGATCGCCGAGTTCTCCGGTTTTGGTCCAGCGACGCCGGCTATGACAGCGACGCGATCCAGGCCTTAGAGGCGCGGCACTTCGATCAACTGCAGATCGTCGCACCGAGCCAAACGGAGTTCGCGGTACAACTCGAGATGGAGCTCGACGTGTGCCAACACCACCTAAAAGCCATCCTCGACCACTACTGGGACGCTGACTGGCGGCGTCATCACAGCGGCTTCGGGATCGTCCCCGAGGACCACCTCTGGCGAGCTGCCGCGGCGGTCCGAGAGATCGAGACCGCTCTCGATCACTGTCGGCGCGCTGATCCGTGATCCAGTCGCTTCGCACTCGGTGCAGCGCACGTTCAGCGAAAACTCACTGCTCATTGCGACGCGGAAACCTGGGACTGAAGCCTTATTCTCGGGCCGTGGCGACCAATCCGCTCCCCGACCTGGATATCGAGAAAGTCCAGCGTGCGTGTCGCCGCCGGGTTCCTGAACAACTCAAGGACGAGATCCGCCTCGAGGTGACGGTGAGAGGCAAGCGCGTCTCCATTCACGAGCAGCGTCCGGTCTGGCGCGGCGCGCCCGGCGAGTGGACCTCGATGCCGATCGCACAATTCCGCTACGAAGGCGAGGAACTCTGGACCCTCTACTTCGGCGATAGCCGCGGCAAGTGGACCCGGTACTTCGAGCTCGAACCTCGCCAGCCCATCGATGTCATCATCAACCAGGTCGACACCGATCCGACCGGCATCTTCTGGGGTTAAGACTGCCCATTGGAGAAGCTGGGATTGCATTGACATGAACCGCGACTTGTAAGGGCGGTTCCCGGGCTCGCGAGCACCCTGGTCACAGGTTTGATGTTTGATCTGACCTGCGCAAACGCTTGTCGTTGAATGTCGTTGTTGCGCAGCGTTCTTCAACCTTCCACGGACCTGGCACGGACTTGAGGGGCACTACAACGGCGGGCCACCGCCATCGAGCGCCGGCCTCGTCAGAACCACGCTGAGCCAACCGCAGGCCGTCGCCCCTCACCCGGTGAAGCGTGGCGATCCCGCGATTGCCTGCGCGGGCGCACATGCGGGATCGGGAGTCCAGCTGAAAGTGATGGTTCCGTCGCCGAGCGGCGGTGCAGTGGTCAGGAACTGAACACCACTCGGCACGAACGCAGGGTTCGCCCAGGTGGCGCCGCCACCGCCACCGCCGCCGAAGCCCGTCCCAGGCGGCCCGCCGCTTCCGCCGCCACCACCGCTGTAGCCGGCTCCCCCGCCGCCCCCACCGTTGATCCCGCTTCCGAATTGATTGCCCCCGTGGCCGCCGGTCCCGTTGGGCGCGTTCCCGCCAGCGGCGGCATTCCCGCCCGCGGCGCCGCCGGTGCCATCGTTGTGACCGCCCACTCCAGGGAAGGGTGGCTGACCGTCGGCTCCGGCGGCTGCGGTTCCCGTGACCGAGGTGTTGCCATTTCCACCCGAGCCGCCCGGGCCACCGAGCCCGGCGGTCGCGCCACCGCCACCACCACCGCCGGCGATCAGCAGCGGTGCTCCACCCGACGTGACAGCTGTCGCGCCGCCGCCGCCTCCTCCCCCTAACCCGGACGTCACGGTGCCGCCGGCGCCACCGAGGGCAAACCCGGCGCCGGCAGTCCCGCCGCTCTGTGACGCGGTTGCACCGCCTTGGTGACCGAGCACCACGTCAAACTGCTGACCGGGACTCACCGTGAACGACGCGAGCACCTCGCCGCCTGTCCCTCCAGCCGTACCCCCGCCGATGCCACCGCTCCCCCCGACGGCGTCGACACGCACCGTGCACACCGACGCCGGCACCGTGAACGTCAAAGTTGGACTCGCGGTCGTAAACATCTGCGACGCGGCACCAGCGATCGACGCCGCCGCGACCAACCAACCCAAGATCAGCGCCACGAGGCTCAGCGCACAGATCAGAACACGCATCCGTCTGGGTGCCACGAGCCTCATCCGGGTCAGAGTAAGAGCGGCGACAATACCGACGCCGGCAAAGAGAGAAGGGTTTTGCAGACCCTTGCCGGACGCCCATCTGGTGTCAACGAGTGGCGTTGAGGCTGCTCACGTTCGGTCTTGGTGTCGTCTCATTATCTCCTGTGTCGTTGAGTGTCGCCAGGTTTGATGGGCAAATGATGGGCAAGCTGGGCCTGCCGTACCACACCCCGAAAGCGCCAGCGGTCGGAGGCTCACTCTTGCGGCGGGCTCGGAATTGAGCTTCGAGACGGATCGATGGGACTCATGAGCCCGACCGCGTTTCCGTCCGGGTCCGCAACGACGGCGTACCGCGCACCCATCAACCCTTCATAGGGCGGCTGTTGTCCCACGTAGCCCGCACTCGTCAGATCGCGGAACGTCGCGTCGACCGCCTCAGCGGAAGCCAAGCGAAACCCGAAGACTGGTCCTACGTCTCCGCGCGGCCAACCCTTGTCCCACTGGGTCGCGAACGCCACGCTGTCGAGGTCAAAGTCGAAGCCGTCAAGCATCGACTCGGCTGCGAAGCTGCGGTGGTGCCGATCCCACGGCGTGATTGTCGGCGCAAGCCGGACCGCTCGGTCGAGCGCAGCACGGGCGACCAGATGGGTCTTGAGGATCGTGGCCGGACTGAGGCTCATGGCCAGCGTCCGATAGAGGTCGTCGAACGCCTTCGTGATGAGTCGATCGAGTCGCTCGGCGCCGAGCGCGGGCTTGAGGTGCTGGTCGATGGAGGCCCGATAGCGGGCGATCGTGGTGGGCGACAGGTCGGCCGCGATCTTGAACGACAGCCACTCGTCGAGCAGCTCGCCGAAGGTGACGGCGCCTCGCTCGACCCGGTCCGAGTCCACCGAGCCTGCCTCGAGGTCGGTGAGCAGCGACCGGAGGGCTCGCTGGGCCTCTGCTTTGGAACCGTGCACGGTGAGCGACTTCTGGCGGTACCGGCCGGTCCGGGGGTCGCGGCCGAGCGCGACCCTGATCTCGTAACGCTTGCCGGGCACCTTGGCCCGGATGCTGCCTCGCACATCCCCTCCAGACGATTCTGGGATCGTTCTGGGACGCGAGGAACCGCGATTCGGGGACGGCGACGGCGCAGGTCCCTGACCTGCGCCGATGCGTGGGCGCTACTGGTTTCGAACCAGTGACCTCTGCCGTGTGAAGGCAGCGCTCTCCCGCTGAGCTAAGCGCCCGGGTGAATCCGTTCCCTGACCGGCCGCTTGGCCGCCGCTCGGTCGGCGACAAGCCGCGCACGACGTCCACACAGTGGCGGGCGTGGCCGGGTCATGGCGATTGGAGGGTAGCGCCGTCGAACCGCGGGCGACCCACCGGTTGGGGTCGTTGCGCCGGCGCTCAGCCGTGCTGGCGCTGCGGTGCCATCCCCGCCGGGCATGGGGATGAGGTCGCGCGCGCCGCCGCGGGGCGGGGGTGGCCCACACCGGGTCGGCCGCGAGTGACCGTGCAGGACCCCAGCGGGTCTCCGCGGGGTCGGATGTCGGCTGGCCGGCCGCCACGCGGGTGCCCCGCGGCGTGGGAGAATGGGGTGGTTGGGACCCCGGCGCCGGCGCCGCCGCGCACGAGCCGCTGGAGGACGGGCCGAGGTCCGTGAGAGGCAGGTGACCAGGTGCCCAGAAAGGGACGTGCTCGCCGGTTCCGCGAGGCCCGCGAGCTCAAGCAGGGCTTCGATGACGGGCTGTTCTCCGAGTCGGACCGCTCGCTCGCCGAGGTGGACGAGAACGGGGACGACGATTCAGCGTGGTCGGACGAGGCCGACGACCACGGCGACGAGTGGGACGAGGACGACCCGCTCCGGATCGACGAGCGGCGCGCGTAGCGCGGGCTGAGCCCTTCAGGTCGTGCGCGGGTCGGGTCGGTCGGGATCAATGTCATAGCGCCGGATCGCCTCGGCGACCTGCTCGCCCTTCAGGTCGCCCTGACGGGCGAGGGACTCAAGCACCGCAACGACGAGATGGGCGGCGTCCACTTCGAAGTGGCGTCGCAGCGCGACCCGGGTGTCGGAGAAACCGAACCCGTCCGTGCCGAGCGAGACGAACGACGCCGGGACGAACCGGGCGATCTGGTCCGGGACGGCCTTGACGAAGTCGGTGACGGCGACGATCGGGCCCTCCACGTCGCCGAGGCACTGCGTCACATACGGCACCTGGGGCGCAGTGGTCGGGTGGAGCCGGTTGTCGCGCTCCACCGTCAAGGCCTCGTCGCGCAGGACCTTGTAGCTCGTGGCGCTCCACACGTCGGCCGCGACGTCGAACTCCTCGGCAAGCATCACCTGGGCGTCGAGCGCGGCCAGCATCGCGGTGCCGCTCGCGAGGATCTGCGCCTGGTGCTTCCCGGCGCCCGGCGCGCGCCGGAAGCGGTAGAGGCCGCGCACGATCCCGTCGGCGGCGCCCTCGGGCATCGCCGGCATCGGGTACGTCTCGTTGTAGAGCGTGAGGTAGTAGAAGCAGTCCTCGGGATCGGCGCCGTACATGCGCTCGATGCCGTCGCGGATGATGACGGCCATCTCGTACGCGAACGCCGGGTCGTACGCGCGGCAGTTCGGGTAGGCGCCGGCGTAGAGGTGGCTCTGGCCGTCGCAGTGCTGCAGCCCCTCGCCGGCGAGCGTCGTGCGACCCGCCGTCGCGCCGAGCAGGAACCCGCGGCCGCGCTGGTCCCCAAAGCTCCAGATGAGGTCACCGACGCGCTGGAAGCCGAACATCGAATAGAAGATGAAGAAGGGGATCATCGGCTCGCCCCATGTGGCGTAGGCCGTGCCCGCAGCCGTGCAGCTCGCCATCGAGCCCGCCTCGGTGATGCCCTCCTCGAGGAGCCGTCCCGTCTTCGATTCCTGGTACGAAAGCAGCAGCGCCGCGTCGACCGGCTCGTAGGCCTGCCCGAACGGCGCATAGATCTGCACCTCGCGGAACAGCGCGTCGAGCCCGAACGTGCGCGCCTCGTCGGGAATGATCGGGACGACGCGCCGCCCGAGCCCAGGGTCCCGCAGCAGGTTGCGGAGCAGCCGCGCGAACGCCGTCGTCGTCGACGCCTGAATCTTCTCGCCGGTGCCGGCGAGCAGGTCCGCGTAGGTGTCGTGGCTGGGGAGCGTGATCGCTCGTGGGTGCACCACGCGCTCGGGGAGCGGGCCGTGCAGCGCGCGCCGGCGGGCGATGAGGTACTCATGCTCGGCTGACCCGATGCCCGGGTGGTAGTAGGGCGGGTCGCCCTCCTCGAGGTCGCTGTCGGGGATGGGCAGGAAGAGGCGGTCCCGGAACCGCTTCAGCGACGCGACGTCAAGCTTCTTGATCTGATGCGTCGCGTTGCGCGCCTCCAGGCCCTCGCCGAGCGTCCAGCCCTTGATCGTCTTCGCGAGGATCACCGTCGGGCTGCCGCGGTGCTCCACCGCGAACTTGTAGGCCGAGTACAGCTTCCGGTAGTCGTGCCCGCCGCGCGGGAGCCGTTGCAGGTCCTCGTCGGTGAGGTGGCTCACGAGCCGACGAAGCCGCGGGTCGGGGCCGAAGAAGTGCTCCCGGATGTACGCGCCGGGCTCGACGGCGTACTTCTGGAACTCGCCGTCGACCGTGCTGTTCATCTTGTTCACGAGCACGCCGTCGACGTCACGGGCGAGCAGCTCGTCCCAGCCGCGCCCCCAGATCACCTTGATCACGTTCCAGCCCG
Organism: uncultured Actinomycetes bacterium; assembly: GCA_963731625.1. Taxonomy (GTDB): domain Bacteria; phylum Actinomycetota; class Acidimicrobiia; order IMCC26256; family PALSA-555; genus PALSA-555. The sequence goes on from CAVSWH010000001.1 coordinate 147,538, forward strand.
CGCCGTGGAACGTCGCCTCGAGCTCCTGGATGACCTTGCCGTTGCCGCGCACCGGCCCGTCGAGGCGCTGCAGGTTGCAGTTCACGACGAAGATCAGGTTGTCGAGCTGCTCGCGGGCGGCGAGTGACAGGCCGGCCATGGCCTCGGGCTCGTCCATCTCGCCGTCCCCGACGAAGCACCAGACCTTCGCCTGGCTCGTGTCGACCAGCTCGTGGTCCAGCAGGTACCGGTTGAAGCGCGCCTGGTAGATGGCGTTGAGCGGGCCCAGGCCCATCGACACCGTCGGGTACTCCCAGAACGCGGGCAGGCGCCGCGGGTGCGGGTAGCTCGGCAGCCCGCCGCCGAAGACCTCGCGGCGGAAGCGGTCGAGCTGCTCCTCGTCGAGGCGCCCCTCGAGGAACGCGCGGGCGTAGACGCCGGGTGCGGCGTGACCCTGGACGAAGACCTGGTCGCCGAAGCCGCCGTCGCTCTTGCCGTGGAAGAAGTGGTTGAAGCCCACGTCGTAGAGCGCCGCGGCGGACGCGAACGTCGAGAGGTGCCCGCCGAGGCCGTCGAAGCGCCGGTTCGAGCGGTCGACCATCGCCATTGCGTTCCACCGGATCGCGGCGCGGACGCGCTTCTCGAGCGCCTCGTCGCCGGGGAACCAGGGCTCCTCCTCCGGTGGGATCGTGTTGATGTAGTCCGTGGTGACCATCGCGGGGACGCCGACGCCCTGCTCCCGGGCCCGCTCCATGAGGCGGGCCAGCAGGTAGCGGGCGCGGGCCCGGCCGCGGACGTCGATGACCGAGTCGAGGGAATCCAGCCACTCGGTGGTCTCGCTCGGGTCGATGTCGGGGAGCTGGTGCACGAACCCGTCGATCAGCATGCGTCCCTCGTCGCGTCGGCTCCGCCCACGATACGGCGCCGGTCCCCGCGCACCGACGCCATCGGGCCGGGCGCGTCAGGGAGGCGCCACGCCGGCGCGCCCCGCCGGATCCTGGGCGCGCTAGTGGGCGGCGAAGAGCGCGAAGAAGTCCCGCTCGCCCGGCGTCAGGTAGTGGTCCTCGGGGCGCACCATGCTCGGCAGCAGCTTCACGCCGTGGACGTCGTTCGCGTCCGCGCTGTTCTGGGCGTAGGTGAAGGCCGAAACCCAGTCGGTGTTGATGTCGAGCTCCATCGCCCGCACGGCGCCCGCCCGCTGCAGGAGGATGGCGAGCGACTCGATGCTCAAACCGGGTCCGCCGACGTAGATGAGCGCGCCGCTCGCGTCGGTGCCGACGCCGGAACGCCAGACGTAGAGGCTGTTGCCGAGCGTCGCGCCCCACTTGTTGTTCGAGTCGCTGGCCAGGCCGGGCTCGAGCTGGCCGTTGTCGATGAGCAGCGCCAGGTTCTGGCGCACGGTCGCGATGTTCGGGCCCAGCGTGAAGTCACGGCCCCACAGCCCGACGCTCGCCCGTCCCGACGTGTCGATGACCAGGGACGCCACCCCGCTGGCGAGCGGATGGATCTCCTGGCCGAAGTTGTAGTAGCCGCCCCTCGAATCGTTGATCTTGAACCCCGAGTTGAACGCCGCAACCAGCCCGGCGCGCTGCGTCGGCGGCACCTCGGCGCCCCACGGGTTCGGGCCGCCCGGCTCGAGCGTCCCGGGGACGAGCGTCGTCTTCAGCAGGTTGGTGTCCATCCACATCGCGGCCGCGACGAGGCTGGTGTGCACGGCGTCGGGCCGGAAGTACGTCGTGTACACCGCGGGGATGCCGTCGACGGCCCGGCCGGTCGGCTGCCACTGGCCCTCGCCGGGCAGCGGCGTGGTCACGACCGGCTGCATGTTCACCGGCGGCGGGAGGTGCGCGGGCGCGACCGGCCCGCTCGTGTGGGCCCGGGCGCTGCCGTTCACGGCGGCGGCGTGCGGCAGTCCGTTCTTCGGCTTCCCGCCGACGGGTGGCGGGTTGTTGGCGTAGTACCAGTGCTCGACCGTGTTCACCACGCCGTTCATCCCGTTGCCCTTGAGCCACTCGATGCTGCGCAGGCTCATCGGGTCGGACCCGGTCGCGGCCAGCGCGCGGGAGTACGACCAGACGGCCGGGATGAGCAACACGACGAAGCCCCCAGCGACGACGCGACGCACCAGCCGGTGGCGCCGACGGTGGTCGCGCAGGCGCGCCGCGGCGACCGACTCGCGGCGCTGGCGGCGCGGCGGCTCGACCGCCGGGCCGGCCTGGCGGCGGGCCTGCGGATGCGGCTCGGTCGGCGCGTCCGCGCCGAAAGCGTCGTGCCGGGTCGTACTCATCGGTGCCGGTTCCCACCAGCGGGGCAGCTGTTGCCCAAATCCGGGGTCGGGCCCCGGGGACTACCCGCCGGAAAAGCCTACCGGCCGGGGTTCGGGGATCCGACGACGCGCGCGCCGCTCAGCCGCTCACGCCGATCGCGAAGGTGATGAGCCAGAGCACGCCGAGGACCTGCAGGACGCGGTCCTCGAAGAGGATCTCCTCGGGGGCGCCCCCGCCGCCCTGCTCGACGATGAAGGCGTAGCGCAGCATCGCGAGCACGAAGGGCACGATCGAGGCACGGAACCACAGCACGTCGCCGACCCGGGACGCGACCTCGAAGCTCCAGAGGCAGTACGCGGTGATGGTGACACTGGCACCGACCGAGCGGACGAAGCCGAGGAACCCGGGCGAGTACTCGTCGAGGGTCGCCCGATGGGCGCCGGAGTCCGACCCGAGCTCCATCTGCTCGGCGTGGCGCTTCCCGGTGACGATGAAGAGGGAGCCCGCGCCGGCGACGATCAGGAACCAGTTCGAGATGGGGACGTTGGTGGCGATCCCACCCGCGACGGCGCGGAGCACGAACCCGGCCGCGACGGCGCCGAGGTCGATCACCGGCTCGTGCTTCAGCCAGATGCTGTAGGAGATGGTGAGCACGGCGTAGCCGGCGACGACCGCGGCGAGCTGGCCGTGGTTGATGGGCGCGGCGACGGCGATGCCGAGGGCGATGAGGATCCCCGAGCTCCACTTCGCGGTGCGCACGCTCAGCGCGCCGCTCGCGACGGGGCGGTTGCGCTTCACCGGGTGCTGGCGGTCCGCGTCGGCGTCGAGTGCGTCGTTCAGGAAGTAGGTCCCGCTCGCCGCGAGGCACAGCGCGATGAAGGCCACGGCGGTCCGCCCGAGCTGGCCGGGGTCGGTGAGCACGCCGGCGGCGCCGGGCGCAGCGACGACGAGGAGGTTCTTGGACCACTGCTTGGGCCGGGCGGTGCGGACGAACGCGCTGATGAAGGAGCGGTCCGGGGGCTCGACTGCACGCGGTCGCTTCGAGGCCACGGCCACGGCCCGTAGGGTACTAAGCGGGGGACGCGCGCCACGACGCGCGCCGCGTGGGCGCGTGCGGTGCGCGAGCGGCGCCCCTCAGGAGATGTGGGAGAGGTGCACGATGTACCACTCCCCTCGCCACGAGATCATCGACGCGATCGTGAACGACCCGGCCCGGCCCCCGTCGGTGTAGTGGACCTGGCTGCTGTAGACCCGCCAGTACGACTCTTTGTTGTACTCGGCGCCGGGCTGCACCCATTGGGCCGTGTTCGGCACGTCGATGCCGGTGAGCTGGGCCGTCGCCGCCCCCGCGCCGAGGCTGGTGTGCAAGGTGTGGATGTCGGTCTGGTAGGCGGCGACGAGGCGCTGGAGCCAGTCGCTCGCCGGGTTGCTGATCGCCTTCACCTGCAGGTAGGCGGACAGGGGGAAGAAGAAGGGCATCGCCGGCGCCGGGTTGTCGGTGACGATCGCCTGCCAGAACCCGGCGAGGCCCGCCTGGAACTGCGGGCCGGACGTGGTGGGCATGTCCATCGTCTGGGGCAGCGTGCCCGGGTCGACGGTGGTCGTCGTCGTCGGCGGGAGCGTCGTCGTCGTGGTGGACGTCGTCGTGGCGGCGGCGCGCACGGCGCGGGGCGAGCCCGATGGGGAGCGGGTCAGCACGAAGGCGCCCGCACCCGCCACGAGGAGGGTGAACACGACGGCGACCCCGACGCGGCGGCGGACGATTCGGCGCCGCCGGCGGCGGGCGGCCCGGCTCGTCACGCGCGCACCGTACCCCCGCGGTCACGCCGGGCGACGGCCTGACCGCGAGGGTCAGCTCGAGGGCGTCGTCGGTGCGGCGGCGCTCCCTGAGCCCGCGCCGGCGCCGCGCAGCACGAGGATCTGACGCGTCCCGGTGCCGGTCGTGCCCGCCGCGCCCGCGCCGCCGGTCAACAGCACCCGGTCGCCGGTCGCGAGGTCGCCCGCCGAGCCGACCGTGGTGGTGCGCACGTCGGCGTCGGTGCCGACGGTCAGGGTGAGCGTGGCGCCCTGCCCGGTTTGGATCGTGACCTGGCTGCCGTTGACGCCCGTGACGGTGCCGGCCATCAGCGCGCGCCCGCCCGCGCCGCCGGCGGCTGAGCCTCCACCGCCCGCACCGGCACCCGCGCCACCGCCAGCGCCTGCGCCGGTTAGCGAGCCCGAGCACAGCCGCGTGAGCGTGCGGCTCGGCAGGTCACCCGTCGACCCGCACGGCAGTGTCCCGGTGCGCGCCGCGGTGATCGCCGCGCCGAGGCTCGCGGGCCCGCTCGACCCGGACGACACGGTCGCCTGCCCGATGAAGAAGACACCGACGAGCAGCGCCACCGCACCGACACCGCCGCCGACGAGCATCCAGCGGCGGCGACGGGCCGCGGCGTCCGCCGACGGCTCCTCGGGCGTCGGCGGCGTCGGCATGGCCTGGGTTTCGTGGGTGGACATGGCGGCGTCCTCTCGGTCGGTCCGTGACGCCTACCGTGACCGGTGCACATCAGGGGCTCGTGAGGCGCGGCGCGGCGGTTCGCGAGGGCTCGTGCGCCGTCACGTTCAGGGGGCGTCGACGATCTGCAGCGAGGCGACGAGTCCCGGGTCCGCCGTCGCGGGGAGTCCGGGTTCGGGCTGGAGCTCGTACTCGCAGTTCTCGTTCGGGATCACGATCAGCACGGCACGGGGCAGCTGGGCCGTCGTCCGGGCGACGGCACCGCCCGGCAGCGGGGCGACGGTCGCGGTCGGCGCGAAGAACAGCCGGTCGGACGGGTCGCCGGGCACGTAGAGCGACAGCGTGAGCCCCGTCGCGCCGTCCGGGAGCTGCCAGGTCACGACGAACTGGCCGAAGAGGTTGAAGGTGCTCGACGGCACCGGCTGCAGGCCCGTCCCGGCGACCGTCGTCGGCACCAGCAGCAGGCACGACGGTCGCCCGTCCGGCTCGTCCTCGGGAGCGGGCCCGGCACCGTCGTAGTACGCGGCCGCGACGGACGACAGCGCGGCGGGTGGCGGGACCGGCGACCAGGGCGTCGTCACGCTCGGCTCGTGGGGCGGGGCCTCGGGCACGGTGAGCCCGGTGGTCGACACCGCCTGCTGCGCGCCGCACGCCGTGAGGAGCACGGCCGCGAGCGCGAGCCACGCCGAGGGGTGTGCGGGCATGCGTCGCCTTCCGGTCGGCGGCACCGAAGGGCGCGGAGGGTAGCGCCCGGTTCCCCGCCGGGCCCCGCGCCCGGTGCCCGCGACGTATCCGGGCCCCCGGCGCGCGATCGTGAGGCCGGACGCCGCGTCGCCCTCGGTCCCGGGGGGGAGGACCGAGGGGGCGCGGCTTCCCCGCGATTGGGCAGCCCGTAGGGAGCGTCGGCGATGGGCAGCGTGCAGGCGACCGCTGGCGTGGTCGCCGTCGTCGACGACCGGATCCTGCTCGTCCGACGCACCGACGACGGCCGCTGGTGCCTCCCGGGCGGGCGCGTCGAGTTCGGCGAGTCGATCGAGGCGTGCGCGCACCGTGAGTTCGCGGAAGAGACCGGGCAGGCCGTCGAGCTGACCGGCCTGCTCGGCGTGTACAGCCGACCCGACGACCAGATCCACCGCTACCCCGACGGCGAGCTCGTCCACTTCGTCGGCGTCGTGTTCGAGGGCCGCGCCGGCGAGCACACGGGACCCCTGGCCGGCGACACCTCCGAGACGCGATGGTTCGCCGCGGCCGAGCTGCCGCCGGACCTCATGGCCTCGGACGTCCCGCCCATCCGTGACGCCCTGTCCGGCCGCGCCCGCCCGGTCATCGACTGACCCTCGGCCCGAGCGCGGCCAGCCCGATACGTTGCCGGCGTGGGCACCGACACATCCTCCCTGCAGGACCGCGTGGTCGTCGTCACCGGCGCGAACGTCGGCATCGGGTTCGAGACCGCCGCCAGCGTCGCGGCGCGAGGCGGCACGGCTGTGCTCGCGTGCCGCGACCGGGCCAAGGGCGACCGGGCCGTCGACGCGATCCGGCAGCGGAGCGCGGGTGGGCGCGTCGAGCTGGTGCATCTCGACCTGGCGGACTTCGCGTCGGTGCGCGGGTGCGCGGAGGAGCTCCAGACGCGCTGGGACCGCCTCGACGTCCTCGTCAACAACGCGGGCGGCTTCTGGACGCAACGCCAGGTCACCGAGCAGGGCTTCGAGCAGACCTTCGGCGTGAACCATCTCGGCCCGTTCCTGCTCACCCAGCTGCTGCTCGACCGACTCCGGTCCAGCGCGCCCAGCCGGATCGTCAACGTCTCGTCCATCGGCCATCGCTTCGTCCGGAGCATGAACTGGGATGACCTCGAGCTCGAGCGCGGCTACGACGCGGCCGTCGCGTACGGCCAGTCGAAGCTCGCGAACATCCTCTTCACGCGGGAGCTGGCCCGGCGCCTCCCGGCCGACGTCGTGACGGCGAACGCGTGCCACCCCGGTTCGGTCCGCACGGGGCTCGGGCGCGACGGGGATGCGACCGGGTTCATGGGCACCGTCGCGTTCGGGCTGCTGCGCCCCTTCTATCTGTCGCCGGCACGCGGGGCGAAGACCTCGATCTACCTGTCGACGGCACCCGAGATCGCCGGTCAGACGGGCGGCTACTACGTGCGCCGGCGACGGCACCGGCCGTCGGCTGCGGCCCGCGACGACGACGCGGCCCGCCGGCTCTGGGAGGTCAGCGAGCAGCTCGTCGCGAGCGACGCACCGGCCGATTGACGGGGAGCCGATCGGCAGCGAGCGCCGACCGGAGCTGGAGAAGGAGGACGCCATGGCTCGGCCCGTGATCCGAAGCATCGACGCCCAGCGGAACCTCGACGTGCTGCTGGCCTTCGCCATCGCCGGGGTGCTCGGCAACCGCTTCTTCCTCGTGATCACCGGCTACCCGCAGCTCGGCGGCGGGACCCTCCACATCTCGCACGCGATCTGGGGCGGTCTCATGATGGTCATCGCCGTGTCCGCCGCCGTGGCGGTGGTCACGCCGGGCGTGCGGCTCTTCGTGGCGGTGCTCGGTGGCGCCGGGTTCGGCTGGTTCGTCGACGAGCTCGGCAAGTTCATCACCCGTGACGTCAACTACTTCTTCCAGCCGACGCTCTCGATCATCTACCTCGTGTTCATCGCGATGTACATGGTCTTCCGCGCTGCGTCGCGCGGCCGGCAGCGCCCCGAGGACGGCGTGGTCAACGCGCTCGACACCCTGAAGCTCGCGGCGATCGGGCGGCTCGACGACGCGCAGCGCGGCGAGGCCATCGGTCTGCTCGACGAGAGCGGCGCCGACTCGGCGCTCGCCACATCCCTGCGGACACTGCTCACCAGTGCCGACGTCGTCGCGCCCCACCGCCCCTCCGCCGCAGCGCGTGTCGGCGACCGCGCTCGCGCGCTCGCCGACCGGCTCGCCGAGGTCGGTGCCTTTCCCTACGCGTTCGCCGCGCTCCTCGTGCTCCTGAGCGCCTCCGACGTGGGCCAGGTCATCGCCCACGCCATCGACCCGGGGCTGCAAGGCGTCAGCGAGTGGGCTATCGCCGCGTCCGTTACCGCGTCCGCCGTGCTGATCGTCGTGGGCCTCGTGCGCCTCAACTGGTCCAGGATGGCCGCGTACCACTGGTTCGAGATGTCCATCCTCATCGGCCTCTTCGTGACCCAGATCTTCCTCTTCCACATCGCCCAGCTCACCGGAGTCGTCGACCTGACCGTCGGCCTCCTGCTGTGGGGCGGCGTCCGCGCCGCCATGCGGGCCGAGGACCGCCGGGTCGCCGCGCCGGTGACGGCCGTGGCGACCGCCGCCGCAGGCGGCCTCGAATAGCCACCCCACCGGCACGCCGTGGGGCGTACAACTGGAGGCGCATGAGCACCGCCGAGCACGACGCGGTCGTCCGACGCTCCTTCGAGCAGCAGGCCGGGCTCTTCACGGGCGAGCGGGCGCTCTTCGCGCGGCGGCACCTCTCGGCCCTCACCTGGGTCGAGCCGCTCGACGCCGACATGATCGTGCTCGACGTGGCGTGCGGCGCGGCACACGCCGCCGAGCAGATCGCCTCCCACGTCCGCCAGGTGGTGGGCCTCGACCTCACCCCGACGCTCCTCGACCTCGGCGCCTCGCGGCTGGCGCAGGCCGGCGTCGCGAACGTGCTGCTCCAGGAAGGAAACGCCGCCGCGCTGCCCTTCGTCGACGAATCGTTCGACCTGGTCATGTGTCGCAGCGCGCTGCACCACTTCGCCGATCCCCGTCAGACCGTGGCGGAGATGGCCCGGGTCTGTCGGACGAACGGCCGCGTGGTGGTGCTCGACATGGTCGCGCCGAGCGCCGAGGTCCGTGACGCCTTCGACGACCTGCACCGCCTCATCGACCCATCCCACGCGGGCGTGCTGCTCGAGGACGAGCTCGCGGATCTGCTCCACGACCGGGTCGGGGCCCTCACCTACGCCGAGACGCTGCCGCCGTTCCGCGTCGCGATCGACCACATCCTCACCGACGTCGCGGACCGCGACGCCGTCCGCGCCGGGCTCGACGCCGACCTGCGGGGCGGCGCGCCGACCGGCTTACACCCCCAGCTCGAGGACGGCCAGGTCCACATCTCGATCACGAGCACCGTCATCCACGCGACGCGAGCCGCCACATAGCGGCCACCACGTCGTCGCGCCGCATACTGGAGCGATGCACCCGGCTCGGCGTCTCTGGTCGCTCACCGAGCCGTTCCACGCCGTCCTCTACTTCTCCCCCGAGCCGCGCCAGGCGTTCGAGGCAGCCGGGTTGCGCGGGTTCTGGCGCGGCTACTTCGCGGGGCGCGCGGCGCCTCTCGGCCCGGTCGGCGCGGCGCCGGTCGTCGCGTGCTTCTACGGGTTCGCACCGTCCTTCGTCTCCCGGGCGCTCCCGTCGATCTGGTCACTCGCCACCCCGGCCCAGGCCCTCGAGGCCCGAGAGCGAGGGGTCGGGGCGGCGCTCCGCCGCCTGCTCGACGTCGGCGCGCACGCCGCCGCCATCGAGGAGGCAGGCGCGCTCCTCCACGACGCGCTCGCCTCGTGCCAGGCCGCGGGCCGTCCGCTGTACGCGGCGAATGCCGGCCTGCGCTGGCCCGAGGACCCGGTGCTGGGACTGTGGCGCGCCACCACGCTGCTGCGCGAGCACCGCGGCGACGGCCACGTCGCGGCACTGACCACGGCGGGGCTCGACCCGTGCGAGGCCCATGTCACGCAGGTGCTCGCCACCGGCGTCACGGTCGACACCATCCAGCCCTATCGCGGATGGTCCGACGAGGACTGGGACGACGCGACGCAACGCCTCGTCTCGCGGGGATGGGTGACGGCCGCCGGCCAGCTCACCGAGACGGGCCGCGCGGGTCGCCAGCAGGTCGAGGACACCACCGATCGGCTCGCCGCGGTCACGATCGATGCGCTCGGCGCCGACGGTGCCGCCCACGTCTGCGGGCTCCTGGAGCCGGTCGTGACCGCGCTCGTCGACGCCGGCGAGCTCCCCTATCCGAATCCCATCGGGGTCCCCCGCCCGGCCTGAACCAGGCCGCGCCCGCCCGCGCAAGCGGTGACAGACGGGCACCTGCGGCGGCTCCGAGGCGTCGTCGCGGGAGCAGCCGCCCGTGTTGTGCCAGTTATTTGGAATGAGAACCGTCCTTATTCTATGGTCCGGGGGTGGACGGCAGCCGGCGAGATCGGCACGCGGGGGCGTGGCGGAGGGGTGTCGCGCTCGCCGCGGCGCTGGCGGCGGGGACGGCGCTGGCCGCGGGCGGCCCCCCGGCGGCGGCCGCGGCGGCAGGGTCGCGCGGCGCGGTCGTCCGCGTCGTGGCCGCCGAGAACTTCTGGGGCAGCATCGCCAGCCAGCTCGGCGGGGCGCACGTCCACGTGGTGAGCATCATCACGAACCCGAACACCGACCCGCACAGCTACGAGCCGACGGCGGCGGACGCGCGCACGCTGGCCGACGGGCAGCTCGTGATCGAGAACGGCATCGGGTACGACCCGTGGGTCTCAAAGCTGCTCTCGGCGGACGGCGGCAGCCCCACCGTGCTGAACGTCGGCGACGTGGTCGGGGTCGCCGACGGCGGCAATCCACACCGCTGGTACAACCCCGCCGACGTGCAGACGATGACCCACGAGATCGTCACCGATCTCCAGCGCCTCGATCCCGGCGACGCCCCGTACTTCCAGGCGCGCCAGGTCGCGTTCGACACGGTCTCGCTGCGCGCCTACGACGCGGCGGTCGCCGCCATCCGCGCGAAGTACGCCGGTGTCCGCGTCGGCGCCTCGGAATCGATCTTCGCGATGCTCGCCCCGGCGCTCGGCCTCGACCTCATCACACCGCCGACGTTCCTGAAGGCCATCAGCGAAGGATCCGACGTCTCCGCGGCCGACAAGGAGACGATCGACGCCCAGATCAAAGGGCACGAGATCAAGATCTACGTCTACAACAGCCAGAACGTGACCCCGGACGTGCAGGCGCAGCTGAATGAGGTGAAGCGCGCACACATCCCGTACGCGACGATCACCGAGACGCTCTCCCCCGCCGGGACGACCTTCCAGGCCTGGCAGACCCGCGAGCTCCTCGGCATCGAAGCCGCGCTCGCGCGGGCCACGGCGGAGCCGTGACACGGTCCCTCGGCGACCCGGCGCCCCCGGTGCGCTTCGACGGCGCTGCCGTCCGGATCGCGGGGCGCGTCGTGTGGTCCGACGTCACGCTCGCCGTCGGGGCCGGCGAGTTCGTGACCGTCCTCGGTCCGAACGGCGTCGGCAAGTCGACGCTCGTCAAGGCGATGCTCGGGCTCGTCCCGCTCTCGAGCGGCTCGGTGTCCGTGCTCGGCCAGCCACCCGGCCACGCCGGACGCGAGATCGGCTATCTGCCCCAGCGGCGCAGCTTCGAGACGGGGCTGCGGGTGCGGGGCATCGACGTCGTCCGCCTCGGCGGCGACGGCGAGCGGTGGGGCCTGCCGCTGCCGGGCGCGACACGCTGGTCCGGCAGACGCCGCGACCTCGACCGGCGCGTCGCGGACGTGCTCGAGCTCGTCGGGGCGACCGCGTTCGCCGACCGTCCCGTCGGCGAAGTGTCCGGCGGGGAGCAGCAGCGCCTGCTCATCGCCCAGGCACTCGTGCGGGGTCCACGACTCCTCCTGCTGGACGAGCCGCTCGACAGCCTCGACCTGCCGAACCAGGCCGCGATCGCGGGCCTGCTCTCGCGCATCTGCCGAGACCACGCCGTGACGGTCATGCTCGTCGCGCACGACGTGAATCCGGTGCTCCCCTACATCGATCGGGTCGTCTACATCGCGGGCGGCGGCGCCGTCTCGGGCACGCCCGCGGAGGTCATCACCTCCGAGACGCTCACATCGCTGTACGGCACCCCGATCGAGGTGCTCCGCGCCTCGGACGGCCAGCTCGTCGTCGTCGGGCACCCCGAGGCGCCGGCCCACCACACCGACCGTCACCACACGCTGCTGCGGTAAGCGCGCGCAGCAATGGTGGCCGCCACCGGCTTGACCTGGAACGTCGTCGACGACGTCCGCCAGCTGCTCTCCGAGCACTTCATGGTGAACGCGCTGCGGGCCGGGACCATCGTGGCCGTCGCCGCGGGCGCGGTCGGATGGTTCATGGTCTTGCGCCACCAGAGCTTCGCCGGGCACACCTTCGCCGTCGTGTCGTTCCCCGGCGCGGCCGGTGCAATCCTCGTCGGCGTCAGTGCAACGGTCGGCTACTTCGGGGCGGCGATCGCCGCGGCGGTCGTCATCGCCGCAGTGCCGCGGTCCGTCGCCGGGCAGGCCTCGAGCCAGGAGTCCGCCGTCATCGGGACGGTCCAGGCCTTCGCGCTGGCCTGCGGCGCGCTGTTCGTCAGCCTCTACGGCGGGTTCCTCAACAGCGTCACTGGGCTCCTCTTCGGGACGTTCCTCGGCATCTCCGACGGGCAGGTCGTGACGCTGCTCGTCGTGGCGATCGCGGTCGTCGTCGTCCTCGCGGCCGTCGCCCGACCGCTGTTCTTCGCCAGCGTGGACCCCGACGTCGCACGGGCCCGCGGCGTCCCCGTCGGGCTCCTCTCGGTCGGCTTCCTCGTGCTGCTGGCGTGCGCGGCGGCGGCCGTGAGCCAGATCACCGGCGCGCTGCTCGTGTTCGCGCTGCTCGTGATGCCCGCGGCGGCCGCCCAGCAGCTCACCGCACGACCGTTGGCGAGCCTCGTGCTCACCATCGTGTTCGGGCTGCTCACCGTCTGGGTCGGGCTCGGCGTCGCGTACTTCTCCGTCTATCCGGTCGGGTTCTACGTGACGACAATCGGCTTCGGTCTCTACCTCGCCGCCAGCGCCTACCGGTTTCTCGCCGACCGGTGGGGACGGCGCGCCCGGCCCTCGCGGGCGTGGTGACGCTCCTGGCCGCGAACCCGCTCGCGGGCATCGGCCACATGTTCGAGCACCCCTTCCTCCGCGACGCCTTCCTCGCCGGGACGGCGATCGCGCTCGCCTCGGGGCTGGTCGGCTACTTCGTCGTGCTCCGAGGCCAGGTCTTCACCGGCGACGCGCTCAGCCACGTCGCGTTCACCGGTGCGCTCGCCGCGCTCGTCGCCGGGATCGACCTCCTGCTCGGCCTCTACGTGGCCTGCGTCGTCGTCGCCCTCGGCATGGCCGCCCTGGGTACCCGAGGCCGGGCTGACGACACCGTGATCGGGAACGTGTTCGCCTGGATGCTCGGCCTCGGCGCACTGTTCCTGACCGTGTACACGACGTCGTCGAGCGGCCGTGACGCCACGTCGGGCGTCAACGTGCTCTTCGGGTCGATCTTCGGGCTGTCGGGCTCGCAGGCGCTCACCGACAGCCTGATCGCCCTCGCGGTCGCGGTCGCGCTCGTCGCGATCGGCCGGCCGCTTCTGTTCGCCACCCTCGACGACGCCGTCGCGCGGGCCCGCGGTGTGCCGGTTCGGTTGCTCGGCTTCGTGTTCCTCGGTCTCGTCGGGGTGACGGCCGCCGCGGCGACGCAAGCCGTCGGCGCGCTGCTGCTCCTCGGGCTCCTCGCCGCGCCCGCCGGCGCCGCGCAGCGGCTCACCGCCCGGCCGATGCGGGCGCTCTGGCTCTCGGCGGCGCTCGCGATCGCGTCGATGTGGGGCGGGCTCAGCCTCGCCTACGCCGCGCCGTCCGTGCCGCCGAGCTTCGGGATCCTGGCCGTCGCGACCGGCTGCTACGCCGGCGCGTTCCTGGTGACCCTCCGCCGCCCGCGTGCGGCGACCCCTCGCTGATCCCTCCGCTCGCCGTCAGGAATTGAGCGCGCGGCAGCCACGGACGGCTGCCTCGGCGGCGAGGCGAGCCGCCTCGGTGGTGTCGCGGGTCAGCTGCTCGAGCTTCGCCCCGAGATCCGGCTCCTCGGCGAGCAGGCGCTGGATGGCCGCCGCGTCGCCGGACCCGTCCTGGTTCGTCATCGCGATGAGTCGCTCGTCGAGCAGACCGTCGAAGTAGCGGTCACCGATGCAGCGATAGATCGACCAGTCGCATCCGTGCGCCTCGCACACCTCCGCGACCGTGGCGGATTCCATGTCGACGCCGAGACAGCCCCGCGCGAAGAAGCGCTGGCTCAGCTCCGCGTCGAGGTGCACGCCTTCGGTCGTCATGATCTTCCCGGCCTGGGCCACGTTGCCGGGGGGCCGGTGGCGGTACTCGGTCCCGCTGGTGTAGTCGATGAAGACCTCGGGGTTCAGCAGCGTGCCGACCGGGAGCTCGGGATCGAGGCCGCCGCAGATCCCCGCGTTCATCACGTGGTCGACCGGCGGCTCGTCCGGGGCTCGCTCCTCGAAGAGCCGGGAGGTCGCGGCGCGGGTCAACGGCGGGCCCATGCCGATGTGGATCGCGGTCACGTCCAAGTTGCCGACGGCGCCGGCCCACGGGTCCTGCTTGCGGTCGCCCGTCGGGCTGAGACCGAACGCCGTCACGATCGCGTGCATCTCGAGCGGCATCGGGGCCAGGACGACCACCCGCCGACGCGCTGCGTTCGCTGGCATCTGGCGTCAGACGCGGTCGAGCTCGAGCATGCGGATGGCGTTGCCCCGAAGGATCTTGTACTGCTGCTCGTCGTCGACATCGGCGAGCATCTTCTCGCAGTACTCCTTCGAGTTGGGCCAGGTCGTGTCGGTGTGCGGATAGTCGGTCTCGAAGCAGATCTGGTTCTCACCGACCTCGTCGAGGGACCGCACGCCGTGGCGGTCCCAGGTGAAGCAGCCGAACACCCGCCCGTAGTAGTAGGTGGATGGCGGCTCAGGGCACAGCCGCTTCGCGTGGATCCACGCGTCGTGCTCCTGCCAGACGGTGTCCGCCCGCTCGAGCGCGTACGGCAGCCAGCCGATCTGGCCCTCCGAGTACGCGATCTTCAGCTTCGGGAACTGCGCCATCTTCCCGCCGAAGAGGTAGTCCCCGAGTGACGCCATGGAGTTGTTGAACCCAACCATGCTCCCGACGCCGGCCGGCGCGTCGCGCGACGAGAACGGGTCGCTCGACGACGACCCGACGTGCATGCACACCGTCGTGCCCGTGTCGGCGCACGCCGCGAACATCGGGTCCCAGTGGCCAGTGTGGATGCTCGGCAGGTCGAGGCGAGTCGGGAGCTCCGAGAAGCACACTGCCCTGACGCCACGAGCGGCGTTGCGCTCGATCTCCGCCACTGCGAGCCCCACATCCCACAGCGGGATGATGCAGCAGGGGATGTTGATCCCGATCGACGGGTCGCACCACTCCTCGACCATCCAGTCGTTGTAGGCCTCGACGCAGGCGAGCGCGAGCTCCTTGTCGTCCGCCTCGTAGAACGTCTGGCCACAGAACCGCGGGAACGTCGGGAACGGCAGCGATCCGTCGACCCAGTTGAGCTCGAAGTCCTTCTTGCGCTCCTTGGCGTCGTAGCAGCCGGTGCGCATGTCGTCGTAGGTCGTCGCCGTCATCGTCATGACGGTCTTGTCGAAGGTGGACACGTCACCGTCCGTCGTCGCGGACTTCGGGATCGCGACGAACTTCTTTTGGACGTAGATGACCTTGTCCTCGTAGATCCACGCGTCGCCCCACTCGCCCTCGGGGTCCTCCGTCATCTCGTACTTCGCGCCCTTTTTGAGCTTGAAAGCACCCCAGCGCTTGCGCTCGACCCGCGGACCCTTCGCCCGGTACTTCTCGGGCAGCCACGTCTGCCACACGTGGGCCGGCTCGACCACGTGGTCATCGACGCTGATGATCTTCGGCAGCTCCATGGGACCCCCGGTCCGGCTCGACTGACGTCCGTGTCAGGTCTCAGGGTACGCGAACGCGAACGACGGCCAACGATACGGAGGGCGCCGCCCGCCTTCGAGGCGGCGACGCTGCGAGGATCGCGGCCGTGGACGATGCCGCCCGCTGGGCGACCGGACCCATCCGCTAGGTGGTGATGGCGGGTGCAGGGAAGTCGCGGCGGTCGTTCTCGACGCTTCCGTGGGGCAGCTTCGCCGACTGGCCATCCTGAACGAGCCGGTCGTAGGCCGTCTGCCAGTCGGGCAACGCGTCGTCGTGCTGCTCCCAGTCGACGAACGTCGCTTCGTCACACCACTCGTCCATCCCGCCCATCGCACGGCGATGAACATCGCTGCGGACGAAGGAGCCCATCGACCCGCGGTCCTGCCACACAGAGGCCGTCCACCACGTGTTGTTGGCATCGGCGGCGGCGTCCCCGCCAAGGTTGCCGTCCGACTTCAAGGCACCGTCCAACGCGGCCGACGCCGCGGCGAAGAACTCGTCCAAGAGCCCGGGATCTCTCAGCCGGAGCCGGGTGATCACCACGATCGCCATCACGGCCTCCCCGCCCGCCGCCACACGCGGAACCTCGTCAGCCGCTGGCGCAGCGGCCCACCGGGAATGCCGGCGAGGGTAGGCACACCCTGCACGCGGTGCCAACCAGCACAGTGGACGGGTCCGGACGTCGCATGAGCTTCCGTCGACGTATGTAACCCGCAACGCGTCTAGCCTCGCGACGAGGGACGTGTCGAACCGTTCATCTTGCGGGGCTGCAGGGAGCCGGCTGGCGCAGGGGTTCGAGGTCGACCGCCTGAGCGAGATCGACGATGGCGAGTGCGACCCCGCGTGCTTCTCAGTGGAGCGAGGCGTGGGCACGCGCGCTCATTGCCAGCTCGCGAGACGTCGTGTGGGTGCGCACCGTCGATGGCGTGCTCGTCTACGCCAGCCCAGCAGTCGAGGCGACGCTGGGCTATCCGCCCGAAGAGCTCGAGGGACGGAGTGAACGGGACCTGATCCACCAGGACGACGCGAGTCTGCGCGACGAGTCTGTCGAGCGGCTCCTTGCAAGTGATGAACCCCAATCCCCCCTCGAATTGCGGGTTCGCCATCGGGATGGCTCGTTCCGCTGGCTTGAGATGATCGACACGAATCGGATCGCTGACCCGGCAGTCCGAGGAATCGTGACGAACGCGCGCGATGTCACGACCCGCAAGACGACCGAAGACGAGCTCGTGCAGCTCACCTTCCGAGACCCGCTCACCGGTCTTCCGAACCGCGCGCTCTTGATGGACCGGATCGCGGTGGCACTCGCCCACACATCCCGCTCCAGCGACATCCTGGCCGTGTTGTTCTGTGATCTCGATGGATTCAAAATCATCAACGACGTGCTCGGGCACGCGGCAGGCGATCAGGTCCTGGTATCGGTCGCTCAACGCCTGGGATCGGCGGTGCGTCAGGCGGACACCGTGGCCCGAACGGGTGGCGACGAATTCGTCGTCGTGTGCGACGGCTTGCAAACCATCGACCAGGCCACCGAGATCGCGCAGCAGATCCGTGACGCGGTCGAGGAGCCAATCCTCGTCGACGGCCGACGAGAGGCGGCGCTCTCGGTCAGCATCGGGATCGTGACGACCGAGGGCTTCGAGGCAACCAACCTCGACCCGATGACGTTGCTTCGCCATGCGGACGCCGCCATGTACCACACGAAGAAGAGGGGCCGATCACGTTGGGAGCTCTACGACGAGGCGCTGATCGCCGAGGCAGCCCAGCGCGTCGAGCTCGAACCCGAACTCCGGCGGGCACTGGCACACGGTGAGCTCACCGTGCACTACCAGCCGATCATCGACCTGACGAGTGGCGGAATCGTTGGCGCCGAAGCGCTCCTGCGCTGGAACCATCCGTCCCGGGGACAGCTCATGCCTGCCCAGTTCATTGGCCTCGCCGAGGAAACTGGGGTCATCGTCGGCGTCGGCGAATGGATACTTCGCAAGGCCTGCGCGCAGGCCCGCCGCTGGCAGGACGACCTCGCCTGGCCCGGTTGGATCTCGGTGAACCTCTCCGCCCGCCAGGTCGCGCAATCGGGGCTCGGCTCCACCGTGTCGGACGTGCTGAGCGACACCGGACTCGAGCCGCACGCACTCTGGCTCGAGCTCACGGAGACTGCGCTCCTGCGGACCGGCAACTCCGCGGCACGGGAGCTCGTCGCGATCGCCGCGCTCGGCGCACACCTCGGCATGGACGACTTCGGTACCGGCTACGCGTCCCTCTCTAACCTCCAGCGACTCCCGATCGACTTCCTCAAAATCGACTTGGACTTCGTCGCCAGACTTGGGCGCAATGCCAGCTCACCTGAGAACGGGATCGTCGCGGCGATCATCCAACTCGGGAAGACGCTGAACCTCGAGGTCGTCGCCGAGGGCATCGAATCCGACCTGCAACTCGAGATGCTCCGCGCGTATGGCTGCACGACGGGACAAGGCTTTCTGCTCGCCCGACCGGTCACGGCTCCAGAACTCAGCACCCTGCTCGCTGGGTCCCCACGCGGCGCGTCCTAACCGTCGGCGCGCCGCGCGTTCGCCGTCACGTCGTGTCGCCGTCTGTGGGCCTCTTCGGAGGCGCGGTGTGGCTCGCGCCAGGCTCAGCCAGAGTGACGGTGGAACCGAGGTCGGACGCTCATCCGTGCGCGGTCGTGACGAGCTGCGCGACCGTTCCCTGCTCAAGCGCGGTTCGGCCCGCCCGGGTGCTTCGGTAGCCGAAGCACGCGACCTGGCCGCTGTACCAGAGGTCCGGCACGATGAGTTGGGCCTGCTGCAGCAGTTGGACCGCTTCCGCAGCGATGTCCCACAGGATGGAGACGCCGGGCGGGGTGGGGTCGCCGTATTTCGAGCCGGAGTTCGGCGGGATCAGCGGTCCGGCAATCGAATCGACGTCGACGCCGTTCCCGCGGGGCTGATAGTCAGATCCGAACAGTTCGTTCATCAGCTTGGCGGCCAGGGTGGGAAGCGGCGTTGCCGCTGCCTGCTTGACCGCGTCGTCCAGGGCTGCGCCCAGCTCGATGAGCCGCGGCAGGTGCTTCGGGTCGGGCTGCGACGCATCTCCCCCGGCCTCGGAACCGTACGTGCTGCCCGCGGGTTCGATCGCGACGTCAGTGTCGGCGTCGTCGCGGCGCTTGCCAAATATCGGCGACATCATGGCTCCGTCGTTGGTCAGGCCTGACGACGAGCAACTTATTCGCCGAAGGAGTCGGCGTCGATGCGAGCACAACGGCGCCACGCATGGTTGACGCTCGCTCTGTCCATCCGTCGTGCGCAACACGGCAGAAGGCCATGCAGCACTCCGGGAAGGCGCGCTACCGTCCGCGCCATGCTGTGGGCAGCGCTCGTGCCGATTGTCCTGGTGCTCCTCGTCACCGTGGCGTTGGCCTGGATCCCGCTCTCGCAGGCCCGGAACCGGCGCCGCGGGCAGACGCTGATCGACCAGGACGCCCAACACGGGGACCTCGCGGCCGAAGTCGAGCAGATGCGCCGTGGTGCGGCCGACGAAACCGGCGAGACAGGGAAGAGCTGAGGGCGAGTCCCACTCCTCCGGGCACTCGCGTTGAGCAGGTCAAGCCAACTCTCCCTCGCGCCGCGCGCGACGCCAACTGTCCCGCGCATCAGCCATCTCGCACGGCGCGGCGCATGTGGACCGCACGACGTGAACCCGATCGTGTTGCTATGTTCCCTGCCTCGGTGACGCCCGAGTTCCTTGGTCATGCAGTGCTAGCGTGCGCGCCTCGCCCAACTGGGGGGAGGGGCGATGGCTAGCGCGGACACAGCGACTCGACCTGCGGACGCCGCCCTGCCGATCGAACAGCCGTCGCGCGGCTACTACCCCGAGCTGTTCCTCGTCAGCTTTGCCGGTCTCCTGCTCGAGATCGGATACACGCGGGTCATCTCGTTCAAGCTCTTCTATTACTACACGTACTTCGTCATCGGCCTCGCGCTGCTGGGCATCGGCGCGGGCGCCGTCCTCGTCACCGTCTCGGCAAGGGTGCGAGCCGCCCGTACCGACACGATCATGCGATGGAGCCTGCTCCTCGGCGCGGCGAGCGTCGCCATCGGCTACGTCATCATCGCCCGCACGTCGCTGGACACGTTCGCGATCTGGCAGTACGGCTCCACCGCATCGTTCCACAACCTCGCGCTGCTCCTCCTCATCTGCCTCGCGCTCTTCGCGTCCTTCGTGCCGATCGGTGTCGTGACGGCAACGCTGTTCAGCCGCACGCCCCAACGGATCCATCGGCTCTACCTCGCCGACCTGACGGGCGCCGGCGTCGCGGGCGCCATCGTGGTCGCCCTGCTCTCGTCGATCGGCGCACCGGGCACGGTGATGCTCGCCGGGCTTGCCATGGCGGTCGCCTCGCTGCGAACCGCCGTTAGCAAACGGTTCCTTCCCTTGGCCGGCCTCCTGGTGATCGGACTCGCGGCCTTAACCCTTTCGCCCGGTGTGCTCCCGGATCAGCACCTCGAGACAGCGAAGGCGGCGCTGTTTCCGCAGGTCACGATCTATTCGAAGTGGAGCCCGATCTTTCGCGTCGACGCCGCGGTGATCCCCACGATCAACGTGATCTTCCTGTATCACGACGGGCTGCTCGGCTCGGCCATCTACCACTGGAACGGCAAGCAGGCGTCGCTTGCCGACTTCGACTTTCAGCATGATCTGCGGTCGCTGCCGTTCGCGGTGAGTGACAGCACGCCGCGCAACGAGCTCATCATCGGCGCAGCGGGGGGCAAAGAGGTGCTGACGTCGCTGTACTACCGCGTGGGTCACGTCGACGCGGTCGAGCTCAATCCCGTGACCTGGTCGCTCGTCACCAACCATTTCGCCAGCTACGACGGGCACCTGGCCCAGCATCCCGGCGTGAACTACGTCGAGGGAGACGGCCGCTCGTATCTCGCGCGGAGTCACAAGCGCTACAACCTGATCTGGTACCCGGCGCCCGACAGCTACTCGGCCTCCAATGCCTCCACCGAGGCGGCGTTCGTGCTGTCCGAGAGCTACCTGTACACGAGCAACGCGATCGTCAGCAGCCTGAACCATCTGGCGCCCGGCGGGATCCTCGCCGCCCAGTTCGGCGAAGTCGACTACGCCGCTCGCCCGAACCGCACCACACGCTACGTCGCCACGGCGCGCCACGCCCTCGCCCAGCTCGGCATCCGTGATCCCGGCGCCCACATCATGGTGGCGATCTCGAAGAGCTCGTCGGTCATCGGCGGCGCGACCGAATCGACGATCCTCGTCAAGAAGACGCCCTTCACGGCCGCCGAGATCAGCCGGTTCGCGACCGACCTCCAGGTCGTCCCGGGCTCAGCGCTTCAATACGCGCCGACGGCGCCTCCGCACCAGAACTCGGTGACGACCGTCGCGACCAGCAACGGGTCCGAACTCCAGCACTTCTATGCGACCTATCCGTACAACGTCCGGCCGATCACCGACAACGACCCGTACTTCTGGCATTTCGCCCGGTTCTCCGACGTCATCCAGAACTTCGGGCAGCCCCTGCCGACCAAGGACCTGGAGGTCATCCAGGGAGAGCGGGTCCTGATCCTGCTGCTCGGCGTCTCGATCCTGCTGGCGGTGCTGTTCCTGCTGCTGCCGTTCCTCGCCATCCGGCAGCGATGGCGAGGGTTCCGGCGCAAAGGGATGTCGGGGCTCTACTTCGCGGCCCTCGGGTTCGGGTTCTTCTTCTTCGAGATCACCCTCATACAGCGGCTGATCCTGTTTCTTGGGTATCCCACCTACTCGATCACGGTCGCGCTCGCGTCCCTGCTGATCTTCGTCGGGCTCGGCGCCTACCTCAGCGGCCGGGTGGCGCGGCCGTCCGGGCCCGTGATCCTCGTCCTCACCGGCGCGATCACCGCCCTCACGGCCTTCTATCTGTTCGGCCTGCCGCACCTGACGAGCGCGCTGCTCGGCTGGTCGCTCGCGGCGCGGGTCGTGGTCGCCTTCGTGGTCCTCGCGCCGCTGGGCGTCTGCCTCGGGATGTTCATGCCGCTCGGGATCCGCACCGTCGCCGAGCTCGGCGGCTACCCCCAGGACTACGTCGCGTGGGGGTGGGCGGTGAACGGATTCGCCTCGGTCGTCGGCGCCACGCTGACGACAGTCCTATCGATGACCCTCGGGTTCAACATCGTCCTCGGGTTTGCCCTCGCGAGCTATCTGATCGCCCTGATCGCCTTGCATCGGCTGGCGGCGCCACGCGACGCCGTCCCGGCATGATCGTCCCTCGTCGGGGGATGAACTCCACACCGCCGCGACCAACCCACACGCACCGGAGCCCGATCTGGTGAAGCGCGAGAGCCCCGGCGCCGCTTCCTCGGTGCGGGCGTACTCCCTGGAGCTGTTCGCCGTCAGCTTCGCGTCGCTCCTGCTGGAGATCAGTTACACACGCGTGGTCTCCTTCAAGCTCTTCTACTACTACGTCTATCTCGTCATCGGACTCGCGCTGCTCGGCATCGGCTGCGGCGGGTCGCTCGTCGCTGTGTCCCGACGGCTCCGCGACGGTGCAACCGACACCATCCTGAAGTGGAGCTTCCTGCTCGGCGCCGTCAGCGTGGTCGTCGGCTTCGTGGTCGTCGCGAGCATCTCGACGAACACGCTCACGATCTGGGACTACGGCACCCGCGCCCAGCTGTCCTCGGTCGCGCACATCCTGATCATGTGCCTGGCGATTTTCTTGTCGTTCCTCGCCGTCGGGGTGATCATCGCCACCGTCTTCGCCCGCAAGCCGGACCAGATCGGGCGGCTCTACTTCGCCGATCTCATCGGCGCCGGCCTCGGGGCCGGCATCGTCGTAAGCCTGATCTCGTCGCGCGGTGCGCCGGCGACGATCATGATCGCTGGGCTCGTGCTCGCCGTGACCGGCCTGGCGATTGCGATACGAGGCCGGCAGGTCATCTGGATACCCAGCGCGGTGCTCACTCTCGTCATCCTGGCGCTGGTCGTCCGCCCGACGGTGCTGCCCGAGGTCACCGACGACGCCACGAAGGCACCGCTGACGTCCGCAACGACGATGTACTCGTCGTGGAGCCCCATCTTCCGCGTCGACGTCGCGAACTACGGAAACGAGCGGATCCTCTACCACGACGGGCTGCAGGGCTCCGGCATCTTCCGGTACAACGGCAACCCATCGAGCCTCACGCGCTACGACGGGGACCCGCGCCGCCTCCCCTTCGACGCCACGGGCCTAGCGCCGCACAACGTGCTGATCATCGGCGCGGCGGGCGGCAACGAGGTGCTGACCTCGCTCTACTACAAGTCCCAACACATCGACGCGATCGAGCTCAATCCCGTCACCGTGTCGCTCGTGCGAAACAAGTACGCGACCTATGACGGGCATCTCGCGCAGAACCCACACGTCAACTTCGTGAACGGAGACGGGCGCTCCTACCTGGCCCGCAGCGACAAGTCCTACAACCTCGTTTGGTACCCGGCGCCCGACAGCTACGCCGCGAACGCGGCGGTCGCCGGCGCCTACGTGCTCTCGGAGAGCTACCTCTACACGACGAACGCGGTGCTGAGCAGTTTGCGGCACCTGACGCCCCACGGCGTGCTCGCAGTCCAGTTCGGCGAGTTCGACAACTACAACCGCACACTGCGTTACGTCGCCACGGCCCGGCACACGCTCGCCCAGATGGGGATCGGCGACCCGACCGAACACATCGTCGTGGCGACCTCGCAGGACATCAATGGGTTCCTGCTGAGCACCATCCTCGTGAAGCCGAGCGGCTTCTCTCCGAGCACCGTCAACCAGGTGGTGGCCGCGCTGCCCGCGATCCCGAAGGGGACGCTCCTCTACACGCCAAACCGCGCGGTGACGCCCAACGTCGTGAACCAGCTGGTCACGACTCCCGGCAACCGGATCTCATCGTTCTACAACTCCTATCCCTTCGACGTCCGGCCGATCAGCGACAATCGGCCGTTCTTCTGGCACTTCGCCCCCTTCACCAAGGTCATCCGCGACTTCACGCAACCCATCGACAAGAAGGACGTCGAGATCGCCGTCGGCGAGCGCGTCCTCCTGCTCCTGCTCGGGATCGCGGTCCTCTTCGCTGCCGTCTTCCTGCTCCTGCCGTTCCTCTGGATCCGCCGCACGTGGGCCAAGCTCCCGCGAAAACGGATGTCCGCCGCCTACTTCGCCCTGCTCGGCCTCGGCTTCATCTTCTTCGAGGTGACGCTCATACAGCGTCTCGTGCTGTTTCTCGGCTATCCCACCTATTCGCTGACCGTTACCCTCACATCGATCCTCGTCTTCACCGGCGCGGGCGCCTACCTCACCGAGCGGGTGAAGTCCCGACCGCAGCGCGTGATCCCCGGCCTGATCGCCGCGATCACGGCGCTCACCGTCTTCTACCTGTTCGGGCTCACTCCGCTAACGAATGCGCTGCTCAGCTGGCCGCTCGCGGCTCGAGTCGTCGTCGCGCTGGCGGTGGTCGCACCACTTGGCCTCTGCTTGGGGATGTTCATGCCGCTCGGCATCGGAGCGGTCGCTCGTCTCACGGAGCACCCGCGCGAGTACGTCGCCTGGGGCTGGGCGGTGAACGGGTTCGCGTCCGTGGTCGGCACCGTGCTGTCGACGATCCTTGCCATGGCGTTCGGTTTCAACGTCGTCCTCGTCGTCGCGTTGGTGTTCTACCTCGTCGCGATCGGCACGCTCATACGCCTGCTCGCTGCCGCGCCGGCCGGCGCGGCAGCGGTCCCTGCCGCGGAGACGCTCGCTCCCGCGGTGACCTGACGCCAACCCGGTACCCCGGCGCAGCGGGCGACCGTTCCCAGTGTGCTAACACGTTCGCCGGTGGTCGACGGGGGGCTAGCCGAGCAACGAACAGTTCCCGCATCGGAGCGCTGGTTCACGGCTTCGCTCGGCCTGGTGACGCTGGCCGCGTTGACGATCCGCGTCGTCTATGTGCTGACGCTCCGCGACCACCTCTCGTTCGCGGGCGATTCGGCGCTCTACCACGAGACCGCGCAACTGCTCGCGCAGGGCCGCGGCTTCATCTATCCCGAGACCGTCGGGGGGATCCGGGTCCTGACCCACACGGGTCAGGTCGTCCAGCAGGCCGACCATCCGCCCCTCTACATCGTGTTCCTGGCTGTCCCCGCGCTGTTCGGGATGACCAGCGTGCTCACCCAGCTGCTCTGGTCGTGCGCGCTGGGCGCGGGCACCGTGCTCGTCGTCGGGTACCTCGGCCGCGACGTCGTGAACGCTCGTGTCGGCGTCGTCGCCGCCGTCCTCGCGGCGGTCTACCCCAACATGTGGATCCCCGACGGCTCTCTGCAGGCCGAGACCGCCGCGATCTTCACGACGGCGTTGACTCTGCTGCTCGCCTATCGCTACCTCAAACGCCCCAGCCTCTGGCGACTGGTCGGCGTCGGCGCGGCCGCGGGCGCGGCCGCGCTCGCCCGGTCTGAGCTCCTGCTCCTCGTGCCGTTCGTCGTGCTCCCGCTCGCCTTGCTCACACGACCAGAGCCCGTTCGCCGACAGCTCCTCTGGTTCGGCGCCGCCGCGCTCGCAACGCTGCTCGTGACCGGCCCCTGGGTCGGCTACAACCTCGCCCGGTTCCGCCACCCGGTGTTCCTCAGCGACCAGTACCAGGCGCTCCTCGCCTCGGCGAACTGCGACGCCACCTACTACGGATCGATGATCGGCTACTTCTCGATCCCCTGCGCCGCACAAGCCGCGGCCAAGTACCACCCGGCCGGTGATCAGTCCCAAGTCGCGCTCGCGTACCAAAAGGGCGCGATCCATTACGTCGAAGGCCATCTGGTGCGTGTTCCCGTCGTCGTCGCGGCGCGCCTCGGGCGAACGCTTGAGGTCTTTCGCCCGAGTCAGGGGCTGGCACTTCGCGAGCTGCTCGACAACGTCGAACGGCCCGTCGCGACCGCGGCGCTCTACGCCTACTACCTTCTGGCATTGCTCTCCGTCGCCGGAGCGATCCTGCTACACCGGCGCCGGCTCACCGTCTTTCCGCTCATCGCTCCGATTGTCATCGTGCTGCTCACCGTCGCCGTCACGTACAGCAACACGCGGTTTCGTGCACCGGCAGAGGTGTCGTTGGTGTTGCTGGCCGCAGTGTCGGTGGACGCCATAGGGGTCGCCCTCACGCAGCGGCGTGCCAGGGATCGCGGCTCACGTTCCGAGCCGATCTCGAAGGGCACTGTCCCCGCGACCGACGGCACTCGCCCCAACCACTAGCCGGGGCGACCGTGGGCTAGGGGTCGAGCCGAACGGAAGCCTTCTACTGTGTGCTTCGCTGCGTCCACGAGGTGCGAAGGGAAGAAGAGAGATGCCTGAGTTCCCTGCGATTACTCACGTGGCGCTAACGGTCACGAGCCTTGAACGGAGTGTGCCTTGGTACAAGGATCTGTTCGGCTCGGACCCAATCCTTGACGAGGACACAGGTCCGTTCCAGCGCGTCGCTTGGCTTACCGGCGGCACAATCGTTGGCGTAACTCAGTTCCCTGACTTGGACAGCACTGAGCCATTCAACGAGCGGCGGCCGGGGCTCGATCATCTGGCTTTCGGCTGTGCCAACCGCGATGAGTTAAAGGCATGGGAAATCCGTCTAAACAAACTCGGCATCCCCAACGGTGGCATCGTGGACACGCCCTACTACTCGGCATTGTCGTTTCGAGATCCCGACAACATCGCACTTGAGTTCTTCGCACCCCGGGGCTAAGACCGGCGGACTATCCGACTGCTTGCGCCTGACCATCGCACTGCAAGAGCGGCCGGACGGGTGCGCAGCAGTCGGCACCCGTCGGTCGCGCTCCGGGCAACGCCGAGCACCGGCCATGTGCGGGCTCTTCGATCGCTGAGGTTCATCGTGCCCGTTCCGTGCGCGTCTCCTACCCGGCGTTCGGGGACGGTCTGGCTACTCGGTTGCCTGGATCGACGTATCCAGCCGCTCTCGAGGTCCTCGCCCTAGCGAGCGACGCGCGCCGTACCGAGTCGCTGACGGTGACCACGGCCACGAGGTCAGCAAACGTCCCGCGGACGGTGCGGGCATGCTGGCGGTAGCGGCCGGCGTTGTCGCGGCCGAGGCTGATGACGACTTTGTAGAGCCCGGGTTCGAGCTCGTAGATCCCGGGCGCGCCCTTCGAGCGCTTGGCCACGTTCCCTCCGGTCGGTCAATTCTTGACTAGTTCTTGACCGACGACCGAGGTCGACGTGACTGCTGCAGCCGAAACGCCCGGTGATCAGGCGTTTCGTTGTGGGCGGTAGAGGATTTGAACCTCTGACCCCTTCCGCGTCAAGGAAGTGCTCTCCCCCTGAGCTAACCGCCCCCGGGGTCGGCAGTGTACCGACCGGCTGTGACGATCCGGAAACGACGTCAACCGCGACGTTCCGCACGACATCGCGTGTACAACTTGTAGTGGGGCCCGTAACTCCCGACGAGACAGAAGTCCTGTCGGACCGCGACGTTCGGCGCGTCAGGGCCGATCTTCGAGGAGTCGTTGGGCTCCCGGAAGTAGTCCTCAGCTGAAGAGAGAATGAGGATGTCGGCGCGGCGGATCTCGCCGGTGAGCGCAGAGTCGGGAGCGTTCGCCAGGTCGGGGTCCATCTCGATGTATCGCGTCCCCGGCGTGAGCTGCGGGAGCAGGTAGTAGAAGAAGGCGTCGCTCACCGTGATCCGGCGAAGGTCTTGTGGGCCGACGATGAGCCGGTCGCCTGGTTTGGCGATCTGGTCGATCTTCGCGACGAGTTCGTTCGCGCCGGCGGCATCGCCGGGGTTGCCGTCATAGAAGATCCGGCCGCGGTTCGAGATCATGTATGCGCGGCGATGGACGCCGAAAGTCTGGAGCGCGTAGTCCGTGTAGAAGCGCACGGTGAAGTTCGGGATGATGAACACCAGCACGGCGAGGACCGCGGCGCCGCAGCCGAGCCCGACGGATCGGACGCGCCACTGCGGCCGATGGGCTTGGACGATCTCCATGCCGGCGATCGGGAGGAAGGCCAGCGCCACGCAGGCAACCCAGGCCAGGTGGGTGGCGTCAGCACGCTGCAGCGTCTGCGGAAAGATCCCGAGGCTGAAACCGGCGACGGCGAGGAGGACCCGGGGCCGAATCGACGTGCGGTCGCGCCGCACGGCCCAGATGCCCGTGATGACGAGGATGGCGACCGACACGAGCAGGAGGAAGAACCAGAGGCTCAGCTGCGATGGGCCAGCGAGCGTCGGGAGTGGCCACCGGATCTTGACGAGGTCGACGACGACCTCGACGGTGCTGTTGAAGTGGCTCCACGGGGGTGGGAGCGGCAGCCGACGGCCGCCGCGCAGCTTGAACAACGGCTGGATGATCATGCCCTGCCACACGTTGTTCGGCCCGGCGAGTGCGATGAGGATGAGGTACGGGGCCAGTCCGAGCGCGAGGCCAATGAGCAGCCGCCGCTTCAGGAAACGCGTTGTCCCCCACGCGAGCGCCAGCCCGGCGAGGCCGATCGCCAGCACGAGGTCGATCCGGAAGAGCAGCGCGAAGCCGCCCAGGGCGCCCGCGAGCACGGCGAGACGCCCGGCCTTGCGCGGATCGATGGCGTCTCGGCTGGCCGCCCCGGCCACGACGGCGAGCACGCCGAAGCCCACGGCGCCCACCCACGCCAACGCGGTGAGGCCTGTCGGGAGGATGCAGAACACGGAGATGAGCCCGCAGCACGTGGCCACGGCGCGACCCCAGCGCCGCGCCAGCGCGAACACCCCGAAGGCGATCGCCACCTGCTGCGCGAGACCGAAGAGCCGCTCGCTCCACAGCGAGGTGCCAAACAGCTTGTAGACCGCGGCGAGCACCCAAAGAGAGCCCGGCCCGTAGAGGTGCAGGAAGTCCTTGTTCGGGATCGCGCCGTGGAGGACCAGCCACGGGAAGACGAGCATGAAGCCCTCTTCCATCGGCGGTCCTGGGCTGCGCAGGAGGCCCCGCAGCGGCAGGAGGAACGCGAAGAGGACGATCGCGACGGCGATCACGTCGCGCGAGCGCGGGCTCAGGCGTCGCGCGGGGCGCGCCTCGCTCGGTGCCGCGGGCGCCGCGGGAGCCTCGATCACGCCGGGGAAGGGTAGTTTGTCGCCCCCCGGTTACAGCGTCGATGGGTGCGCTGGTACGACGCGCTGACAATCGCTCCGAGCACCGTCTGCGGGTGTCCCGGCCCCGTGTTCCCGAACCCCGTTCCGGGATTGGCGTCGGTTCCACCGTCGGCGCTTCGGACGCGCTCACCCGCGTGCCACGCCGATACCCGACGGGGCGTCGATGGCGGCCACCGCCAGCACCGTCAGGACGACGTCGGCGGGCCCAGAACCGCTCGTTCGCCGTACGTGGCGCCAGCGTGAAGAGCGCCACGACCACTGGGAGGAGCAGGGGGAACAGGAGCGTGCGACGCTGTGCACTGTTAGCACAGGCCTGTCGCGGATGACTCGCATCGCGTCAATCGCGCCACCGCCGCTGCACTCGGGAGCGACGGATACGATCCGGGCCGACGCGGTTCAGAATCACCGACCGGGATCGTCCGTCCGTGACGCGACGATCGGCGTCGCGAGGACGCAATGACGGATCTGGCCGGGGCTCGAGCAGCGCCGACGGACATAGCCCGGCACAGCCGGCGAGGTCGACTGGTCGAAGCCGCCTCCGTCGTCGCCGGATCGCTCGTTGCGGCGATCGGGTTCACGTGGCCGTTGGTCCTGCATCTGCAGACTCGGGCGCGCGACCTGATCGACACGCTCTTCCAGGCCTGGACGATCGATTGGGTCCAGTACGCCGTCGAGCACGGCCACAACCCGTACAACGCGAACATCTTCCTGCCTCAGCACACAACCCTCGCGTACTCCGACACGCTGATCGGCGTCGCGGTGCCGACGCTGCCGTTGCGCTGGCTCGGCATGTCGCCCATCGGCGTCCTCAACGTGACGCTGCTTCTCGGATTCGCGCTCTCCGCGGCGGCCGCCTATCTCTTCGTCCGGATGGTCACGGGCTCCCGTCTGGCCGCCGCCGTCGGCGGCGCCGGCTACGCGTTCGGGCCCTTCGGCGCGCTGGCCGCCCGGCATGTACACGTGGCCATGCGTCCCGGCGTGCCGCTCGCCGCGGCAGCGGCCTGGTGGCTCGCCGATCGCGCCCGGGCACGCGAGCGAGTGGTCCTCCCCGCCGTAGCACTCGTCGCCGTCGTGGCGTGGTCCGGGACGGTGTCGTTCTATCCCGCTGTCTTCGCGATCGTGACCGCAGCCGTGGTGCTCCTCGTCCGCTGCGCGTCGCTCGGCAGACGTGGGATCGTCGCCGCCGGCGGCGCGCTCGCCGCGTCCGCCGGGTCGCTGATCCTCCTTGCGATACCGAACCTGCAGGTCGCGGCGCGCGACCCGAGCTACCACTTCTCCCTCGCGGCGTTCGGTCCGGGCGACGCCAACTTCTTCCGCGCCGAACCCGGGCTGGTGGTGTGGGGCCACATCCTCGGTCTGACCTCGAGCGACACGTTGCGCAACGGCGTCTTCCCTGGGGTCACGCTGGTGCTGCTCGCCCTCGTCGGCGCGGTCGACGCCTGGCGGTCGGGTGGCCGAGCCCGCCTCGCCGCGGCCACTGGCGTGGCACTCGTCGGCGTCGGCGGGTTGATGGCGGTCGGCACGTCGGCGACGGGCTGGCGGCAGTACGCGCCGTACCGCCTGCTCTACGAGCTCGGCCCGCCGTTCAACGCGCTGCGCGACGAGGCGCGCGGCTGGATGATCGGGCTTTGCGGACTCGGGCTCCTCGCCGGGTTCGGGGCGATAGCCCTCGTTCGGTGGATCCAGCCCCGCGTCGGCCGATGGGCCCACGTCGTCCCGGCCATCGTCGCGACGACCCTCGTGCTGCTCATCCTGCTCGAGGGGTACGACCCGTGGTTCCACCGGCCGATCGCCCGGATCGCGCCCGTGGAGAGCGCCTTGGCGCAACGCACCGCCGGCGGTGTGGTGTATCTCCCGATGAACCCGTCTGCGCAGCTCGACATCTCCATCTTCCAGCAGCCGCTCGACCTCTACGACGACACCGTCGATCACCGGCCGACGCCGAACGGGTACAGCGGCTACATCCCTCCGTCGTACGTCGCCGAGTCGCGGGTCCTCCACGCGCTGCCCGGCCCGGCCGCCCTGTCGCTGCTCCGCCACCTCGGCGTGCGCTACGTCGTCGTCCACCCGACCGTCGAGGGAACGCCGTGGTCGGCGCTGCGGAACCCCCACGCCGCGTTGCCGCTTCGCTACCTCGGTCGTTTTGGGAGCGACCTGCTGTACGAGGTCCCGAGCGGCTGACCTCTGACGGCGGACTCGGTCGTCGCGCCGTCAGAAATCGACGCCCGCGGCCGGCCAGCGGCCGACGGCGGCGTGGGCGAACGCCACGAGGTAGGCCGCGCCGGCGACGACCGTGGCGATCGCGAACCCGAACTGGATGGCCAGCGTGACCCCGAGCACCGAGGCGAGCACGGAGGCGACGCCGTTGACGCCCCACGCGTACGGGACGCTGTCCGGGTAGAGCGACTTGAAGCGCCGCAGGCCGATCGGCATCGCCATCCCGAGGACGAGGCCGAACGGCAGCAGCAGCAGCACCGAGATGAGGACCCGCGCGGCGAACGGCAGACCGATGAGCGAACTGAAGAGCGGCTGCAGGGTGTACGCGCTGGCGAGCACGATCGCCGCCGCGGCGCCGAGGGCGATGAGCAGGGCCGTTCGTGGGACCCGAAAGCGGTTCGAGATCTGTGACCCGATTCCGCTGAAGACCAGCAGCGCGAAGAGGACGACCGAGAGGGCGTACGTCGGGAACCCGAGGAACAGCACGAACCGTTGCGTCAGGACGATCTCAAGCACCAGATAGCCGACGCCGATCGCCACGAAGTACAGGAGCCCGCTTCCCCGCGGCCTGCGCTCGCGACGGACGAGGAAGAGCGGGAGGACGAAGGCCACGACCGAGAGCAAGGCGAGGATCCCGAGGGTGAGCATCAGGATCGTGTACGGCGAGGTGGCGAAGAAGTAGCCCGATCCTTCGCTTCCGACTTGGGTCAGCCGCTGCATGTTGAAGAAGAACGGCTTGTTGTCGGTCGGGGGGCACACGTTGAGGTGGTAGCTGTGACAGAAGCTGTCGATGCTCGGCGCCGCCGCCAGCTGACGCCACGCGCCGACGTACGGACCACCGGGCGCGTACGCGACACCCTCGCCCCGCTGGAGCGCGAGCGTTCTGATTTGCGCGAGCTCCTGGGGCGTGAACGGCTTGAGCTTTCCGAGCACGGTGCCGAACTGCTCCCCGAGGATGTCGCGTCCGAGGATCACGACGACGTTCCGGGACGGGTCCTGCACGCCGTGGTGCTGGAGCGACGCGAGCATCAGCACGGTCGCGCGCATGGCCTCGTCGCCGACGAGCTTGACGAGTCGGCTCACGTTGAGCACGCCGTTGGGCGTGAGGTGGTTCAGGTACTCCTCGAACGCCTCTTCGGTGTAGAGGTTGTTCTCGGTCAGCGCGAACCCTGCCGCGCCCGATGCGCTGAGCGTGTCGGTGAAGCTGAGCTGAATCTGGTCGTATTTCGTCGACCGGGCCGCGAGGATGGCACGGCCGTCGCCGATCGTGGTGTGGACCTTCGGTCTCGAATAGGGGGACCCTGAGACGCTGCCGAGGTTCTCGTCCACGACCTTCGGGATGTCCTTGTTGACCTCGATGACGTCCACGCTCCGCTGGCCCGAGCTCAACGCGTTGTAGATGTCACGGCCGCCGCCGCCGCCGATCACCAGCGCGCGGCCGTTCGGCGTCAGGGTGTACCCGACGCTCTGAGGTCCCAGGTGCAGCTGCTGCCAGCCGGGGATCGCATCGCCCCTCACCTTGACCACGGGCGCGTAGACGCGGTCGTAGAAGACGGCGGCGAGCCGCGAGTTGTTCGGCAGCTCGTAGCCGATCACCCGGCTCAGCGGGTTCCACTTGTCGGCGACCTGCCCAGGATTGGGGCCGACGTTGTAGTGGGGCGGAAGAAAGAGGATGGAGCTGGAGAGCGACAATCCGATCAGGACGACCCCGACCGCGGTGGTCCCCAACCCGGCGAGACGCTCCCGTGGCGCCGGGCCAGCGAAGAGGACCGCGGCGGCGGCGGCGACCGCGCCGAGCACCACGATGAGCGTCGGCGCGTCGATGATCGACATGAGCGGCACGACCAGCACGGCGCCGAGCCCGGCGCCGACCAGGTCGGCGGCATACACGCTCCCGATCCAGCGGGTGTAGCCGGTGATCGTGAGCGCGATGACGACGCCACCCGCGATCGACGGCAGCGCCGACAGGACGCACGCCGCGGTGAGCGTGAGGATGAATGGCAGGTTCTCGCCGAAGTGCTGGCTGATGCGGTCGCCCGTGCTGAAGTCGAGATGGATGAAGACGAACGGCAGCAGGATCAGCAGCGCGCCGAACAGCGCACACCACAGCGCCAGCATGCGGTTGAGCGGTATCCGGTTGAACCAGTTCGGGAACAGGTACACGGCCAAGGCACCTGCGCCCGTCCCGAGCAAGCCGAGCGAGATCGCAAGGAACGAGAAGTGGTACGCCATCACCGCGGAGAGCAGTCGCGTCAAGACGACCTGCAAACCGAGCGTGCACCCCGCCACGAGCGCGACCGCGAGCAGCGCGCGACGCGGCGGGCGGGCGGTCATGAGCGGCGCATCTTAGTGGTGAGGCGTCACCGCACAGCCGCAGGCGCTCGGTACGTGTCGAGCGCGATCGACACCAGTACGCTCCAGCGAACGCTCGGAGGAGTGAGTGAGGCCGACCACCGCGCCGGATTCAGTTGCAGCGAGCACGGTGGCGAGCGGCAGCGCTCGCACGCCGCGGTCGCGGACGCTGGTGCCCGCCGATGCGTTGTTCGCGCTCGGCCTCGGCACCCTGCTCGCCTACGCCGGGTGGCTCGGCCGCGACCTGTGGTTCTTCTCTGATGACTGGGACATCATCGCCTTCCACCACAACGGCGCGTACCTCACGCCCTACAACGGCCATCTGTGGCTCGTCCCGATCGCGATCTTCCACTCGCTCTACGTGACGGCCGGCCTCGGCTCGTACGCCCCGTACCAGGTGGTCGGCTTCGTGGGCTACGCGCTGCTCGGGATCGTCTTCTACGTCTACGCCCGGCGACGGATCGCGCCACTGCTCGCGGCACTCGCGGCGCTGTCGGTGATGTGGTACTCGACCGCGCAGTACAACCTGCTGTTCCCGCTGCTCGTCAACTTCTCGCTGCCGCTGGTCTGCACGGTCGGCATCTGGATGCTGCTGGACCGGGACTCGCGACGGGCCGACCTCGGCGGCGGCGTCCTCCTCGCCGTCGCCTTGGCGACGAACAGCGTCGGCCTGGTCACGGTGGCTGTCGTCGCGACGGAGCTGCTGGTCCGGCGGGCGCCGATCCGTCGCTGGCTTCCCTTCGTCCCGCCGTTCGCGCTGTGGCTCGTCTGGTACGCGGCGTACCACACGCCGATGGCGGGTCCCGGTGGCGCCGGGGCGGTCCTGCGCTACGCGCTGCACGAGATCCAGGCGACCTTCGCCGGCTTCGCCGGAGGTTCGAGCGGCCTCGGCGACGTGCTGCTGGCGGGGACGGTCATCCTGTTCGCGCTCGCGATCGTGCGGTGGCACTCGTTCAACGCACGCGCCGCCGCCGCGCTCGCCGGATTCGGCGCGTTCGCGCTCCTCACGGCGTACACCCGGCAGGGCTTCGTCCCACCGGTCGTCGCCACCACGCCGCGGTATCTCTGGCTGGACTCCTTTTTCCTCGTGGCGGCACTCGTCGAGGTGCTGCGGCCGATTCGGTCGATTCGATATGTCGCGGTCGTCGGCGCTGTGCTCGTCATCGTCGGCGGGGTGACGCTCGTCGGCAACTTGCGCTCGTACCACGAGCAGGTCGTCACGGGTGCCCATACGACGCGCACGTACCTCACGGCCGTCGAGGCGATCCCCGACCGGATCAACCGACGTCGGTTGCTTCCTGTCAGCTACATCCCGGTGAGCGTCGGGGCGTACCTCACGGCCGTCCACCACTTGGGTTCCCCGATCCCCGACAACCTTCCGTCGAGTCAGCTCGGCACCGAGGCCGACCGTGCCGGCGCGGACAAGTGGATGATCACTGACCTCGGACTCGAGTTTCAGCCGGTGCCCGCACCGCCGAGCTCGGGCTGCACCCAACTGGCGGCGGGCGTTGCCGCCCGCGGCCTCGAGGTGCGCGGCCCCGCGACCGTGCTCGTGCAGCCCACGACGGCGCCGGTCGCCTGGACGCTTCGACGCCTCGCCCGGAACGGCGTGCCGCAGGGCTCGATCCCGCCGGGCGCGCTCGAGAGCCTCCAGATTCCACGCGACGACTCGTCACGGCCGTGGCACGTGCAGATCGCCGCCCCCGCGACCGTCTCGGTCTGCGAGTGAACTACGGGATCCGAGGCCAGTCAGGTCCTTTGCTCTTGCCCGCCAGCGACTCGCGTGACACCACCTCGATCGTCGGGAGCGGGAAGAGCATCTTCACTCCGGCCTCGATCGTGTCGCGCTCCCGCTCGAGGAACTCCTCACGGAAGTGCCACGGCAGCACGAGGTAGTAGTCGGGTCGCATCGCCCGTGACTCTTCCTCGCTGACGATCGGGATGTCGGTGCCGAGGGTCCGGGCACCGTGCTTCTCCTCGTTCCGGTCGGCGGCACAGTCGATGATGGTGTGGTCGATGCCGCACCACTGCAGCAGCACGTTGCCCTTCGTCGAGGCGCCATAGACGTGGATGCGTTGACCTGACTGCTTGATCACTCGGAGCAGCGCACGGAGCTCCTCGCGGTGCGCGTCGATTCGCCCCTGGAACGCGCTGTACGGACGATCCGTGTCGAGCTCGAGCTCGAACTCACGCTGACGGAGCACGTCGAGCTGCCGGCTTCCCTCCCCTGTGCTCCCCGCGTAGTTGTCACTGTGGGTGGCGTAGCAGCGAATGCTGCCGCCGTTGATCGAGTTCAGCGAGGCGTCGAAGACGCGCATCCCGGCGCGCTCGAGGATGTACTCGAGCACGCCGAGGGAGTAGTACTCGAGATGCTCATGGCAGATCACGTCGTACGCGTTCTGCTCGAGCATGGTGGGCATGTAGGCGACCTCGAAGATCCAGATCCCGGTCGGCGTGAGGAGCTTCTTCACCTCCGTGACGAATCGGACGGGGTCCTCGACGTCGTAGAACATCGCGATGGACGTGATGACGTCGAAGCGCGCGCCACCGGTTCGGGCCTCCAGCTCCTTGGAGGGGAACAGGTCCTGCACGATCGTGAGGTCGTCGGCTGTCTCGGACGCGATGTCGGAGGGGTCGATCCCGACCCGCGCGAAGCTGTCCGGGTAGGCGTGCAGCAGCGTGCCGTCGTTGCTCCCAATGTCGAGGACGTGCGCCGTTGCGCCGTCGACAAGCTTCGTCGCCTCCGCGGCGATCTCCTGCAGGTGCACCCGCATCGTGTTGTTCGTGCCCGACCGGTACCAGTACGCGGAGTACAGGACCCGCGGTGGGGTCGAGTGGAGGAGCTGGAGCAGCCCGCACGCGTGCTCGTCACGTGTCGGGTCGCAGCGCACCAGCGTGAGCGGTATCCGGCGGTCGGGCGGATAGGGCTTCCCAGGCTTCACGAAGGATCCCTGGAGGTACTGCTCGCCGAGATCGGTCACCGGCGTGAGCGCAGGGGACCCACACGCCCGGCATGAGCGCCGATACTTCAGGTGCACACGGCTTCCTTCCTCGGGGACCCCTGGCCCGTGGCCAGCGCGGCGTCGGACAACGCGGCCGGCGCCTGCGCACCTCGGCCGCTCGCCTCAGCCCGGCGGGACGGCCTCGGTGCTCGGGACGCCCGGGCTGCACAAGGTTACGGGACGCGACCCGGTGCGACTCCACATGGCCGACATCAGCGCACGTCATCTTGTCCCATCGCCCGAGACGGGTCCACTACGACGGCACGTGCACTGGGCCGACCGGCGGCTCGTTGGAGTCGAGCGGCGGGGCGCGGGCGGTCCGTGACCGTTCCTCGACCTGGTGGGCGCGGCGGCGTCCTCGCCGGCCCGCGCGAGCGAGGCGCCGGCCTGGTCGGGAGACGAGGATCGCGGCGACTACCCGGCTAGTGTCCGTACGCCACCGGAGGAACGCGGCACTCGCCGCACCCTCCAGTGTCGCTCCGCGCATCTGGGCCTGCCGATGACGTCGCACTCGCGAGAAGAGGTTGCGGGCGAGCCGACGCCGGAGCCGGCGCCCTCACTGCGCCACATCCGGGCGCTGGACGGGGTTCGTGGCGCGGCGATCGTGGCCGTGCTCCTCTTCCACAGCGGATTCCTGAACGGTGGCTATCTGGGCGTCGACCTGTTCTTCGTGCTGTCCGGCTTTCTCATCACCAGTCTGCTGCTCTCGGAGTGGAGGCAACGGCACGGGGTTCGGCTATCGGCCTTCTGGGCGCGGCGCGCGCGGAGGCTGCTGCCGGCGCTGTTTCTGATGCTCGGCGGCGTCGCGCTCTACTGCGCCTTCGTCGCGCTGCCCAGCCAAGTAGGTCAGATCCGTGGCGACGAGCTCGCCACGCTCGGCTACGTGGCGAACTGGCGCCAGATCGTGATCGGCGGCAACTACTTCGCGATCTTCGGGGCACCGTCCCCGCTGAACCACACGTGGAGCCTGGCGATCGAGGAGCAGTTCTATCTGGTCTGGCCCCTCGTCATCGTCGGGCTGTCCGTGTTGGCCGCGACGAAGCGGCTCGCGCCCAAAGTGTTCGTGACCGCGACGGTGGGCGCGCTGGCGCTCGGCGCCTACACGATCATCTACTCGCTGGCGGGCGGAAGCGGCGCACGGGTCTACTTCGGGACCGACACCCGCGCCCCGTCGATCCTGCTCGGGGCGGCGCTCGCGGCCGGTGTGGCCTCTTGGGGGACGGTGCGCTCCACCGCGGGGCGCGCCGCCATCGAGATCCTCGGGCTCGTGGGTGTCGGATGGCTGACGTGGGCCTGGCTCTCGCTCGGGGGTCAAGATCCGTTCCTCGAGCGGGGCGGCTTGCTCCTCTGCGGCGTCGCGGGCGTCGCGGTCATCGCCGCCGCGGCGCATCCCCGGCGTGGGCCGATCGCCGCCGCCCTGTCGTTCCGACCGCTGGTGTGGCTCGGCCTCATCAGCTACGGCGTGTACCTCTGGCACTGGCCGATCTTCGTGTGGCTCAACCCGGATCGCGTCGGGCTGAACGGCTGGGCGCTCTTCGGCGTGCGCCTCGCCGTCACCCTGGCCGTGAGCGTCGCGTCCTACGTCCTCGTCGAGCAGCCCATCCGACACGGCGCCCTGCGCGGGTGGCGCATCCGGGTGCTCACGCCAGCAGCCGTGGCCGCGACGCTCGTCGTCGTGCTCATCGGGACGAGCGGCGCGACGACCGAGCCGACCGTCGCGTCGACGACCGCGTCGGGGCGCCATCTGGTGACCCAGGCGACACCCCCGGCGAGCGTCGGCGTCCCGCGGATCCTCGTCGTCGGGGACTCCGTCGCCGTCTACCTCGCGCCGTCGCTGACCGAGGTGCAGTCGTCCCTCGGTGTCCAGGCCTTTCCCGCCGGCGTGCCCTCCTGCGAGGTGCCGCGCGCGCCGTACCACCGCGAGCCCGCCGGCTCGGACGGCCCGCCGAGCGAAGCGATCCCGAACGACCCGCAGTGCAGCGACTGGCCCACGCGATGGCCCAGCCAGCTCGCGCAGGTCCAGCCCCAAGACGTCGTGCTGCTGCTCGGCTTCCCCGCCGTGGAGGACTTCCAGGTGAACGGGGTGTGGCGCACGCCGTGCACCGCCACGTGGAGCAAGTACTACGAGACCGAGGTCAGCGCCGCGCTCAAGACCCTCGCGTCGACAGGCGCCCACGTGTGGGTCACGACCGCGGCGCCACCCGACGCCTTCTACTTCCCGGCCTCGCTCACGACCCAGACCGGCTGTCTCAACCGGGTGCTGCGGGCCGCCGCGATCGCGACCCACGCGTCGGTCGTCGACGTCGCGTCGTACGTCTGCCCGAAGGGCCAGTGTCAGCAAAGCATCGACGGCCAAGAGCTCCGCCCCGACGGCTTCCACTACTCGGGCGGTGGCGGCGACATCATCGCCCGCTTCCTCATCAGCCACGTGACGCAGCCCGCGCCGCCGACGACGGCGCCGCCGGGCGTGCCGTCCCACCACTAGCGCCGCGGAGCGACCCGATCTCCACCGCGACCCCGACGTCCGACGCCACCCGGCCAGGCGACCTCGCCACGCCCGAGCGATCGCCGCGCCACCTCCTCCGCGGGGCGGACGGCCTCTTCCTCGCCGGCCTCGCCACGCTGATCGGCTACGCCGCGTGGCTCGGTCGGGACCTCACCTTCTTCTCCGACGAATGGCCGATCATCGCGTTCCACTACAACGGCCGGTACCTGATCCCCTACGACGGGCATCTCCTCCTCATCCCGATCGCGATCTACCACGCGCTGTTCGTGACCGTCGGGCTCAGCACGTACGCGCCGTACCTCGCCGCCGGCCTCGTCTGCTACGTCCTGTTCGCGGCGTTGTTCTACGTCTACCTGCGCGGCCGCACCTGGCCCCTGCTCGCCGCGCTCGGCGCGCTCTCGGTCGTCTGGTACTCGACGGGACAGCTGAACGTGCTGTTCCCGCTCGCCCTGAACTTCTCGCTGCCGGCGGCGGCGATGGTCGCGATCTGGCTCCTCCTCGACCGGCGCACGCCGCGCCTCGACATCGTGGCGGGCGTGTGTCTGGCGGTCTCGCTCGCCAACGGCGGGGTGGGGCTCGTGCCCGTCGTCGCGGTCGGCGTCGAGCTGCTCCTCGAGCGGGCGCCCCTCCGAAGGTGGGTGCCGTTCGTGATCCCATCGGTGCTGTGGGGCGTCTGGTACCTCAAGTACCACACGTCGGTGTCGAGCCCGAACACGATCGGCGGGACGCTGCGCTTCACCGTGCACCAGATCCAGGCAACCTTCACCGGCTTCGCCGGCGGCTGGAACGCCGGCGGGTACGTCCTCGGCGTGGCGGCGGGAATCGTCTTCCTGGTCGCCCTCGTGCGCTGGCACACCTTCAATGCCCGGGCGGCCGGCGCGCTGACCGCCATGGTGGCCTTCGCCGCGCTGACCGGCTACGCCGCACGGCACGGCAACCTGCCGGCGGTGGCAGCCGACACCCCGCGCTACCTCTGGGTCGACGCCTTCTTCATCGTCGCGGCGCTCGTCGAGGTCATCCGGCCGCTGCGCATCTCGTGGGTGGTCCCGGTCGTCGTCGCGGCGATCGTCACCGTTGTCGGGGCGGTCACCCTGGTCGGGAATCTGCGTTCCTACAACCAGGAGGTCGTGCGGTACAAGCACACGACGCGCACCTTCATGGTCGCCGTCGAGGCCATCCCGGACCGGATCGACCGGCACCGAATCATGCCCTTCAGCTTCAACATCGTCCGGGCCGGCCAGTTCCTCACGGCGGTCGACCACATCGGGTCGCCGCTCGGCGGCGTCACCCTCCGCGATCTGGGGACCGAGTCCGAGCGCGTGAGCGCGGACGGCTGGATGATCCAGGACCTCGGGCTCGGGCTCGTGCCGCCGAGCCTGATCACCGGACCGTGCACGACCCCGACGAGTACGGCGGCGCATGATCTGCGGCTCGCACGGCACGCGACGCTGGTGGTGCACGCCGGTACGAGCGTGGCGGCGGTCTCGCTGCGCCGCCTCGCGTACCGGTTCCCGAAGCCGCTCGGTCAGGTCCTCGCCGGCGGGGTCGGCCAGTTGCACATCCCGGGCGACCAGTCATCACTCCCCTGGTACGTCGAGGTGCGCGGCGCGGGCGCGACGCTGGCCGTGTGTCCGTGACGGCGTGGGCGCGGCACGCATCGGTGTGCCGATGACCGTCGTCTACATTCGTCGGGCGTGAAGTCCGCCGCACGGCTGCGCGGGTCGCGCCCCGCCACCGGGCGAGTCGACGAGGCGGACGACCTCGCGGTTCAGGCCAAGCCGCCGACGACCCTCGCGTCGGTGCTCGAGCGGCGACGCGCGGTGCTGCTGATCGCGCTCGTGGTCGTCCTCGCGGTCCCGATGGTCGTGGCGCTCGTCGCGCTCCTGCACCCGCGGTGGTACCCGCTCCTCGACATGGCGTGGACCGAGTTGCTCGTCCGCGACGTCGGGAGCAGCCACCCGCCCCTCGTCGGCCTCGCGGGACGGATCGGGACGGCGAGCACCCAGGGCAGCCATCCCGGGCCGCTCAGCTTCTACGCCCTCTGGCCCGTCTACAAGCTGTTCGGAGCGAGCTCGTGGGCGTTGGAGGCCGCGTCGGTGGCGCTGCAGCTCGCGGCGATCGCGGTCGTGCTGTGGATCGCTGACCGACGTGGCGGGCCGTGGCTGGCCGTTGGGTTGGCGGCCGTCCTGGCCGTGCTGCTCCGGGGTTTCGGGGCCTCGATGCTCACCCAGCCCTGGAACCCCTACCTGCCGGTGCTGTGGTTCCTCGTCTTCCTCTTGTCCGTGTGGTCGGTGTTCTGCGACGACCTGCCGCTCCTCCCGCTCGCCGCCGTCGCGGGCTCCTTCTGCGCCCAGACCGAGGTGGCCTACCTCGGCCTCGCGTCGGGCATCGGCGTCATCGCGCTCGGTGTCGCGGCGTGGCGTGCCTACGCGCGACGCGCCGACCGCGGCGCCGTGCGTCGCTTCGCGAGGTGGACGCTCGTCGGCCTCGGCGCGAGCTTGCTCGTCTGGCTGCCTCCGGTGGTGCAGCAGCTCACGACCGCGCACGGCAACCTCGCGCTGCTCTTCAACTACTTCACCCATCCCCCGCAGGCGCCCGTCGGGCTGAGCCAGGGCATCCGCGTCGTGCTCGCGCACCTCAACCCGGTCGCGCCGTTCACGAAGGCGCTCGTCCCGACCGGCGGCAACTTCGTCGGCGCCGGCAGCGCCATCCCCGGCGCCGTGTTCCTCGCGGCCTGGGCCGTCACGGCCGTCGTCGCGTGGCGGCGACGCCTCCACCCACTGATCGAGCTCGACGCCGTGCTCGCCATCGCCGTCGTCCTCGGCACGGCATCGAGCAGCCGGATCTTCGGGCTGCTCTGGTACTACCTGCTGCTGTGGGGATGGATCGTCGACGGGCTGATGATCCTCGCGGTGGGCTGGACGGTCGTCATCGTCCTGAACGACCGGCTGCGGGCGGAGCTCCGACGACGCCTCGAGGCCATCGGCGGGCTCGGACTCGGAGCGTTCATCGTCGCCATGACGGTCCTCTTTGCCGTCGAGGCGAGCAGCGTGCAGATGCCCACGCCCTTCCTCGCCGCCGAGCTGCGCACGGTCGTGAGCCCGACGGTGCGGGCGCTCGACGACCACGTTGGTCCGGCCAACGGCCGGTCGGGGCGCTACCTCGTCACCTTCACGGACCCGAACTCGCTCGGCTCGCAGGCGTTCGGCCTCGTCAACGAGCTCGAGCGGAGCGGCTTCCAGGTCGGGATGACCAACGGGTTTCGCAGCGAGATCGCGCCGCACCGCGTGCTGGATCCCGAACACGCGACCGCGCTCGTGCATCTTGCGGTCGGATCGGACATCGCGACGTGGCGGGCCAAGCCCGACAGCATCGAGGTCGCCTACTCGGACCCGCGCAGCGCCAGCGAGCGAGCCGAGTACGCGCGGCTCCACCAGCAGGTCGTCGCGGAGCTCACGGCCGACGGTCGCGTCAACGAGGCGCGCCAGGTCGACGAGAACCTCGTCGGGCTCAGCTTGAACCAGAGCGTGCCGACGATGATCCGCAATCAGCTGGGGCGCATGGACGGTCTCGGTCTGCCGATCGCCGTCTTCGTGGCGCCGGCCAACCTCGCGGAGTGACCCGGCTCGGTGCCCGGCACCTCGTAGAGCTCGTCACCGCCGAAGCTGCCGAGGTAGTGCAGCGGCGCGGCGACCCGCGGTGATCGCAGCCCCGC
The DNA here is from genome assembly GCA_963731625.1 of uncultured Actinomycetes bacterium. GTDB lineage: Bacteria > Actinomycetota > Acidimicrobiia > IMCC26256 > PALSA-555 > PALSA-555. The sequence continues at coordinate 189,944 of CAVSWH010000001.1, forward strand.
CCAGGGCGTGCCCGCGACCGTGGCGTGCACAACGACGAAACGGATCCCGAGTCGACGCAGGAGCGCCAATGCCGGTGGACTCGGCAACGTCCACAGCTCCCGCGACTGGCGGGCGTAGGACGGTGGCGAGTACCCGCTGTAGCCGTTCAGCATCGGCCGGTGCGAACCCGAGGAGGACGGCGACGTTCAGCACGCCCAGCGGTGACATCCCGAGCCAGTGGAGGGGCAGCAACGGCACCGCGACGCCGGCGAGCGTGTCCGAGTAGGCGAGCGTCGTGTGTTCGGGCACGAACATCGGCGCGTTGTAGATGTTGATCGCATGGTCCGCCGCGTACTGGATCCAGTTGATCGTCCAGGCTTGGAACAGCGCGTCGAAGCGGTCGCGCGCGAGCGTCTGGACGTGCAGGATCAGTGGCCACGTGAACGCGATCGACCCGACGACGGCACCGCCACCGACGCAGCCTGCTTCGACGAGCCGCCCACGCCGACTCAGTGACCGTCGAGTCGTGTCCACCGTCTGCGTCTCGACGCCCACACGGCGCAGCACACGACGCGGCGCGGCGACGTCGACCCCCCAACGGCAACTATTCTACGGGGGGTGCGCCCTCGCGGTCGGTTCCGGACGGGGCGCCGATCCCGACGAGCTGGGCTGGCGAGCGGCGCGCTGGTCGTCGTCGTGGCGCTGGCATCGATCTCCGTGCCGCCCGGGGCCGACGCGGCAACGTCGACGAAGCCGCTGAAGAACTGGGCGACGTCGATCTGCAGCGCCTTCGCGAAATGGCAGAGCCAGGTCAGCGCCCTCGCCGCGAGCGGGCCCGTCGGCGACCTGCTGCACGGCACAAGCGCGAATGACTCGCCGGATTCGATCCGGCTCGGGATCCCGATCTTTCTCGGAGGTGCCCTGATGGCCACGTCCACGTTGGCCCAAGACGTGCAGCGCGCCGGCACGCCGAAGGTCGCGGGTGGATCGGCCATCGCGGCCGCGGTTGCGGGCGCCGTCCAGGTGGCCGACGGGAGCCTGGCGGCGTTCCAGACTCGGGCGCAGCAGCTCGGTCCGAACGAGCCGGGGCCGCAGTTCTCGGAATCGAGGGACTTCGCGACGCTGCTCGAGAGTGCCGGCAAGACGCTGCCGACCACGCTCACCGGCCTCGACGCGCAGTACCCCGCGGCCCGGATCGGCCGAGTCTTTGCCGCCACGAAGGCCTGCAAGCCGCTCCTGTAGCGGCGCGCCGGCATCCGCTACGAAGGGCACCGTCCCGGGTCGAGGCGACCGTCGAGTCGGAAGACGGCGTAGTCCGCGGTGCGCACGATCGGCACTGCGGCGGGATCGGTCGTGAACCACGACTGCGACGGGGAGAAGGCGACGATGAACACGTGTCCGAGCACGATGTAGTCGTAGCGACCCGACAGGATCCGCTTCCAGGCCCGGCACAGGGCGACTGAGGACCCCTGGCTCGGGCCGTTCGGCGTCGTTACGCGGTTCGAGAGGTCGGGCCCAAACATCGGGTACACCTCGGGCGTGCCGAACACCGCGACGCTCGCGTCGCGGATACCACGGAACGGGACCTGGGTCGCCGGCTGCACCAGACCCGGCCCGTCGTAGCGGCCTTCGAAGTACCGCCGCTGCGTGAACCAGCCGCCCGTGACGACGAGGGCGACGGCGCCGATTGATGCTGCCGTCCAGCCGACGCGGCCGAGATGGCTGACCTGACGGTTGCGGAGCAGCACGATGGCGACGACCACCGCGAACACGAGGAGCCCCGCCACGGCGCCGCTCGTGTTGCCGTCCGCGGGCCACGCCGGCATGCGGTCGTCGAGGAGCTCGTGCAAGCAGGCGTTGAGGATGGCGAGCCCGAGCAGCGCGAGCGTCACGCCGAGCCGCCACGCCGTCGATGCACGCGCCACCCGCAGCGCCAGGAGCACGAAGCCGAGCACCAGGACCGGCGCGAGGTAGCGGAGCGCGAACACGAAGCCGGCGCCGCCGGCCGCGGCCGTCAGGGGCGTCAACGGGAACGCGAGGACGCCCACCAGCGTCGCCGCGCCAACGAACCGCTCCAGCGGCGGCCGGCCCGGCACGACGGCGAACAGGGCGCCAACGATGGCCGCCCCCAAGATCAGCGGCCACGTCGGCCCCAGCGCGTCGTGGAGGCCGGGCAGGAACTGGGTGCGCCAGATGGTGCCGTTCGTGAAGTAGTGCGCCATCGCGGTCGCGGCCGCGCCGGTGTCGGCGTCGGCGCTGTGGATCGAGAGCGGCCCGATGCTGACGTTGACGAACGGCACCGGGTTCCCGACCAGGATCAGGTTGCGGAGAAACCAGTAGCAGCCGGCCGCGACGAGGGCGCCGGACCATGACGCCACCACGAGTCGTCGTCGTTGCTGTAGCGCCAGCGCGACCACTCCCACTGTGAGCACCGCGACGAGCGGCAGGGTGGTGGCCTTGGTGCCGACCGCCAGGCCCGCGGCGGCGCCGGCGAGACCGACCGAGGTGGGCTCCAGCCCGCCCTCGAGCAGCAACGCGACCGTGGCCAGGATGAGTGCGACGCACACGATGTCGTTGGATGCCTGACCCGGCTGGTTGCCGGCCAGGCTCGGCAGTCCGAGCACGACGGCGCTGCCGAGCACCGCGAGCCCACCGCCGCCATATCGGTGCCCGATGCACCACGCCGCCAGCACCGCGACGGCGGCCCATCCGAGGTTGAGCAGGGGCGACAGCAGGTCACGGTGGAACGGCAGGGCCGCGACGGCGTGCAGCAGCTCAGCGTTCTGTGGGTAGAACTGGCGCGACACTCCCCCGACGCCCGCGAGGCTGCCGAAGGTCCCGTGCTGGAGGAACCGCGCGGCGAACGGCCCGTGATAGGTGAGCGTGTCGCCGTGGGTCATGCCCTGGTCGAGGGCGCGGGCAGTGTGACTGACCCACTCCGCCGTGACGAGGGCGCCCGCGACGCCGGCGGCCAGCACCTCCCACCAGCTCTCCCGGGGGGGTGCGGTGCCGTCCGCGGGCTGCGAGGACCGCCCGAGCAGGCCCATGCCGGCACCCGTGAGGGCCGCCGCGACCGCCACGGGACCGAGGCGCAGCCAGTTGAACGCACCGAAGAGCTCGCCGATGGCGGTGACCGCGAACACGACGAGGAGGAGCTCGACGAGCCGAGCGGACGCGCCGCGCCAGTCGGGGACCAACCGCGCGCGCAGCCGCCACGCGCCCCAGCCGAGGACGGCAAGCACGGCCACCAGGACAACCGAACCGACGACGTAGCGCGTCGTCGAGAGTCCGATCGCGACCGCGATGACCATGCGCCTTTCCCCCGCCTCGCCATGCGGAGCCTTCCGGGTCCGGCGTCTCGGCGCAATAGCACGGGACGGCCCGTGCGAACGGCGAGCTGGGCGGCCCGACCCGTCGGCGGACGACGGCGAAGGTCCCGGCGTGCCGGGCGCTCCGCCGGTGGCCCGACCGAAGGCGGTCACCGCGACGCCGCGGTCCTTCGAGGAGCTCGGCGACCAGGTGGCGCGCATCCTCCGCGAGGCGTGGCGGGCCGCCGAGGAGATCCGCGCCGCGGCCCAACGGGACGCGACGGCGTTGCTCGAGGAGGCACGGGTGCGCGCCAGCACGCCGGACGGCGAACAGCAGCGCGTGTAACGCGCCCGACACCGACTGATGGGCGTCGGCCAAGATGGGCGCGTGGACGGGTCTGGCCGCTCGGCAGCGCACGCCTCCGCGTCGTTCTGGCGCGTGCTGCTCGTCATCGTGATGGCGGGGATTGGCCTGCGGGTCGGGTACGTGCTCACCGTGACCCAGCACGACCACGGGTTCTACGACCAGGTGTTCTACGAGTACGAGGCGCGCACGATCGCCGACGGACGCGGCTTCGTCTACCCGCTGCCGAGCGTGCAAGCGGGCAAGCCGGCCGCCGACCATCCGCCGCTCACCGTGCTGGCGCTCGTGCCCGCGGCCGAGCTCGGCTCGAGCAGCCGCCTGTGGATGCGCTTCACGATGGTCGCGTTCGGCGCAGCGGTCGTGCTGCTCGTGGGGCTCTTCGGGCGCGCGCTCGCCGGGTCCCGCGTCGGCCTCATCGCGGCGGCGATCGCCGCGGTGTACGCCAACCTTTGGATGAACGACGGCTTGCTCATGTCCGAGACGCTCGCCGCGCTGACGACCCTCGGCGCGGTCGTGCTCGCGTACCGGTACCTGCGCCGCCCCTCGTGGAAGCTGGCCGCGGCGCTCGGCGTGCTGTGCGGCCTCGCCGCCCTCGCGCGCGCCGAGCTGCTGCTGCTCGTCCCGCTGCTCGCCGTCCCAGCGGCGTGGCTCGGGCACCGGCATCTCCGCGGGCGCCTCGAAGCGGTCGGCGTCGTCGTCGTCGGCGCCGTCCTCATCGTCGGTCCGTGGGTCGGCTTCAACCTGGCCCGCTTCCACCAGACGACGCTCATCTCGACGGGCGACGGCATCGCGCTGCAAGGCGCGAACTGCCCCGTCACGTACCACCCCCCGCTGCTCGGGCTGTGGGCCGTCACCTGCCTCCCGAACACGGCGCCGCCCGGTGACGAGTCCGACGTCAACCTCGCCTACCGCAACCAGGCCACCTCGTTCATGCAGGACCACATCGGTGAGCTGCCGGGCGTCGTCCTCGCACGGCTCGGCCGGCTCCTCGGCGTCGACAACCCCGGCCTGATCGCGACGTACAACGCCGGCGAGGGTCGGCCGCGCTGGGCGTCCTACCTCGGCATCGGGTCGTTCCTCGCGCTCATCCCCTTCGCCGCCCTCGGGCTCGCCTGGCTGCGGCGGCGACGGATCCGCGTGTGGCCGCTGCTCGCCCCCGTGTGGGTGGTGCTCGTCAGCGCCGTCGCCTTCTACGGGACGCCGCGGTTCCGCGCCCCCGCGGAGCCGGTCGTCGTGGTGCTCGCCGCCATCGGGATCTGTTGGCTGCTCGGTCGGCGCCGCCCGTCGTTGGCGCCCTCGGTGCCCGCCGGTGTCGACGGCACGCCGGACGCGACGGCGCCTCAGGCGGTCGGCGCCGCGTCGCCGGCCGGGCCGGCGATCTGACGCGGCCGGTCGCCGAGTCGCAGCACGCGGTCGCGAAACCCCCACCAGGTGACGAGCAGGAGCTCCTCGGCGAAGATTCCCCATGTCATCTTCGAGTGACCGCGCACCCGGTCGGTGAACACGATCGGGACCTCGGCGACACGGCCGCCGCTGCGGCGGATCCGGTACGCGATCTCGATCTGGAACCCGTAGCCCTTGGCGCGCGAGTGGAGGTAGTCGATCGTCTGCAGCGCCTCGGCGCGATAGGCGCGATAGCCCGCGGTCGCGTCCCGCACCCTGAGGTCCAACACGATGCCGGCGTAGCGGTTCCCGTAGCGCGACAGCTTCCGGCGGAACCACGGCCAGTGCGGGATGACGCCGCCGGCCACGTACCGGGACCCGATCGCCATCGCCGCGCCGTCGGCCACGGCCTGACGCAGCGCCGGGATGACCGTCGGGTCGTGCGAGAGGTCGGCGTCGATCTGCACGAGGGTGTCGTAGCCGCGGTCCATGCCCCAGGCGAACCCCGCCCGGTACGCCTCGCCGAGTCCCTGCTTCGTGGGGCGGTGCAGCAGCGTGATCTGGCCGAGCTCGCGGGCGACACGCTCCGCGATGTTCGCCGTGCCGTCCGGGCTGGAGTCGTCGACCACGAGGATGTCCGCGTCAGGCACGGCGGCGCGGCAGCGGCGCAGGAACTCCTCGATGTTGTCCGCCTCCTGATACGTCGGCGTGACGATCAGCGTCCGCATCCCCGCAGGGTACAGGACCCACCCCGTGCGTCACCGCGACGCACGCGCACGGTGACGCGGGGCGCGCGCGTGTCAGTACGGCCACTCGCCGCGACGGTTCCCGAGCACGCGGGTCACCGGCCGCAGCCGCAACACGAGCAGGGCCTTGATCATGAGACTCCACACGAAGTAGGGCAGCTCCGCGAGCTGGCGCCCGACGCTGCGCCAACGGCGACGCCGATCGATTCGGGCACGGCGATACTCGGCGAGCGACCCGACGCGGCCGACGTACTCCACCTCGCGGCTGCCGAGCAGCTCGGCCGCGATCGCGCCCGTCACGCCGACCGAGCAGAACGAATCGTGGATGAGCATCGTCCCGCCGTCGGCCACCGCCGCGCCCCACTCTCGGATGTCGGCGCGTGCCGGTCCGTAGCGATGTGCGCCGTCGATGTAGAGGAGGTCGATCGGCGTCGCGACCTCCTGTCGGGCGGCCTGCGACGGCAGGCGCACGTGATGGATGCGGTCCTGGACCCCGGCGCGGGCCAGGTTGGCGACGAACGCGGCGTGGTCGCGCTCGCCGTCGTCCTCGCTGCCCTCCAGCTCCTGGGGTCCGCGGTCGTTCCCGGCGTGCGGGTCGATGGCAACGATCTCGACGTCGGGCGCGGCGGCGCGCGCCAGCACGATCGCGGAGCGGCCCTGGTAGCTGCCGATCTCGACGATCCGCCCGCCCGACGGGACGGCGCGGGCACGGTCCCAGAGCCGGCGCGCCTGGTCGTCGGTCATCCAGCCGGCCACCCCGGCGACGGCGTCGAGCGCGTCGCCAAAGGCCGGCGTCGCGGTCGTCACGGCGCGCCCTCCTCTCGTGGTCTCACCTAGCCTGACCGACGAGCGCCCCAGCGTGCAGCAGCCGCTGCCCCCCGTCGCGGGATCCCACGTAGGCTGCCCGGGCCGTCCGGCGGGCTGGGACCGGCCGCCCGCCCGGGCGCCGCCCTCGCCGCCCACGCCACCCCTGCGATGACCGACCACGACGCCACGATCGCCAAGATGGGCAGCATCGCGGCCGACGCGGGGCTCCGGCGGGTCAGCATGCTCGCCTGGCGGGACCTCGACGACCCCGAGGCGGGCGGCTCGGAGATCTCGGCGCACATGGTTGCGAAGTACTGGGCGGAGGCCGGCCTCGAGGTGACGATGCGGACCTCCTTCGCGGCGGGCCGCCCCCCGGTGGCGTGGCGGGACGGCTACCGCGTGATCCGCAAGGCGGGCCGCTACCTCGTGTTCCCGCGAGCGGCGTTCAGCGAGATGCTCGGCTGGCACGGCGGCCGGGACGGCCTCATGGAGGTCTGGAACGGCATGCCGTTCTTCTCGCCGCTGTGGTCACGGACGCCCCACATCACCTTCGTCCACCACCTCCACGCCGAGATGTGGCAGATGACGCTGCCGCCCCGGCTCGCCGCGCTCGGCAACTTCATCGAATCGAAGTTCGCGCCGCCGTTCTACCGGCACGTCCCGATCGTCACGCCGTCCGAGTCGAGCAAGCGTGAGCTCGTCGACGCGATGCACTTCAAGCCGCAGCGCGTCACCGTCGTGCACCCCGGCGTCCACCCGCGGTACGCGGTCGGAGGCGAAAAGTCCGCGATGCCGCTCGTCGTCGCCGTCGGCCGACTCGTCCCCGTGAAGCGCTACGAGCTGCTCATCGACGTGCTCGTCGAGCTCAAGCGTGACGTCCCCGACCTCCAGGCCGTCATCGCGGGTGACGGGTACCGGCGCGACGACCTCGTCGCCCAGATCCGCGACGCGCGCGCCGAGACGTGGATCGAGCTGCCGGGCCGGATCTCCGACGAGGCCGTCGTCGACCTCTACCGGCGGGCCTGGGTGCTCGCGAGCTCGTCGGCGCGCGAGGGCTGGGGCATGAGCATCACCGAAGCCGGGATGTGCGGGACACCGACGGTCGCCACGCGGATCGCCGGCCACCTTGACGCGGTGAACGACGGCGTCAGCGGACTGCTGGTCGACGGCCGCGACGGGCTCGTCGGCGGGCTCCGCCGCGTGCTGCAGGATCCCGACCTGCGGGCACGCCTCTCCCGCGGCGCGGTCGACCACGCGTCGACGATGACGTGGGAAGCCTCGGCGCTCGGGGTGCTCGAGGTGCTCGCCGCCGAAGCGCTGCGCTACCGGGCCCAGTCGTCCCGGCGATGAGCGCGCCGGCGTCCGTCGACACGACGGAGCCCGCGCCGCCGACCCGCCTCCAGCGCGGGATCGGCTATGCGCTGCTCGCCGCGCTGGCGTACATCCCGGTGATGCTGACGGCGACCGGCCGGGTCGTCGCCGACACGAAGCAGTACCTCTACCTCGACCCCGGGCGGCTGCTCGCCCGGGCGCCGTACCTCTGGCAGAACAACACGGCGCTGGGGACGGTCACCCACGAGAACATCGGGTACCTGTTCCCGGCCGGGCCGTTCTACTGGGTGCTCGAGACGGCCGGCGTGCCTGAGTGGGTCGCCCAGCGGCTCTGGCTCGGCTCCATCCTCTTCGGAGCAGGCCTCGGCGTCTTCTACCTGCTGCGCACCCTGCACGTCCGCGGCCCCGGCGTCGTCCTCGCCGCGCTGGCCTACATGCTGAGTCCGTACTCGCTCGTGTACGCGTCGCGGCTGTCGATCCTGCTCGTGGCGTGGGCCGCGCTGCCGTGGATGCTCGCGCTGGTGGCGCGTGCGCTCCGCGACGACAACTGGAAGTACCCCGCGGTGTTCGCGATCGTCGTGCAGCTCGCCGGGAGCGTGAACGCGACCGCGCTGATCATGGTCGGCGTCGCGCCGCTGCTCTGGGTCCCGTACTCGGTGTGGGTGAGCCGGGAGGTGTCGCTGCGCCGGGCGCTGCGCACCACGGGGCGGATCGCCGTCCTCACGCTGCTGGCGTCCCTCTGGTGGATCGCGGGCCTCAGCGTCCAGGCCAACTACGGCTTGAACGAGCTGAAGTTCACCGAGACGATCAAGGACGTCTCCGACGCGGGGCTCTCCGGCGAGATCCTCCGCGGGCTCGGCTACTGGTTCTTCTACGGCGGCGACAAGCTCGGGCCCTGGATCGAGGCCGTGATCGACTACACGGCGCGTCGCTGGCTCCTCGTCGTCAGCTACGGCATCCCCGTGACGGCGCTGGTCGCCGCGGTGTTCATCCGCTGGAAGCACCGCATCTACTTCATCGCGCTGATCCTCGTCGGCGTGACCATCGCGGTCGGGGCGCACCCCTACGACAACCCGTCGCCCTTCGGCGCGATCGTGAAGGCGTTCGGACAGGGCTCCACCGTGGGGCTCGCGCTCCGCAGCGTCGGGCGCGCGGGACCGCTCGTCGTGCTGGCGATGGCGGTGTTCCTCGGCCTCGGCGCGAACGTGCTCGTCCGCTGGCTGCGCCAACGCGGCTGGCCGAGGCTCGGCCACGTGGCGTGCGCGATCGCCGTCGTCGTGATCATCGTGAACCTGCCGGCGCTGTGGAACGGCACGTTCTACGGCAAGAACCTCCAGCGGCCCGAGACGCTGCCGACCTACTGGACCTCCGCGATCGCGGCCCTGAACGCGAAGTCGCACAGCACCCGCATCCTCGAGCTGCCCGGCGCCGACTTCTCGTCGTATCGGTGGGGCAACACGGTCGAGCCGATCACCCCCGGGCTCACCGACCGTCCCTACGTCGCCCGTGAGCTCGTGCCGTACGGGTCGGCGCCCTCCGCGAACCTGCTCGACGCGCTCGACCGCCAGCTCCAGCTCGGCACCCTCGACCCCCAGACGGTCGCGCCGATCGCCCGCCTGCTGGGCGTCGGCGACGTCGTGCTGCGCAACGACCTCCAGGTGGACCGCTTTGACCTCGCCCGACCGAAGAACACCTGGCTGCTGTTCAGCCCGACGCCGCGCGGGCTGAAAGCGCCCACCACGTACGGGACGAGCCTCGGGCCGCCGCTCAACTTCTCGCTGCTCGACGCGAAGACGCTCGCACTGCCGGCCAACATGCCCGACCCGGCACCGGTCGTGGACTTCCCCGTCCAGTCGGCGGTGCCGATCGTGCGCAACGACAGCGGGCCCACCGTCGTGGTGGCGGGCGACGGCGACGGGCTCGTCAACCTGGCCGCCGACGGGCTCCTCACCGGGAACGAGCTCATCCAGTACTCGGCGGCGTTCGCGAGCAACCCGCAGGGCCTGTCGTCGGCGGTCTCGGGCAACAGCGTCCTCGTGGTCACCGACTCGAACCGCAAGCGCGCCGAGCGCTGGGACAACGTCAACTACGACGTCGGCTACACCGAGCGGCCCGGTGAGCAGCCCCTCGTCACCGACACCAACGACAACCAGCTCGACCCGTTCCCCGGCGCCGGTGAGAACACCCAGACGGTCATGGCACAGAACAACGTGCAGGTGTCGGCCACCGGCTACGGGTCGAACTCGCAGTACCTGCCGGCCGACCGTCCCGCGTACGCGTTCGACGGTGACCCGTCGACGGCCTGGATCGTCGGCGCGTTCGACGCGGTCGACGGGCAGCGTCTCGTGGCGAGCCTCGACCAGCCGATCACGACCGGGTCGGTGAACCTGGTCCAGCCGCTGAACGGCTTCCGGAACCGCTTCATCACCTCGGCGACGCTGCAGTTCGCCGACCAGCACGGCAACCCGGTCGGCCAGGACGTCACCGTGCCGCTCGGGCCCGCGTCGCGCACGTCCGCCGGCCAGACCGTGACGTTCCCCAAGCGCCGCTTCGCCCGCTTCACGGTCGTCATCGACACCGACAACCAGGGCGCACAGGCGAGCTACGGCCACTCGAGCGGCGTCGGCTTCGCCGAGGTCCGGCTCCACGACGACGCCACGCCGAGCCAGGACGTGCACGTGAGCGAGGTCGTGCGCATGCCGACCGACCTCACGTCGACCGCCGCGGCCCGCTCGACCTCCCACCCCCTCGTCTACGCGATGACCCGCCTCCGCACGGTGCTCGCCCCGCCGAACACGACGAACGAGGAACAGGCGCTGGTGCGGTCGTTCACCGTCCCGAGCGCACGCGACTTCGGGATCGTCGGCACGGCACGGCTCTCGCTCGACGCGCCCGACAACACCATGGACGCGGCGCTCGGCCAGCCCGACGCGAGCAGCGGCGGCGTCACGGTCACCGCCTCGGAGCACATGACGACGACCGCCTCGGCGCGGGCGTCCTCGGCGATCGACGGTGACCCCACCACCGCGTGGAGCACCCAGGTCGGCGACACCGTCGGCCAGTGGCTCGACGTGCAGACGCCCCAACCGGTCACGTTCGACCACCTGAACCTCCAGGTCGTCGCGGACGGGCGCCACTCGGTGCCGACCCAGGTGCGAATCGACGCCGGCGGCCAGAGCCGCACCGTCACCCTCCCCGCAGTCGCCGACCAGGCGTCCCAGAACGCGGCGGTCCCCGCGCCGATCAGCTTCCCGGCGCTCACCGGCAACGACATCCGCGTGACGGTCACCGCGGTGCGCCCCGAGCAGACGATCGAGTACTACTCGGACCTCCCGACCGACCTGCCGGTCGCGATCGCCGAGCTCGGGATCCCCGGCGTGGCGCGACCCGCGCTCCCCACCGACGTGCCCTCGGCGTGTCGCAGCGACCTCGTCACCCTCGACGGCCGGCCGCTCCCCGTCCGCCTCGTCGGGACCACCGCGACCGCGGTGGCCGGCGGCCCGCTGCAGGTGCAGGCCTGCAACCCCGACGGCGGCGCGCCGGCGCCGCTGCACCTCACCGTGGGCACGCACCTCCTGCGCGCCGTGCCCGGCACGACGACCGGGATCGATCTCGACGGGCTCGTCCTCGCCTCCGGCGCGGGTGGCGGCGCGGCGACGCTCACCGGGCCCGCGACGGCGCTCGCTGCGCCCGCGCCGGCGCCGCCCGCGCTGCACCTCACGTCGACCGGCCAGACCACCGTCCACGGCACCGTGCAGGGCGCGCACGGCCCCTTCTGGCTGGTGCTCGGCCAGAGCTTCAACAGCGGCTGGCACGCCGTGGTGAACGGCCACGATCTCGGCGCCCCCCAGCTCGTCGACGGGATGTCGAACGGCTGGCTCGTGCACCCGGGCCACGCCACGACGCTCGGCGTCACCCTGAAGTGGACCCCCCAGAACCGCGTCTGGGTCGCGCTGGCGATCTCGGGGCTCGCGATGCTCCTCTGCGCCCTGCTCGCCCTGTGGCCGCGTCGGCGGGTCGCCGTCGCGACGGTCGACAATCCCGACGGACCGGTCGAGCTCGCGTCGCCGTTCATCGCCGCCGGGTTCACCCCGACCCGGCGCGCCATCGTCTCGACGACCGCGGCCGTCACCCTCGTCGCCGGGCTCATCGTGAACCCGCTCGTCGGAATCCTCGCGGGCGCCCTGACCGTCGGGGTGCTGCTGCGCCCGCGGCTGCGCTGGACCCTCACGGTCGGCGCGCCGGCCGCGCTCGCCGTCGCCGGCGGCTACGTCTTCATCCAGCAGTGGCGCTACATGTACCCGTCCATCTTCACGTGGCCGACGTTCTTCGACAGCGTCCACGTCATCGGCTGGCTGGCCGTCATCCTCCTGTCCGTCGACGCGCTGGTCGAGTTCGTGCGCACCCGCCACCGGACGGACACCTGACGCGACGACGCCAAACCGACGCGCGCGAGGTGGCAGACGCCGCGTGCCGTGCGCGACACTGTCGGCCGCCTCGACCGCACCGGAGGGTCGGTGTCACCGCCTGACATCCCCGGGACCGCCCCCCGGTATCGCTCGCTCTCGGTCATCGTGCCCGTCTACAACGAGCGCAACACCGTCGCGGAGATCGTGCGCCGGATGCGGGCCGTCGAGCTCCCCCTCGAGCGTGAGATCGTTGTCGTCGACGACGGCAGCACCGACGGGACGCGCCAGGTCCTCTCCCAGCTCGCCGACTCGACGGTCCACGTCGTGCTCCACGAGCGCAACCAGGGCAAGGGCGCAGCCGTGCGCACCGGGCTCGCCCAGGTCACCGGCGACCTCGTGCTCATCCAGGACGCCGACCTCGAGTACGACCCCGACGACTGGCCGAAGCTGCTGGCGCCGGCGATGAAGGGCCGGGCCCGCGTCGTCTACGGCTCGCGCTTTACCGGCGAGCGGCGCAACATGCTGTTCGTCCACTGGGTCGGGAACCGGTTCCTGTCGCTCGTGACGAACGTGCTCTACAACACCACGCTCTCCGACATGGAGACCTGCTACAAGCTGTTCGAGCGCGACGTGATCCAGCGCCTCCGGCTGCGCGCCAAGCGCTTCGACTTCGAGCCTGAGGTCACCGCGAAGGTGCTGCGCCAGGGCATCCGCATCTACGAGGTCCCGATCTCGTACTCGGGCCGCGAGTTCGACGAGGGCAAGAAGATCACCTGGCACGACGGGTTCGCTGCGCTGTGGACCCTCGTGAAGTACCGCTTCGTCGACTGACCTACGGGGCCGCGGTCGCGAGCTGGTCGAGCCGCGGGCCGAGCCACCGGACAACGAGCTCGGCGGCCGGCCCCTCGTAGTGCATGTCGTCCTCGCGCAGCGTGATCCCGTCGATGCTGGTCTGGCACTGGTTCGCCGGGCACACCAGATCGCGGAAGTCGACGAGGTAGACGTTGTGCATCGAGAGCGCGGCGCGGATCTCGTCGGCGCGCAGGCAGTTCATGTGCACCTCGTAGGTGACGTCGTAGGTCGGGGCGGGCAGCGCGACCGCGACGCGCGCGCCGGCCGCGGTGAGCTCCCGGAGCCCGGCGGCGACCTGGGCCTCGTACCAGGCGTCGTAGCTCGGCTCGCACGGGTGCACCCACTGCCCGTTCAGCAGCCAGTCGCCGACGACTTGCCCGGCGAGGGACACGAACACGACGTCGGGGTGGTCGTGGGCGATCTCGTCGACCCAGTGCGCCGCGCAGTTGGGCGACGAGGTGGCCGTGGAGCCGTCCGGCAGCCGGTGCGCGCCCGAGCCGGCCTCGAGGCCGCAGCCCACGGTCGTCTGGTCGGTCACCGTGTAGCCGTAGGTCGCCTGCAGGTCCGTGAACGCCGGCATGAGCCGGAACGCGATCGAGTCGCCCGTCACCATCAGGTGGAACGGTGGGTTCGGGACGGTGCTCGTCGTCGTCGTCACGTCGGTGGCGGTCGGGTGGGCGAGCGCGGTCAGGTGGCGCAGCGCCGCGGCCGGGTTCGTGCGGGGCGGCGTGGGCGGGACGGTCGCGACGACCACGGCGGCCGCCGTGAGCCCCACCGCGACCGGGGTGAGCGTGCGGATGCGCCACCCGCGCAGCGCCCCGTGGCGGATCGGCTGCTCGACGAGCCGGTAGCTCGCGAGCGCGACGGCGAGCGTGATCGCCACCTGCACGCCGGTCAGCGCCCAGCCGCTCACGCCGACGCGCGCCGGGGTGACCACGAGGTCGACGGGCCAGTGCCACAGGTAGACGCCGTAGGAGATGAGCCCAAGCGCGCAGAGCGGTCGCCACGAGAACAGCCAGGCGATCGGGCCGCGGCGGGGGTGCGCCGCCGCGGCGATGACGAGCGCGGCCGCGGCCGAGCAGGCGAGCAGCAAGCCCTCGTACACCGCCGGGGTGCTGCCCGAGAGCCGCCACCACGCCCAGGCGAGGAAGCCGAGCGCGATGACGCCCCCGGCCTCGAGCCCGACACGGGTCACGCGGCGGGGCGTCCAGCCCCGGTCGGCGATCAGCGCGGCGAGCGCCGCGCCGAGCAGGATCGACGAGGCGCGGGTGTCCGTGCCCATGTACACGCGCTGGGGGTCCGCGCCCGGTGTGTAGAGCAGCAGCATCGTCGCGAACGACGCCGCCGCGCCGACGAGCGCCGCGACGAGCACGCCGCGCACCGACCGACGCCACGCGAGCACAGCGACGACGACGAGCGGCCACAGCAGGTAGAACTGCTCCTCGATCGCCAGGCTCCACGTGTGCTCCAAGGGCGACGGCGCGCGGAACAGATCCCAGTACGAGGTGCCGTGGGCGATCTGGTGCCAGTTCGCCACGTAGCCGAGGGTCGCCAGCCCGTCGGCGCGGATCTGGCTGAGCTCGGACGGCGCCGCGAACACCAGCGCGTACACGCCGACGCCGAGGAGCATCAGCAGCAGCGCCGGCAGGAGGCGACGCGCCCGTCGCGCCCAGAACGCACCGAGCCGGATCCCGCCGTGCGCGGCCCGCTCCTCGAGCAGCAGGGACGTGATGAGAAAGCCCGACAGGACGAAGAAGAGGTCGACGCCGAGCCAGCCGCCGACGAGGTGCCCGGCGTGGAACAGCACGACGGCCGCCACCGCGGCGCCGCGGAGCCCGTCGAGCGCCCGGACGTGACGGCGCGGCCCGGGGACCCCGCCCTCGGGACGGGGCGCGGCACTCGTTGCTGTGGCCCGCGACACCGACTCCCCCACGAACGACGCCCGTCCCCCGCTTGAGGGGGGACAACGACGGGCAGCGCCCCAAAATTACAGCACGCCCGCCGCGGCGCTCCCAGGATTGCCCGAGCCGGTGCCGGGCGACACGCCGGGTCACGGGCCCGTGGACAGGGGCGCCGATAGGCTCGGGCGCCGTGCTGTGGTTCGAGCGCCAGGTCGTGACCCACCTCATCCGACCGGACCTCGACGAGCGGGGGCGGGCCGACGTCGAGGACTACGTCGACAGCGCGCTGCGCGTCATGCCGCCGCACCTGCGGGCCGGCGTGGCCGCCGAATCGCTCGCGTTCGGCGCGTGGCCGTCCCTCCAGCGCGCGCTCGGGCACCTCGACCCCGCCACCGTCGACCGCGCGGTAGAGCGCTGCCGGACGAGTCGCATCGACGTGGTCCGCCAGTACGTCCGGCTGCTCGAGTCGCTCGTGCTCTTCGCCGAGAACGAGCTCGTTCCGGAGCCGGTCCCGTGACCACCCTCGACACCGAAGTCCTGATCATCGGGTCCGGCGCGGGCGGCGCCGTGACCGCCTCGGCGCTCGCCGCGGCGGGCAAGGACGTGACGATCGTCGAGGAGGGGCCGGCGGTCGACCCGGACGTGCACGAGCCCTTCTCGCTCGAGGAGATGGTCGCCAAGTACCGGCACCGGGGCCTCTCCGCGGCCCTCGGCTCGCCGGGCATCGCCTACGCCGAGGGGCGCTGCGTCGGCGGCAGCACCGAGATCAACAGCGGCCTGTACCACCGGCTCCCGAACGAGCTCGCCGAGGAGTGGCGGGCCCGGTACCGCATCGACGAGTTCTCGCCGGCGATCCTCGACCGCTACGCGGAGGCGATGGAGCGGGAGCTGTCGGTGTCGAAGCTCGCCGGGGCGCCCCCGCCGGCGTCCGCGGTGCTCGAGCGGGGCGCGACGAAGCTCGGGTGGCGGGCCGTGGAGTTCCCGCGGGTGTTCCGCCACGACGACGGCCTCCACCGCGGCGTGAAGCAGACGATGGCCCGCACGCTCATCCCCCGCGCGCAGGCCGACGGTGCTCGGCTCATCCCCGACTGCCGCGTCGGCCGGCTCGTCACCCACGCCGGCCGGGTCGTCGAGGTCACGGCCCGCCGCCGCCACGCCGGGCAGCGCGACGAGCCGCTGTCCATCCGCGCCGACGACGTCTTCGTGTGCGGCGGCGCCATCCAGACGCCTGCGCTCCTCCAGCGCAGCGGCATCCGGCACCGCATCGGCAACGGGCTCAAGCTGCACCCGACGATCAAGATCGCGGCGCGCTTCCCCCATCGCCTGAACCACGACGAGGTGCCCATGCACCGCGTCACCGAGTTCGCGCCGAACCTCACGATCGGCGGCTCGGCGAGCAGCCGCGGCCACGTCGCGCTGGCCCTCGCCGACTCGTCGGCCGACTACCGCGAGGCGCTGGCCGACTGGGAGCGCGTGACCGTCTACTACGCGGCGATCCGCAGCGACGGCGAGGGGCGCGTGCTCGCCGTCCCGGGCCTCCCCTACCCGATCGTCACCTATCGGCTCACCGAATCCGACATGAGCCGCCTGGCGCGCGGGCTCGTGCACCTCGGTGAGGTCCTCCTCGCCGCCGGTGCCGAGGAGCTCTATCCCTCGGTCGGGGGCGCCCCGGTCGTCCGCCGCACCGACGAGCTCGGCGCGTGGTGGGACTCGGTCACGCGGTCCCGCACGAACCTGATGACGGTCCACCTCACGTCGACCGTGCGCATCGGCGAGGACCGCAACCTGACCGGCACCGACAGCTTCGGGCAGGTGTGGGGCTACGAGAACCTGCGCGTGAACGACGCATCGCTGCTCCCCGACGCGCCCGGCGTGAACCCCCAGGCGGCGATCATGGCGATCGCCAGCCGCAACGCCGACCAGTACCTCACGGCGCGCTGACACGCCCTTCAGGGCAGGCGCTTGAGGAGCCGGAGCAGCCCGAGGCGCGCCGGCGACTGATGGCGCGAGCCACCGGACCCGGCCAGCTCGTCGCGGTGGGCGAGGAACCAGTCGTAGGACTCGTTCAGCATCGAGATGTTCGAGTGCTCGGCACGCCAGCCGAGCTCGTCTTCGGCCCGGCTGATGTCGAACCAGAGCGACTCGCTGTACAGCAGCCAGTGGTACGGCGCGAACGGGGCGAGGCCCAGGCGGGCGAGCGCCTGCATCGCGGCGCGGGCGGGCGCGACGGGCAGCGAGCGGACGTGCGAGCCCGTGCCGGCGTGGTCCACGAGGGCCTGGAGGGTCTCGCGCATCGTCCCGAACTCGGCCGCGCCGACGTCATAGACCGCAGCGCCGGGGCGGTCGCCGGCGCGGAGGCACGCGTCGGCGAGGTCGTTGGCGTGCACGAACTGGTAGCGGTTCGTGCCCTTCCCGAGCAGGTAGACGGGCGCGCCGTCGGCGACGAAGTCGAACAGTACGGCCATGATCCCGAGCCGGCCGTGGCCCATGATCGTCCGCGGCCGGATGATCGTGATGTCCTGGCCGGCCGCGACGGCCTCCTCGCAGAGGAGCTCGGCCTCGAGCTTGGCTCGGCCGTAGTCCTCGAGCGGATGGCGCGGGGAGTCCTCCCGCACCGGGTTGGATTCGGGGATCCCGAACACTGCGCTCGACGACGTGTGCACCACCTTCGCCACGCCAGCATCGCGCGCCGCGACGAGCAGGTTCGCGGTCCCGACGACGTTCACCGAGTGGAACAGCCGGCGGTCCTTCGCCAGGGGGACCTGGGCGACATTGTGGAACACGATGTCCACTCCCTCGCACGCGCCGCGCAGTGCCTCGCGGTCGCGCACGTCCCCGGGCGTGAACTCGACGATGTCCGGGCGGGCGGGCGACGCGAGGTCGAAGACGCGCACGATGTCCCCGCGCGCGTGCGCCAGGTCGACCAGGACCGACCCGAAGTAGCCCGAGCCGCCGGTGACGAGGACGCGCCACGTCACAGGCGCGCGCCGTGTTGGAGGCACCAGCGGACGCTCGTCCGCATCCCCTCGAGCAGGCCGACCGCGGGCTCGTAGCCGAGCTCGGCACGCGCCCGGCCGATGTCGCAGGCGATCGTGTCGCGCAGCTCACCGAGCACGTGGATCGCCTGGACGTAGCGGCCCTGGCTCTGGAGCACCTGGTCGACGCGGGCCGCGAACGCTGCGGCGCTGACCGGGAGATGCGGCTGGTGGGACGAGACGCGCAGGCCCTCGGCCTGGAGCGCGCTGCGCACCGTGGCGAGCACGGTGCGCAGCTCGACGGGCTCGGCGTCCGCGATCCAGTAGGCCCGGCCGGGCGCGGCGGCCGCGACCTCGGCGCGCAGCAGCCCGTCGACGAGGTTGCCGGTGTAGACGAGCGACCGGCGGTTCGTGCCGGGGCCCGGGATCGGGAAGCGGCCCCGCCGCACCGCGGCGAAGAAGCGCGTCTGGCGAGCGGGCTGGTACGGGCCGTAGAACCAGGGCGGGCGCACGATGACCGTGGCCAGGTCGCCGCGGTCGTGGCTGCGCTGCACCAGCAGCTCGGCCTCGTACTTCGACTGCCCGTACCCGAGATAGGGGTGGTACGGGGAGTCCTCGGTGAAGCGGTCGGTGCGCGTCGGGTTCGCCCCGAACGGCGAGTTCGACGACACGTGCACGAATTGGGTCGCGCCGGCCCGGCGGGCCCGGTCCAGCACGAGCTGGGTGCCGCCGACGTTCACGTCGAAGAGCTCGCGGGTGCCGTGCTCGGGATGGATCACGCCCGCGGCGTGGAACACGGTCGCCGCCCCGACCCCGTCGAAGAGGCGGTCCGCGGCCCCGGGGTCCCGCACGTCGCCGGCGATCGCCTCGACCGTCGGCGAGAGGTTCTCGAGGACGGCCGCCTCGTCGCCGCTGCGCACCAGGCATCGGACCCGCGTGCGGGTCCGCGCCAGGTTCCGGACGAGGTGCTGGCCCAGCCACCCGGCGCCGCCGGTGACGACGACGACCGGCGGCGGCGCGACGTCGGGGCCCACGCCGGGCACGCCCTCGAAGCTCACGGGCCCTTCTTCTAGTCGAGATGGTCGCGGCGGCGGCCATCGTCGCTCACTCCGTGGCGATGGCCTCCAGGACGTCGAGGCGAGCGGCGCGCCACGCGGGGGCCAGCGCGGCGACCACGCCCGCGACGACCGACAGGGCGACGAAGGCCACGAGCTCGACGGTCGGGAACCGCAGCACGGTGAGGCCCTCGGCCCGGAGCGCGCGTGTGAACACCCAGCCCCACAGGACGCCGAGGCCGGTGCCGACGAGCCCGCCGAGGAGCGCGACGACGACCGACTCGCCCCGGATCATGCGGCGCAGCTGGCGGCGCGTCATCCCGACGACGCGGAGCAGCCCGAGCTCGCGGGTCCGCTCGAAGACCGAGAGGGCCAGCGTGTTCACGATCCCGAGCACGGCGATGATCTCGGACAGCATGAGCAGCGCGACCGTCACCGCCAGGACGCGGTCGACCGTCTGCTCCTGCGCGTGGGCGTATTCGGCGCGTGTGTACACGCTGATGTTGGGGAAGCTCGTGGCGAGTGCCCGGTGCAGCGCCGCCGCGGCGGCCGCCGTCTGCCCCGGGCGCGCGCGCACGTACACGAGCGTGTCCCCCGTCGCCGTGCCGAAGCCCTGCTCGTAGGCCGGCGCGGCGACGATGAAGCCAACGGGGAAGCCGCCGGTGAAGTCGCGCTGGGTGTAGATCCCCACCACGCGCAGGGTCACCGGCCCGGCGTTGGGGAACTGCATCCCGACGAGGCTCCCGATACCCAAGTGGTATTGGCGGCTCGCGTCCTGCGCGACGAGCACACCGTCGCTCCCCATCGCGGCGATGCTGCCCTGGCGCAGCCCGAGGTCGGCGACCTGGGAGAGGTCGGCGGGCGACGCGCCTGCCACCGTCTCCTGGTTGCCGCCGATCGGGACCCGCACGTTCCCGAACCGGAACGCCGTGACCGCGGCGACCGAGTCGAGCTGCGCGACGCGCTGGGCGACCGTCGGCGAGAACGACGCGAACTGCTGGGCCTTCAGGATGAGGTCGGCGCGGATTCCGCCGCTCACCGCCCGGGAGATCGACGCCTTCGCGGACGCGCCGAAGATCGCGACGAGCCCGACGAGCGCGAGGCCGATGACGAGCGCCGAGGCGGTCGCCGCGGTGCGGCGGGGGTTGCGGGTCGCGTTCCCGCGGGCGAGCGTCCCGACCACGCCGGCGGCGCGCAGCGGGCGGGCGAGGAAACCGGCGAGCGGGCCGGCGACCGCGGCGAGCAGTACAAGCACGCCGGCGAGGACGAGCACCGCGCCGGCCGCCACCCACCAGACCTCGCGCAGCGTGTTCGACTGGTACTGGGTCCGGTGCAGCCCGATGAGGATGGCGGGCACCCCGAGGCCCGCGACGACGAGGCCGACGACGGCGCGGCGGGCGAGGGGTCGGCGCGCCTCGGTCCGGGCGTCGGTCACGGCGGCGAGCGGCGACACGCGGGCGGCGCGCAGCCCGGGCCACAGCGACGAGAGCACGGTCACGCCGAGCCCGACGCCGAACGCCGCGAGGACCGTGCGGGTCTCGAGCACCGCGGTCTGGCTCGGCACGGCGAAGCCGAGTCGGTCGGCGAGCCCGAGGAGCGCGACCGCGAGTCCGTACCCGATGCCGACGCCCGCGGCCGCGCCGGCGGCGCCGATGACCGCCGCCTCGCCGAGCACCGAGGCGATCACCTGGGGCCCGCTCGCACCGAGCGCGCGGAGCAGCCCGAGCTCGTGGAGCCGCTGCGTCACGAGGATGGTGAAGGTGTTGAAGATGATGAACGCGGCGACGACCATCCCGATCGCGGTGAAGCCGAGGAGCAGGTCACCGAGGAGGGTCACGAAGTTCAGGACCACCTGCCCCCGGCTGGTGGCCACCTGCGCCGGGAGGTCCACCTCGTAGAAGGGGCCGAGGGCGCCGGTCAGGCGCGACTGCACCCGGTCGAGGCTGGCGTGGGGCGCGAGCGTCACGTACGCCGCGTCGAGCTGCCCGGGGGCGCCGAAGACCCGCTGCGCCGTGCGCAGGTCGAACGCCGCGAACGTGATCGGGCCGAGGTCCGCCTGGTCGCCGAGCGCGAAGAGCCCGACGATCTCGAACTGCTGCTTGGGCCCCTGAAGGAGCACGTCGACGCGGTCCCCGACGTGGAACCCGTAGCGCCGGGCCGTCCCGTCGTCCATCGCTACCTCGCCCGGGCGGGTCGGCGCGCGGCCGCGGCGGACGCCGTCGGCGACGAGGTGCAGCGGGCCCTCCGAGCCGTGGTCCGCCCAGTTGATGCCGACCGTGGGCGCGCCCGAGCTGGAGATGGCGTGGCCGGACCGGTCGACGAACTGGGCGTAGCCGGTCACGAAACTCGTGGCGCTGCCGACGCCCGGGACGGCACGGGCCTGCGCGGTGACGGTGTCGGGGAACCGCTGGAGGAAGGCGCCGCCCCCGCCCCCGGGCGGGGGCCGGGCGCGGACGACGAGATCCACCCCGGCGAGGGTCTGGCGGTAGACGCCCTGGAAGGAGGTGGTCAGCGTGTCGGTGAGCACGAACGTCCCGGTGACGAACGCGACTCCGAGCACCACGGCGAGGCCGGTGAGGGCCAGGCGGACGCGCCGCCCGACGATCCCCTTGACGGTGGCCTTCCACATGGCGGCCGTGCTCCCGACCTCGACCGAGCGACCATCATGGTCGGCGACGGCGAGCAGGGAGCGGCAGGTGGGGCGACTCGACGGGGGGCGGGCGGTGGTGACGGGCGGCGCGTCCGGCATCGGACGGGCGGCGTGTCGCGCCCTGCACCGGGAGGGCGCGACGGTCGCGGTCCTGGACCTCGACGAGGCCGGCGCCGCCGTGACCGCCAAGGAAGTGGACGGGCGCGCGTTCGGTGTCGACGTCACCGACGCCGCCGCGCTCGAGGTGGCGGTCCGCGACGCGGCCGACCGCATGGGTGGGTTGACCATGTTGTTCAACAACGCCGGCGGGTCGAACATGGCGGGGATCCACGAGTGGGACCCCGCCGAGTGGGACCGCATCGTGCGCCTCAACCTCGGCGGTGTGTTCCACGGGATGCGGGTCGGCGCCCCGCTCATCGTCGAGAGCGGTGGCGGCGCGGTCGTCAACACGGCGTCGATCAGTGGGACCCGGCCGGCGGCCGGCGAGGCCCCCTACGCGGCCGCGAAGGCCGCGGTCGCCGCCCTCACCGCCAGCGCCGCCCTCGAGTACGCCCCGACGGTGCGGGTGAACGCGGTCTCGCCGGGGATGATCCACACCGGGCTCACCGACATCCTCCTCACCGGGTTCGACTGGACGGTGCCCCACATGGAGGCCAAGACCCCGCTCGCCCGGATCGGCACCCCGGAGGACATCGCCGACGTCGTCGCGTTCCTCTGCTCCGACGCCGCCCGCTTCGTGACCGGCCAGAACCTCGTCGTCGACGGGGGCATGACCCTGCACGGCTCCGGGGTCGACGGCCTCCTCGACCGGTTCCGGGCGATGCTCCCGCCCCGGTAGCCGGGCGAGCACTCAAGGTTCGAGCCGCCAGGTCCGATCCTCCCGTGACGGTTCGCGGGAGGATCGATGGGCAAGCTTCGATGGTGGGCCGGGATCCTCACCGCGACCGTCTCGCTCAGCGTGGTCGGCGCCGCCTGCGCCGCGCCCCCGCCGCCGCAGTGCGGGATGGACCCGACGAGCGCCGCGATCCTCAACGACGTGAACGTGTCACGGGCCCAGAACGGCTTGCCGGCCCTGGCGGCCAACGGCCAGCTGACCTGCCTGGCCCAGGGCTGGAGCGCGTACATGGCCGCCACGAACACCTTCTCGCACCGCAACCTGGCGGCCGTCCTCGCCTCCCCGGGCTACGGCGGCTACCACACCCTCGGCGAGAACATCCTCGAGGGGCCGGCGTCGATGAGCGCCGACGCGATGCACACCGCGTGGATGAACTCGCCCGACCACCGGGCGAACATCCTCTCGGGCGCCTACTCGTCGCTCGGGATCGGGCTCGCGTACGCCAACGGGCAGGTGTGGGCCACCGAAGACTTCGGCGGCTGACCCGGCGCCGGCCCGCGGGTCGTCGCCCACCAGAGGCTGGGGCCGGCGATCGCGCCGCTCGGCACGACGGCGCCGCACGATCAGCGCGAGCCCACACGCCACGACCACCGCCCCGAACACGGGGCGACGGGGGACTCGCTAGGGCGTCGGGCGACTCGCCTGGCGATCGAGCTCCTCGAACTCGTCCGCGGAGACGAGAAACGCCCACCACATCCCGAAGAACACCCCGGCGATGATGCCGATGCCGCCGGCCACGGGGAGCGCCACCTCGAAGTTCCCGCTGCCGGCGAGGGCGAGCGCGACCGCCACGATGCCGAGCCAGATCACGACGCAGACCGGGACCGCGACGAGCGACGACACCACGACCTTGTGCATGAGCGTCCGCTCCGCGGCGCGGGCCTGCTCGAGACGCCCGGCGACGGTGTCGCTCGGGGCGACGACGACGTCGCCGGCGACCTCCACCTCGGTGCTCATCGGGTCCGCTCCATCGCTCCGATCATGCCACGGCCCCTCGGGCCCGCAGCGCCTCGAGGATCTCGGCCGCCGCCGCCGGCGGCGCCGTCGCGGCGGCGTCGAGCACGAGGTCCGGGTGCTCCGGCGCCTCGTACGGGTCGTCGACCCCGGTGAACCCCGTGAGCTCGCCGGCGCGTGCCCGCCGGTAGAGGCCCTTCGGGTCGCGCGCCTCGCAGACTGCGAGCGGCACGTCGACGAACACCTCGAGGAACACGAGGTCGCTGGCCTCGTGGATCGCCCGAGCGTGGGCCCGCCCGGCGCGATAGGGGCTGATGACGGGGACGCTCACCACGAGCCCGGCGTCGGCGCAGAGGCGCGCCACCTCCGCGACGCGCCGCACGTTCTCGGCGCGATCGTCGGCCGAGAACCCGAGGTCGCCGTTCAGGCCGTGGCGCAGGTTGTCGCCGTCGAGCGTGTAGGCGAGCACGCCCCGGCTGCTGAGCGCGACGGTGAGCGCCGACGCGACCGTCGACTTCCCGGAGCCGGAGAGGCCGGTGAGCCAGACCGTCGCGCCGTGCGCCCCGGCCGCGTCCCAACGCGCCACGCGGGCCAGCTCGCCCTCCTGCCAGACCACGTCCGGGCTGACGGGCGGGCCGGTCACGGCGCGGGCACGCCCAGCACCATCCCGGCGCCGACCGTCTCGAAGGTCGACTCGTCGATGAGGATGAACGACCCGGTGACCCGGTTGCGGCGGTACTCGTCGAGGAAGAGCGGGGCCGTGGACCGGAGGCTCACCCGCCCGATGTCGTTCATCTCGAGGGTGTCCTGCTGCTCGTCGCGGTGCAGCGTGTTGACGTCCAGGCGGTAGTGCAGCTGCTGGACGCGAGCGCGGGCGGCGCGCGTCGTGTGCTTGAGCGCATAGACGGCGCCCTCCCGCAGCGGCCGCTCGTTGAACCAGCAGACCATCGCGTCGACGTCCTGGGTGACGGCGGGGGCGTTGTTCGGCCGGCACAGCAGGTCGCCGCGACCCACGTCGAGGTCGTCACTGAGCCGGATGCTCGCGGACATCGGGGGGATGGCCTCCTCGACCGACTCCCCGAACTCGTCGATCGCCGCGATCGTGCTCGTGAAGCCGCTCGGGAGCACGAGGACTTCGTCGCCCGGGCGGAACATGCCGCTCGCAACCTGCCCGGCGTAGCCGCGGTAGTCGTGGAAGTCGTGGCTCATCGGCCGGATCACGTACTGCACGGGGAAGCGTGCGTCGATCAGGTTGCGGTCCGAGCCGATATAGACGTGCTCGAGGTGGTGCAGCAGCGTCGGCCCCTCGTACCAGGGCGTGTTCGGCGAGTGGGACACCACGTTGTCGCCGAGCAGCGCCGACACGGGGATGAACGTCAGGTCGTCGATGTCGAGCTTCGCGGCGAAGTCGGTGAACTCGGCGCAGATCTCGTCGAAGCGGCCCTCGTCGAAGTCGACCAGGTCCATCTTGTTCACGCAGAGGACGAGGTGCTTCACCTGGAGCAGCGACGTGATGACCGCATGGCGACGCGACTGCTCGAGCACGCCCTTGCGGGCGTCGACGAGCACGAGCGTGAGGTCCGCGGTCGACGCACCGGTCACCATGTTGCGCGTGTACTGGATGTGGCCTGGGGTGTCGGCGATGATGAACTTGCGGCGTGGCGTCGCGAAGTAGCGGTACGCGACGTCGATCGTGATGCCCTGCTCGCGCTCGGCTCGCAGCCCATCGGTGAGCAGGGCCAGGTTCGTGTAGTCGAAGCCGCGGTCGCGGCTCGTCCGCTCGACCGCCTCGAGCTGGTCCTCGAAGATCTGCTTCGTCTCGAGGAGCAGCCGGCCGATCAGCGTGCTCTTGCCATCGTCGACCGAGCCGGCCGTGGCGAAGCGCAGGAGCTCCATCGCTAGAAGTAGCCCTCCCGCTTGCGGTCCTCCATCCCCGCCTCGGAGATGCGGTCGTCGGCGCGCGTCGCTCCCCGCTCGGTGACGCGGGCGGCGGCGACCTCGGCGATCACGTGCTCCACCGTCGCGGCCGGCGATTCGACGGCGCCCGTGCAAGTGGCGTCGCCGACGGTGCGGAACCGCACGAGGAGCTCCTCGGGGACCTCCCCGTCGAGGCGGCCGAGGTGCGGGGTGACCGCGAGCAGCATCCCGTCGCGGCGCACCACGGGGCGGCGGTGCGCGAAGTAGATCGAGGGGATCTCGAGCCCGTCGACGGCGATGTACTGCCAGATGTCGAGCTCGGTCCAGTTCGACAGGGGGAACACCCGGATGTGCTCCCCGGCGCGGTGGCGTCCGTTGTAGAGGCTCCACACCTCGGGCCGTTGCGCCTTCGGGTCCCACTGCCCGAACTCGTCACGAAACGAGTAGACGCGCTCCTTCGCGCGGGCCTTTTCCTCGTCGCGGCGCCCGCCGCCGAACACGGCGTCGAAGCGGTGCTCGGCGATCGCGTCGAGAAGGGTCGTGGTCTGGAGCCGGTTGCGCGACGCGCGGGGGCCCGTCTCGTCGACCACCCGACCGACGTCGATCGAGGCCTGCACCGAGGCGACGACGAGCTGGACGTCGAGCTCGGCGACGCGGCGATCCCGGTACTCAAGGACCTCCTCGAAGTTGTGCCCGGTGTCGACGTGCATCACCGGGAACGGGAGGCGCGCCGGCCAGAAGGCCTTCTCCGCGAGGCGGAGCATGACGGCCGAGTCCTTGCCGCCGGAGAAGAGGAGGACGGGCCGCTCGAACTCGGCGGCCACCTCCCGGATGATGTGGACGGATTCGGCCTCGAGGGTGTCGAGGTGCGACAGCTGGGTGGGCATGGGCCGCCCAGTTTGGCCGACCGCCGGCCCGGGGCCGGCCCGGACCGCCGGCGGTCAGGCGGTGTCGACGAGCAGCTGGGGGCGGCGGTACAGCGAGGAGCCCTCCCCCATCACCAGGGTGCGCTCGCCGCAGTCGACCACGAGCCGGCGGTCGTGGTGGCCGAGGGGACGGAGGGCGTGCGCCATGCCGCAGCAGGGGCACGGAACGATGTGCCCAGTCAGCGAGACGGTGGCAGCGCTGAGGAGCTGAACCATCGTGACCTCCCAGTCGGTTCCTACCCTCTCAACGTCGGCAGGCCGATCTTGGTTCTGTAGGCCTTCAGCCGCTCAGGGACGCCCGGATTCGGGGGTAGTCCGGCTTCCCGGCGGCGAGGCGAGGGACGGCGTCGACGAGCTCGAGGCGCCGCGGCACCTTGTAGCCGGCGAGACCGGCCCGGCAGTGCGCCTGGAGGTCCTCGAGGGTCGGCGGGGCATCCGTGGGCGCGACGACGGCGACGACCCGCTCCCCCCACGTCTCGTCCGGCACCCCGACCACCACGGCGTCGGCAACGCCCGGGTGGGTCTTCAGGACGGCTTCGACCTCCTCGGGGTAGACCTTCTCCCCACCCGTGTTGATCGTCATGGACCCGCGCCCGAGCAGGCGGATCGATCCGTCGGCCTCGACCATCGCCATGTCGCCGGGCAGGGTCCAGCGGCGGCCGTCGATCTCGACGAACGTCGCCGCGCTCTTCGCTTCGTCCTTGTAGTAGCCGAGCGGCGTGCGCCCGGTGGTGGCGAGGCGCCCCACCTCGCTCGACCCCGGCGGGATCGGCTGCAGCGCGTCGTCGACGACCATCGTCGTGTCCCGCGGCGCGAAGTGCAGCGATTCTGCGGCGCGGCCGCGGGGCGCGAGCAGCGCCAGCGCCTGGACCGGCGCCTCCGACGAGCCGACGGCCTCCATGACGGTGAGCACCGTCGGCAGCTCGGACAGCAGCCCTGCCTTCACCTCGGCCGACAGCATGCTGCCGCCCGAGCCGAGGAGCCGGAGCGAGGAGGTGTCGTGACGGCCCGGTGCGCGGCGGAGCGTGTCGAGGAGGGGTCGACCGCTCGCGTCCCCGACGAGGTTCAGCATCGCGACCTGCTCGCCCTCGACGAGGGCGAGCACGGCGTCGAGGTCGACGTGCCGCTCGGTGTAGAGCACGACGCGGGCACCGCCGAGCAGCGTCCCGAACGCCGACCACTGGCCGCTCGCGTGGCCAAGCGGCCCGAGGGCGAGGCAGATGAACTGGTCGGGGCCGGGGTCGCCGGCCGGCAGGAACGGCCCGAGGCGCTGCGCGCGGTTCGTCCGCGCGCTCGGCCCGATGGCCTCCGGGGTGTCGATCGGGGGCCCGCCGGCGTTCCCGCCGCCCATCGCGCCGAAGAAGATGTCCTCGTGGCGCCACATCACGCCCTTCGGCTTCCCGGTGGTGCCACCGGTGTAGAGGATGTAGTGGTCGTCGCCGGAGCGTGGCGCGAAGCCGCGCAACGGGTCGGCCGCGGCGAGGCGACGCTCGTACTCGTCACCGCCGACCTCGAAGGCGACGCGCAGGCTGGGCACCCGGGCGGGCTGGGCGGCGGCGAGGGAGGCCCGTTCTGGGTCGGCGAGGAGCGCGACGGCGTCGGCGTCCTCACAGAGGTAGGCGACCTCGTCGGCGGTGTAGCGATCGTTCACGTTGACGGGGACGGCGCGCAGCTTGAAGCACGCCAGCATGACCTCGAGGTACGCCGTACTCGTGTGGAGGTAGCACGCCACGTGCTCGCCCGGCGCGACGCCGAGGTCGGCGAGGACGTGCGCCAGCCGGGTGGCCCGGTCGTCGAGCGCCCGGTACGTGAGCTGGCGGCCGTCGGCGCAGACGGCGACGCGGTCGGGCACGTGATCGACGACGCATTCGAAGAGGTCGGCGACGTTGAACTCCATGTGGCGGCGCGACGCTACCGTTCTCCTCATGCCGGTCATCGCCGCCGACGGCGTGATCCCGAAGGAGCGCTACATCTCACCGGCCTTCCTCGAGCTCGAGCTCGACCGGCTCTGGTCCCGCGTCTGGCAGGTGGCGTGCCGTGAGGAGCAGCTCGGCTCGGTCGGCGACTACTGCGAGTACTCGATCGGCGTCGAGTCGATCCTCGTGGTGCGCTCCGGGCCCGACGACATCCGGGCGTTCTGCAACGCGTGCCTGCACCGGGGGACCCGCCTCGTCGACGGCTGCGGCCACGCGGCCGACGGGTTCACCTGCCCGTTCCACGCCTGGCGCTATGGGCTCGACGGGCGGCTCCTGGAGGTGGTCGACGCGCACGAGTTCGGGGCCCTCCCCGAGGGGCTCGGGCTGCGGGAGGTGCGCTGCGAGCGCTGGGGCGGGTTCGTGTTCGTGAACCTGGACCCCGAGGCCGAGCCGCTGCTCGAGTTCCTCGACCCGCTTCCCCGCGTGCTCGCCCCGTTCCGACTCCACGAGCTGCGGCTCCGCTCGTACCAGACGACGATCCTCCCCGCGAACTGGAAGGTCGTCATCGACGCCTTCAACGAGGCGTACCACGTGCAAGGCACGCACCCGCAACTGCTCCCGTGGACCGACGACGTGAGCATCGAGTACGAGCAGCTCGGCAAGCACGCGCACTACGGCCGCCTGCCGACGGCGCGCCGCCAGCTCCGCCCCAGCCCACGCCTCGGTCTCCGCGACGAGGAGTGGGACGAAGGCGAGATCCTGGCCGGGCTCGTCGGCGGGCTCGGTGGCGCGTTCCTGAAAGAGGAGCGTGCCCTCGTCGACGAGCTGCGCGCCGCGACGCTGCCCGAGGGCACCACGCTGCTCGAGGCGTACCAGCAGCGTCGCGTCGAGCTGCTCGCAGGCCGCGGCTTCGACGTGAGCGGCCTCGACCCCGACCAGATGACGAGCGCCGATGACGTCTACGTGTTCCCCAACCTCGTCGGCCCGATCTATCCGGGCAGCGCCATCCTCTTCCGCGTCCGGCCCCACGGCGTCGCCGTCGACGAGGCGGTGAAGGACACCTGGGTCCTCGAGTGGCCCCGCGAGGACCGCGAGTGGCGCCTCCCCGAGCACCGCTCCTACGAGGACTGGCGCGACAAGGACTGGGGCGAGATCACCAATCAGGACTACGCCAACATGGCCCGCGTGCAGGCCGGCATGCAGTCCCGCGGGTTCCATGGCCTGCGCCTCAACCCGCGCCAGGAATCGAACCTGCTGCACATGCACGAGGTCATCGACCAGTACCTCGACGCGTAGCCGCGACTCGGCGCCGCGACGTCAGCCGGGGGTGCGCCGCGATCCCGTGCGGCGAGGCGACGCCGCCGGCTGGTCCCCGCTCGCCGTGTCGGCGTCCGTGGGGGCCGGCGAGGGCGTCGAGGCTCGCCGGCGAGCAAGCGAGAACCGCGGAAGGCGGATCCGTCGCCGGCGCGGCGCGTCGGGAACGGTCAGGTTGGTCTCGATGACCTCCTGCTCGTCGGTGTAGGTCGACAGCAGCGCCTGCACGATGGCCGTGGCCGGCAGCGCGAGCAGCGCGCCGACCGGCCCAAAGAGCAACACCCCAGCGAACGCGCAGCCGATGGTCAGCGCGGGGTGGATCTTCAGGGTCCGGCGGGCGATGCGCGGGCCGAGGAGGTAGTTCTCGAACTGCTGGTAGCCGACGAGGAACGCGATCACCCAGATCGCGTCGACGGGCGAGTACAGCAGCGCCACGAGGGCGGGGAGGATCAGGGCCAGATACGTCCCGAAGGTGGGGACGAACTGCGACACCACCCCGACGAAGATGGCCAGCGCCAACGACGACGGGATCCCGAGCAGGAAGAAGAACACCCAAACGACCGCGGTGCAGATCACCGCCTGCAGCGCCCGCGAGTAGAGATAGGCGCCGGTCTTGTCGACGGCGAGCTCCCACGTGTCGAGCACGATCTGCTGACGGTGTGGTGGCAGCCGCGAGCAGATGGTGCGGCGAAACTTCTGCGAATCGGCTGTCAGGTAGTAGGCGAAGATGAACGTCACGACGATCTCGAGCAGGCTCTTGCCGATCGTGATCGCGACGTTCGGCGCATCCTTCGCCAGGCTCCGCGCGAACTTCTGCACCGCGCCGTTCGGGTTCTGCAGGTTGCGGATCAGCCCGTTCGCGTTGATGTGCGCCCCGAAGTCGCGGTTCAGGAACGACACGACGTTGCGGACGTAGTGCGCCGTGTTGTTGACGAGCTGCGACGTCTGTTGGAACGCGACCGCCCCGAACGCGGCCACGAACCCGATCGTGCCGAGCAGGAAGAGGCCCCACACGAGCCCCGTGGCACCGTGGCGCGGCCACCCGCGCTTGACGAGCAGGTTGACCGGCGGCTCCATCGCGAGGGAGAGGAACAGCGCCACCGCCAGCATCAAGATGACGACCCGCAGCTTCTGGACGATCCAGTACGCGACGACCAGGCCGATCACCCACGTGAAGAACAGCGCGATGGCGCGGCGCACCCAGGGCGGGACCTGGGTCTCATCCGACCCGTCGGATCCGGGCGAGGCGCCGTCGGCCGCCGGTGCCGGCGCGACCGCGGGCGCCTCAACGGCCGTCGGCTTTTCCCCGTTCCCCCCGACGAGCGCCGGGGCGCCTGGCCCGTCCGTTTCGCGCCCTTCCGCGTGCTCGAGGCGCCGCGCTTCGAGCGGGCGGCGGGCTGGCGCGGCATGGGCCCAGTGTCGCACCAGGCACTCCGTTCATCGCTGCTTCACCCCGAACCCCCTGCGCCGCCCGAGGGGGGGTGCCGGTGGTCACAACCCAGCCGCCCAGCGCCAGTCGGGCGGCGGGCGCGCTGTAGAAAAGGCGGGATGCGCCGGGCGAGCGACTCCCCTCCCGCAGGCACCCCCGCGGCGCGCACCTGGCTCGGGCGCCTCGCGCAGTCCTGCTACGACCACCGTCGGCGCGTCTTCGTCGTGTGGGTCGTGGCGCTCGTCGTGCTGATCGCGTTCGGCGCGTTCATCGTCACCGGCCGCTTCGACAACAAGCTGAGCGGCGGCCACTCGGAATCGCAGACTGCGCAGGATTTGCTGAGCGCCCGGTTCCCGCGCCAGGCCGGCGACCCCGCCGACATCGTCTTCCACACGGCGTCGGACATCCGATCGCCCGCGAACCAGCAGGCCATCGCGGCGGTCGTCGCCTCCGTGCGACCGCTGCCCACGGTGAGCAGCGTCCTCGGCCCCTTCGACCCCGGCGTCGAGGGACAGGTCGCGTCGAACGGCCACACCGCCTACGCCCAAGTCCAGTTCGACGCGACGACCGACAACCTCGCCGCGGCGGACGTCACCCGGGTTCTGGACACGGCGCGCGCTGCCGACCGCGCCGGCTTCCAGGTCGAGCTCGCGGGTCAGCCGATCACGAAGGCCGAGACGGCGAGCCCGGGCTCCAGCGAGGCGATCGGCGTGCTCGCGGCCATCGTCATCCTGCTCCTCGCTTTCGGGTCCGTCATCGCGATGGGGCTGCCGATCCTCACCGCGCTCTTCGGCATCGGCGTGGGCGTCGGCATCATCGACCTGTTCAGCAGGTTCGTCACCGTCCCCACGTTCGGCACCGAGCTCGCCGCGATGATCGGGATCGGCGTCGGGATCGACTACGCCCTCTTCATCGTCACGACCTACCGGCAGCGGCTGCACAACGGGCTCGACCCGCGCGACGCCGTCACGGAGGCCCTTGCGACGTCGGGACGGGCGGTGCTCTTCGCGGGCTGTACGGTCGTGATCTCGCTGCTGGGCATGCTGTTGCTCGGCGCCTCGTTCGTGTACGGCCTCGCGTTCGGGGCGATCGCCGCGGTGCTCGCCGTGATGGCCGCCGCGCTCACGCTGCTGCCCGCGGCGCTCGGCGCTGCAGGGCGCGCCATCGATCGGTTCCACGTCCCGCGCCTGCTGCACCGCGAGGTCGACCCCCGCCGCACCTTCTGGTACCGCTGGAGCCGCCTCATCCAGCGTCACCCCATCAACGCCGCGGTCATGGCCGTCTTCGTGCTCGTCGTCCTCGCGGTGCCGCTGTTCTCGATGCACCTCGCGTTCACCGACCAGGGCAACGACGCGACGAACCTCACGACCCGGCGCGCCTACGACCTCCTTGCGTCCGGGTTCGGCCCGGGCGTGAACGGACCGCTGGTCCTGGCCTCCGACGTGCCGCGCCCGGCCGACCAGGCCGTCGTGGAGGCGCTCGCCGCCAAGATCCGCGAGACCCCCGACGTCGCGTTCGTCGTCCCGCCCCAGTTCAACCGGGTCGGCGGTGACGCCGCGGTCACGATCGTGATCCCGAAGACCTCACCCCAGGATCAGGCCACCGAGCAGCTGGTCCACACGCTGCGCAACCAGGTCGTGCCCGCCTCCGACGCGAGCTCCGGGGTGCGCACGTACGTGGGTGGCGTGACCGCCGCAGCCATCGACACGTCCGCGCAGTTCTCGCGACGGCTCCCGTGGGTCATCGGCGGCGTCGTGCTGCTGTCGTTCCTCCTGCTCATGGCGGTGTTCCGATCCCTCGCCGTGCCGCTCAAGGCCGCGGTGATGAACCTCCTGTCGGTCGGCGCGGCGTACGGCGTCATCGTCGCCGTGTTCCAGTGGGGATGGGGAGGCTCGTTCTTCAACATCGGTAGGACCGGGCCGATCGACCCGTGGATCCCGCTGATGCTGTTCACGATCCTGTTCGGGCTCTCGATGGACTACGAGGTCTTCCTGCTGACGCGGATTCGAGACGAGTGGCGCCGCACGGGCGACAACGCCACCGCGGTCGCCGACGGACTGGCGTTCACCGGTCGGGTCATCACCGCCGCGGCGGCGATCATGGTCTGCGTCTTCGGGTCCTTCGTGCTCGGCGACCTGCGGATCCTGAAGGTCTTCGGGCTCGGCCTCGCGGTCGCGGTCTTCATCGACGCGACCGTGGTGCGATCCGTGCTCGTCCCGGCCACGATGGAGCTCCTCGGCCGAGCCAACTGGTGGTTCCCGGCCTGGCTCGATCGGATCGTCCCGCGCGTCAGCGTTGAGGTCGCCGTCGACGGCGACGACGGGATCGGCGGGCCGGCCGTCCCGACCCCCGAGCCCGTGTCCGTGGGCGGCACCTGAGACCTCGCCCAGGGACGACCCGTCCGTGTCGCTGATTCGGCGACCGCGGCGGCCACAATGACGCCATGAGCTACGTCGGACTGCTGATCGCCATCGGGCTCGGCGTGTGGACCTACCTCGACGCGAAGAAGCTGGCGGCCCGCGGCATCACGGTCGGGTCGATCCCACCCGCGGCGTGGGGAATCCTCGTGTGCCTCGTCGCGATCGTGTTCGGGATCCTCTACCTGATCCTTCGCCCTCGAGCCATCCGCCGCGCCGCGCTCGGACCCTGACCCGGCCTACCGGAGGGGGACCCGACTCATCGGTGCTCCCGCGGGCGTGACCGCGCCCGTTCACGCGGGCGATGCATAGCGCTGCGGTCGACCCTCGAGGATCACCGTCTTGGTCTCGAGGAACGGCAACAGTCCTTCCCGGCCACCTTCCCGTCCGATCCCCGACTGCTTGAACCCACCGAAGGCCATGCCGAAATCCGTACGAAACGCGTTGTGGCCGACGGTGCCGCTGCGAAGCTGCGCAGCAACGTCCCGGGCACGGTCGGTGTCGTTCGTGAACACCGACGCGTTGAGGCCGTAGACGGTGTCGTTGGCGATCCGTACGGCGTCCTGCTCGTCTGCCGCGGGGATCACGGTGAGGACCGGCCCGAAGATCTCCTCGCGGGCGATCGTCGACGCGTTGTCGGCGTTCCCGAAGACTGTCGGCTCGACGTACCAGCCGCGATCGAGGTCCTTCGGGCGACCGCCTCCAGTGGCGAGGGTCGCGCCCTCGTCGATGCCCTTCGCGATGTAGCCCTCCACACGGTCCCGCTGTCGCTCCGCGACGAGCGGGCCCATCTGCGTCGGCTCGTCGAAGGGATCGCCGACGCGCACCTTGGAGAACGTGCCGGCGAGCGCGTCGACGAACTCGTCGTGGCGGTTCCTCGTGACCACGACCCGAGTCAACGAGGAGCAGATCTGGCCGGTCAGCGTGCACTCGGCACGAGCGATCGTCTTCGCCGCCGTCGCAAGGTCCATGTCGTCGAGCACCACTGCCGCCGACTTGCCACCCAGCTCGAGCGTGCAGCGGGCGATCCGCTCACCGCACAACGACGCGATCCGCTTGCCGGCCGCCGTCGAGCCGGTGAAGGTGATCTTGTCGACGGCCGGATCCCGGACGAGCAGCTCGGACACCTCGCGGTCCGCCGTGACCACGTTGAGCACACCCGGCGGCAGCCCGATCTCCTCGGCGACCTCCGCGAACACGTAGCCCGCTCCTGGTGCTTCCGGCGACGACTTGAGCACGACCGTGCAGCCCGCGAGCAGCGCGGGCCCCACCTTGTGGCAGATGAGCGCCACCGGCGCGTTCCAGGGGATGATCGCGCCGACGACCCCGACGGGCTCACGGACCAGCAAGCCGAACTCGCCGCCACTCGTCGGCGGGCACTCCTCCTCGAACGCGAACGTGTCGGCGAGCGCCGCGTACGACTCGAGCGCCCCCGAGCCGATCCGCCCCGCGAACTGCGCCACCTTGAAGAGCGCCCCCGACTCACGCGGCCACAGCTGGCCCAGGACCTCACCGCGCTCCTGCACGCCCGCGCCGAGCGCACGGAGGTACTGCGCGCGCTCGGCATGCGTCAGGCGCGGCCACGGACCCTCGTCGAACGCGTGGCGCGCCGCGGTGACGGCGCGGGACATGTCGGCGGGCGCCGCGTCGGCGATCCGGTAGTAGAGCTCCTCGGTCCCCGAGTCGACGACGTCGATCGTCGTGTCCGACGAGGGTCGGATCCACTCGCCACCGATGAAGAACCGGTCCGCGTGATGAACCGGTGCAGTCGTTGCCCGTGCGGCGCTCATCTCATCTCCCTGTTGTTCGGTATCGGATCGGCAGGTGCTTGATGCTGCCGTTGGTGATCGAGCTGAGGCGCTCGACGAGGCCGGACACCTCAAACGACGCCAGCCGGGTTAGCAAATGCCCGAAGATCGTCTCGAGCTCGACCCGTGCGACGTGTGCGCCCATGCAGAAGTGCTCGCCGAAGCCGAACGCCAGGTGCGGGTTGGGCCGTCGATCGACCCGGAAGCTGAAGGGATCGTCGAACACCTCCTCGTCGCGGTTCGCTGACGCGAAGTACAACGCAACCTGATCCCCCGCTCGGATCGTGACGCCCCGCAGGTCGAAGTCCTCGGTGGCGGTGCGGGTGAAGTGGCTGATGGGCGTGACCCAGCGCAGGATCTCCTCGACGGCGTCCGGCAGCAGCGCCAGTTCCTCCCGCAACTTCTCCCACTCCGCGGGATGCTTGTCAAAGGCCAGGAGGCCGCCGCTGATCGCGTTGCGCGTGGTCTCGTTGCCCGCCTCGACCAGGAGCTCACAGTAGGAGACCAGTTGCTCCTCGCTGAGCGCCGATCCCTCGATCTCGGCACCGATCAGCTCGCTCACCAGGTCGTCGCGGGGCTCGAGGCGACGCTCGGCGATCAAGCGCCGGAAGTACCCGTGCACATCACGGCGAGCGCGCTTGATGGTCTGGCCTGGCGTCTCGCCGGGGCGTCGGTACTCGGGGTCGTCCTTGCCGATCACCTCGTTGGTCCAGCGGAACAGCAGCTCCCAGTCGTCGCTCGGGACGCCGAGGATCCAGGCGATCACGCCGAGCGGGAAGGGCGCGGCGATCCCCTTGACGAAGTCCAGCTCGCCCGTGGCGTCGGAGGGCGCGGCGGCGTCGAGGACCTGCGCGCTGATCCGGTCGATGTCGGCGCGCTGGGCCC
The DNA here is from genome assembly GCA_963731625.1 of uncultured Actinomycetes bacterium. Lineage (GTDB taxonomy): Bacteria > Actinomycetota > Acidimicrobiia > IMCC26256 > PALSA-555 > PALSA-555. Next base: position 226,167 of record CAVSWH010000001.1, read on the forward strand.
GCACGGCGCGTGGGGTGAACCGCGGGTTCGCAACCCGACGCATCGGCCCGTGCCGCGGCGGATCGAGCATGACCACCATCTCCGACGGCGGGAACGCGACACCCGCAGGCCGCAGCGAGATGCCCTGCGCGCTCGAGAATCGGAGCGGCTGCCGCGCGATCTCGAGCACATCGGCGTGCTTCGTGATCGCCCAGAACGGCTCGAACCCGTCCGGCTCGAAGTACGCGACCGGCGCTTCGGCGCGCAGTCTCGTCCAGACGTCTTCCGGATAGCCGCGGCGTGCATAGCGCTCAGGATCGATGAGCTCGAGCACGTCGACATCGATGGTCATCGGACGCGCCTCACTTCCTCGGCTCCCTCGGAAGCCCGAGGAGACGCTCGCCGATGATGTTGCGCTGGATCTCGCTCGTCCCGCCCATGATGGAGTTTGCGAGCGAGGTGAGCAGGCCCAGCGGCCAGCGTCCCTGGTCAATGGCGGATTCGTCGCACGCCATGAGGAGGGCGTCGGGACCGACGACCGCGACAGCGGTGTCGTACAGCCGCTGGCTCATCCCCGCCCAGAACAGCTTCACGACGCTCGACTCCGATCCGAGCTCCTCGCCACGCGCGAGACGCGCGAGCGTGCGCTCGTTGTGGAGGCGGAAGATCTCGACCTCGAGCCACGCCTGCGCCAGTCGCTGGCGTGCAATCGGGTCGCGGACCCGCCCTGAGCGTGCACAGGACTTCAACAGCAGATCCAACGCCTGTGCGAGCAGGACCTGCTCCTTCCACACGAACGTGGCCCCGCGCTCGTTGGCGAGCGTCGTGCTCGCGACGGCCCAGCCCTCGTTCTCCGCGCCGATGAGGTGCCCGACGGGGATCTCTACACCGCCGAGGAAGACCTCGTTGAACTCGCTCTCACCGGTGATCTGGCGCAGCGGACGGACGTCCACGCCCGTCGCCGTCATCGGGATCGCCAACATGGAGATGCCCTCGTGCTTGGGCCCGGTTGGATCCGTACGAACCAGGGCGATTCCCCAGTCAGCGAAGCGCGCGTGCGATGACCACACCTTCTGGCCCGTGACGACGTAGACCCCACCCCGCTTCTCCGCGATCGTCGAGAGTGCGGCGAGGTCGCTCCCCGCGTCGGGCTCGCTGAACAGCTGACACCAGATGTCGTCACCGGACACGATCCTCTGCATCCAACGCTGCCGTTGCTCCTCGCTGCCGTGCGCCATCAACGTCGGCCCGACGAGGCTCACGCCGGCGCGCCCGAGGATCTGCGGCGCGCCCGCGCGCGCGAGCTCCTCGTTGTAGATAGCGACCTGCGTCAGCGTCGCGCCGCGTCCTCCGTACTCGACCGGCCAGTTGATGCCGACCCAGCGTCCCGAGTGCAGCGTCCGCTGCCACTCGCGCAGCACGTCGGCATCCTCGGGGGTCGCCGCGACCTCGACCTCAGGCGGGACGTGCTCCGCGAGCCAGCCGCGCAACTCGTCGCGGAACTGGTCGTCGCGCTCTGACATCTCGAGCTCCAAAACTCGCGACCGCCGGTCCCCGGGCGCCTAGCCGACGGCGGTGAACTCGAGATGCAGGCGATCCAGACCGCGCATCAGGTAGATCGGGGTGTACTCGTAGCGGCGGGCACCGGCTGGGCCGTGCGCCACCTCGGAGATCCTGATGTCGGACATGCGCTCGAAGAGGCGTTCGGTGCTGACGTAGGCCTCGGCCCGGGCGAGCGGCGCCCCGGCGCACAGGTGGAGGCCGAACCCAAACCCGAGGTGCTGGCGCCCGTTCGGTCGATCGAGGCGGAGCTCGTCGGGGGACTCGAACTGGCGCGGATCACGGTTGGCCGCACCCGGCATCACGAACACGCTGTCACCCGGGACGATGTCGACGCCGCCAAGCGTCGAGGCGACGCGTGCCAGTCGGAACTGTCCCTGGAGCGGGCTCTCGAGCCGCAGGCACTCCTCGACGAACGGCGGGATGAGCGCCCGGTCGTCCCGCAGCCGCTGCTGGAGCTCGGGGCGCTCGCCGATCAGCCGCAGCATCGTGCCCAAGAGGCGCGCCGTCGTCTCTTGGCCCGCCGCGAACAGGTTCGAGGCGATCAACATGACGTCGTTGACCTCGGGCAACGAACCGTCAGGGAACGGCGCGGTGGCGAGCTTCGTCATGACGTCGTCGCGCGGCTCACGCCGACGGTCCTCGATGTACACCGTGAACCGGTCATAGAGGAACCCAAGTGGCTTGTGGACCAACGGGCCGCTCGTCGGTCGGCTGTCGCCTTGCAGCTCCTCGCGGAACGCCGGTTGGTCGGCTTCCGGCACGCCGAGCAGATCGGCGATCACAAGCAGCGTGAAGGCGCTGGCGTAGTCGTGCACGAACTCGCACTCACCGCGGTCGGCGAACTCGTCGATCTGGCGATCGGCGAGCTGCCACATGAACTCCTCATTCTCCTTGAGGCGCTTCGGGGTGATTAGCCGCATCAACAGCGCTCGGTGCGCGGTGTGCTTCGGCGGATCGAAACTCGGAAGCTGGTCACTGAACGGCAGTACGTCGCGGTGCTGCTCGATGATCTCGCTGATGTCGTCGCCCTCGAACGGGACCGGCCACTCGGTGAAGGGCCCAGCCACCGTGTTGCAGTTCGAGAACCGCTCGGTGTCGTGGTACACCGCCATCGCTTCCTCGTAGCCGGTGACCATGACCGCGCCGTGATGCGGCTCGCGCCACACAGGCCCATGCGAGCGGAGCCACTCGTAGTACGGGTACGGGTCCTGGTACAGGGCCCTGGCGCGGAACCAGTCGATCTCGTCGAAGTCTGTCGTGTTGAAGTCGGTCGTGGTCACAGATCCTCCAATCGGAAGCGTCAGCGGCCCAGGAGTCCTCGCTCGATGATCGCGGCAGCCGCCTCGATCGAGGTCGCCGGTCGGGGGCGCGCCCCGAAGACCCCGAGGAGCGCGACGAGCACCACAGCCTCCATGTCGCTGTCGCCGAAGCCCCGACGTTCCAGGTACCGAGACATCCGCCGCCGGCCCCAGTCCAGCGGCGGCGCGGACGCCTCGCGGAGCGCTGGGTCTTGGAGGGCAGCGTCGACCCAGACCTGCAGCATCGCGGCCTCGTTAGCGTGGGCTGCGTTGTATCGGCGCAACCACCGGCGGAGATCCGCCCGGCCCGTCGAATCCCCGAGCGTCGTAACATCGGGGATCTCACCGACGACGCGCCCGACGGTCTGCATCGCCGTCGCGTCGAGGATGCGCGCCAACTCGCCCTTGTTCTTGAAGTACCGATAGAACGCGCCATGGGACACGCCCGCGCCTGCGACCAAATCGTCGACCCGGGTGTTGTGGTAGCCACGGCTGACAAAGACGTCCCGCGCTGACGCCAGCAGCGCGGCGTAGGCGTGGTTGGTGCCGGTCGGCGGTGCACCGGAACGCTGGAACGTCTCGAGCATGGCGAGGTCGAACTCGAGGGCCGGTGCCGACGGGCCGTCGCTGGAGTGCACGTTGATGTCGGCCCGCAGGCCAAAGAGCGTTCGGTGCATGACATCGGTGAGCGCACGCTCGACGCGGTCGACCGAGTACGCGTTGGGCGTCGCCGATCGAAGCGTGCCCGCGACATCGAGCGTGTGGTTCGTGCACTCGAGGAGCAAGCGGATCACTGGGTCGAGCTGGCGCGGGGGAAGCGTGGTCGTGACGACGCGCGCCCGGATGCGCGCGACGACGTCCTCGCCGGTGATCGCGGCAACGGACGCGAGCACCTCGTCGGCCTCGTAGGCGTGGTAGATCGATTCGTAGCGAGCGTGGATCTCCGCGTAGCGGCCGACCCAGGCCCGCATCGCCGCCCAGCCGGTCGCGTCGGGGCTGAGCGGGTCCATGGTCTCGACGGACGCGGTCACCTGCCGGGCGAGCTGCCCGGCCAGGTGTCGGTAGACGTCCTCTTTGCTGGCGAAGTACTGGTAGAACGAGACCCTCGAGCAGCCGCCGAGCTTGGCGATCCGGTCGACGCTCGCACGGTGGTACCCGACGTCGGCGAAGACCCGCAGCGCCGCGTCGAGGATGCGCTGCTGCGTCTGCTGGCCCCGCGCGCCGACCCGGGGGTTGTCCGAGAACGGCGCGCGGCGTTGGACGGTCGCGCCGCTGTGGACGCCCTGCGGAGCCATCGACCTGTGACACTACCGTTAGCAGCCTCGCTGATGGGCACCCGCTCCGAGCGACAGGACCGAGCCGGGTGCTACGGTCCGATGACATCACCGTTAGTTGCGCGGCGCGACGCGCGAGGGAAGGGCAATCGATGGACCGTCGACCGTTCGGACGGACGGGGCTCGAGGTGTCGTCGGTGGGCTTTGGCTGCTGGGAAGTCGGCGGCGGCTACGGCGACGTCGAAGAGGCACAGTTCGCTCGCGCCGTCGGCCGCGCCCTCGACCTGGGGATCAACTGCTTCGACACGGCGGAGGGGTACGGGATGGGGGCGTCCGAGCAGGCCCTCGGCCGGGCGCTCGGCCGGCGCCGCGACGAGGCAGTGGTCGTCACCAAGTTCGGTATGAACTACCGCGACAAGCCGAACCTCCGAGACAGCAGCCGCGCGCGCGTCCTCGCGTCGATCGACAAGAGTCTCAAGAACCTCGGCACCGACTGGGTCGACGTGTACATGATCCACTGGCCCGACCGGGTGACGCCGTTCGCCGAGACGATGGAGGCGCTCGAAGAGGTCGTGCGCGACGGCAAGGCGCGCTTCGTCGGCGTGTCCAACTTCAAGCTGGACGAGATCGAGGCCTGCATGCGCACGCGGCGCGTCGACGTCGTGCAATACGGCTGGAACATGTTCGACCGGCGGATGCAACGCGAGATCCTCCCGTACTGCGAGCAGCATGGCATCGGGTTCATGGCCTATGGCTCGCTCGCGTTCGGCTTACTCACCGGGACCTTCACCGAAGACATGGACTTCGGCGGCCAGGACTGGCGGGCGCGCCGGGGCAAGATGGGCTCGATCAAGATGTTCCAGGCGATCTTCGGACCTGACTCGTTTCCCCAGAACCTGCGCGTCGTCGAGGAGCTGAAGGGCATCGCGGCGAAGTACGACAAGAGCCTCCCGCAGCTCGCGCTCCGGTGGGCGACGTCGAACCCCGTCATCAGTACCGCCCTTGCGGGGTGCCGCAACGTCGCTGAGCTCGAGGACAACGCCGGCGCGGTCGGCTGGTCGATCGACGACGCCGATCTTCGCGACATCGACGCGGTCTTCGAGCACCACGGCGTGGACCCCGTGCCCGAGTTCTGGATCGAGGAAGACTGACTCCAAGCCACGAGGGAACGACGATGGGTCACGAGCTCGAGGGCAGGGTCGCAATCGTCACTGGCGGCGCCAGCGGCATCGGTCGCGGGACCGTCGACGTCTTCGTTGGCGAGGGCGCGCAGGTCGTGGTGGCGGATATCGACGCGGACCGCGGCGCGGCGGTCGCGGACGAGCTCGGCCCCGCCGTGGCGTTCAAGCGCACCGACGTCAGCGAGCCGGATGAGGTGCAGGCGCTGGTGGACTTTACGGTCGAGCGCTTCGGCGGCCTCCACGTGGTCTTCAACAACGCCGGGATCTCGGTACCGCGCCGCGGCTTCCTCGACGACGACTTCGACGAGTTCGATCTCGCGATGCGCGTGAACCTCCTCGGCATCATGCTCGGGACCCAGCGCGCCGCCCGGGTCATGGCGACCCAGGGCGGTGGGTCCATCGTCAACACCACCTCCATCGGTGGGATCAACGCCGGCGGGGGGCTCATGACCTACCGGGCCGCGAAAGCCGCCGTCATCCACGTCACCCGATGCACGGCGGTTGAGCTGGCGAGACACGGCATTCGTGTCAACTGCGTCGCGCCGGCCCACATCCCGACGCCCATCAACACGGACTACGACGTCACCCAAATCATCGAGCTCATGCAGCCGCTGCAGCGGGTGGGATCGCCACGCGACGTTGCGAACGCCGTCGTCTTCCTCGCGAGCGATCGATCGGCCCAGATCACGGGCGTCGTCCTCCCGGTGGACGGCGGGACCACGGCCGGCCACCGTCCCCCGAATCTGAAGGACGTGCTGGCGCCCCGACCCGGCACGGGATCGTCGTGACCGTGCCGGCGGACCCGAGCGTCTACTCCTGCGACGACCACCTCGACCTCTTCGCGGTCCCGCGCGACGTCTGGACATCGCGTCTGCCGCGGGCGCAGACCGATCACGGGCCACACGTCGAGATGCGCGACGGCACCCCGTTCTGGATCTGCGAGGACCGCGTGCTGGGGCGCAGCGGCATGGGCACGAGTGCCGTCGCCCGGAGCCTCGAGCGCGATCGGCCGGGCCGGGATCGAGGACGACGGCTTTCGCGCCGGGACACCTGCGCTGCGACTCCAGGACATGGATCGCGACGGGCTGGCCGCATCGGTCATCTACGGCCCGCTGTCCCTGGGCTTTCCCATTGCCGACCCGGATCTTCAGACGGCGTGCTTCGCTGCGTGGAATGACTGGGCCATCGACGAGTTCAACGCCGCGAACCCCGATCGGCTGTGCGTCCTGGCGTTCCTCCCGGGCCACTCGCCGGACGCCGCGGCGGCTGAGCTCGAGCGTTGCGCGGCGCGGGGGCATCGCGGTGCCATCATCGGTGCCTTCGACGTCGACCTCGGCGACCCCGCCTGGGACCGACTGTGGCGCGCGGCGGAGCACACGACGTTGCCCATCAGCTTCCACATCCGGGGCGGGACGTCGTCTCAGCTGAGGTACCGGCTCGGGAAGTGGCAGTCCGCGGCGTACACGAGCGTGCTCCCGCTCCAGCTCGACGAGCCCCTAGCCATCGTCATGTTCTCGGGGGCGCTGGAGCGCCACCCCGGCTTCAAGCTGGTGCTGGCGGAGTCCGGTGTCGGCTGGCTCCCCTACTTCCTCGCGGCATGGACCTCGAATGGGCGGCCATGCGCGACAAGCTCGATTACGCCACCAGCTCACCGCCGAGCGAGCTCTTTCGTCGTCAGGTCACAGCGACCTTCGAAGAGGAGCCCCTGGCGAGTGAGCTGATCGGGCTGCTCGGCGCCGACTCGTGCATGTGGGCGTCGGACTATCCGCACACCGACAGCACCTTCCCGCACTCCCTGCACACGATCGAGGAGACGCTCGGGACCCTGGCCGACGCGGATCGCCGCAAGATCACCGCGACCACCTGCGCGCGGCTGTACGGGTTTGGCGATGTCACCTGACGACGTCGGAGCTGTGCACGGCTTCGACCACGTCTCGCTCCCGATGCGCGACTCCGACGCCATGGTGGCGTTCTACCGGGCGCTCGGGTTCGATGTCGTCGAGCATCGACCCGTCGTGTCCGTGTACGTCGGCGATCAGATGATCAACCTCCACCGCCCCGAGACGTGGCAACGCGAGGACTTCTCGCTGCGCGCGCCCGCGGCGCGGCCGCCCTGTGGGGACCTGTGCTTCGTCTGGGACGGGTCAGCTGCGTCGCTGCGCCGGCGGCTGGACGCCGTCGGAGCCGAGATCGTCGAGGGCCCGGTGGAGCGGCCGGGTGCTCGACGCGCCGCGGCGTCGAGCACCTACGTCCGCGACCCGGACGGCAACCTGCTCGAGTTCATGATCTACCCGACGAAGCGGGGCTCCGATGCCCGCTGACCTCGTCATCCGCGGCGGAACGGTCTTCGACGGCCGCGGGACCCCCGGGCGGGCCGCGGACGTCGCGATCGACGACGGCGTCGTCAGCGAGATCGGGCCGAGCCTGCACGGCACAACGGAGCTCGACGCGTCCGGGTGCGCGGTCACGCCAGGGTTCATCGACATCCACACGCACTACGACGCGCAGGTCTTCTGGGATCCCGCGCTGCGGCCATCGTCGTCTCACGGCGTCACGACGGTGGTCGCCGGCAACTGCGGGTTCGCCATCGCGCCGACCCGACCGGAGCACCACGACGTGATCGTCGGAACGCTCGAGAACGTCGAGGACATGAACCCGGCGACGCTGGCCGCGGGCATCGCGTGGGACTTCGAGACGTTTCCGGAGTACCTGGCGTCGGTCCATCGACGCGGGACCCTGCTGAACTTCACGGCGTATTGCGGGCACTCGGCGCTGCGCCTCTATGTGCTCGGCGACGCCGCCTACGAGCGAGCCGCCACCGCCGACGAGACCGAGCGGATGTGCACGCTGCTCGACGAGGCGATCGCCGCGGGCGCCGCGGGCTTCTCAACGAGCTTCTCCTTCGCCCACCGCGGTGTCGACGGCAAGCCGGTTCCGAGCCGCTTCGCAGACCGCAACGAGGTCGAGGCGCTGTTTCGAGCGATCGGACGAGCCGGCAAGGGGGTCGTGCTGATCACACCCGGCAAGCAGTGCAGCTACGCCGACGTCTACGAATGGCAGCCACGCGTCGGACGACCGTTCACCTATCCGCTGTTCGCGAGCCCCGGCGGGCGGCACCTCGAGCCGGTGGCGCTCCACGACGCCGGCCTGGCGCGCGGCGCCGACGTGTGGCCACAGGTCACGCCCCGTCCGCTCACGATGCAGTTCACGCTCGCCGACCCGTACAGCCTCAACGTCGGGACGGTGTTCGGCGAGCTGCTGCAGCGCGACCGCGACGCCCGCGTCGCGGCCTACCGGGACCCCGACTGGCGGGCACGCGCGGCCGCTGACCTGGCCCAGGCGCCGATGCCGCCCCGCTGGGAGACGTTCGAGTTCGCCGAGTCCGCGGGATTTCCCGAGCTCGTGGGTCGCCGGGTCGTGCAGCTGGCGAGCGAACGCGGGGTGCGCCCGCTGGACGTGATGTGCGAGGTGGCGGTTGCCGAGGACCTCACCACGAGGTTCCGTGCCTATATCGCCAACGACGACGTGGATGCCGTCGCGCAGCTGCTCACGTCGGAGCACGTCGTGCTCGGTCTCTCGGACGCCGGCGCGCATGTCGCGCAGCTGTGCGACGCGCCGCTTCCCACCGATCTCCTCGGCACTTGGGTCCGGGATCGACAGGTCATGCCTCTCGAACGGGCGGTGCGCAAGCTGACCGGCGAGCCCGCGGACATGTTCGGGCTCGTGCGCCGCGGCTACCTGGGAGCGGGGGATCGGGCCGATGTCTGCGTGTTCGATCCGGCGTCCGTCGGGACGGGCCCGTTGCGACGCGTGCACGACTTCCCCGCGGGCGGCGAGCGCCTCACGGCGGAGGAGCCGAGTGGCGTGCGACACGTGCTCGTCAACGGCACGCCGATCCGCCGCGACGAGGCGCAGGTCTCGCTCGAGCAGCTTCCTGGGATGCAGCCCGAGATCGGGTGATCAGCGCAGCGGCCGGAAGAACGACCGCACGTCCTCGACGAGGAGCTCGGGCTGCTCCATCGCCGCGAAATGACCCCCGCGCGGCATGTCCGTCCAGTGCGTCACGTTGTAGCGGCGCTCCACCCACGGCCGCGGGAAGCGGAGCACCTCCTTGGGGAAGCGGGCCACCCCGGTGGGGACGTTGACGAACGCGGGGTTGCCCCGGCCCGAATCGTGCAGGTGCTCCCAGTAGAGCCGGGCCGAGGACGTCATCGTCTGCGTGACCCAATACATCATGGCGTTGGTGATCATCTGGTCCCGGGTGAACACCCGCTCCGGATCGCCGTCGCAGTCGCTCCAGCCGCGCAGCTTCTCGACCGTCCATGCCAGGAGGCCGGCCGGCGAGTCGTTGAGTGAGACACCGACCGTCTGCGGCTTCGTCCCCTGCTCGAGCGCGTAGCCGGATTCCTCGCGCTGGAAGTGCTGCAGCGCCACGAGGCCCGCGCGGTCGTCGTCACTGAGCACCACGCGCTCGTCAGGCGGGTCCGCGACCGGCATGTTGAGATGGATCCCCGCGCACTGCGGGTCATCCAGCACCGCGAGCCGAGTCGCGATCTGCGCGCCCCAGTCGCCGCCCTGCGCGCCATAGCGCGCGTAACCGAGCCGCGCCATCAGCACGCGGAAGGCCTCGGCGATGCGCCACGCGTTCCAACCCCTTGTCCGGGTGGGCTCCGAGAAGCCATACCCCGGCAACGAGGGCACCACCACGTGGAAGGCATCGCCGGGGTCGCCGCCGTATGCCTCGGGCGTCGTGAGCCTCGGGATGACGTCGAGGAACTCGACGACGGAGCCGGGCCATCCGTGCAACACGAGCAGCGGTAGCGCGTCCTCGTCCGTCGCTCGTGCGTGGATGAAGTGGATCGACTGTCCGTCGAGGTCCGTTCGGGAGTGCGCCAGCTCGTTCAGCCGCGCCTCCTGGGCCCGCCAGTCGTAGTCGGCGCGCCAGTACTCCACCAGGCGCCGGAGGTAGTCGACCGGGATCCCATACTCCCAGGCGGTCCCGTCGATCTGGTCGGGGAACCGTGTCTGCGCCAGACGCCGATCCAGGTCGTCGAGGACCGCGTCGTCGACGTGGATCTCGAACGGGTCGACGGTCTCCGTCACGGGCGGATCACGGGACGACGACCGGCAGCGTCTCCCATCCCCGGACGGTGGACGTCGGCGAGAGCATCGCGTGGTCCCGGTCGACCACCCAGTTCGGGAATCGGTCGAGGACCTCGTCGAGCGCGATGCGCCCCTCGAGGCGGGCGAGCGCCGCGCCCAGGCAGAAGTGCGTGCCGTAGCCGAACGTGAGGTGCTGGCCGACCTCCCGGTGGAGGTCGAAGCGGTCGCCGTCGCGGTACCGGCGATCGTCGCGGTTGGCCGCGGCGACCAGGAACAGCATGACGCTGCCTTCGGGCACCGCCTGGCCGTAGTGCTCGACGTCTCTCGTCACGAAACGGGCCACGTGGGGCGCCGGCGGCTCATACCGGAGCAGCTCCTCGATCGTGTTCGGGATCAGCGAGCGATCGGCGACGACGTCGCGACGCTGGTCCGGGTGATCTCCGAGCACCTTGCCGGCCCATCCGATCAGGCGCGTGGTCGTCTCGTTGCCCGCGCCTGCGATGACGTCGATGTACGTGAGCACCTCCTCGCGGGTGAGGCGCCGCGTCGTGCCGGTCTCGTCCTCGAATTCGGCCTGGAGCATCTCCGTCATCAGGTCGTCCGACGGGTGCTCTGCCCGCCAGTCGACGTACTCGGCGAAGGCCTCGCCGGTGACGAAGCGGTCGTCGGAGTACTTCATCGGCTCGCCCGGCCGCGTTCGCAGGCTGGCGTCGGCGTGATCGCGGATCGCCTCCTGGTCCTGGTCCGGGATGCCCAGCAGCATCCCGATGACGCGCATCGGCATCTGCGCGCCGAGGTCGCGCACGAAATCGAAGCTCCCGGTCCCGCGCAGCGGATCCAGGCTGCGGGCGCAGAACTCGCGGATCTGGGGCTCGAGCGCGTTCATCTTCTTCGGCGTGAACACCGCGAGAGGAGGCCGCGGTGGACCGTGTGGATGGGCGGATCCTCGAAGATGATGACGCCCGGAGGCATCGTGATGTCGGCCTTGATCAGCTCGAGGATGGCGCCACGACCCGAGATGTAGGTCTCCCGGTCGACGAGGCCCTGCTCGACGTCCTCGAAGCGGCTGAGCGCGAAGAAGTCGTACTGGTCGTTGCGGTACAGCGGCGCCTCGTCCCGCAGCCTCCGGTACACGGGGTACGGGTCGGCATTGATCTCGACGTCGTACGGGTCGTACTTCAGATCCGTCGTGGTCGCGTCCATCACCACACCTCGCTCTCCGTCAGGCCACTTGGGCGATCCACCCGCCGTCGACCGGGATGACCGCCCCGGTCACGAACGACGCACGATCCGAGGCCAGGAACGCCGCCACCTCGGCGACCTCGTCCGGGCGACCGGCGCGGCGCAGCGCCGCCTTCTTCTCGATCCCGGCGAAGGTCGCGAGCCCGGCTTGCCCCATGATCTCGGTGAGGATGAAGCCCGGACAGATGGCGTTGGCGCGAATGCCTCTCGACCCGTACTCGACGGCGGCCGCCTTCGTGACCGCGATGACGCCGGCCTTGGCCGCCGAGTAGACGCTTGTCCCCGGCGACGCGTTGAGCCCGCCGATCGACGACCAGTTGATCACCGATCCGCCACCCGTCTCGAGCATGGCGCGGATGCCGTGCTTCATCCCGAGCAGGACCCCTCGGAGGTCCACGTCGAGCGTCCGGTCGTAGTCCTCCATCGTGACGTCCGCGACGAGCCCGCCGGTGCCGATCCCGGCGACGTTGCAGAGGACGTCCAGGCGCCCGAACGTCGAGACGGCGTGCCGGATCATCGCCTCCACGTCGGCCTCCCGGCTGACGTCGGCGTGGAACGGCACGACGGCGTCGCCGACCTCGGCGGCCGTCTCGCGCTCGGCGCCGCTGATGTCGACGGCGACCACGCGCGCCCCTTCGCGCACGAAGACCTTCGTGGACTCCTTCGCCATCCCGGACCCGGCCCCGGTGATCACGGCGACCCGCCCGTCGAGCACGCCCACGTCAGCGGACCCCGTCCATCGGGACGATCGCGTCGCGGACGACGTGTGCCCTGCGCATCCCGTAGAGCCCCGCCTCGTCGATCTTGAGCCGCAGCCACGGCACCGCGACTCGCAGGTGGTGGTACCTGTCGTCGGGATCGGAGAAGCACTTCTCCGCGTGCGGATCGCATGCGACGCCCGCCGGGCTCGTGGTCATCGTTGGTCCTCCCTATGGGGACGTGGGGCCACCGTGATCGAAGGGATCGACAAGCTCGCGCCGTGGCGCAGCAGGGTGTCGACGACCGACACGAGCTCCCCGACGTCGATCAGGTTGCCGCTGATCAACCCGCGCTCCACCCATCCCGACCCCAGCTCGGTCGCGAGCTCGTGGTCCCAGCCCTGGTTGAAGCTCGTCTGGGACTCGCCCTCCCCGCCCGCGCAGTCGCCGACGACGAGGCGCGTGAAGGCGATGGCGGGGTGCTCGACACGCCAGGCCTCGACGAGCTTGTCCAGCGCGGCCTTGCTGACGATGTACGCGCCGAGACCGGGCCAGGGCGGCGTGAGCGAGGCGCTGACCGAGGAGAGGAACGCGGCGATGCCGCCCGCCTCGGCGAGATGAGGGATCGCCGCGGCGGTGATGCGAGCGGCACCCGTCACGTTGGTGTCGAACACGCGTCGCCAGGTTTCGGCATCTGTGTCGACGAGCCGTGCGAGCGGGCCGATCGCAGGGGCGTAGACCAACGCGTCGAAGCCGTCCATCGCGGACGCGGCCTCGCCGATCGCGCGACGACACGACGCCTCGTCCGTGACGTCGCACGCGATCGCGACCGTCCCGCCGCCCGCTTCCTGCGCGGCCCGCTCGAGCCGGTCCTGGCGGCGCGCGAGGAGCGCGACCTGGGCCCCGCGCTGTGCGAGGCCGATCCCGATGCATCGCCCCAGGCCACTCGAGGCGCCGACGACGACCGTGCGCACCGTTCAGGCTCCCCCGCGACCGCTGCCACCGGCGCCGGTGCCGATCGCCCGCTTGGGACGGCCGCCGATCATCCGTCGAGCCTCCGGGGGCTCCGCGCCAGGTGTCGCACCCGCGTAGGATAGATGACACGACTGTTAGATTTCCTGCCTGGGGCCCAGGGCGGTGATCGCCGCGTGGCCAGTCGGCAGACGGTCCCCTGAGCGAGGCCAGTGACAGCGCAGGACCTGTTCCTCCCGGACCCGTCGCCCCGCGACGTCGCGTACACGGTCATCTCGGTCGACGACCACGTCGTCGAACCGCCCCACACGTTCGAGGGACGGCTCCCCACGGCGCTGCAGGCGCGGGCGCCCAAGATCGTCGAGACGCCGAAGGGCCATCAGGTCTGGGAGTTCGAAGGGCACCGCTACACCCAGGTCGGGATGAACGCCGTCGCCGGACGACGCCCGGAGACCGTGAAGCTCGAGCCGTTCCGCTTCGACGAGATGCGCCCCGGCTGTTACGACGTCGACGCCCGCGTGCGCGACATGGACATCAACGGCGTGTGGGCGTCGGTGAACTTCCCCTCGGCGATCACGGGATTCTGTGGCCGCGTGTTCTTCGACGCCGAGGACCGCGAGCTCGGCGCGGCCTGCGTCCGCGCGTGGAACGACTGGCTGTTCGAAGAGTGGTACGCGCCCTACCCCGACCGGATCGTCCCGCTCGGGATCACCGATCTCGCCGACCCAGCGAGCGCCGCAGCCGAGATCCGTCGGAACGCGGCGCGTGGGTTCCGGTCCGTGACCCTGCCCGAGCGACCGCACGCGATCGGCCTGCCGTCGCTCTGGGATCGCCAGCATTGGGATCCGATCATCGCGGCGTGCGACGAGACCGACAGCGTGATCTCGCTGCACGTCGGCAGCTCGGGGAACTACCCGGCCCCGCCGGGCGCGCCGACGCAGCAGCTGTCCGCGACGTTGTTCAGCCAGCTGGCGCTCAGCGCCTGTGCCGAGTGGCTGTGGTCGGGCTACGCCGCGTCGCACCCAAACTTGAAGATTGCGATGAGCGAGGGCGGCATCGGCTGGGTCGCCATGCTGCTGGACCGGCTCGACTACATCGTCGACCAGTCCGGTTACGGCCTCGGCTGGGACGAGCGGCCCGCCGACGTGCTCCAGCGGAACTTCTGGTTCTGCACGCTCGACGATCCGTCGGCGATCGAGACCCGTCAGCGCATCGGCGTCGAGAACATCATGGTCGAGGTCGACTATCCGCACGGGGACACGACGTGGCCGGATACCCAGGAGGCGATCCACAAGGCCTGGGGCCATGTGCCCGTCGACGAGCTGCGGGCGGTGTGCTGCGAGAACGCGTCCTTGCTGTACCGCCACCCGCTCCCTGCCGTCGTCGTCCCGAGCGAACCGGCAAGCGCCACGAAGAGCGGCCGGTGAGACCGAGCCGAGCGGCGCTGTTCGGACCGGCGGGCACGCCACGCGTCGTCGTGGTGGGCGCCGGATTCGGCGGGATCGCCGCCGGCGTCGCGCTGCAGCGAGGGGGCATCCACACCTTCACGATCTACGAATCGTCGCTCGGAATCGGCGGCACATGGTGGGACAACACCTACCCGGGCGCCGAGGTCGACGTGGGATCCCATCTGTACTGCTTCTCGTTCAAGCCCCACGACTGGACGCGGACACACGCCCGACAGCCCGAGCTCCAGAAGTACCTCGAAGAGACGGTCGACGAGTTCGGTCTCCGGTCGCATCTGCAGCTCGGCGTGACGGTCGAGTCCGCGGCGTGGGACGAGCGCCGCCACGTCTGGGAGGTCCGGCTCGACGACGGGGCGGTCGACGAATGCCACGTGCTCGTGAGCGGCGTCGGGTTCCTGAACGTGCCCCGCTATCCGAGCTGGCCCGGGCTGGAGGACTTCGGCGGGCCCGTCTTCCACACGGCCCGCTGGGAGCACCAGCACGACCTCACCGACAAGGTCATGGCTGTCGTGGGCACCGGCTCGTCGGCGACCCAGATCGTGCCGGCCATCCAGCCGCTCGTGCGGCAGCTCTACGTGTTCCAACGGGAGCCCGGTTGGATCATGCCGAAAGGCGAGCGGGACTTCAGCGACGAGGAGCGCGCGTCGCTCACGAGGCCGTGGAGGCGTCGGCGCGAGCGCTGGCGGCTCAAGTGGCTGCTCGAGAAGAACCTGCGAGGCGGTGACCTCTTCCGGCCCGGCACGAGACGCAACGAGGCGCGCCGACAGTTCTGCCTCGCCTACATCGGTCGCCAGTTCGCCGACCATCCCGAGCTCCGCGAGGCCGTGACGCCGACGTATCCGTATCCGGGTAAGCGCCCGGTCTTCGCCAGCACCTTCTATCCACGCTGAAGAAGGAGAACGTCGAGCTCGTCCCGAAGGCGGTGGCGTCGGTCACCCCAACGGGGATCGTCGACGCCGACGGGGTGGAGCGGGCCGTCGACGTCATCGTCATGGCGACGGGCTTCCAGCCGACCAACTACCTCGCGCGCCTCCCCGTAGTGGGGCGTGCGGGGCTGACGCTGCAGGCGCAGTGGGCGGATGAGCCACGCGCGTTCCTCGGGATCACCATGCCGGGGTTCCCGAACTTCTTCATGCTGTATGGCCCGGGCACGAACGGCGGCGAGATCGTCACGATGCTCGAGGGCCAGGCGAGCTACGTCGTCCGGGCGGTGAAGCGCATGATGCGAGCCCGCGTGACCGCGATCGAGGTCAAGCCGCGATTCGAGGCTTTATGGTTTCGCTGGCTGCAGCACCGGATGAAGGGCACGTCCTGGACGATGAGCCGGAACTACTTCACGTCACCGAGGGGCACGGTCGTGACCCAGTGGCCCTACGGCAACACGCTCTACCGACTGCTGACGAAGAGCCTGGGGCCCGCCTCCGAGGTGACGCGGCGGCGCAGCGTCTGATCTCGAGGTTCGTCGTCACCGGCGCCAGGACCAGGACATCTCGCAGCTCCACGACCCCGCGAGGCCTGCGCCTTCGACCCGGCCCCAGTGGTCATGAGAACATGACCGCGCGCGACCTTCGGCGTCGTTGAGCGCCCCCGAGCCGGTTGGGAGAAGGCGATGGGATCAGCGAAGGAGTTCAAGGGCACCGTCGGCATCGACATCAAGGACTCCGTTCCCGACTGGGCACCCTTCACGCAACCGATCGCGCCGCCAGGCGCGCCGAACGTCCTCCTTGTCGTGCTCGACGACGTCGGCTTCTCGGCGATGGAGCCGTATGGCGGGCTCATCGAGACGCCGAACGTGCGGCGCATCGCCGACCGCGGGGTGCGCTACACCAACTTCCACACCACGGCGCTGTGCTCGCCGACGCGGTCATGTCTCGTCACCGGCCGCAACCACACGACCAACGGGATGGGGTGCATCACCGAGGCGACGTCGGGGTTCCCGAACGCGAACGGCCACGTCCCGTTCGAGTGTGCGAACATCGCTGAGGTCGTCGGCGGGCTTGGTTGGAATACCTACCTCGTCGGGAAGTGGCACCTCTGCGCCGAGGACGAGATGAACCTGGCGTCCTCCAAGCGGCAATGGCCGCTCGGGCGGGGCTTCGAGCGCTTCTATGGCTTCCTCGGCGGTGAGACGAACCAGTGGTACCCGGACCTCGTCTACGACAACCACCAGGAGCAGCCGCCGCGCACTCCCGAAGCGGGGTACCACCTCTCGGTCGATCTCACCGACAAGGCGATCGAATTCGTCCAAGACGCCAAGTCGATCGCGCCCGACAAGCCGTTCTTCCTCTACTACGCCCCGGGTGCCAGCCACGCCCCGCACCACGTCCCGAAGGAGTGGGCCGACCGGTACAAGAGCAAGTTCGACATGGGATACGAGGCGTACCGGGACCTCGTCCTCGAACGGCAAAAGCAGCAGGGCATCCTGCCCAGCCAGACGGAACTCTCCCCGATCAACCCGTACGCCGAATCGACCAGCCACGACGGCAAACCGTGGTCAGAGGGCGACCGAGCCCGGCCGTGGGACACGCTCTCAGCCGACGAACGACGACTCTTCGCCCGCATGGCCGAGGTCTACGCCGGGTTCCTCAGCCACGCTGATCACGAGCTGGGGCGCCTCCTCGACTACCTCGAGGACAGTGGCCAACTCGACAACACGATCATCATGCTCCTCTCGGACAACGGCGCCTCGGGAGAAGGCGGCCCGAACGGCTCGGTCAACGAAAACAAGTTCTTCAACGCTGTCCCCGACACGATCGAGGAGAACCTCAAGCAACTCGACGAGCTCGGGAGCCCGCGCACGTACAACCACTACCCGATCGGGTGGGCATGGGCATTCAACACGCCGTTCAAGATGTGGAAGCGCTACGCGAACTACGAGGGCGGGACGGCTGATCCGCTCATCGTCGCCTGGCCGAACGGCATGACAGCCAACGGTGGTGCCATTCGTCGTCAGTACACCCACGCCATCGACATCGCGCCGACCCTGTACGACTGTCTCGGTGTCGAGCTTCCCGACGTTGTCAACGGGTACACCCAGAAGCCTCTCGAGGGGGTGAGCTTCAAGGACAGCCTCGATGACCCTGACGCGCCGACGCGCCGGGAGACGCAGTTCTATTCGATGCTCGGTACGCGCGCGATCTGGCATCAGGGCTGGAAGGCCGCTACCGCCGTCCCCGCTGCACCCGAATCATGGGGCGACTTCCATCAGCAGCCCTGGGAGCTGTTCGACACGGAGGCCGATCCGAGCGAGTGTCACAACCTCGCTGAGCAGAATCCCGTCAAGCTCCAAGAGCTGATTGCGCTGTGGTGGACGGAGGCGGGCAAGTACCAGGCGCTTCCACTCGAGTCGCGGGGCGCGATCGAGATCCTCGGGACGGAACGGCCGCAGCTGTCACGGCCGCGCAGCCGCTACACCTTCTATCCCGGTGGGGCGGAGATCCCCGAGTCGGTCGCCCCGAACATCCGCAACCGCTCGTACACCATCGCGGCCGAGATGGAGATCGAGACACCCGAAGCAGGCGGCGTCATCTTCTCTCAGGGGTCACGGTTCGGCGGCCACGCGCTGTACGTCCGTGACGGCAAGCTCAAGTACGTCTACAACTTCGTCGGTGAGCTCGTCCAGATCGTGGAGTCCGAAGACACGATCCCCACCGGTCACGTCGTGCTCTCGGCCTCCTTCGAGAAGCGGGGAGACTCGATGCCCACCCAGGGGGCGCTCACCCTCCACATCCGCGACAAGACGGTCGGAGAAGCCGATATCACAACCCAGCTGGGCAAGTTCGGCCTCGGTGGAGGTGGCCTCATCGTCGGACGCTCCGGCGCTGAACCCGTCACGGACGACTACGTGGGTGACGCGCCCTGGTCGTTCGTCGGCGGAACGATCAAGCGGGTCCTGATCGACGTGAGCGGCGACGCCTTCGTTGATCTCGCGAGGGAAGCTCGCGCGGCGTTCGCCCGCCAGTAGGAGTCGCGATCTTGAGGATCGCGAGTCACGCGGGACGACCTGAGCGCAGATCAGTCGCGTCGGCCCTCGCGGCGCGCCACGCGCCGCCGATGACGACGCAGCACGCCCAACCCGAACCAGACGAGCGCGCCGATCGCGGCGGTCACGATGGTGTAGAGCCACAGCGGCCACGTGAAGTGCCAAAAGAGGAAGTCGAACCTGACGTCCTCGGTGTTCTGGAGGACGAAGATGAGCAGCACCGCGCCGCCTGTGAGCGACGCGATCATCCCGCCGCTCACCTGACGACCGGCTCGTGGAGATGGCACCTGTTGAGTCACAACCAGCTCCCTCGCATCGCCGGTACTTGAGCCGAGCGCACCCCGGCCTCGGCCAGCGTGTCACAACGAGACGCACACCGCATGGCC
Source organism: uncultured Actinomycetes bacterium (assembly GCA_963731625.1). Lineage (GTDB taxonomy): Bacteria > Actinomycetota > Acidimicrobiia > IMCC26256 > PALSA-555 > PALSA-555. The sequence continues at coordinate 245,311 of CAVSWH010000001.1, forward strand.
GACGCGGCGGGACGGCGACGCGAAGGAGGTCCGCTCGCTCCGAGCTGAGCACGAGCCACACCCGTTGCTTTTCCGCTCGACTCCGTCTATGCATCTGAGAGAACCACGAGGAGGTCGCCGTGACCGCTCCGTACGAGCAGGGTCGCACCGCCGCCAACGCGCCGGGCGTTCCCGGTCGAGCGCCGGCCACCTCACGAGTCGTCATGTCGGACGACTAGGAAGGTGAACGGGATGCCAGGACGGGCGGTCGCAATCGGGAACGGTTACCCTTTACGCTCGGCAACTTCCCGCAGGCCTTCACGCCTCTCTCGCTCATCTCCGCAGCCGTGAGCCTCGACGGAGAGTTCGATGCTGCGAAGCCCGGGGCGCCCTTCGCAATACCGGGAGGCAGCTCGGGGTCCTGAGCCACGACGGTGGTCGCGACATGCCGCCCGGGGTGGCGGTCGTCCTGGCCACCAGGAAACACACCTACGACTCGACAACCCAGGGGAGATACAACGTGTTGGCGTCGAACTTCGGCACCGGACAGGTATTCCTGTCGATGCTCTACTTCTTTCTGTTCATCATTTGGATCTGGCTACTCATCGTCGTCTTCTCCGATATCTTTCGGAGTCCCGACCTCGGTGGATTCGCAAAGGCACTCTGGGTCCTGTTCGTTTTCATCGTTCCGTATCTCGGCGTGTTGGTGTATCTCATCGCGCGCGGCGGCAAGATGCACGAGCACGCGCTTCAGGCCCAAGCCGCGCAGGACGCAGCGATGCGCCGCTATATCCAAGACGCCGTGAAGGACTCACCGTCGTCTGGAGCGCCTCCCGGCTGAACGGCCCTCCGGAATGCTCGATGTGAGGCGTCGACTCGCTGCGATCGGTGCGCTGCTCGCGCTGGCCCTCGCGTTGGTCGTCGCGGTCGTCGCGCTGCGTTCGAGTCTCGTGCGCATGGGTCTGTGTCTCGTACTGGTGATCAGCGCAGCGGTGGCGGGTTGGTACATCGCGACGAGACGTGGTCCCCTGCGAGTCGCCGGGTCGGTCGTCGCGCTGGTCAGCGTGGCACTGATCATCGTTGTGACGTTGCGGGCCAAACACTCCGGCCTTGCCATCGTCGCGCTGGTGGCACTGATCGGACTCTCGGCCTCGATGACGAGGTATGCGCTCGGGCGTGACCGCCGGAGCGTAAAAGAGGCAAGGGCCCCAGGCGTGACCGTGCGTCCTGCTCGTCGCGGTTCGCTCATCGTCAACCCGAAGTCCGGTGGCGGCAAGGTGGAACAATTCGGCATCGTCGATGAGGCGCGACGACGAGGCATCGAACCGATCGTCCTCGGACCCGGCGACGATCTGCTCCAACTTGCGGAGCGGGCGATCGAGGGTGGCGCAGACGTGATCGGAATGGCAGGGGGCGACGGATCACAGGCGCTGGTGGCGTCAGTGGCGATGCGTCACGACGTTGCGCATGTCTGCATACCTGCGGGGACGCGCAACCACTTCGCGCTCGATGTCGGCCTGGATCGTGATGACGTGGTGGGTGCCCTGGACGCGTTCGGCGACGCGATCGAACGGCGTATCGACCTTGCCGAGGTGGGCGGACGAGTCTTTGTGAACAACGCCTCACTCGGCGTGTATGCGAAGATCGTCCAGTCGCCTGAGTACCGTGACGCGAAGCGTCAGACGACCGCGGCGATGCTTCCCGAGCTCCTGGGCCCCGACGCTGAGCCGTTCTCGTTGCGCTTCGTCGGGCCCGATGGCGCGACACACGAGTCACCCGTTCTGGTGTTGGTATCGAACAACCCATATGTCGTGACACGCCTCGCCGGGTTCGGGACTCGGGCACGGCTCGATACGGGCCAGTTGGGCATCTCTGCTGTGGAGATCCGCGGGCCGGCGGACGTCTCCCAGCTCGTGGCGGCTGAAGCGGCCGGGCAGCTGCAGCGCTACCACGGGTTCCTGGAGTGGTCGGCCGGAACGTTCACCCTCGATTCGGACGGGCCGGTTGAGGTCGGGATCGATGGGGAGGCGCTGCGCCTCCCGCCGCCGCTCGAGTTTCGGTCGCTCCCGGGTGCGGTGCGCCTCCGCGTACCGCTGCATGCGCCCGGTTGGTCGCCGGCCGCGCTGTCGTCCTCGCCGTGGTGGACGGTGACCGCGCTGTGTCGCGCCGTCGCAGGTCGAGCGACTCCGATCGACGAGCCAAGCGCGTGAGCGAGGACGGCGCGCCATGAGCAAGAAGAAGAGGAAGAAGAAGCGGCACGGTCAGCAGGCGACCAATCGGCCGGCTTCGGGGAGGGTCACGGTGGACACGAGTCGGGATCAGGACGTCGGTGAACCGCCCGTGGCATCGAAGATGCCCCGGAAGGACTACGAACGGGAATTGACGCGCTTGCAGGTTGAGCTCGTCCACCTCCAGCAATGGGTGGTACAGGAGGGCGCGAAGGTGTGTGTCCTCTTCGAGGGGCGAGATGGTGCCGGCAAGGGCGGCGTCATCAAGCGCATGACTGAGCGTGTGAGCCCGCGCGTGTTTCGCGTCGTCGCCCTCCCGGCGCCGAGCGATCGGGAGAAGACGCAGATGTACATCCAGCGCTACCTGCCACACCTGCCGGCAGGAGGTGAGATCGTCCTGTTCGACCGGAGCTGGTACAACCGTGCCGGTGTCGAACGCGTCATGGGCTTTTGCACGGATGATGAGGTGCGACGTTTCCTCGCGTTGACGCCCTTCACCGAGCAGGCCATCGTCGACTCGGGCGTCATCTTGCTCAAGTACTGGCTCGACGTCAGCGCCGATGAGCAGACCCGGCGACTCGAGGCACGGATGGACGACGGTCGCAAGACTTGGAAACTCTCCCCAATGGACCTGCAGTCGTACAGCCGGTGGTACGACTACTCCCACGCGCGCGACGACATGTTCGCGGCAACCGATACCAAGTTTGCGCCCTGGTTCGTCGTCGACTCGAACGACAAACGGCGTGCCAGGCTCAACATCATCAGTCATTTCCTCGATCAGATCCCATACAAGGCGCTGCCATCGGTGAAGGTCGTCCTCCCGGCTCGTCAAGAGCCTGGCGGCTACCGTGAACCAGCCCGCCCGCCCCATCTCGTTCCGCAACAATTCTGACCACACATGGAATCGCCCGCGCACACCCCCGCAGCTGACGTCGCTCAGAAGCCGCGGGTGGAACGAATCACTGTGCGGTCGACGCCGCGATCAGGGCACACGGCGAACGGAGCATCGTGCGCTCGCCGGAGGTGACGAGGATGCCGGGACCCCGCGGCGTTCGCCAGCCCGCGGCCGCGGGGCGCAGCCCCGTCCATCGTGCAGATCGCTCGGTTGCGGCTACGCGTATGGCCGCTCGGTCTCAAGCGCGGCGGACACACTTCTCGGGTCGGCGGTCGACGTGGAGAAGTCATCGTGGCTAGTCCGCCCGACCAGGAACAAGACAGTGGCTCGCTGAGAAGGATGCTGATCCCGCTGGCCTTGGCCCAGTTCATCTGCAGCTTTGCCGGCTCGAACATGAACGTGATGATCAATGACATCAGCAAGGACCTGAACACCACCGTCCAAGGGGTTCAGGTCTGCATCACCTTGTTCTTGCTGGTGATGGCAGCCCTGATGATCCCCTGTGGGAAGCTGACCGACCGCCTCGGCCGCAAACGCTGCTTCACGATCGGCCTCTCCGTCTACGGCGTAGGCGCGCTGCTCAGCGCAGCCGCACCGGGGCTTGGCGTGCTCATCCTGGGCAACTCGATCCTCGAGGGAGTGGGCACCGCGCTGTTGATCCCGCCCGTCTACATCCTCACCACCATTCTGTTCCGCGACATGGGATCCAGAGTTCGGGCCTTCGGGATCATCAGCGGGATGGGAGGCATCGGTGCCGCGGCCGGACCGTTGATCGGCGGTCTGATCACGACGGCGATTACGTGGCGCGCCGCCTTCGTCTTTCAGGCCGGAATCATCGTGATCATCTTGTTTCTGGCGCGCCACATCAACGACCCGGTGCCAGCCGACCCGACGCGGCCCTTCGACACGGTTGGCGCGGTCCTGTCCGCTACTGGTCTGGTCGTCTTCGTCGGGGGGATCATGGCGGCCGACAGCAGCGTGTCGCTGATGGTGTTCCTGCTGCTCCTCGGAGCGCTCATCCTGGCCGCGTTCTTTGCCTGGATCCGCAGCCGCGAGCGTGCCGGAAGAGAGGCCCTGCTCTCGACCGCTCTGTTCCGCAACCGCACCTCGAACCTGGCGATGGTCACCCAGAACCTGCAATGGCTCATGCTCATGGGGTCAGCATTCGTCGTCTCCGCGTACCTGCAGGTCGTGCGGCATTACAACGCCATCCAGACGGGCGTGATCTTCACGGCCGCCACTTTCGGCATCTTGGCTTCCTCGCTCGCGGCCGGCCCCCTCGCCAAGAAGTTCCAGCAGCGAACGCTCATCCTGGTCGGCTTTCCGACGACGATCACCGGGATCGTCCTCCTGCTCGCTCTCGTCGCAGGCCACCCGGGCCCGTGGGCTTTCGCCCCAGGACTGCTCCTGATCGGCTTGGGCATCGGCGTCATGCTCACCCCATCGGTCAACGTCGTTCAATCCGCCTTTCCCGAAGCCCTCCAAGGTGAAATCTCCGGGCTCTCGCGCAGCGTGTCCAACCTGGGGTCCACGTTCGGCACCGCGATCGCCGGCACCATCCTCGTCTCCGGCCTCACCGACCCCCAGCGTGCCTACGGCGCCGCCATGATCGTCCTGGCAGTCATCGGTCTCGTCGGCCTCGGCGCCGCCGTCCTGCTTCCCCACACCAAATCCACCGCTGCATCCGACGCGGCTACATAGCAGACGCTGCTCATGCTCCGTCCCGCTGGCGTCCTGCCCGACGACCGGGCGGGAGCCGTCGTGGTCACACCCGAGTCCACGGGTAGGACTGTTCTGCTTCAGGAGTTGGAGCGCGCCCCTGGACGCTGACGGTGCGCGGATGCGCCTGCGCCCATGGGGTGGCATAGCGGCATCACTAGCCAGCCCACCTGTTGAGCTGACCTCAATCGACTGCCGGTGCCGCGCCATGGCGGCCCCACGTTCGACGGGCATTCTGCCTACGCATATTCGACACAGACCGTGGGGCAGACCGCGATCGGTCGGCTCACTGACCGTGACGCGCTGCCGTGGGCGTGAATCCCAAGAGGCCCTCGGAGCTCATCGTGGAGCGGGAGCGGTCCTCGGGACACAACGCATACCGACTGGCGATTTGCACACCGGCGGCGCCCAATCCCAGCAGCGCCTATCGTCAATCCCCTCCGCTCCTGCCGAGACGAGAGACCGACGATGGCCGCCAATGCAGCAGTAGCTTCAACCTTGACGATCCAGCCGGCGACGAACGTCATCGGCGCGCATGTTGATGGCATCGATCTCCGCCGGCCACTCGATGCGGGCTCCGTCCGTACACTCCGCGACGCACTGCTGCAATGGAAGGTGCTGTTCTTCCGAAACCAGCCGATCTCGCAGGACGACCACGTCCGCCTCGGGCAGTACTTCGGCGAGATCACGCCTGCGCATCCGATCCAGGCGGCGCTCGAAGGAAGGCCGGAAATTTATGCGGTGGACACCCGCGAGGAGCGGATCCTCTTCGGTCACGGGACCCAGCGCCCGCCGTTCGCGCCGCCGCGCGTGACCCGCGCCGGCTGGCACACCGACATCACGTTCGTCGCGAATCCCGCGATGGCCTCGATCTTGCGCGGGTTAGCGGTCCCGAACCACGGCGGCGACACCCTCTGGACGAACTTGGTGGCCGCTTACGAGGACCTCTCGGCGCCCATCCGCGAACTCGTCGACGGGCTCCAAGCGGTGCACCGATGGCACGGCCAGGACGGACGGACGCGTGAAGGGTACGACCCGTCCGGTCCGCCACCAGCAGCGGTGCACCCAGTCGTCCGCGTCCACCCCGAGAGCGGTGAGCGGGCCCTGTTCGTGAACCCGGTGTTCACCCGCTATCTCGTCGGTCTCAGCGACCAAGAGAGCAGCCAGATCCTCGACCTTCTCTACGGCCAGATCGCTCGGCCCGAGTTCACGGTGCGGTTCCGTTGGGAGCCGGAGAGTATTGCGTTCTGGGACAACCGATCGACAGCTCATCTCGGTCCGGTCGACCTTGCTTCCATCGAGGTGGACCGGCGAGTCGAACGCGTCACGATCGCTGGCGACATCCCGGTCGGTCCGGACGGCTTCCGTTCAGTCCCGCTCAAGGGTGCGCTCTTCGGCTGGGCTTAGCAGACCAAAGGCACTCGATTGCGCGCGTGGCGTGTCCACGACTTCGGTGAGCCGTCAGACGTCTTCCGGCTCGAGGAGGTCGAAGAGCCGTCGGCGACTGGTCTCGCACGCCTTGGGATGAGCCTTGGTGGGTGGGTCCAATTGGAAGAGGCGCCCTTTCCGGTGACCCCCGAGTGGGCCATCGTGGACATGCGGGCCGCCGCCCTGGCGCTGCCCGACGTGACGATGGCTCGAGGCACCTATCCAGTCCCGGTGCCCCGTCCCTACATCTCCGGTCAGGAGGGCGTCGGCGTCGTCCGCGAGGCCTCTGACACGCTCGCGCACCTCGTCGGATCGCGGGTCGTCGGGGTCTTCATCCAGCCGTGGGGCAGCCTGGCAGACACCGCCGTCGCCGTCGGACCGAGCATCATGCCGGCGCCGGCCGCACTCGATGACATCGAGGCGGCAGCCTTCGTCATCCCCGCACACACGGCGTACCACGCGGTCATTCGGCGCGGGCAGGTCCAGGCAGGCGAGACCGTGCTCGTGACCGGAGCGGCCGGCGGGCTGGGATCGGCGTGCGTACAGCTCGCTGCTGCACAAGGCGCTCGTGTCATCGCCGTCGTCGGCAGCTCCGCGAAAGCGGAGCACTGCCGCCGGCTCGGCGCTGCGTACGCCATCGATCACTCAGCCGGAGATGTCCTCGATGGAATTAGGTCCGCGGTCGGGGATCAACCGCTCGACGTCATCATCGATCCCGTCCAGGGCCCGACTGGCGGCCGGCTGCGACACCTTCTGGCTCCGGGCGGCCGGCACGTTCTCTGTGGGCACGCCGGTGGGCTCGAGCCCATCGACCCGCATTTCTATGTCGCAAACGTGACCCTCGTCGGGGCGACGCTCGGCGGCTATCCACCAGACGTGATGGCGGCGATGTTCGAAAGCGCCTCCGCCGACCTGACGCGGATGCTCGCCGATGGGACGTTCCGGCCCACACCCTCTCAGGTGGTCGACTTCGACAACGTCCCGTCGGTTCTCACCGAGATGGCCGAGCGTCGGACCATCGGTCGGCCCGTGGTCAAACTCGCGTAACGGAGTTGGCTCGGAGAACGCGGCTCGACGGCTCCCCGAGCCGGGTGCACGCTGCCTCTGCCGTCGATGCGACGACTCTCTGACAGTCAGAGCAGCACAACCACGGACGCCAGAGGACGAGGGAGATCGGCGCGGGACGTGGACCTGCGGCTTCCCGCCCGTCGCAACGACCCGCCGGGGCCGCCCCCGACCTCGCCGTGACCTTGCGCACGCCAGGATCAGTCGCGTGTCCTGTCTGGCCGGCGAACATCGGGTGCTCGGGAACCCCACTTCGAATGAGTTCAGCCATGACCACACCCACATCCGATCTCCCCGAGCTCGACCTTGGCGACCCAAATCGGGTCCCAGGACTTCGAACAGGCGTCGACCGATCAGTCGGTCGCGATCGCCGGTTTCGGAAGGCCACCGTCAGCGTCGCGAAAGAGCGCCGGGAAAGGCGGGACGGGCGTTCCTGGACATGACGTAGTACACATCGTGTGTTGGGGGAAGTGGGGGCCGCGCTTTGCTGGATGTTTCGACCGTCCGCGGCGCCAAGAATCACGGACAGAACAGGCCTGTGTGCTTAGAGAGGCATCCATGTTGCACACAAGACGAAGGACGATCCGAGTCGCTGGCATGGCTGGCCGTGCTCGTCATGACCGCTGGTTCCGCCGCGGCCGCGAACCGCGGCACAGCCACCGCGCTGGCGCCTCAGAAGCCGCGCACGGTCCCGTACACCGCGACCGCTACCTGCGCGCAGATCAGCCAAACCGGGTCTGCACACGTGATCGTCTGTGCCGGTACCAGCTCGATCGATGGAGACGGTGCGGCCGTGGCCACGTTCACGATCAACGGCACCAGCGGCACCGGCACCGCGATCGGATACTTCGCCGGTGGCGTTCGCAGGTCCAAGGAGACCTTCACCGTTGCAGCGGGTGCCAACGGCATGGTCGCGCTTACCGGAAGCGGCACCTGCACCGGGGGAACGGGCGTGTACAAGCACGCGAAATGCAGCTACACCCTCACCGGCACGACAAATCCTCAGACCAACGTGGGCCCCAGCATGGAAGTCGGCACGATCACCCGATGACCCGAGGGTCACGCGCGCCGGGGACTCATCCCGTGGGTGGGAACCGGTCCCGCACCGCGCTCGCATAAGGCCGATGATGTGGAGCGGACGACGGATTCGAACACCCGCCACTCTCACCTTGGCGAGGTGATGAACGCTTCCGGTGGAGACCGCTGGAACCGCTGGAGTCCAGGTCAGCGGCTTGCGTTCTCCGCTGGAGACCGCGGGAACCGCTCCAGTCCGCTGGATTCGAGTAGCAGGTTCAGTAGCAGGATTTGTTCCTGCTCAGGCCGCCTCGCCGCGCTCAACACAAGGCTTCCTACGGGCATCTCGGCGAGTCTCAAGCACAAGCGTGCTGGCGGCGGGCCACCAGGCCGTGCCTCCACCACCTTCTTCTCCCGCGCGCGACCGTCGTCCTACGATAAGACGCGTCGGTGGCTCGCCGACCAGGAACGAGGGGGCCGTGGTAGATGCTTCGGCGCCTTTTTGGGCGCCTGATCCGACGGGCCGCTTCAGCCAGCGGTACTGGAGCGGCTCGGCGTGGACCGAGTGGGTCGCGGGCCCCGGCGGAGGCGACGCCTCTCGCGACCCCTTGCGGCCCGACGATCCCCAGGTCCCACCCGGCACGGCAGCAAAGCCGCAAGGCGCCGAAGCGACACCGGCCCCGGCCGGTGCGCCCCAACCGCCGCGCCAAACCGATACGTCGGACCTCGTCGTGCCCGGCCTCGCGGACTACGCCGCGCGGGCGGGGTGGCAGCCGCTCGGACCGCAGCCGTTCCCGTCGCCGTTCGACCGCTCCGTGAGCGGCTTTTCACTGCTCTTCGTCCACGAAGCCGGTACCGGCGGGGCCCAGAACCCGGTGTCGGGGACCAGCTACCACAGCGCCTACGGCGGCGACCTCGACGGGAGCGCGTTCACCGTCGCCAACGCGTTCACCGCCGGGTGGCGGGGCTCCCGGGTCTCGGCTGCGCAGTTCTGGTTCCCCGTGATGTGCGGCGTCGAGGTCACGCCCCGCCGCCACGCCCTGCCCCGGTTCGGGGGCTTCACGACCGGCGACGCAGCGTTCGACGACCAGTTCACCGTTGAGACCCGTGACAAGGAGCTGGCGCATCGACTCCTCACACCGGCGATACGGTCGCTCTTGTCGCAACGGGACGACTGGGCGTTCTGGATGTTCGGCTACACGGTGCTCTGCGTGTGCGGTGAGCCCTTTGGCGCCGTCGACGACGTGGCGGATCGACTGCGCTTCCTCCAGTCGCTCGGCCGCGCTATCCCACCCGAGCTCGGATCGAGCGAGCCGGCACCGACACCGCACCTGACCCTGCCCGACGGCACACCGATCGACCTCACGCATCCCGAGCAGCTCAAGGCCGCTGTCGAGCGGCTCACGCCCGACCAGCAGGCTCAACTGCTCCAGCAGTTCCAGCAGCTGGACCCGAAGCTGCGCGAGCAGCTGCTCGTCCAGTTCGTGCAGCACAAGCACTGACGGCGCCGCCGGACCGTGCCCTCGGGGCCCGGAGGCTCGAGCCGACCCGCTGCGCGCGCGACCTGCATGGCCCGCACTGTCCTGATCGACGACCATCTGCTGCTCGGCGTTCTCGGGCAAGAGCGCTGAGCAGATGTCTGAATATATAGACATCACTGCAGAATACCGCTGTGTCGGGAAATATCGACATGCGCGCCGTCTGGTGCTAAAGTCGGGATATGCAGACATCTCGCGACCGTGGCAAAGAGCAACCGTTCCGGGTCTATACGCCCGGGTCCCTCGGAGCTGCCATACGCCACTACCGGCGGGAGGCCGGCTTGTCCCAAGCGGAGGTGGCCGAACGGGCCGGTCTCCACCGGTCATACCTCTCCGACCTTGAGCAAGGAAAGGAGACCGAGCAGGTCCGCCGGATCCTGCGGATCCTCAAGCAGTTAGGCGTTCGCATGACGCTCGAGAAGGCGGATTGGTGATGGCGGACGCACTTGCGGTCTGGCTGTACGGGAGCCACCTGGCGACTGTCGAGCAGGAACGAGGCCGTGTCCGACTCACGTACACCGACGAAGCACTGCAGACGTTTCCACTCGGAACACCGCTTCTGTCGCTATCACTTCCGTTGAGAGAAGAGAGGTACACGCAAGGAGCTGTTCTTCCATTCCTTGACGGATTGCTTCCGGAGGGAGCGCCTCGCCGCGCCGCCGCTGAGGACTTCAATGTTCCAGCTGCTGAAACCTACGCCCTGATCCGCGAGCTCGGCCGTGAATGCGCGGGTGCCGTTGTCATCCAACCCGTCATGGAGCCACCACCCCCGCAGCCGAGGACGAGCACGGCTCGACGCCTCTCCGAGATAGAGATTGATGAACTCGTTCGCAATCTGCGCAGCGCACCCCTCGGGATCGCTCAGCGCGTGCGCATCTCCCTTGCAGGTGTGCAAGAGAAGCTCGTGCTCACCCGCATGCTCGATGGCTCGTGGGGTAGCCCGGTCGATGGCACACCGTCGACGCACATTCTCAAGCCCGAACTCGCCGAGTACCCCAAGATCGTTGAAACCGAGGCGTTTTGCATGCGCTTTGCGACGCACCTCGGCTTGCGCGTTGCAGACGTCCAGACAACGACCATCGGTGATCGCCGCCTGCTCGTTGTTGAGCGGTACGACCGCGTCGTTCACGACGATGGCTCTGTCGATCGCGTCCATCAAGAGGACATGTGCCAAGCGCGGGGTATTCCGCCGGTAAAGAAGTACCAGGAGGACGGTGGCCCCTCATTGCGGACAATCGCCGAGGTTGTTCAAACCGCCGCCGAACCACAAGCTGTTGAGATGCTGCTTCGGATGACGACGGCAAACGTCCTCGTCGGAAACGGCGACGCTCACGGCAAGAACTTCTCACTCCTCCACGAGAGGAGCGGCGGGCTTCGACTCACGCCTCTCTATGACGTGGTGTCGACACTCCACTATGGCCAGGATCGCCTCGCCATGTACATCGACGACGTGCGCCGTACAAACCGAGTCACACGCGAACGATTGCTCAACGAGGCAAGGACGTGGGGGCTCTCCGCGCGACGAGCATCCGCGGTCATCGACGATCTGCTCGAACGAGCCCCCGCGGCCCTTGAATCCGCGGCAGAGGAAACGCCCGAATTGCCAGTGGAGATCCCCGCTCTTGTGACCGCACAGCGGAAGCAGCTTTTCGGCTCGTAGGGCGGCCGCCGTTGTCTACGCGGCGACGGCCGCGATCACCTCCGACGGACGCGCCCTGATGGTCTGGAGACACGAAGGAACGGGGCCGGGGCGAAACCGCGCCTAACGCGAACACCCGGGCCCCGCGGGTTCGAGTCCCGTCGTCCGCTCCAAGTCGTTGCACACGAGGGAACGGGGCCGGGGCGAAACAGGGGGAAACCCGGACACCCGGCCTCAGCGGGGTTCGAGTCTCGTCGTCCGCTCCAAGTCGTTGCACACCCGGAGGGACAGGCGGGGCGAAACGGCGCGAGCGGCGGACACAGCGGGACGGGCAACGGCGAATCAGATACTCGCCGACCTCGTCGCCAACGGCATCGTGCTCAGGGTCATCTTGGACGCAGTTCAACGCGGACGAGAGCGGCGCCAGTCAACGAACAGCGAACAGCAGGGCGCAGCCTGAACCGGCGAAGGCGGACATCCGGCTGGCCCGGGCTCGCGTGCTCTCAATGCCGAGTTCGCTTAGGCCTTTCGCAGCTCTCGGACTTCGAGGCTCGCGACGATCTCAACGATGCCATAGACGATCATCCCCACCCCGATGATCACACAGATGATCGACAGCGAAAGAGACGGGTAGACGAGGCAAAGGATGCCGATGGTCGTCGCGATCAGGCCGAGGAGCACAATGCCCCAACTCACCTTGCCGTCGTTCGCGCTGAAGCCGTGAAACAACTGCGTCACGCCACCGATCGTCCAGAAGATGCCGATGATGAATCCGAGGACTGCGACGGTCGTGGTCGTGTGGTGGAGCAGAAGCAGTGCGATGAGGATGGCGAGTAATCCCGCGAGGATGAGCCCGGTGCGCTCACCCGTTGCGCCGATCGCCTGGATAAGCCGAACGACGCCGAGGATGAAGAGCCAGATGCCGAAGATCACTGCGATCGCGTGCACAGAGTTGCTCGGCTTGAACGTCAATACGATTCCAAAGCCGAGCGTGACAACTCCAAACAGCGCGAACAACCACCATGCTCGCCCGACTGCTCGAATGCTTGCCGCCGGGTCGTCAGTCATCATGGACATTCCGCCCTCTCCGATGGGGTCTTGCAGGTTCAGGTCGAACCTATGACCCCACAGGGTAGTTACTTTTCACCTCCACGGGGGTGAGTTGACTCCGATGAGCAGCGACGTCCACGCTCCGACCGGCAACTCGCCCGGGCCGCCGCCGCGATTGGCGAGTACGAGCAAGCCGAAGAGCGGTTCATGATCGTGCTCGACATCCACACTCAGCTTCAGGCGCCGTTTCGGATCGCGCTCACTCAGCTTGACCACGCCGACCTGTACCTTGCCCGCCGCGGCGACGACGACCTCACCCGCGCGCGCCACCTCACAACCAGCGCGGTGGCAGCGGCGGCCGAATTCGGCTTCGCGGACTCACCAAACGAACGGCAACCGTCCTCGCCGACATCTGGCCCCGGGTCTTCTGCCTGCCGCCCGCGTTGTCCGCCGCGGCGGGACGGGCGCCACTGGCACCGGGGAGCTAGGCAGCTCTGACCCCGGAGCGCGTTCCTCGCGTGGGCGACTGGCTTCAAATGACACGCCGACAGGGCACAGGAGCATGAGCAGCCCCATCAGGGGCCGCGTAAGCGAGTCGATGGAAGCTCGTCGGATGGGCGGCGGTCCGCATCGTCGGGCCGCCGTTTTCGTGGTGACCCCCTACTGCTGGACCTTGGTGGGTAGTTATGAACGGTGGAACAGCAGCCGTCTGACGTCACGGAACGGAACAACCAGATACAGCGCGAGACCGAAGTACAACGCCACCGCCACGCCAGGCAGGAAGAGCCCGATGCCGATCGCCGTCACATAGCCGATGACGACGGGTAGAAGTTGTCGTCCTTCGCGTTGGAGCTCCGCGCCTTCTCCTTGCGGCTTGTAGAGATGCTCGCGTTGCGCATACGCATCCAGGGCGACTCCCAGGACGCGGATCACCAAGAGGGTCAGCCCGTACATCGTGACGGCAACACGTTCGGCTCCGAAATGCTGCAGGGCGTCCGCGACGAGGCGAGTCGGGAACGGCAGGAACGCCACGACGAGCAGAACGAGCAGGTTCAGCCGTAGGAAGATCGGATCTGTCCGCTCCAGCCGGTCGGTCAATGCGCTGTGGGAGAGCCATCCCGCGCCGATCGTGAGGAAGCTGACGAGGTACGCGAGGTACGCGGGCCAAGCATGAAGGACCTGCTCGAGCGGTGTACCGGGCGGATGCACCGCGATGTCGAGGACGAGCAGCGTGGCGGCGATGGAGAACACGCCGTCGCTGAACGCTTCCAGCCGACCCTTGCCGAGAGATCGCCGCGCCCCCGGTGTGCTTTCATCGGTGGACAACGGAGCGCCTCCATCGCGTCGAACGATAGGAGCGATGTTGCGGGACGCGAACGAGCCCTCGACCGAAAAGTAATTGGCAAGACCACCCGTGTCCACCGAGCGTGCTCGCGCCACGCTTGCCTTTCGGGCTTGGGCACAGCCACCGCGGGGATCTCGAGATCACCGTGCTGCACGGTGCGACGTCGAGGCCATCCACCAAGCGCTCGATCGGCCTCCCGGGCTCGTTGCATTGGTCATAGACGACGCACGCAAGGAACCCAGGGTGGACCTTTTCGTCGAACGTCACCGTGATCGTGTCGACCAACGAAGCCGCCGTTCGACCGATCGGTTCACGGCACTGCGGTGATTACAGCGAGTTCTTCACGGCTTTGCACGTAGACGAGTTCTGGAGTGCCTTCTGGAGTTCCCCGTTCGGCGTCAGGCCCTTGAGCGTGGTGGCCGCCGACTTTGTCTGACTGACACCTCTCTGGATGGTGCTGCCGATCTGGGCGAACGTCGCCGCGATATCGCCGGGGTTCGTCGGAGGTGGTGACAGCGACTGTTGGATGCTGTTGATGTCGCTGCCCAGCTGAGTCGAGAGGTTCTGGACGGCGCTCTGCGCCTTTGCGCCGTCCGACGTCGAAGGCTTGCCCAGTTTCTGCAGCGAATCGTTGAACTGGCTGAGAGCGGTGCTGAGCCCGGTCGTGGCTGTCTGGCTTGCCGCCGCCACCGAACCTGAGCCTTTGAGACTCGAAATGGTGGAGTTGACTGATTGGCCGAAAGTCTGGAGTGCGGAACACATACCGTCGGCCCACTGCTGAGCGGATGTGCCCTGCGAACTCGCGCCGACCGGAGCAGCAATCCACGTGCACAGGGCGATACCGGCGATCGCAATGCCCGAAACCAACCGTCGCGTGCCCGCTAATCCCGTCATGCCCTCTCGATCCTTCCGTCGCTCAATCAACCTGGCCGAACCCAGCTTGGGTTTGGGTTTGCACCGCCCACCGAAGTGCTTCAGCACTGTCAGCGGTGTGCGGGTAGAACCACCGCTAGCGAGTTACGACAACCTCAACCTCGCGTGGCCGGGTAATGATGTAGGCGATCACACCGATGACGGGGACGAACACGATGAACAGTGTCCACATCGCCTTCGCGAAACCGCCGTGATCTCGACGCTCGAAGTTGTCGATGAACACCCTAATGACGATGATGATCCAAATGACCAAGACCGCGAACTCGAGCAGGCTCCAGAACACCCCGAGCAGGGGAAAGTCATACGCCAACATGGAACGCTCCAAACTGTGCCGCCCGCCCGTCAAGCTCGGCGGTCACCTCGATGAACACCCGCGGGTGACACCGCGGCCAACTCTGTCTCTCTCTCTCTCTTCTAAAACACCCGCGCGACTCCTCGCGGAGGTTCGATCCTTGCAGGAAGTCAGCCGAAGCGACGCGTTGTTCTATGGCGAAACACGCTGCTAGCTGGGGAGCGCGTCGAGCTCGCCGACATTCGCGCACCGTACCGCGAGTGCCCCCGCCGGTCGATGAAAACGGGGGGGATCTATGCAAGTCACCCGGTCGCGGGTGACACGGCGCCGCCCGGGCGCCGAAGTCAGAAGAGGCCCAGGCGGCGTGCTTCGGTCACCGCTTCCATGCGAGACGAAACCTCAAGCTTACGGTAGATCCGCTTGACGTGTGTCTTGAGCGTGTTGTTCGAAACGAAGAGCTCCGCCGCGATCTCCTTGTACGTGAGTCGGGACGCGAGATATCGAACGACGGTGAGCTCGCGGCTGCTGAGTGGTCCCGAGGTGCTGCCGTTCGCGACCCGGAGGGTCGGATCGCGTTCGAGGCGATCGAGCACAGCCTGCTCGTATTTCTCGATGCGTCCTGACCGTAGAAGCAGAGTGACGCGCGGTCGGAGTTCGACCAGGTCGTCGGCGACGGCCACGACGAAGCCTTCGATCTTCGCGACAGCGAGCGCCTCCGCGAGCAACGGATCTGCGGCATCAGATCCCCGGAGGTGCGCGACCCGGGCGGAAAGCAGCGCTAAGTCGAGGCGCTCGCGCACTGTTGCCGGCGTGCATCGAGCGAGGGCGTCGTCGGCGCGGTCTAGCTCACTTCGGGCGATCTCGATCCGAGCCTGAAGCAGAGGCACTCGGTTTCCCGGCTGGAGGCTCTGCGCGCATCGGTTGGCGCGGTCCAGGTCGCCTATCTCGATTGAGATGCGACCTTCCAATGCGTGACAGAGGCTGAGGAGCGGACTGGTGGAGCCAGGCCGCAGGAACGCTCGCGCTCGCTCAACGCCAGAGAGTGCCTCGCCTACTCGGCCATCGGCGAGCCAAACTCTCGAGAGCGACAGTTGGCTCACAAGCGCGAACGCGGGACGCACGTCCTCACTCATCGAGAGCGACTGCTCGAGCACGCGTTCCGCCGTAACGAGATCGCCGCGCTCGAACGCCACTCGCCCCAGCGTGCGAACCGCATCGACCATCGCCGGATGCGCGGCCATTCCTATTGATTCGGCACCCGTGAGCGCGTCTTCCGCGAGGTGCTCGGCCTCGGTGAGCAGACCTTCGACGCACGCAACCCAGGCGAGTGCGCCAGTCATTGCGACCTGCTGCAGGCTTGGTGCGGCGAGCGGATCCAAGGTTTGTTCGCATATCTCGCGTGCGCCGTTGAGATCCCCGAGCCACAGCCGAGTGCGCGCGACGAGGGTGGGCCCGTACTGAGCGATCTCGTCGTTGGGGAGGTCCTTCGGTCCGAGATAGTCGGTCAGCGCTCGTTCGACCTCGTCAGCTTCTCCGTACTGCACTCCGACGAGAGCGCGCGCGATCACGAGTCGGGCGCGGTCGGACTCGTCGAAGTCGCCGGCGCGGTTGTTCGCGCGGATGATCCACGGCGCCGCCTGGCCGGCCGGGGCACTCGCGGCCAACGCGAGCGCAAGGTTGGCGAGGCGACCGGGTTCGCCTGTTACGGCCTCCGTTCCCACCTTGGCAGCAAGGCGATGCAGCACGCGACCGTCGCCTTGGATGAAGGCGTCGACGAGGCCGCTTCGGAGCAAGTCGAATGCTTTTGCTTCCTCACCTGCCATCAAGAGGTGCCCGAACGCATTCTCGACGTCATCCCTATCGATGAAGAAGTCGGCGGCGCGTCGATGTAGGGCCTGCTCGCGGTCCGGATCGTCCGCGTGGAGTCGGTGCCGCACCAACTCTCCGAACAGATGGTGGTACCGGTATGTATCTCGGGCCAACTCGATGAGGAAGAGGTGCCGGTCGTCGACACGGCTGAGCAATGCGCCGGCGTCGCTGCGGTCGGTTACGGCCGCGCAACTCTCCGGGCTAAGTATGTCGAGGATCGAAGTCGCGAGCAGGAAGTCGAGGATCTCAGCGGGTTGGCGGTCGAGTACCTCCGTTCCGAGGAAGTCTGTGATGGAGCGAGGCGTTTTCGCGAACTCTGTAAGGAATAGATCGGGGACCGATTCGTCACGAAGGGAAACGGCCGCCATCTGGACACCGGCGGCCCAACCCTCAGTGCGGGCCGTGAGTAGCTCGACCTCGGTCTCGTTCAGCTCGATTCCGAACTCAAGCATGACGGCGGCAACTTCGGCTCGCGTGAGTCGGAGTTCGGCCTCGCGCACCTCGAGCAGCTGCCCATGCGCGCGAAGTCGGTGCAGCGCGAGTTGGGGCTCAGTTCGGCTGCCCATGATCACACGACAGCTGGAAGGGAGGCGCTCGATGAACGTGGTCAAACTAGGTGCCGCAGCCGAGGCGAACTGGACGTCGTCGATCACGATCACGACAGGTTCACCGAGCGCCGCGAGGTCGTTCACGATCGCGATCGCGACATCGCCGAGCTCGGGCTCCGCCTCGCAGAGCAAGTCGATCGCGTCGAGCGGGCGGTCGGGCCACCGGCGAGCAAGCGCGGCGGTAAGCGCGGACCAGAAGGTTGCCGGATCGGCATCGCGCTCGTCGCATGAAAGCCAGATCGACGCAAGCTCGGGGCGATCGTGCAGCCAGGATCCGAGCACCACGCTCTTGCCTGTCCCGGGCGCGCCGACGACGACCGTCAGCGGCACTTGCGCACCTGCGTCGAGGGCCGTATGAAGGCGATGGCGCGGAACGTGCCAACTCGGAAGCTCGGGCGGCGAAAACTTCGTCGCGGCCAAGAGGCGCGGAGTCAGAATCCCGTTCCTTTGTTCGCAGGTCACCCCCGATTGGGTGACAGCCGCTCACCCCATCGGTCCGCATACTGCGAACGCTGCGGTTCAAGGCATCGCGGGAGAGCGTAGTCCCAGTCACAGAATTCGGACCTCGGGAGTGCCGACCGAGAGTGACCAGGCGCGGGCACCGCGATCGCTCAGTTCCTCGTCTCCTCTACCACGGGAGCGGCGAAGCCCTCGCGGCCCCGACGATGTCAGCAAGAGGGACGCTGAACCCGAACAGGGCCGACAGGTAGGTGGGTGATGAGCACCTCGGCGAGCAAGGCTGGGGCGGCGCTGGTCGCCTTGGCGACGGCGCAGTTCCTTATGGTGCTCGATCAGTCCGTGATGAATGTCTCGATCAGCCAGCTGGTCAAGGACTTCCACACCACGGTGACCACGATCCAGGCCGTCATCACCCTCTACTGCCTGGTGATGGCCATGCTGATCCTCACCGGAGCCAAGATTGGCGACATCATCGGCCGCCGACGGGCGTTCGTCATCGGCTTGATCATCTACGCCTGCGGCTCGGCGTTGACCGCGGCGTCCCAGACGGTGCCCGTCCTCGCTCTTGGATGGTCGGTGCTCGAAGGCGTCGGGGCCGCGCTCGTCTTCCCCGCGCTCGCGGCGTTGATTGCCGGCAACTTTGAAGGAACCCGACGCAAGGCGGCCTACGCGGTGATCGGTGGCGTCGCGGGTGCGGGGATCGCGGTCGGTCCCATCGTGGGCGGCTGGGCGACGACCGCGCTCACGTGGCGGGTCGTGTTCGTCGGCGAGGTCTTCATCGCTGGCTTCATCCTGTTCATGACCCGCAGGGTGGAAGACGCCCCCGGTCCCACTCCCACGCCGAAGCTCGACGTCGTTGGCTCGGTGCTCTCGGCCGCCGGTCTAGGACTGTTCGTGTTCGGCGTGCTCGAATCGAGTACCTGGGGATGGGTCAAACCCAAGAACTCGCCCATCACGATCTTCGGCTTCTCACTCACCCTCTTCGTCATCGCCGCCGGTTGCGTTGTGCTCTGGGGGTTTGTGAGATGGCAGGGCCACCGCGAGGCGACGAAGCGCGACCCACTCGTCCACCTCTCGCTGGCCCGGATCCCACCGGTCCGGTCCGGAGTCATTGGGCTCTTCAGCCAGAACCTGATCCTGATGGGCACCTTCTTCGTCGTCCCGCTCTATCTCCAACTGGTGCTCGGACTCGATGCCCTTGAGACCGGGATCAAGATGCTGCCCATCTCGATCACCATGTTGGTGACCGCCGGACTCGGCGCAAGGCTGTCGAACCGCTACCCAGTGCGCACGATCGTCCGGACCGGCCTTGTCGTGACCATCGCCGGTGTGCTCATCCTGCTCGCGACGATCAAGCCCACGCTCTCCGACGCTGGGTTCGCCCTCGGCATGGGCGTCCTCGGCATCGGGATGGGCCTGATGATCTCCCAGCTCGGCAACGTGATCCAGTCCTCGGTCGAGGAGTCGGGTCGCAGCGAGGCCGGCGGACTGCAATTCACTGGCCAGCAGCTCGGCTCGGCCCTCGGGGTGGCGTTCATCGGCGCAATCGTGCTGATTGGACTGACCAACACCTTCACCTCCACCGTCAAGCACGATTTCGCGCATCAGCACAGAGGTGTCGAAACAGGTCGGGGTGGCTGCCGGCTCCGGCCTCAACTTTGTCTCGTCCAAACAGGTCGAGAGCGCCGCAGAGAAAGCGGGACTCGACCAGGCCGCGACGGCCGCCGTGGTCGACGACTATGAGACAGCCCAGCTCCGAGCACTCAAGGCCGGCCTCCTGGGTGCCGCCCTTCTGGCCCTCATCTCCCTCGGATTCACCCGTGAGCTACCCCATGAGCAACCCGCCCCCCGAAGAACGCCGGATCCCGCCGTCGCGTCGAACTGACCCCAATGTCGGGTTGGACCGCCCTCATCTCTTGTGCCTAAAACTTCCGTCAGCGGCTGCTGGGAGCGGGATCGTTCAAGACGACATCGTCGAGGTGTGGGGAACGATCGGCACGCTATTCTCCTACGAGAACAGGATCGGCGGAACGAACACGGTCCCGACGGTCGAGGTCAAGTACATCGCAAAGCAGTAGGTTCAATTCGCTGCGAAGGCGGGCTGCGCTCAGTCGACGTGACATTGACGTCATGGCCGCAGGTCGGACATGGAGCGGCGACCCCGTACCACGAGTCGGGCGGACCGCCGAGGATGACGACGTGCCCGGGGAGACGTTTCACCTCGACCTCGACGGGACGGCGACTGCCGGCCGCTACATCGAAGCAGATCCCGCGCACCGCATGCTGCTGAGATGGGACCGTCAAGGAGCCGACACAGCGACGCCGACACCTACATTCATTGAGATCACGCTCACCCCGACGGGTGACGGCACAAATGTGAGGGTGCAATTCTCCGGCCTAAGTGCGGAGGATGCCGCTTTCTATCCGCAACTCTGGGCGCGTCACCTTGACCGGATCGCAACTGCCTTGGCTGGCGCCGAACCCGCGCATGGCAACTGAGTCAGGAACCGCATCCTCTGAGGTCAATCCTCAAGTCCACTACTGGAGTCGCGGCAGGGCCTGAGCAGACGCCATCAAAGGCCGCCCACTGACGGCGAAAGGTCGAGCCACACGTCGACGGATCGTGGACACGGCGGCGGACCGACTCCCGCCGCGACACATCCTCGGCGGTCTAGGACGCGGTGAGGACGTATCGAGTGCCGACAACGCTTGGGGCGTACTTGTTCGGGGCGAACGCATTCGCGAGGGCGGCGGCTGCTCGCCAGCCAGTGCAGTGTCCTGGGGCGACGATTCGAGGCGCGACGAGCTCGATGAGGTCGTGCACCGTCGGTTCGATGCGGTCTTCGACGGTCGTGCCAGCGAGGTGGTAGCCGCCCAGGAGGAGATCGATCGGCTGGTCGGGGTGTAGTCGTCGTGCTTCGAGCCCGACGTTGACGACGCCAGCGTGCGAGCACGCGGTGAACACCGCGGACCCGCGGCCGCGGACGCTCGCGGCGAGGAAGCGTTCGTCGTGGATACCGAGATCGAGTGTGACCTTGCCGTCGCGCCAGCTGTGGTGTCCTGGCAGCCCGGTTTCGTAGCTCGTCTGGCGCGGGATGTCGCCGCTGCCAAGGAGCAGTTCGCTCACCGAGTGGACTTCTGCATTGGCGACGACGGTGGCGCCTGCCCCTTCGATGTCGTCGATGGTGGGCTCCGGGGGAAACATTGCAATGATGTCGAGCGGAGTGAGGATCCCGCGCTGGTCGGGTCGGTCAGGGTGGACATCGACAACGAGCGGGGCTCGACCGGTGCGGTCGCGCTCGGCGGCGATCGCTTCAACAACGGTGGTGATACCCCCCGAGTGGTCCCAGTGCCAGTGCGATAGGAACAGCACATCGATGCTTGACAAGTCGACCGCCAAGCGCTCGGCGTTGGCGAGCCAAACATCTCCGTAGGGACCGACGTCGAAGAGAACTGTTGCCGTACGCTCCGCCCGGCGCGCAGTAGCGAGCGCGGAGAAGCCGTGACACGCCACGCAGAGGTGGTCGAAGCCGACCACACAGTCGTGGCCCTCGTGCTCGCCGCTCGGCGGGATCTGGCTGAGCAGGTAGGCAAGCTCCGGGCGCTGCGGTACTCCGGGAGCGATGCTCGAGAGGGTGTCCGTCGCGTTGTCGACGACGATCGTGATCGTGAGCTCGTCAAGGTCGGGCGCAACTGCACCCACGTGTGTCGTCATGCGTCAGTGACCCCGGTTGCATTCAAGGGAAATCGGAGTTGCCGTGTGTCCGCGTTGACCCCAGTTTCGCCCCGGCGCCGTTCCCTCGTGTGGGGTTATGTGGAGCGGACGACGGGATTCGAACCCGCGACCCTCACCTTGGCAAGGTGATGCTCTACCAGCTGAGCCACGTCCGCGTAAGAAATCGAGGATAGCGCCGGCCCGCGGCGCCCGGCCTGCCCAACCGGGCCGAACGGTCAAGCGTCCGCGAGGTCTCAGGTCCCCGCGAGCCGCGCCACGACGGGAGCGAACGCCGGGTAGTTGTCGTCGCCGACGACGACGTACGAGACATCCCAGCGCTCTCGGCGCTCCACGAGCGTGTCGCAGACCTCGTCGACGGTGCCGACGAGCGCCACACCAGACGACAGCGCCTCGTCGGCGCTGATGCCGAACCCGGGCGCGAGGCGGTCGGCGAGCCCGCGGGCGTCGTCGGTGATCGCGGCGAGGAAGTAGCGGATCTGCAGCTCGAGGTCGTCGAAGCGACTGCCGGCGCCCTCGCGCACCCAGGCGATCTTCTGGGTGGTCTGGTCGGCGAGTGACGTCTTTAGGGCGTCGTTGGTGATCGCGCCGGCTCGCAGGTTCGGGTTGATCCCGACGATGTCGGCCTCCCGCCCGGCGAGGCGGAGCAGCCGCTCGCCGCCGCCGCCGACGAGGATCGGCGGGTGCGGTCGCTGCACGGGCTTCGGGAGCCCGTTGTAGGAGCGGATGGTGTAGCTCGGGCCGGTGTGGGTGAACGGCTCGTCGGCCCACGCACCTTTGACGACGGCGAGCGCCTCGGCGAGCCGCTCGATGCGCACCTTCGGCGAGTCGTAGGCGAGCCCGAGGGCCTCGTAGTCGGTCTGCATCCATCCCGCGCCCAGCCCGAACTCGAGGCGGCCTTCGGAGAGCAGGTCGACGGTCGCCGCCTCCTTGGCCGCGACGGCCGGATGCTTGTAGTCGTTGCCCAGCACGAGCATGCCGACCCGCAGCCGCTCGGTCACCGCCGCCGCGAAGGAGATGGCGACCATGGGCGCCATCTCGGTGTCGATGAAGTGGTCGGGCACGAACAGGGTCGAGTAGCCGAGGTCCTCGACCTGGCGGGCGAGGTCACGCCACTCGCGGGCGCTGTGGGCGCCGCCGGCCTGGACGCCGAATCGGAACGGTCGCGTCGCCATCAGGTGCCAGCGAGGCGCTCGACGACCGGGGCGAACGCCTCGGCGTGGGCGTCGTCCACGACGACGTAGCTCATCTGCCACCGCTCCCTGCGGGCGAGCAGGTCCTCGATCATCTGCTCCACCGTGCCGACGATCGCGATCGGCGTCTCGAGGGCGACCTCGGGTGTGACGTCGAACGCCGGCGCCATCGCCGCGGCGAGCGACTCGCGGTCGTCCGTGAAGTGCACGAAGCCGGCGTACTGCTGGATCTCGAGGTCGTCGAAGCGGTCTCCGGCTGCCTCGCGGACCCACGCCAGCTTCTGGTCGGTCGCCGCCGCGCTGAGCGACTTGGCGGCGTCCGGGTGCTCCGCCTCGCCGCGCCGCAAGTTGGCGTTGATGCCGACGATGTCCGCCTCACGGGCCGCGAGCGACAGGACGCGCTTCCC
Source organism: uncultured Actinomycetes bacterium (assembly GCA_963731625.1). GTDB lineage: Bacteria > Actinomycetota > Acidimicrobiia > IMCC26256 > PALSA-555 > PALSA-555. The sequence goes on from CAVSWH010000001.1 coordinate 268,705, forward strand.
GCCCCCGCCGACGAGGATGGGCGGTCCTCCGGGCTGCACCGGGCGCGGGCCGCCGTCGAGGTCGCTGATCTGGTAGTGCTTGCCGACGAAGGTGAACTCGCCGTCGGCGAACAGGCCCTTCAGGACGGCGATCGACTCGGCGAGGCGGTCGACCCGCACGCCGGGCGGATCGAGCGGCAGGCCCGCCTTCTCGTAGTCGACGGTCATCCAGCCCGCGCCGACGCCGAGCTCGAGGCGCCCGTCGGACAGCAGGTCGAGCGTGGCGGCTTCGCGGGCCAACACGACCGGGTGCTTGTAGTCGTTGCCGAGCACCAGCGCGCCGACGCGCAGCGTCGTGGTCGCCTCGGCGACCATCGCCATCGCCGGGATCGGCGCGAGCGGATGGTCGACGAAGTGGTCGGGGACGAAGAGCGTCGAGTAGCCGAGGTCCTCGCACATGCGAGCGTTCTCGCGGTACTGGCGCGCCGAGTCGGCGCGCGGCGCCATGACGCCGAAGCGGAACTTGCGGTCGTGGGGCATCGGCGCACGCTAACGGGGCGACGCCGGCAGGGTCCATTGGGCCCGCTCCGGTTCGCGCACACGTCTCAGCGTCCGGTGGAGCCGAACCCGTAGGTGTCGCGCGTCGTGACGTCGAGGGCGTCGACGGGGCGCCAGTCGACGGACTGCGCGGCGACGATCACGAGCTGGGCGATCCGGTCGCCTCGGTGCACCGCATACGCCTCGGTGGGGTCGGTGTTGACGAGCAGGACCTTCAGCTCGCCGCGGTATTGCGGGTCGATCAGGCCGGGCGTGTTGAGGCAGGTGACGCCGTGGCGCAGCGCCAGCCCGGAGCGCGGGAGGACGAGCCCGCAGTACCCGGGCGGGATCGCCACGGCGACGCCTGTCGGGACGAGGGCGCGCCCGCCCGCGGCCGCGAGGCGGACGTCGTCGCGTGCGGTGAGGTCGTGACCGGCGTCATCGTCGTGGGCCGCCGCGGGGAGCGGCAGATCGGGGTCGAGCCGGCTGATCGGGATCGGCAGGCTCAAGGGGCGAGATCCCCGGCGAGCTCGTCTCGCTGGTCGGCGGTGAGCGTGACGTCGGCGTCGTATTCGGGGTGGTCGACGACGAGGCGGACCGGCCCGTCGGCGAACGCGCGCTGCTGGTCGGGGCTCACCGTGAACGTCAGGTAGTGGACGGTCGCCGTGGTGTCCGCCCGGGTGAGGCGCTCGACGTCCTGTGCGTGTCCCGGGCTCGAGACGCCTCCGGCGACGAGGCTGATGTGGTCGTGGATGCCGACGAGGCGCGGCAGCCAGTAGCGGAGCGCCTCGTCGTCGGTGATCTCGATGAAGAGCGTCCCGGAGAGCTCGTTGGTGCCCGGGACGAGCTCGTTGTAGGTCTCGAGCTCGTGGGCGATCTGCTCGTCCCGGATCATCCGCTCGGCGCGCGCCATCTCCTGGATCTGGAAGCGCATCGTGGCGGCGTTCTCGAAGACGATCGTCATCAGGTCGCCGAGGGGGATGCGGCGCCGCTTCTTCATGGCGATGATCTCGGCCCGGAAGGCGTCGCGCTCGCGCTCGTACTCGCGCAGGTCCTTGATGTCGGCGAGCGTCAGCTTGCGCACGCAACCCCTCCGGGTCCGTCCCAGGGCACGAGCCGCCCGTCGACGCGCGGGCGGGCGGTTCACGCGGCGACGGCCCCGGACTCCCGGGGCCGTCGCGCGGCGTCGGACAGCTACTGGACGCTCTCGAGCCCCTGGGTGAAGCGGCCGGCGTGGCTCTTCTCGGCGCGGGCCAGCGTCTCGAGCCACTCCGCGATCTCGTCGAAGCCCTCGTCGCGGGCCGTCTTGGCGAAGCCCGGGTACATCTCGGTGTACTCGTAGGTCTCGCCTTCGACCGCCGACTTCAGGTTGTCGCTCGTGGGGCCGACGGCGACGCCGGTGACGGGGTCGCCGACCTCGGCGAGGAAGTCGAAGTGCCCGAAGGCGTGACCCGTCTCGCCCTCGGCGACCGAGCGGAACAGCGCGGAGATGTCGGGGTAGCCCTCCACGTCGGCCTTCTGGGCGAAGTACAGGTAGCGGCGGTTGGCCTGGCTCTCGCCGGCGAACGCCGTCTTCAGGTTGTCGTGCGTCTTGGTTCCGTCGAGGGAGGGCATCGTGGGGCTACTCCTTGTGCTGGGTCTGGTCGTTGGTTTGGACACCTGAGCCCGCGCAGTCCTCGCAGACGCCGCGGAAGTGCACCTCTACGTCGGCGACGCGGAACCCGCGCCGGTCGCGGGCGGCGAGCCGGAGGTCACGGACGTCGACGAGGACGTCCCGCACCCGGCCGCAGACGGTGCAGATGAGGTGGTGGTGGGCGTGCTCGACGTTCGGGTCGACGCGGACGCTGCCGGTGCCGAGGTGGATGAGCCCGACCTCGTGCATGGCCTCGAGGTCGTGCACCGTCTGATACACGGTCTTCAGCGAGATCGTCGGCATCGTGCTCCGGGCCCGCTCGTAGAGCGCCTCGACGGTCGGGTGGCTCGCGTCGCCCTGCAACAGCCCGAAGATCGCCTGGCGCTGGGGCGTCACGCGCAAGCCCTGGTCCCGGAACCGCTCCGAGAGCTCCTCCACCGTTCTCATAACAACGCCAGTTTATCGACAACGATTGTCAACTGTCTCCTCGAGGCCCGGGCGAGCCCCCCGGGTCGTCCGCCTACGCTGCGGCGCCGATGGCCCTCCTGATCGGCGACGTGCTGCGACACGCCGCCGAGGTCGTCCCCGACCGGCTGGCCGCCACGATGGGCGGCGACGAGCTGACCTTCGGGGCCCTCGACGCCGGGTCGAACCGCATGGCCCGCACGCTGGCGTCCGCGGGGGTCGGACGGGGCGACCGGGTTGCCTGGTGGGGTGAGACGTCCCTGGCGGCCATGCCGATCTTCGGCGCCGCCGCGAAGCTGGGTGCCGCGTTCATGCCCGTGAACGCGCGTCTCGGCGCCGACGAAGCGGGCGAGGTGCTCGACTACGCCCGCCCGACCCTGACGATCGTCGACGAGGCGCACGCCGACCCGCCGTTCGCATCGGTGGCGCAGGCCGGGCTGTTCGCCGACGCGGCGTCGCAACCGGCCGTCGAGGTGCGCGACCCGTCCCTCGACGAGCGCGACACGCACGTCGTGTTCTTCACCAGCGGGAGCACCGGGCGCTCGAAGGGCGTCGTCCTGTCGCACCGCGCGAGCTACCTGCGCAGCTTCCCGAACCTCATCACGGACTGGACGGGCGCGACGGTCTGCATGTTCCCGCTGTTCCACATGTCGGGTTGGTCGATGGCGCTGAACGCCTGGCAGATGCGCCTGCCCGTGCACCTCGCCGCGCCCGACGCGAGCGTGCTGCTGGAGACCACCGAGCGGCGCCGGGCGACGCGCCTCTACTGCCTCCCCGCGGTGTGGAGCCGGGTCCTGGAGGCGGACCGGTCGTCGTATGACCTCTCCTCGCTGCGCGAGTGCGACACGGGGACGTCCGCCACGCCACCCGAGCTGCTGCGCGCCATCAAGGAGGCGTTCCCCGAGACCGCCACGCGCATCTACTACGGCTCGACCGAGGCGGGGCCGGCCAGCCTGCTCGGCGACACCGACCTCGAGCGCAAGCCCGGCTCGGTCGGGCTCCCTGCGCCAGGCGTCGACCTGCGCCTCGCCGACGACGGCGAGGTCTGTGTCCGCAGCGCGTTCTTGATGGACGGGTACTTCGAGGCGCCCGAGGCCACCGCCGAGGCCCTCCAGGACGGCTGGTACCACACGGGCGATCTCGGCGCGCTCGACGACGAGGGCTATCTCTCGATCGTCGGCCGGGCACGCGACGTGCTGCGCACCGGCGGCGAGACCGTCGCCCCCGGCGAGGTCGAGCAGGTGCTCGCTGTACACCCCGCGGTCGGTGAGGTCGCCGTGGTCGGCCTGCCCGACGTGCGCTGGGGCGAGGTCGTCTGCGCGGTCGTCGTGCCCACCGCGGGTCGGGCCGACGAGCTGAGCGTCGACACGTTGCGAGCGCACTGCGAAGGCCGACTGGCGACCTTCAAGCAGCCGCGTCGTCTCGAGCTCGTCGAGGCACTCCCCCGCACACCGGCCACGGGACAGATCCAGCGCACGCTGCTCGTCGAGCGGCTCACCGGCGGGTCGCGCGGTTAGCGACAGAGGGCCGAGCGCCGCGACGGATGCGGTGCGATACTGCCCGAGCCCGATTGGCCGGCAGAGGGGGAGCAATGGTCATTCGACGCGTCGGTGTGGTCGTCGCGGTTGTTGTGGCGATGACGTTCATGGGCCTTGCGACCCCGGGCGGGGCAGCGAGCGGCGGCGGGTCGGGGCAGTTCAAGAACCTGAAGCCGGTGAAGCCGCCGAACCCGTGCCCGAACACCGACGGCGTCTCGGGCTCGACCATCAAGGTCGGCGCGATCTTGCCCGAGACCGGGCCCGATGCCTCGTCGTTCCAGGCGTCCGAGGACGGGATGCGGGCCCGCGTCGACATGGCGAACGCCACGAATGAGCTCGGGAGCCGCAAGCTCAGCCTCACCGTCGTCGACGACGTCGGCGACCCGGCACGCAACCTCACAGCCGCGCAGCAGCTGGTCGAGCAGGACGGCGTCTTCGGGATCATGGAGAACAGCCTCGCCGCCGACAGCAGCGCGCCGTATCTCCACTCGCAGAACGTCCCAGTGACGGGATGGCACCTCGGGCTGGCCTCGTTCGGTAAGTACCCGAACATGTTCGGCTGGCGCAACAGCGTGGCCCCGGACGGGAACACCAACACGTTCACGACACTGAACGTCGACTTCCTCAAGGCGAAGGGCGTCACGAAGGTCGCGCTCGTCGGCGCGAACACGTCGAACAGCGCGGGGTTCGTGAACCAGGTCGCGGAGTCGATCAAGATCGCCGACCCAGGCATCAAGGTCGTGTACCAGACGACGAGCGTGGCGGTCGGCCAGATGGACTTCACCGCCGAGGCGCAGAAGATCAAGGACTCTGGCGCAGACGCCCTGCTGACCGGGATGGACTTCCTCCAGAACGTCGCGCTGTCGGCGGCGCTCGTGCAGGACAACTACAAGCTGAAAGCCACGGTGTACCCGGGCGGCTACGACAGCCGGATCACGAGCCTGCCGGGGATCGACGGTGTGTACTTCGGCATCGAGGTGGCGCCCTTCGAGGAGAACCCGCCGGCCTACCTCACGTACAAGGCCCAGATGGTGAGGGAGGGCAAGTACTACCAGGGGGAGATCCCCTACATCGGGTGGCTGACAGCCGACACGTTCATCGAGGGGCTGAAGGCGGCGGGCCTGAGCTGCCCGACCCGCCAGGGGTTCATCACGAACCTGCGGCTGGAGAAGAACTGGACGGCACACGGCGCGTTCGCACCGGTCGACTTCACGACGATCTTCGGCCGGCCCTTCTACTGCGTGTACTTCGTGCAGGTCCAGAGTGGCGCGTTCGTGCCCCAGTTCGGCGGCAAGCCGTTCTGCGCCACGGGGGTGATCCACAACGGGAAGCTGACGAAGCTCACACCAGCTCAGCAGGCGCAGGGATAGCGACCGACGCCGTGTACCGGGGCGCGGCGCGCGCCCCGGTGGTGCCGAGGAGGGACGTTGCAGGGCTACGTGCTGGCGGGGCTCGTCCTCGGGAGCATCTATGCCATCTCGGCGCTGGGCCTGGTGCTCACGTACTCGTCGTCACGGGTGCTGAACTTCGCGCACGGCGTCACGGCGTACTCGGCCGCGGTCTTCTATCACTGGTTGAACACCGAGCAGGGCTGGTCAATTCCGTCGTCGGCCGCCGTGACGCTGCTTGTGTTCTCGCCGCTGCTCGGCCTGTTCCTGTGGGCGATCCTCTTCCGCCGGCTCACGCACGCGCCGCCCGAGGTGCGGTTCCTCGCGACCGTCGGGCTCTGGGTCGCACTGCCCGCGGCGACGCGCCTCGTCTTCCCGTTCAGCCAAGGTGAGATCAACGTGTCGCAGGGCCTCGCCCGCGTCCCCGCGACGATCTTCCACCTGAGCGCCCTCGGCGTCTCCATCAACGCCAACCAGGTCGTCGTGCTCGTCGGTGGCGTCGCCGTCGTCGTCGGGCTGAGCCTCCTGTTGCGTGCCACGCCGCTCGGGCTCGCCACCCGCGCAGCCGTCGACTCCCCTCGGTCGGCGGAGGTGTCGGGGATCAACACGACGCTCGTCACCGCGTCGTCGTGGATGATCGGCACGGCGCTCGCCGGGCTCGCCGGGATCCTGCTCACTCCGATCCTCGGGCTGAGCGACCTCGAGTTCACCCTCCTGCTCGTCGTCTCGCTGGCCGCGGCGGTGACCGGGCGCCTCACGAGCCTGCCGCTCACCTTCGCCGGCGCGATGGCGATCGGGCTCATCCAGGGGATCGCTGTCGACTTCCTGCCGAGCCACGGGATCCTCTCGACCGGCTTTCGGCCGAGCGTGCCGTTCATCGTCATGCTGGTCTGCCTGCTCGTCTACCAGGGGCTGCGACGGGAGCGCTTCGAAGTTGACCTCCGTGCGGGGACCGAGCACAGCCCACCACCTCCTCCCCCGCTGCGTGGCTGGCGCGCGGCCGTCGGCCCGGTCGTCGTCGCGCTCGCCTTGTTCTCGGTGCCGCTCTGGCTCGACAGCTTCTGGCTCGGGGTGGTGAGCCAGGGCGCGGCGCTCGCCATCGTGTTCGTCACGTTCACGATCGTCACCGGCGAGGGCGGGATGCTCTCGCTCTGCCAGGTGACCCTTGCGGGCGTCGGCGCGCTGGTCGCCGCGTCGCTCGCCACCCACTCGACGATCTTCGGGATCCAGATCGCGAACCCGTTCTCGTCCGCCCACGGCTGGCCGCTCGCGCTGGCGATCCTGGCAGGCGCGATCGTCGCCGTCCCGGTGGGGCTGCTCGTCGCGTCGCTCAGCCTCCGTCTCGGTGACATCTACCTCGCGCTGGCGACGCTCGCGTTCGCGCTGCTGATCGAGCAGCTCGTCTTCGCCCGCCAGGAGTTCGACAACTTCGGGGCCGGCATCCAGCTGCTGCGCCCGACATTCCTCGGCATCGACTTCAACCAGCCGACCGACTTCTATTTGCTGCTCGCGGCGATCTTCTGTGTCGTCGCGCTCCTCACGATGAACCTGCGTCGTGCGACGACGGGTCTCGTGCTCGCGTCGGTGCGCTCGAGTGAGCCCGCCGCCGCGACGACCGGCGTGAGCATCGTGCGTAGCAAGCTGCTCGCGTTTGGCGCCAGCTCGTTCGTCGCCGGGCTCGGGGGTGGCCTGTATGCGCTGACGATCGGACGCGCCGCACCGACAAGCTTCAACGTCCTCGTCGGGATCGTCTGGCTCGCCATCGTCGCGACGTACGGGGTCCGCTCCGTCCTCGGCGCCCTCGTGGCCGGGCTCGTCTTCGCCGTGGTACCGCAGCTCTTCGCGGAGCACCTGTCGGCGAGCTACGCCGACGTCCCGACCCTGCTCTTCGGGGCCGGTGCGGTCGGCCTGGCGGTCCGCCCGCAGGGCCTGTTCCCCGACCTCAACGCCCGCCTGCGGCTCGGTGCCCGCTGGACCGGCGCGCGCCGGCCGCGCTCGCTCGAGGAGCAGCCCGCCACGTGAACGACGCGCTGCTCACCGCTCACGATGTCACGGTGCGCTTCGGCGGGATCGTGGCGCTCGACGGCGTCGGCCTCACGGTCCCGCCCGCGTCGCTGACTGGGCTCGTCGGACCGAACGGCGCGGGCAAGACCACCCTCTTCGGCGTGCTGTCCGGCCTGCTGCGTCCCCGCGCCGGGCGTGTGGTCCTCGATGGCATCGACGTGACGTCCGCCAGCCCGCAGCGACGCGCCCACCTCGGGCTGGCCCGCACGTTCCAGCGCCTCGAGCTCTTCACCGAGCTCACGGTGCGACAGCAGCTGGTCGTCGCCCGCCGCATCCGCGACCGCCGCGACCGGACCGTCGTGCGCGACCTGCTCGGCCTCGGGCAGCGCCCGTCCGCCGGCGAGGACGAGGCCGTCGACCGCCTCCTCACCTTGCTCGGCCTCGGCAACGTCGCGGAGGCGCCTGCCGCGACGGTCGGCCTCGGCACGGGACGCATCGTCGAGCTGGGCCGGGCGCTCGCCACCGAGCCGCGGGTTGTGCTCCTCGACGAGCCCACGTCGGGACTGGACGTCCACGAGACCGACCGGGTGGTCGCGGCGCTCCGTGTCGCGCGCGCCGAGCGGGGCGTCGCGTTCGTGCTCGTCGAGCACGACGTCGAGCTCGTCTTAGACGTGTGCGACACGGTCACCGTGCTCGACTTCGGACGCGTCATCGCCGAGGGCGCACCCGGCGTGATCCGCGCGAGCGCCGACGTCCAGGCGGCGTATCTCGGCACCGCCGATGTCGGGACCGACCGGACGTGACGGATCCCCTCCTCTCCGTCGAGCACCTCGACGTCGCCTACGGCGACGCTCAGGCGCTTTTCGGCGTGGGCCTGGAGATCGCCGCCGGCGCGGCCGTCGCCGTGCTCGGGCCCAACGGGGCCGGCAAGAGCTCCCTCGCCGCGGCCATCGGCGGACGGGTCCGCCCCAGCGGCGGCCGCATCCGCTTCCAGGGCCGCGACGTCACGGGCTGGGCGGCGCACCGGCTGAACCGGCTCGGCATCGCGTTCGTCCCCGAGGGCCGTGCGATCTTCCCGCACCTCACCGTGCTCGAGAACCTACGCGTCCGGCTGCGCTACGCCGTGCCCGCGGGTGAGCGCAGGGCGGCGCTCGACCGGGCACTCGCCGCGTTCCCGCTGCTCGCCGAGCGGCGTCGCCAGCCGGCCGGGACGCTGTCCGGCGGCGAGCAGCAGATGCTCAGCCTGGCGCGGGTGCTCGCCGCGCCGCCGCGGCTGCTCATCGCCGACGAGATGTCGCTCGGTCTCGCGCCCATCGTCGTGGAGCTCGTTTTCGACGCGCTGACACTGGCGCGCCGCGAGGGGGTCACCGTCCTGCTGATCGAGCAGTACGTGCAGCGCGCCCTCGACTTCGCCGACCGGGCGGTGATTCTGCGCCGCGGACAGGTCGCCTGGCATGGGCCGACGAGCGAGGCCGGCGGCGAGCTCGTCGCGGGCTACCTGGGAGGCGTCTGAGCACCCCGTCCGGTCGCTAGCGAACCGCGTGCCGCAGCTCGTCGCGCAGGACGTACTTCTGGACCTTGCCCGACGCGGTGCGAGGGAACGCGTCGACGGAGTGGAGCTCTTCCGGCCATTTCTGGCGAGCGAGGCCGACGGTCTCCAGGTGGGTCCGCATCGCTTCGAGTGACGGCGCGGGCGCGTCGGGCAGCATGCGAACGAAGGCCGCGGCGTGCTCCCCGAGGCGGACGTCCGGCGCGGCGACGACGGCGGCCTCGGCGACGCCGGGCAGGGCGAGGAGCTGGTCCTCGACCTCCAGCGCGGAGATGTTCTCACCGCCGCGGATGATGATGTCCTTCTTGCGGTCGACGATGCAGAGATAGCCGTCGTCGTCGAGCACGCCGACGTCGCCCGTCTCGAACCAGCCGTCGGCGTCGAACGACGACGCGGTGAGCGCGGCGTCGGTGTAGCCGACGAAGCAGTCCGGGCCCTGGCTCCAGATCTCGCCGGGTGTCCCGACGGGCACGGCGCGGCCCTCGTCGTCCCGCAGCTCGATCCTGACGCCCGGCAGCGGTCGCCCGTCGGTGTGCACCCTCTTCTCGAGGGGCGCGTCGTGGGTCATGCCGGTGATCGAGGGGTGCTCGGTCGAGCCAAAGCTGCGCACCGTCGAGATCCCCATCGCGGCGCAGCGCTCCCCCACCGCCGCCGGCACGGCCGAGCCGCCGAGGCCGATGTGGGCCATGAGCTGGCGGTGCTCGTCCGTGAAGTCGGGATGGTCCAGCAAGCTGATCAGGAAGTAGGTCGCGCCGTTGCCGCTCGTGATCTGCTCGGCGCGCATCGTCGCGAGGACGCGGCCCGGGTCCCACACGTCGATGAGGTGGATCGCGTCGCGTCGCCACACGGGGATGAGCAGCGCCGAGAGCATCCCGATCCCGTGGCCGACGGGCGCGCCGACGAGCGACGGGCGCCCGCGCTTGGCCTGCATGGCGCTCAGCTGGCGGATCTCGTAGCCGATCGTCCGGTGGGAGTGCACGACGCCCTTCGGGTCGGCGGTCGTGCCCGACGTGTACGCGATGAGCGCGGGCGCGCTCGGGTCGGTCGGCGTCGGCCCGTCGACGGCCTCGGCGTCGGCCAGCGTCGAGAAGGGCGCGGCGTCGTCGGGGACCGTGTCCCCGACGACCAGGACGTGCTCCAGCGCGTCGAGCCGGGGCCGGAGCGCGGCGAGGTTGGCAAGGAAGTCGAGGTGGCCGAACCGGTCGGCGGTGATGAGCACTCGGGCCCGCGATTGCTCGAGGATGAACCCGACCTCCTTCTGGCCGTAGAAGTGCACGATCGGGACGGGCACGGCGCCGAGGAGCGCGACGGCCCAGAAGGTGGCGGCCGCCTCGATCCAGTTCGGGAGCTGGAACGCGACCGGATCGCCCGGCTGGACGCCGAGACGTCGCAGGCCGCCCGCGACGTGGCGGGCCAGGTCGTAGCCGTCGGCGAACGTGCCGCGGTAGGGGCGGGTGTCGGAGTACACGGCGAGCGGGAGCGCGGCGCCTTCGACGAGCCCACCGGCCAGGATCGACCCCAGCGTGTCGTCGGTCCACGAGCCGTCGGCGACGTACGCGCGGGCCCGCTGGTCGGCGACGCCGCGCAGGTCCAGGTCCAGCGCCATAGTCCCCCTCCGGGACGCACGGTACCGTCCGCATCCGCACGCCGACGGCGGCCCCGACAGCGGCGCCACTGTCCGCGCCGGACGGTTGCCCGCCGCCGCGGGCCGGAATACAGTTCTGGCAGTGCAGAACGTCGTTCCGGTCGAGCGGGCGGTGGCGGCCCGGACGCTCGAGGACCGTGCCGCGGCCTACGCCGACGAGGTGCGACGACTCCTCGAGGCGGCCTACACCGTGATGCGCCGCACCGGGTCGCTCGACCCGCGGGTGAGCGACATCGTCGCCGCCGCTGGCCTGTCGAACCAGGCGTTCTACCGCCATTTCCGGAGCAAGGACGAGCTGCTGCTCGCCGTGCTGGAGGACGGGCAGCGCCGCCTCGTCGCGACGCTCGAGCGGCGCATGGCGCGTGCGGTGCCCGGCGCGGGCGCGGTCGCGGCATGGATCGAGGGCGTCCTCGAGCAGGCCCGCAACCCCGAGGCCGCGGCGAACACGCGGCCGTTCGCGGTGAACGGTCCCCGCCTCACCGAGCGCGACCCGGCGGCGACGGCCGCCCACCGCGAGCAGGTCGTCGCGCCGCTGCGTGAGGCGGTCGCGGCGGCGGGCGGCGACCCGACGCGCGACGCCGACGCGATCTACTACCTCGCGATGGGGCGCACCGAGGACGCGATCACCCGCGACGAGACCCCGAGCCGCGGCGACGTCGCCCACACGGTGGCGTTCGCACTCGCCGCGATCGGCGCGACGCCGTGAGCGAGCGGGAGGTGCTCCTCACCGGGATCGGCGGGCAGGGCGTGCAGCTCGCGGCGCAGGTCCTGGCCCGGGCCGGCGTGCGCGACGGCCGTCACGTCCTGCTCTTCGGCGTCTACGGCGGTGCGATGCGCGGCATGAACACCGACGCGACGGTGGTGCTCGGCGACGCGCCGGTGCAGGCCCCGCCGCTCCTGTCGCGTGCGTGGTCGGCGATGGCGATGCACGACCGCTACTGGGCGCCGGTCGCTCCCAAGATCGCCGCGGGCGGGCTCGTGGTCGTGAACGACTCGACGTTCGCCGCGGCCCTCGACGAGGACCGCTACACGGTGCGACGCGTGCCCGCCACGGAGCTGGCGGTCGGGCTCGGCAACGACCTCACGGCCTCGATGGTCCTGCTGGGCGCCTTCGTCGCGCTGACCGGGATCGTCGGGACCGAGGCGCTCCTCGACGGCATGCGCGACTCGGTCCCCTCCTACCGCCGCCAGCACCTCGAGGCGAACGCCGCGGCGCTGGCCGCAGGGGCCGAGGCCGTCGACGCGCGGGTCGTGGACGCCTGGGACGTCGCGGGAGCGCCGGCGTGAGCACGGTCACCAGCCGCGGCACGGTGACGATCGACGCCGAGGCCTGCAAGGGCTGCGAGCTCTGCATCACGGCCTGCCCACCCCGCGTGCTCACGATGGGCACGACGCTGAACCGGGCGGGCTTTCGCGTCCCCGTCCTCGAGCCGGGCTGCACGGGCTGCGCGGCCTGCCTCTTCGTCTGCCCCGACTTCTGCTTCGAGGTGTTCCGATACGACACCCCCGTCGTCCGCGAGGTCCCGGCGTGACCACCATCGCCGTCCAGTCGGCCGACCGGCGCCTGATGGAGGGCAGCGAGGCGATCGCGCTCGCCTCCCTCGCCGCGGGCTGCCGCTTCTTCGCCGGGTACCCGATGACGCCGTTTACCGAGGTCCTCGAGCACTTCGCCCGCTACCTCCCCGAGGTCGGCGGGACGTGCATCAACGCCGAGAGCGAGCTCGAGGCGGTCGGGATGGCCTGGGGCGCACTCGCCACCGGCGCGCGCGCCGCGACCGGCTCGACCGGGCAGGGCCTGTCCCTCATGCAGGAGTCGTTCTCCGAGATCACCCTCGCCGAGCTGCCGCTCGTCATCTTCAACATGGCGCGCGGGCAGGGCGACTACTTCCAGGCCACCCGCGGCGGCGGGCACGGCGACTACCGGCATCTCGTCCTCGCGCCCGTCGACATCACCGAGGCGGTCGAGCTGACCCAGCTCGCGTTCCACCTCGCCGACCAGTGGCGCAACCCCGTCCTCGTCTACGGCGACTACCTCACCGCGCATGTCGAGGAGGCGGTGGCGGTCACGCCGATCGAGTTCGGTCCCGTGCCGGCGAAGGACTGGGCGCTCGACGGGTCGGCGACCGGGACGGGCGCGGCCCGGCTCGTCTCCCCGCTCGGGCTGGCGAAGACGGGGGCGGAGCCGCTCGGCATCGAGACGCACCTGCGCGCCATGTCGGCGAAGCAGCGCGCCATGGCCGCCGAGGCCCGCGCCGAGACCGGCTACCTCGACGACGCCGAGACCGTCGTGGTCGCGTTCGGCAGCCCGGCACGGTTCGTGCGCGCCGTCGTCCGGGACCTGCGCGCTGACGGTGTCCGCGTCGGCTATGTGCGGCCCATCACCCTCTGGCCCTTCCCAACCGATGTCGTCGCCGACGCCGCGACCGACGTGCGTACGGTCGCGTGCTTCGAGCTCTGCGCCGGCCAGATGATCGACGACGTCCGACTCGCCGTGCTCGGCCGTGCGCCGGTCGCGGGGATCGGCGGCATCTCGACCGACGGGTCCGGCTTCGGCGTCGGTCGCCTCCTCGATATGGACACGATCCGCAAGCGGATCCTCGCGGTGCACGAGGGCGGGCCGGACGCCGAGCTGCCGCCGCTCCCGGACAACGAACGGACCCTGTGGGGGGAACCATGACGATCGACACGTCCGTCCCGCCGAGCGACGCCCGCCAGGTCGGCCACCTCACCCCGGACCTCCTGCTCAGCGGCGAGCACCATCTGTGCCCGGGCTGCGGCGAGCCGCTCGCGCTGCGCTGCCTGCTCGACACGATCACCGAGCTCGACGTGACGCACCGCACCATCGGTGTCGTCGGGATCGGCTGCTACACGGCGTTCACGTCCAGCCTCGACGTCGACGTCGTGCAGGCGCTGCACGGCCGCGCCCCGTCGGTGGCGACGGGGGTCAAGCGCATGCAGCCCGACCGGGTCGTCTTCACGCTGCAGGGCGACGGGGACATGGTGAACGAGGGCCTCCAGGAGGTGCTCCACACCGCCGCCCGGGGCGAGGCGGTGACCTGCGTGCTGCTGAACAACGGCGTGTTCGGCGAGACAGGCGGGCACATGACGGCCACGACGGTGCTCGGACAGCGCACCAAGAACACCCTCGAGGGGCGCGACGCCGGCTACCACGGGTACCCGATCCTGATCGGCGACCTCATCTCACGCCTCGAGGGAGCCGCCTACGTCGCCCGGGGCTCCGTGCACAACGCGGGCGCGGTGGCCCGCACGAAGAAGATGGTGCGCCGCGCCCTCGAGGCCCAGGCCGCCGGCGGGTTCTCGTTCGTCGAGGTGCTCACGATGTGCCCGACCGGGTGGTTCGTCCCGACGGCCGAGGGCCCCGGGTACCTCCACGACACGCTCGGCGAGGTGCACGTGATGGGCGAGCTGAAGGTCGACGGGCGGATCCGCACGACCGAGGAGCTGCGGGTCGAGAACGTGGCCCGTCAGCGCGAGGTCGAGGCCCGCCTCGCCGCCGGGGGACTCGACACCTGATGGACTTCACGTCGCCGCCCGAGGCCGAGGCGTTCCGCGCCGAGCTCGCGGCGTGGCTCGACGACCATGTCACCGACGAGCTGCGCGGCGCGGGCCACGCCGCGGGGCTCGCGCCCGGCTCGGAGCGGCTCGAGCGGCTCCGCGACTGGAACCGGGAGCTCGCCGACGCCGGCTACGCGGCGATCGCGTGGCCCGTCGAGTACGGCGGGCGGGGTGCCGGGGTGCTCGAGCAGCTCGTCTGGAACGAAGAGCTGCATCGTGCCGGCGCGCCCGGCCCGATCAACGTGATCGGGATCCCGAACATCGCGCCGTCGCTGATGGCGCACGGCACCGAGGACCAGAAGACGGGGCTGCTCCCCCGGATGCGCCGGGGCGACGACATCTGGTGCCAGGGCTTCTCCGAACCCGACGCCGGCTCCGATCTGGCGTCGCTTCGGACCACGGCGGTGCGCGACGGCGAGGACTGGGTCATCAGCGGCCAGAAGATCTGGACGACCCTCGCCCACGTCGCCGACTGGTGCGAGCTCCTCGTGCGGACCGACCCTGACGCGCCGAAGCACCGCGGCATCACCTGCGTGCTCGTCGATCTCGACCGGACCGGCGTCGAGGTGCGGCCGCTCGTGACGATCACCGGCGAGCACGAGTTCAACGAGATCTTCTTCGACGACGTGCGCGTGCCCGTGTCCCAGACCCTCGGTCCGGTCAACGAGGGCTGGCGAGTGGCGATGACCACCCTGGCCCACGAGCGGGGCGGGGTCGCGCGGCTCCACCTCGGGCTCCGGGCGAAGGTGGCGCGGCTCTTCGATCTCGCCCGCCGCACGCCGCTGGGCGACGGCCGGATGGCGAGCGAGGACGGCGCGCTGCGCCAGCGCCTCGCCCGCGCCTACCTGCACGCCGAGCTGCTGAAGCTCCTCGCCGATCGCGCCATCTCGGGTGAGCTGCACGGCCGGCCCCTCGGACCCGAGGGCAGCATCGCCAAGCTGGTGTGGAGCGAGACCGAGCAGCTCGTCGCCGAGGTGTCCGGGGAGGTCCTCGGCCCGGACGCCAACCGCGGCGAGTGGGGCCGCGACCGGGTCGCGGCCCGCTCGCACACGATCGCCGGCGGCACGACGCAGGTGAACAAGAACATCGTCGCCACCCGCATCCTCGGCCTACCCCGGGGTTGACGGGGCGCCGTCCTCCTCGCCGAGGTCACGCAGCGCGAGCGTCAGCGCGGCGCGGAGGCGGCGCGCCGACTCCGGTGAGAGGTGTGCGATCAGGCCGGCACCCGGGCGACCGACCTCCTCGACGGTGAGCTCGACGCGCAGGTCCTCGCACGCGTCGCAGTCGTCTCGCACCGCGACCGCCCAGGCGACGGGCGCCTTGTCCGGGTCGTCCGCGGGGTGATCGTCGGTGCCGTAGTCGGCGAGCTTCTTCATAGGCCCAGTGAACCAGAAGGAGCGCGACGTGGGCATACGCCCCCCGCGTGCGCTGCATCCGCCAACGGCGGGTGCGGAGGAGGTCAGTGAGACTCGGACGCGTGGCGCGGCCGCCGGAACCGCAGCATCAGCTTCTGGTCGTAGTAGTAGTCGAGCCATTCGAGCAGCCGACCCCGCTCGTGGTGTCCGTGTCCCGCCACGGGGATGAAGCGGACGGCGAGACGGGACGCGGCAGCTTCGAACCCCACGGCCTCGAAGACGGCGACAACGTCGTCGACGTCGTAGAGCGGCGGCAGCTGCAACGGTTCGGCGTTGGTCCGATGCCACGCCGCGGTCGTCGGAGCGCCGGAGTGGACACCCATGACCGCGTAGTAGGTACCACCTGGCGCGAGAGCCTCGAATGTCGCTCGGGCATGAGCCGACATGTCGCTCAGCAGGTACAGCACCTCGTGGCTGAACGCCACGTCGAAGTCGCGCCACCCCGGGGGGACCGTGTCGGCCGCCTCGAAGTGGAGCGGGCGCGCGCCGGCGAGGCGACGCGCATCCGCGATGGCACCCGTTGCCGGGTCGTACCCGAACCCTTCGGCGATGTCGCAGCGATCGACCAGCAAGCGGAGGAACCCGCCCCGGTTGCAGCCGGCGTCGAGAACACGCCGACCCGCGAGATCGTCATCGACCGTGTCGAGCATCGCACTCCAGATGAAGGCATGGTCGTCTTGCATGGCCTCGTCAGCCGCCGCGCCACGCCAATACGGCTGGTCCATGCTTCGCACCCTATGGCTCGACTTCAGGGGCCTTGCCGGGGATTGCTGACCGCACCGGCAGCCGGGCACCTGACGCGGTTCGAAGGTCCCTGCGCAGGATCCTGCCGATGCGGGCCAGGAGGCCGGTCGACGACGTCGGCTCACCCGCTCCCGACTCGCGGTTCCACAGATCGCGAGTCATCAGCGGTTTCTTCCGAGGTATGTGCCCAGGCTGCGTCGGGTGCCCGTGCCGGTCATCGCGAGTTCCGCACTGCCTCCGAGTTACGTGCGACGGCTGTCTCGTGACATCGAGGAACGGGTTCAGCCGGATTGCCCACCGGGGTCGATCGGTGGCCAGTCGGCGGGCCACCAGTCTCCATGTGGGTTCGTGGTTTGCCCGACCTCGATGATGTAACCGTCGGGATCTCGGATGTAGCAACGGATCTCGTACTGGTGCTGCTTCGGCGGCGTGAGGAACTCAGCACCCCGGGCGCTCCATTTGGCGTACACGGCGTGGATGTCTGCGACGCGGATATTGAGGAAGCTGCTGACCCGGTCGCGGTCGCCTGGCGTCTCAAGGGTGACGGTGGGCTTGTCGTCGGTGGGACCTCCGCCGCTGTTGATGATGATGAAGCTGTTGGCGAGTGCGACATTGGTCGGCTCCGGGCCGAAGACCACCCTGCCGCCGAGTACCTCGGTATAGAAGCGCCGGGAGCGCTCGACGTCATCGGAGACGATGAAGTAGGCCACCACCATTCGCTCTTTGGGCTGGGTAGGTTCGGCCACTGCCATCTCCAGTTGTTGGGGCTCGTATCCCCGCTTACACGGGTCTGAAGCCTTCAGGCAACTAGCTCTGGGCTGTTGGTTCGAGCAGGACGAGGGGGATCTCGCGGTCCGTCTTCGTCTGGTAATTCGCGTATCCCTTGTACTTGGCCGTGACCTGGGGCCACATCGCAGCTCGCTCGTCAGCGGTGGCGATTCGCGCTCGCATTCGTCGCTTCGGCTGACCGCCGAACGCGGCGTCGACGTCGGGATGGTCACGAAGGTTGAGGAACCACGCGGGATGGTGGTCGTCGCCGCCTCGAGACGCCACGATCACGATGGCGTCGCCTTGCTGGAGGGGCGAGGTCAGCATCACCGTGCGAGGCTCGCCACTCTTGCGCCCCGTGGTCGTCAGCTCGACGACTGGCATGCCGCCGGCCCGCCACCCGAGCCGGCCGCCGCTCACCGCGAGGACTCCCCGGTGGATGGCATTCATGGTCTTCAGTTGGAAATCGCTCGGCATGCGACGGACCATAGGGGAGCGACGCGCTATGTGCGAGCAGGTCGACGTCCCGGCGGCCTGACTCGCGGTCTTGATGATCGCGAGTCAGGAGCAGTCGGACACGAAACGAGAAGAGGCGGTGCGATGGGCGGAAGCCCATGGCTTCGTCTTCTGGAGCGGACCGTCCGCGATGATCGCCTGGACGTCGGCTTTGGACGTCGCGCTCAGCCGGTGAAGGTTGGTTCCGGGGCCACCGCGGCCGCCGGACCCGCGATTGGGCCCGTGGGCCCGGTGGGCCCGGTCGGACCTGCGCTCGGCCCGATCGTCTGGCCGATGACGGCGTCGCTGAAGGGGAACTCGGTGGTCCACACGATGGCGGCACCGACGGCGACAGCGGTGCCGAAGAACTCTCGCCGAGTGAGCCCACCGCGGCGGGTGGCTTGAGGCCCCGTGTCCCGTGGTTGGCGTCCGGATGGGCTCATCGGCGGCAATCTAGCCAACCGCGTCGGCGCGTGCCGTGAGGGGACGGAGGAGCCCGACGGCTTCGCGGAGATCGAGCACGGCGAGACCGGCGGCGGCGTCGCTCACGCCGAAGCTGAGGACCAGCTCATCGCCTCGTCTGGCCATGCCGCCGCAGAACTCAACGCGGTCCGAGGTGAACGTGAACGGCTCCGAGATCGCGTCGAACTCGAGGTCTTCGGCGAGACGGATGAAGCGGTGGACGTAGCGGGGTCGATCGGTGCGGCGGTCGACCTCGTGGACGGCGAAGAGGAACGAGCCGTCGTCGAGCGGGACCCCTTGGGACCCGCCCCGCAGGTCGTTGGTGACGATCGGCCTGTCGCCGTCTCGGACGAGGACGGTCCGGCCCGTCGTGTGATCACAGCGAAGCACCACCGTCGGGCTGCAGCGGTAGACGAAATGCAGGGCACCGTCGAGCACGAAGGGCATCCAGTTCTTCTCGTGCCGGCCGGGGTGGGGCCCGTCGAGGGCCCGCAGCTCGGTGATCCTCGCCCCGTCGATGGTAAGCAAGACGATCTCGCGCCGCTCGATGGGGTTCAGCTCGCAGGCGGTGGCGCTTGCGAGCCACGTGCCGTCAACTCTGATGAGGCGGCAGTCCTCGTAGCCCCGGACCTGCGACGGATACCGGACGGCGTCGGTGTGGTCCTCGATCGGCTCGATCCCGCTCACGCCAAGGTGCTCGTCGACATAGACGAGGTAGTTGATGTTGCGGAGGATGCCGTCGTCGTGGACGACGCCGTCGTTGATGCGGTAGTTCGCGGTCCGTGCGATTAAGTGAAACCCGTTGCCGTTGGGGGCGATGCTCGGGTTGAACGTCGGCCAGCTCGGCCGCACATCGAGCTTGAGCTCCCCGATGCGGAGACTCGGAGCGGCCGCGCCGAGGCGCCGCGGCCAACCGGAGCGCGGCGGCCTGCCGGTCCGGCGCTCGAGGCGCTCCTCGAGTTCCTCGAGCTCGGTCTCGACGAACGCCTGTAGCCCTTCAGGGAGATCCTGTCGGCGGGCGATGAGCCGCAGGTCGTCGCGGGCTTCGTGTAGGTGCCCCAGGCGACCTGCGGCGATCGCCCGTTCGAGGCGCCCGCCCCAGTCGTAGACCCAGCGGTGCACGAACAACACGTCGGCCGGATACGGGATCTCCAGGGCGCGGTTGGCAAAGAGGTGCGCGACCTCGGTATCTCCTCGTTCGCGGTACGCGCGGGCGAGGTAATAGAGGGGTTCGGCCCGCGTCGGGCGCCGGGCCCAGGCTTCGAGCAAGACGCTGCTCGCGTCGCTGATGCCGTCGTCGAGGCGCAGGATCCCCTCTTGGAGGTTGGCGTAGAAGACCTCTTCGTCCCAGCCACCCAGGTCAACCCGCTTCCGGTACCAGCGGATGGCGGGCTCCCGCCGTCCCAGATCGCGGTACGTCTGCGCCAGATAGAAGGACGTCCGCGGCGAGGCGTTGCCGCCGGCGAGCTCGCGCTTCAGGAGGCCCAGGTCGCGCAGGAGCTTGCCCTCCCGGGACGAACCGTCGGCGTGGTGGTGGACCTGCAGCGCGGGGAGCTCGGCTTGGGTGATCTGGCCGTCGGTGCACAGGTGCTCGTGCGTCGACCCCTCGTACCACCAGTGGCGGTTCCCGCGAACGAGGCGGAGCACGCCGAAGTCGAGCGCCCCCCGCTCTCGGAGCAGGTACGCGTCTGCGGTCAGCTCGGGTAGGGGTGCCCGCTGGTCGATGGTCATGTCGGCGTCGAGGAGCAGCAGGTAGTCGCCGGCGCCTTCGGCTAGGCGCATGAGCTCGCTGCGGTTGTGCCCGAAGTCCACCCAGCTGGTGTGGTGGAGCTGGCCGGGTACCCCGTCGAGAGTTGCCCGGACGATCTCGGGCGTCTCGTCCGTCGAGCCCGTGTCGCAGATGACCCAGCTGTCCACGAGACCCGTCACCGAGCGGAGGCAACGCTCGATGATCCCGGCCTCGTCCCGGACGATCATGCACAAAGCGATGCGGGGACCGGGTCGCGTCATGGGACCGCTTCTTCTGTCCACCCGCTTGGGGCGGATGCGAAGCCGAGTCGCCGGAGGCGGGCCTCCTCCATGAGCGAGGGGGCATGCCCCGCGGCGCGCAGCGCACCCTGCTCGAGCCAGAAGGCCCGGCTCGGCTCGCACAGCAGCGGCGTGGCGTCGCCGACGAGCTGCACGATCGCGGTCCCGCCGGCGCGCAGCGTGGCTGATCGGTCCCGAGCCCACGCGAGGAACTCGGGGTCGGTGATGCCCGGCACGTCACCGACGAGGAGGACGGCAGGACGGGTGCACTCGAGGGCGAGCGCGAGGCACAGCCGCGCCGCCGCCTCGGCGCCGACGACTTGCAGCTCGGTGTCGGCGTGCTCCCACAGCCTCGCACCGCGGAGCACCTCCTCGAGCCGGGCGTCGATCGCCGCGACCGGAGCCCCGGCGGACGTCCCGAGGATCACCGCGTTCTCCGCCACGGAGAGCGCGGGTTCGAGACCCTGCTCGCGTGGGCTGACCGCAATGATCGCTCCGGCGGTGAGCAGCCGGCCGGTGACGGCGGCGTGTCGGCCCGCGACGACCGAGAGCAGACACTCGGCGGCTTGCGTGTCGCCCGACGCGAGCAACGCCACCGGCTCCCCCTGGTTGAGGTGGAACGACACGTCGCGGAGCACCAGCTCGGCGTCGTGGGCGGGGGTACCGGGTGGATGTTCCAGCGCGCGGTCAGGCCGGCTGAACGACAACCGCTCTGCGAGGACGACCACACCCTCGGGGATCCCACCCGATCGAGGCTCGGGCGTGTCGAGGTAGTCGTACGCCGATCCCTGCCACTGCACGCCGACCGCACGAACCTCGTGCGCCACGTCATGCTCCAGGGCGTGGACTGCCGGCGCGACGCCCGCGGCATCACGGAGCCAGGGCGGTCCGTGGCGAAGGAGATCGGCCGCAGCGCGCCGATAGCCGGCGGCGGGGCTCGCGGCGGCGTCGAGGACTCGCGCCACCGTCGCCTCTCTCGTCAGGCCGGGCTCGATTCGCCATCGCTGCGCAAACCCGGCGGGACGCGAGGCGAGCGCGAGGATGTCCGAGGCGGCCTCGGTCTGGACGGTCTCGGCCTGGGTCTCGACGAGAACTCCCGGGTGCAGATGGTCGATGAGCAGCAGCTCGTAGCCCCGCTCGGTCAGCGCCGAGCGCAGCTCGACGACCGACGAGTCGAAGAGCTCGAGCATGGACACGTTGCTCTCGAGCACCATCGCGGGCCGTGCTTCGCGGTCGAGCAACCGTCGCATGCCTCGGAGCGCGGCCACCTCCGATCCCTCGATATCCATCTTGACGACGTCGACGTCCTCCCAGCCGACGAGCTCGAGCAGCTGGTCGACGCTCGCCACCGGCACATCGATCGCCTCCTCCGAGGGCTGATCGGAGGCGTGAACGTGCCCGTGGATGCTCCGCACGACGAACGGGACCACACCCGGACCCTCAGGGCCCGCGACGTGCTCGTCGGCGACGGCTGCGTGCACCACCCGAAGGCGGTCGAAGCCGTTGCGGTGCGCCGCCTGGCGCAACAGCTCGACGTGGGCGGGCGCGGCGTCCACCGCGAGCACGTCGGCACCGAGGGCGGACGCGGCCAAGGAGAAGGTGCCCAAGTGGCACCCGAGGTCGAGCACGCGGATGCCAGGGCGGACCAGCTCGAGGAACGCTCGCTGCACCGGCTCATCGATCCAGTCGTGGTCGATGAACCAGGCGGCGACGGGATCGCCGGCGGAGCGATCGATGCAGACATGGACGGTCGGCGCGCCCGCGATCGCCACCGGCACGAAGGTCAGACCGCTCCCGGACATCACCCCCTGCGCCATGGCCTCGACCTCCGGACGTGGCATCGTAGCGAAGGGCCTCGATCGTGAGGGCGGCCGTGAGCGTCGTCTACGCCACGCACCGCGAGGAGCCGCAGTTCGACTGGTTCGCCGACGGCTTGGCGCGCCAGCTCGACGACGAAGACGACGTTGAGGTGGTACTCGTTGACGGTCTCCCGAGTCCGCGCCGGAGCGCCCGGTTCGAGGCGATCGTCGCAGAGCGCTTCGCGTTCAAGTATGCCGGGGCCAAGCCGACGGCGTTCAACGGTCCGCATCAGCGCACCTCCCGTCCGCTGTTCGCGGCCGCGAGCGTGCGCAACACCGGCGTTGTCCACGCGTCGCGCCCCTACCTTGTCTTCGTCGACGACTGCAGCGTCCCGATGCCCGGCTGGTGGGGCCAGGTGCGCGAGGCGGCGCGCCACCAGTACGTGATCGCGGGCGCCTACCAGAAGCACATGAACGTGCAGGTATTCGATGGACTACTCGAGTCGAGCACTGTCGAGCCGTCGGGCATCGACTCGCGGTGGACCCTGGGCGATGATCGCCGCGTCGTCGAGATCACGGGCGGTCAGCTGTATGGAGCGAGCCTCGGCGTCGCTCGCGAGGTCATGCTCGAGGTGAACGGCTTCGACGAGCTCTGCAACGGGATCGGCGGCGAGGACTACAACCTGGGAATCCGCCTGGGGATGGCGGGCCATCGCGTCTTCTACAGCCGCGGGATGACGACTATCGAGAGCGAGGACCATGCCGTCAGGTATCCCCTTCCCTTCGAACAGATCGACCTGGTCCTCGACGAGCAGGCCTATCGCGAGCGGCTTGCCGCCTTCGGCGTGAGCGACCGGACCATCGAGGGCCGCTGCGACGCGTCGCACATGGCCCTCGACCTCGTCTACGGGTTGGGAAAGCCCCAGAGCATTGGGAACCATTTCACATTGCGCGACGTCCGACCGGCCGACCTGCCCGCGACGAGTCGGGGCTTGCCCACCACCTTCTGGTTCGACGGCCGGCCGCTGGTCGACCTGTAAGGGGCGTTGCTCCGGAACGAGGGGGCACCGCATTCGATCTCGGGAAGACATCGGGAGGTCTGCAGGGTCGATCGCGCGCATATCGTCCCGGATCGATGCGCAGGATCTCCCGCGCCGGCCTGCAGCGACGACCTCGGATCCTGGGTCCCGCCGTCAGCGTCGTCTACACGACGCATCGTCAAGAGCCGCTCTTCCACTGGTTCGTGGACGGCCTGGCACGACAGGTCGACGAGGCTGATCATGTCCAGCTGGTCATGGTCGATGGCCTCGCGAACGACGGACGACGCGCGACCTTCGAAGACACGGTCGCCGGACGCTTCGAGTTCGTGTACGCCGCGGCGAAGCCACAGCGTACAACGGCCGATCTCAGCGGACCGCGCGCCCGCTCTTCGCGGCCGCAAGCGCTCGGAACACGGGGATCGTCTACGCGGCGCACGCGTACGTTGCCTTCGTAGATGATTGCATCGTCCCGATGCCGGGCTGGTGGTCCGCCGTCCGTGAGGCAGCCCGCCATCAGTACGTCGTCGCCGGTGCCTACCAACGACACGCCGATATGTGCGTCTCGAATGGCGTTCTTCGGTCTAGCCGGCTGCTCGCATCCGGACGGGACAGACGCTGGACGCTCGGAGACGAACGCCGCGTGGTCCCCGTCGAGGGCGGCCAGCTCTACACGATGAGCATGGGAGCCCCGCGTGAGGTGCTCGTCGATGTGAACGGGTTCGACGAGCTCTGCGACGGGATCGGCGGGGAGGATTACCACCTAGGCATTCGCCTGGAGCTGGCTGGGCACCGGGTCTTCTACAGCCGAACGATGATGACGGTGGAGAGCGAGGATCACCAAGCCGAAGACCCTGTTCAGCTCGAGCGCGTCGACCCGGTGCTCGACGAGGCCCGCTACCGCGACCGGCTCGCGACCCTCGGTGTGCGTTGCCGCCCGACAGAAGGTCAGCGCTGCGACGCCTCACACATGGTGCTCGATCTCGTCCACGGGCTCGGAGCACCGAGGGCGCTCAGGAACCATTACGACCTCACAACCCTGACGCCCGCGGACCTGCCGTTCACAACCCAGGGCCTGCCGACAACCTTCTGGCTTGACGGCCGTCGACTGACGGAGCTGTGACGATCTCGACTGCGGCTCGGATGGAAAGGCGATCTCAGGAGATGACTCGCGGTCTGCCCATTCGCGAGTCACGCCGTCGCGAGTTTCGGCTGCAAGCCCGACTCGCGGTTCCGGCGATCGCGACTCGCCCGGCTACGGGAGGAAGCTGATCGGGTTCACCGGGTTGCCGTCGAGGCGCACCTCGAAGTGCAGGTGGGGCCCAGTGGCGTAGCCGGTCGCGCCGACGTAGCCGATGACGTCGCCGGCGTTGACGACCTGCCCGGGGACGACTGCGATGCGGGACTGGTGGGCGTAGAGGGTGGCCATCCCGCCGGTGTGGTTGATGACGACTGCGTTGCCGTAGCCGCCCTGCGGGCTGGCGATCACCACCGTGCCGGACCGACAGGCGTGGATCGGCGTGCCGTACGTGGCATACATGTCGACGCCGGTGTGAAACCCCGGGTTGCCGGTGATCGGGTCGATGCGGGGCCCGAACGGGCTGGTGATCCCGCCGGGCACCGGGCGCACGTCGCAGGGAGCGACGGGGCCAGGGACGATAGGGAGGGAGCGCAGGAGCACGGCGATGGAGTCCGCTGCGCCGTCGAGCGCGTTCAGCTCGACCTCGTACGTGCCCTTCTGCTCGCGGATCGCGGTCAGCTGCGCCTGCGCCGCGGCCTGCGCCTGGACCGCCTGGGTCTCGGCCGGCTGGACCTGGTCGAGCAGCGTGGCGATCCGGTCGCGGTCCTCCTGGAACGGACGCGCCGCATCCTCGGCCGCCGCCTGCTTCGTGGCGACCGAGTCGCGCAGCGTCAGGACCCGATCCACGACGGCGGTGCGAGCCGTGGCGAGGTTGGCGAGGTCGTGCTCGGCGGTGAGGAGGTCGGCGGGCGCAGCCGCCTCGAGGGAGTCGTAGCCCTGGCTCTGGCTTTCGGTGATAAGGATTGAGCCGGCTGACGCGTCCAGGCGCGCCTTCGCATCAGCGAATGCCTGCTCGGCGGCGTGCTCCTGCGCAGTCAGCTCATCGACCCGGGCCTGCAGCGGGTCGAGCGCGGCCTGCGCGGCGGCCAGCTCTGCGCTCAGCTCGTCGGCACGGTCGGTGAGCTCAGCCGCCTGCTGCTCCGCCGCGTGGACGGCGGCGATAGCCTGGAGCTCGGCGGCCGATGACTCCGCGACTCGGTTCTGCAGCGATTGCTCGCCGCTGCCTCCCTCGGTCTGCGCGGCAGCGATCGCCGGCACGAGCGCGGTGACGACGATGAGCGCCAGGAGGGCTGGTCCACGCCTGAGGCGGAGCACGTCACAGTTTCGGCAAGAAACCCAGCGACCTCAAGGCGCTCGTGGCGGGCGCTGGCCCCGTGCGCGCGCCCGGTTCACCACCGAGGCATCAGCACCCGACCAACCGCGCAACTACCCAACGAATCGTGAACATTCGCGATCGTCAGTTGACATGATGATCGCCCAGTAGACGTCTCGCCGATGGCGGGCGTCGGGGCAGGGCGTAGCAGCGGCAGAGCCGGCGAGGGCAGAGTCCGACGGCAGCAGCGCGCTCGTCAGTGGTCGTCGACTCGCGGTCTGCGAGACCGCGAATCACGGGCTCGCTCATTCCGGACGCAAGCCGACTCACGGTCCCACGATCAAAGAGCGACGTGGCCGAAATGGACCAGCGAAGCGAGTGGGTCACCGCTCGTCGGCTGGCGGCCTCGTAGAGGCCGGAAACGCGAATCCTCGCGCGGTGAGCGCGACGCGCATGTCGCTGCGCAGCTCCTGGGCGCCGGATCCTGACGAGGCAATACCTGCGCCAGAACGCCTCGCTCCTCCCCCGAGGTCCAGCGGGATCGTTCACGGGTGTGTCACGATCTACGTGGGAGCGGGGTCGACGCGACCCGAGTGAGCAGGCAGTGATTGGTGGTCGACGGTGAGAAGGGTCGAGCCAATGCTTGCTCAACTGGTCGCTCTGGCCGTGATAGCCGCCACCGGGTTTGTCGCCGCCGGGTCCGCTCCGGCGCAAGCCGCCCAGGACCCGATCACGGGACGGGTCGTGGATGCCATCACAGCTCATCCGCTCGACGGTGTCTGTGTGCTGTTCGACGACACTGGGTCCGCGCCCCCGATGGAAGCCGGCTTCGCCGAGTCCGCGCCTGATGGGACGTTCTCGTTTCAAGCGCTCTCAGCGCACGCGTACGACATGGCGTTCTTCGGGCCGAGTCACCCGGGCGACTGTTCGTCGCCTCCCGTGGCGGCGAGTCCGGCTCCCGCGTGGTACCGGAACGTGGCCCTTTCGCCCTCACTCGTGCCTCCTGGAACCGCGACTCCCGTGGCCGCGGGTACCCAGAACCTTGACGTGTGCCTCGGTGCTCGAATTCCGGGGACAGACTGCGTGTCCGTCGCGTCGGGCGGAACGATTACCGGGACTGTCCTGACGGTCGGCGGCATCCCGGAGCCTGGCGCGTGCATCGTGGTGTTCGCCGCATCGAATCTGACTGGACCCGTCGGCGGGGCGATCACCGACGCGCAGGGGGCGTACACGCTCGGAGGCTTGCCCGACGCCACCGACTTGACCGTCGGCTTCGTGCCGCCCTTCACCGGGCCTGGTGGGCCGTGTGACCTGAGCAGCCTGCCGCCACCACCCCCGCCGGGTGCCCTCCAGCCCGTGTTGTCCGGCGATGTCTACTTCAACATCGCCGATCCGGCACTCGGGTCCAATCCCTATGCCGCGTCACTGGCCCAAGGCGCCCAGATCGTTCACACCGGTGACATCGTCGGTGCCTGTCTGACCGGCGCACCCGCTTCGCAGATCCCGCGTCCGCCTTGCGTGGCCGCGGCGACCACCGCCGCCGTCACCCCTCATTTCGCTGGATGATGGGGACGGGTCCGTCACAGACTCGTTGTGCCCTGCTCTGGGTTCGAAGTCGACACTCGGACTCTCAGGGCGTCCCTGGTGAATGGCCCGTTCTAGCGGTTTCCAGACCGTGTCGGTAGCTCGTCACTCGGTGGAAGGACCCGTGGCGTCGCGACCGCGACGGCCGCGGAAGTCGCGCAGGTTGTACCCGGTGACGGCGGCGCCCGACCCGCCAGCGCGCGCGCCCGCCGCGCGCCGGAGGCCGAACATCGGTGCCAGCTCCCCGAAGTACCCGCCGGGTTCGATGATCGTGAGGAGTTCCTCGCCACCGTCTGCAAGCTCTCGCACGATCTCGATTGTGCCTCGGTCGACCTCGTATACGAGCATGCCCTTATCACCCTGCTGGAAGAGCATCTCGTTGGGTGTGAGCTCCACGTGCTCCGGCGGTCGTTGGTCCAAGACCGCGCGGGGGGTGAGCTCGACGATCCGGTCGGCGAGGGGTAGGAGCCGCTCATCGTGGGTCGCGACCACGACGATGCGCCCCGGGGCGGCGAGATCCCGCAAGTGCCGGAGCACGCCATCCACCTGGACGTAGTCGAGCGACGCAGTGGGCTCGTCGGCAACGACGAGCGGTGGGTCGAGCGCGAGCGCCCGAGCGATGGCGACGCGCTGCTGCTGCCCCCCGACAGCGCACGCGGCCGGTGGTGCATTCGATCCTCGAGTCCGACCAACTTGAGCAGCTCAGCGGAGCGGTCGCGGGCTTCTTTGCGGGAGCGGCCGGCCGCGCTCATCGAGATCTCGATGTTCTCTCGAGCGGTAAGACTGGGGATGAGATTGAAACCCTGGAAGATCACCCCTACGCCGGTCCGGCGATACTCGGCGAGCGCGGCACCCTTTAGGCCGGTCACCTCGGTGCTGCCGACGAACACGGTCCCCGAAGTTGGGGTCAACAGCGAGGCCAGCACCGAAAGCAGCGTCGTCTTCCCGCACCCGCTCGCGCCGAGGAAGAGGACGAGTTCACCTGTCTTCAGGTCGAGGCCGAAGTTTTCGAACGGGCGGACCTTGTAGCCCCCGCTCGAGTACTCGATGGTGAGGTCGCGGACTGTGACGTCCGGCATCACGCGCCCCCGAATGCGACCGCAGGGTCGGTGGTGAGCGCTCGGCGCACCGCGGCCAGGCTCGCGACGACACCCACGACCACGCCCACGAGCAAGATCGTCACGACAGAGCCGCCGTTGAGGGTGACCGGCATTGGCATGCCGTTGCGGAGAACCAACGCGAGTGGCACCGATAACGCGGCCGCGATGATGGCGACGATCGAGGACTGGATCATCAGGGCACCGACGATGCGGCGATCAGGGGAGCCGGTGGCGCGGAGAACGGCGAAGTCGCGGGTCCGCTCGATGGCCGTGAGGTAGACGATCGCGCTGATCACGCCAGCCGCGATGAGCCATGACAGCAGTGCGACGAAGTCGATGGTCTTCGTCGCGTTCTTGATCGTGAGTCGCAAGTCGTTGACCGAAGTCGCGTTGCTGGCGTCGGACAGCCCGGGAGGTAGGGGGCGCGGTTGACCCGTGACTGCCACTCCCATGATGAGCGGCTGGCCGGCGACACTGACTCGCTGGGCACCCTCGACCGTGAGGAAGATCGTTGACGCGCCACCGTTGTAACGCATGCCCTGTACCTTCCCGACCACCCGGAATTGTCCGCTCGTCGTGCGCAGTTGCTCGCCGACACCCACGTTGATCCCACTGCCGACCACGGCTTCGCTCGGAGTGAGCGGTGCGCGCCCTTCGATGATCGGGGGACCACCGCGTCGCAGGTCATAGCCGAGAAGGTTGACGTTGTTGCGTGTGCCCGTGAGCACCGTCGATCGGCCGGTCACCAGGGGCTCTGCCGAACGTACCCCGGGAGTGGCGCGTAGCGCTTGCACCACCGACTCGGGGAGTAGGGCCGTCGTCGTGAATGGGCCCGCGCTCCCCGCGCGCACGACCCAGCGGTCGGCGTGGAAGCTCGCGACCAGGTCAGCCGGCTCACGTTGAAGCGTCTGCTTGATCCCGTCGATCGCGACGGCAATCCCGAACACCAACGCGGTCACGGCGATCGCAATGAGAAATCGTCGGAGGCGGTACTGCAGGTCCCGGAGACTGATGCGCCACATGGACTAGCGAGAACCTTCTCCGTCGGGCGAGCGAGGCGGCCTAACCATGCCGCTCAGGCTCGCAGATGCTCGCCGCATTAGAGCACAGCACCGGCGGCGCGTCATGGGAGGTGAGCCATTCAGCGATCTCGGTCTTCGCGTAGCGATAACCGACGTCCTCGAGACCATCGAGGGAACGACGAAAGTCCATCGCGCCAAACGCCTGGACGGGCGGTCGTAGGACGAGGTCAGCAAGGTCGGCCTCGAATCCGAAAGCCGAGCTGAGTTCGGTGAGGCGCATGAGGATCCTCGCGATGCCGACGCTCTCACTTCGGGGGCGTAGCGGGTTGAACCGCTCGACCAGCGCCCGCCACCCGGACACGATCCCCGCCTCTGGCAGGTCCCCGGCGACGAGATCCCGCTTGTTCGAGACGTCGACCGCGATGACGTAGGCGCCTTCGTGGAGCCGCTGCATCTCTTCGACGGGGAGGTTGTCGAGGACACCGCCGTCGACCAGGAGGTCGTTGCCCCGCCGCACGGGCGGAAAGATCCCGGGAATAGACAGGCTGGAGCGCACGGCCTGCCACACGGGACCCGTTCGATCCACCACGACCTCGCCTTGGGTCAGGTTGCACGAAACGGCGAAGTAGTCGACCCAGAGATCGTCGATATTCGTGTCACCAAAAAAGCGCTGGAGGTTGCCGGTGACGCGTGCTCCGGAGGCGAGAGCGACGGCTGGAAACGTCAGGTCGAGAGCCGACGGGCCCTCGATGACGGCCTCGCGGAGAGCCGAAACGCGCGCCGGAGCGTCAAGGCCCAGCGCTACTCCGCTGGCGATGAGCGATCCCATGCTGGTGCCGCCGATGGCGTCGATCGGTACCCCGAACTCCTCCAAGGCTCGCAGGACTCCGAGGTGCGCAAAGCCGCGTGCTCCGCCACCGCCCAGGACTACCGCGATCCCGCGCCCGGTTATGAGACGTGCGACGCGGGCGATGTCGGCAGCGTGGCCGGCGCGGACGTGATGATGGCGCGAGACAGTTCGCTCTGAGAACCAGCGGCTCGTCCCACGCGGCATGGAGACGTGCGCGCCGTGCATGAGCACGAACTCGGTACGCCGGTTGCCACGAACGCCGGCAAGGTGCCGCTCGATGGGTCGAGGCATCGGAGATGTCGCCCCGTCGGCGACGAACAGCACAAGGTCGGCCTGCCGTACGCACAGCTCCGTCCATTCAGGATCATCTGCATTCGTGTCGTAGACGAGCAAGTCGTGCTCGTCTTCTTCCCGAGACATGAACTGGGCAAGGAGGTCGGGGTCTCGCTCTCCCACACCCTCGTGCATGCGTGCAGGCGAGTCGACATCGAGGTGCGCGACGTCACCGACGATCCCGACGAGGGCCCTCGAGAGCTGACGTGCGAAGGTGCGGGGCGAGCCATCGTCGAGCGCGACGACCGCAATGGTCTGGACGGGACTGCTCGTCGTGACGGTCCGAAAGGTTCGTATGAGGCGGGTGACGATCGTTCCGCCGACACGTCGCAGTGCCTCCGGATAGTCGCGCACGAGCCTCGTGAACGTCTCAACAGGCAGCTTCAGGAGTTGCGTGTCACGCAACGCCTGAACGCTCGCAGTCCTGGGCTCACGACTGATGAGAGCCATCTCACCGACGACTTCGCCTCGCCCGATCTCCGCAATCGGGGTCTCGGTGCCATCGGGACCGATCGACACCACTTGGAGGCGCCCGCTGGTGACGAGGTACATGGCGTCGGCCGAGTCGTCCTGATGGATGAGAAACTCGCCACCTGGACACAGCAGCGGCTGGACCGCGTCCCGCACGAGCGCTCGCGCCTCCGGTTCGAGTTCCCCCAGAAGCAAGCTCTCTGAGATCCGCGCGTCGATCGTCGCCGGGTCGAGGGAAACGGGGCGCAACGGGCTCATTGCCCCCAGGCTCCCCCCGTCATGATCACCGCCTCACCCCGTGCGCGGCTTCAGTTCCCGCTTCCCAATCGTAGACTCGCTGCCGCGCGCTGTGCCCTGGCAGCGCGCCCTGGCAGATGGACGCCGGGCCAGCTCCGGACAGCCATTGGACCGAGGTCCAACCGCGAACCGCGCCTGCGCTCCTCGCGACTCGGCGTTCAGCCAAACCGTCGGAGCCCGGGACGGAACGAACTCGCAGTTCCACAGATCACGAGTTCATCGAAGGGCTGCTGGGGCGCGGCTGTCCTTGCGCAGCTGCCTGATCCGTGCCCTGAGCCCACTGGCCTCAAGGTCGGCTCGTGAGAGCCGGCCAGCCTCGTTGGGCACCGCGGTCGCGTCCTCAAGCTCGCCGCGCCGCCAGACGCCTTGACGCCCCGAATCGGCCAAACCAACGATGAGCTGTGGTCGTCTACGGGTGTGCGAGGGGCTCCAAAACCGCCAAGCGCGGGGCCGTCGGGCGTTCCGATGCAGAGGAGGCCACGGCAGCGTCACGGCCGAGCTCGCGTAGGAAGCGGTAATGGGAGGCGAACGCCGCACGTAGGTTCGGAAACTCGTGGTAGGGCAGCCCGAGGTCCTCGCACGTCGCCTTGATGCCGGGCGCGATCGAACGCAAGTGAACAGGTGCGATTCGGGGAAAGAGGTGGTGTTCGATGTGCTGGTTGAGCCCACCGAAATACCAGCGCAGCAACGGATTCCCGAGCCGGACGTTCGCCGCGCCGAGCACCTGCGTGACCGCCCATTCGGAGGCGATGACCCCTCTGTCAGGTACCGGGAACTCCACCGGCTCGACGTAGTGAGTCGGGGCGAGGATCGCAGCCAGTACCGTGCCGGCAACGAGGAAGACCCCGGCAAGCACGGCGAGCACGCCATACGCGGGGTGGGTCGCAAACCCCAGCGCGAGGAACACCGGCAGGATCCCAAACTTCTCGACGGTCAGCCCGAATGTTCGCAAGGCGCTGGCGTCACGGACCTTGCGGCCCTTCAGGCGTCCGAAGACGATGAACTGACGGTCGCCGTTCAAAGCCATGGCCGCGCCAGCGAACGGATAGAGCGCCCACACGTAGAGATGTTGATAACGGTGCCAGCGGCGCAGCGGCTGGAGCGAGTCAAGTCGGAGGATCGCCCCCTGGCTCACGTCGCCATCGAGGCCCTCCACGTTCGTGAACGCGTGATGCCCTTCGTTGTGCTTCACCGTCCACCATCGGCAGCTGATCGCGAGTGGAGCGGCAAGGTAGGCGACGGCCCAGTTCACTCGGTGGGAACGCGCGAGCACCTGGTGGAGGGCGGTGTGGTGCACCACCGTAAAGTTGGCTGTGACCGCGAGGCCGAGCGATACCGTGCACACGACGTCCCACATCAGCGACAGGTGCACGAAGAGCAGCAGGCCGAGGGTCGCGTAGAACCACAGGAGCGCGGGAACGACGGCGACCCAGCCGCGGAGCCCACCCCGCGCTGTCCGGCCACTGGCCCGGAGCCGCTCGAGCGCGACCTCGCGCAGAACCCGGTGTACGTCACCCTTTGCATATCGGCACGCACCGTCGGTGCTCGAACCCACGCCACCCCCGCCCCGCTTGGGACGACCTCATGATCGCGCCCGGGGCCGCACGCGACAAGCGTTTCAGCCGCGAGACACGTTAACCGGGTTACGATCCGGCCGTGCCGGTGCCGCTGCCGGAATCCGAGAGGAACGCGCACCAGCTAGCGCGTCTCGAGTTGCTCTCCGCGCTGTCGCCAGACGCTCTCGAAGCGCTGGCCACGGAGGTCGAGTGGCTGAGGGTCCATGCCGGCGAGGTCGTCTTTAACGAGGGAGAAGCAGCCGACAGCGCCTGCTTTGTGCTTCGGGGGCGGCTCCGCGCCTCGACCGAGAGTGACGGGTCGCAACGAGTCATCGGCGAGATTGCATCGGGTCAGCCCGTTGGCGAGCTCGGCTTGCTGGCCGGCGTGTCGCGAACCGCGACGGTACGTGCGGTTCGCGACACGGATCTCATCCGCCTTCCCCGGGCCACGCTGGACACGCTTCTTCAATCGGCCCCAGAGGTGATTACGAGCCTCGTGCGTGTGATCGCGACTCGCGCGGCGCTGTCGGGACGATCGGTCGGTGACACGGTGAAGACGGCGGCCACGACGGTCGCGTTGGTAGCGACTGAGGACGGCGTCGACATGCGAGCCGTCAGCGATCGTCTGGTACGCACACTGGAGCGACACGGCGCTGTGCTTCGTTGGCGCAGTGATGGCAACCCCAGTCAAGCAGCAGAGGCGCTGAAGGAGACGCTCGACGCGCACGATCGCACCGCGAGCATCGCAGTACTCGAGGTCCACGCACCAGCGTCGGACGCCGCCGTTGCGGCGCTACGTCAAGCCGACCGGATTCTTGTGCTGGCCGACGCTGATCGTGCTCCCGGCCTCGGCGAGGTGGGACCGCTGTTGTCGACGGTTTCAGACTATGGGTGCGATCCTCGCGTCGAACTCGTCCTCCTGCACCCAGCTTCCCGTGCGCTACCCAGCAACACGCGCCGACGCCTCGCCGTGTGGCCATTCGCTGCACATCACCACGTTCGCAAGGAGTCGGCCGACGACTTCGATCGACTTGGTCGAGCCGTTCGGGAGGAGGAGATCGGACTAGTGCTCGGCGGGGGCGGCGGCCGCGGGATGGCCCACATCGGCGTCTGGCGTGCGATTACCGAGGCGAGCCTTCCGATTGACCGCATCGCCGGCGCAAGCGTCGGAGCGGTCATTGGCGCGCAGATCGCCGCAGGATGGTCCTCCGAGCGCATGCACACGGCGAATCGCGCCGAATGGTCCGCGAATCGCGTCGTGAAGCGTCCCGCCTTTCCCCTCTATTCGTTGCTGTCACCGTCAGCGGGGGAACGCATGGTCGAGCGGTTCTTTGGCCACGCCGACCTTGAGGATCTCTGGCTTCCCTGCCAAGTCGCGACGGTCGACCTGACGCGATGCTGCCTCTCGATAAGAGACACGGGGCCGGTGGCACGTTGGACGTTGGCGAGCGCCACACCGCCCGGTATTTGGCCTCCAGTTGTCGATGAGGATGGGGCACTCTTCGTTGACGGAGCGGTGATCGACAACCTTCCCGTCGTGCCGATGAAGGAGACGGGTGCGCGACACGTGATCGCGGTCAACGTCTCACGGCAGAGCACCTTCTCCGCGCCGCCCGGCACGACCGACGCTCCGCGGCTTGGCGCGGTCTTACGCCAAATCCCACGCGCGCTTCGGCTGCCCAATTTCCCCAGCGTTCTTCAGACCCTCAACCGTACGGCCCTCGTTACAGGTCTCGCTGGCCACGCCCGCGCCCGCGAGCTGTGCGACCTCTTCCTCACGCCGCCGGTCGAGCACATCTCTCTGAATGACTACGGCGCCATAGATGACGCCGTCCGACTTGGCTACGAGTCGGCTCGGGATGCCTTCGCTGAGCGAGCGGACGCGCTCGCCTCGTGGACCTGACTCGACGGTTGGCGCTCGGACGGCTGCTCCTCGACGAGCAACGACGGGATCTACCGACCCGTTCGCCAACCCAGCGGCCATCTTGTCGCCAGGTCCCCCTTTCTGGTCTTGCCAACTGCGAGGCGACCCAGCTGACTCGCGGTTCTGTAACCGCGAGTCGCGAGAGGGCTCACCTCGCGAGCCTGGTCCGGCACCGCCAGGCCAACGACCTCAGCGGGGTAGATAGAAGTTTGGCCCGACGGGATCGCCGCCGCGTGCACAGAACCGGGTGACCAGATCCACTGCGGCCTGCTGAGCCGCTGGCCCGACAGCCTGCCCAAGCTGGCGACCAAGCGAGCGAGCACCTTTCGACCGAGATCGCTTGAGCAACCCGGCCATGTAGGCGACGGTGCTCGCTCGGCCTGCGCTGCCAGCCTCCTGTCCGTTGTAGAA
Source organism: uncultured Actinomycetes bacterium (assembly GCA_963731625.1). Lineage (GTDB taxonomy): Bacteria > Actinomycetota > Acidimicrobiia > IMCC26256 > PALSA-555 > PALSA-555. The sequence goes on from CAVSWH010000001.1 coordinate 303,708, forward strand.
GGCGACCTCGAAACACACTTGCCGCGCATTGGCGTCCAGCCGCGGGCGTGTAGCGGCACCAGCCAGCGTCGGGCTGGATAGCACTGCCACGAGGACGGCTATGGGAGTCAGCCTGCGCATTTGGGGGATGATGCCACCGTCCTCGACCGCGGAGACATCAGCCACGCCGTCCTCGTTGCAACGTGGACGCGCCGACACGACCGGCAGCCGGACGCCCGGGGAAACGATCGCCCTACCCGGTGAAGCGCGGCGCACGCACGGTTGGGCAGCCGACTCGCGGACGAAGTCACCTGGCGAACCTCCTGCGCACCGATCGGGCCACAGGACGATGCCTTCGACTCCGTGCTGGTTGACATCGGAAGCCGGAGCTACCTAGAGCGCGGCGTCGTTCGATCAGCGATGATCCTCGACGTTGATGGGGTCGTCAGCCGGACCGGTCCGGCTCATACACGAGCCTCGGGCGTTAGCGTGACCTGCAATGGGAAAGCTCCTTCTTCAGGTTGTCCCGCTCGCATTAGGAGCTGCGGTTAGCCCGGCTCTTCTGACCGTCATGGTTCTCACCATCAGCTCGCCCCGCCGCGGCGTGGCCCGCGGCGTCGCGCTGACGGCCGGCGTCCTCGCCTCCCTCGCGGTCCTGACGGCCCTCGGACTCACGGTCCTGTCGCACGTCACGAGTCACGCCAGCGCCACAAAGACCGCAGTCTCCGACGCCGTCGACGTCACCGTCGGACTCATACTCCTGGCGCTCGCACTCAAAGCCTTGGTCGACCACAAGACCAGCCCGACCAGCGACGACGCCCCGGACACCTCACGTCGTGCACCGATGGGGCTGCTGGCGACCTTTGGTGCCGGAGCCGCGCTGATGGTCACCAACGTCACGACGATCATCCTCTATGTCCCCGCGATGAAGGAAATCACCAAGTCCGACGTCTCCGACACTGGAAAGGCTGTCGCCGCACTCATCGTCTTGTTCATTACGGCCTTGCCAGTCCTGCTTCCACTCGCGGTGCGTCTCGCGGCCCCGACGGCCTCGCAGCGCTGGCTCGGTTCACTCAACGCCACGATCAGCCGGCACCATCGCGCCGTCATCGTCGCAGTCGAAGTCGTGTTTGGTGTCTACTTGCTGGCGAAGGGTCTCTAGCGATACGCGCAATTGCGGGTCGCGCACCTGGAAAGCCCGGGCCCGAGAGGTCCGGGCAGGCGTATGGACTTTGCTTGGTTGACTCGCGGTTACGGGACCGCGAGTCGCCCTAGTCCGGGAGCCGCGTCCGTTGCCCGGTTCGGCTGCAAGCCGGCTCGCGCTACCCACGAGCGCGCGTCACCGGAGCGGTGATGTTTCTCTCACGTCACCGAGTCTCGGCCGGCGCGCACGCGACCTCGTGCGGTTCGGTCCCTCTGATGGCTGACCACAGCCCGAAGTTCCGCGGCGACGGGCTACCTCTCGATGTAGACCGTCATCGGTTGCACGACTCCGTGCCGATCCATAGCGGCCACGACCTCGGCGGGTGGGGAGGTCATCGCGGCTACGACTGCCGCGGGATCCTGCGCGTCGGCAGTCACAGCGATGGCCTTGCTTCCGTCTTGGGCCACGTAGTCCACGACATTGCTGCATCCCATGGCAGAGATGGCATTGGCTCGCTCCGCCTTGCCCTTCAGCCAGTTGTCAACGTCAAGGACGTCGTGGGTCACGACCATCTTCGCCATGGCGGTTCCTTTCGAGGAGGCGCGTCCGATCCACCTGGACGCCGCGTGGAGCCGCCTTCTAACACGAGCGTGACGAGTTGTCGACCCTGTGGCTGACACGCACCGCGGGTCGAGACCTCTGGCCCGATTGGTGACCCGTTGAGATCGTGTGGATCGTGACTCGCGGTTCCCCGGATCGCGAGTCCGTTTCAGCGGACGCGGGGACGGCGCTCGAGTCCAAGGCCAGCCGGTGAGCCCTGGCGCGGGCGCGCGCTGGGAGGACGCGGGCGCGGCGCCGAGGCAGCTGGTTGGCGTTCCCGGTGTTCGCCGCGATCACGGTCCTGCCGTGCTGGATCCCTCGGGGTCCGCCGCGCCTGGACCCGGTTGCCCGCCGGTGGTGTTGGTTGTGCCGCCCCGCCGCCACCGCCATCGCCTCCACCTCGGGCGGCGCGGCGCCGCGGTTCTGGGCCACGATGGGACAGCAGCGAACCGGGCGCCCCGAGGCAGGAGGACCGATGGCGGAGCACTTTGACCTGGTCGTCGTGGGCGCCGGGTCGGGCAACCTCCTGTTCGGGCACGCGGACCTGTCGGACTGGCGGGTCGCGATCGTCGAGCGCGACCGCTTCGGGGGCACCTGCCTGAACCGCGGGTGCATCCCATCGAAGATGTTGGTGCACACCGCCGACGTGGCCGACACCGTCCGGGACGCGGAGCGCTTCGGTGTCCACGCCCATCTTGACGGCGTCGACTGGCCGGCGGTCCACGACCGCGTCTGGAACCGGCTCGACCCGCTGCCGGGCTCCGCGTCGCGCTACCGCGAGGGGCGCGGGATCGCGGTGTACCACGAGGACGCCCGGTTCGTCGGCGACAAGACCCTCGAGGTCGGCGGCGAGACGATCACCGGTGAGCGCTTCGTGCTGGCGGCCGGCGCCCGAACGATCATCCCCGACCTGCCCGGGCTCTCCGACGTCGACTACGAGACCTCGGACACGATCATGCGCCGGCCCACGGCGCCGGCCCGCCTCGTGATCCTCGGCGGCGGGTTCGTCGCCGCCGAGCTCGGCCACGTCTACTCGGCGCTCGGCACCGACGTCACGATCTGCGCCCGCGGGGACCGGCTCCTCCCCCGCGAGGACACCGACGTCGCGTATGCCTTCACGAACAAGGCGCGCGAGTGGGCGACCCTCGAGCTCGACACGATCGCCGAGCGTGTCGAACGGACGGGCGACGGGATCCGTCTCACCCTCGCCCGCCACGGCGAACCCGTCACCGTCGACGGCGACTGTCTGCTGGTGGCCGTCGGCCGGACGCCCAACGGAGATGTCCTCGACGTCGCCCGGACCGGCGTCAAGACTGACCACGGCCGCGTCCTCATCGACGACACGTTCTGCACCAGCGAGCCCGGCATCTGGGCCTTCGGGGACCTCACGAGCCGCTACCAGCTGAAGCACTGCGCGAACCAAGAGGGTCGCATCGTCGCCCACAACTTGCGTCACCCCGAGGACCTCCAGCACGCCAGCACGGTCCCGGTCCCCCACGCAGTGTTCAGCAGTCCCCAGATCGCCGCGATCGGTCCCACGGAGGCCGAGCTCCGCGAGACCGGACGGCCGTACGTGGCGACGCAGCGGCGCTACAGCGGCGTCGCCTACGGCTGGGCGCTCGAGGACACGAGCAGCTTCCTGAAGGTGCTCGGCGACCCCGAGACGCGCTGCTTGATCGGGGCGCACCTCATCGGGCCGCAGGCGTCCATGCTGATCCAGCCGCTCGTGCAGGCGATGTACCTCGGGAACACCGTCGACGAGGTCGCACACAACGTCGTATACATCCACCCAGCGCTCACCGAGGTGGTCGAGAACGCCTGCATCGACCTCGCCAAGCTGTTCCCATGAGCCGCGCGCCGCGGCCGCCGGCTACCCGACGGACGCCGCGTGCTCCGCAGCCCGGGTCATGAGGTCGATCGTGATCGGCCCGAATGCCTCCATCTTCGGGTTGTCCGCGCCGCCCGACTTGTAGCGGGCGTACTGGGCCTCGAGCACGATCGCGAGCTTGAAGCGGGCGAGGATCTCGTAGTAGTCGATGTCGGCCGTCGAGCGGCCGCTCACCTCCTCGTAGTGGGCGAGCAGCGCAGCGTGGGACGGCATGCCGACCATGTCGACGTAGCCGCGTCCCTCCGCGTCCTCACCCTCACGGGGCCAGCTGTTCGTCACCCAACCGAGGTCGAGGAGCGGGTCCCCGATCGTCGTCATCTCCCAGTCGACGATCGCGGCGAGCCGCGCCGGCGCGCCGTGGGCGAACATCACGTTCGCGAACTGGTAGTCGCCGTGGATGATCCCCGGCTCGTAGGTCGACGGGATGTGGTCGCGCAGCCACGCCGCCGTCTCCGCGGTGCCGGGCAGGTCCCGGCAGTTGTTCTTCTGCAGATGGGCGAGCCAGCGGTCGACCTGGCGCTCGAGGAACCCGTCGGGCTTCCCGAAGCCCTCGAGGCCCCGGGCACGCCAGTCCACGCGGGCGAGGCGGGCGATGCCGTCGACGAGCTGGATCCCGAGCCCGGCGCGTGCATCGAGGTCCGTGTCGAAGGGCGGAGGCCATTGCCGCTGGTAGCTCATCGGGGACCAGCCGTCGACGTGACCCATCAGATAGAACGCGGCGCCGATCACGCTCGGGTCGTCACAGGCCGCGATCGCCTCGGGGTGCGGGACGTCAGTGCCGTTCAGCGCCTCGAGCACGCGGTACTCGCGCAGCATCGTCTCGTTGCGACCCTCGGGGACGACGCGCGGCGGGCGCCGCAGCGCCATGCGGTGCTCCCCGCGGCGGATCTCGAAGATCTCGTTCGAGGAGCCGCCGCTGATGAAGCTCGTCTCCATCGGCTCGCCCGACCCCGGCAGGCCCCGCGCGTCCATCCATGCACTGAGCGCAGGGATGTCGACGAGGCCCTCGGTGCGCGCCGCCTCGTCGATGTTCTCCCAGGCGTTCACGCTCACAGCTGCGCCGCCTCGTGCTCGAGCAGGTCGGCGTAGCGGGCACGCGCCGCCGCCCGCCGCTCCGGCAGGTGCTCGGGAGGCCAGAGACCCTCGTAGGGCTGGTACTGCTTCAGGATCTGGCGGGCGATCGTCACCTTGTGCACCTCGGTGGGCCCGTCGGCGATCCCCATCACCGGCAGCATCGCCCACAGCCCGGCGAGCGGCATCTCGTTCGAGACGCCGAGAGCACCGTGGATGTGCAGCGCCCGGTACACGATGTCGTGGAGGACCTTCGGGGTGAGGACCTTCACCGCGGCGATCTCGGTGCGGGCCTTGTGCCCGCCGACCTGGTCGATCTTCCACGCGGTCTGCAGCACGAGCAGGCGGAACTGCTGCAGGTCGATGTAGGAGTCGGCGACCGCCTCCTGGACCATCTGCTTCTTGGCCAGGACCTCGCCTTGGGTCACGCGGGACAGCGCGCGCCGGCACATCATGTCGAACGCCCGCTGGCACATCCCGATGGTGCGCATCGCGTGGTGGACGCGCCCACCGCCGAGGCGCGTCTGGGCGATCACGAACGCCTGACCCTCACCGCCGAGCAGGTTCTCCGCGGGGACGCGCACCTGGTCGTAGTGGACGTAGGCGTGCGAACCCTCGCCCTCGTGCTCGGAGCCCAACCCGACGTTGCGGATGATGTCGACGCCCGGCGTCGACGTCGGCACGAGGAACATCGACGTGCCCTGATAGACGGACACGTCGGGGTCGGTGACCGCCATCACGATCGCGAACTCGGCGTAGCGCAGGTTCGACGAGAACCACTTCTCACCCTCGATGACCCACTCGCCGCCGTCCTTCGTGGCGCGGCACGTGAACTGCGCCGGGTCCGAGCCCGCCTGGGGCTCGGTCATCGAGTAGCAGGACACGATCTCGCCGTCGAGGAGCGGCTGGAGGTACTTCGCCTTCTGCTCCTCGGTGCCGTAGTGGGCGATGATCTCGGCGTTGCCGGTGTCCGGCGCCTGGGAGCCGAACACGCTCGGCGCCCAGTGGGAGCGCCCGAGGATCTCGTTCATCAGCGCGAGCTTCAGCTGCCCGAATCCCTTGCCCCCCAGCTCGGGGCCGAGGTGACAGGCCCACAGGTTGCGCTGCTTCACCTCGTTCTGGAGCGGGCGCACGACCTCGCGGTGCACGGGGTGCGACTTGTCGTAGACGATGTGTGAGCCGAAGGCGAGGTCGAGCGGCTCGATCTCCTCCTGCACGAACTGGTTGATCCAGTCCAGCTGCTCCTGGAACTCGGGATCTGTCGAGAAGTCCCACGCCATTGCGTCACCTCGCTGTCACGCGAGGACCGCCCGGTTGACGGTCCCCTCCTCGCCGGTGGGCAGCGTCGTCGGCTGGGGAGACAGCCGCACGGTCCGACCAACCAGCTCGACCTGTTCCACGCTCCGCAGGGCGTCGGCGTCGCCCAGCGTCGCGTAGACGCGCCCGGCGGGCACGTCGCAGACCAGCACCCCGGTCTCAGGGCGCCCGTCGCGCCCGTGGATCACCGAGTACGCCGCGACGGTCGCGTCCCCGTCGTGGGCGGGAACGATCGGGCGGGGCGGGTGCTCGGCGTCGACGCGGCGCTGCACCGCCGCCTGGTCGGGCGGCGTGAGGTCGCCCGGCTCGCTGCAGTAGATGCCGTAGACGTGCTTCGTCATGTGCATGCCGACGCCGCTCACCAGCCCGTAGGAGCCCGGGTCGCGGCGTAAGACGTCGGCCATCGTGGCGATCGAGTGCGTCATGTAGTTGCTGCCCGCACCCCCGTGGTAGGGCAGGCCGCCGGTGACGGTGACGCCGCGGGGGTCGTCGTCGGCGAGGCCGAGCGCGTCCTGGGCGAAGTGCACCGAGCTGCCGAAGCACGAGTAGACGTCGAGGTGCGCGACGTCGTCCACGCCGATCCCGGCACGAGCCATGGCCTCGGCCGCGGCCGCCGCCATCGCCGGGGAGCGGTACAGCTCGTCGTGCTCGGCGACGTAGGTGGCGTCCGTCGCGTAGCACCAGCCCCGGGGGTAGACCCGCCGCTCGGGCGCGACGTGCAGCCGGTCGGCGGTCTCGTGGCTGCACAGCAGCACGGCCGCGGCCATGTCGACGTCCATGATCGAGATCATGTACTTGGTGTACGGATAGCCGACCATCCGATTGTCGGGCGTCGCGTCGACGATCTCGTCGACGCTGCGCTCGATCGGGAACCAGGCCAGCGGGTTGTGCGCCGCGATCTCGGTCATCGGCGCGAACAGCGTGCCGAGCTCGTGGCGGTACTCCGGGAGGCCGGTCCCGCGGTGCGCGCGCCGGGCGTTGTCGAAGACCGCGAAGGTGAGCCAGGCCTGCATGACCTGGTGCGCGAGCTCGGAGGGGTGGAAGGGTGCCTCCCACGGATAGGGACGCTTCTCGGCGGGCTTGAAGGAGTAGGGATACCGCTCCCCGCGCTTCTTGTACCGGCGCTGGGTGGCAAGCGCCTCCGCGCCGCCGACGAGCGCGAGGTCGCACTCGCCGCGCTGGATGCGCGCCGCCGTCTCCTGCAGGAGGACCTGCGGTGTCGTCCCCCCGATCCCCGAGTAGAAGCGACGGGTCGGGTCGGCACCGAGGCGGTCGGCGAGCCGGCCGGGCGGGTCGTCGTACTGCCAGGTCTGGCAGTAGACGAGGTCGATCGCGTCGAGGCCCTCGAGCGCCGCGGCGCCGACCCCGCTGTCGTCGGCGGCGCGGCGCGCCACGTCCTCCCACATCTCCAACGGCTCAGGCGCGCCCGCCTCACCCACCTCGTCGGGATGCCAGGTGTGCTGCCCGACGCCGATGAGGCACGGCGTCCGCGGGTCGGTCATCGGCGCGCCCGCGTGCTCATCGGCCCTGCCACTTCGGCGGCCGCTTCTCGGCGAACGCCTTCGGCCCCTCTTTCGCGTCCTCGGTCTGGAAGATGAACGAGGAGATCGCCGACTCGTTGCGGTAGGCCTCCGAGAGGGACATGCCGAGGCCCTCCCACACGCTCTGCTTGGTCGCTTGCACGGCGAGCGGCGCGTTCGCCGTCATGCGGCGCGCGAACTCGTACGCCTTGTCGAGCAGCTCCTCCCGGGGGACGATCGCGTTGAGGAAGCCCATCTCGTAGGCCCGCTGGGCCGGGATGAGGTCGGCGCAGAGCAGGAACTCCATCGCCTGCGGGAACGGGATCTGGCGCGGCAAGCGGACCGTCGTGCCGCCGCCGGCGAAGAGCCCGCGCTTGGGCTCCATCACCGCGAACTTCGCCTCGGGGCACGCGACGCGGATGTCGACGCCGCCGAGCATCTCCATCCCGCCTGCGGTGCAGAACCCGTTCACCGCGGCGACGATGGGCTTCCAGATCTTGGCGCCGCGCAGCACCGCCTTGGTGCCGTCGTCGAGGCGGTAGCCCTCGAACTCCGCCACCGCGCCGCCCGCGATCTCGCGCTGCATGCGGGTGATCTCGGGGATGTAGCGCTTGAGGTCGGCGCCGGTGAAGAACGCGTCGCCGACGCCGGTGATGATCGCGACCCAGGCGTCGCCGTCCTCGGCGAAGCGGTCCCAGGACTCGCGGAGCTGCTTGAAGTGCTCCATGTCGGCCGAGTTCTTCGCCTCGGGCCGGTCGATCGTGATCAAGACGATGTGCTCGTCGTCTTTCTCGTAGTGGATCGGCATCCGTCCTCCGCTGGCCCGCCGAACCTGACACGATAGTCAGGTTTCCCGCTACGTCCCCTGGGGGGCCAGGCCTGAGGCGTCGGGTGGGCGCGCCCCATGGCGTCGCCCGTGCATTCCTCGACGCTCGCCGCCGAGAACTCGCCAGACTCCCTCTCCATGGACCACGACCGCCTCTCGATGCCCCTCGGCGAGGCCATCTTCACCCAGCGGGCGATCCGTCGCTTCACGCCCGAGCCGATCCCCCTCGAGGACCTCCATCTGCTCGTCGACGCCGCCGTGCGCGCGCCGAACGGCGGGAACCTCCAGGTCGGGCGCTTCCTCGTCGTCACCGACCGGCCGACGATCCGCGAGTTCGGCGCGATCTACCGCGACGCGTGGTGGGCGAAGCGACGCGACGAGGGCTTCGGCGAGTTCACCGACCTGCCCCGGCAGTTCCACCCAGCGGCCGGACTCGCCGACGCGATGGGCGACGCGCCCTGCGTCGTCTTCGCCCTCGCGCTCGGCAACGGGCCGGCCAACTCGGTGATCCCCGCCGTGCAGAACCTCATGCTGGCGGCGCGCGCGCTCGGCGTCGGCTCGGTCCCGACGACTCTGCACCCCAGCGTGATGGACCGGTTCCGCGCCCTGTTCGGCATCCCCGACGACGTCGCGTTCCACCTCTGTGTGCCGCTCGGCTATCCGCAGGGCCGCTTCGGCCCGAACGTGCGCAAGCCGACATCGGAGACGACCTACCTCAACCGCTGGGACGGCCCGGTCCCCTGGGACTGAGCGGGTGCTCGGCGCCGAGGCGCGTGTGCGATGATCCCCGCCGTGACCGACCCGCACCGTGCACTCGTGACGGCGCCCTTCCGCGGCGCGGGGCTCGAGACGCTGCGCTCGATCGCCGACGTCGTGCTCGACCCCTGGATCGATCATTCGCCGCTGCAAATCCTGAACGGCGAGCAGCTCGCCGAACGGGTCCAGGCCGAGGGCGCCGACCTCCTCGTCGTCGAGTCCGACTCGGTGAAGGGCCCGGTCCTCGAGCTCCCGCTGCGGGCGATCGGCTCGTGCCGCGGCGACCCGAACAACGTGGACGTCGCGTCCGCGACGGCGCACGGCATCCCGGTGCTGCGCGCCCCGGGACGCAACGCCGACGCCGTCGCCGAGCTGACCGTCGCGCTGCTCCTCGCGGTGAACCGCCACCTTCTGCGCGCCGACCGGGACGTTCGCGAGGACCAGACCTACCGGGACGGCCTCATCCCCTACCAGCGCTTCCGTGCCTGGCAGCTGGCCGGGCGCACCGCCGGGGTCGTGGGGCTCGGCGCGGTGGGCCGGGCCACGAAGTGGCGCCTCGAGGGGCTCGGGATGCGCGTGGTCGCGCACGACCCGTACGCCGCGGACGCAACCCATTCCCTCGACGACCTCCTCGCGGAGGCCGACGTCGTGTCGATGCACGCGATGGTCACGCCCGAGACGACCGGGATGATCGGCGCGCCGCAGTTCGCCCGTATGCGCGAGGGCGCGATCTACCTGAACTCCGCCCGCGCCCTGCTCCACGACACGGACGCGCTCGTCGCCGCGCTGCAGTCCGGCCACCTCGGCGGCGCGGGGCTCGACCACTTCGTCGGCGAGCACCTCGCCGTCGACCATCCGCTCGTGGCTATGGACAACGTCGTCCTCACCCCCCACATCGGCGGTGCCACCTACGACACCGAGGCCAACCACTCGGCGCTCATCGCCGACGGGCTGGTCACGTTGCTCGGCGGCGGCAAGCCCGACAACCTCGTGAACCCGGAGGTGCTCGCGTGAGCTCGAAGGCCCTCACCGCCGCGGAGACGAAGGAGCAGCTGCTCTGGGTGGCGAAGGAGATGCTGCGCACCAACCTGGTGCAGGGCACCGCCGGCAACCTCGGCGCGCGGCTGCCCGACGGCAACGCCGTCCTGACGCCGTCGTCGCTCGACTACATGGAGATGACCCTCGACGACCTCGTGGTGTGCGACCTCGACGGCAACGTGCTCGAGGGCACCCGGGGGCCGACCTCGGAGAAGGCGCTGCACCTGTCGGCACTGCGCCAGCACGACAACATCGGCGCCACGATGCACTGCCACGCGAAGTTCGCCACGATGTTCGCGCTGACCCGTCAGCCCATCCCGGCGGTCATCGAGGAGTTCGACGTGTTCGTCGGCGGCGACGTCGACGTCGCCGAGTACCGCACGACCGGCACCGACGAGCTCGCCGACGAGGTCGCGAGCCGGGTCGGCGAGAAGGCGGCCGTGCTGATGGCCAACCACGGGCTCTTCGCCGTCGGGAAGAACCCGAAGGACGTGCTGCACATCGCCGAGCTCGTCGAGCGCACCGCCGAGATCATCTGGGGGGCGAAGGCGCTCGGGAACGTCGTGCCGCTCCCGGCCGAGGTGAACCAGACCTTCTCGGGCTACTACCGGTACGGGCGCACCGGGAAGTTCTGAGCGAGCCGGCGCGTCAGCCGGGGTTCGTCAGGGCGTCGAGCAGGGGCTGGTTGTAGCCCCCCATGTTGGTGGACTCGAGCTCGTAGTGGCCACCGTCGGTGTGGTCGATGATCACCCGCGTCGCGAGCCGACCGGGGACGGTCTGGACCTGGACGTCGCCCCGTTGCCAGTCGGCGAGGGTGCCGAGCACCTGGATCCCGCGGCCTTTGATCTTGACGTCGAGGGCGTAGAGCCGGTCGGCGGTCAGCGCGAGGTAGGTCTGACGGTTCGCGCGCATCCCCTTCCGGGAGGTCAGCGCGCCCGCGGCCTGGTTCGCCTTGTGCTGCTGGAACATCCCGCCCGCGGGGCTCAGCTTCGTGAGCCCGAAGGACCCCCACGTCCCGGCCGGCTGCAGGCCGGCGATGGCGACGACCGGCTCAGGCACGGCCGCTTGGATCGTCGCGACCTGCTGCTCCCACATCTTGTCCCAGCGGCCCATCCCACCCCCACCCTCTCGAGCTCACGCCGCCCGTTCGTCGTGCTCGCGGCAGAGCCGCCGCTGCGTCGGCGTGCGGACGCGGCACGCTGCAGGGTAGCGGCCGGCAGCCGCGGCAACGCTGGCGTCAGCGGGCGAGTTGCCCGGGCCGAGGGCCGGCGAGACGATGCGGGGCGAGATTCGGGGCGGAGGTGCGATGGCCACGGACGAGCTTCCCGCAGTCGGTTGGGCGCGCGACCCAGCCCAAAGCGATCGGCTCCGGTACTGGGATGGCGCGGCATGGACCTCGCGCGTCTTCGACACCGCCGAGGGCTCCGACGCCCGGCTCCCGTCGAAGCGACCGGAGCTGACCGTCGACGAGCGCCCGGACGCTTCGAGCGGCCTTTCCGACGCCGCGTTCCTCGACGTCCGCTGGCAGGGCTCGTTCCGCGGCTTCGAGGTCGTGAGCTGGCGCGGGCAGCGCGTGGCCGCCGGCCGACGGGCCGCTGAGCGATCCCGCTACGAGTTCTTCGACGCCCAGGGTGTTCCGCTGATGCGGATCCGCTTTCAGAAGGGGGCGTCCAGCCCGGCGGTGACACGCGCCCGCGTCCGCGGCGCGGACGTCGTCGAGGCGGCCGACGGACACCAGATCGGTCAGATCGCTCGCCACGGGCGCGGCCTCGAGCTGTGGAGCCCGAGCCAGTCCGGTCGCCTGAACCGGCCCGGCCTCACGTTCGGGGTCGGCCGCCATTACATCCTTCGCGACGCGGACGGCACGCTGCTCGCGACCTTCCGGCGGCGGGACCACCGTCCGGTGGTCGGCGGCGCGGGTCACTACCTGCTCGACCTCGCGTCGGCGTGTCGCGGCCCGTTTCGCCTGCTCGTCGTCGCCGCGGCGGTCCCGGTCCACGTGTCGCTGCAGTGGGACGCGGCGTGATTCCGGACACGAGACGGCGCACGGTGTCCGGCGGGCGTGTCGCGTCGGGGCAGTAGCCTCCGCAGATGCCCGCGCTGGAGCCCATCGACTTGGAGCTGCCGGTCGACGCGCTGCAGCGCACGAAGGCCGTCGGGCTCTGGTACGAGGACGACACGCTGCGGGTGCGGGCCCACCTCCGAGACGCGTACACCGAACCGGAGGGCGCGGCGCTCGTGCTCCACGAGTACCGCCTCGACCTGTGGGTCGAGCTCGCGACGATGGTCGTCACCGCGGTGGCGGTCGAGCCGATCCATCTCCCCTACGGCGAGTGCTTCGACGCCGCGCCACAGGCCCAGCGCCTCGTCGGGCTGCGCCTCGAACGGGGCTTCACCGGGGAGGCGCTGCGCCGACTCGGCGGCGAGCTCGGCTGCACCCACCTGAACTCGCTCATCAGCGACCTCTCGATCGCCGGGCTGTTCCACGGCTACCTGCGTGTGCGCGACCAGACCCGGCGGGGCCGCTCGCTCCCGGTGATGCCGGCGAGCGCGGAGCGCACGGGGATCTGCTCGGGCTGGCGGGCCGGAGGGAACGCTCGCCACCTGGATGGAGCAGGGTCGCGGCATCGCGCCGTCGCACATCTACCCGACGGAGGCGGGCGTCGGATCCCCCGAGGAGCCGTGACCGCGCTCGACCCGGCCCGGCGGTACTTCAGCGAAGAGATCGAGACCCGACCCCGGGAGGAGCTCGAGCGCCGACGCGACGAGACGCTGCTCGGCGACCTGCTCCCCTGGGCGTACGAGCGCTCGGCGCTCATCCGCGAGACGTGGGACACGGCGGGGGTGCGCCCCGACGACCTGACCTCGATGGACGACTTCCGCGAGCGCGTGCCGTTCATCGACAAGGACGCCATCCGCGCCTACCGCGACCGCCACGACGACCCCTACGGCGGGCTGCTGTGCCTCGACCCGAACGACGCCAGCCTGAAGAAGGTGTTCAGCGCCATCTTCTCCACGTCGGGCACGACCGGTGACCCGACGCCGGCGCCCTACGCGGGCAAGGGCCCGAGCTTCCTCGTGCGCGAGTTCTGGGAGCTCGGCTGTCGACCCGGCGACCACTTCCTGCACTGCCTCTTCACGTTCCGCGGCCCGAACATCCACGACACGATCCGAGGGATCGGCGCGACGCCGGTCTTCGTGGACCACCAGCCCGAGGACGTCCCCCAGCTGTTCCGCTTCAGCCGGGAGCTGCGCCCGACGGGCTGGTACACGCTGTCGGGGCCGCTCGTGATGATGATCGAGGCCGCCGCGGCCGACCTCGGCGAGGACCTCGAGGACACGTTCCGGTCCTACTCGGGTGTCGTGTTCGCCGGCGAGCCGATCGGGCCGCGGGCCCGCCGCCGCGTCGAATCCTGGGGCCTCGAGCTGTTCCTCCAGACGGCCCTCGGTGACGTCGGCGCGGCCACCGAGTGCGCCGAGCACGACGGCTGTCACTACTGGGAGGACACGGCGTTCATCGAGCACCTCGACCCCGAGGGCACCACGCCCGCCGGCGACGGCGAACGCGGCGAGCTCGTGTCCACAACCCTGCTCGACAAGGTCGCCCCGCTCGTGCGGTACCGGTCCGACGACATCGTGCGCCACACCACCGAGCCGTGCCGCTGCGGCCGCACCCACGGCCGCGTGTGGCCCCTCGGCCGCAAAGGCGACGAGGTCGTCGTCGACGGCGTGTCGGTGCTGCCCGGCGACGTGTGGGCCGCGATCGAGAGCGTCGACGAGACCGCCGCGGGCCTGTTCCAGGTGATCCGGCCGCGGCGTGAGGTCGACACGCTGCGGCTGCGCGTCGGATACGCGACGGCCGGGGCACGCGACCTCGGCGCCGTGCGCACCCAGGTCACGGACGCCGTCCACGAAGCGGTCGGCGTGCCGCCCGACATCGAGCTCGTCGAGCACGACGTCCTGCTCCGCCAGGGCCCACCGCACAAGATCCCCCGGGTGGCGAAGGCCTGATGGTCTTCGCGGCCCGCTACGAGGACCCGCCCGCGGTGTGGGGCGTCGGCCGCGTCGTCGTCGGCGACGAGATCCGTCCGTGGCCGGTGTCCGCCGCCGACATCGACGACGAAACCGAGTCGATGGCGGCCCGCCTGGCCGCGCTCGGGCTCGGCGACGGCGGCCTCGTCCTGATCGTGTCGCTGCTCTCCGAGGCCATCCACGTCGCCCCCTTCGAGCGGGGCGCCGGTCGGCTCGGCGCCCGCTACTCGTCCGCGGACGCCACCAACTTCGACGCCTTCCGCACCGTCTCGCTCGTCCGCCAGCTGCGCCCCGCGGTCGTGCTGGGCATCAACGGGCGGGTGTGCGACGGCATCGCCGACCTCGGCCGCGACCTCGGGAGCGTCTTCGAGCGGGTGGGCGCCGTGGCCGCGGCCGACGGGGACGCGGCGAGCCGACTCGCCGGCGCCGGTGTCCCGACGGCGCGGTGGCAGCAGGTCGGCCCGACGAGTGCGATGTCGACGCCGGGCGACGCCATGCTCGACTACGACGCCGACCGCTGGCGTCTTGAGGACGAGGCCGGGGAGCTCCTGATCACGAACCTGGCGCCGCGGCTCACCCCGTGCGACCGGTTCCGCTCCGGCGTCGCCGGTCGGGTCGTCGAGCCGGGCCGGCTCACCCTCACGTAGCGCTCAGCGCTTCCGAATCATCGTGACGCCGTCGCTGATCGGCAGCAGCACCGTGTCGACGCGATCGTCGGCCACCACGGCGTCGTTGAACGCCCGGATGGCTCTCGTGCTGTCGTCCTGGGCGGACACGTCGATCACCGCACCGTGCCAGAGGGTGTTGTCGATGAGCATCACGCCGTTCGGGCGGAGTCGCCGCAGCAGCTCGTCGTAGTAGTTCGGGTAGTTCGGCTTGTCGGCGTCGACGAACGCCAGGTCGACCACGAAGTCCTCGGGCAGGCTGCGCAGCGTGTCGACCGCGGGCCCGATGCGCAGCTCGATGCGGTCGGCCACCCCGGCCCGCTGCCACGCCTCCCGCGCCACCGCAGTCCACTCCTCGCTCACGTCGCAGCACAGCAGCCGCCCGCCGGGCGGGAGGCCCCGCGCCACCGCGAGCGCCGACGCGCCGGTGAACGTCCCGACCTCCACGGCCTGGCGCACACCGAGGAGGCGGGTCAGGACGGTCATGAACGCACCCTGCTCCGGCGCGATCTGCATCCCGGCGAAGTCGCCCGCCTTCGCCTTCGTCTCGCTAATCAGCCAGCGCTGCACGTCGTCGAGGGGCGTGCCGTGCTCGACGAGGTACTCGTGGAGCTCCGGGGTCAGGACGACGGACTTCGGCGGGTCGGCCACGGGCGCACGCTACCCGCAGCGGCGGCCGGCTACGCGGCGGGGGCCTCGAGGCCGTAGAGGCGCGCCGTCGTCTGGTAGGTGACGAGCTCGCGCTCAGGCGCCGGGACGTTGGCGAAGATCCGCTCGAGCGTCTGTCGCGTGTGCGGCCAGGTCCCCTCGGGGTGGGGATAGTCCGACGCCCACAGGAGGGACTCGACCCCGGTGAAGTCCCGGTTCACGACGCCCGCGGCATCGTTGCCGAACGTCACGTGGCCCTGGCGGCGCACGTAGAACGAGGGCGGCTCGGCCAGCTTGGGCTGGACCCACTGCGCGTGCTCCTCGAAGGCCTCGTCCATGCGCTCGAGGAGCCACGCCAGCCACCCCGCACCGCACTCGACCATGACGACGTGCAGCTCGGGGAACCGAGCCAGAACGCCCGAGGCCGCGAGGTACGCGAGCGTGCGCTGCGCCCCGAGGCCGACCTCGACATAGTTGATGACCGCGCCGCCAAGGCCGCGCTCGGTCACCGGGTTCGAGCCCGTCCCGACGTGGAAGCTCACCGGCATCCCGTGGGCCTGCGCCGCCGCCCACACCGGGTCGTACTCCCGCGAGTTGTACGGCCGACCATCGGGCGCCTGCATCGGCAGCATGATCGAGCGCAGCCCGAGCCCCGCGACGCGCTCGATCTCCTCCACCGCCGGCTCGATCTCCTGCACGGCGATCATCGCCGCGCCGGCGAAGCGCGCCGACTGGGCGGCGAACGTCTCAGCGAGCCAGTCGTTATACGCGCGGCAGCTCGCCCACCGCAGCTCCGGGTCGGGGATCATGAACCCGAACAGCGCGATCGTCGGGTACAGCACCTCGCCCCAGACGCCGTCCTCGTCGAGGTCGAGTATCCGCTGCGCAGGATCCCACCCACCGGCGCGGAAAGGCGACTCGCTGCGCGCGCTCGCGCTCGCGTCGATCGACCTGCGTGTTGCCGCCACCGCCCATCCGACGCGGCACCATCCCCTCCACCAGTAGCCGCGGCTCGCCGTCAACGTCGGCGATGCGCGGCGCGCGCTCCTTGAGATTCCCCGGGAGCCGCTGCACCCAGAGGTCGAGCGGCTCCACGACGTGCGAGTCGGCCGAGTTCACCAGCTGCGTCGTCACGGCGTCACCCTATGGCCGCGTCAATTCGCGGTTCGGCGTGTCGCAGCCTCAGCTGACGCAGCCGGTGTTGGGTCCAGAGCCACCTTCACCAGTACAGGTACTGGGGTTCTCCACGTTGGTCACGTGCACGGTTTGGGTGGCCGACGGTGGCGGCGTGTTGGTGGCGGCCGAGCTGACCGCCTCCACCTGGAACGAATTGGGCGTCGTTGCGGAGGGGTTCTCGTTCGGCGTGTTGTCGCCGTAGGCGAACTTCACCGTCGTCGGATACGCGGCCGTGTTGCTCATGATCTGCAGATAGCTCGGGAGTGTGGATCCGTCGGCAACGCATGCTCCCCCGAGACCTGGGCCCGCGCCCGTCGGCGCGCACAGGATGCCCGCCGTCGGCAACGTCGGGAACAGGACGTTGACGTTCTGCTGCGGGTTACCCGGGTTGTTGGGATCGGTCGCGTTCACGGTGAAGTACTCGAATGGGGTCTCGTCGTCGCGCGTCAAACGAGTTTGCCCCTTGACCGGGCAACGGATTTTGAGGCGAGTTGAAAATCTCGATCGGCGTTGTACTGCTGAGCTGAAGCGCCTGCGGCGGCGCGGGTGGTGAGCTGGGCACCTCTGGTGTGAAGCCCTGAGTGGGCGTTGACGGCGTGAACGACGTGACGACCCCGTTCGTCACGGTCGCGGTGCCGCCGAACGGGATCGAAGATCCCGTTGCCGATGCCGTGCTCGGTGAAGTCAAGGAGCACGTTGTACTGGATCCACTGGATCAGCGCGAGCTGATCGGGCGTGAGCATCGTCGGCGACGCGCAGAGCGCGGCGCTCTGGGTGACGCACTGCGTGAGCGGGTTGAGGGTCTCGGTCTGACCGTTCGAGCCGGTCAGGTTGGTGTTGTCGATCACCGCGGTGAACTGGCACTGCGGTGGACGTCGTGCAGTCGACAACGAAGGCCGTCCCGGACACGGCCGCGGTGACGCCGCCGCCGTCCTGCTGGAACGATTCGCTCTGGGTCAGCTCCGCGGTGCGGTTCCAGGTCTCACCGGAGGTGAGCCCGCCGTCGATCTGGCGGTTGCCCTGGTTGTCCGTCAGCTTCTTGATCGTGAAGGTCGTGTTGACGTCGAGCCGGGTGTAGGCGTTGGTCGCGTAGTCGATCTCGGCGAGGCCGACGGTGTCGGTCTGGATGGTGTCGCCGACGTGGAGCTGCTCGTTGTTGGTGCCGGGCGTGAAGGTGGTCGTGCCGGCCTGCTCGACGGCCACGTGTCCGATCGAGGCGGGCTTGATGACGAGCGTGGCGAAGGCGCCGGCCGACCCGGACGACGAGCCGGGCTTGGTCGTCGTCGTCGTGGTGGTCGAGCCGTGGCCGCCCTTCGCGGGGCTGGCGGCGCCGGCGACGGCCGGGGCGGCAAGGGCCAGAGCCCCGGCGAGGAGGGTCGCTTCAACGATGAGGACGAGCCGTGATTTCAAGATGCGGCATGTTATCGGGCGGCGCGTCCTCGCACCGGTGCACCCCGTTTCACCCGGATGACGGGTCTACCGGGGGGCTGTCGTGGGGGGCGCGGGCACCGGGCCGACCAGCAGCACGCAGTCGGCGTTCTTGGCACCGGGCGGGTCGGCGTTCGGGAAGCCGGCGATGAGCGTCCCGGGCCCGACGGCCCGGGCGAGCTCGACGGCGTCGGCTTCGAAGCCGAGGCGGCACTCGACGACGGTGGCCGGCTGCGGTGTCGTCGTGCCGGTGCTCGCGATCTTGTAGCCCGTGCCGGTCAGCGCGGCCGCCTTGGCCTGCCCGGCCGCGGGGAAACCCGAGCCGTTCAGCACGTCGACGCGCACCTGCGAGCGGGGGCGGGGCACGCCGAAGCCGGGCGCGATGGTGGTCGGCGGCCAACAGCGTGGTCGTCGTAACCGACGGGCGCGGTGGTCGTCGGTGCCACCACCAGCTTCGAACCGTGGCCCGCCGTCCCGAACACGACGGACAGTCCCACGATGGCGAGCACGACGACGCTCACGATCCCGCCGACGAGGAAGCCGAGCCGGCGGTGCGTCCAGTACTCAGGCAGCACGCCGCCGCTCGGCATGACGCGGCGCTCCTTGCGGGCGCGCAGCACGCTGTAGAGCGCGTCGATCCCGCAGACGAGCAGGCCGATGACGGCGACGCCGCCGAGCCAGGCCACGCTCAGCCGCTCCTACCGGCGCGCGCGAGGGGCGCCGCTCGGCGCGCTCCACCGTCCGGATTCGTGGTCATCCCGTCCTGCCCCCGGTCAATGCCTGATCAGCCGGCCGCGTCGTCCTGGCGCTCTTCGTGGTAGTCGGCCTCGACGTTGACCGACCAGACGTCATGGTGGGCGCCGAAGATGTTCTCCACGGACTGCATCGCCGTGTACATCGAGTGGTCCTGGTTGTTGTACTTGTGCATCCCGTTGCGCCCGACGGGGTACACGTTCGGCGCGTTCGCCTCGAGCCACACCCGCAGCGTCTCGACGTTGGCCTTGTAGGTGGCGTCGTACATCGGGTACGCCTTCGGCATCCGCACCACGTAGCCGGCCTCGACGTCCGTGGCGCGCACGAGCCGGAGGTATTCGAGCTCCTGCTTGCCCCGCTCGATGAGCTCGTCGTCGGGTGCGGTCCAGTCGGGCTCGGTGTCGAGCAGCGTGTACTCGAGGCCGAGCACGTTGCAGCCGTCCTTCACGAGGTACGGCGACCACGACCCGAAGTTCTGGATCCGCATCGTCTTGACCTCGGGCTCATGGACGTAGATCCAGTTGTCGTCCCACGGCACCGCCTCGGCCGGCACGACGAGCGCCACCGTGATGAAGTCGCGGTACGTCAGGCCGTTCGCGGCGGCCAGCACATCGGGCGGCGGCGGCGGGTCTATCGCCTTGACGAGCGCGGTGAGCGGCATCGACGACACGACGTGTGTGCACTCGTAGCGCGTCGGCACGCCATCCGCCGTGGCGGTCACCGCGACGGCCCGCCCGTCCTCGACGTGCACCGCCGTGACCGCCGAGTTGAAGACCACCTTCGTCCCCCGCGCGGTGACGAGCTCGGCGGCGCGCTCCCACATCATCCCCGGCCCGTACTTCGGGTAATTGAACTCCTCGATGAGGCTCGTCAGCTGCTTGGACTTCGCCGCGCCGCGCCGGACGCGCTTCGGCTTGAGCGCTTCCCAGACCGCACGGAACAGCGAGAGGTCTTTGATGCGCTGCGCGCCCCAGTCGGCCTGGATCGCGTCGGCGGGCACGCCCCAGAGCTTCTCGGTGTACGCCTTAAAGAAGGTCCGGTAGAGGCGCCAGCCGAAGCGCCCGGCCATGAACCCCTCGAAGTTGGTCTGGTCCTTCGGCGGGTGGATCCGCACCCACACGTACGAGAACCCGCACCGCATCGCCTCGATGAACCCGAGCTTGCGGAGCGCGTCCAGCGGGACGAGTGGGTAGTCGTAGAACTTGCCCTTGTAGTAGACGCGGCTCTTGCGCGGGCGACGCAGGAAGTCGTCGGGGCCGAGGATCTCGAACCAGAGATCCTCGACGGGCTTCACCTTCGTGAAGAAGCGGTGGCCGCCGATGTCGAAGCGCCAGCCGTCGCGCTGCGCGGTGCGGCTGATCCCGCCGACGACGTCGTCGGCCTCGAGCACGGTGGACCCGACGCCGCGTTTCGTCAGCTGGTACGCGGCCGTCAGCCCGGCCGGGCCGGCGCCGACGATCACGACCTCGGGGCCGTCCTGAGCTGTGTCGGGGGCGTTCACGCGAGCGCCCAGCCTACGTGATGCCCATCCAAACACCGCGCGTCCGCGCGTGTGTCGATCAGGGGACGTAGAGACCGAGGAAGATGAGGACCGTGTAGGCGAACATCGCGGCCGCGGCGAGCACGAGCGCGGCGCGCTCGGCTTGGGGTCGCTTCGTGATGAACGCGACCGCCAGGAGGAACGGCAGCGTGCTGGCGCAGTAGCGCTCGAAGGAGTCGAGATTCTGGGCCGAGAGCGCGAGCACGAGCGCCACCGCGGCGTACGCCGTGTACGACGCCGGGAGCTTGCGTGCGACGACGATGAGCAGCAGCGCGAACACGCCAGCCCACAGGACGTGGAGGCCGGGGCCGAAGCGGCCGGCGTGCGCGAGGTCGCGCAGGCCGTGCACGACGCTCGTGATCGGCGACTGGACGTGGCCGCGGAGCCTCGCCTGGTCCTGGACGGTCAGGGGCGCGAACGCGTCGCCGAACGCGAGCCCGGCGTACGCGAGGAACGCGGCGAGCCCGAGGACGGGTGACACCACGGCGCCGGCCCGCGCCACGCGTTCCCGCCCGGCGGTGGCGCGCCACCCGCGCGCCGCCTCGACGAGCGCTGGGGCGACGAGCAGCACGCCGACGGGACGGCAGGCGCCGGCGAGCACGCCGAGCGGGATGGCGAGCTCGAAGCGGCGGGTGCGCAGCGCGAGGAGCATCCCGGCGGCGAGGGCCATCGCGGTCGCGTCGGCGTAGCCGAGGACGAGCGCGGCGAACGGCGGGAACACGGCGGCGAACCAGGCGGCCCGGCGGGCGAAGGCCGCGTCGCCGGTCTCGAGCATCGCCAGGCGGTGCAGCAGCGCGCCGAAGACGAGTGCCGAGGCGTTGACGACGACGACAAGCGCCACGCCCTCGTGGTTGAGGAGCACGAAGCCGAGGGCGCGCGTGAGGAGCGGCACGAGCGGGAAGAACCGGAGGGCGGCGTGCGGGAGCCCGCCGTAGCCGCTCGTCGCGATGCTGCGGTAGAAGGCGGCGTCCCAGGCGAAGAGCCCCTGGCGCAGCGCCACCGGCTCCGGTCTCGCCCCGACCTGGTTCTGGCCGTAGCGGGTGACGACGAGCGCGGCGGCGACGATGAGCCGGGCGACGATCCACGGCGTCAGGGCGGCCGGGAGGTCGCGGCGCACGAAGGTGGTGGCGCCGAGGCGGCGCAGCAGCGTCACGCGTGGAAGACGGCGAGGCCCATGTACTCGTAGATGTTCTGGTCGGCGACGACGAGGGTCGCGTTGTTCGGTCGCGCCCGGGCGAGGTCGGTGCCGATGGCCTCACACTTGCCGAAGAGGTGGTTGTAGCCGCCGGCCGACACGTACCAGATCGTGTGGCCCCCCGCTCGGGCGAGCACCTGCCGGGCGAACGCGTCGACGTTCGTGGCGTCGATGCGGGCCCGGTAGTCGACCCAATTGACGCGGTCGGGCGCGGCGAAGGCCGGGAACGTGAACTGGGTGAGCCCAGGCACGTCGCGCAGCAGCCGGCTGGCGGACGGGCCGATCTGGTCGGGGCAGTACAGGACGACGTCGCCGGGCCGGGCCTGCGCGGCGATGATGCTCGTCGACTGGGCGGCCTGGGTCCGGTTCGTGGCCACGTTGCGCACCGCGCCGACGAAGCCGAGCAGCACGACGAAGGCCAGCACGCCGGCGCGGACGCGCGGGTCGGTGAAGAGGCTGATCCCGACGGCGACGAGCAGCACGAAGAACGGGTACATCACCGCGGCGTAGCGGGCGTCGAACGCGCTGCCGAGGACGAACGACGCGGTGGTGCCGAGCAGCAGCGTGCCGAGCCCGAGGACCGTCTCGCGGCGCACCGCCGGCTGGGGGGTGAAGTCGAGCGCGATGGTGCGCCGGTCGAGTGCCCGGCCGAAGATGGCGAGGACGACGAGGGTGACCAGCCCGAAGGTGAGGACGAACGCCTCGGCGTTCAGCTCGCTGCCCGCGAAGCGCACGGCCGCCTGGGCGACGGCGTACCAGGGCACCTGACGGTCCCCCCAGGGCGTGCCGGTGTGGCGCGCCTGGTACAGGAAGGTGGGGAGCCACGGCGCGAAGCTCACGACCCCGAGAACGACCGCGGCGAGGACGCGGACCTGGGCCCGGCGGGTCGTCCCCGGGCCGGCGCGCCACGCGGCGTAGAGGAGCATCGCGCCCGCGACCGCGACCAGGTAGAAGCACCAGTACTGCGTGTAGACGAGGGCGGCGGTCGCCGCGGCGACGGCGAGCAGCCGCACGACGGACGGCCGCTCGAGGGCGCGGAGCCCGGCGAGGTAGCCGGCGAAGACGAGCAGCATGAGGAGCGAGTACATGCGGGACTCGGTCGCGAACCGGAAGGCGTAGGGCGAGACGGCCAGCACGATCACGGCGAGCCAGGCGACGAGCCGGCCGCCGAGGCGCCGCCCCGCGAACCAGGCGAGCGGCAGGGTCAGGACCGACAGCACCCCCGAGAGGGACCGCACGGCGAGGTCACCGATCCCGAAGGCCGAGATCCAGTAGTGCAGCAGCGCGTAATAGAGAGGAGGGGCACCGTCCTGACGGAGGGCGGCGTGGAGGTCCCCGATGGGGAGCCGGGCGATGTTGACCGAGTTGGCCTCGTCGAGCCAGAGGTCGGACCTGGTCCAGAAGCGGAACGCGACCGACGCGACGAGGATCCCGGCGACGAGCAGCGCCGTCCAGGGGACGGGGCGGGGCGAGGCCGGCGCGTCGGTGGGGGCGTCGCGGCTGGGCGCGTCGACGCTCACGCCGACACCGGGCGGATCATCCGCGGACGTGCGGGCGGACGTCGGTCGCGAAGCGCTCGAGGCTCTCGGCGCCGGGGTAGTCGCGGAACCACAGGACGAACTCTCGGCAGCCGGCGTCGACGAAGGCCTGGACCTTCTCGGTGACCTGCTCGGCGGTGCCGACGAGGTTGTCGCGGACGTACTCGTCGGGGTCGCCGCCGCCCCAGAGGTCCCCACCGTCGGGTGCGGCGAGCCAGGCGCGCAGGTCGGCCTCCGTCGCGAAGATCCGGCAGTCCGGGCCGTGGGTGCGCACGATCTCGTCGAAGGGTCGCCCGGCGGCCTCGCAGTGGCGGGCCAGCACCTCGGACTTGTGGCGGAAGGCGTCGAGGCCGACCTGCCAGTTCGTCGCGTCGGCGTGCGCGGCCGCGATCCGCAGCGTCACCCGCTCGCCGCCGCCCCCGATCCACAGCGGCGGGCGGGGCTGCACGGGCTTGGGGTCGCAGTACGCGCCGTCGAAGCGCAGGTGCTTGCCCTCGAAGGTGACCGTCTCGTCGGACCACAGGGCCCGCACGACCTGCACCGTCTCCTCGAGGATCGCGAGGCGGGTCCCGGCCGACGGGTAGTCGTAGCCGTACGCCTGGTACTCGCGCTCGTACCAGCCGGCGCCGAGCCCGAGGATGAGGCGACCGCCGCTCACCACGTCGAGGCCGGCGGCCTCCTTCGCGAGGAGCCCGGCGTTGCGGTAGGCGGCGCAGGTGACGAGCTGGCCGAGGCGGATCGTGCTGGTGCGCTGCGACAGCGCGGCGAGCGTCGTGAAGGCCTCGAAGACGTGCGTCGGCTCGCGCCGCGGCACCGTCTCGACGTGGTCGTACACCCAGAGGTGGTCGTAGCCGAGCTGCTCGGCGCGCTGGGCGAGCTCGACGGTGCGCGCCCAGGCGTCTGCGGCGTCCCAGCCGGCGTACTCGAGCTTCCAGCCCTGGGGCGCGAACGCCCCGAAGCGCAGTGGCGTATCAGCCACCCGCGCCCACCCCGGCCGGCCGCTCGTGCTCCTTGAAGTCCCACCACTGCACCTCGACCATCATCGGGAGCAGGTAGCGGACGTAGCAGCTGGTGATCGCGAGCACGCCGTGGTCCTCGCGCTTCTTGTCGATGATGTCGACGCGGTCGTCGTGGGCTTGCACGGCGCGGGCCCGCTCGAGCATCCCGTCGAGCTCGGCCTCGGTGGCGACCGACATCCCGAAGTGGTCGAGGCGGGGGCACTCCATCGGCGGGTCGTCGGCGATGAGGAACACGAACTGCTCGTAGGTGTACGCCGAGAGGACGAGGCGCTTCCCGTCGATGGTGAGCATGGGCAGCTCATCCCAGCCGAACACGTCGTGGTAGAAGCCCACGATCTCCTCGCGCCGCTCGGGGCCGAGCAGGTCGGGCGACAGGCTCATCGCCACATGGTTGAACCTCGGCTTGCGCTCGCTCACGCCGGCTCCTTTCGCTGCGGCACGATCATCACCTTCGCCGCCAGGTCCCCCTCGTGCAGCCCGACGATCGCGTCGTAGAGCCCTTCGAGGGGGACGTCGTCCGGCTCGATCAGGACGTCGGTGGGGAAGTCGGGGCGGGCGAGCAGATCGAGGCTGCGCTCGAACCCGTCGGGGTCGTAGACGAACGCGCCGGTGATCACGAGCTCGTTCAGCAGGATCCGGTTGTTGTCGAAGCGGGGGGCGTGCATCCCCGCGCCGACGAGCACGAGCGTCCCGCCGCGCTTGAGCTGCGCCAGGGCGGCCTGCATCGCGCCGGCGTGACCCGAGCACTCGAGCGCCACGTCGAAGGGCTCGTCGACCAGATCGCCGGGCGAGGCCGGGGGGACGAGCGCGTCCGGCTCGACCGTCACGGCGCCGAGCCGCTCGGCGAGGGCGCGGCGGCGCGGGTGAGGCTCGCTCACGATGATGTCGGTGACCCCGCGGGCGTGGGCCGCCGCGACCGAGAGGGCGCCGATCGGGCCGGCGCCGGTGACGAGGAGGCGCTGCCCGGCCTGCACGCCGCCCCGCGTGAGGCCGTGGAGGGCGACGGCGAGCGGCTCGGCGAGCGCGGCGGCGCGCAGCGAGATGCCGGGGGGACGCGTCGGAGGGACTGGTCGGAGACGAGCGTGTACTCGGCGAACGCCCCGTCCGAGTGGACGCTCGTGCCGGGCGTGCTGCGGCCGCTGCACAGCGAGGGGCGGCCGGCGAGGCAGTACTCGCAGGTGCCGCAGCGGGGGCTCGGGCCGCCGACCACGTCGTCGCCGACCCGCCACTCGGTCACCGCGTCGCCGACCGCGACGACCCGGCCGGCGTACTCGTGGCCCTCGATCGCGCCCGGCCGACCCCAGCCCTCGAGGACGAAGTGGATGTCGCTGCCGCAGACGCCGCAGTGGCTCACCTCGAGCAGGACGTCGTGGGGCCCGACGGCGGGGACCGGCCGCTCCTCGATGTCGAGCTCGTTGCGACCTCGGTAGACGGCGACCCGCATCGCGTCCGGGGCGCGCTCATGCGCCCGGATGCGGGGCCCGGCGCGGGCACTCGAACCAGACAGCCACGGCGCCGCATCGTAATAGGGTCGGTCGTGTCGGAGTCCGAGCGCTGGCTCGACCCGGCCGGGTGAGGGAGGTGGCGCCGTGGCGCACGACCTGGTGATCCGTGGCGGCACCGTCATCGACGGGACGGGGGCGCCGGGCGTCCGGGCTGACGTCGCCGTCGACGGGGACCGCATCGCCGAGATCGGCGAGGGCCTGTCCGGCCGTCGGGAGCTCGACGCCGCCGGGCACGTCGTGACCCCCGGCTTCATCGACATCCACACGCACTACGACGCGCAGGTGTTCTGGGACCCGGGCCTCACCCCGTCGTCGTGGCATGGCGTGACGAGCGTCGTGGCCGGCAACTGCGGGTTCTCGATCGCCCCATGCCGCCCGGAGCATCGGGGCCTCATCGGCCGGACGCTTCAGCACGTCGAGGACATGAGCCTGGCGACGCTCGAGGCGGGGATCCCCTGGGAGTTCGAGACGTTCCCCGAGTACCTCGACACGGTCGAGCGCCACGGCGTCGCGTTGAACTACACGGCGTACATCGGTCACACGGCGTTGCGCCTCTTCGTGATGGGCGACGACGGCTACGAGCGCGAAGAGCCGACCGAGGACGAGCTGCGCCGCATGGCGGCGGTGGTGCGGGACGCGGTGGCGGCGGGCGCCGCCGGGTTCGCGACGAGCTCGGCGCCCACTCATGCGGGCGACAGCGGACGGCCCGTGCCGTCGCGCCTCGCCGGCCGTGAGGAGCTCGCCGCGCTGCTCGCCCCGCTCGGCGAGCTGGGCCGGGGCGTCGCCGAGCTGACGCCCGGCGAGCGGATCCACCACACCGACGTCTACGACCTCCAGCCCGCTGTGGGCCAGCCGTTCACCTGGACTGCGCTGCTCACGATGCAGGGCTCGCCGTTCGCGTCGAACATGGCGAAGCTGAACGCCGAGCGGCGCGCCGAGGGCGCCGACGTGTGGCCCCAGGTGACGTGCCGGCCGCTCACCTTCCAGATGACGCTGACCGAGCCGTTCACGTTCAACACCGTGCCGGCGTTCCGCGCGCTCATGGACCGCCCGCTCGAGGAGCGCCTCGCCGCCTATCGCGACCCGGCGTGGCGCCACACGGCGCAGGAGCAGCTCGCGAGCGGCCGGGTGTTCCGGCCGCGCTGGCAGAACGTCGTGATCGCCGAGAGCCGCGACCACCCCGAGCTCGAGGGTCGCGACGTGGCCGGGCTCGCCGAGGAGCGGGGCGTCGAGCCGCTCGACGCGCTGCTCGAGCTCGCGCTCTCCGAGGATCTCACCACCCGGGTGCGCACCGTCCTGGCGAACGACGACCAGGACATGATCGCGACGCTGCTGCAAGAGGACGGGATGCTCCTGGGCCTCTCGGACGCGGGCGCGCACGTCGGCCAGCTCTGCGACGCGTGCCTCCCGACGGACCTCCTCGGGAACTGGGTGCGCGAGCGCGAGGTCCTCTCGCTCGAGGCCGCGGTCCACAAGCTCACCGGCGAGCCGGCCGGCGTCTTCTGCTTCGCCGACCGGGGCGTGCTCCAGGAGGGGCGCGCCGCCGACGTCACCGTGTTCGACCCGGACACGGTCGCCCCGGGGGGACTGCGGCGGATCCGGGACTTCCCCGCCGACGGCGAGCGCCTCGTCGCCGACACGCCGAGCGGCGTCGCGCACGTCGTCGTGAACGGCACCCCGATCCAGGTGGACGGCGAGGCGCAGCCCGACGCGGTCGCGGCGCGGCCGGGCCGGGTGCTGCGCCGCTAGGAAGGGGCGGCGCCGCTACTTGCTGCGGGCGACGACCGCCTTCGCCAGGGTCACCAGCTGCTTCTGCAGCTTCGGGCTCATCGAGGCGCCCTCCGACGGCGACACGCCGGGCGGGACCCACTGCACGGAGAACGCGAACTTCTTGCTGGCCGCCACGTAGACGATGGAGCGGTCCAGGTCGGCGTACGACGACTTGCCGACGCTCAACGTCTGGAGCGTCAGGCCCGTGACGGTGTCGTCCGCGTGCTGGCCCTCGACGACGTCGACCGCGGTCTGTCCGGGCGGCGGGAAGAACGGGTACAGCAGCGAGGCGACGAGCGTCCCGCTGGCACCACCCGCGCCGACCTGGAAGTCGCACACGGTGGCCAACGCTGGCCCGCCGGACAACGCGGAGGCGGTGACCGGGCCGGTGGCGAACACCTTCTGCACCTGGGCGGTCGTCAGGTAGGTGCAGGGCTGGCCGACCGTGAGGGCCGGCTTCGCCGCGGTGCGCGCGCCCGCGGCGGGACCGAACGCGCACACGACACCCACCGCGACCAGCGGCGCGGCCCACCACCGCGCACCCCTCAGCACGGGCCGGGATCCTACTCAGCCGATGCGCGCGCGACCGGTCAGGCGTGCTCCGGGGGGGTCTCGCCGATCCGCTCGTACGCCTCGGGTGGGATCTTCGTGACGTCCTTGTAGATGTGGTGCACGCACGGCTCGCCGGGACGCTCGGGCGGGAACTCGATGCTCGACGGCGTGCCGCCCCACTCGACGGGCTGCATCTCGTTGTTGACCGAGCAGTGGGCGCAGTACACCCACAGCTCGTCGCGCATGAGCGTGCGCGGGCCCTGCTCGCGTAGGCGCAGGTACGGGTGCTCGCCCTCGTAGCGGCCGTCGTCGATCAGCTTGCCGCCGCTGCCGCACTGGAACGTCAGCACGATCTTCTCGTCGTCCTCGGTGACGTCGACCGCGCCCATGTTGGCGAGCATGGCGCGCGCGATGACCTTGGCCCGCGCTGCGGCGGGCAGCGAACCCCAGTCGGTGCCGGTGTCGCGCCGGGGCCGCACGAACTCCTCGCCCGTCTTGCGCAGCGCGGCCTCGACGGCCTCCTCCCCGAGCTCCTCCCCGATGAAGGTGAGCAGCGACGTGATCCAGTTGATCGAGTAGTCCTTCAGCGCGCTCCACTGCTCGACCGCCCGGTCGACGAGCGCGACCGCGTCGCCGGCGCGGCCCTGGGCGATCGCGGTCTTGGCCTGCTCCCACAGCGGGGTGCGCATGCGGGCGACGTCGGCCGCGGTGAGCTCGTCGGTCATCGGTCCTCTCAGCGGGGCAGGCCGAGCACCCGCTCGGCGATGATGTTGCGCTGGATCTCGCTCGTGCCACCCGGGATCGTCCCCGAGAACGAGCGGAGGTACTGGTTCACCCACGCCCCCTGGCGCCACAGCTGGGGACCCAGCACGTCGAGGTCGAGCGCGTCGTCGCCGGTCCACTCGGTGGCGCGGAGCAGCAGCCGCTGGAGCGTCTCGCTGCCGTCCAGCTTCAGCAGCGAGTGCTCGGGCGCGGCGCGGCCCCGCATGAACTTCGAGAAGCCCCGGTAGCCCATGAGCATGAGGGCCTGCGACTCGACGTAGAAGCCGGCGACGTCGTCGCGGAAGCGCAGGTCGTCGCGCAGCGGCGTCCCGTCGGGACCCGGCTGGTCGGCGAGGCCGATCATCGTGTGCAGGGCGCGCTGCACGTCGTACGCGTAGTCGATCCAGAGCATGGCGCGCTCGTGCCCGAGCGACGCCTGGGTGAGGGCCCAGCCGTGGTCCACCTCGCCGAGGAGGTGCTCAGCCGGGACGACGACGTCGGTGAAGAACACCTCGTTGAAGTCGCGGTAGTCGGGCTCGGTGAGCTCGGCGAACGGACGGGCCTCAACGCCGGGGCTGTGCATGTCGATGACGAGGACGCTGATGCCCTGGTGCTTCGGGACGTCGGGGTTGGTGCGCACGAAGCACATGCACCAGTCGGCCTCGTGCGCCCCGCTGGTCCACACCTTCTGGCCGTTGACGACGAAGTGGTCGCCGTCGCGCACGGCCCGCGTCGAGAGGCTCGCCAGGTCGCTCCCCGCGCCCGGCTCGCTCATCCCGAGGCACCACGCGATCTCGGCTCGCAGCGTCGGCAGCAGCCAGGCGTCCTGCTGCGCCGGCGTGCCCGCGTCGCGCAGCGACGGGGCGATGATCCCCAGACCCTGGGGGTTGAGGCTGCGCGGGATCTCGCGCCGCTTCAGCTCCTCGAAGTAGATCATCTGCTCGCCCGGGGAGGCGTCGCGGCCGCCGAGCTCGGGCGGCCAGCCGGGGACGAGCCAGCCGGCGTCGAAGAGGCGCCGCTGCCACGCCCGGGCCCAGGGCTGGAGGTCGGCGCTCGACCGCTTCGGGGCGGCGAGGACCTCGCGGGGCGGGGCGTTGTCCTCGAGCCACGCCACGAGCTCGGCCCGGAACCGCTCGTCGGCGTCGCCGTAGTGCAGTCGCACAGCGGGCGACGCTACCGCCTGCCTGCAGCCCCGCCCACGGGGGCCGCGGCCCGGCGGGCGAACGCGGAGCGAGACCTAGAGTTTGCGCACCGTGGCCGAACCCATCGAACCTCGCCTCATCGGGCTCGACGCCGGGCTCCTCGACCACGTCGACGCCGCCGTCATCGTCACCACCCTCGACGGCGAGATCCTCTACGCCAACCGCTACTGCGAAGTGCTCTACGGGCGGCCGTCCACACACCTCGTGGGCGAGCAGTCCACGGTGTTCTCGGCGGACCCGGTGGAGCCGGCGCAGCGCGCCGAGATCGGGCGCGCCATCCTCGCCGGGCGCAGCTGGGAAGGCGACTTCCGCGTGGCCCGCTCCGACGGCTCGATCGTCTCGGTTCACGCCGTCGACTCGCCGCTCTTCGGGCCGCACGGCTCGGTCACGGGCGTCGTGAGCCTCGCGTTCGACGTCACCGAGCGCAGCGCCCGCGAGGAGCACATCAGCGCCCGCTACGACGAGGCACAGTTCCTCGCCGACGTCGGCACGCTCCTCGCCTCCGAGCTCGAGTACCCCAAGATCTTCGTGCGCCTCGCCGAGCTGTGCGTCCCCTATCTCGCCGACCTCTGCCTCATCGACGTCGCCGACGGGGCCGAGATCCGGCGGATGGCGGCGGTGCACGCCGACCCGGCGAAGCACGGGCTCGTCCGCGAGCTCGAGGAGCGCTACCCGCCCGACGGCGTCGGCGACCACCCGGCCGTCCACGTGCTCCGGGGTGGCGCCGCCGAGATCCGGGGCGCCATGTCGGAGGAGTTCCTGCGGCGCACGACCCGGGACGACGAGCACTTCGAGATCGTCCGGGCCCTCGAGTTCACCTCTTATATGTGCGTCCCACTGCAGGCCCGCGGCGCCACCCTCGGGGCGCTGACGCTGGTGTCGTCGGGGTCGGGACGGCGCTTCGGGGCGCGCGACCTCGCCTACGCCGAGGACCTGGCGCGCCGGGCCGCGCTGGCGCTCGACAACGCCCGGCTCCTCGACGAGCGCACCCATGTCGCGCAGGCGCTGCAGGCGAGCCTGCTGCCCCCGTCCATGCCCGAGATCCCGGGCCTCGAGCTGAGCGCCCGCTACCAGCCCGCCGGGCAGGGCCTCGAGGTCGGCGGCGACTTCTACGACGTCTTCGAGGTCGCGCCCGCCCAGTGGGCGGTGGTGATCGGCGACGTGAGCGGCAAGGGACCCGAGGCGGGGGCGATCGCCGGGCTGGCGCGCCACACGCTGCGCGCCGGGCTGCTCCGCGAGCGGACACCGAGCCGGCTCCTCGAGCTGCTGCACGAGGCGCTGCGCCGCAACGAGGCGGCCGACGACCGCTTCTGCACGGTGTGTCTCAGCGTCCTCGACGTCCCGGGGCGTCGTCGCCGGCGTCGCGCCGCCGACCTCACGGTCTCGTGCGGCGGCCACCCGCTCCCGATCGTGGTGCGCCGCGACGGACGGGCCGAGCAGGTCGAGTGCCGCGGCACGCTGCTGGGGCTCACCGACGAGGTGACGCTCGTGGACCAGGAGGTCCGGCTCCGCCGCGGTGACGTCGCGATCTTCTACACGGACGGCATCACCGAGGCGCACGACCCCGGGCAGCGGATCCTCGGCGAGCAGCGCCTCATCGACGTGGTGCAGCGCAACGCGCACCTCGACACCGACGAGCTCGCCGACCGCATCCTCCTCGAGGCGAACCACTCGGTGAGCGGGCCACCCCGCGACGACATGGCGCTGCTCGTGCTGCGGGTCACGCCGCCGCCGGGCCGGCGCCGCCGCGCTGCCTGAATCCCCCGCCCGGGGACGTTTCGCCCTCGGGGGACGACGGGTACACCGGGTCCGAGCGGCCGGTGCCCCCGTACGGCACACCGCGGAAAGGGTGGTCGTGTCGGCAGCAGCCATCGCCTACGAGGTCGAGGCGCGGGACCGCACCGCGACGTGGCGGGAGCGGGCGCAGTGCAAGGGCAGCACGCACCTCTTCTTCTCGTCGCCGCTCGAGCGGCCCGGCCGCAAGGCGCGCCGGGAGCGCCTGGCCCGCACCCTCTGTGCGGCCTGCCCCGTGCAGCGCCCGTGCCAGGCCTGGGCCCGGGAGCACCGCGAGTTCGGCCTGTGGGGCGGCGAGACCGAGGACGAGCGTGCCGACGCCGGCTACCGGCCGTCGCTGCGCAGCTCCGGCGGGGTGGGCGCCGACGAGGCGCGAGACCTGCGCGTCCTCGCCTGACGCGGCGCGGCTACGCGGTGGGCGGGGACCGACTGCTTCGTGAGATGGAACTGGCGCGTCTGACCGTTCGTCGAGACCTCGTGGGCGTCGGCCACCGCCGCGACGATGGACTTCGAGATCTCGGTGAAGTCGGTCTCGAGAGCCGGCGGGCCGACGCCGTCGATCTCGACGCGCCCGGGCGAGATGGCGAACGTCAGCGAGGTCGTGGCGTCGCCCGGACCCATGACCTGCATGCAGAGCTCCCCCACCGCGATGCGCAGGTCGTCGATCTCCTCGAGCGTGAGGCCCGCCCGGCTCCCCGCGTCCGCGGCCGCGAGGCGGGCCAGGCGCACGAAGCTCGCGTCGGCGGGCACGGTGAGCACGACACGCGCCGCTTCGGACATCCCCTACCCCCTCTGCGCCCGAAACGCTACCGAGCGGCGACGGGCCGGCCGGGCATCCGCCCGGCGCGTGGCGCGGATCACGGCACGCGTCCCTCGCCCGGCTCGTCCGCCCCGCGCCGGTACATCGCCTCGGCGCTCGCGGCCACGTCCGGGTCGAGCGGGCGCTCGTCGGCGGCCTCGGTCTCCTCGGGGGTGGGCGCGCGGTCGGGCCGCGCCGTCACGGCGGCGTCCTTGCGCTCCTCGGCGCGGGTGCGACGACTGGGTCGGGTTCGCTTCATGGTGACTCCTCGCGCGACACGGCGACCGGGTACAGGCATACCCGGTTCGCGTGCGCTTCAAGCAGCGCCCGCGCACGGAAACGCATACGCGCCGCACGGTCTGGGTACCGTCCAGAGGGTGGCCAACGCCTTGGAGATCGACGTTCCGCTCGATCTCCGCAGTCTGCGGGCGGTCCGTCTCGCGGCGCTGGACGCCGCGGCGCGGGCCGGTCTCGACGTCGTCGCCGCCCACGCCTTGCAGGCCGGGATGGACGAGCTGTGCGTCGCCGTCGTGGAGGCCGCGACCGGGGCGAGCGGCGCGGGCCGCCTCGTCGTCCGCCTGCGGGTCCGGGCCGGCGAGGTGAGCGCCCGCGGCGTGGCCCGCCTCGACCACGATCGGCCCCCGGTCCTGCTCGGGCCGCTCGCCCAGTCGATCCTCGCGGCGAGCGTCGACGACTTCACGATCGTCGACGAGGACGATCTCGTCTGCTTCGAGGTCTGGAAGCGTTCGAACGGCGACGGGGCATGACCGACGCGCGTTTCGAGGAGTACGCCCGGACCCACGACACGACGCTGCGCGACGAGCTCGTCGAGGATTTCGCCGGGCTCGCCCATCACCTCGCGCGGCGCTTCGTGCACCGCGGCGAGCCGCTGGACGAGCTGCAGCAGGTCGCGATGGTCGGCCTCTTCAAGGCGGTCGACCGCTTCGAGCCCGATCGGGGGATGCAGTTCTCGACGTTCGCCGTCCCGACGATCCTCGGGGAGCTGAAGCGGCACTTCCGCGACACCGGCTGGGCCGTGCGGATCCCCCGACGGCTCCAGGAGCTTTATCTCCAGTTGAATCGGGTCGTCGCCGAACTCACCCAAGAGCTCGGGCGGTCGCCGACCCCGGCCGAACTCGCCGCGCGGGCCGAGGTCGACGAGGAGGAGGTGCTCGAGGCGATGGAGGCGGGGAGCCTCTACAACCTCGCGTCGCTCGACGCGCCCCCGACGGCCGACGCCCCTCCGCCGGATGCGCCCGCCGCGGCCGACCAGTTCCGCGACGTCGACGAGCGCCTCGCCCTCGAGCGGCTGCTCGCGTCGCTGCCCGAGCGCGAGCGGGTCATCGTCGAGCTCCGCTTCTTCGCCGGTCTGACGCAGTCCGAGATCGCCGAGCGGGTCGGCCTGAGCCAGATGCACATCTCACGTCTGCTCACGCAGAGCCTCGGCCGCCTGCGCGAGGCATCGACCGCACCCATATGAGTGACGACACCATGAGCTCCTGGTTCGAACCCGCCCCCGACAGCGCAGCGGGCGCACGCGACTTCGTCCAGCGCACACTCGCGGAGTGGCAGTGCCCGCCGAGCGTCATCGAACAGGCCCGGCTGCTCACGAGCGAGCTGGTCACGAACGCGATCCGCCACGCCGCCACCGACAGCCGCGTCTCGGTCCGGTGCGACGGGCAACACATCCGGGTCGAGGTGATCGACGGCGGGTGCGGCCGCGCCGTGCTGCTCCCGCCCTCCCCGGACGCGCCGGGCGGTCGCGGCCTGCAGATCGTCGACACGGTCGCTGAGCGCTGGGGCGACCGGGCCGCCTCCCACGGGTACGCGGTGTGGTTCGAGCTGCCCACGGACGCATGACACGACGAAGGGACCCATGACGATGGACGACACCCCGGGCGCGGCCTTCCGGGTGCACGCCACGACGCACGACGGGCGCGCCGAGCTCGTCGTCGCCGGCGAGCTCGACCTCGCGACGGCGCCGGTGCTGCGCAGCGAGCTCCAGGCGGTCATCGAGGGCGGCGCCGACGACGTGGTGATCGACATGGCCGACGTCGGGTTCGTCGACTCGGCCGGCCTCGGCGTGCTCATCGGCGCGGTCGGGCGCCTCCGCGAGCGCGGCGGGCACCTGGCGCTCCGCCACCTGCAAGCGGCGCCGCGCAAGGTCATCGAGATCACCGGGCTCCACGACGCCTTCGAGCTCGACTGACACGTCCGCGACAGAGAACCGCGTTCCGTCGCCGGTTCGTGCCGGATCCGGCCGGGCGCTGACGGGCCAGGCCTTGACGCCCCGGGTGGGGGGCGCCAGGATCCAAATCTCTCCTTCCGGCCCCACTGCCCGACACGGACGAAACGGACTCCTCGTGGAGACCTTCTCGATGCGCACCGAGCCGGGCCGCGTCGCGGTCGCGGGTGAGCTGGACCTCGCCGCGGCGCCCCGCCTCGCGGACGCCCTCGCGTCCCTGGACGAGCACGCGACGGTCACCGTCGACCTCGCCGAGACGACGTTCGTCGACTCGCGGGGGCTCGCCACGCTCGTCGCCGCGCACCATCGCCTGGGCGGCCACCTCCGGGTCGTGAACGTGCGGCCGGAGGTCCGGCGCGTCTTCGAGATCACCAAGCTCGACGACGTGCTGCTGCGCGACGACTGACCCGTATGCGTTTGGCCGGTGCGGTGCGGCTCGCTACCGTCCCGGGCGCCCCCGCCCCGATCGGGGGTGGTCGCGGGAGGGGACGTGGACTTCGAGTTCTCGGCTGAGCAGGAGGCGCTGCGCGAATCCGTGCGGGGCTTCCTCGCGGCGCGGGCGCCGCGGCGCGAGGTGCGCGCCTGGTACGGGTCCGAGCGCGGCGTCCCCGACGAGGTGTGGCGCGGCCTCGTCGAACTCGGCGTCGTCGGGCTCCTCGCGCCGGCCGAGTGCGGTGGCGCGGGCGGCGGGCTCGTCGACGCGGCCGTCGTCCTCGAGGAGCTGGGCCGGGCCGCCTGCCCCGCCCCCTACCTGGCGTCCGCCGTCGGCGCGGTCAGCCTCGTCAACGCGCTGGACGGCTGGGGGGCCGACCCGGGACTCGCCGCCCTCGCCGCCGGGGAGGCGCGCGGTGCCGTCGCGCTCTACGAGCCGGCACGCCGGGTCGCCTGGCGCGAGCCCGCCACCCGGGCCGCCGGCGACGACGACGCGTGGCGCGTGACCGGCACGAAGGTGCACGTCGACGGCGGGCCGAGCGCGGACGTGCTGCTCGTCGTCGCCGCCGACGGGGCCGGCCTCGGCGTCTTCGCCGTCGAGCGCGGCGACGCCACGGTGATCGCGACCCCGACGGTCGACGGGACGCACGCCGAGGCGACCGTGGTCCTCGACGCCAGCCCGGCCCGCCGGGTCGGCGCCGAGGCGTCCGACGCCGTGGGCGCGACCCTCGACCGGCTGGCCGCTGCTGCGGTCGTCGACGGCGTCGGTGCGGCGCAGGCCGCGCTCGACCTGTCCGTGGCGTACGCGCACCAGCGTCACCAGTTCGGCGTGCCGATCGGGTCGCTGCAGGCCGTGCAGCACCTGTGCGCCGACATGCTCCGGGCGGTCGAGATGGCGCGGGCCGCGGGCTACTACGCGTGCTGGGCAGCCGACGCCGCGCCGCCGGCGGAGCGGCACCGGGCCGCGACGATGGCGCTCGCCTTCGCCGCCGACGACCTCGCCGGGGTCGGCGCGTCGGCCATCCAGGTCCACGGCGGCATCGGCTTCACGTGGGAGCACGACGTCCACCTCTTCTACAAGCGGCTGCTCACCCTCCAGCGCACCGGGGGCGGCACCGTCGACCAGCTCGAGGAGCTGGCCGCGATCACGCTCGACTAGCGGTGCGTGAGGAGCAGCGCGCCCGCGAGCGGGCCGCCGCCCGCGCAGGCCACTCCCACCTGGGGCCCGCCCGGGACTTGGCGGTCGCCGGCCTCCCCCCAGAGCTGGGTGCAGGCCTCGTGGAGGAACCCGAAGCCGTGGAGCCGTCCCGCCGACAGCTGGCCGCCGTGGGTGTTGAGCGGCAGCTGGCCCTCGCGGGCGATCCGCTGGCCGCCCTCCACGAAGGGTCCCGACTCCCCCTTGCCGCAGAACTGCATCGCCTCGAGCCAGCACATCGTGATGAACGAGAACCCGTCGTACATCTCGGCGACCTGCACGTCCGTCGGCTTGAGGTCGGTGCGGGTCCACAGCTGCGCGCCCGCGTCCTGGCAGGCCATCGTCGTGAGGTCGTAGTAGTCCTGCCAGCTCGGCCGACCGTGGAACGCCGTGCCGACCGCCTCCACCGCGACGGGCGTCTTGCGCAAATCGGGCGCCGTGTCGGCGCGCGACACGATCATCGCCGTGCCGCCGTCGCAGGGCACGTCGCAGTCGAAGAGGCACAGCGGCCACGAGATCATGCGCGCCGCGAAGTAGTCGTCCATCGACATCGGGTCGCGGTAGATCGCCTTCGGGTTCACCTCGGCGTTCCTCCGCGCGTTCAGCGCGATCTGGGCCAGCTGCTCGCGCGTCGTCCCGTACTCGTGGAAGTGCCGCGAGGCGTACATCGCGATCCAGATCGCGGCGGACGGGGCCGAGAACGGCAGCAGCCACTCCATGAACCCCGTCGCGCGGAACCCGCCGCTGCGGCTGTCCCCGCCCGGCATCACCGCGGCGCGGCCCTTCGTCCCCTGCGCGCTGCCCTCGTAGACGGTGCGGAAGCACACGACGTGGCGGGCCAGCCCGGCGGAGACGGCGAGGATGGCGTTCACGACCGCGCCGAGCTGGCCGGGCAGCTCGAGGCCACCGGCGTACCAGCTGAGGTTGAGCCGCAGGGCCTCCTGGACGTCGGTCACGCCGGCGCCCGAGAACCCGGACGGGTTGTCCATCCCACCGGGGTAGGTGGAGATCCCGTCGATGTCGGCGGTGGTCAGCCCGGCGTCGCGGATCGCCTCGAGACACGCGTCGACGGTCAGCTCGAGCGGGTCACGGTAGAGGCGTCGGCCGATGTCGGACTGGCCGACGCCGCTGATCACGGCGCGGCGCTCGCCGACGAGGTCGAGGTCCATCACCGCGCCCCGCGGGTCGGACGGTCGGACGCGCCGGTCATGGCGCCGGCTCGAAGAGCGGGATCCACACTTCCTCCTCGACGTGGGGCTCGAACAGCACCTGGACCGGCATGCCGATCCGGACGTCCTCGGGCGGGCAGTTGACGATGTTGGTGGTGACGCGCAGGTCGTCCTGCTCGACGCAGCCGACGATCGCCAGCACGAAGGGCGGCTCGAGGCCGGGCATCCACGGCTGGTGGTTCACCGAGTAGGCGAGCACCTCGGCGCGCCCCGAGACCGCCTCGACCCCGATGCGCTTCGACCAGTCGCGGGGGCAGATCACGGCCGGCGGGTGCAGGTAGTAGCCGCAGTCGAGGCAGCGCTGGAACCGCAGCTCGCCGTCGCGCCCACCCTGCCAGAAGTGCGCGTTGCGCTCGGTGAGCTTGGGCAGGATCCGGAACGGGACCTCACTCGTCGTCATCGCCCTCCAGTTCGGGGTCGCGCGCGGCCGTGAAGCCTCGCTCGGCGTGCGGGATCGCCTCGACCGCGGGCAGCAGCCCGAAGCCGGGGCACGTGAGCATGATCGAGCCGAGGATCTCCTCCCAGGAGGCGCCCACCTCGGCGGCGAGCCGGGTGTGGCGCTCCACCCCGGCGGGGTTGCGCAGGATGACCGTGCACGCCAGGCGGATGAGCTCGTGGGTGCGCCGGTCGGGCGCGGGCAGCGAGTCGAGCTGGCTCATCCACGCGTTCTGCGCCTCGTGGAGCGCGGGGAAGACGTCGTGGAGCGGCGCCTCGAACGGGAAGTTCCAGTCGCCGAGCTCGTCGGCCATCAGGCGGGCACGAACACGGGGATCGTGATCTCCTCGTCGAGCTCGCGGTACGCGACCTGCAGGTCCATGCCGACCGCGAGGTCGGCGGCGTCGCAGTCCACGACGGTCGTCATCACCCGCGGGCCCTCGGCGAGGTCGACGACCGCGGCCACGTAGGGCAGACGCTCGCGGAAGGGTGGAAGGTCGTTGTGGTGCACGACCGACCACGTGTAGAGCGCGGCGCGGCCGCTCGCCGCCTCCCAGGACACCCGGGTACTCCAGCAGCGGGGGCAGAACGGTCGCGGATAGAAGTGCGCGGCGCCGCAGTCGGCGCAGCGCTTGATGAGGAACTGGCCGGTGCGGGCCGCGTCCCAGAACGGCTGGCTCTCGTCGTCGGGGGACGGGAGATCGAAGCGCACGCGGCCGCTAGGCGGTGGGCAAGGCGGCGACGGCCACCCCGCTCACCTTGGTCTCACCGCCTTCGTTGACGACCGAGCAGTCGAGGTCGACCCGGTGCTCGCCGTTTTCCTCGTACTTCTTCTGCACCGTGATCTTGGTGCTGAGCGTCTCGCCCGGCCAGGTCTGCTTCGTGAAGCGGACCTTGTAGACGCGCAGGTTGCCCACGCCGACGTAGTCGGTGAGCGCCTTGCCGAGGAGCCCCATCGTGAACATGCCGTGCCCGAACACGCTCGGCAGCCCCGACCCGGTGGCCGCGACCTCGTCGTGGTGCATCGGGTTGAAGTCGCCCGACGCGCCCGCGTAGCGGACGAGGTCGGTGCGGGACAGCTGGTGCGAGAACTCGGGCGCGGCGTCGCCCTCGTGCACGTCGTCGAACGTCAGCGACTGCTCGGCCATGTCGCGCAGCGTGGCCGGTCGCCGCGCGGGCTGTCAAACCCGGCGGCGCCGCCCGACCGGCGGTCTCCCGGTGGCCTCCGGGCATCGAGTCCGGGGACGCGCCCGGCGCGTAGCGTCGCGGGCGTGGCGATCGACCTCGCCGAGCTCCTCGCGCCGGCGACGTCGGCGGTGCTCACGATGGAGCTCCAGCGCGGGGTCGTCGGCGACCGCGCGGCCATCCCCGCCCTCCGCGACGAGGTGGCCCGGCGCGACGTGGTGAC
Source organism: uncultured Actinomycetes bacterium (assembly GCA_963731625.1). GTDB lineage: Bacteria > Actinomycetota > Acidimicrobiia > IMCC26256 > PALSA-555 > PALSA-555. The sequence continues at coordinate 343,169 of CAVSWH010000001.1, forward strand.
CCAGGCGGCACGCGTCGCCGCCGCGGCCCGCGAGGCGGGCGCCCGGGTGGTGCACTGCGTCGCCGAGTTCCGTGCCGACCGGGCCGGGTCGAGCGACAACGCGCCCCTGCTCCGCGCCCTCGCCAAGGGCGAGCCGAACCTCGTCGTCGGCACGGACGCCACCGAGCTCGTCCCCGAGCTCGGCCCGGCACCGGGTGACCTCGTCTCGGGACGCCGCCACGGGCTCACCCCGTTCCCCGGCACCGAGCTCGACCAGACGCTGCGCAACCTCGGGGTCCGCACGATCGTGGCGACCGGCGTGTCGGTCAACATCGGGGTCGCGGGCCTCGTGATGGTCGCCGTCGACCTCGGGTACCGCTGCGCCGTCGTCACCGACGCGGTGGCGGGCGTGCCCGCCGACTACGCCGAGGCGATGGTGCAGCACACGCTGGCGCCCCTCGCGACGCTCGTCACCGCCGACCAGGTCTGCGACGTCTGGGACCAGGGCTGAACGTTCGTGCGTCGCCTCGGCGCCTCCCCCCGGGCCGGTCGTCTCGTGGCCGATCGCGTGGCGCGCCCCCGCGACGGCTCGCGACCGGCGCCCTGCTCGTCGCGCTCGGCGTCGTCGCCGCGGCGTGCGTGCCGCTCGCGCCCCCGCCGGCCCCGCTCTATGGGGCGCAGCCGCCGGTGTACGGCCAGGACTTCCCCGACCCGACAATCGTGAACCCGTGCGCGGCCGGACAGGTGTGCGCGACCGGCTCGGAGCCGTACTTGGGGTTCTCGACGAACGCGTCGTACGGCGGGCTCGACGTGCCGCTCGTGCCGACGGCGATCAGTCCCGACCTGCGCTCGTGGTCGCGGAGCACGCCCACCGACGCGCTGGCCCGCCCGCCCGCGTGGCAGGACTACTTCTTCTTGCAGAGCAAGAACTGGGCGCCTGCCGTCCACCAGTTCGGCGCGACGTGGGTCCTCTACTTCACCGCGCCGTATCCGGCGACGGGCGACCAGTGCATCGGCGCGGCGACGTCGTCGCTCCCCCAGGGGCCGTACCAGCCGATCGACGCGGGCCCGATCGAGTGCGACTTCGGGATCGGCGGCTCGATCGACCCGAACGTGGTCGTCGACGCCAGCGGGCAGGCCTGGCTCCTCTGGAAGACGGACGGGAACTGCTGTGACCTGCCGGCGGTGATCCGCTCGCAGGCGCTGTCGGCCGATGGGCTGTCGCTCGTCGGGAGCCCCCACGACCTCCTCGGCGTCGACCAGGCGTGGGAGGACGGCAGCGGCGGCGGCGCGCAGCCGTGGAAGAAGGTCGTCGAGGGCCCGGCGATGGTGGCGTCCGCCGGGACGTACTACCTCTTCTATTCGGCGAACTGGTACGACAGCGCCTCGTCGGCGATCGGGTACGCGACCTGCAGCTCACCGGCCGGCCCGTGCGTGAAGCCTCATGACGGGCCGCTGCTCGGCAACGGGCCCGGCGGCGCGGGACCGAGCGGGCCCGACACGTTCGTCGACGCGTCGGGCCAGCGCTGGCTGGTCTACGCCGCGTGGTCGCCGTCGGCGCCGAGCTACGAGACCGGCGGGACGCGGACCATGCGCCTGAGCCGCCTCGACCTCTCGCAGGGTGCCCCCGTGCTCGGCGGCGGGCCGTGACCGCGCCGACCCTCCGACGGCTCGCGGCCGTCGCGCTGGCCGTCGGCGTCGGCGTCGCCCTGCTCGTGACCCACGCGACGCCGCGCCCCACGGTGCGGGTGCCCGCGCCGGCGGCCGCCGGCTCGGGCTGCACCCTGCCCGCCACCGGCCCGGCCGCGCCCCCGAGCGAGCCTGTCGCGCCGCCGGCGGCCGTGTCCGTCCCCGGCGCGACCTCGATCGATCTGCGCGGGCTCGTGCCGGGCGCCGTGACCGAGACACCTGACGGGCAGGCGTGGGTCGCGGCCACCGACCCGCGGGCCACCACCCCCGAGGCGCTCGTGGCGCGCGTCGGCCCGGGCGCCACGACGGCGTCGAGCGTGACCCCGATCGCCGAGGGCTGCGACGTCACCGCGATCGCCGCGCTCGGCCCGTCGGTGTGGGTCGCGACGTGCGACCCGACCGCCGCGGGCACCGCGACGTCCGGCGCCGAGCTCGTCCGGCTCGACGCGTCGGGCGCCGTCACCACGCGGGTCGCGGTCCCGGCCGGCTGCGTCACGCAGCTCGCCGCCGGCACCACGACGCTCTGGGCCTCGACCGCGCCGCGCAGCGACGCGCCACCTCGCCTGTTCCGCCTGACCGCGGCGACCGGCGTCCTCGACGCGCCGGTTGCGCTGAACGGGGAGCAGCCGAGCGGCCTCGCCGTCGCCGGCGACGACCCGTGGACGGTCCGCACCGCGGCCAGCGGCTCGCGCCTCGTGCGCAACGACGGCGCGACCGGTGCGGGCGCGGTGGCGGTGGCGACCGGCCCGGCCCGCCTCGCCGGCGTGCTCGGTCGCACGCTCTGGACGTCCGACCCGACCACCGGCGCGCTCACCGCGCGCGACGCCACTACGGGCGCGGCGATCACGAGCGTGCCCGTGCCGACGCTCCAGGCCGTCGCCGTCGGCGCGAGCGGCGTCTGGTACGAGCAGGCCTCCACGGCGTCGCTCACCGTCACGATCGGGCGCCTCGCGGCCGGGGGGACGCCGACGACGGTGACGTCGTTCACCGGCCCCGGGCCGGCCGAGACCGGGCTGCCTTTCCTCGGCACGCTGTCCGTCACCGCCCGCGGCGCCTGGCTCGCCGAACAGGACCACCTCTTCGTGCTGCCCGCCTAGCGACGGGATGCGTCGGGGCCCTCGGACCCGCGACAATCCCTCCCGCCATGGGAAGCCCGCTCGACCTCGACTTCACGGCCCTGCTGCCCGAGAAGGTCGCGCTCATCACCGGGAGCGGGTCGGGCCAGGGCCGCGCCGCCGCCCGCCTGTTCTCGGCGCACGGCGCACGCATCGTCGTCGTCGACGTCAACGACGACGGCGCCGCCGAGACCGTGCGCCTCCTCGAGGAGCAGGGCGGCGAGGGCATCGCGGTCCACGCCGACGTGTCGGAGCGTCCCGACGTGGACCGCATGGTCGATACGGCGATGGAGCGCTTCGGTCGCCTCGACGTCCTCTACAACAACGCCGCGGTGCAGATGAGCGGACGGCTCGTCGAGTGCACCGACGAGGAGTGGGACCTCACGATCGCGACGAACCTGTCAGCGATCTTCTGGGCCTGCCGGGCCGCGCTCCCCCACCTCCTCGAGGGTGACGGCGGAAGCATCATCAACACCGCGTCGACCCTCGGGCTGATCGGCTCCGAGGGCTACGCCGCGTACGGCGCGGCGAAGGCCGGCCTGGTGCTGCTCACCAAGCAGCTGGCCGTCGAGTACGGCCCGGCGGTGCGGGCCAACGTCATCGCCCCCGGGTCGATCGACACCCCGCGGTTCCGCAAGGTCCTCGACAAGACGCCCGGCGCCGGCGACTTCGTCGAGGGCCTGAAGCGCACGATCCCCGTCCGGCGCCTCGGCCTCGCCGAGGACATCGCGGCGATCGCGCTCTTCCTCGCCAGCGACCAGTCCGCCTACGTGAGCGGCGCCGTCGTCCCCGCCGACGGCGGCCTGGCGGCGCTGCGATGACGCTCGACGGGTCGGCCCTCGTGACCGGCGGCGCCGCCGGGCTCGGCGAGGCCATCGCGCACCGGCTCGCCGACGACGGCGCGGCCGTCGCCGTGGCCGACGTCGACCAGCCCGGCGCCGAGCGCGTCGCCGCGGCGATCACCGACGGCGGCGGCCGGGCCGCGGCCGTGGCCTGCGACGTCACCCGCACCGCGGACGTCGAGGCGGCGGTGCGCGCCGCGACGGCGCTCGGACCGCTGCGCACCCTCGTGCTGTCCGCCGCCATCGAGAGCCGCCAGAGCGTCCTCGAGTGCAGCGACGAGGACTGGCAGGCCGTCCTCGACATCGACCTGAAGGGCCCGTTCCTCTGCATGCGGGCCGCGATCCCGGTGATCGCCGCGAACGGCGGCGGCTCCGTCATCGCCATGGGCTCGACGCTCGGGCTCATCGTCGCCCCCGGCCACCCCGCCTACTGCGCGGCGAAGGGCGCCCTCGTGAACCTGTGCAAGCAGGCGGCGATCGAGCACGCCGGCGACGGCGTGCGCGTGAACGTGGTGGCCCCGTCCGCGACGGACACCGGCCTGTTCATCCGCTTCTCGGAGATGGCGCCCGACCCGGCGGGGATGCGGAGCCGGATCGCCGAGCTGAACCCGATGCACCGGCTCGGCACCGCCCGCGAGGTGTGCGACGCCGTCGCGTTCCTCGCGTCGGACGCCTCGACGTACACGAGCGGCTGCGTCCTCCCGATCGACGGGGCGCTCGCCGCCCGCCGGATGTGACCCCTCGTGCGTGACGGCCTCGCCGTCCTCGACGCCGACGCGCACGTCGTCGAGCCGGGCTCCCTCTTCGCCGCCTGGACACCCGCGGGCCGCCCGGTCATGGACCTCCCGGCGACGACACCGGTCGAGCTCTGCGGCGACTCGTCGCGGCTCGCCGACCAGCTCGAGCACGGCTTCGACGCCCCGTCGTACCTCCGGGCGATGGACGCGCAGCACATCGACGCGGCCGTGCTGTTCCCCTCGATCGGGCTCTTCGTGCCGTTCCTGCCCGAGCTCGATGACCACGAGGCCGCCGACGCCTGCCGGGCGTACAACGAGTGGGCCGCGGCGTACTGCGCGACCGACCCGGCGCGCCTCGCCGCGATGGGCGTCGTCCCCCAGCGCGCGCCGACGCGTGCCGCGGCGGAGGCCCGCCACGCCGCCGAGCTCGGCCTCGTGGGCGTGCTCGTGCGCCCCAACCACGTCGCCGACGTCTACCTCGACGACCCGTCGTTCGATCCGCTCTACGACGCGCTCGAGGAGACCGGGATCGTGCTCGGCGTCCACGAAGCGCTCGGGGTGCGCGCCCCGACGATCGGCCGCGACCGCTTCGAGGGGTTCGCGGCCCGCCACGCGTGCTCCCACCCGCTCGAGCAGATGACCGCCGCGACCGCGCTGCTCCTCGGCGGCGTCTGCGAGCGGCACCCCGCGCTGCGCGTCGCCTTCCTCGAGTCCGGGACGGGCTGGCTCCCCTACTGGCTCGCCCGCCTCGACGAGCACCGCGAATGGGCCCGCGACGGCGAGTGCGCCGCGCTCACTTTGCGCCCGAGCGAGTACTTCGCGCGCCAATGCGTCATCTCCTCCGATCCCGAGGACGCCCTCGCGGCGTTCACGATCGGCCAGGTCGGGGCAGACCACGTCATGTGGGCCAGCGACTTCCCGCACCCCGACGCCGCGTTCCCGACCGCGCTCGAGGAGTTCCTCGAGCACCTCGACGGCGTCGACGTCGACACGGACGGTCGGCAGGTGCTCTGGGACACGCCGGCTCGCTTCTACCGGCTCGGGGACCGCTTCCGCCCCGTCGCCGCCTGAACCGCTCGGCGCGACGTCGGCGGGGACCCGCCGGCGGGACGCGTGGCGTGCCCGGCGCGCTCGGGCTGCTCCTGGTGGTCGGGATGCTCGTCGGTGCGGCCGCCGCGGGCGGTCCGGCGCGTGCCCAGGCGACCGCCGCGCCGCCGCCGCCCGGCGTCGACCCGCGGGTCTACGTGATCGGCGACTCGGTCATGCTCGGCGCCCGCGACGCGCTCGTCGCCGAGCTGGCCGGCTGGTCGGTGAGCGTCTGGGCCCAGGAGGGGCTCTCGACGCTGGGTGCGGCGTCGATCGTGAGCGCGAGCCACGCGGTCATCGGCGACGTGGTCGTCGTCGCGCTCGGGAACAACGACGCCGGTGACCCGGCGACGTTCGGGCAGCGCATCGACCGCGTGATGCAGGCGATCGGGCCGGTGCCGCGCGTGATCTGGGTCAACCTGCGCACCTTCGCGTCGTGGGTTCCGGCGATGGACCAGCAGCTCGTGCTCGCGCAGTCGCGCTGGCCGAACCTCCAGATCGCCGACTGGAACTCGGTCGCCTCGCCGAACCCGGGGTTCGTCTACGGCGACGGCCTCCACCTCACCCCCGCGGGCCAGACCGCGATGGCCCAGCTGGTCGGCCAGCAGATCGACGCGTTCGTCCAGTCCCGGGCGGCCGCGTCGACGACGACGACCAGCCCGACGAGCTCGACGACGCGCGACCCGGCCCGTCGCCGCCACGGCCACCCGACGGGGCCGCGCTACTGGCCGACGCTGTTCGGGTTTGGTTAACACCTGACGGTGATCCGGCGTCCGGCGGCGCCACCGACGACGGGATGCGGCGACCGTCCGGTACCGTGCCGTTGTGCCGAACAAGAACCGGTCGCGTCAGACCCGCCGCTACTCGTCGGCGCGGCCGAAGTCGGGCGCGGCGATGGCGAAGGCCCGCAAGAAGGCGGCCTGGCGCAAGATGGGCGGCGGCCGGGGCCGGGCCACCTGGCCGTGGGCCCTCGCGCTGACGGTCGTGGTCGTCGGCGGCGTCGTCGGGATCGTCGCCTCGAGCGGGTCGAACTCGACGTCGTCCACCTCCTCGAACTCCGGGTCGCCGGGGCCCGCCATCGCCAGCGTCACGAGCTTCGACAACAACTCGCCCGGCCAAACCATCGATGGCATCAAGTGCACACAACTCGAGCAGCTCGCCTACCACGTGCACGCGCACCTGGCGATCTTCGTGAACGGCAAGCCGATGGGCATCCCGATGGGCATCGGGATCGCGCCGCCCCGCCAGACCCAGCCGGGCGCCACGGGCGACTTCGTCGTCTCCGGGAGCTGCTTCTACGAGCTCCACGCCCACACCGCCGACGGGGTGATCCACATCGAGTCGCCGACGCCGGGGAAGGTGTACACGCTCGGCGATTACTTCGACATCTGGAACCAGCCGCTCGGCCCGCACCAGGTCGCGTCAGCGATGGGCAAGGTCACCGCCTACCGCAACGGCAAGCTGTTCACCGGGAACCCGCGCGACATCACGCTCGGCGCGCACGTCCTCATCCAGCTCGACGTGGGCCAGGTCGTGGCGCCGAAGGCGTACACGTTCGCCCCCGGCCTCTGACCGGGCGCGTCCGCACGGCGCGTCAGGTCGACGACACCTTCGGGTCGCGGGACGTCGCACGGAAGCGCGCCGACAGCGCACGGGCCTGGTCCATGCGGGACATCGCCGAGAGCACCTCGTAGCCGGCGTGGTTCACCTCGCCGGGCATGAGCTCCATCGTCTGGCCGAGCGCGTCGACGACCTCGCGGGCCACGACCGCAGGGGGCAGCGGCGGGTGCGGCAGCGAGTCGGGATCGTGGTCGAACGAGCGGCGGAAGTTCGGCGTGTCGATCGCCGGCCCCACCACCCCGACCACGTCGACGCCGTCGGCGCGCCACTCCTCGTGGAGCGCCTGGGCGAGCGTGAGCTGAAACGACTTCGTCGCCGAGTAGACGGCGAGGCCGGCCGTGCCCGCCACCCCCGCGCCCGAGCTCATGAGGATCACGCCGCCGCGTCCCCGGCCGACCATCGGGCCGCCGAAGTGGTCGCACACCGCGAGCACGCTCAGCACGTTCACGGCCACCTGGTGCTGGGCGTCGTCGTAGCCCTCCTCGACGAACCGGCCGATGAAGTCGGCCGTGCCGTTGTGGATGACCAGCCCGACGTCGAGCCCGTCCGTGACGCCGCGCAGCCGCGCCACGAGGTCGGGCGCCCCGAGGTCGACGGCGACCGAGCGCGCGTCGACGCCGTGCTCGTCGCGCAGCGCCGCCGCGACACCGGCGAGCGGCTCGGCGCGGCGCGCCGCGACGACGACGTTCAGGCCGCGGCGGGCGAGCTCGTGGGCGTACGCCGCGCCGAGGCCCTCCGACGCGCCGAGCACCAGGCCCCATGGTCCGTACCGACCGGCAAACTCGGCGCTCGACAGGTCCATGGTGGCGCTCCCGGTGCGTGGGCGAGGGGCGACGGCGAGCCTACGAGATGGCGCCCCGGCAGCCGTCCGGGCATGGCCCCTAAGGTCGGCGCAGCCGAGCGGAGCGTGCGATGAATCGAGACGAGCTCTCGTCGATGTTCGACCTGACGGGCCGGGTCGCGATCGTGACCGGCGGGACACGCGGGATCGGCCGGGCCGTCGCCGAGGGATTCGTCGCGGCCGGCGCGCAGGTCGCCGTCGCGAGCCGCAAGGCCGACGCGTGCACGGCCACGGCCGCGGCGCTACAGGATCAGGGCGGGACCGCGCTCGGCGTCGCGACGCACATGGGCGACCTGGACGCCGTGAAGGCGCTCGTCGAGCGCACCGTCGAGGCGTTCGGACGCCTCGACATCGTGGTGAACAACGCGGCGACCGGGCTGCGCGAGGACCTCGGCGCGTTCTCGCCGGAGGCGTACGCGAAGTCGATGGACGTGAACCTGCGCGGCCCGGTGTTCCTCGTCGAGGCGTCGCTCCCGCACCTGCGCGAGAGCCCGGCGGCGGCCGTCCTCAACGTCCTGTCAGCCGGCGCGTTCCTGTTCTCGACGTTCACCGCGACCTACTGCGCAGCGAAGGCGGCGCTGCACTCCTTCACCCGGTCGTGGGCCGCCGAGTTCGCCGCCGACGGCATCCGCGTGAACGCGCTCGCGCCGGGCACCGTGCTCACCGACATGGTCGACCACCTCGACGCGGCGTCGCAGGAGCGCATGAAGCGGGCCGCCTACCTGCGCCGTGCCGCGACGCCCGAGGAGATGGTCGGCCCGGCCCTCTTTCTGTGCTCGGACGCGGCGAGCTTCGTCACGGGCCAGGTCCTCATCGCCGACGGTGGCCTCGTCCCCCGCTGATCTGAGGAGCCTCATGCCCGTCGTGCTCGTGGAGCGCCCCGAGGCGCACGTCGCGCGGATCACGCTGAACCGTCCCGATCGGCTCAACGCCATGGACCACGAGCTCGTCGCCCGGCTCCACGACGCGCTCGACGAGGTCGGCGGCGACGCCGAGACCCGCGTCGTGCTCCTCACCGGCGCCGGGAAGGGGTTCTCCTCGGGCCTCGACCTCCAGGACTGGGGCCCCGTCCCCACCCCGGGGGAGCACGCCCACGCGCGCGTCGGTGTCGGCTTCCAAGAGTTCATCGCCAACCTCACCCAGCACGTGCGCCAGACGCCCCAGATCGTCGTCGCCTCGGTCCACGGGGCCGCGTACGGCGGCGGGCTCGCGCTGGCGTGCGCCGCCGACCTGCGCATCGCCGCCCGCTCCGCCCGGTTCTGCTCGGCGTTCATCCGCACCGGCCTGACGGGCACCGACATCGGGATCAGCTACCTGCTGCCGCGCCTCATCGGCGCGGGACGGGCCCTCGACATGATCGTCACCGGGCGCGAGGTCGACGCCGAGGAAGCCGAGCGGATCGGCCTCGTCAGCCGCCTGGTCGGCGACGACGAGCTCGACGGCGCCACGCTCGAGCTCGCGCGCGGGATCGCCGGCTTCACCGCGACCGGGCTCCTCCTCACCAAGGAGGTGTTCTGGCACAACGTCGACACGCCGACGCTGGCCGCGGCGCTGGCCCTCGAGAACCGCAACCAGACGATCGCCGGACGCACCCCCGAGGTGCAGGAGTACATCCGCGCCTACCGCACCCGGTTCACCGACCCGCGAGGGAGCTGAGTGGCGCCGGGCGCGCTCGTCGTCGGCGGGACCGGCCCGACCGGCATCTGGATCGTCCACGGGCTCGTCGAGCGGGGCTACGACGTCACGATCCTGCACCGCGGGGCCCACGAACGCGTCGAGACGCCCGCGTCCGTGGTGCACCTCCACCACGACCCCTACGACGACGCCGACGTCGCCGCGGCGCTCGACGGCCGACGCTTCGACGTCGTCGTCGCCATGTACGGCCGGCTGCGCCGCGTCGCCGAGCTGACCGCCGGCGTGACCGGCCGCTTCGTGTCGGTCGGCGGCGTCCCCGCGCACCGCGGCTGGATGAACCCGTCGCTGTACGAGCCGCCCGGGCTCCCGGTCCCGATCGGCGAGGACGGGCCGACGGTCCGCGACCCCGCCGAGGACGAGAAGGGCTACCGCGTCGCGCGCACCGAGGAGCAGGTGTTCACGCACCACCCCGACGCGGTGCACTTCCGCTACCCCTACGCGTACGGGCCGTACCAGCTCGTGCCCCGCGAGTGGTCGATCGTACGGCGAGTCCTCGACGGGCGCGAGCGGATGATCGTCCCGGACGACGGGCTCACCCTCCATCACCACGGCTACACGGTGAACCTCGCCCACGCCGTCCTGTGCGCGATCGACCGACCGGACGCGGCTGCCGGCCAGGTGCTCAACACCGGCGACGAGGAGGTGCTGACCATCCGCCAGGTCATCGAGCTCGTGAGCGGCGCACTCGGGCACGACCTCGAGCTCGTGTCGATGCCGTTCGACCTCGCCGTCCCGGCACGGCCCCTGCTCACCCAGCCGCTGCCCACGCACCGGGTGCTCGACCTGACCCGCCTCAAGACGACGCTCGGGTACCGCGACGTCGTCCCCGCCCGCCGGGCGGTCGTGGACACGGCACGGTGGCTCGCCGCGCATCCCGTCGAGCCCGGCGCGACCGAGGAGCGGGTCCTCACCGACCCCTTCGACTACGTCGCCGAGGACGCGCTGCTCGACGCGTGGCAGCACGCCCGCGCCGGCCTCGCGCCGGCGCGCTTCGAGGTCGAGCCCGGCTACGGGCTGGCCTACAGCGGGCCGGGCGGGCGGCCCCGCAGTCGGCCGCAGTTCGGCTGAATCAGGCGGGCCGGGTCTCCGGCAGCGCGACGAGCGGGATCCGGCGGTCCGTCTTGGACTGGTAGTTCTGGTACCAGGCGCGGTCGGCGACGAGCAGCGCCCACGCCCGGTCGTACTCGTCCCCGGTGAGGATCACCGGCACCGACCAGTACTGGCCGCCCTGGACGCGGCAATGCACCTCGGGGTTCGCGTCGCGGTCCTCGAGGTTGCGGTACCAGTGCGGGTGCTGCTCGGCGCCGGCGAAGGACGCCACGACGACGCGCCGCCCCTCGGGGTCGCGCCAGATCGGCAGCGCGACCTGGTGCGGCTGGCCCGAGGTCCGACCGACGGTGCGCAGCAGCACGTGGTGCATCCCGGCCTGCTGCCAGATGGCGTCGTCGTCGCTCTGCTCCATCGCCTCGACGTGCATGCGGCTCAGCTTCGGGATCTCGTCGAGCGGCGGGGTCTCCCAGACCTGCTCGACCCGCTGGCTCTCGCTCATGTCCGCACCGTACCGGACGCCTCGACCGGCGGCGGGGGTGCCGGGACCGACGCTGCGCCGGTCCCGGCATCCCGCATGAGCTCAGGTCGCCGTCAGACGGCGTCCACGTCCTCGAACCCGTAGCGCCCGAGCCCGTGGATCACCAGGCCGCAGAGCAGGATCGAGATGAGGGCGTCCGGCCAGTAGGGCGTGAAGAGCCAGAAGAACGACAGGATGATGCCGACGAACGCGGCGAACATCCCGGTCATGACTGCCCATTGCGCGTGGACGAACACGCCGAGGCCGGCGATGATGATCACGGCCCCGACGATCGTATATATCCATCCCCACGTGTCGAGGTTGCTGCCGCTGAAGAGCAGCGTGTCCTTCACGTTCGGGTTTTGGGAGATCGTCGCGTTGGCGTGCAGCGCGAAGAGCCCGTTGATCAAGATGTTGCCACCGGCGAGAATCAACAGGATCGCCGACGTGACGATCCAGCCTGTCCCCCGGTGCTGTTGACTGTGTGCCATTGCACCCCCTGGTGTCGGGTTGGTTGCGTGGCCGTCGACGGCCAGGCGTCTGGGGTGCGGAGGGCCGTGGGGTCCTCGCGCCGCGCCCTTGCACGTGACCTGGTTGCCGACGACCACTCCTTGTGTAGCCCTGGCGCCCCGGGCCGTCCAGCGGCGGGCGCGCCCGCGGCGGGACGTCAGCCGAGCGCGGCGGCGAACCGGGCCCGGTGCGCCTCGAACCAGGCCTGGCGTCGCTCGTACCGGGCCCGCCCGCCCATCGCCTCCCACATCGCGATGAAGGCGGGCTCGCCGCGCGCGACGCGGCGCTCCACCAGCCCGCCGACGGGGTTGAGCGAGCCGGCGAGCACCTCGAGGAACCCGTCGCGGCCCGGCGGCAGGCCGTACGCGTCGGCGACGACCCGCAGCCGGGTGAACGGGTCCGGGGCGTGGCCGCGCATGCGCGCCGCGTCTTCCGGGGTGTCGATCGGGACGTTCATCTTCGCGAGCTGGCTCAGGTCGTAGAGCGGCCGGCCGGGCGCGGCGAACTCGAAGTCGAGCAGCGCGACGGCAGTGCCGTCGCGGAAGACGACGTTCTCGGGACACACGTCGTTGTGGCACACGAGCGTGCCCCCCGCCGGGTCGGCCATCTCGTCGCTCCACGTCGCGCCCGCCGGCGCCTCGAACCCGGCAGCCGCGTCGTGGTAGCGGCGCAGGAGGGCGGCGACCGACGCGAGCACCTCGTCGGTGAGCGACCAGGCGGGGAACGGGGGGTAGGGCACGTCGCCGGCGATGTAGCGGAGCCGCTCGCGGCCGTCGGGATCGACGCGGACGACCTCGGGGACGCCGTCGAAGCCGGCGGACCGCACGAAGCGCAGCAGCGCGTGGATGGCCGGCGTGTGTGCGCTCGTCGGGCGCAGCACGACGTCGCCGACTCGCACGACCGCCCCCGCGTTGCCGACACCGCCGGGCAGCACCTCCTCGTGGACTGGGCCGGCGTCGGGCGGCTCGGGACCGCTCACGGCGGGCTCGTCACGCCGGCGCCGGGTCGGCCTCGCAGTGGCCGGCGTGCGACGGCGGCACGTCGAGCGCCGGGTTGCGGTCGAAGAAGCCGATCGGGCTCAGCACGAACCCCGCGTACTCGACGGGCATGACCGGCCAGTCCTCGGGACGCACGAAGTGCGTCACTCCGAAGCTGTACCAGCACACGACGTCGCGGTCCGCGATCTCCCGGTCTGCGCTGGTCCAGCGGGGCAGCCCGTCGTCACCCGCGTGCTGGTTGGGGAACTCGCCGGCGGCACGCCGCTCCTCTCGCTCGTAGGGCGTCACCCAGAGGTTGTGGAGGGCGAACGCGGCGCGGTGCGCGACGCTGGCGTCGGGCTGGGCGAGCATCGTCGGCGTCGACATCGTCGGCAGCAGCCGGTAGCCGACCGGCTGGTCGAGCCGGTTCGTCGACGTCGGGTTCACGATGCGCCAGTGGCGACTGCGGGCCCCGTTCGTGTCGCGCTGCGCCCGCGCCTCGGTGGCGAGGCGCGTCGCGCGCTCGCGGAACGCGTTGCCCCACGGGTTATCGGGTCCGGTTGGGATCGGCTCGGCCTCGACTTCGTAGACCGTGTTCGACGTCCCGTCGACATCGAGGTCGAGACGCGCGTTGAAGAGGTGCTGGTGATGGGGCGCAGCGAGCCCCGGGGCGATCACGTTCGCGAACTCCGGTGTCGTGCCCGACTCGATCGCCATCGTCGACACGATCCCGGTGAGCTTCACCTCGAGCTGGATGTTCCCGTCCAGGTAGAAGTACCAGTAGAAGCCGTACTCGTAGTTGCCGACGGTCGCGATGAAGCTCACGACGAGGCGACGGGAGCGGCGAACCTCGCTCGTGTCGCCGTGCAGGTCGTGGTGCTTCCAGAGGATGCCGTAGTCCTCCTCGTGCATGCAGATGGCGTTCTCGAGCGTGTACGGGACGCCCTGCTCGTTCACGAGCATCCCGTCGAAGTAGTGGATGACACCGAGGCAGTCGCAGCCGAGCGTGAGCGAGTTCGCCATCCGTCCGAGGCCCCACTCGCCGGCGTCGAACGCGTTCTTCCAGCCGTGACCCGGCCCCGGGTCGCCGTAGGGGACGACCATCTCCGAGATGGACGCGCGGTAGAGGACGGGCCGAGCCCGGCCGTCCTCGTGGTAGTCGACGGTGTGCAGCACGAGCCCCTCGTACGGGTCGAACGCGACGCGGAACGACCAGCGCTGCCACCGCACGGCGTTGCCCTCGACCTCGAAGCTCGGGCCGTCGGGCTGGGTGATCTCGAGGGCGCGCAGATCGGTGCGCATCGGGCCGACGTCGTCCGGCAGGTAGCCGCCGCGCTCGGACGGGATGGGCACGATGCCGCGGTCCTGGACCTCGATGACCTCGCCCGCGCCCATGTCGAAGAAGGCGACGAGACCCTCGATCGGCTTGGCGTAGCCGTTGTCCGTCGGCGCGTCGCGGAGAAAGGCGATGCAGCGCGAGATGCGCCGCCCCTCCTCGAGGGACAGGCCGAAGTTGCCGGCCGGCCACGGGTCGATCTGGACCGTCGCCATGTCCGTGATGCCCCGCCGACTGAGCGCCGCGACCCACTCGGGATGCTCGGGCAGCTTGAGGATCGCGTCGAGGGACTCGCCGAACAGCAGCGCCGGGCGCATGCCCTCGTAGACGCGGACCTCGCGCACCTGGTCGGCGGTCACCGACACGACGGCCTCGATGAGCTGCAGGCCCGCGCCCGGTGCGGCGAGCACCCGCACCGCCCGTTCGACCGGGTCCCCCGGGTGAAAGCCGGTCACCACTCCCTTCTCGGGCTCGTCGAGGACGGCGTGCACGATGGTGGCGTCCTCCCGGAGGTGGTCGCCGGCGCGCAGGAGTTCGATGGCGTGCGTCACCTCCTCGGGACGCAGCATGTCGAGCGGATGAGTGGCGGTCACAACGACACTCCGCGCATCAGGCACCTCCTGTGATCCGGGCCGGCGCCGCACCACGCCGCGATCGGACGGTAGCGAATCTGCTGGGGACGCTCCGCCCGAGGTGCGGGGCTTCAGGATGACCACCGGGATGTCGCGGACCCGCCCCAGAGCAAGCGACCGCGATCAGACGTCCACGGGCTCGCGCTCGAGGAGCACGCGCGGGTGGCGACCGTCGACATAGCCGAGGAACGGCGGGCGCACGTTGTACCCGAGGAGCTCCTGGAGTCGCACCGGCAGGTGCCGCGCCTGTGCCGGCGGCACCGCGAGGACGTGGTTCTCGACGGGGCGCAGCCACGACGCGCCGTAGTGGAGCACGACGCCGAGTCGGCTCTCCGTCGTCCGGTTCGCTCCCCCACCGTGCCAGACCTGACCCGAGTACACGAGCGCCGTGCCGGCGGGCATCTCAACCGTGACGGTCGGCGTCGTCGCGTCGGGCCGCTCGTCGTCGGCCCAGCGATGGCTGCCCGGGACGATTCGCGTCGCGCCGTTCGCGTCCGTGAAGGCCTGCAGCGGCCACATCACGTTCACGACGAGCTCGGGATGGGGCCGGGGCACCGGGTAGATGGCGTCGTCGGGGTGCAACGGCTGCGCGACCTCACCCGGTCCGATCGAGATGCCGGCGGGCGCGCTCAGCTGGTAGTGGCCGAGGACACGGTCGAGCACCCCGAGGATGATCGGGTGCAGCGCCAGCGCGTCGAGCGCGCGCGTCTTGGCGAACAGCGCGTACACGCGTCGCGTGCGGCGCCCTTCGAAATCGTCTCGCCCCACCGGCGTCTCGGCGACGAGCCGGCTGAGCTCGGCGCGCGCCCACGCCACCTGGTCGGCGGCGATGACGTCCGGAGCCGTGGCGTATCCGTCGGCCTCCACGCCGGTCACGATCTCGTCGACCGTGCTCCCGTCCACTCTCGCTCCTTCCCTAAGGGAAGATCCCGTGGTACTGTAACCTTCCACAAGGGAGTGTCAAGGTGCCTGCCGATCTCAACGCCACGCAGGGCTCGGTGCTCGGGTTCCTCTGCGACGGGCCGATGACCGGATGGGACGTGCTCCAGCGGGTCGAGCGCGGGCTCGCCCGGTTCTGGAACGTCACCCCGAGTCACGTGTACCGCGAGCTGCGCACCCTCGAGGAGCGGGGGCTCATCAAGGCGCGCGCGCCGGGCGTGAGGGACCGGGTCGCCTACTCGGTCACCGCCGCCGGGCGACGCGCCTTCGAGCACTGGATCAGCCAGCCGCCCGGTGAGGAGCAGATCCGCTTCCCGCTTCTCGTCACCCTCTGGTTCGGACGCCACGTCGACCCATCGCTGCTGCGCCAGTTCCTGGGCGACAGTCGGGACGAACACGCACGGCGGCGGGCGCTCTACGAAACCTGGGCGGGCGGTACGGACGACGACGCGCGCGAAGCGGTCGTCCGCTTCGGCATCGCCTACGAGGACGCGGTGATCACCTGGCTCGACGAGCTACGAGCCAGTGACGCCCGGCAGGTGGCGCCGTCGCGGTCGCGCGATTAACGACCAGCCGCGCCGCGTCGCGCCGACCGCTGCCTTCACCAGATAGCAGCGGAGCGACGGCCGCAGACGAGCGCGGCTACGGCAGCGGCGGCGGGATCGGCGCGTGCGCCGCGGCCGGGTGATCTCGAAGAAGCCCGACTCCGAAGAGAGTCCCAGAGTGGACGGCCGCGTGGCCCGTCGGCGCGGGCGCCATGACCGGGCCCTGCAAGCCGTGCGGTGGGTCGGTCCGCACGACGATCGTGGGCGTCTGCGTCTTCGGCCCCAATGCGCCCCTCGATTGCGTGTCACATTGCGCGCCGCGGATCGGGTCGATTTCTCTCGTGATCATCTGCAAGCATTTGCCGGTGAGCACCGAAGGACTCGCGAGCGTTCCGTATGAATACGGCGCCGTCGCGTCCTCCGGCTCCACCTTGTTTACGGCGGGGGCCTGCCCGCTCGACGAGGATGGAGAAGTCGTCGCTCCAGGAGATCACCGCGCCCAAGCGGCGAAGGCTCTCGAAAACCTGCGAGCTGTTCTGGACCATTACGGAGCAAGCTCGAACGATTTGGTGAAGACGACCATCTATGTCGTCGGCGATCGCACAGACCTCGTCGCCGTATGGAACGTCGTATCGGCCGGTCTGGAACCCGATCGGCCTCCAAGCACCCTGCTTGGAGTTGCCGCGCTTGGATATCAGAACCAACTTGTGGAGATCGAAGGAATCGCGGCGTTGTCGGGTTCAGTCAACCTCTGAACGGTTGGTCGCCCACTACGACCGCCGAGCTCTCAAGCCTTGCGCCTAGGAGGCGCGGGCGGCGCTCGTCGGATCGTTTCGCCGTGGCCGCGTGACCTCGAAGAACCCCGGCTGTGCGGACACGACCATGAGGGCGTCCCACAAGCGCAGGGCAGCTTCGCCGGTCGGGGCGGGCGCCATGACAGGCCCCTTGAACCCGTGCGGCGGGTCAGTCCTGACGACGATGGTGGGAGTTTGCGTCTTGGGCCCGCCGAACGCGTAGGCGACCTCCATCGCCTCGACGATCGGGGCGTCCCACTTCGGGTCGTCGGCGGCCTGGGCGAGTGCCTCGTCGAGCCTCGCGCCCTCGAGGCACGCCATCAGCAGGGTGTCGTCGTGCGCGGCGCCGCGTGCGAAGAACCGTCGGCCCCATTCCGTATAGAGCCGGTCGACCGCGTCCTCACCGGCCGCCACGCGCGCCGACTCGAAGATCCGCAGCATCCGATGCGAGAGCGCGTGGGCCGCGATGACCATGTCGCGACGGTCTTCCGGGACGCCCGGGGCGACGCCGTAGTCGTCGCGGATCTCGAGGCAATACGACCGCCAGGTCACCGCGAGGTCCCGCGCGGGCGCGGCCTCCTGGACCCACTGGGCCGTGATCCACGCCCACGGGCAGCTGGGGTCGACGAAGAACTCGACGTCGGTCACTGGAACGAGCGTACGACCTCTCCGGACAGCCCCGAAGGCCGCCGCTACGGTCGGCCGCGCCGCAGCGGACCACACAGGGAGCTCGTCATGGACCTGGTCCAACGCCTCGAGGCGATCGAGGAGATCAAGCAGGTCAAAGCGCGCTACTTCCGGCACCTCGACACGAAGGACTGGGACGCCTTCGCCGACGTCTTTACGCCGGACGCGCGGATGGACATGTCCGGCGAGGTCCGGGGCAGCGGACCCGACGACGGTGTCACGACCGGGAAGCGCGACATCGCCGCGTTCGTGCGTCGCATGGTCGGCGACGTCACGACGGTTCACCACGGCCACACACCCGAGATCGAGGTGACGTCGCCGAACACCGCGACCGGCGTGTGGGCGATGGAGGACACGCTGCGCTGGCCCGAGGGTGGGCCGCTCGCGGCGATGCACGGGTACGGCCACTACCACGACACCTACGAGAAGGCAGAGGGTCGCTGGCGCATCAAGTCGACGACCCTCACCCGGATCCGGGTCGACGTCGAGCCCGGGTCGCGCACCCGCGCCTGACCCGGGTCGGCCGTCGCGTGGCCGCAGACGAGCGCTCGACCGACTCGGGCTGTGCCGCCCGGCGGCGCCCCGCGCTGCCCGTCCCGGAGCCGTCAGCCACCATGGCGACGTGGGCGAGTACGACCCGGAGCTCCTGCAGCGGCCGCCGGAGCTCGCGCGCTCCTTCGACCGGATCGGCGACGAGTACGACGCTCGACCCGGCTATCCGTCGCAGGTGTTCGAGCTGCTGGTCGAGCGGTGCGGCCTCGGAGCCGGCGCCCGGGTCCTCGAGATCGGCGCCGGCGGCGGGCAGGCGACGTTGCCGATGCTGGATCTCGGCGCGGCGGTGACGGTCGTCGATCCGGGCGCGGCCTTGATGCATCGGCTTCTCGAGCGCACGAAGGGCCGCAGCATCGAGGTCATCGTGACCGAGTTCGAGCGGGCGTCGCTCCCCGCCGCGGCGTTCGATCTCGTCACGTCGGCGACCGCCTTCCACTGGGTCGACGCCGTCGCTGGCGTGGCGCAGTGCGCTCGCGTGCTGCGTCCGGCGGGATGGCTCGCCGCCTGGTGGACGCTGTTCGGCGATGAAGACCGACCGGACCCGTTCCACGACGTCCTCGAACCGATCCTCGAGGAGAAGGCGCCCCAGCTCGTGCAGCCCGAGGCGTCCCACGCGGCGCATTGGCGCGACCTCCTCGCCCGTGCGGGGATCATCGAGGCCAACCCAGCCTTCGGTCCCGTCGACGTCCGAGTCATCGACTGGGAAGGCGTGCACGACGCCGTCGGGCTGCGGCGACTGTTTGCCACCTTCGGGGGCTGGATCGTGTTGCCAGACCCGCTGCGGACCGAGCTGCTCGACGATGTGGAGCGCATCGCTGCTGACGAGTTCGGCGGGACGGTTCGTCGTCCCTACCAGACCCTGATCTTCACCTCGCAGCGGGTGCCCTGAGCCTTCCGGGTCACGTGTGAGCCAGGTCGGACCGTCGGGCTCCGCTCCGTCAGGGTGCTGCTCACCCGTGGGTGGCGGCGACGCGTCGCAGGCCGGCCAGGACGAGCTCCACGTAGAGGTCTTCGAGGGCCTCGGCGTGCTCTGGCGTCGGGTCGCTGTGCCAGAGGGCAATCATCGAGTCGATCCCCGACAGCAAGATGGCGAGCGCCGCCCGTGCCTCGCGTCGCGGCAGGTCGAACTCCTCCACGGCGCGGGACGTGAAGTAGCGCAGGGTGCGCCGATCGCGTTCTCGCTGCTCTCGTCGCAGGTTGGCGTCGCGGGCACCCGCCCGCCGTAGCGTCGCGAAGGTCTGCCCCCGGGTCGCCTGCCCGGCGAGGATCCCGCGCAGCATCGTCCGCAGGACGGCCTCGAAGCCCCGCGCGGCTTGCACGGCGCGCACGATCTCGGCGTCGAGCGCGGTGGCCTCTCGTCGGTAGACCTCCGCGAGCAGCTCGTGGCGGTTCGCGAAGTGCTTGTACACGAGCGGGCGACTCACTCGGGCACGAGCCGCGACCGCCTCCATCGACACCGCGTCGACGTCGCCCTCCGCCACGAGGGCCGCGGCCGCGTCGACCAGCGCGTCGTAGCGGTCGGCTCGGCGCAGCCGAGCGGCCGGGCCGGTATCCCGCCGCGTTCCAGCTGCCGCGGTGCTCGACGTCGGGGTTGCGGTCGAGACAGCCATCGGTGACACTGTGTCACGTCGTGAGGTGACACGTTGTCACCGGGTTGGTCGGACCGCTCGGTCCCACATCGAGCCGGAGGGGGACGATGACGTACGCCGGGTCCCGAGACGTCCTCGACGCCGACAGCCACCTCATGGAGCTCGACGGCTTCCTCGACCCCTATCTCGACCCCGAGCTGCGAGCGCGGCTGCGGCGCCAGCAGGTCGACGCGCTCCGCCCGGTCCTCGAGGACGCCACGACCCGAGCGGCGCACCGACGCGCCGATCCGGACCAGCAGCGCGAGGCCGAAGATCGGCTGCTGCACGACAAGGGATGGCGCGCCCTCGGCGCGTTCGACCCGCAGGAGCGGAGCCGCGTCCTCGACCTCTTCGGCTTCCGCGGCCAACTCGTGTTCGCGACGTTCGCGTCCGCGCTGTTCGCCGGCCGAGACCTCGACCGCCTCTACGGCGGGAGCCACGCCCAAAACCACGCCATGGCCGACTTCTGCGGCCGCGATCCGCGGCTGTACCCGGTCGCGTTCGTGCCGCTGGTCGATCCCGAGCGGGCCACGGCGACGGCCCGCGACGCGATCGAGGCCGGCTGCCGCGCCGTCATGGTCCCCTCCACAGCCGCGGGCGAACGTGCCCCCACCCACCCAGACCTGTTCCCGTTTTGGGACCTGCTCCAAGAGGCGGACGTGCCGTTCGTCCTCCACGTCGGCGGGGGTGGCCGACTGCTCGACCCGGCGTTCCACCACAACGACATGCCGGTCACCGACCACCTCGGCGGCGGCGAGAACGTCCGGTCGAAGGACTACCTCGCGATCCACCACTCGCCGCAGCTCTTCCTCGGCGTGCTGATCCTCGACGGGCTCTTCGATCAATTCCCACGACTGCGGGGCGGCTGCATCGAACAGGGCGCCGGCTGGGTCGTGTCGTGGCTGCACCAGCTCGACCTGGCGCAGCGTTCGTTCCAGCGGACCGAGCCACCGCTGCGGCGACTGGCGCTGCAGCCGTCGGAGTACGTGCGCCGGCATTTGAAGTTCACACCCTTCGCCGGCGAGCCGGTTGGCTGGATGATCGAGCAGGCGGGCGCCGAGCTGTTCATGTTCTCCACCGACTACCCGCACCCCGAGGGTGGCCGCGACCCGATGGCGAAGTTCGAGGAGACGTTGACGGACAGCAGTGAGGCCGACCGGCGGCGATTCTTCGCCGGGAACATGGCCGAGCTCCTCGGTGACGCGGCGGTCGCCGCCGCGCCCGCCTAACGCGACCGATCAGGTCTCAGATCAGGGGGGAAGCACGTGAGCATTGACGGTGAACGCTCGGCCCAGCGACGCGACGCGGCGCGCGGCCGTCCCCACGCCAGGCGGCTCGCGCGGGTCGTGATCAGCGTGGCGGTCGTGGCGCTGATCATCGGCGGCGTCGTCGGCGCGGCCGCCGCGTCAAGCACGTCAGGCGAAGGACCGCTCCCATGGAAGTACCCCGGGTCGGGCACCGTCGCGGTCGGCAGCGGGACGACGGTGAGCGGGACGCCCTGCACGTCCGGTGCCAGCCAGTTCGCGTCGCCCTACGCGCCCCCGTGCATCGGCGCCTTCAAGGGCAACAACGGTGGTGCCACCTCGAACGGCGTGACCGCCTCGACGATCACCCTCGCCCAGCGCGAGTTCCCGAGCACGGCGAACACCCAGCAGGTGGCGGCACAGGCGAAGATGAATGGCGCGGCACTCCCGGAGGTCACCGACCAGGTCCAGCAGGTCTTCCTCAACTACTTCAACAGGGTCTTCGACCTGTACGGCCGCCACGTCGTCCTCCAGAAGATCACGGGGACCGGCGACGCGACGACCGAGTCCCTCGGGGAGGGCCAGGCGCAGGCGTGCGCCGACGCCGACACGATCGCGAACCAGATGCACGCCTTCGGCGAGGTCGGCTTCACGTTCAGCGACACGTTCGTCTCGGGGGGCACGGGCCCGTTCTCGCAGTGCGCGGCGCAGCAGAAGCTGGTCGAATTCAACGGCAACGCGTACTTCAACGAGGGCACGTTCCAGCAGCAGAACCCCTACGCGTGGAACACCGCGATGGACTGTGACCGCATCGCGAACCAGACGGCAGAGGCCTTCGACAAGCTCCTCGTCGGCAAGCCGGCGATCTATGCCGGGGACGCGAGCCTCCGGACCAAGACCCGCAGGTTCGGGACGTACCTGCCGAACCTGACCCCGTACATCGAGTGCAACGGGAGCACCACCAGCGGGTTCGCCCAGGTGATGTCCCGGCGCTACCACGTGCCCCCGAGCACCTTTAGCTCGTCCTTCCGCTACAACCTCGACATCTCCACGTTCACCCAGTCGGCGCAGCAGGCCATCCTCCAGTTCAAGGCGGCGGGCGTGACGACCGTGGTGCTGGCGTGCGACCCGTTCTCGGCAGCCGATCTGACGAAGGCGGCGGCGGCGCAGAACTACCACCCCGAGTGGGTGCTGAACGGCGCCGGCCTGACTGACCTCGACCAAAACGCGCAGAGCTACGACCAGAGCGAAGTGACGGGCCACCTCTTCGGGCTGAGCCAGCTGTCGGCGTCGACCAAGACGAGCGGTCCGAACTCGGTCGCCGGCAAGCTGTACCAACGGCTGACCGGACACCCGATCCCGCCGGGGACGGACGGGAACTACAGCCAGCTCATCGAGACGTTCGACATGCTCCAGGCCGCCGGCCCGGATCTCACGCCGGCCAACCTGGCGCGCGGCGTGCACGCGCTGCCGATCATGGGCGCCCCGTCGTACGAGTACGGACGGTGGGACTTCCGGACGTCACCCACCGGCGCCGCCACGGGTGACCACACGGCGGTCAGCGACGCGCGCTTCGTGTACTGGGACGGCACCATGACGTCGCCACTCAACGGCAACCCGGGGACCTACATCGAGGTGTACGGCGGGAAGCGCTTCACCCTCGGGGACTGGCCGACGACGCTCCCGCCCCTCTTCACCACGCCGTGAGCGCGGTCCTCGGACTCGGAGCGGGCCGATCGTGATGCAGCGCTTCGCGTCGTTCGACGGCACGACCATCGCGTACCGCGACGAGGGCACGGGCCGACCCGTCCTGCTGCTCCACGGCTTCGCCGCCGACCAGGACGCGAACTGGACCCAGCCCCACGTCGTCGACGCCCTCGTCGACGCGGGCCACCGCGTGCTCGCACCCGACGCGCGGGGTCACGGCGCCTCGGCGAAACCGACCGACCCGGCTCGCTACGCCGACGACGCAATGGTGCGCGACGCGCAAGCGCTCCTCGACCACGTCGGCATCGACGCGGTCGACGTGGTCGGCTACTCGATGGGCGCGCTCGTGTCGGCCCGGCTCGTCCTCGTCGAACCCCGGGCGCGCTCGCTCGTGCTCGGAGGTCTGGGCGCAGGACTCACCGACGGCCGGCCCCCCGCGAATCGCAGCGCGATCACCGACGCGCTCCTCACCGACGACGCGTCGACAATCACCAACCCGGTCGCGCGGGCCTTCCGGACGTTCGCGGAACGGACGGGCGCCGACCGCCAGGCCCTCGCAGCGATCCAACGGGCGCCGCGGGCCGCCGCACCGACACGGCTCGAGGCGATCACCGTCCCCACCCTCGTCATCGCAGGCGACGGCGACGTGCTCGTGGGGTCACCCCAGGCCCTCGCCGACCGCATCCCCGGCGCCACGGCACGCGTCATCCGGGGTGACCACCTCACCGCGGTCGGCGACCCGGCGTTCCGTGGCGCGATCGTCGAGTTCCTCGCCGCCCAGCCCTGGACCGTCCCGGCCACGTGACGCGCCGGTGACCAGCCTCGCGGCTGCTCGACGGGCGCACCCGGCTCGGCGAGCATGCCGAGCGTGAGCGCGGCCCCGCTCCCGGCGACCGGCGGCTCGGATGCCGTCGCGGCAAGCCCGCTCCGACGGCTCCTCGTCGCGCTCGCGTGGGTCGTCGGCGTCGCCCTGCTGTGGACGTTCCTCGCCCAGGTGCTGTCGAAGGGCCTCCCGGCCGGGATCGTGGTCCTCGGGGTCATCTACGGCGCGCTCTACGCCCTCGTGGCCATCGGCATCGTCCTCGTCTACCGGGCCAACCGCATCATCAACTTCGCCCAAGCCCAGCTCGGCGTCGTCGCCGCGGTCCTCGCCATCGAGCTCCACGTCACGTACGGCCTCGGGTACCTGCTCGCCGTCGCGGCGGGCATCGCCGCAGCGATCGCGATCGGCGCGGCCGTCAGCCTCCTCCCACGCCACTTCCGCAACAGCTCGCGGCTGATCCTCACCGTCGCCACCATCGCGCTCGCCCAGGCACTGAACGGGTTCGCCGCGATCATCCCGCTCTGGTTCTGCGACCCGGGCAAGAACCCGTCGTGCCTCACCGCGGCGACACATCAGTCCTTCACGACGCCCCTCACCCTCCATCTCACGCTCTCGCCCGTGGTCTTCTCGGGTGACGACGTCGTGGCGCTCGCCGGCGCGCTGCTCCTCATCGTCGGCCTCACCGTCTTCCTCCGCCGCTCGCGGTACGGCATCGCGATCCGCGCGGCCGCGTCGAACGCCGACCGCGCCACGCTGCTCGGGATACCCGTCCCCCGGCTCGACACGATCGTCTGGTGTCTCGCCGCCGTCCTCTCGGCCATGGCGGTGTTGTTCCGCGTCCCAGTGCTCGGCTTCAGCGGCTTCACGACCGTGTCCGGTGGCGGGTACGACCTGTTGCTGCGTGCGCTCGTCGCCGCGGTCATCGGCCGCATGGACAACCTGCCGCGGACCGCGCTCGCGGCGATCGCGCTCGGCGTCTACGACTCGCTCGCCACCTGGACCTTCGCCAACACGTCGTTCGTCGACGCGACGCTCGTCGTCGTCATCGTCGTGGCGCTGCTCGTCCAGCCGAACGCCTACCGCCGCGTGAGCGACGTCGCGAGCTCGTCCTGGCGCACGGTCACGAGCGTCCGCCCGATCCCGCGTCAGCTCGCGCACCTCCCCGAAGTGAAGTGGTCGATCCGTGGGCTGCGGATGCTCGTCCTCGCGGCCGCGGTCCTGCTGCCGGTGGTGCTCAGCACCAGCCAGACCTACCTCGCCGCGTTGATCCTCATCTACGCCATCGTCGGCTTGTCGCTGCTCGTGCTCACCGGCTGGGCGGGTCAGATCTCCCTGGGCCAGTTCGGGCTGGCGGGGATCGGCGGCGCCACCACCGCGGTGCTGTTCCAGCGTCACGGCTGGGACTTCCTGCTCGCCCTCGCCGCCGGCGTCCTGGCGGGGGCGCTCACCGCCCTCGTGATCGGGCTGCCCGCGCTCCGGATCCCCGGGCCCCTGCTCGCGGTGACGACGCTGGCCTTCGGGATCGCGGTGTCGAGCTACCTGCTCGTCCCCGCGAACCTGCCGTGGTTCGTCACGGTCCAGCTCGCGCGACCCACCGTGTTCGGCGCCGACATCCTCGACCAGGACTGGCAGATCTACTTCCTCTGTCTGCTGGCGTTCCTCGTCGTGGTCGCCGCCGTCCGCTCACTGCGACGAAGTCGGATCGGCCGGGCGCTGATCGCGACACGCGACAACGAGCCGGCCGCCGAGGCCGCGACGCTCAACACCACGATCACGAAGCTGACCGCGTTCGTGATCTCGGGCGCGATCGCCGGGTTCGCCGGTGTGCTCTTCGTCATCCACCAGCGCGGCGTGAACAACGGGTCGTTCACAGCGGACATCAACGTCGCCCTGTTTCTCATGGTCGTCGTCGGTGGCGCCGAGTCGCTGCCCGGCGTCGTGATCGGCGCCATCTACATCTGGGGCACGCAGTACTACCTGCACGGCGGCTACACGCTCATCGCCAGCGGCCTCGGAATCCTCGTCCTGCTCATCGTGTTGCCCGAAGGGCTCGGCGGGCTCCTGTACCGATTGCGCGACGGCCTGCTGCGCGCCCTCGCGCGCCACAAGCACATCGCGGTGTTCGGGCTCGCCCCCCAGGTCGACGAACCGGCCGGTCCGGAGCAGGGTGCGGTCGAGGTCCTCGAGGAGCTGCGCACCGTCGAACCGGACGGCGACGGGGCTGGGGCTCACACCCGGCGCGCGGCCGACCGCCGGTGAGTGCACCGACCACTCCCGCAGCGACCGCCGGTCGCTGGGACCCCCGCCGACTCACCGCGCCACACCCGCTCCTCCCGCTCGTCGTGCTCGTGGGGCTCGCGGCGACCGCGCAGATGGGGACCCTGAGCCTCGTGCTGCTCCTCCCGTCGATCAAGGGCACCTTCGGCTCCGGGCTGTACTTCGTCTCGACCGTCACCGTGATCGCGATACAGCTCGGCCTCCTGTTCGATGTCCCGACCAGCGCGCTCGCGAATCGGCTCGGTGCCACGCGCGTGCTGTGCGCCGGCATGACCGTCGTCGGCGCCGTGCTGCTGCTGGTCGCCGCCGCGGGATTCGCCACGAGCTCGCTGGCGCTCGAAGTCGGCGCCGCGGGTGTCGCCGTCGGCGGCTGGGCCCTCACCTCGGTCCAGAACCGGGTGCTCGCCGAGCACTACCCGCCGTCGGTTCGACCCACCGTGTACTTCGCCCTGCGCGCCGGGATCGTCGGCGGCCTTGCCGTTACGCCCCTCGTCGTCGGCGCGCTCGAGCTCTTCTACAGCTGGGAAGCGCCGTTCGTCGTCCTCGCCGCCGTGATGCTCACGTTCGTGGTCGCGGCATTCGCGCTGCGCAGCCCCACGGCGACCGAACCCGGCGATCCGGAGGCGTCGGAGGGCGACGCGCCGACCTTCGCCGAGGCGGTGCGCGTCCTGTTTGCCCGCCGCTCGATGCGCCGCCTCTATTACGCCCTCCCGTTCCTCGCCGTCACCGCGCTTGGGATCCGGTCGTTCACCGATCTGCTGTACCGCAACGTCTTCCACCAGGAGGCCGCCGCCCGGACGCTGATCGCGGCCGGCGTGCAGCCCGGGGCCCTCGTCGGCCTCGTCCTCGGGATCGTCGTGCTGCGTCGCCGCTTCGCCGCCAACCCCGGCTCCGCCGTCCGGCTCCTCGGATTGGCCGGCGTGGCCGCCGCGGCGTGCCTCGGCGGGATGGCCATCGCGCCGACGCTCGCGTGGGCGGTCGCGTTCCACGCGGCGTACGTCATCGTCTCGTCGTGGCTGCTCGCTGGCATCTACACGACCGTGTCACTCGTCGCGCCGCAGCGGCTGCTCACGCTCGCATTCGCGCTCACGTCGGTGTGGCTCGGCTTCGGCGTGGCCGCCATCGCGCCCTCCGGGCCGTCGCTCGTCACCAACGTCACCCACGCGTTCGGGTTCCGGATCGGTCTGCTCCTCTACCTCGGCCTCTTGCTCGTCGGCGGGGCGATCCTCGCGTCGGCCGGCTCGAGCGTGGACACCGACCTCGACGCGCTGCGGCTCACGGCGGCCGCCGACGAGGAGGTCCGCCGGGCCCGGCACGAAGGTCGCGCCAGCCTGCTCATGGTGCGCGCCCTCGACGCCGGATACGACGGGCGGCCTGTGCTCTTCGGCGTCGACCTCGACGTCGCCGATGGGGAGCTCGTCGCGGTGCTGGGCACGAACGGCGCCGGCAAGACGACGCTGCTGCGCGCCATCTCGGGGCTCACGACCCCGACCGCCGGACAGGTGATCTTCGACGGTCGCGACATCACCAGCCTCGACCCGAACCGGATCACTGACCTCGGGATCGTCCAGGTGCCCGGCGGGCGCGGCATCTTCGCCGACCTGACCGTCGCCGAGAGCCTCGAGATCGCGGGCTGGCGATACACGCGCGAGCCCACGTACCTCCGCGAAGCAACGGAGGCGGCGCTCGCGCACTTCCCCGTGCTCCGCGAGCGGTGGCACACCCCGGCCGGCAGCCTCTCCGGCGGCGAGCAGCAGATGTTGAGCCTCGCGCAGGCCTTCGTGGCCCGACCCCGGCTGCTGATGATCGACGAGCTGTCGCTCGGGCTCGCGCCCAGCGTGATCGAGCGGCTCCTCACGATCGTCGAGGCGATCCACGCCAACGGCACCACCGTCCTGCTCGTGGAGCAGTCCGTGGACCTCGCGGCGCGGCTCGCGGCGCGCGCCGTGTTCATGGAGCGTGGCCGGATCGTGTTCAGCGGTGCGACGGCCGACCTCGTCCGTCGCGGGGACCTCGTCCGCGCCGTCTTCCTCGGCGGCGCCCGCCCAGCACCCGAGACCCGAGCCCCCGCGCCGTCGACGGTGTCGAACGGCGTCGCGCTCACCGCGACGGGGCTGCGTCGCAGCTTCGGTGGGGTCGCCGCCGTCGACGACGTGGACCTCGAGCTCCGGGCCGGGGAGATCCTCGGGGTCATGGGGCCCAACGGCGCCGGCAAGACGACGGTCCTTGAGATGCTGTCGGGTCACCTGATGTCGGATGGCGGGCGCGTCACCATGTTCGGCACCGACATCAGCGCCTGGCCGCCGCACCGGCGCGCCGCGGCCGGGCTCGGCCGGTCGTTCCAGTCCGCCCGCCTCTGGCCCGGGCTCACCGTGCAGGAGGCCCTCGCCGTCGCCGTCACCCCCCGGGTGCGATCGCCCGGTGCCGTCGCCGCGCTCCTCTGCCTGCCGACCGTGACCCGGGCCGAGCGCCGGGTCACGGAGGCGGTCGACGAGGTCGTCACCCAGCTGGGGCTCGACGACTACCGGGATCAGCTCACCGCCGATCTGTCGACCGGCACGCGGCGCCTCGTCGAGCTGGCCGTCCTCGTCGCGCTGCAGCCCTCGATCCTCCTGCTCGACGAGCCCTCGGCGGGCGTCGCGCAGGCAGAGTCCGAGGCGATGGCACCGCTGCTCCGCGACACCCGCGCCCGCCTCGACGCCAGCGTCCTCATCATCGAGCACGACCTCGCGCTGTTGCGCGCGCTCGCCGACCGTGTCGTGGCGATGGACGCCGGTCACGTCCTCACCGTCGGGTCGCCCGATGAGGTGCTCGAAGATCCCAGGGTCGTGGCCTCCTACCTCGGCACGTCGCACCAATGACGTCACGTGGGCACGCGGTCGGCGCGGTGGCCTGCATGACCGCGCTGCTCGCCGGCACCCTGGCGGCCTGCAGCACGTCGACACACGACGCGGTGCCGACCACCGTCGTGCCGGTGCGTGGCACCTGCGATCGATCTCGGGTCGTCGAGCTCGGCGCGTCGCTCGCGCTGTCAGGCCCGCAGCGCGCGCTCGGCCGGGAGTACCTCACCGGCCTCCAGATGGCGGTCGACCACATCGACGAATCCGGCGGCCTCCTCAACGATCATCGGTGCCTCGAGCTGCTCTACAAGGACGACCGGGGCGACGCGTCGATCGCGCGCCAGGCCGTCCTCGACCTGGTCAACCGGGAGCAGGTGACCTTCCTGGTGAGCCCGTTCCTGTCGACCCAGGTGCAGCGCGCGACATCGGCGCTCGCCGCCGCGAACGTGCCGGTCAGCAGCTTCTCGGGCCTCGACGAAACCTTCCGGCGCGCGACGGCGCCGTGGACCTTCCCGGTCGCTTCGTCGACGAGCACCGTGACCCGAGCGATGGTCGACTACGCGCGAGCGCAGGGCTGGCACCAGCTCGCGATCGCCGCCGTCGATGATCCCGCCGGCCGACACGGCGCGTCGTCCCTCGCCCGAGCCGCGCAGCAAAGCGGGCTGGTCGTCTCGGCGACGGCCGTCACGACGGGCGCCCGGGCGGCGACCGCGGTCGAGCGGCTCCGCGCCACCGGTCCCGACGGCTTGGCCGTCGTCGGCGACACGCTCGCCGTCGGCGCGGTGCTCGAGGCGCGCCGCGCCGCCGGATGGGAGGCCCCGGTCATCGCGAGCCCGACGGCGGTCGACCCGAGCGTCGTGCGGGTCGCCGGCGAACCCGGCTTGTCGGGTGTCGCGGTCGTGGTGCCGCAGGCGATCGTGGCCCAGCCCGGGATCTCGGACGCCGACGTCCGCCACTTCCGCGACCAGCTGCGCGCCGAGCTGCACCACGGCACGATCGACGGATCGATCCTCACGTATGCGCAGGGCTACGACGCGGTGACGATGATGGCGTCCTCGGCCGAGAGCAGCCACTCGATCACCGCGTCGAACGTGCGGACGTACCTCGAGAGCGCCGGGTACGAGGGTCTGCTCGCGTCGTACCAATACACCACGGGATCCCACAGCGGCATCCCGGCCAGCCAGCAGGTGGTCGCGCCGGCCGCGCTGCTGTCCGACGGCCTCTTCGCCGCGCCGGGCGGCTCCTGATCGACGGGCCCGGCGGACGCGCTCGAGGGCACGCGTCGCCTCTAGGGATGCTCGCCGAGGTAGAAGCGGGTGCCCTGGTCGTCGGTGCACGACGACGTGACGCCGTAGGGCTGCACCTCGGGATCCGTCGCCGTGCCGCCCGCGCGGCGGACGGCGTCCACCGCGCTGGCGATGTCGTCGACGCGATACATCGGCACGGTCGTCGCGACGTCGTGGCCGCCGTGCATGCCGGTCATCGGCACGACATCCTCGACCTGCCAGCCGTCCTCGACGTTGCCCGGCGAGAACTGCCACCCGAGGACCGAGCTGTAGAACTGGCGCGCCGCAGCCGCGTCCCGCACCTCCATCGTCAGGTAGCTGATGTCGCCCGGCCGCTCGCCGTTGGCCGGCCCGGGCACGGCGCCGACGCCACCCGGCGGCTCGAACATCGCGAAGTGCGTCCCCTGGTCGTCGACGCACTCGCTGACGAGCCCGTAGGGCTCCGGCACCGGCTCGGAGGCGGTGCCCCCGGCGCCGCGCACCCGCGCGATCGCCGCGTGCACGTCGGCGACGGCGAAGCACAGGAAGAGGGTGGTGTGCGGCTCGCCGCCCCACAGCCCGTGGTGGAGCGTCTGGCCCTGGACCTGGCGGCCTTGGGGGCCGCTGCCGGGCGCGTAGGTCCAACGGAGCGTGGCCGCGTAGAAGGTCGCGGCGCGCGCCACATCGGGGACCCAGAGCGACACGTAGCCGATGTCGCCGTCACGCGGGCTGGCGTGCAGGGGGGCGCCCATGATCATCCAGCGGTGGTTGAAGGGGTCGCGGATGACCGCGTTGCGCCCGTAGTCGGCATCCGCCGCGGGGCGCTCCAGCGTGGCACCCTGCGCGACGGCCCGGTCGACGACGGTGTCGACTTCGTCGACGCGCAGGTGCAGCGTGACGGGCACGCCGGACGGCTCCGGCGCGACGACGCCGATCTCCGGGTGCGCGTCGGAGAGCATGAGCGGCGCCGTGCCGATCTCCAGCTCGGCGTGACCGATCCGCCCGTCGGGCATGACGTACGGCTCGCCGCGGCGGCGGGCGCCGAACGCCGCGACGTACCAGTCGATCGCCTCGCGGGCGCCGTTCACCGCCAGGTAGGGGGTGAGCACAGCGGTCGTGATCGTCGGGGTCTCGTCGGTGAGCACGGACATGGGAACTCCTTCGGGGAGGTCGAGGACCCACTCGAGGCGGGCCCGCAGTCGGGCGGTGAATCGGGAGTCGGGCTCGATCGGGCTGACCGGCGTGCGGAGCTCGTCGAAGGGGTCAGGCATCGTCGGCCTCCTCGTAGGCGCGTCGGAACGCGGTGCGCGCCCGCACGAGCAGCGCCTCGGTCGCGTGCACGCTGCGCTCCAGGTGCGCGGCGACCTCGGGAACGGGCAGATCGTCGAGGTAGCGGAGGGTGAGCGCGGCCCGGTGCTGGGGTGCGAGGTCGTTGAGGGTTTCGCGGGCCCGCACCGCGTCGAGGTGCGCGTCCCAGGGATCCTCGGCGCGGAGGTCGTCGCCGACGGCGCGGAGGCTGCGCTCCTCCCGCGACTGGCGGCGCCAGTGGTCCACGAGCTTGTGCCGGGCGACCCCGATGAGCCAGGGGACGGTCATCGTGAGGACGCGGTCCCGGCGGACGGCGTCGGCGGCGGCGAGGAACGTCTCGGCGGTCAGGTCCTCGGCGACCGATCGCTGGTGGCAGCGGGTGAGGAGGTAGCCGTAGACGTCGCCGACCGACGCGTCGTAGAGCTCCAGGAGACCCGTCGGGCTCGCCGGGGCGGCCTGCTCGCTCACACCCGGATCATCGTCCGGGCGGCCGATTCTCCGACGGTCCGGCCGCGATTTCTTTCCTTTTTCTTCCTTCCTTCTCTTCTTGTCCTACCGGGAGTCGACCTTCTGGAGGAAGGGGACGAGCCGGTCGAAGAAGGCATTGTGCGGATAGGCGCCCGCCGGGTCGTTGTGGGCATAGGTGCTCGCGAAGTCCGCCAGCGTGAGGTTCTGCGCCGGGATCCCGGACTGCGCGGCGAGCGCCTGGGCGTCCTGGGGCACCGCCGCCCCGCCGAGGTGGGCGCCGAACGCGTAGATGAGCAGGCTCTTCGGGAGGTCGTGACCCATCGTGGCATCGACGTCGAGCGTGCTCTGCGCCGGGTTCGCGTTGCCGTTGGCGACGGCGCCGGTGTCGTCGGTCAGCCGTTGCGGGAAGTACCACTCGGTGCCGTCGGCGTTGTTCACGCCGACGCCGGAGAACATCGTCGCGTAACGGGTGATCGGCGTGAGCGCGCCGGTCCCGTCCCAGCCCCGCACCGCGCCCGTCGGGGTGAGCCCGGCGCCGAGGTGCGCTTGCGCCGCGGCGAGGCTGG
This sequence comes from uncultured Actinomycetes bacterium, assembly GCA_963731625.1. GTDB lineage: Bacteria > Actinomycetota > Acidimicrobiia > IMCC26256 > PALSA-555 > PALSA-555. The sequence continues at coordinate 375,438 of CAVSWH010000001.1, forward strand.
CCGGTGAGGTCGCGACGTTCAGCGCGTAGCCGTACTGGCCCACGTTCGTCACGGGGACGGGCGGGACGATCGCCGCCGGCAGCAGGCCCGAGGTCTGCCCGAGCGACGGAGCGTTCGGGTCGAGGAGCGCGCCCGCCGAGCCGGTCGCGTTAAAGATGCCGGCGTAGGGCGCGGCGATCCCGCCGAACGCGAGCCACGGCGTGGCGCTCGCCGTGTCGAGCGTCGCGAGCTCGGTCGTCGCCTGGGCCGCGCTGACCGGCGTCGCCATGCTGCCTCCGTCGATGTACACGAGCCCGGCCAGGCCGTCGGCCCCCGGACGGCCGTTGAAGTCCCAGGTCGCGTACGCCGTGACCACCGACCCGCCGAGCGAGTGCCCGCCGAGGACCACCTTCCCGCCGAGGCGCCGCGCCGCGGCGATGACGTCGTGCAGGTCCTGGACCGCGACGTTCATGCCCCAGTCCTTCGCGAACTCGACGCTCGACGTCGGGATCATCTGGAAGTGCGAGCTGATGCTGGGGTTCTTCAGGTAGCCGAGGTAGTAGTTGTAGAGCTGCGTCGAGTTGACCTTGTGCTGCTTGAACAGATTCAGCTCGGACTGGTCCTCGAGCAGGTTCTCGCGGCGCTCGACCGACCAGACCTGCCAGCCCGGGAGCTTCGACACGATCCATCGCGCCAGGGGCACGAAGTAGGAGCTGCCGGCCGAGGTGCCCGGCTCGAGCACGAGGACGTTCTTCGCGCCGCTCGGTCCGACCTTGAGCACGCCGACCTTGTTGTATTGGGCCGGCGTGCCGGGGGCCGGGTAGCCGTTCATCCACTCGACGTTGAGGTTCGGGGTGGCGGGCGCGCTCGACGCCGGGCTCGGGGCCAGCGCCACGAGCAGCGCCGCCGCCACTGCGATCGGCAGGGCTCGCTTCAGGCGCATGGCCACATCCTCCGCTCGCGGCCGGCGGCCCGCGACGCTCCGTAGGTCTAGGTCGGCGGCGCATCAGCCGTCCATGCGCGAGGCCTCCGCCTGATGCGGTCGTCGGCGAGCGTAGGTCGGGTCGCCTGCACGGTCCTCCATGCCAGAACGTCCGAGGGAGTTGAACGCACGTCCAGGGCTTTACACACCCTCGCCCGGCGTCCAATGGATGTCCAACGAGTGCTTCGTGTCTGCTGATCTCCTGTGCCGTTGCGGCCTCGCCGCGGCGACGCACCACGTCGCCGTCGGAAAGGCGAGCCCCAGGCGACGCTTCGCCAATCGTCACGCCGCGGCGCCGGGGCGTTCGGCCACCCGACGCCCGCGCGGCGAGGGTCGCCGGCGTCACCGCCAGGCGTAGAAGGTGCCCGTCGCCTCCGCGGTGCCGCGGTCGCGCCCCTGGGGATCCTCGTGGATGACGATGGTCTCGATGTGGCGGAACCCGACGCTGCGCAGCATCGCCTCGAGACCCGACGCGTTCGGCGCCCACCAGTTCGTCGGGTCGCCCTCGAGCTCCGCCCCCGGGTAGAAGCGCAGGGCCGGCCCGTCGATGTCGGAGAGCGCCAGATGCGTGTTGCACACCAGCAGCTCCCCCACGACAGACGCGACCCGCTGGAGACCCAACAGCGGATCCTGGAGGTGGTAGAGAACACCCAGGAAGAAGACGACGTCGAAGCGCCCGCCGAGCGCCTCGGGCGACAGGTCCATGACGTCGATCGTGAGGTCCTCCACCCGGGAGCGGCGCGCCGCCCGAGCGAGCTCGAAGCACTCCTTCGACCCCCAGCCGCCGCCCCCCCACGAGTAGGAGTCCGTGGCCAGGACCCGGGCCGCGCCCTGCTCCTCGGCGTAGAAGGAGCACAGCCCGTCCCACGCGCCGACGTCGAGCACCGTCTTGCCGGCGAGATCCTCGGGCAGGTGCATGTTCCGCACCTTCTCCGCCGAGTCGCCGTCCGCCCCCGGGGTCACGATTCCATTGCCGAGGTCGATGTGGTGGAACCACGGCAGCTCGTCGACCCGTCGGCGCAACCGCTCGAGATCGTCGGTCGCCTGCTCGGCGCGGTCCCCGCTCGCGCTCAGCGTCGACGGGCGCGTCACGCCCGGGCCGGTCCCCGGCGGGGCTCCGTCGGCAGGATCGACGATCCGACCCGAACGCCCGCGGCGCCGGTCGCGCCGTGAGCGCTCGGCCTCGGCCGTGCCGGCCCGCGACGCCACGACCGTGTACCAGGGGTGGTCAGTCATGCCGATGTCGACGTAGTGCTGCTCGTGGTACTCGACGCGGGCGTCGACGTATCCGAGGACGCCGAGGAGCTGCACGAAGAACTCCGGGCTGAAGGTCCACCACCGGCTCGCGACCTGGTTCTCCTGCGACGGATAGAGGACGGCGATGGGCTCGCCCCGCCGGTCCGGTCCGTCCGGAACGGAACGAAGCTCGGTGACCACGATCGTCTCGGTGGTCCGCGACGCGCAGCTGAGCAGGATGCCGATGGGATCGTGGCTGTGCAACAGCACGGCGCCGATCACGGTGATGTCGTACGTGCCGAGCTGCGTCGGCAGCTGCACGGCCGTGCTCGGTGTGGACCTTCGCCTGCAAACCCAGCTCGCGATGCACAAGCCAGAACGCGTTCTTCACCCGCTCCAGGCCCAGCGCGCTCTGCGCCCGGATCTGGTCCGCGTCGACGCCGTGCATCGGCACGACGTTCGGCGCGCTGCCGGACGGCAGCTCGACGGCCACGACGCGCGCTCCCCGACGCTCGAGCTCGCTCGTGACGTAGCCGCTCGCCGGTCCGATCTCCAGCACGCGTTTGCCGTCGAAGTCCACGTGGCCGAGATAGGCGTCGATCCCGGCTCGTAGATCCCACGAGCCCCGCTGCGGGCCGGATAGCGGCAGATCGATCGCGTGGTAGAACCAGCAGTCCTCGACCGATCGCACGTCGCGCGGCTCGGTGTACAGGCCGTCGGCCTCCCCGTCATGCTCGAGCGGTTCGGCGTCGGGCGCGCCGCCGACGGGGCGGATGTGTCGCGTCACGGTCGATGCTCCGCCTGTCGGGCGGCAACGCGGCGACCGGCGAATCGCGGCGACGCGACGGCGGCGCTCATCTGGCGCTCCGTAGCGGCGTCCGGGGCAGCGCGTCGAGCCCCACTTGGATCTGCGAGAGGCGACGGGCGAGGCGGGCCTGCACCATGCGGGGGCTGTACCGCTGGCGGATCGTCGCGGCGGCCGCCTGCCCGATCCGACCCCGAAGCGACGGGCGGTCGTGCAGCAGCCGCATCCAGCGGGCGGCGTCCTCGACCGACGGATCGGCCCACTCGAGGCCAGGGAGGTAGAGGATCGCCGCACCGGGCAGCGCGGCGTGATCCCCCGACTCGATCGTCCGCAGCCGGTAGCCGACCAGGCAGCTGTTGGCGGCATCGGTGAAGTCCATGTTGCCGGAGTAGGCCGTCACGATCGCCGGCTTGCCCAGGTACATGGCTTCGGCGATCCCGAGCCCGAAGCCCTCCGAGCGGTGCAACGACACGTAGACGTCGATCGAGCCGAGGAGCGCGTTCATCTGTGCGCGCGTCAGCTCGGCGTCGATCAGCACCCCGCGCACGTCGGCGATCGCGTCCCGCAGCGCGGCCTCGAACGCGGGGACGCGCTCCAGGTGCTGGACCTTCACGATGAGGGAGGCGGCGCGTCCACGATCGCCGGGAGGGAACGCCTCCCGAAATGCCTCGATGACAGCCCAGGGGTTCTTCCGCGCTGGGGTGGAATTCACGTCGAAGTTGAAGAAGAAGGTCGTGCTGTCCGGGTCGGCGAGCGGCGGGGACCGCCAGATGGTCGGTGGGGCTGGTGCCTCCACGAGGCACCCCATGACGTGGACGGGCAGTCCGGCGGGCGCGGCCGCGCGCATGGACTCGCGCACGAACTGGCTCGCGACCCAGACCTCGTCGACGCGCTGCAGCTGCGTGGACAAGCCGGGTGGCATGCCCGTCAGCTCCCAGAACCAGCAACCGATGGCGTAGCGAGGCTGGTCGGGGGGTCGCAGGTCAACGTCAGTGACCAGCCCGAGTTCGTTGATGTTGAGCAGCCACAAGTCGATGGCGTGGGGTCGGCCCGCCGGGAGGTGCGCGAGGGTCGGGGTCGTCCGCGTCGCGTTGCGGTCCGCGTGGCTCGCGAGGCGCGTGACGGCGACGTCGACGCCGGCCGTCACGATGCCCGAGACGATTCGCCGCCCGGCCTCCATGAGCCCGGTCGTGGCATCGAAGTCGCCGATGGCGTTCACTCCGTGGAGCGCCTCGGTTCGGATCGGGGGGGTGACGGCGACCGCCCGCCTGGGCGGATCCCGCTCGACGGCGGCGAGCACCTCCAGGTAGCGGCCCGCGACCCGCGCCGGGGTCCACTCCGCTTCGGCATGCGCGCGGGCCGCCTCGCCCGCGGTGCGTGTCCCGGCCCGGTCGCCGGCGGCCCGGATCATGGCTTGCACGGTCGGCGCGGCCCCGCCGAGCGGGTCCGCGGGCACCCGCCAGCAGAACCGGTCATCGAGGTGTCGCAGCTGCGGCAGGTCGCTGACGATCACCGGTTTGCCAGCACTGCAGGCGAGCGCCACCGACGCGGGGAACTCGCCCGCGCTCGGCCACCGCAGGTCGACCACCACGTCGCTAATGGCAAGCGCCGCCCGGAACTCGGGCTCGGGGACATCGGTCAACGTGCCGGCGGCGTACGCCACGTCTTCCTCGGCGAGCACGGTCCGGGCATCGTCGAGCGCGGCGGGGTCGTCCACCCGGCCGGTCAATAGGAGACGAGCGTGCGGCACCGACCGGAGCACCACGGCGAAGAGGCGCGCCGTGTACGCCGCTCGTCTGCGCCGGGCGAACGCGGCCGGCACGCCGAAGACGACGTCGTCCTCGCTCCAGCCGAAGTGCTGGCGCGGGTCGGGGCCGAACCGATCGAGGGGACCGGACGGCGCTGCGAGCGGCACATGGAACACCGACGCGGTCGGACATCGAGCCGTGATCTCGTCGTGCGCCCATTCGCTGTGGACGATCACGCCGAGGCTGGCGTCGACGACGCGCCGCTCGAGGCGCACGGCCAGGGGGTCGGGGTCGCCACGATCGATACCCTCCCGTTCGGGCCGAGCCACGCGCACGTCGTCGTAGTTGTGACGCACCTCCGCGGCGAACGCCTCGGGCGTGAGCGACGCGGCGTAGAAGTCGAGCATCGAGGGGTCGTGCAGCACCACGAGCCCCGGCTGGTGCAACAGGGCGTCGTGAATCCAACCGTGCAGGGCAGCGTCGTTGCCGACGTGGTAGATGGGACGCCTCGTGCCGGGCGCGGCACGGTCCGCGCCGGAGCCCACGACGGGGACCGGCGCCTCGACGACCGAGACCAGCTCGTCGGGCACAACCGCGATCACGTCGGCCCGTTCGGCGAGGGCCGGCAGGAGCAGCTCGGTGTTGTAGTCCGCGATCCCTGACGGCTGCGGCGGGAGCGGCGAGAAGACAGCCAGGCTCGGCGCGGTCACGGCAGGCCAGCCGCCCCGAGCCGGCGTGCCGGCCCGGTCACCGTGGAGCCCGCCGGGCGAGGACGGCATAGTCCTGGGCGCCGTACAGCAGCTCGTTCAGCCGGTCGAGGACCGGTTCGACCGTCTTGCGCGCCGTCTCAGACTCGTCGCCGGGTTCGAGGCCGTCCGCAGCGGGGTGCAGATAGCGGACCTCGACGGGGTCGAAGCCACGCGAGCGCACGAGGAACTCCAGCAGCAGCGGGTGCATCGGCCGTTCATGGGTGGGGTCAAGGTAGAAGCTGCTGCTGCCCACCACGAGGTTCCGAGGGTTCGGCGTCTCGAGGATCAGCAGCCCCCCAGGCGCGAGCACCCGCACGCCCTGGTCCAAGAACGTAAGGAGGGCCTCAAACTCGAGGTGCTCGACGAAGTGAAACGCCGAGACGACCGAGAGGCTGGCATCCTCAAGGCGGCGGAGATGCTCGAAGGCGTCGTCGCGCACCACGACGAGGCCCAGCGCACGACACCGCTGGACGGCCTCGCGGCTTTGATCCACGCCGTACCCGTCAATCCCCGCCTCACGGAGCAGCGCCAGCCACTCGCCACGCCCGCTGCCCACATCGAGGACTCGACCAATGGGCCCGATCGTCTCGAGATCACGCAGATACGGGCGCTGGCGCTCGGTGATCTCGGCGGATGTTCCGCGGAACGCGTCCTCGAGCGCTGCGTACAGGCGGTCCGCGCCGGATGGGAGCTTCGCCAGACGCTTCCGGCGCGGCGGGGCCGGATAGTCGCGCCGGACCTCGCGGAGGAATAGGTCCACCAGCGACTGTTGGGCGCGCTGGGCCTGCTCGATCGCGTCGAGTCGAGCCTGCAGGTTCGCCGCCAGCAGCGAGAATGCGTCCACCGATCGCGCCAGCGCCTCCGCCCCGTCGCCGGACGTCTCCAGCTCTCCCCGCACACCGGCCGCCTCGGCCTGCGCCTCCACCGCGGCGAGCTGGACGTGTTGCAGGTCGGCGCGCAGCACCCCGATCTCGTTGCCGAGCCGCGTCTCGGCCGCTCCTCGCCGGATGTCGTGACGCTCCAGCGATGCGGCGACGGCGGCGTCGCGCGCCGCGAGGGCTTCGACGACCGCGTGGTTGAACGCGACCTGGCGGTGGATGAACAGTCGGCCCAGCCGCGCCAGGAGGCGCTTGAAGAGCCGGAGGCGCGTCCCCCGTGGAATCGGCAGCCCGAGGTCGGCGTGCAGAGCGGCGGCCTCACGGGGCGAGGACGCCGGGGCGATCAAGGGAGTCTCGTCATCCACCGACGCTCGCGCTCCGCCTCGGCACTGAGCGTCCCACCCTATCGGGGCGCTTCGTGCGCCCAGATGGCCCGTCGTGGTGCCACCGCGGGCTCCCCATAAGCGAGAGCATCGCGTCGACCCGATCGGGCGTGCCGGGTGGAAGCCGCCCGCCGGTCCTCCGCGGCGTCGCGGTCGCTACACGAGCCGTCTCCACCTCATCGGCGTCGACCGCGCCCATCAGCACACCGCGCCGCCGTGGTCCTCGTCGCCGACCCGACGGCGAGCTCCCCCGGGCCCTCACCCTCGACCCCACCCGCGACTACCAGCCCCGCCGCCCATAGTCCACGATGACCAGCGACAAACGTCCTCGATGTCTTGCGACCTTCGGCGATCGCGTGCAGGTCTCGATGACCACGCGGGGGACGAGATCGGGGTTCCTTCCGTCCAGGTCACCAGTTCTGCCATGGGCGTGGCCCGGTCTCGGACGAACTGGTCGACCCGTCTGATGTACTGGCGGCTCGCACCATGGGGGGGTGTCCGGATGGTCGAGGCGCCGAGCGGAACGGTCACGTTCTTGTTCACCGACCTCGAAGAGTCGACCAGGCTGTGGGAGGAACACCCCGACGCGATGCGCCACACGCTCGCCCGCCACGACGCGCTGCTGGCGACCGCGGTCGCGGGTCAGGACGGCACGACCGTCAAGACGACGGGCGACGGGCTGCTCGCTGCCTTCAGCACGGCTGACGCGGCGCTCCTCGCTGCGCTCGACGCCCAGCGGGCGCTGGGCGCGGAGACCTGGCCCGAGACCGGGACCCTCAACGTGCGAATGGGCTTACACACCGGCACCGCCGAGTGGCGGGGCGGGGACTACTTCGGGCCCACCCTGAACCGGGCGTCGCGGCTCATGGCGGCCGCCCACGGCGGACAGATCGTCTGCTCCCAGGCGGTCGCAGACCTCGTCGCCGAGGACGTCGCCGCCGGCGTCGAGCTCGTCGACCTCGGCGATCATCGCCTCAAGGACCTGTCGCGACCTGAGCGGGTGTACCAGGTGTGGTCGCCCGGGCTGCCTCGGGACTTCCCGCCGCTGCGCTCCCTCGACGCCTACCCCGGCAATCTACCGCTCCAGCTCACGTCGTTCGTCGGCCGCGACGCCGACCTCGACACGGTGACCGAGCTACTCGGCCGCGCGCGGGTCGTGACGCTCGTCGGCCCGGCCGGAGTCGGCAAGACGCGGCTGGCGCTGCAGGCGGCCGCGGAGTCTGTCGCCGGCTACCGCGACGGCACGTGGTTCGTCGACCTGGCCCCGGTCAGCGATCCGGCGCTGGTCGGGTCGACCGCTTCGGCGTCGCTCGGTCTCGCCGATCCCCGGCAAGGCAGCGCCGAGGACGGGTTAGTCGGGTGGCTGCGGAACAAGACGACGTTGCTCGTCCTGGACAACTGCGAGCATCTTGTGGACGCGACCAGCGACCTCGTAGAGCTCCTCGCGCGTCGGTGCCCGACCACCACGCTGCTCGTCACCAGCCGAGAAGCGCTCGGCCTGGCCGGCGAGGTGACTTACCCCGTCAAGCCGCTCGCCGTTCCGCCCGCGGACGTCGACGCCGACGCGGCCGAGGCCGCGACGTCGCCGGCCGTGGCCCTCTTCGCCGAGCGGGCCGCCGCGGCGCGGCACGGGTTCGAGCTCGGGCCCGATAACGCCGATGCGGTCGCGGAGCTTTGCCGGCGACTCGACGGCATCCCGCTCGCCCTCGAGCTCGCGGCGGCGCGGGTCCTGTCGATGAGTCCGGGGGACATCCTGGACCGCCTCGACGCGCGGTTCCGCGTCCTTGGCCAGGGACGCCGTGCCGGGCTGTCCCGCCACCAGACCCTCCGGGCGGCGGTCGACTGGTCCTACGAGCTGCTCGACCCGACCGATCAGCGGGTCTTCGCTCGGCTCGCCGTGTTCGCCGGCGGGTTCCGGCTTGACGCGGCCGAGGCGGTGGCGAGCGGCGACGGCGTCGACGAACTCGAGGTCCTCGACGTCGTCGACCGGCTCGTTGCCCGCTCCATGGTCCTCGCGGACGACGCGGGGCCGTCGACGCGCTACCGGCTCCTCGAGACGCTGCGCGAATACGGCGCCGATCGGCTCGTCGACGCCGCGGAGATGGACCGGGTGCGAGCGGCGCACGCTGACCACTACCGGGACCTCGCGGAGACGGCGGCGCCCGAGCTGGTCGGAGCTGACGACGCGGCCTGGTCGGCGCGCCTCGACGCCGAGCGCGACAACCTGGAGGCCGCGCTCGAGTGGGCTGACGACCGGCATGACGGCGAGATGCTTATCCGTCTGGTGCGGGGGCTCGGGCACCACTGGTGGCATGCCAACGACTGGCGGCACGGCTATCGCTGGTTCGAGCGAGCCGCCGAGGTCCACGACACGCTCGCCCCCGCAGAGCGGGCCGACTTCCTCGCCCAGTACGGGCACGTCGCCACCGGCCTGTCCCAGTGGGACACGGCTCGTGAGGTGCTCCACGCGGCCGTCAGCGCGTCCGCCGAGGTCGGTGAGGCGCCCCCACCGCTAGCCCTCATCTCGTTGAGCACCACCGCGCTCGAGGGTGGTCAGAGCGACGAGGCAAGGGCATTCGCGCGCCAGGCGTGCGACGCGGGACAGGCTCGCGGTGAACAATTCTGGTACGGGTACGGGCTCTCGAGCATCAGCCTCACGATTGCGACCACATCGGCGGACGATGACGCCGTCCCAGCCGCTGACGACGCGCTCGTCGTCGCCCGCGAGCTCGGTAACGACTGGCTGCTCGGTATCGCGCTCCTGACCGGTGGCATCGCTCGGCACCGTCGCGATCCGGAGGCGGCCCTGTCGTTCTTCGACGAGGCCATCGCGGCGGGGCAGCGGACTGACCGGTTCACCGAGGCGCAGTCGCTGTTCTTCCGCGGCATCGCCAATCTACGGCTGAGCAATGGCGCGGCGGCGGTCGCGGACCTCGAGCGCGGCGCTCGACCTAACGCGTCGGATCGGCGGCCAGTACTACACCGGGACGGTGCTGGGTGCCGTCGCCGCGGTCCTCGCACGCTTCGGTGACACCGAGACAGCGTTGCGACTGCTCGGGTCCCTTGAGCGGGCTCGCGCGCGCTGGGGCGTTTCGGGCACGGCCTTGGACCTGCGCGCGCAAGTGCGCCTACGTGAGCGTCTCACCCGTGACGGCGACCCGACAGTCGTCGAGAAGTGCTTAGCCGACGGGCGGAGTTGGCCTTTCGACGATGCGATGAACCGGGCCGCCGCCGCACTCGGTGCGCTGCACGTGGAGTGACTGCCGGAGATCCGCCCTGAGCAGGGAATCTGTTCTTGGAGGCGGCCGTCGGAATTGAACCGACGTCCAGGATTTGCAGTCCCTGGGCCACTTGGCCAGGTCGCCTGCGCGAGGCCCGCCGGCCCAGCGCTCGAGGTGCCAACGCTGGATGCCGACGGCGTGATCTACATCGCGTTCGCGCTGAAGGGTCAACGACCTGTCAAGACGGCAACGATCCGTTCGTACCGTGGGTCCGTGTCGCCAGCGATGCGCCCTACCCACCGAAGCACCTCGGCGACATCGAGCGCGACATCGGCATCGATCATCGCGTCAATGTCAACCCAGTCCTTCGGACGATCGAACACAACCTTGCACACGATCAGATGCTCCGGCGCCAGGATAGGAATGGTCGTGTCGGCGAAGGGGACTGTGCGGCGCGCGACGGCCGCAGCCACGTGGAAGGCGTCATACGCGAAGAACAGGTCGATCGGCGTGTGGTCCCACATGACCCGCGTCTGGCCATCGCGCGCGACCGCCGACACCGCCTCTTCGGTTTCTGCGTCGACACCGAGCGCGACGAGTGGCCTGGCCACATCGGCGTAATGGTCAGGGGACACGAACACGTTGACATCGATGTCGATCGTCGCCCGCGGCTCCGCGTAGTAGGCCAAGGCCAGCGCGCCGCCGAATGCATGCGGAATGCCTGAAAGCGCGCGTTCGAGCGCGACAATTCGCTCCGGAAGCGTCAGAACAGTCACGATGAGAGCAGTCGCGGCGCCAGCAGTACCCGCCGCCGTGGTCGGGCGGGGATCGCGTCGGCCAGCAGAAGCACGTCAACAAGTCGGCGCGCGTGCTCGTCGACGCCCCGGGCGCGAGGTGGGCCGCCAGCCGCGACGCCAGCACTGATCTGGAGGCGCTCGCCGGCGGCGTCGATGAGGCGCTCGAGCGTGTGGAAGGTCGGGTCGCGCCGACCATGCTCATAGGCCGATACGACCGGCTGCGACGTGCCGGCTCGGCGGGCGAGTTCGGCTTGGGTCAGACCTCGGCGCCGGCGGACGCGGTGAAGCAGCTCCCCCGGGTTCATGGGGAGAGTATATCGTATCGTCTATAGGCACGACCCACGACCTTCCCCCGCAGCTCCGGGCGCCTCCACCTCGACCATGACCGAGATCGGTGCGCGGCACACCGGTCGGTTGGACACTGCGGCCACCGTCAAGCCACGGGCGCGCGCAGCCGCAGCGCGTTGGTGGCGTCGGCAGTGCGCCAGGTTCTGTCCAGGCCGGTTCGCTAGCCAGCCCAAACCCTGACGAGCGTCGGCTGAGCGGTTCGGTGTTGGAGGCGGCGGTGGTGTGTGAGTTCAGGAGATCCTGGAGGTATGTCGCGAGACATCGTGGACACCCGATGAAGGGGTGTGGCGATGGGTCTGGCCGACTATCTGGTCCGGGCGGTCCTGGAGGAAGGCGGCAGCGTCAGGGACGTCGCCGCCGCTCATGGGGTCTCGAAGAGCTGGCTCTATGAGCTCTTGGCCCGCTACCGACGAGACGGTGACCCGGGGCTGATCCCCCGAGAAGACTACGGGGTGATCCCTCACTCGAGGCGGCCCCGGTCCTCACCGACCCAGGTGCCCGTCGAACTCGAGGAGCGCATCGTGGAGCTGCGAAAGACGCTGCTCGAAGCGGGGCTCGACTCTGGACCCCAGACCCTGCACTTTCACCTCTGTGCAGAAGTCGCCCACCCGCCCTCGGTGTCGTCGATCTGGCGGATCTTGTCGCGACGCGGGTTCGTGACTCCCCAGCCTCACAAGCGGCCCCGCAGCGCCTGGGTCCGCTTCGAAGCCCAACTCCCCAACGAATGCTGGCAAGGCGACGCGACGCACTGGTCACTTGGCGACGGCACCGGCGTGGAGATCCTCAACCTGATCGACGATCACTCACGCCTGCTCGTCGCCTCGACGGCGTTCACGACCATCAAAGTGACCGACGTCGTGGCCACCTTCTACGAGGCCGCGGCCCGACACGGCCTCCCCGCCAGCCTCCTCACCGACAACGGTGCCATCTTCACCAACGCCCCACGCCGCGGCCGCAGCGCCCTCGAAACCGAACTCGACCGGCTCGGCATCACCCACAAGCACTCGCGGCCCTACCACCCCCAGACCTGCGGGAAGATCGAACGGTTCCACCAGACCCTCAAACGCTGGCTCACCCGCCAACCCGCCGCTGAGACCTTGACGGAGCTCAACCGCGACCTCGAACGCTTCGTCGACATCTACAACACCCAACGCCCGCATCGAGCCGTCGGCCGGCGCACCCCCACCGACGCGTTCAACGCCCGCATCAAAGCCGCACCCACCAACCCCAACCTCAAGATCCCCCACCACTACCGCGTCCGCCACGACAAAATCGACAGCACCGGCTGCATCACGCTCCGCTACAAAAGCCGCCTCCACCACATCGGCGTCGGCCGCGCCCACAAACACGCCCGAGTCCTGGTCCTCGTCGCCGACCTCGACGTGCGAATCCTCGCCCCCGACGGCGAGCTCCTGCGGGCCCTCACCCTCGATCCCACCCGCGACTACCAGCCCCGCCGCCGATAGTCCACGATGACCCGCGACAAGCGTCCTCGATGTCTCGCGACATCACATTGGAGGCGGCGGTGGGAATTGAACCCACGTCCAGGGTTTTGCAGACCCTTGCCTGAGCCACTCGGCTACGCCGCCGGGCGCTGCTCGGTGCGGCAGCGGGGAAGAGAGGCTAGCGCCGGCGTTGCGAGGCGCCGGCGTGGTTGCACCCGTGGCGGGCCCGCACGGCGAGAGGCCCGTATTCGGGCGCCGTTACGATCGGTGGCGTGACACCCGGCGTCCAGCTGCTGGCGGTCGGCGCGGCGGCGCCGAGCTGGCGGCTGAGCGCGGCCGACGTCGCCGCCGCTTGGGGTCGGGGCGGTGGGCGCGGCCAGGCCGCCGTCTGCGCGCCCGACGAGGACACGCTGACCCTCGCCTCGGAGGCCGCCGATCGGGCACTAGCCGTGTCGGGGCTCCAGACGGACATCGTCGACGGCCTGTGGTGGGGCACGACTCGCCCGCCGTTCGCCGAGGGCCCGAGCCACGCCGTGCTGGCCCGGGCGATCGGCCTGTCGCACCGCTCGGGAGGGTTGCTGTGCAGCGGGTCGCCGCACGCCGGGCTCGAGGCGCTGCTCGGCGCGGCGGACGCGGTCGGCGCCGGCTCGGCGCGGGTTGCGCTCGTCGTCGTGTCGGACGCGATCGTGCCGGGGCTCGGGACGGCGTTCGAGGCGCGGGTGGGCGCCGGCGCCGCGGCCCTCGTGCTCGTCTCGCACGGCGGCGCGGCGGCCTTCGGCCCGCGCGTCACGCGCACCCACCCCTACCTGGACCGGTACCGGGGTGACCGCGAGACGGCCACACGGGACCTCTACGACGCCCGGCTCTTCCGGGAGGAGATCTTCCTTCCCGAGATGCGCGAGCTCGGCGAGCAGCTCGGCGCGCTCGAGATCGACCGCTGGTCGCTGCCCGACCCGGACGGGCGCCTCGGGGCGACGCTGGCGCGCCAGCTCGGCGCGGGCACGCCGGTCTCCGCGTCCGTCTACGCCGCGCTCGGCGACACGGGCGCGGCGGCGCCGATCCTCGGCGCGGTCGGCGCGCTCGATACGGCGGGCACCGTCGGGCTCGTCGGGATCGGCGGCGGGCGAGCCACCGGCGTGAGCCTGACCGCCCGCGAGCCCGTGCCCGGTGCGGCGCGCATCGCCAGCTCGCTCGCCGGCGGGCGCAGCGTCAGCTACCCCGATGTGCTGCGCGCCCGGGGCCAGCTCGTCGCGTCGGGCGAGACCGTCCAGATGGGCGTCCCGCCCGAGAGCGCCCAGTTCGTGCGCGGCGCCGACGAGATGCTCAGCCTGCTCGGCGCCCGCTGCGTCGACTGCGGCACGATCAACACGCCGCCGTCGATCCACCCGCACTGCATCAGCTGCGGGAGCGCGAAGTTCGTGCTCGAGCCGCTCGCGCGTCACGGCCGGGTCCACACCTACGTCGTCAACCACACGATGCCGGCGCCGTTCGTGGCGCCGCTCCCAATCGCGGTCATCGACCTCGACGACGGGGCGCGGGTGATGCTGCAGGTGACCGAGCACGAGGCGCCGCTCGAGATCGGCTGCGAGGTCGAGCTCGTGCTGCGCCGCTACGCCTACGAGCGCGGCGCCCCGGTCTACGGCTACAAGGCCCGGCCGCTCTCGACGGAGGGCACCCGATGAGCTGGAACCGCGTCGCCGTCGTCGGTGCCGGGATGATCAAGTTCGGTGAGCTGTTCGACCAGAGCTACGAGCAGATGGCCGCAGGCGCGTTCGCCGCCGCGGTCGAGTCGGTCGATCACGGCTTCGAGCGAGACGCCGTCGAGGCGGCGTTCGTCGCCACCCAGCGCGGCACCCTCTGGGGCCAGGAGGGAATCGGCGGCAACACGGTGCCGTCCGCGCTCGGGCTGGCCGGGATCCCGTGCACCCGCATCGAGAACGCGTGCCCGTCTGGCTCGGACGCGTTCCGGGTCGGGGCGATGGCCGTGGCGAGCGGCGTGCACGACGTCGTGCTCGTCGTCGGCGTCGAGAAGATGCGGGACAAGTCGAGCGAGGAAGGCCTGCTCTCGCGCGCCGCGTCCGGGCACCCGATCTTCAACCGGGGCGAGACGGCGCCGGTGCTCTTCGCGCCGTTCGCCACCCGGCACATGTACGAGTTCGGCACCACCCGCGAGATGCTCGCCTCAGTCGCGGTGAAGAACCACGCGAACGGGGCGCTCGACCCATACGCCCACTTCCAGAACGCGATCACGGTCGACGACGTCCTCGCCTCCGTGCCCGTGTGCCATCCCCTGCACCTCCTCGATTGCTGCCCCCAGACCGACGGCGCCGCCGCGGCGCTGCTCGTCCGGGCCGATCTGGCCGAGCGCTTCACCGACCGGCCGGTGTTCGTCGCTGGGTTCGGCGTCGCCACCGACCACCCGTACCTGCACGAGAAGTCGAGCTTCGTCGGGCTGAAGGCCACCCAGCTGGCCGCCGAGCGGGCCTTCCGGATGGCGGGCCTCGGGCCGGCCGACATCGACTGCGCCGAGGTGCACGACTGCTTCACGATCACCGAGATCCTCGACATCGAGGACCTCGGCTTCGTCGACAAGGGCAAGGGCGGCGTCGCGTCGCTCGAGGGTGAGACCGCGATCGGCGGGCGTATCCCGATCAACACCTCCGGTGGGCTGCTCGCCAAGGGCCACCCGATCGGCGCGACGGGGGTCGCGCAGCTCACCGAGTGCTGGTGGCAGCTCCGCGGCGACGCCGGCGACCGCCAGGTCGAGCTGCGTCACGGCAACGTGCTCCAGCACAACGTCGGCGGCCGCGGCTCGGGCGTGTCGGTGATCAACATCTTGACGAACAATCAGCCGTGATCCGCTACGACGTGGGTCCCGACCACGTCGCGCGCCTCATCCTCGACCGGCCCGAGAACAAGAACGCGTTGACGATCGCTATGCGCGACGACATCGTCGCCCGCGTGCGGGAAGCGCGTGCCGATCCGGCGGTCCGGGCGCTCCTCATCACCGGGAACGGCGACGCGTTCTGCGCCGGCATGGACCTCAGCGCGTCGACGCTCGCCGACGCCGCGTCGCCCGACTTCGAGACGCGCAGCACCGCCGAGGCGCTGCGGATCGGCGTGCAGAGCTTCATCCGCGAGCTGTGGGAGCTCGACAAGCCCACGGTCGCCGCGGTGAACGGGGCGGCGGTCGGGCCCGGCGCGCACCTCGCACTCGCGTGCGACTTCGTGTTCGTCCACGACCACACACGCTTCGTCTGGTCGTTCGCCCGCTGGAGCCTCGTCGTCGACGCCGGCGGCGCGTACCTGCTCCCCCGCCTGGTCGGCCTCCCCCGAGCGAAGGGGATGGTGATGCTCGGCGACGGCGCGAAGGGCGCCGAGGCCGTCGAGCTCGGCCTCGCGTACCGCTGCGTCCCACCCGAGGAGCTGCTCCCCGCCGCCGAGGCGATCGCCCAGCGGCTCGCCGCCGGGCCGACCCGTGCGCTCGGCCTCTCGAAGCGGCTCCTCAACTCGAGCTTCGAGACGACCCTCGACCGCTCCCTCGAGCTCGAAGGCGCCTACCAGTCGCTCGCCGCGACGTCGCAGGACCTCGTGGAGGGCATGGCCGCCTTCCGCGAGAAGCGCGACCCCGACTTCCAGGGCCGCTGACCGCCACGCCACACCCTGCCCTCGCGTCAGTGGTTGCCTATCACGATATATCGCGATATAAAGGCGACACACGGTTCAAGGAGGTCAGCGATGCACGGCTACGGCGACGAGACGAGCGACTGGGGCGGGCGGCGGGGCCGCTGGAGCTTCGGCCCCCCCGGCCCGGCCTGGATGGGCGACGCGCCCTTCGCGTGGGCCGGCGGGCCCGGCGGCCCCCACCGCGGTCGTCGCGGCCGGGGACGGATGCGGCGGGGCGCGATCCGCGAAGCGGTCCTGCTCGTCCTCGCCGACGAGCCCCGCCACGGCTACGACGTGATGAACGAGCTCGCCGAGCGCAGCGGCGGGATCTGGCGGCCGAGCCCCGGCTCCGTGTACCCGACGCTGCAGCAGCTCGAGGACGAGGGCCTGGTGCGCGCCACCGAGGTCGACGACAAGCGCGTGTTCCAGCTCACTGACGCCGGCCGCGCCGAGGCCGAGAAGGTGAAGGAGCACGGGTCGCCGTGGTCGACGCTCGACGACGGCGTGAGCTCGGACCGGCGGGCCCTGTTCCAGTCGGCGATGCAGACCGGGTTCGCGGCCTCCCAGGTCGCGCAGGCCGGGAGCAGCGAGCAGATCGCGACCGCGCGCGGCGTCCTCGACGACACCCGCAAGCGCCTCTACCGGCTCCTCGCCGACGACGCGGGATGACCGCGTCGTCGGGCGGCGACGCGGCACATTTCGAGCGTCTCGGGCTCTTCGACCCCCAGGACGCCGACGCCGATCGTCGGCTCGGGCTGCTCGGGGACCTCGTCGCGCTCGGCGCGACGGACGACGACCTGACCGACGCGGGCGACGACCTCCCGCTGCTCGCCTTCCAGCTCGTCGCGACGCCCGGGCGCGAGCGCCTGACCCTCGCGCAGCTCGCGGCGCGTGCCGGCGTGCCCGAGGACCGTGTCGTCGACGTCTGGCGCCATGCCGGGTTCCCCCGACCGGCCGCCGACGACGCGCCGTTCACCGAGGCCGACGTCGAGCTCATGCGCCTCATCGAGGCCGCCCGCGGGCTCTTCGGCGACGAGACGACCCTCCAGCTCCTCCGAGTGACCGGCTCGGCGCTCGCCCGGGTCGCCGACGCCGTGATCTCGGCGTTCATCGTCGACCTCGCGAGCCACACGATGGCCGACGACCCGAGCGGGGTGGCACTCGTGCGGGCCAACATCGACACGCTCGTGCTGCTTCCCCAGTTCAGCGCCGCGATGGACACGCTGCTGCGCCACCACCTGCTCGCGCTGCGCCGTGACGGTGTCGCGCTCGGGCCGCCCGGCGACTCCGAGACCCAGCAGCTGGCGGTCGGGTTCAGCGACCTCGTCGACTCGAGCGGCCTCGCGCAGCACGTCTCGATGACCGAGCTCGGCGCCCGTCTCCGACAGTTCGAGACCCGTGCGGCCAGCGTCGTCACCGCCGGCGGCGGGCGCGTGATCAAGCACATCGGCGACGGCGTGATGTTCGTGGCCGCCGACCCGGCGACGGCCTGTCGCATCGCGGTCGATCTCATCGGGGCCTTCGAGGCCGCCCCCTCGCTCCCCCAGGCACGCAGCGGCGTCGCGACCGGCGAGGTCCTCGTGCGCGAGGGCGACTGCTTCGGCCCGGTCGTGAACCTGGCCGCACGCCTCGTCGACGTCGCGCCGACCAACACGCTCCTCGTCTCGGCCGCGGTGTGCGACGCGATCGCGCCAGCCGACGACCTTCGGGTCGGGCCCGGCGCGGACTACCGGCTGAAGGGATTCGACGAGCCCCTCACCGTCCACACGGTGGCCCGCGTCGAGCCCACGGCCGGGGTCGCCGGACGCGCCACCCTGTAGGCTCCTGACGCCCGCGTCAGAAAACCCGGCACGCGCCCAAGCGGCCGGAGTAGGCGCCGTGGCCGCACCGCGCACCCCGCGAGGCGTCGGATCGAGTGGAAGGACCACCCATGGGTGTCTTCGACGGGAAGGTGGCGGTCGTCACCGGCGCCGGGCGGGGGATCGGCCGCGCCGAGGCGCTGCTGCTCGCCGCCGAAGGGGCGTCGGTCGTCGTGAACGACCTCGGCGGTGAGCGCAGCGGCGAAGGCGCGGACCAGCGCCCCGCCCAGCAGGTCGTCGACGAGATCACCGCCGCAGGCGGGAACGCGCTCGCCAACTACGACGACATCTCCAGCTGGGACGGCGGCGCCGCGTTCATCCAGGCCGCGATCGACGGCTTCGGCGGCCTCGACGTCGTCATCAACAACGCCGGGATCCTCCGGGACAAGATGAGCTTCAACATGGCCGAGGACGAGTGGGACGCCGTCATCCGCGTCCACCTCAAGGGCCACTTCGTCCCCGCCCGTCACGCCGCGGCCTACTGGCGCGCGAAGAGTAAGGAGACGGGCCAGCCCGTCGACGCCGCGATCGTGAACACCGCGTCGGAGTCCGGCCTCTACGGCAACGCCGGCCAGCTGAACTACGCCGCCGCGAAGGCCGGGATCGCCGCCATGACGATCGTGCTCGCCCGCGAGCTGGAGCGAATCGGCGTGCGGGTCAACGCCATCGCCCCCGTCGCCCGGACCCGCCTCACCGAGGACCTCGGCGGCGGCGCCTTTGACGCGAAGGAAGGGGACTTCGACAAGTTCGCCCCCGAGAACGCCGCCGCCGGCGCGGTGTGGCTCGCCTCCCCGCTCGCCGAGGGGATCACCGGCCAGGTGCTGAAGATCCAGGGGGGGCTCGCCCAGATCGTGCAGGGCTGGCGTCCCGTCACCGAGGTGAGCGACGCGAAGCCGTGGACGATCGCCGAGCTCGCCGCCAAGCGAGACGCCCTCTTCGCCAAGTCCGAGCCGGGGGTGCCGCCCTTCTTCCCACCGGTCGAGGGCTGACTCTCGGATGCAGCTCTCGTTCGGGCCTGACGTCGAGGACTTCCGCGCCGAGCTGGTCGCGTTCCTCGACGAGCATGCCCCACCCGAGGCGCTCGCCGGCTACGACTTCGCTGACAGCGGCGCCGAGGATCGCGGCGAGCTCGTCCCCGCGTGGTCGCGGGCCTGGCAGGCGACGCTGTTCGACCACGGCTGGATGATCCCCGGCTACCCGAGGGAGCTCGGCGGCCGGGACGCCACGCCCGTCCAGACCCTCGTCTACCTGGAGGAGTTCGCGCGGCGGCGCATCCCGCGGGCGCTGCACTTCCCCGGCTACGCGATCGTGGCGCCGAGCCTCCTCGAGTTCGGGAACGACGAGCAGAAGGCGCTCGTGCCGTCCGCGATCCGCGGCGACACCATCTGGTGTATCGGGATGAGCGAGCCGAACGCCGGGTCGGACCTGGCCGGGCTGCAGACCCGTGCCGTGCTCGACGGCGACCACTTCGTCGTGAACGGCCAGAAGGTGTGGACGAGCTACGCGATGGTTGCCGAGAAGTGCTTCGTCTACGTCCGGACCGACCCGAACGTCCCGAAGCACAAGGGCATCAGCCTCCTGATCGTCGACATGGACACGCCGGGCATCGACATCCGGCCGCTGCGGCACCTGAGCGGTGCGGCCAACTTCGCCGAGGTGTTCTTCACCGACGTTGCCGTCCCGAAGGCGAACTTGGTCGGTGGGCTCAACGACGGCTGGCGCATCACCCAGGGCTCGCTTGCCCACGAGCGCGCCGGCCTCTGGATCGAGGGCGTCTCGCGCCTCGAGGCGACCGTGCAGGCTCTCACCGACCTCGCGCGTCGGCGCGGCCTCGACCATGACCCGGGGGTTCGTCGCCAGATCGCCGCGCTGTACGAGCAGGCGGCGTCGCTGCGTGCCCTCGGCTACAAGGGGTTCGCCAGCTTCGCCCAAGGCTCATCGGCGCCCGAGCACTCCTACATGAAGATGGCGACGAGCGAGCTCGGCAAGGCCGCATACGAGCTCGGCATGCAGCTCCAAGGCGCGGACGGCGCGACCGCCGACGCCGAGCGCGGCGAGGAGAACGGCCGCTGGGTGCACATGTTCTTCATGAGCTTCGCCAACACGATCGCCGGCGGCAGTAGCGAGATCCAGCGCAACATCATCGCCCAGCGCGTGCTCGGGCTCCCGAGGGCCTGATGGACTTCACGCTCACCGACGAGCAGCAGCTGCTACGCGACACCGCCCACACCCTCCTCGCGAAGGAGTGCCCCCCGTCACTCGTGCGGGCCCACATCGAGAACCCGTCGGTCGCGGACGCGCTGTGGGAGCGCGAGCGCGACTTCGCCGCGCTCGCCGACGGGCCGCTCACCGACCTGTGCCTCTTCACCGCCGAGACCGGCTACGTCGCCGCGCCCGGCCGCTTCTTCGCCACGACCGCGCTGTTCGCGCCCCTGCTGCGCGCCCTCGGCGACGACCGACTCGAGGCGACGCTCGTCGGCGAGACCTCGGGCACGGTGGCGATGGCCGGCACGGACGGCACGTGGGCGCCGAACGACGAGCCCGTGAAGCGCTTCGTGCCCGAGCTCGACTCGGTCGAGTGGGTGGCGATCGTCGACGCCGGCCCGAGCGTGCGGATCGTGCCGGCCGCCGGCCTCGACGCCCGGCTGCTCGGCACGGCCGACTGGTCGCGGCGCCTCTTCGAGCTCGACCTCCGCGGCGTCGACGGCGAGCCCCGCGCCGTCGACGCGGACGCGCTCGGCCGGGTCGTCGCGGGCGCCACCGTCGCGCTGGCGGCCGAGATGGTCGGCACGGCCCGCCGGCTCTTCGACATGGCGCTGGAGTACGCGAAGCAGCGCGTCCAGTTCGATCACCCCATCGGCTCGTTCCAGGCGATCCAGCACCGTCTCGCCGACCTGTCGCTCGCCGTCGAGCGCGCCGACAGCGCCGCGCAGTACGCCGCGATGAGCCTCGACGCCGACGCGCCAGACCGCCGTCGGGTCGCGCACGTCGCCAAGGCCGCCGCGGGCTCCGCGGCGACACGCGCCGCCAAGGACAGCATCCAGGTCCATGGCGGCATCGGCTACACGTGGGAGCACGACCTGCACCTCTTCATCCGCCGGGCTTACGGCTCGGAGGCGTGGCTGGGCACCACGGCCTGGCACCACGACCGGCTCGCCGAGCTTCTCTTCGACGCGTAGTCAGCGCAGCGCGCCCTGCGCCTGGGCCAGATCGTCCGCGGCGAACACAAGCCGGGTCTCGGTCGCGAGGTAGGCGAGGGTCACGTTGACGCCGGCGTTGCCCAGTCGGCGACTCGCGTCGCCGAGCGAGCCTGGCTGGTCGTCGACGGGCACGACGGCGACCTCCTGCTCGGACGCCACCTCGATGTCGGCCGCGGCCAGTGCGGTGAACGCATCGGTCGCGTCGTCGATGAGCACATGGATCTCACCGCGGCCGCCGCCGCTCGTCACGGCGCAGAACCCCTCGATGTTCACCCCGGCCTCGCCGAGCACCTCGCCGAGGCGCGCGAGCTCGCCGGGTCGGTCATTCAGGTAGATCGTGAGGTCGACGGCCATGGCTCGCTCCTTGCTCCGCCGGCCGCTCAGGCCGGGTGCGCCTCCTGGGTGAGAGACAGCGTGGTGCCGTCCGGGTCGTGGAACCACGCCACGAGGTCGCCGCTCGGCGCGGTCCACACCGCGTCGTCGTCCTGTTCCATGCCGTCGTAACCGGCGAAGGTGACGCCCCGGTCGACGAGGGCCCGGACCGTGGCGTGGATGTCGGGCACGACCCAGCCGAGCGCCGTACCGGGCGCAGGCGTCAGCGCGTCGACGAGCGACACGCGCAGCGGCGTCCCGTTCGCGTCGAAACGGCACGCGAACGCGTCACGATCGACGAGCGGGAGCCCGAGCACGTCCCCGTAGAAGGCCTGCGCACGGTCCAGGTCCGTGGTCGGCGCGAACGCGACGAGGGCGGCGGAACCGAGCATGGCACCTCCTGGGCCGAGCGTAGATCAGCGCCGGTTCGGGCTCGCCCGCCTCAGGACCCGCGGGAGGTCGTCCACGCGCCGGGTCCAGGCACCGAGGCTCGTCGACCGAGCCCTAGATGGGTGGCGCGCCCGCGGGCGCGTACGTCTCGCGCAGGCGCCGCTTCACGACCTTGCCGTTCGGCTGCCTCGGCAGCTCGTCGACGAGCTCGAAGGTGGCCGGCACCTTGAAGTCGGCTAGGTGCTCACCGCAGAAGTCACGAAGCTCGTCGGGGCTGACCGGGACGCGGGTCTCGACGACGGCGAGGAGCTGTTCGCCGAGCCGCTCGTCGGGCACGCCGAGCACAGCGCAGTCGACGACGGCCGGGTGACGAAAGAGGACGTCTTCGATCTCGCGGGGATAGACGTTCACGCCGCCGCGGATGACCATGTCGACGGCCCGGTCGGTCAGATAGAGGTAGCCGTCACCGTCGAGGTGCCCGACGTCGCCGACCGTGAACGCGTCGTCGCGCCAGGCGCCGTCCGTCTTGTCCGGGTCGTCGTGGTAGTGGAACCGCGTCGCGCCGGGCGGGCGCACGTAGATGACGCCCGTGGCGCCGGTCGGCACGGCCTCGCCGCGCTCGTCGAGGATGCGCACCTCCGTGCCGGGCCACGGGCGGCCGACGCTGCCGGGGCGCTCGAGCCACTCGGCCATCGAGATCTTCGTCGCGCCGCCCTCGCTCATCCCGTAGAGCTCGGCGATCTCGCAGGGCGCGAGCGCCTCGATGATCCGCTGCTTCACCGGGACGGGGCACGGCGCGCCGGCGTGGACGATGAGCTCGAGCGACGACACGTCGATCGCGCGCCGCGTCGCCTCGGGGACCTCGAGGATGCGGATGAAGTGGGCGGGCACCATGAACGTCCGCGTGACGTGGTGCGCGGCGACGAGGCGCAGCCACCGCTCGGCGTGGAACGTCTCGAGGATGACGGTCGGCGCGCCGACGTAGAGCGCCGCCATCGCCCAGCCGCCGGGACCGGCGTGGTAGGCGGGGCCGGTCAGGATGTACGTGTCGTCGCCGCGCCAGCCCCACAGCGCGAGCTGGCCCTTCATGTTCTGCCCGGCGCGGCTCGGGTCGGGACGGCCGTGGATGACGCCCTTCGGCCGGCCGGTGGTCCCCGACGTGTAGAAGATCGGCGCGTCGAGCGCCTCGATCGGCAGCGCCGGCGACGCGTCCTCGGCGGCGATCGCCGCCGCGTAGTCGTCGGGCACGACGAGCAAGGTGCAGTCGCTCGTGTGGGCCAGTGCGCTGCGGCACGCGTCGAGGAGGTCGGCGTGCGCGACGAGCAGCCGCGCCCCCGAGTCGGCGAGGATGTAGCCGAGCTCCTCGGCCTTCAGGTGCCAGTTCACGAGCACGACGGGCGCGCCGAGCTTGGTCGCGGCGGCCCACGCCTCGAAGAACTCGATGCCGTTGGGCAGCATCACCGCCACCCGGTCTCCGACCCCGATCCCGCGGCGGGCGAACGCGTGGGCGAGGCGCGTGGTGCGCTCGTCGAAGTCGGCGAACGTCCGGACCGCGTCGCCGCACACGAGCGCCGCCCGGTCGGGGGTCGCGCGGGCGTGCGCGGAGATGCCGAGCCGGGGCTCCTCGGTCACGGGCACCGGGCTCAGGAGCGCAGCGCCCCGGGCTCCTCCAGCCAGCGGTTCAGGGCGGCCGTGCGGGCGTTCCGACAGACGAGGACGTGCTCGATCGCGCGGCGCACGCGGCGCTGCTGGCCGGCGGTCACCGAGACCTGTCGCAGGAGGAAGTCGGCCTGTCGGCCGTGGTCCTCCTCCGCGTAGGCGTGCACCTTGAAGTTCTCGACCTCGATGTCGTAGTGCTGGCGCATGCCCTCGTACATCATCTTGGCGTAGTTCGTCGACGCGGCGAATCGCTCGCCCGCCCAGCCGAACGCGGCGAGGCCCTCCTCGTAGGTGCGGCGCATGTAGTAGAGGGTCGTGAACACCGAGCCGATGCTCTCGGGCATCGCGCGGTAGCTCGCCAGCTCCTCGTCGGTGACCCCGAGCTGGTGGGCCCACGTGACCTTCATGTCGACGTGGTTGTGGTCGCCCGTGTAGCCGGTCTCGTCGGCGAGGTTCTGCAGCCAGTGCGCGAAGTGCTGGCTCGAACCGAGCGTCACCGCGTCGATGTCGGGCGCGTTGCTCACGATCGAGCCGAACTCGGTCGTGTACCACTTCCCGAGGAAGTAGTACTCCTTCGCCAGGCGCTGCAGGAGCTCCATCGACAGCGTCCCGTCGGCGACGCGCTCCCAGACGAGGTTCTTCTCGGTCGCGACCTCGGCCTGCAGCGCCTCGAGTGACGCCATGAACTCGTCGACCGGCAGCGCCGGTGCGTTCTCGGCGTCCGCGCCCCGGATGTCCCTGAACTCGCGGTGCTCGGACACGGCCCTCCCTCGCGGTGGTGGCTCGGCGGCCGGCTCCCGGCCGATGACGGGGGTTTAGGATAGACGTGACACCGGCGTCAGATTCCGGTGCACCCTCCTGGGGGAGCGATGAACGTCGATCTGGTGCAGCTGGCGGGCAGCCGGGGCCGACTGAGCGGCGACACCGTCGACCCGGTCACGGCCGAGGTCGTCCGCGGCGCGATGGAGACCATCTGCTTCGAGATGGCCACGTACGTGTCGCGCACGGCGACGACCCCGATCCTGAACCAGAGCAACGAGCGCAACGCGACCGTGCTCGACCACCGCGGGCGCCTGGCCGCCCTCTCGGTCGGCATCCCGCAGTTCATGCTCACGTCGACGCTGCCCGTGCGCTTCGCCCTCGACTTCCTCGGCGTTGACGAGTTCCGCGAGGACGACGTGTTCGTCGCCAACGACCCATACCACGGCGGCGGCCACCTCCCCGACTACAACGTCTTCGCGCCGGTGTTCGCCGACGACGGCAACGGCGGGCGTCGCATGGTGCTCATCGCCAGCATCCAGTGCCACCACGGCGACACGGGCGGCGGCGTGCCCGGTGGCTACAACGTCACCGCCGCCGACATCTGGGGCGAGGGTGTGCGCTGGCCGGTCGTGAAGGTCCTCGACCGGGGCGTCGAGCGCCGCGACGTGCTGTACGCGCTGCAGGCCAACAACCGGATCCCGGACTACATCGGCGACCTGCGCGCCCAGATCGGCGCAGCGCAGCTCGGCGCGGCCCGGCTCGGCCACGTCATCGACCGCTTCGGGCTCGGTGCGGTCGAGGGCAGCGTCGACGTGATGATCGACTACGCCGCGAAGCGCTTCCGCGAGGAGGTGTCGTCGTGGCCCGACGGCGTGTACGAGGCCGACGCGTACGTCGACCACGACCCGCTCGGGAACCCCGACATCCACCTGCACGTGAAGCTCACCGTCGACGGCGACAAGCTGACGATCGACTACACGGGCAGCGACACCCGCCAGGAGATCCAGGCGTGGTCGACCTACGGCAACACCCGCGGGTACACGATCGCCCAGATCGCCGCGATGATGGATCCCGAGATCCCCAAGAACGAGGGGTTCTTCGACCAGATCAAGCTGGTGGTCCCGCAGGGCTGCGTGCTGAACCCGCATCCCGGCAAGCCGGTGAGCGCGGGCACGCACCACCCCGGCGCCGACGTCGGCGAAGTCATCGCGGT
Source organism: uncultured Actinomycetes bacterium (assembly GCA_963731625.1). GTDB lineage: Bacteria > Actinomycetota > Acidimicrobiia > IMCC26256 > PALSA-555 > PALSA-555. Next base: position 401,130 of record CAVSWH010000001.1, read on the forward strand.
GGCGATGCAGCACGTCCTGTCGGACAAGGCCGTGCCCCAGACCTACAAGACGGGGATCCCGACGATCATCACCGGCGTCGACCCGCGCACCGGCCAGCCCTTCACGGACCACTCGGCCGAGGTGTACGCCGGCTGGTGCAACGCGGCGAAGGGCATGGACGCCTGGGGCGCCCAGAACGCGTCGTTCGGGAACCTGTGGAAGGCGACCGCCGAGATCAACGAGAGTCTGTTCCCCCATGTGCAGTGGTCCCGTGACTACCGCATGGACTCGGGCGGGGCGGGCCAGTGGCGCGGGCTCTGTGGCAGCCACTACGAGAAAGAGGTGCTCGTCGACGCGAAGGTCTACACGTACGTCGTCGGGATGAAGTACCCGATGCCGGGGATCTGCGGCGGGAAGCCGGGCGCCCCGAACGAGATGATCATCCGCTACGGCAGCGACGACCCGTTCAAGGTCAAGCACACCGCCGACTGGGTGCCGCTGCCCGCCGGCCAGCGGATCATGTACGACTACGGCGGCGGTGGCGGCTGGGGGAACCCCCTCGACCGCGACCCGCAGGCTGTGCTCGACGACGTGCTGGACGAGTACGTCAGCGTCGAAGGCGCGGCGCGCGACTACGGCGTCGTGCTGTCCGGCTCGCTCGAGGACCTCACGCTCGCCGTCGACGGGGCCGCCACCGAGGCCCGCCGCGCGTCGATGCGCGCCTAGCCCCGCACCCGCGAGCGATGGGATACCGGCTCGGCGTCGACGTCGGCGGCACGTTCACCGACCTGCTCTGCATCACTCCCGAGGGTGATGTCGTCCTCGACAAGACGCCCACCACGGTCGACGACCAGTCCAGCGGCGTGATGAACGGGCTGACGCAGCTCGCCGAGCGCTTCGGCATGCCGCTCAGCCAGCTCTGCGGGGAGCTCGAGATCCTCGTGCACGGCACGACGACCGCCGACAACACGATGATCGAGATGAACGGCGCCCCGACCGGGCTGCTCGTCACCGAGGGGCATCGCGACGAGATCGAGATGCGCCGGGTCCACAAGGAGGAGATCTGGGACCCGTCGTACCCGGCACCGGCGCCGATCGCCCGCCGCCGTGCCCGCATCCCGATCCCCGAGCGGATGAACTACCGGGGCGAGACGATCCTTGCCCTCGACGAGGAGGCGGTCCGCCGCGGCGTCCGGCGCCTCCGGGACCTCGGGGTGCGCTCCATCGCGGTGATGTTCCTCTTCTCGTTCGTCAACCCCGAGCATGAGCGCCGCGCCGCGGAGATCGTGCGGGAGGAGTACCCGGACGTCGAGCACGTCTCGCTGTCCCACGACGTGATGGCCCGCGGGCCGGAGTTCGAACGGGTGTCAACGACGCTCGTGAACGCCTACATCGCGCCCCGCATCGCGAGCTACGTCGACAGTCTCCAGGCGAAGCTGCGCGCCGCCGGGTACGCCGGACCACTGCTCATCATGCAGTCGACGGGCGGCGTCATGCCGCCCGAGTACGTGTCGAAGCGCGCCGTGTCGCTCCTCGCGTCGGGGCCGACCGGCGGCGTGATGGGCGCGGCGCTCGCGGCGCGCCAGGTCGGCGTCCACGACTTCGTCGCCGTCGACATGGGCGGCACGAGCTTCGACGTGTGTCTGGTCCGCGACGGTCAGCCCGAGATCAAGACGGACTGGAACTGGCGGTACCGGTACTACATCGGGCTGCCGATGGTCGACGTGCAGAGCGTCGGCGCCGGCGGCGGGTCGATCGCCCGCGTCCGCCAGGGCGCGCTGCTCGTGGGGCCGGAGAGCGCCGGCTCGGCGCCCGGGCCCGTCTGCTACGGCCGGGGTGGCGAGGCTCCGACGGTCACCGACGCCGACGCGGTCCTCGGGTACCTGCCCGCGACGGGCTTCGCCGGTGGTCGGATGCAGCTTGACGTCGACGCGGCGCGCGCCGCGCTCCAGCGCGATGTGGCCACGCCGCTTGGCATCGACCCGGTCGACGCTGCGTGGGGCGTCGAGCGGATCGTGAACGCCAACATGGCCAACGAGACCCGGCGCGTGCTGGCGTCCCACGGCGCCGATCCCCGGACCCTGGCGATGATCGCCTACGGCGGCAACGGCCCCGTCCACGCCTGGGCGGTCGCCCGCGAGCTCGGCATCGACCGCGTCCTGGTCCCGAAGGCCGCGCCGGCCTTCTCCGCGCTCGGCGTGCTCGTCGCGGACTACGTCATCGACCTCGTGCGCGCGTACGTCGTGCCGCTCTCCCAGGTCGAGCTCGGGCGTGTCCGGACGCTGATGTCCGAGCTGCGCGACGAGGCCGCGAAGGAGCTCGACCCGATGGGCCTGGCCGAGGCCGACGTCGAGCTCGGCATCTTCGCCCAGATGGCGTACCCGGGCCAGAACTTCGACATGAGCGTCCCCGTCCCCGAGGCCGAGCAGCTCGGCGAGGCGGGTCTCCTCGACCTCGCGGAGCGCTTCCACGACCAGCACGAGCACGACCGGGGGTTCTCGTTCCGCAACCAGCAGCCCGTGCTGCGGGGCGTCCGGCTCGTCACCCGCGGGCGCACCCCCAAGCCCGACAAGCTCGCCGAGGTCGGCTCGCTCGTCGTCGCCGATTCGGCGCGCCGCGAGCGCCGCCCGGCGCACTTCGGCGAAGGGTTCGTCGACGCCGCGGTGTACGACGGCGCCGCGCTCGGCGCCGGCGCCGAGGTGCACGGCCCCGCACTGGTGGAGGAGCCCTTCACCGTGCTCGTCGTCCCGCCCGGCGCGCGGGCCCGCGTCGACGACCAGGCCAACTACGAGCTCGAGCTCTGAGGTGTCGGGCGCCGGGCGCGGGTTCTTCACTGCGCAGGAGCGCGAGGTGGTCGCCGCGGCGTGCGACCGGCTCATCCCGCCGGTGGACGCGCATCCCGGCGGGCGGGCGCTCGGCTGCGCGGACTACATCGACGGCCTCCTCGACGCCTTCGCGGTGGACCCGCCGCGCATCTGGGCCGGCGGGCCGTTCTCCGGGCGGGCCGGCGGGGACGCGCGCTTCGACCAGTTCCTCCCCCTGACCCGCGTCGAGGAGCTGGCCTGGCGCACGCGCATCGAGGGCTCGCAGGGCCGACCCGATCGCGAGTTCAACGGCCCCGTCCGCGGCTGGCAGGACGAGTACCGCGACGGGCTCGCGGCCCTCGGCCCCGACTTCGCCACGCTCGACGGCGCGGCGCAGGACGCCCGCCTCGAGGCCGCGCCGACGTTTCGCGCCCTGCTCTACCAGCACGCCTGCGAGGGCGCGTACGGCCCGCCGGAGTACGGCGGGAACCGCGACCTCGCCGGCTGGCACGCCATCGGCTACCCGGGTGACGTCCAGCCGCGCGGCTTCTCGGACACCGAGGTCGAGCGTCGTGCCTGAGACGCGCCGCGCCGCGGCGTGGCTGACGTCGACGCCGTCATCGTCGGGACCGGACCCGCAGGGGCGACCGCCGCCGACGTCCTCACCGACGCGGGATGGTCGGTGGTCATGCTCGAGAAGGGCGCGAACCACCTGCTCGACCTCGAGCCCCCGTACGCGCCGCGCGGTCACGTCAGCAACGACGAGGTGAAGTGCCTCACCCGCCACTTCCTCGGCCCCGACCCGTTCCTCGAGCCGCGCACCTTCCGTCACCGCGAGAGCGAGGGCGACCGGATCCACACCGGCGGGGTGAACAACCTGCCGTCCACGGTCGGCGGCGGCGGGTTCCACGCCGACGGGAAGCTCCCGCGCTTTCGCGAGGTCGACTTCCACGCCCGCTCCGAGCTCGGCCCCGTCGAAGGCGCCGATCTCGTCGACTGGCCGTTCGGCTACGACGAGCTCGAGCCGTACTACGCGGCCGCCGAGCGCTTCGTCGGCGTCGCCGGGGACCACGCCGGCAACCCGCACGCCGCCTGGCGCTCCGGCCCGTACCCGATGCCGCCCGGGCCCGACATGTACTGCGCCCGGCTCACGTCGGGGGCCGCCACCGAGCTCGGCTTCCACCCCTACCGGGCGCCGACCGGGGTGAACAGCGTCGAGTACGACGGCCGCCCGGCGTGCAACAACTGCGGCTTCTGCGCCTTCTTCGGCTGCCCGATCGAGGCGAAGGGCGACCCCGTCGCCATGCTGCGACGCGCGCTGCGGACCGGCCGCTGCGAGATCCGCCCACAGGCCTACGTCACCGAGATCGTCCTCGACGCCAGCGGACGCCAGGCGCGCGGCGTGCGCTACCTCGACGCCGACGGCGCGCCGCGGGAGGTGTCGGCCCGGCACGTGATCCTCGGGGCCGGCGCGTTCGAGACCCCGCGGCTGCTGCTGCGGTCCGGCGTCGGCAACCCCGACGTCGTCGGCCGCTTCCTCATGTACCACCTCCAGACGTACGTGCTCGGCATCTTCCCGTTCCGGCTGCACGCGTACCGGGGTCGGTCCGTCACCCATCTCATGGACGACCCGATCGTCCCCGACGCCGAGGCCACGCGCGCCGCGCGTGACGCGGGGCTCCCCTACTTCCGCGGTGGGATCGTCGAGCACGGCGGCGGCTCCCACCCGGTCGTCGAGGCCATGTACTCCCCGTGGGGCGAGGCCCACACGCGCCTCATGCTCGAGTCCCCGATGCGCGACCGGATGGCCGCGTTCACCATGCAGGGCGAGGACCTGCCGCAGGCCACGAACCGCATCGACCTCGACCCAGCCGTCACGGACGTGTGGGGTCTCCCCGCGGGGCGCGTGACCTACGCGCCGCATCGCCACGAGGCCGCGTGCGCCGAGCACTGGGCGCCGCGTCTCGAGGCCGTGCTGCGCCACGCCGGCGCGCAGTCGACGTTCTGGATCACGTCTCCGCCCCTCGAGAACGCCCGTGGCCGCCGCCAGCACGACCCGACGCCGATCTCGCGCCACGTGATGGGCACGGCCCGCCTCGGCGCCGACCCGCGCACGAGCGTGTGCGACCCGTGGCAGCGGCTCCACGACGTCGACAACGTCGTGGTCACGGACTCGTCGGTGTTCCCCACGTCGACGGGCTACGGCCCCACCCTCACCCTCGTCGCCCTGGCGATCCGGGCGTCACGGGCGCTCGCGGACCTGGCGCCGCTCACCTCGAGCCGCGCCGACGCCCTCCCTGCCACGTCCCCCGCCACGCGCTGACCGGCGCGGCATCCCCCCGGCGGGCCAAGATGAGCCGCCACAGCGACCGGGGGGACGCGATGACTTCGAAGCTCGCCACGCTGCTCGTCGTCGTCGGGCTCGCGCTCGGCGCGGTCACCGCGCCCTCGGCGGCCCAGACGACCAAGCCGCAGGCCAGCGAGGTGGGCGTCACCGCCACGACGATTCGCATCGCCGTCGTCGCCGACGTCGTGAACTCGCTGGAGCCCGGCCTCTTCGCCGGCCCGGTCGCCGCGGTGCGCGGCTTCGCCACCTACATCAACCAGCACGGCGGCCTGGCCGGGCGGAAGCTCGTCGTCGACTTCATCGACTCGCACCTCGACGAGAACGAGGCCCGCAACGCGATCATCCAGGCGTGCCGCAGCGACTTCGCGCTCGTCGGCACGGCCGCGCTGTTCCTCAACAACGTGAGCGACATGGTCAGCTGCGCGGACCAGACCGGTCGCCCCGTCGGGATCCCGGACCTCGCCGTCGTGACCACCGAGGTCGCGGAGCAGTGCTCGCCCGTCACCTTTCCGATCAACCCGTCGCAGCTGCTCTGCCCGACGATGAACGACCACCCTCAGACCTACCAGGGCAACTCCGGTCCGATCCGCTACTACGAGTCGCACGTCACGAAGCACCTGCACGGCGGGTTCCTGTACTCGGACGACCTGCAGAGCGCCGCCGTCGCCGGGCAGGCGCTCGCCGGCACGGCCGAGGCGGGCGGGGTGAAGAGCGACCTCACCCGCGGGATCTCGGCGCTGGCGCCCCAGTCGGGCTACGACCCGTTCATCCAGCAGCTGAAGAACGCCGGCTCGAACTACGCGCAGAGCACGAGCGCCTTCCAGACCACGGTGTCGCTGCGCAAGGAGGCGACGCTGCAGGGCCTGACGACGACGCCGTTCGTGTGGGACTGCTCGAGCGCCTGCTACAGCCAGCAGTTCCTCCAGCAGGGCGGGACGGCCGTGAACGGCCAGTACGTGTGGCTGTCGTTCCTGCCGTTCCAGGAGACCAGGAACAACACCGCCCTCGCGAACTACGTGCGATACGTCGGCTCGAAGATCGACGGGTTCGGCGCCTACGGCTGGGGCGCGGCGCTGCTGTTCCGCGACGCCGTGAACGATGTGGTGCGGGCCCACGGCACGAACGGTCTGACCCGCAGCAACCTGCTGTCGGCCCTCGGCACGATCACGAGCTTCAACGCCGACGGGATGTTCGGGACCATCAACATCGCCCAGCGGCGCCAGACGCCCTGCTTCGTGGTGCTCCAGGCCCGCAACGGCAAGTTCGTGCGCGTCGACCCGCCGACCCCCGGGACATTCGACTGCACGCCGTCGAACCACGCCGAGTTCAAAGCCGACCTGCTGACCGGCTGACGGTGAGAGGGAGCGCATGAGCGGCGAGCCCGCGATGGAGTACCGACGGGTCGGCCGGAGCGGTCTCGTGCTGCCGGCCGTGTCGCTTGGGCTGTGGCAGAACTTCGGGACGGCGCGCCCCCTCGATGAGCAGCGTCGGATCGTGATACGGGCCTTCGACCTCGGCGTCACCCATTTCGACCTGGCGAACAACTACGGGCCGCCGCCGGGTGCCGCCGAGGTGCACTTCGGCGAGATCCTCGAGGCCGACCTGCGCGGCCACCGCGACGAGCTCGTGATCTCGACGAAGGCGGGCTATGAGATGTGGCCCGGCCCGTACGGGGACGGCGGGTCCCGCAAGTACCTCCTCGCCAGCCTCGATCAGAGCCTGCAGCGCCTCGGGGTCGAGTACGTCGACATCTTCTACTCGCACCGCTTCGACCCGGACACGCCGCTGGCCGAGACGATGGGCGCGCTCGATCGGGCGGTGCGCAGCGGGAAGGCGCTCTACGCGGGCATCTCGTCGTACTCGTCGGCGCAGACACGGGAGGCGGCCGCGATCCTCGCCGAGCTCGGCACGCCGCTGCTCATCCACCAGCCGTCGTACTCGCTGCTCGATCGCTGGGTCGAGCGGGACGGACTGCTCGACACCCTCGACGAGGAGGGGGTCGGCTGCATCGTCTTCTCACCGCTCGCGCAGGGGCTGCTCACGGACCGCTACCTCGAGTCGGTGCCACCGGGCTCGCGCGCAAGCGAACGGGTCACGCTGTTCTCCGAGATGATCACGCCCCCCTATCAGGCCATGATCCGCGCGCTGCACGAGCTCGCGACGCAGCGCGGGCAGACCACCGCGCAGCTCGCCATCGCCTGGACGATCCGCGATCCCCGCGTGACGTCCTCGCTCGTGGGGGCGAGCAGTGTCGCCCAGCTCGAGGACAACCTCGCCGCGATCGGGCACACCACGTTCGACGACGACGAGCTCGCGACGCTCAACCGTCTGACGACTGGGGGCTGACGCCGCGCGCCGACACGCGCAAGAGGCGCGCGGTCGGCGCCCGGCGCCGGCCGACCGCGCGGCGTGGCGCCCCCGATGCGCTCCGCGACCGTCTGATCGACGGACCCGATTCGGGACCGGGACCGGGCTCCCGGCCGGGCCCACCCCCTCCCTCCCGGAAGCCGCGATCGCCGCGAATCGGACCGGGACGGGGGTGAATCCCCGGGCCCGGGCGGCCGCAAAGTACGCTGAAGCCGTGCGGAGAGACGTGTTGATCGTCTCCGCCTCGATGGGCGCGGGCCATGATCGGGCGGCAGCCGAGCTGGGCCGGCGCTTGGCCGCGGCTGGACACGACTACGAGATTGTCGACTTCCTCCAGCTGCTGCCCTTCGGGCTGGGCTGGGCGCTGAAGACGACGTACGAGTTCCAGCTGCGCCGCTGCCCCTGGACCTACGAGCTCGGCTACAAGATCCTCGGCGCGGCTGGTCGCCTGATGTGGCGCACGAACGTCTTCATCTGCAGCGTCCTCACCCGCCGCGCGGTGTGCCGGACCCTGCTGCGGACCTCCCCGAACGTCGTCGTCTCGACCTACCCGTTCGCGTCGCTCGTGCTCGGCCATCTGCGACGCACCGAGCGGCTCCGGGTCCCCGTCGCCACCTACCTCACTGACTTCGCCGTCCACCCGCTGTGGGTCCACGACGGCATCGACCTGCACCTCGCGGTGAGCGAGGACTCGGCGCACGAGGCCAGCCTGCGGGGCGCCCGTGAGAGCGTCGGGACGGGACCGCTCGTCGGTGACCAGTTCCGCACGCCGACCCGGTCGCGCGCCGAGGTCCGTCACGCGCTCGGCATCGAGGAGAGCGAGCGGGTCGCGCTCGTCGTCGCCGGCTCGCTCGGCTTCGGTGCGGTGCCGTCGGTGGTCGACGGCATCCAGTCCTGCGGCGACTACCACGTCATCGCGGTCTGCGGCAGCAACACGAAGCTGCAGGCGACGCTCCTCAAGGCCGGGCTCGGCGGCACCGTGCTCGGCTGGACCGACGAGATGGCCGAGCTCATGGGCTCAGCCGACGTGCTCGTCGAGAACGCGGGCGGGCTCACCGCGATGGAGGCGTTCGCGGCCGGCCTCCCGGTCGTCAGCTACCAGCCGATCGCGGGGCACGGCAAGGACAACGCGCGCCACATGGACAGCGCGCATGTCAGCCACTACGCGCGCACCCCGGCCGAGCTCGCGACCGCGCTCGAGGAGGCGACCACGCCTGGGCCCGCACGGGAGGCGCTCATCGACGCCGGCCACGCGCTCTTCGCTGAGGACCCGACGCAACGCATCCTCGACCTCGTGCCCGCCGACGCGAGCGGCCCGGTGCTCGTCCCGTCGGCCCATCCTGGCCCCCGGGAGGTCGCCTCCGCCGTTCGCCGGGTCCCGTCCCACTGGTCGCTGCCCGAGCGCGCCATCGCGATCATGGGCGTGGTCCTCGGTCTCCTCTACTTCGGCCTCACCGAGGGCGTCGAAGGCGCCGCCGCGCTCGGGGTCGGCGTGAGCCGCCCACCCGCCGGCGTGCAGAACACCGTGTACCTCGGCGTGCGCCTGACGTCCGACGAGCTCCACAACCCCGCGGTGCTCACCGACGTGGAGGCGCTCCACGCGACGGTCATCGTCGACGGCCGCACCGCGCAGACCTCGGCGACGGCGCTCGCCACCGTCGTGAGCCGTGGCGTCGACCTCGCGAACGGCGGCATGGGGACCCACGCCTCGCTCCCCTGGACGCGGGCCCAGAACGACTGCCGACGCGCCAGCGCCATCATCGCCCGCGCCGCGCACATCCGGCCCACCGAGTTCGCGCCGGGACGAACGCTGAACGGCTTCGACGAGATCTACTGCCGGACGGGCACCTACAAGGCGAAGCTGGTCCTCGCCAACCTGACGTTCCGGGTGCACCACCTCCCGGCCAAGCTGCACTCGCGTCGCATCTACCTGCTCGACGGGCGCGGCGGGCAGCCCGGGGCGATCGAGTCGACGCTCTCGAACTTCGAGCAGCGCCTCGACAGCGCCGGCTACCAGTCCCGGCCGCTGCGCGACCTGCACTGACCCGGCGTCGCCCGGCGGTCGGCCGTTCGAGCCGGCACCTCAGCGCCCGGTCGAGAGCGCGGTGGGCGACACGATCGAGAGCGACACCGGGCGGTACACGCTGAGGCAGATCGTGCTGTAGCAGCGCCGCGGCCCGTCCCGCTCGTAGGTGGTCGGCGGCGCGATCGCGCTCGGCTGCCCGGGGACGTCGACGTAGAACACCGTGCCTGACGACCCTGCCGCGGGATAGTGCCCGAGCACCGCGCCCGGCGGGAAGATCGCCGTCCCCCAGTACCAGGGGACGTCGTGGGAGACGATGTGGGCCTCACCTCGGGCCGCGGCGCTGCCGTAGTGGAGCAGGAGCAGGTACGCGGCGGGGGACGCGACGACGACGTCGCCACGGGCGACGCGGGCGTTCAGGTGCCGGGCGAGCGTCGGCGTGTCCGGCTGGGTCAGCGCGAAGCTGAGCACGACGGCCCCGGCACCGGTGACCGCGAGCGACGCGACCGCAAGCCGACGCCACGGCACCGCGGCGAGCCCGGCGCCGACGACGCAGACCAGCGGGCCCCACATGACCGACGCGTAGCGGGCCTCGACGAGCGGGTGCCAGACACTCACCGCGACGAGCAGGACCATCCCGCCGAGCGAGCAGCCGGCGAGGAACGCCACCCCGCGCCGCGCGACCTCGGCCGTGCGCCAGCGCACGAGCAGCACCGCGAGGGCGGCGATCCCGAGGACGACGACGACGGTCTGCACGGCGACGAGCGCGTCGTAGCCGGGGATGCCGTGGTCGAGCGAGGGGCCCTCGAAGAACTGGACGGCGACCCCGCTGAGCGTCGAGAAGCCGACCCCGCCGACCCAGAACGGGCTCGCGCCGTGCGCGAACTGGGCGCGGGCATAGACGAGCCAGGGCAGCAGCGGCACGACGGCCACCGCGGCGGCGGCGAGGGCCCGCCACCGCGCCGGCGCGGGCGCCCGCAGGATCAGGATCACCGCCGCCAGCTGGCCGAGCACCGCGAACGCGGTGAAGTAGTTCGTCGCGAGCGCCGCGGCCGTGCAGGCGGCGTAGACCGCGGCACGTCCCCAGCTCGGGCGCTCGACGAGGCGCCACACGGCGAGCGTCGAGGCCAGCACGAGCGTCGTCGCCAGGGCGTACATGCGGGCGTCGCGCGACGCGAGGACCAGGCTCGGGAACAGCGCGACGGTCGCGGCGCACCAGAGCCCCACGCGAGTTCCGCCCAGGCGGCGACCCAGAGCCGCAGCGATCGGGATCGCGGCGGTCCCCGCCAGCGCCGACAGGGCGCGCAGGCCGCCGTTGCCGCCCCAGACCGAGATGATCGCGTGCTGGAGCAGATAGGACAGCGGCGGCGCGGAATCGTGCGCGATCACGCTGAGCAGCGAGCCGAGCGGCTTGTGCACGGCGAGCACGGTGAACGCCTCGTCGCGCGACAGGGGCTGACGGCCGAGGACCGCGAACCGCAGGACGGCCCCACCGGCGGTGATCGCCGCGACCAGTCGGGGGAACCGGCCGACGCGGCCCCACCCGTCGGGCCGACGCGGTCGCGGCGGCGTGCTGCCGGCCTCGTCGGCGGGCGCCGGCGCCGCCGGGCGGACGTCGCTTGCCGTCACGGTGCCGAGACCCGGCGCAGTGCACGGATGTGGTTCATGACCCAGGGAAAGGTGGTGGCGACGACGGCTGCGGCAGCTCGGGGCGCCACCCAGCATAGGGGCCGGTCAGCGACCCGCTCGCTACGCGCCCGCCGACGGACCCGGGACGACCTCGAACACGACCGGACGGCCGGCGGGGTCGACGGCCGTCACGGTCGCTCGGGCGGCCAGCGTCGGGCCCACGGCGCGGCGCAGATCGGCTCGGGACGGCGCGACGATGCGCGCGAAGCGGTCGGGCGCGATCCGCTGGCCGGGGTTGATGATCGTCGGCCCGTCGTGGGCGTCGAGGAACTGGACGTCGAACACCGAGTAGTCGTCGACGATGACTGCGGTGCGGGGACCGTGGTTCGCGGCCTGGGCGAGCGAGACGAGCGCGAACGTGTAGGCGTCGTAGCGGTCGTGGACCGGCCGGGTGAAGTAGGCGTGGGCGCCGATCGCGGCCGCGGTGGTGAGGGCGGCGACGACGAGCGCCACGCCCGTCACGCGGCCGACGGTCCGCCAGTGCCGGCCCATCCACGCGACGGTCGCGACGGCGCCGATGCCGATGAGCGCGCCGACATAGGGGGCCAGCCCGAGGTTGCGGAGGAAGTGCGGCGAGGCGCCCTCGGTGGCGACCAGCGGCGGGACCAGGAAGATGACGATCCCGAGCAGCACGAGCCGGTACGGCGGATCGCGGCGACGCTGCCAGGCGACGACGACGCCGACGACGGCGAGGACGACGAGCGGCCAGCTGAGCAGCGGCATGCCGGCGACGTCGTGGCGCGGGTTCGGGTCGCCGACGAACGCGAACTGCCCGAGCGTGCGCAGGACGTGGCTGACGAGGCTCGTGTGCGTGTTGCCCGCGTTGAAGAGGCTCGTCTCGGCGCCGCGGCCGAAGTAGTTGCCCGGCTCGATGAGCGCGACGGCGAGCATCGGACCGCCGACGACGAGGAACCCACCGATGAGCCAGCGCACGTCGGCGATGAGCGCGTCGTACGCGGGACGGTCGGAGCGGCGCAGCATCCAGAGCCAGACCGCGACGAGCACCGGGGCGAACTTCAGGGGCTGGTAGGTCCACAGGCCCGCGCCGATCGCCGCGCCGGCGAGCGCGGCGCGGCGCGCGCTGGGCCGGTCGGACCAGGCGATGAGCGCGGCGAGGATCAGCGCGCCCGCGAGTGGGACGAGGATGTTGCGGAACCCGTCCCGGGAGACGGAGATCAGCCACAGCGACCCGGCGGACCAGGCCATGCCGACGAGCGCGGCGCCGAGCCCGAAGCGGCGCAGCGCCAGCCCGAGGGCGAGGACGCCGAGGACGCCGAGGAACGCCGAGACGCCGCGCAGCGTGACCGTCGTGTCGCTCGCGACGGCGAACGCGGCCGTTGCGAGGTAGGCGTAGAGGGGCTCGCGGCCGGCGTCCTCGGAGACGAAGAGGGGGTGGTAGCCGGTCGGGTCGGCGAGGATGCGCTGCGCCGTCACGCCCTCGGCCGCCTCGTCGGGGTAGAGGCCGCCCGGCTGGTGCGTCAGGTCGGCGAAGCGGACGACCGCCGCACCCGCGGTGATGAGCAGCACGAGGGCCACGACGCCGGTCGCGACCCACCGGCGACGACGCGGCGACGACGCCACGGGAAGCTCCGACCCCACGGCCGGGCAGGCTAAAGCGCGGCGGCGCCCGACTCTCGGCTCAGCGACCGGTCGTGCCCGTGGCGGCGCCGACGAGGCGGCGCACCGAGTAGTCGAAGAGCTCGTCCGACGACAGGGGATGGCGCAGCTCGTCGAGCAGGTCGGCGGCGCCGTCGACGTCGGCGGCGGTCCAGAGATCCTCCGGGGCGACCTGCTGGCGGGGCGCGCGCGCGACCTGGATGTCGGTGAGCACCGAGCCGGTCACGAACTGGAGGATGGCCTGCAGCGCGAGCGCGGCGTCGTGGGCGCCCAGACCCGCCGTGGTGAGCTCTCGGACGAGCACCCGTCGGACCGGCTGGAAGAGCTCGGCCGTGCGACCCTGGGCGTGCACGACGGCGACGAGCTCGGGCTGTTCGAGGAGCCGGCGACGCCAGGCCCGGCACACCGACTGGATGCGCGTGGCGGGGTCGTCCCCCTTGACGGTCACCGCGGCGAGCGCCGTGATGATGCGGTCGACCACCGCGTCGAGCAGCGCCGCCTTGTCGCCGACGTGCCAGTAGATGGCGGTGACGGCGACGCCGAGCTGGCTGGCGAGGCGCCGCATCGTGAGGGCGGCCAGCCCCTCGGACTCCACGATGGCGAGGGCCGCGGCGACGACGTCGTCGGGGCTCAGGGCGGCGCGGGCGGGCGCGTCGCCGGTCTCGGCCACTTGACCCGCGGACCCGGTCATGCAACGATGTTACACGAACAGCGTTACAGAGCCGAGGTTCTGGCAGGGAAGGCGCCGGTGACGACCGAGGACCGCTACATCGTCGTGTCGGCGGACGGCCACGCGGGCAACGAGATGCACGCCTACCGCGACTACCTCGAGCGGCGCTACCTCGACGACTTCGACGCGTGGGCCGCCGAATACCGCGTGCCGTACCCCGACCTCGAAGGACCGGACGCGAGCCGCAACTGGGACAGCGACCGACGCCTCGCCGAGACCGAAGCCGACGGCATCGTCGCCGAGGTGCTGTTCCCCAACACCGTGCCGCCCTTCTTCCCGAAGTCCACGCTCACGGCGCGCCCGCCGGCCGCGGACTCCGCCGAGTTCGAGCTGCGCTGGGCCGGCCTCCGCGCGCACAACCGGTGGCTCGTCGACTTCTGCGCGGCCGCGCCGGGGCGACGCGCCGGCATCGCGCAGATCCTCCTCGGCGACGTCGACGCCGCGGTCGACGAGATTCGCTGGGCACGCGGCGCGGGGCTGACCGGCGGGGTGCTGCTCCCCGGCGCGCCGCCCGGCACCGGCCTGCCGCCCCTCTACTCCCCCAGCTACGAGCCCATCTGGTCGGTGTGCGAGGAGCTCGGCATGCCGGTGAACCACCACTCGGGCAGCGCCGTGCCGCCGCTCGACGACGCAGCCGTCGACAACGTCGTGTTCCTGCTCGAGGTGACCTGGTGGGCGCACCGCGCGTTCCCCCACCTCGTGTTCGGCGGCGTCCTCGAGCGCCACCCCGCCCTGCAGCTCGTGCTCACCGAGCAGGGCACCGGGTGGATCCCCGAGGAGCTGCGCCGCCTCGACTACTTCTTCGACCGGATGGGGTCGGCGGCGGGCACCCAAGAGATGGAGTGGGGTCGCGAGGTCGTCGGCCACCTCTCGCTGCGCCCGAGCGAGTACTGGGCGCGCCAGTGCCACGTCGGCTCGAGCTTCCTGCGACCCGGCGAGGTCCCCATGCGCCACGAGATCGGCGTCGACCGGATCATGTGGGGCAGCGACTACCCGCACCGCGAGTCGAGCTACCCGTTCTCGCACGAGGCGCTCCGGCTCTCGTTCGCCCCGGTCGACGAGGCCGAGGTGCGCGCCATGGTCGGCGGCAACGCCGCCGCCCTCTACGGGTTCGACCTCGACGCGCTGGGGCCGCTCGCCGCCCGCGTCGGCCCGACCGTCACCGAGGTCGCCCGCCCCCTCCCCGACGAGGACATCCCCGCCGAGGCCCGGCGCTGCCCAGCGTTCGCCGACACCGCGTCCGTGCACTGACCGACCCGATCCGCCCGCCGACGCGGGCCAGACAAGGAGCACCCGTGGGAAGAATCCGCTACGCCGCCCGCAGCGAGGACGAGCTCCGCAACCGGGAGCTCGAGGCGACGTCGAAGGGCGCCTGGTCCACGACGCTCGTCGCCATCTTCGAGACCGATCCGGATGTGCTCGCCGCGATGCTCCCGCCGCCGCTCGAGGCGCCGCCTGAGCCGCTCGCCCGGATCACGATCGCGCGCGTCGACATGCCGGGCCTCCCGACCTTTGGCGCGGCCACCGTCGCGGTGATGGCCCGGCACGAGGGCACCGACGCCGACTACGCCCTCGTGATGCCGATGACGACCGAGCAGTCGGTGATCGGCGGCCGCGAGACGTTCGGCGAGCCGAAGAAGATCGGCCAAGTCACCCTCGCGCGCGACGGCGACCGCGTCCACGGCGAGATCGCCCGGATGGGGACCACGGTCGTGGAGGTCACGGGCCGCGTCACCGGCACGCTGGCGAACCCGCCGGACGGTCGACGCACGAGCTTCTACTTCAAGTTCCTCCCGTCACCCGACGGCAAAGGCTTCGACGCCGAGCCGTCCCTCGTCTACTGCCACCGTGACGAGACGACCCGCCAGCTCGAGGCGGTCGACGGCGAGGTGATCCTGCGCGACTCGCGCTTCGACCCGGTCGCCGACCTCCCGGTGCGGCGCGTGCGCGAGATCACGTTGGCCGAGCGCCGCAGCATCCAGAGCGCCGAGATTCACTCGCACGTCCCGGGCGAGTGGCTGCTCCCCTACGTCCATCAGCGCTACGACGACTTGTCGCCGGTGGGTGAGGACTGAGGGGTGATCGAGGACCTCGCGGGCAAGACGGCGGTCGTCACCGGCGGGGGCAGCGGCCTCGGACGCGCACTCGGTGAGCGTTTCGCCCGCGAAGGCATGCGCGTCGTCCTCGCCGACATCCAGCCCCCGGTGCTCGACGCCACCGTCGCCGAGCTGCGCGACGCCGGCCTCGACGTCCAGGGCATCGAGACCGACGTGTCGACGTGGGACTCCGTCGCGGCGCTGCGCGACCGCGCCGTCGCCGTCGCCGGTCCGGTGCACCTCGTGTGCAACAACGCCGGGATCGGCGCGGGCGCCGAGGGTCGCCTCTGGGAGCACGAGCTGAACGACTGGCGCTGGGCGCTCGGCGTGAACCTGTGGGGCGTCATCCACGGCATCAACGCGTTCGTGCCCCACATGCTCGAGCACGGCGAACCCGCCCACGTGGTGAACACCTCTTCGGGCAACGGCGGTGTCGCGCCCTTGTCGGCGACGCCCGAGTACGCGGTGACGAAGGCGGCGGTCGTCACCCTGACCGAGACGCTGTACGCGCAGCTCCGAGAGGACGGCGCGACGGTCGGCGCGTCCGTGCTGTTCCCCGGGCCGCACATGCTGCGCACCGGCCTCTTCAATTCGTGGCGCACCCGCCCGGAGGCGTTCGCCCGGGAACGGCCCCGCTCCACCCCGCCCGTCACGCTCGAGCAGTACGAGGCGCTCCTGCGCGACGCAGGCAAGACGATCCAGTACACCCCCGTCGAGGAGGTCGCGG
Source organism: uncultured Actinomycetes bacterium (assembly GCA_963731625.1). Lineage (GTDB taxonomy): Bacteria > Actinomycetota > Acidimicrobiia > IMCC26256 > PALSA-555 > PALSA-555. The sequence continues at coordinate 417,510 of CAVSWH010000001.1, forward strand.
GCCGGGTCGTCGACGCGGTGCGCGCCGGCGACTTCTGGATCCTGCCTCCCGACGAGCGGACCGACGAGCGCATCCACGCTCGCGCCGACTCGATGCTGAAGCGTGAGAACCCGACGTACGTCCAGGCCACGGCCGGCTGAGGAGGCGCGCGTGTCCCGCTATCTCGTGATCTCTTCCGACTGCCACGCCGGCCTGCCCAACGAGCAGTACCGGGACTGGCTCGACCCGGCCCACCGCGGCGCGTTCGACGAGGCGCAGGCCGCCCGCTCCGCGATGGAGCAGGAGCTCGTCGCCCGCGGGCTGCGCAACGAGGCGTTCGCCGAAGAATGGGAGCGCGAGAACGAGGAAGGCCTGCGCGGCGGGTGGGACGCGGCGCGGCGCGACAAGGAGCTCGACGCCGATGGCGTCGCCGGCGAGGTCATCTTCCCCGACGCCGACGCGGTCACCGGCGGCGCGTCCGCTCCGTTCGGCGCCGGGCTCGGCACGAGTGGCGACCAGGACCCGGCGCTGCTGCTCGCCGGGGCGAAGGCCCACAACCGCTGGCTCGCCGAGCTCTGCGCCGACAGCCCGGCGCGGCGCGCCGGCGTCGCCATCGTCCCGATCCTCCACGACGTCGACGCCGCGGTCGCCGAGATCCAGCGGGCCGCGACGAGCGGGCTGCGCGGCGGGATCCTCATCCCCTCCATGTGGCAGCCCTACCCGCCGTACCACGACGACCGCTACGACCCGATCTGGGCCGCCTGCCAGGACCTCGACCTGCCGGTCCACGTCCACTCCGGCGCCGCCGACAAGGAGGCCTATGGCGAGCACGTCGGCATCTACGTCGCGGAGGTGCGGTGGTGGTCGATGCGCGCCCTGTGGTTCCTGCTGTGGTCCGGCACCTTCGACCGGTTCCCGCGCCTCAAGTTCGTCGTCACCGAGTGCGGCGCGTTCTGGGCGCCCGACCTGCTCTGGAGCTCCGACATCGTCTACGACCGTGAGCACGCGGCGAAGAAGATGGGGTCCCAGCTGACGGCAGCCCTGCGCATGCGCCCGAGCGACTACTTCGACCGCAACTGCGCGATCGGCGCGTCCAACACTCGCCGTCGCGAGCTGGCCCGCCGCTACGAGATCGGTGTCGGCAACATCATGTGGGGCAACGACTTCCCCCATCCCGAGGGCACGTGGCCCCACACGAAGGAGTGGCTGCGCAAGGCCTTCCGCGACATCCCGGCCGACGAGACCGCCGCGATCCTCGGCGGGAACGCGGCAACGGCCTACGGCTTCGACGTCGACGCCCTCACCCCGCTGGTCGAGCGGGTCGGGCCGACCCCCGACGAGCTCGGCCAGACCGGCGCCGAGACGGACGGTCGCCTCGACAAGTGGGTGGACCTCAAGAGGGCCGGCCGGCCCTGGATCACCGGCGTCGAAGCCACCGAGCTCGCCATCGGCTGAGCGGACGCTCGACCACGAGGAGGTCGACGGCGTCGCGCGCCGTTCCCAGCCAGCGGTCCGGGTGCTTGATACCTTGCGGGCGTTCCGGACAACGGGAGGTCGCGGGTGAAGCTGCGGATGGTGGTTGCGGGCGTGGGGGCGGCAACCACGCTGGTGGGTGTCGTCGCGCTCGCGGTTGGGTCGGGGCCGGCGGGGGCGGCGTCGACGACGTTGTTCTCGTCGAGCACCCCGGGGTTCGTGGCCGGCGCGGCGACGGTCCCGGCAGGGATCTGCTTTGTGAGCGTCACGGCCGACGGCGGTCACGGCGGGAGCGGCGCGCCCGGAGCGGGCGGGGCCGGCGCGTTCGTCGCAGCCCGATTCGCGGTCACGCCGGGAACCACGTTCGGGGTCGCGGTCGGTGGCCAGGGTTCGAACGGCATCAGCAACGGGAACGGCGGCGCCGGTGGGATGGAAGGCGGCGGGGGCGGCGGGCTCTCGAACAGCACGTCGACACCGAACTCCGGCGGCGGCGGTGGCGGCGGGACATCGGGCGTGTCAACCGGCGCGACGCTGCTGGTCGTCGCGGCGGGCGGCGGGGGCACCGGCGGGCCCGGGGGCGGCGCGGCCCTGGGCGGCGCCGGCGGCCTGCTGAACACCAACGGCCAGAACAACGGAACCGGTACCCTCCCCGGGGCGGGAGGCAACACGTCCGGCGCCGGGGGCAACGGCAACGGGTTCACCTCGGGATCGTCGCCCAGCAGTGGTGGTGGCGGTGGCGTCACCACCGGCGGGACCTTCTTCCTGGCGGGCGGCGGCGGGGCGGCTGGCTTCGGCGGCGGCGGTGGCGGCGGTTCGCTCGCTGGCGACGGGAGCCCGGGTCATGCGGCCGGGACCGGACAGACCGGCATGCCCGGCGCCGCCGGATCTAGCGGCGGTGCTTCGGGCGGGGCCGGGTTCGCCACCGGGGGCAACGGCGGAGCCGGCGGCATCATCAACGGGGGCGGAGGCGGCGGTGGGCTCGGATTCGGGGGCGGCGGCGGAGGGAACGGCGTCGGTGGCGGCGGCGGCGGGGGTGGCGGGTACGGCGCCGGCGGCGGCGGATTCCTCGGCGGTGGTGGCGGCGGCTCGTCGTTCGTGGCCAGCACCGCGCTCACACCGACCTCGAAGGCCAGCACGCGCACCAACACCCAAGACGGCCAGGTGACGATCAGCTACGACCCGGCCACCGACTCCTGCCCGGTGGTTGCACCGACGGCGGCGTTCACCGGGTAGCGCCCTCACCCGCGAGCTTCACGCGGTCTCGGTCGCCGCTTCCCCGCCGCCGCCAAACCCATCGAGCCGATCGGCCCTACGTCCGACGCGGTCGCGCACCTCTCAGGGTAGGGGCCGCCCTCGCCGTCGGCATCGGCCCGTCGGCTCTCATCCTTGGGATGGAGGCACCGCCGGGCGCGTCGGCCGGGAGAAGGATCCGTGAAACCTCCCCGCAGAGGTCGCCAATCACCCGGCAGGTTTCGTATCGTCGAGGCAACCAGGAGGTAGCCATGATCGAAGCGCGCGGGCTCACCAAGCGCTACGGGGCGACGCTGGCGGTCGACGATCTCAGCTTCGAGATCAAGCCCGGCACGGTGACGGGGTTCCTCGGTCCCAACGGGGCCGGCAAGACCACCACGATGCGCTGCATCCTCGGGCTCGACCACCCGACGAAGGGGTCGGTGGCGGTCAACGGCCGCCCCTACGCCGAGCGCCGCTTCCCGCTCCACGAGGTCGGCGCCCTCCTCGACGCGTCCGCCGTGCAGCCCGGGCGTCGAGCCGAGCAGCACCTCTGGGCGCTCGCCCAGAGCAACCGGATCCCCCGCACGCGGGTACGCGAGGTGCTCGAGCTCGTCGGGCTCACCGCCGTCGCCCGCAAGCGGATCGGCACCTTCTCCCTCGGCATGAACCAGCGGCTCGGCATCGCCGCGACGCTGCTCGGCGACCCCGGCGTCCTCATGTTCGACGAGCCGGTGAACGGCCTCGACCCCGAGGGCATCGTCTGGATCCGGCACCTGTTCAAGCGGCTCGCGGCGGAGGGGCGCACGGTCTTCGTGTCGAGTCACCTCATGAGCGAGATGGCCCTCACCGCCGAGAACCTCATCGTCATCGGCCGCGGCCACCTCATCGCCCAGGGTGCGATCGACGAGCTCACGAGCCGAACCGCCGGCAACGTGCTCGTCAAGTCGCCCCAGGCCGAGGAACTCACCCGGCTCCTCATCGACCAGCAGGCCAAGGTCGAGCTCGACGGGAGCGCGATCCGGGTGCGAGGACTGAACGCGCCCGCCATCGGGGACCTCGCCGCCGCGCACGGGATCGTCCTGCACGAGCTCGCACCCGAGCAGGCCTCGCTCGAGGAGACGTTCTTCGAGCTCACCGGAGAGAGCGTCGAGTACCGGGCGGACGAGCCCGTCCCGAGCCGAGGAGCGTGAGCCCGATGGCGACCACGACCACGACCCCCACCGCCGAGACGCCCGCCACCCCACCCGAGCCGACGGGCAAGCCGACCGGCTCGCTGTGGCGCGCCGTGCTCGCGTCCGAGTGGACGAAGCTGCGGACCGTCCGCTCGACGGTCTGGACCCTCTTCGCGACGTTCGTCGTCACCATCGGGATCGGCTCGCTCATCGCGCTCGCCCGTACGAGCCGGTGGGACAACCTCAGCCTCCACGACAAGCTCACGTTCGACCCGACGAGCTTCAGCCTCCGCGGGGTCTTCCTCGCGCAGCTCGCGATCGGCGTCCTCGGCGTGCTCATCGTGTCGTCGGAGTACTCGAGCGGGATGATCCGCACGACGTTCGCCGCGGTCCCGCAGCGGCGCGTCGTCCTGTACTCGAAGGCGATCGTGTTCGCGATCGTCGCCTACGTGACGACCGCGATCGCGTGCCTGGCCGCGTTCCTCATCGGCCAGGCGATCTTCGCCGGCAAGCGGCTGCCGACCGGCGCGGTCCTCGGCGTGTCCCTGTCCAGCTCGGGTGCGCTGCGGTCCGTGCTCCTCGCCGCGTTCTACCTCACGGTCGTCGGCATCATCGGGCTGGCGCTCGGCTCGCTGCTGCGCCGCACCGCTGGGGCGATCGCGACGCTGTTCGGGATCGTCTTCGTCCTGCCCATCCTCACGAGCGCGCTCCCCTCGCCCTGGGACACCGACGTCGGCAAGTACCTGCCGAGCGGCGCCGGCGTGGCGAGCTTCACAGTGAAGCACACCAGTGACCTGCTCCACCCGGGAGCCGGGTTCTTGGTGCTCGTCGGCTACGTGCTCTTCGCCCTCTGGATCGCGGGCTTCGCGCTCACCCGGCGCGACGCGTAGACCGGGCCGGTCAGGCGCCGGCGATCAGGTGCAGGTTCACCGCGAAGAAGGCGGCACCCGCGGCGATGCTGCAGACGTGCCACACCTCGTGGTAGCCGAACCACCGCGCGACGGGACCGGGCCAGTGCAAGGCGAAGAGGACGGCACCCAGCGTGTAGACGAGCCCGCCGAGGAGCGCCACGGCGAGCAGGTCGTCGGGGCGTCGCGCGAGTGTCGGCACGGCGGCCACCGCCGCCCAGCCGAGCACCAGGTAGAGGGTCGAGCAGACGCCCCGGAAGCGGTCGTGCGCCAACGTCGTCACCGCGATGCCGACGAGCGCGCCGGCCCACACGATGGCGAGGAGCGCCCAGCGCGCGGACCCGTGGAGCGCCAGCAGGCACACCGGGGTGTAGGTGCCCGCGATCAGCACGTAGATCATCGAGTGGTCGAGCCGCTTCATGATGCGGCGCGCCCGAGGTGAGCGTGCGTAGATGTGGTAGGTCGAGCTCGTGCCGTAGAGGAGGACCATCGCGAGGCCGTACACGCACGCGGCGATGACGCCCGTGGAGGTGTGAGCGTCGGCGAGCAGCCACGCGACGCCCCCGACCGACGCGAGCGCTGCCAGCTGATGAAGCCGGCCACGGAGCCGGGGACCCGTGAAGGCGACGGGCACGCTCACCGTCCTCATGATGGCATCACGACGCAGCCGAATCCGGGATTCAGGGCGCGGTCCCCGGACTCGTGACAAGGGTCACGGGGCCGCGACCAGCCAAGCCGGCGCCGCGTCGAGTGCGGCGCGCGTACGGCGCGCGCCGGATTGCACCCGGGTGAGCGCGATCGGCTGCTCGCCACCCACGCGTCACCTCCCCGCCATCTGGACGACTCGGCACCGACACCCGCGCACCGCCCGGCGCGCCGGCGCGCCGCGTGAATGGCTGGCGCGCGGACGCGTCGGCCATACTCCCGGCCGTGCTGCTCCGCCTCGACCCGCTCACCACCCCCGCCGCGACATGAGCGACCGGGATCCCCTGGCGCGACACGTCTCGCGACGGCGCTTCCTCCAGGTCGGCGCCGCGCTCGGCGCCGCGGCCGCCGTCACGCCGATGCGCACCGGCTGGGCCCTCGGGGCGTCGGCACCGGCGAGCATCCGCCGGCCCGGCTCGCTCCCCAACCCGCGACGCCCCGCCGGCACGGACCTCCTGCCCCAGATCGAGCACATCGTCGTCGTCATGCAGGAGAACCACTCGTTCGACAACTACCTCGGCGTGCTCGGCCGCGGCGACGGCTTCCGACTCGACGGCGCGCACCGGCCGACGAACACGAACCCTGCGCCCGACGGCACCAGCATCCGCGCGTTCCCGATGGCGAACGCGTGCCAGACCGACGGACCGAGCCAGTCGTGGAACAACAGCCACCTCTCGTACGCCGGCGGTCACAACGACGGCTTCGTCCAGGCGAGCGGGCCCGTCGCGATGGGCTACTTCACCGCCGAGGACATCCCCTTCTATTACAGCCTCGCCAAGGCGTTCCCGCTCTGTGACCGCTGGTTCTCCTCCGTGCTCGCCCAGACCTACCCGAACCGCCGCTTCCTGCTCGCCGGCACCGCGTACGGGGCGGTGAGCACGGACGTGAAGCTCCTGCTCGGGCCGTCGCCGCCGAACGGCACGATCTACGACCTGCTGAACGCACACGGGATCATGTGGCGCGACTACTACAGCGACCTTCCCCAGCCCGGCCTGTTCAAGTCGGTCTACGACGCCAACATGGACAAGATGGTGCACGTCAGCCAGTTCATGGCGGACGCGGCGGCGGGGACGCTCCCGTCGGTGAGCTGGGTCGACCCGCCGTCCGAGACCGGCTCGGAGGAGAACCCTCAGGACATCCAGACCGGGGAGGCGTTCGTCTCCCAGATCGTGCAGGCCGCACTGCACGGCCCTGGCTGGGACAAGACGCTGCTCGTCTGGACCTACGACGAGCACGGCGGCTACTACGACCACGTCCCGCCGCCCCCGGCGGTGAAACCGGACGACATCCCACCGGACATCCACGTGCCGCCCGACCAGCCGGGCGCGTACGACCGGTACGGGTTCCGGGTCCCGGCGGTGATCGTGTCGCCATACGCGCGGCGCGACTACGTGTCCCACGTCGTCCATGACCACACGTCGATCCTGAAGCTCATCGAGACGAAGTGGAACCTGCCGGCGCTCACGTTCCGTGACGCGAACGCCGACGACCTGCTCGACTCCCTTGACCTGCACGGCACGCCGGCGTTCCGCGAGCCGCCCCACCTCCCCGCGCCGGGTCTGACGGCGTCGCCGTCGAACTGCGTGCCCGGTCAGGCGGGGGTCATCCCGCCGCCGGGCGCCGTGACTCGTCCGGCGGTGCGCTCTGGCAGCTGAATGTCATGAAGGGGGACCTCCCCCGGTGCGAAGTTGAGGGCTCTCTGAGGAGCCACACACCAAAGGAGGTCCCAGACCATGTTGCACGCTGGCCTGGATCTGAGTCGCAAGCGTTTGGATGTCTGTCTGGTCGATGAGACCGGTGAGGTGCTGCGCCGCTTGGTGGCAGTGCCGGATCGCGGTGGTCTGCTCAGCTTGACCCGAGACGTCGATCATGTCGGTGCCCCGGTGGCGGCGGCGATCGAGTCGATGAACGGCGCCCGGTTTGTGCACGACACGTTGGAGCTGGCCGGCTGGGACGTTGAGATCGCGGACGCGCAGCGGGTCAAGGGCCTGGCGCCGTTGACGTGCAAGACGGATCGCATCGATGCGTGGGTGCTCGCCGAGCTCTCGCGCCGGGATCTGGTGCCGGCGGTCTGGCTGCCGGATCCGGGGGTGCGAGCGGAGCGGGAACGGGCCCGGTTCCGGCTGCACCTCGTGCGACACCGGGTGATGCTCAAGAACCGGATCCACGCCTCGCTCATCGCGTTCGGGAAGCCCTGTGCGGTCTCGGACCTCTTCGGGACCGCCGGACGTGAGCTGCTCGGGCGCCTCGAGCTGCCCGAACCGTGGAGCACCCACATCACGAGCGCGTTGGCGATGATCGACGACCTCGACGACCGCATTGATGCCTGCGAGCGCGACCTGGCTCGCCTCGGCGCCGATCATCCCTATGTCGCGCTGTTGCAGAGCGCGCCCGGGATCGCGTGGGTGCTGGGCTTCACCATCGCCTCCGAGATCGGCGACATCACCCGCTTCGCCTCACCCAAAAAGCTCGTCGGTTACACCGGGCTGTGTCCTCGCGTCTATCAGTCCGGGGAGCGCGACCGACGCGGACCCCTCGCCAAGAACGGACCCAAATATCTGCGCTGGGCACTCATCGAGGCCTCGACGCATGCGGCTCGACACCCCGCCTACGCCGATCACTACCAACGGACCGCGAAACGCCTCGGCCGCCAACGCGGCCGAAAGATCGCCCGCGTCGAGGTCGCCCGCAAACTCACCGAAGCCATCTGGCACATGCTCACCAACGACCAACCGTTCGCTCCGGCAAGGTCCCGTGCCTGACTCTGGTCGCAACGACGACCCTTGCTGAGATGGACCAACCGGAGTTCTCCCACCCGACCTAATCCTCGCCACCGAGCAGGCCATAGAGAGCTGAGAACCCACTCCCAGCGGGCTCAGGTCAGCCCGCACCCAACCCCGAAGGGATATCCCATGACCCATTGACCACCCGGTCCCCCTTCATAGAGAGTCAGGCCGCGGGCGGCGGCCCGCCGCCCGCGAACCCGACCAGGCGCGCCACGTCGGCGCCGTCGGTCAGGTCGACCACCGCGGTGATCGGCTTCCCCGGGCCCGTCACGAGGCGCAGCGCGTGCGCGCCCTCCGAGCCGGCCGTCGGCACGCCGGCGGTGAGGACGACGAACGGCATCTTCTCGTCGAGCTCGTGCAGCACGGCAGCCTTCGCGAGCGTGCGCCACAGCGTCTCGGCGCGCCGGAGCCCAGGCCGCGTGCTCGTGAAGCCGCCCGCCACGTCGAAGAGCCAGGCGCGTCCGGCGTCGTCGTCGGCCCGGAACGCGACGCTCACCCCACCGGGGAGCGGCACGCCGGCCTCGATCGCCGTGAACCCCGCCTCGCCGAGCGCCTCGAACCCGACGTCCTTGGCCGCCCGGCCCTCCCGGATGGCCCGAGCGGCCTCCGACTCCCCGGCGGGTCGCGGCGCCGCGGGCGCGTCGCCGCGCCGCTGCGGGGCCCGCAGCCGGGCGCGCGCCCGCTCGACGTAGGCCTCGTCGGTGTCGTAGCCGACGTAGTGGCGTCCCGTCTGGAGCGCCGCGAGGGCCGTCGTCCCTGACCCGATGAACGGGTCGAGCACGAGGTCGCCGACGTACGTATAGAGGTGGATGAGCCGGGCCGGCAGCTCGACGGGGAACGGCGCCGGGTGCCCGACGCGGCGGGCGCTCGCCGACGGGATCTCCCACACGTCGGTCGTCGCCTCCATGAACTCGTCCCGAGACAGGGAGGCCTCGTGCGGCAGGCCAGCGCGCTCGCGGGCCCGCGCCGTCTGGGCCCGGTCGAAGCGGCCCTTCGACGCCACGACGATCCGCTCGGTGAGGTCTCGGAGGACCGGGTTGGACGGTCGCTGGAACGAGCCCCAGGCGCACGACCCGGCGCTGCCCCGCGCCTTCTGCCACACGATCTCGCCGCGCAGCAGCAGATGCAGGTCGTCCTGGAGGATCCGCACCACATCGGCGGCGAGCGACCGGTAGGGGCGCCGCCCGAGGTTCGCCACGTTCACCGCGATGCGGCCGCCGGGCTCGAGGGTCCGCACGCACTCGGCGAACACCTCGCGCAGCATCGTGAGGTACTCGAGGTACGTGGCCGGCACCTCACCCTCGCCGAGCGCCGCCTCATACTCCTTGCCGGCGAAGTACGGCGGCGACGTGACGACGAGCGCGACCGAGCCGTCCCCGAGCTCCGGCATCGAGCGTGCGTCGTGGGCGAACAGCGCATCGATCGCCTTCTGCGGGTCCACGGCGGCGTCATCGCTCAGGAGCGGCGCCTCGAAGCGGGCGTAGAAGTCGGAGGCGTCGTGGTTCTCGCGCCGGGACACGCCGAACGTCGACGTGGCGGTGGGGCGACGCCGCTCCCCCGCCGTGTCTCCCATCCCGGCGATCGTACCGACGCACGCCGCAGGACGGGCGGTCCGCCCCGCCCCAGCCCTCGGGCTCGGGGTCAGCTGCCGGTCGGCGAGGGGGCGATGTCACCCCGGCCCGCGTGCGCGAGGTCGCGGGGCAGCGACACGTGGAGCGCGCGGCCCAGGTCCTGCACCTGGTTGCGCCAGACGACGATGGTGCGCCGCTGCTGCTCGGCCGTGTGCGGGACCGTCGCGACGTCGCCACGGGGCAGCGCCGCGAGCGCCCGGAGGTAGGCGTCCTCCAGGAGGTAGGTGTGGGCGTAGGGCGCGTGCAGTTGCTCGAGCGTCGGGTCGGCGGGCTCGAGCGCGTCGATCTGGGCGGTGTAGGCCGCGAAGCGCTGCTCGAGCGCCGCCATGCTCGACGCCGCCTGCGTGCCGGTGATCCGGTGGTCGCGCCACCGGGCGAGCAGCGGGTCCGCGGTGTCGAGCAGACGGTTCACCCCGTCGCGGATCGGCTCCACCGCGGCGACATAGGCCTCCAGCTCCGCCGCTGTCGGACCGGAAGGCCCCGCGGCGAGGGCGGCGGCGGCGGGCGCCGGGCACGAGCACAGCACGACAACGACGAGCAGCCGAGCGAGGCGCCGCCCGCCCTGTCCCAGGCCCGGGTGCCCATCGGCCGATGCTCGCACCACCCGAGTCTGGCGAGCCGCCGGGTTGACAGGTGACTATTTGGTCACCTATGCTGCGGCCGTGACCGACGACGACCGGGTCTTCAAGGCGCTCGCCGACCCCACGCGTCGCTTCCTCCTGGACCGGCTCTTCGCCCAGGACGGCAGGACGCTGACCCAGCTCGAGTCCGAGCTGGAGATGACGCGCTTCGGCGTGATGAAGCACCTGCGGGTGCTCGAGGACGCGGGTCTCGTCGTCACACGGCGGTCGGGCCGAGAGAAGCTGCACTTCCTCAACCCGGTGCCCATCCGGTTGGTCCACGACCGGTGGATCGACAAATACACGGAGCGTCAGATCTCGGCGCTCGCTCACCTCAAGCACGAGTTGGAGGAGACAGGATGACGACGATGACGACAGCCGTGACGACGCAGGTCTACCGCGTGTACATCAAGGCCACCCCGGACGCGATCTGGGACGCGATCACGAAGCCGGAATGGACTGAGCGCTACGGCTACGGGGGGCGCGCCGAGTTCGATCTGCGCCCGGGCGGCGCCTACCGCGCCGTGGCCAGCCAGGAGATGCGAGAGTTCCACCAGGCGCGGGGGCTCCCGATCCCCGACGCGGCCGTCGACGGCGAGGTGATCGAGGCGGACCGGCCGCGTCGGCTCGTCCAGACCTGGCGCCTGCTCCTCGACCCCGAGGTCGAGGCGGAGGGCTTCACGCGCCTCACCTATGAGATCGAGGAGACGACGGGCGGCGTCACCAAGCTCACCGTGATCCACGAGCTCGACGGCGCGCCGAAGCTCGCGGCGCTCGTCGCCGGCGAGCGCGAGGCCGAGGGCGCCGGAGGCGGCTGGGCCTGGGTCCTGAGCGGCCTCAAGACGCTGCTCGAGACGGGCGGGCCGCTCCCCCGCTGAGCGACCGGCGACCACTGTCGGTGTCGCGGCCGGGGCCCTGCGCCAGCAGGGCCCCGGTCCGCGTCGTTCTCAGAACACCCGGAGAGTGCGCACCGTGGCCAGGCTCGCCGGGTCACCCGTGGCGACCACGCCGAGCTCGTCCCACTCGCCGCGGTGCGTGATCCAGCGCACCAACGCGGCGCCATCACTCTCGATCCGGGCCGTCGGATCCCCGTCGCCGATCGTGAGTGCCCGCCCGCCCGGCCCGCTGATCTCGCACTCGACGGACCCGTCGAGCGTCGCGATTGTGTCGGCGTTCTGCTGGGGCAGCGCGGCGGCCACCCACGCGAGCGCGGGCGCGAGACGCAGCGCATCAGAGGGAGGGGCCGCGCCGGTGAGGGGACCGCGGGGCGCGAACAGGTCGGCCCGGATGTGGGTGTAGTGGTCGAACGCGAACGCGTTGCCGAGCGAGGACGCGGGGTAGGTCCCCAGGTCGCCGAGCGGCAGGTCGAACGTCTCGGTCGCCAGCGCCGCGAGGCGCTCGATCGCGTCCGTGCTCACCGACCGGTAGTCCTCGAGCACCCGATCGGCGCTCCAGGACCGGCGACCCGCGACGTAGATCTCCTGGGCCTCCTCGGTCGGGGCGCCGTCCGTGTCGGGCAGCGCGGACGCGTCGACGACCATCCAGAAGAGCGCGTCCATGTGCGCCACGACGTCCTGCACCGACCATCCAGGACAGCCGCTCGGCGCGGCCCACTGGTCCTTGCTGAGGCCGTCGCCGATCTCGAGCAGGGCCTCCCGGTCCGCCCGCAGCGCTTCCACCGCTTCCTCCACTGCGACCTCCTGGGCATAGAGTCAAAATGTTTCCTATCGCTACTATGTCAGCGCCGGGGCGTCGCCGCAAGCGGGCGCTCGATCCGCTACACCGACTCGTCATGGCTCGTGCCCCTCGACCCTCTCTCCGAGCCGAGCATGTCCAGGCGACGCGCGCCGCGCTCGTCGAGGCCGGTGAGCGGCTCTTCGGCGAGCTGGGCTTCAACGCCTCGTCGGTCGAGGACCTGGCGGCGGCCGCCGGCGTGACCACCGGCGCGCTCTACCACCACTTCCCGACGAAGAAGGCGCTCTTCGAGACGGTCTTCGAGACGCTGCATCTCCGACTGCTGTCCGCGGCGGCCGCCGCCGGCAGCGGCGCGACCGACCCCGTCGAGCAGCTCACCCGTGGACTCGAGGCCTCGCTCGACGCGCTCCTCGATCCCGACGTGCAGCGCATCCTGGTCGTCGACGCGCCGGCGGTGCTCGGCCTCGACCGCTACATCGAGCTGGACGAGCGCTACGCGTTCGACGCGATCGTCGCGTCGCTGCGGACGGCCCAGGACGAGGGTCGCCTGCGTGTCGACAGCCCCGAGACGGTCGCCCGCCTGCTGCTCGGTGCCCTGACCCGAGCCGGCATCCTCATCGCGCATGCCGCCGACCCGGTGGCCACCCGGGCAGCCGTCTCGCGCAGCCTGCGCCAGCTGCTCGGTGGGCTCACCCGCGAGGTGCCCGCGTGACCATGCCGCCCCGTTAGTCCCGCGGCACCACCGGGTAGACCAGCCGTGCCGGCCCGCCGGTGCGGGACCGCGACCGCCCATCCGGGTGCGGCGCGGCGCACGACGGGCCGGGCCAATCGACGGAAGGTGATGCAGCGCGTGCGCACCGTGGCCGATCCGAGCTGCCCCAACGTGCTGGTGGGCCGCTACGAGCTCGAAGGACCGCTCGGCGCCGGCGCGACCGGCGAGGTCTACCGCGCCTATGACACACGGCTGCTGCGACCCGTCGCCGTCAAGGTGCTGCGCGCCGACCTCGGGACGTCGCGTGCGGTCCGGCGACGCTTCGAGGGGGAGGCGCGCGCCGCGGCTCGCCTAGCGCACCCCAACGTCGTCACCGTGTACGACTCGGGTGAGGAGCGAGGCCGCGCCTTCATCGTCATGGAGCGCCTCACTGGCCGGACCCTGGCCGACGAGATCGCCGATGGCCCCTTTGCGGCTACCCGGGTGCGCCGTCTCGCCGATGCCCTGCTCGACGCGCTCGACGCAGCCCACCAGGCGGGCGTGCTCCACCGCGACCTGAAGCCCAGCAACGTGCTGGTCGCCGGCCGTGAGCACTGGAAGCTGACGGATTTCGGGATCGCCAAGATCCTCGACGAGACCGACGCCACGACAACCGGGACCGTCGTCGGGACCCCGGCCTACTTGGCGCCCGAACGCCACCTGGGCGCGCCGGCGACCGACGGCAGCGACGTGTACTCGCTCGGCGTGGTCCTCTACGAGGCCGCCGCGGGTGGGCGCCCCTTCCAGGGCGACAACGCCGTCGCCGTCGCCCAGGCCGCCGTCACGGGGGCTGCGGTCCCCCTGGCGGTACGTCGCCCCGAGCTCGACGCACCCCTCGTCGACGCGATCGATCGCGCGATGGCCCGGGACCCGGCGGACCGCTTTGCGAGCGCGGACGCGATGCGCCAGGCCCTGGCGGCGGGTCCCGATCTGGCGACGACGATGCCGCTGTCGTCGCCGACACCGACGGCGACGCATCGTCGTCCGGACGTCTCCGTCGGACCGCCGGCGCGTGCGCGCGCGACGCGTGCGCGGACCCCGAGACGCTGGGGTCTCGCCGCGCTCGCCGCCGGCATGCTCGCCGCCGCGGTGCTTGCGCTGGTGCTCCTCCTGGGCTCCGGCTCGCCGAGCACCGCAACCCCACCCTCGACCGCAGCGCCGACGGTCCCGAGCCCCCGTCCCGCGCCGCTCGACCACGCGTTGACCCGGCTCGGTCAAGCCGTGCAGCCATGAGGTCGCCACACGCTCGCGGCGTCGTCGGCGCGCTGCTGGCGACGGCCGGTCTCCTGCCCCTGGCCTGTGGAGGCACGTCCCCACTCGCGATCTCGGCGAGCGCCACGCATCAACTCTCGCAGGAGACGGCCACCGTGCGCGCCGACGCCGTCGGTGACGATCCAGCGGCCGCGGCGCACGACCTCGCCGTGCTCGAGGCGACGGTGAGTGTCCTCGAGCGAGCTGGGCAACTCTCGGAGGCACGCGCCGCGTCCATCCTCGACGCGGCGCGCACCGTCCAGGCCGATCTGGCGCTGATCCCAACGACGACAACCACGACGACAACCACGACGACGACCACGCCACGGCCGGGACCCAAGGGCCCCAAACACGGCGGCGGGGACCAGGGCCCGGGGGCCGACGGCAACCACTGAGCCGTCATGCGGTCCGGGGCACCCGAAGCCGTCGATCACGACGTGGCGTGGGAGCTCCCGGACTTGGGGTGCCGCTGACGCACGGCGTAGCGTCCGCGCCGTCGTGCTGTGGCCGTGCACGCGGTTGACGGAACCGAGATGAGCAACGAGGCAGCGAGGAGTAGCGGCACGCCGAGTCGAGGTGGTCATGAGATGCCCGCGACCGATGTCGGTCCGTTCGACGTGCTCATGGGCTCGGTGCCGGCACCCGCGCTGGTCGTGACGACCTTCGCCCGTGGAGAGCGGGCAGGCTGTCTGGTCGGGTTCGCCGCGCAGGCCAGCATCGATCCGCCCCGCTTCGCGGTGTGGCTCTCGAAGGAGAACCACACGTTCCGCGTGGCGCAGTCCGCGAACACCCTCGTGGTGCACGTGCTGCGCCTCGGTGACGAGCAGTGGGCTCACCTGTTCGGAGGCGAGACCGGCGACGAGGTCGACAAGTTCGCCGGCGTGGCCTGGAAGGCAGGCCCGGACGACTGTCCGGTTCTCCCCGGCTGCGATTGGTTCGCCGGTTCGATCTTGGAACGGGTCGACACGGGCGATCACGTCGCGTACGTGCTCGCGCCGCACGGCGGAGAGGCCGCTCGGCACCAGGCACGGGTGCTGGCGCTCGCGGATCTGGATATCGAGGCCGGCCACCCCGTCGCTCGCGATCGGCGGGCGGGCTCCACCGTGCCCGAGCGCTGAGGCGGCAGTGCAGTCGTCTGATCTCCTCGTGGACGCGTTCGCCCGCGTGCGGGAGTCGGTGCACGGCGCGATCGAAGGTCTCGATGCCGACCAGCTGTCCTGGCAGCCCGACCCGGCAGCCAACTCGATCGCGTGGCTCGTCTGGCACCTCACCCGAATCCAGGACGACCACGTCGCCGCCGTCGCTGGGGTCGAGCAGCGATGGGCCGCCGAAGGCTGGGTCGATCAGTTCGGTCTACCGTTCGATCGCGCCGCGACCGGCTATGGGCACACGAGCGGCGACGTCGCGGCGGTGCGCGCCTCGGGCCGGTTGTTGATCGGCTACCACGACGCGGTACACGCGCAGACCGTCGCCTACCTCCCGACCGTCGACGGCGCCGACTTCGACCGAATCGTCGACCGTCGGTGGGACCCGCCGGTGACGCTCGGCGTGCGCATCGTGAGCGTCATCGACGACAACGTCGCGCACGCCGGCCAGGCCGAGTACGTCCGAGGGCTGCTCGAGCGCCGGGCGGCGGGCGCCTGACCGCCGCACCGCGATCGCCACGAGCGCGCGGGGCGCCGTCTGAGCCGCCTCATACATTGCCGTCCCCGTCGCTCGGCCCGCCGTTGTTGTCCGCGTCGTGGTCGCCCCCGTTGCCTTGCGGGATCGCCGGCTGCGTCGGCGGCGGCGGCGGCGGCGTCATGACGGGCGGCGGCGGCGACGCGGTCGCGGGGTGCTCGATGACCGGGGGGCTCGTCGCCACCGGCGGCGGCGACGTCGGGGGAGGCGGCGCGGGCGCCGTGGTCGGCGGCTGGGTCGAGGGCGCGGTCGGCGCGCTCGTCGTCGGGGCAGCTGCCGCCACGGTGTGGTGCGACGTCGTGCCCGACGAGGTCGTGACGACGATCACCGTGGCGACGATCGCGACCGTGGCGGCGGCACCGATCGCGGCGAGGAGCCGAGGTCGAGACATGGTGCAGTCCTTTCTCTCCCCCGGTGGTGGTTGCGTCGGTACTCAGGTGGCGCCGATAGGCAGCACGGCACCGGCGAGGAGGAGGACGGCGCCGGCCGCCTCGACGAGCAGGCTCGTGTTCGCCCAGGGCGCGTCGAGCGTGTCCATGAAGCCGAACAAGCCCGCCGTGGCGCTGATCAGCAGCGCGCCGATGCTCGCGAGCAGGAAGCCGGCGCCGAGCGCCGCGACGACACGCCGCGGGAACGCCACGAGTGCGACCGCGAGCACGAGGCCGACGACGCCTTGGGCGAGGAACAACGGCCCGATCGTGGGGACGCGCCGATAGCCGTCGGCCCAGAGGTAGAGGTGGATCCAGGCCGAGCCGGCCACGAGCGCCGCGCCGGCCACGAGCGTGGCGTTCGTGACGAGACGGCGCAGCGGAGAACCGGCCGGCCCCGCGAGCGCGACGGCGGCGACCGTGGATCGGTGCCAGGACCGCGCGCCGCGCCGGGTGCCAACGAACATGCTGGGGGTCTGCATTGGGGAGCCGCACCTCCGTCGGTCAGGTCTCTGGCAGTACGGACGTCACTCGGCGATGGATTGCATCGCGGCGCGTCGTTACCCGACGGTGAACGCCGAGACCGCGGTCTCGAGCAGGGGCTCGTAGTGGGCCCACGTGGAGGTCATGGCCGCGGCGACGACGACGGCGACCCTCCGGTGTGGGCCGACGACGAGACACGCGATCTCGCGGTATTGGTGGTGACCGACCCGGGTCGTGTACCGGTCCATGACGCACGACCCGATGCCGCCACGAAAGCGGATCCCTTCCCGCGCGGCCTCGAGGTGCACTGCCTCGTCGTGATCCTCGCTGAGCAACGCGACGCGGAAGGCAGCGAATTCGTGCGGCTGCTCACGCCCCTGGCGGGGCGTGGCATTGAGGTAGGCGACGTAGGGACCGGGCGGGGCCGCGACCGCCGCGGACACCGATCCGGGGTCGCCACCCACCGGACGGAACGAGGGCGGGTAAGCGAGCGTGGCCGGTGCGGTCGGTGCCACCAGGGCCGGCCAGTCCGCGGGCGCGGCGGTAGGGACGAGCCAGGCGAACGCGGTCGGCCGCGCCGCACGGACACGGGTCCGTGGGGCGCCGTGGGCCGGCGTCGCGACGATGAGCACCGCGACAGCTGCGGCGCACGCGACGACGGCCCGCTGACCCCGTCCGCACCGGTCTGGGACACGACGCCGGTCGTCTCGCGTCCATCGCATCGCGGGTTCTACGGACGCCGACCGCCGATGGCCTGCGCGTCGTCGACGCTCGGGTGGTGCTCACGACGCGGGCGCCGGTCGCGGGCGCCCGCGACGGCTTAGGTCTCCTGGGCGCGCAGACGCTGCGCGAGGGCGCCCATCACCTGCAGCGCAAACGTCGGGGTCTCGGTGATCAGGAAGAGGAACCGGCGCCGGTCGATGACCGCCAGCTCGGTGTCCTGGGTCGCGATCGCGGTGGCCATGCGAGGTGACGAGTCCACGAGCGCCATCTCGCCGAAGACGTCGTCGGGCTCCAGGTCGAAGGTGGCGCCGCTGCTGGCGCGCAGCTCGACCGCGCCCGAGATGATGCCGAACATCTCCTCGCCGGTCTCGCCCTCGTTGAAGACCGTCGTGCCGGCCGGCACCGTCCTGGTGCTCGTGGCGTTTTGGAACACCCCCCGCACGCTCATGCACACCCCCTCGCGCTCGTCCTCCGCCCATCGTTGGATCGCGTCACCCTGCCACGCAGGTGGCTCACGATGTGCCCGGAGCGTAGCGATCACCCCGCAGACGCCGAGCGTCGGCGATTCCCGACACGTCGGAAACTCTTGACGCGTCGGTACATTCCGACGTATTCTCTCGCGTGTGGCCCCTGACGTGTTCGGTGCCGTCGCCAACCCGGTGCGACGCCAGATTCTCGCCTCGCTTCGGGAGGGACCCCGGGCCGTGACCGAGCTCGCCGGGCAGTTCGACCTCGGCCGACCCGCGATCTCCGAGCACCTTCAGGTCCTGCGCCGCGTCGGCCTCGTGCGTGAGGAGCCGCGGGGCCAGCACCGCTACTACCACCTCGAGCCGCTCCCCCTCGTCGAGCTGGACGAATGGCTCCACCCGTTCGAGCGCTACTGGCGGGCGCGGCTGCGCGCCCTGCGCCAGGTCCTCGACGAGGAGGCCCGGTGACCAGCACCGCGGCGATCGAGTGCGACGAGTTCTTCCCGCACCCACCGGCTGCGGTCTGGCGCGCCCTCACCGAGCCTGCGCTCCTCGCCCGCTGGTTCGCACGCGGCGACATCGAGCCCGTCGTCGGCCATCGCTTCACGCTGGAGCTCGACGACGGACGTCAGGAGCCCTGCGAGGTCGTGGCCGTCGAGCCGGAGCGCCTGCTCGTCTACCGGTTCGCCGCCGAGACGCTGCACACCACGATCACCTGGCGCCTCGTCCCGGAAGGCACCGGCACCCGGCTGCTCCTGGTCCACGAGGGCTTCGACCCCGATTCGGCGCTGGGCAAGGAGGCCTTCACCCGCATGGGCTACGGATGGCCGATCGTGATCCGACGGGTCGGCGCGGTCGTCGCCGACCTCACGACCTAACCCACGGACGCGGACCGCCCGCTCCCGATCGAAAGGACGAGCCATGGCAGACATCCGGCACCGAGTCGGGATCGACGCTCCTGTCGAGCGCGTCCGCGACGCGTTCACGACGCTCGAAGGGCTCGGCGGGTGGTGGACCCGCGACCTCGCGGGCGATCCCCACGAGGGCGGCGAACTGCGGTTCTTCTTCGGGTCCCCGGACCCGGCGGCGGTGATGCAGGTCACGTCGGTCACGCCGACCCGCGTCGAGTGGCGCTGCGTCGCCGGCCCCGACGAGTGGGTCGGCACGGCGCTCACCTTCGACCTCAAGCGGACGGACGATCAGACCGTCGTCGTCTTCACGCAGGCCGGCTGGCCCGCGCCCGTCGAGTTCATGCACCACTGCAGCACGAAGTGGGGTTACTACCTCCTCGGGCTCAAGGCGGGTTTCGAGGGCGGCAAGGCGACGCCGTACCCGGACGACGTCAAGATCAGCAGCTGGGGCTGAACCCGGCTCAGCCCGACCCGTCAGACGGCACCGCGACCGACGCCCTGGGGCCCGGCGGCAGGTGCCGCGTACGTCTCGGCCAGCGCCGCGCCGAGGTGCGCGAGGTGCCGCCGGACGGGCTCGGGCGCGAGGACCTCGACGTGGTCGGCGAAGCCCGCGAGCTCGTTGGCGAGCAGCGCGTCGGACCAGCCGCGCAGCTCGATGCCGACGCGGCCGGTCGCGTCGCGGACGCCGACGGTCAGGCGCGTGCCGAAGACGTACCGGAGCGCGTCGAGAAGGCTCGGGTCGGCCCGACCGGACGCGCAGGCGCCGAAGCGGCGGTCCTCGATCTCGGCCAGGATCTGGGTCCAGCGCTCCTCGAGGTTGAAGTCCGGCGGGCGGCGCACGAGGTCGTCGGTGATCGTGACGGAGCGGATCCGATCGAGTCGGAAGGTGCGCATGCCGGCCTCGGTGTCGCTCACGAGGTACCAGACGCTGCGCTTCGCCACGAGACCGAGCGGGTGCACAAGCCGCTCGGTCTCTCGGTTGCGCGCCCGGTATCGGAGGCGGATCACCCGGCCCTCGATCGTCGCCTGCTGCACGGCCGCGAGATGCGGCGGCGGCGGTCGCGCGGCGCGGTCCCAGCCGCTCGCGTCGACGACGACCGCGGCCGCGGCCGCGCCAGCGTCGGCACGGAACGGCTCGGGCAGCGCCCGGATGAGCTTGCGGAGCGCGGCCTTCACCGGCGGCGTCGCCGCCGACGGTCCGGCGACCAGCAGCAGGGCGCGCGCCTCCTCGGCCGTGAGGCCACTCAGGTCGGTGCGCGCACCGCCGACGAGCGACCACCCGCCGCCCCGCCCCCGCTGCGGATAGACGGGCACGCCAGCCTGGGCGAGCGCCTCGAGGTCGCGGCGGGCTGTCCGCACCGAGATCTCGAGCTCCTCGCTCAGCTCGGCGGCGGTGACCCGCCCTCGCGCCTGGAGCACGAGGAGGGCCGCGACGAGGCGGTCGGCGCGCATGCGCCCAGCATCACAGCAAAAGTGGCCAGAGGACGGCCACTTTCATCGCGGAGGATGACCCCATCGACAAGCAGCCGGCGGCGCCGGCAGGAAGGAAGATGGCAGATGCCCGGCATGGTTCCTCCCGTCCCCGACGAGCGCAGCGCGCTCCTCGGATACCTCGCGCAGCAGCGCTACGTCCTGCGGCTCACCGCGTACGGCGTCACCGAGGAGCAGCTCTGGGCCACGCCGACGGCTGGGACGCTCAGCCTCGGCGGGCTCATCAAGCACGTCGCCGCCGTCGAGGAGCACTGGATCCGGCTCGCGTTCCAACAGCCGGTGCGGAACGACCCCGAGGACTACGGCCGCGACTTCCGGCGCGAGCCGACCGACACGATCGCCTCGGTGCTCGACGGCTACGCGGCGGTCGCGGAGCACACCGACGAGGTGCTCGCGGACGCCGACCTCGGCCAGGCCGTGCCGGTGCCGAAGGGTGTGCCGTGGTTCCCCGATGACGTCGACGCCTGGACGATCCGCTGGGTTGTCCTCCACCTGATCCAGGAGACCGCCCGTCACGCGGGACACGCCGACATCGTCCGCGAGTCCATCGACGGCGCGACGGCGTTCCCGATCCTGGCCGCGGCCGAGGGATGGCCGGCGACGCCGTGGCTCCAGCCGTGGGAGCCGCCGACGGAGGTCGCGTCGTCCTGAGCGACGACCGGCCGGCTACCCCGCGAGCGGGTCGCGCAGGCCGGCGAAGAGGTCGTCCCGCGAGCCCGGTGCCACCGGGCCCGCCGGGCGGACGAAATCCTCCGTGCCGAACATCTCGGTGAAGTCCGCCAGCGAGAACTTGAGGAAGAAGACGTGCTCGGCTTGGCTGGCGTGCGCCCGCAGCGCGGCCAGCTTGGCGGCCCCGTACTCGCGGCAGTCGATCTCGGCGGCGATGTCCTCGTCCAGCGACCCGAACTTGGTCTCGTCGATCTCGGGCAGCTCGACGCCCGCCTCGGCCATCCGCTCGCGCGACTCGGCGAAGCGGGAACGGCGCACCGTCGGGTAGTACAGCTCCGGGTGCGCACGGGTCCTCGCCAGCGCGGCGGTCGTGATGCGGTGGGCCTGGATGTGGTCGGGGTGCCCATAGAACCCGTAGTCGTCGTACGTGACGACGACCTGCGGGTCGTAGCGGTCCATCAGCGCGACGAGCGGCTCGGCCACGCGCTCGACGTCGAGGCTCGCAAAGGCGCCCGGCGCGTGGTTCGACGCCCAGCCCTCCATGCCCGAATCGCGGTACCCGAGGCGCTCGAGGTGCGACACGCCGAGGATGCGACAGCTCTCCTCGAGCTCGCGGCGGCGAATAGCGACCACCGCGGCCTCGTCGTGGCCGGGCTCGCCCGGCTTCGCGCCGTTCGGGCCGTCGCCGCACTCCCCGTTCGTGCACGTCACGAGCACGGTCTGGACCCCTTCGGCGGCGTACTTGGTGAGGATGCCGCCCGTGGTCGACGCCTCGTCATCGGGATGGGCGTGGACGGCCATCAGCGTCAGCGTGTCGGGCATGGCCTCGGATCCGGTCGCGGGGTGACGGGAAGGCCCCACCGTAGGACCCGACGCGCACCGCCTCGACCCCCGCCGCGACGCCTGGCTGTCGGGGTCCGCGAGCGTCGGGCGCGGGGCGCCTGCGTCGACCGGCCTGACGCCGGCTCCGCGTCCCGCCGTTCGGACAGGGAGCCTTGCCCTTGTCGCACGACGACGTGCCGGCCCCCGGAGCCATTCCACGCCGCCCGGGCCGTCGTTGCGGTCCAACGGCCGTGGGCTGCACTATGGGTGCCCCGTCGAAGGAGTCACCGTGGCGCTGCACACCAAGCTCGTCGAGGACCTCACGCCGCTGATCCTCAGCCCGATGTACGCCCGCCCGGGCGAGGTCCGCCACGCGCCGCGCCACACCCTGCCCGACGTCGAGATCGCGCCCGATACCGCCTACCAGTACATCCACGACGAGCTGATGCTGGACGGCAACTCCCGCTTGAACCTCGCGACCTTCGTCACCACCTGGATGGAGCCGCAGGCGAACCAGCTGATGGCCGACACGTTCGACAAGAACATGATCGACAAGGACGAGTACCCGCGCACCGCGGAGCTCGAGCTGCGGTGCGTCAACATGCTCAGCCGCCTGTGGAACTCACCCGACAAGGAAGAGGCCACCGGCACCTCGACGACCGGGTCGAGCGAGGCCGCGATGCTCGCCGGCATGGCGCTGAAGTGGCGGTGGCGTGACCGCCAGCGCGCCGCCGGGCGGACGACCGACAAGCCGAACCTGGTGATGGGCTCGAACGTCCAGGTGTGCTGGGAGAAGTTCGCCCGCTACTGGGAGGTGGAGCCCCGCCTGGTCCCGATGGAGGGCGACATCTATCACCTGACCGCCGACCAGGCGGTGAAGCACTGCGACGAGAACACCATCGGCGTCGTCGCGGTGCTCGGCTCGACCTTCGACGGCTCCTACGAGCCGGTGCAGGAGATCTGCGCCGCGCTCGACAAGCTCCAGGCCGACACCGGGCTCGACGTCCCCGTGCACGTCGACGCGGCGTCCGGCGGCTTCGTGGCGCCGTTCCTCGACCCCGACCTCGTCTGGGACTTCCGCCTGCCCCGGGTCCAGTCCATCAACGCGAGCGGGCACAAGTACGGGCTCGTCTACCCGGGTGTCGGCTGGGCGATCTGGCGCTCCCCCGACGCCCTGCCCGACGACCTGGTCTTCAAGGTGAACTACCTCGGCGGCGAGATGCCGACCTTCGGTCTCAACTTTTCGCGGCCCGGCAACCAGATCGCCGCGCAGTACTACAACTTCCTCCGCCTGGGATTCGACGGCTACAAGCGGATCCAGCAGACCTGTCGCGAGGTGGCGCAGTACACCTCGGCCGCCATCGCGGACATCGGGCCGTTCGAGTTGCTCACGGACGGGAGCGAGCTGCCTGTCTTCGCGTTCTGCCTGGCCAACCCCGACGGGCCCTACACCGTCTTCGACGTCTCCGATCGGTTCCGCGAGTCAGGCTGGCTGGTCCCGGCCTACACGTTCCCCGAGAACCGCGAGGACCTCGCCGCGCTCCGCGTCGTCGTGAAGAACGGGTTCTCCTACGATCTCGCCGATCGCCTCGTCGCCGACCTACGCGATCACGTCAAGTACCTCAAGACGCTGAAGGGACCCCTCCCCGACGCGGGGCGTCACCCCGCCTTCCATCACTAAGCGCGACGGTCGAGCTCGGCCGGACCTACCCCGTCGGCGCGAGCTGGGGCGCGGCGGTCTCGAAGTCACGCTCGTTCTGATCGGCGTACGCCGAGGCGAAGTCGGCGATCGCCCGATCGAACACGTCGCTCGACCCGAGGTACGACGCGATCGCGTAGCGGTCGCCCGATCGGGCGTGACCGTGCGCGAGCGTCGCGCCGCAGAGCTCGGCGTACACGCTCATCCCCGCCGGCATCATCGTGTCGACAGCGGCCGACAGCTTCCAGTCCCAGAGCTGACGGACGTAGTAGTCCCGCTCGACGCCGTCGAGGCCCTCCGTGCGGAACCAGCCCAGGAAGATGTCGCTCGCCGGCTGGAGCAAGCGCTGACCCTCGACGACCCGCTGCCCGTGGTTCGCGTACCGGCTCGCCCCGCAGAAGCGCTCCAGGACGGACGCCTCGGCCTCCTTGATCTGGAGCACCAAGGGGTCGGCCTCGTCCCGGCCGAAGAGCAGCGCGATGAAGCATCGCGTGCCCACGCTGCCGACACCGACGACCTTCCTCGCGAAGTCGACGGCGTCGTAGCCATCGAGCAGATGCTGCCGGTCCGCCTCCAGGCTCCGCCGGTAGCGGCGGAGGCGCTCGAGCAGCCATTGCTGCAGCTCCTCGCCCTCCATCCCCTCCGCAAGCTCGGCGACCGGCACGAGGACGGGGGGATCGCTGTTGATCTGGAACTTCCCGTCGACGACGCGCGCCAGCTTCGAGGCGGCCGACAGGCTGTTCTTGGCGTGCGCCTTCTCAATCGCGCGATTGAAGCGGCGCGCCACCTGGCCCGTGACCTGCTTCTGCCACTGCTCCAAGACGGCGGTGGCATCAAAGCGCGAGTACCAGACGTCGAGATTCGTCATCCGCGCGTACCCCGCCATCGACTGGCGATAGGTGCGGACGGACGCGGACACAATCGAACGGATCGTGGCTCCGTCGAACTCACGGGACCGCGCCGCGATCTCGAGGCTGGCCGCCAAGCGCTTGACGTCCCACTCGAAGGGGCCCCGGCTCGTCTCGTCGAAATCGTTGATGTCGAAGACCATCGCTCGGTCCGGGGCGGCGTAGCCACCGAAGTTCTCCAGGTGCGCGTCCCCGCACGCTTGGACCTGCAGATCGGTGCGGGGACCAGTAGCCAGGTCGCTCGCCATCACGAGTGCCGCGCCGCGATAGAACGCGAACGGCGACGCCGTCATGCGCTCGTGGCGAATGGCGACGAGTTCGGGTACTCGGGTTTCCTCTTGGGACCGCAACAGTGCGATCGGCTCGCGTCGGTCCGGTTGGACCGTCCAGGCCCCGTGCGAGGATCGCGGGACAGTCTTGCGAAGCGCTCGGCCGTGCGCCACCTGCTCCCGGTGCGCTACCGCGGTGCTCAACGACAGGGCAGCCGACGTGGTGTCCTGAGTGACACTGGTCATCCGTGCCTCGTTCTTTGCCCGTCGTGCTTCTCCACATTCAGAGTGTAGAGACGAGCCGCCGCGCCGGCACGCGGACCGTCACTGGCGATCGAGCGAGCAACGCTCATGGCAGCGACGCGCCAAGCGCCCATCTCGAGGCTCGGTCGCCCCCACCACCCGCGGAGAGAGGGCCTCATGGCAACGGGCGGTTCGGAGACCGCGCCGCCGGTGCCGAGGACGCGCACCGGTCGCCGCGGCCAGGTGATCGCCGTCGGAGTGCTGGTGTCCGCGCTCGCGAGAAGATCGACCTCATGGTCACCCGACGATGCCCGTCCTCGCCATCGCGGGTCCCCGCAGCGCTGGGGTATCGGCGTGCTCGTCCCGACGACACCGCGCCTCAACGCGGGCCCTCGAGCGCACCCGTTGATCGAATGTCGCTCGCGTCGATGCGGGTGCACAATGGTCCGATGAGCGACAAGGGCCACAACGGGCCAGTCGACCGGCTGCTCGGGGCTGTCCCCTTCGACGCGGTGCTCCGCCAGATCGACGTGCAGGCCATCCTCGACCGGATCGACCTGAACGCGCTGCTCGACGAGGTCGATGTCAATCGGCTCGTCGATCGAATCGACGTCGCGCAGCTCCTCGAGCAAGTGGATGTCGGCGGGCTGATCGTCGAGTCCACGAAAGGCATCGCGGGGCGGTCGCTCGATGCCATCCGGCTCGCCGCGGCGCGCCTCGACGTCGCGCTCGAGCACCTGGTGAACCGGGCGCTGCGCCGAGCACCCGAGGAGACGGAGCCCTCCACCCGTGACGCGCTGCAAGGCCGCAGCGCCGGCGCGGTGAGCCGTTTCACCGCCGGCCTGCTCGACCTGGTCTTCAGCTCGCTGCTCCTCACCGCACTGATCGCCACGATCGTGGCCGTTGCCGACCTGCTCGTCGGGTCCAAGGTCGTCCTGCACCTGCCCGCCGCGTTCGGGATACCCGCGACGACCGTGTGGCTCGCCCTGTACTTCGTCGTCTCATGGGCGGTCCCGGCTCGCACCCCCGCCATGGCGGTCTTCGGGCTGCTCGTCACGCGGGGCGACGGGACAAAGCTCGGGTGGGGTCGCAGCCTGATCCGCGTGTCGCTGCTTCCGTTCTCGCTGCTCATCGGGATCGGTCTGCTGGGTGTCGTGGTCGGCCGGCGCCGCCGCGCGCTCCAGGACGTCCTCGCTGACACGCGCATCGTCTACGACTGGTAGTCCCGCGCGAGGCGCCGCGCGATGGGCGGTCAGCTGGCGTCGAGCCGACGACACGGCTCGGGCCGCCGCGATCGACGCGGCGCCCGACACGACGGGCTGGTGTGCGACGCGCCTGCGCGTGCCTGGCCCGGCGCGAGCGTCGATCTTCGAGACTGAGCCTGCGGATTTCCCCCGAGGTGCGGGGGCGAACGACCGGCTGGCTGCGCACGTCACTAGGGTGAGACGTCGGGTTGGCCTGAGGAGTGCAGGCGGTGGACAGAACCGTCAACGTCACGTTCGTCGTCGAAACGTTCCTCCTGATGCTCATCGGCATCGGACCGAAGATCGCGCTGCTGCCGTTCCTCGACACCACCGCCGGGCTGGACCCAGCGACGACCCGGCGGGTCAGCCGCAAGATGGTCAGGACCGCGGGCACGGTCGCGCTGCTGTTGCTCGCGCTCGGCGAACTCCTGACGCGCCTGCTGCACTTCGACCCGGGCTCGCTGTCCGTCGCAGGCGGCATCGTGCTGCTCATCATCGCGATCTCGATGGTGCTCGGCACACCCACGATCGACCTCGGTCACCGATCCACGGGGACCGACGACCCCATGGCGCTCGCCGTCTACCCGCTCGCGATCCCGTACCTGCTGAACCCGGCCGGAATCGTGGCGCTCGTGACGCAGTCGGCGGAATCGGCGGCGCTCGGCACCTTCGTGACCGTCGTGGTCCTGGTGGCGAGTGTCCTCGTCCTCGACCTCGCAACCTTCGGCCTCGCATCCCGGTTCAGCCAGCACCTGAACGAGAACCGACTCCTCGTCGCCGAGAAGGTGTTCGGATTCCTCCTGGCCGCGCTCGCCGTGCAGCTCATCCTGGACGGGCTCTCATCGACTGGCGTGATCCATCTGACCGGTCACTGAGGACCGCCGCCCCGCGTCGCTAGGTCGGCTTCTCCGCCGGCTCGGCCTCCCCGGCTCGCGCCAGCACCTCGACGACGCCGAGCAGGAGCAGGACCACCAGGGCGATGACGAGCACGGAGAGGGGGCTCGGATAGTGGAGCGCGACGAGGATCACCAAGCCCACGCCGACGGCCGCGAGGCGCAGGGGGTTCCGGTAGCGGCGTGCGAACTGGGAAACCTCGGGCCGCACGGCGCTCCGTCCGGGCGTCTTGGCGACGAGGTTCCGGACCGTGGTCCGTACACGCGTCGCGATCCGACCCGGACCGGCGAGCCACGCCGCGAGCGCGATGACGACGGCTAGGGCGAAGACGGTCTTCAACGCGAGGACCAAGAAGCTGATCAGCTGGTCGTAGACGGCGTTCGCCGCCGGGCGGTTCACGCTGGGCGGCAGTGCGCCCGAGTAGGGATTGCGCAACGCGTTCCAGATGACCCAGAACGCCAGCATCACGAAGGCCAACGCGATGGCGCCGTGGAGGATCGTCCGCCGCCGGTTCGTGGAGGCCACGATCGCTCCGGCAAAGATGAGCGCGGTGAGGATCGGCAGCGCGATCGCCAGGTCGTCCAGCACGCGCACCGCGCTCTGGGCTGAGGCCAGTGTGCTCGAGCTAAAGAGCACGATGTTCTCGTTGTGGCCGGCCGTCGACAGGCCGTTGACCCCCACCTTCTGGAGCGCCCCGTTGACCTTGTCGACGACGCCGCTGATGTCGATCGTGACTTGGCCCTGGTTGTTGACGAACTTCCCCTGACCTCGCAGCAACGCCACGACGCGCGTGTGGACGCGCCGGTTGAGGTTCTCCCACAGCTGCGCGAACTTGGGGGACTGCACGACCTTGAGCGCCGCGCTATAGACGAAGCTGTGCAGGTTGCTCGCGATGATGGGGACGATGAACTGCGCACCGGACGGCAGGGCCCGCCGCAGGCGCGGCTGAAGGTCCGTTCCGCTGACCAGCGTGTTCGACGCGCGAAGCGCAAGGGCGTTCTGGACCGAGGAGTTGCTGGCGAGCGGGCCAACGGTCGAGACGTACTGGTCGGTGTTGAGCAGCGTGTTGTGTATCCACACCGCGTGGATCGAGAGCGGCGCGAAGATGCAGCCGAGGACGAGGAGCGTCGTCGCGAGGACCCGCCGCCAGCGGGGCCCTTTGTGCTTCGTCTCTTTCGGAGGAGCAGAGGTTTGCTCCGCGGTCTCAGCCACGCGGTCCCGTCCCAGTTCCTCCTGTGCGCTGCGCGGTGACCTTCAGCCACCTGCTCCCAGGGTAGCGAACTCGGGCCATCGCGCACCGAGATCGAGTTCGACGGTCCACGGCCGACCGCCGCCGCGCCGCCCGCGCCGGCGCTGCTCGTCACCGCGGTCCGAGTCGAAACTCGACGCTCCTCGTAGCCGGTGTTAGCGTCGGCCCGGCGGTCCAGCGAGCCGGAGAGGGCGGACCTCGCCGTGGACACACGACGCTCGTCACGAGCGAAGCAGACGGTGGGAGCGCCCGCAGTCCCCGAACCACGATCACCACTGCAGGCCATGACTCGCGAACCGAATTGGGGGTAGTCCATGCTGGCGGCAACCTTTGGTACAGGGCAGGTCTTCCTGGAGATCCTGTACTTCTTCCTCTTCTTCATCTGGCTGTACCTGCTCATCGTCGTCTTCACGGACATCTTCCGGAGCCCCGAGCTGAACGGCTGGGCCAAGGCCTTCTGGGTGCTGTTCGTGATCATCCTCCCGTACTTCGGCGTCCTCGTGTACCTCATCGCCCGTGGCGGGAAGATGCACGAGCATGCGGCGCAGGCCCGTGCCGCCCAGGACGCGGCGATGCGCGAGTACATCCGGGACGCGGTGAAGGACACCTCGCCCTAACCGCCATCGAGGGCGCGGGGTACGCAGTCGCGACACCGTGGCCGTGCGCGCCTCCGCTCGGGTGCAAGGTCAGAGCAGGCCGCGTCGGACGAGGTCGTTCGTGGCGAAGAACCCGGGAATCGCTGGGATGTAGGTCACGGCGAGCTCGTGGCTCAGGACGGCCGCTACGGCCGCGCCGTGCGGCACGCCGAAGGTGATCAGGAGGGCCGTGAGGCCGATCGCCGACACCGCCGTGCCACCCCCCGGGATCGGGACGATGGACGCGACGAGCGAGACGCCGATGTCGGCGGCCAAGAGGCTCCAGTAGCTCACGGGGCTGTTGAAGGCGCTCAGGCACGCGAGCAGGCTGCCGGCGTAGAGCAGCTGGGCGGTGACGTTGCCGCCGACCATGAGCCCGAGGCGCGTCGGCATCTTCACCGTCGTCCACATCGATCGGGCGGCACCCACCATGCGGGGCACCACCGCGTGGCGGATGCGTCGCACGGCGAAGACGATCCCGACGGCGATCGCGACGAGCGAGACCGCGGCGAGGACGGTGACGACGACCTGGCCGGTGTTGATATGCCCGAGGTGGATGGCCGTGGGCGCCAGGAGGACGGCAAGGAAGAACAGCGCGAGCTTGCATACGTTCTCCACCACGGTGCTGAGCACCCCGCCGGTCGCGACCGCCGCCGTGAGCTCCATGCCGTTCTTCTGCAGGTAGCGCACCTGGATCGCCGTGTCGCCCGCGACCGGGATCGCGAGGTTCGTGTACTCCATCGACGCCTGCAGCTCCAACGTCGACCACAGGGGAAGACGGATCGGGACGGACCCGAGGAACGCGATCGCGAACGCGGCGTCGGCGAACAGCCCGAGCACGACGGCCAGCAGCAAGTAGAGCCAGTTCGCGCCCCGAATTGAGTCCCAGAAGGTCACGGGGTTGCCCACGCGGCTCAGCAGCACCGCGACCGCCACGACACCGCTCGTGGCCATGATGAGCGTCCGCGGGTTCACGCGGTACAACTCGTGGAGCTCGGGCACCTCCGTCCCGGCTCGTGCGGCCGTCGCATCTCGCAGATCGTTGAGGGTGGTCTCGACGCCTCCGTCTCGGGCGAGCGCCTCGCGGGTGGCCTTCGAGAGCGCGGCAGGCTGCAGGAACGGCAGCGCGGCGCTGAGGTCGGCTCGCCCGAGGCCGCGCGCGGCCGCGTCGACGCCGCGTCGCAGGCCAACCAGCGCGGCGGTCGCCGCTAGCAGCTGGGCCGTGTCGCGGTGGAGCTGGGCGGGCTCGGCACTCGTGACGGCCCGCTGCCAGCCCACCAGGGTCGCTCGCTCGTCGTCAGCGAGGACATGGTCGACGTCGAGGCAGCCGTGCGCGACCCGTGCCGCATGCAGGCGACGAAGCTGATCCCAGCAGTCGTCGAGGAGCGGGTCGCTCACGGTGGAGGGCGCCAGCGCGCCGAGCGGCGTGCCGACTGGGAGCTGCTCGACGAGCACGGCGACCGGACCGATCGGGGCGGCGGCGGCCAAGACGTTCGGCACGCGCACGTGCGCCTGCCGCGCGGTGAGCATGACGAACGCTTCGAACTCCACCTGCTGGCGGCGCGTCGGGAGCGGGGCTGGCGGCGAGTCACGGAACGCCAGGTAGCGCGACAGCCGTGCGAGGAACTGCGTGTCCGCCTCGTCGCGCCCGATGGCGATGACCCTGAGGTCCTGATCGCCCCTCGACGCGAGGAAGATGGCACGGCCGACCGGCTGGTCGGGCACCATCCGCACGTTCGACGCTTCCAGTTGCAACGCCGCGAGGGCCTCGCCCACCTGGCGCACCGTGGGCCGCCCGACGGGCGTGCCGAAGGCGACGTGCACGCCGGCGGCGACGCCCCAGCCGAGCACGAGCGCGCCGAGCAGATCGGTGGGGAGGCCCCGCCCCAGGTACATCGCGGTGAGCGCGAGCAGCAGGACCAGGGCCTGGCCCACGCGCCGGACCGGCCGCGTCAGATAGGGGCCCGCGACGGCGATCGCGCTCACCGCCACGGCGACACGGACCAGCGGGAAGCGGGGCGTCGAATTCGTGCCGAACGCCAGCGAGAACGCGTGCGCCAAGTCGGTCTGGTGGACCAGGTAGGCCAGCGCGCGCCCGAGCAGCCATGTGACGGCGCCCGCCACGAGGACGTCGCGTCCCAGCCGCCAACGTCGCAGGAGCACGAGCGCCGCGACGAGGATGAGCAGCGCCCACAGCGACACGACCGAGTAGGTGCCACGCAGCACGTCGGCTGCGCCGTCGGGGAGGGTGTGGAAGAAGGTGGCGACCGCCCGCTCCGGCCGCGTGGGGTGGTCGGCGTGCAACGCCAGGAGCGCGAGGAGCCCGAACGCGACCACCATGCGCACCACGTCGGTGGCGCGGCGGTGGGGTGCGCCGTCCGGGCGATCCCGGACGAACCAGCGGCGCATCGTCTCGACAGCGGACGTCACACGGCTCCTCAATGCGCTCAGACGTACCCGCGTTTTCGGAGCCATCGCAGCGTGAAGAATCCGACGATCGGCGGGAGGACGAACGTCACGCCTCGGTAGAGGAAGACGGCGGCCAGCGCGGGCGCGCTCGCGACGCCGAAGCCCGTCAGCGCACCTGTCAGGGCCGCCCCCTGCACGCCGACCCCGCCCGGCACGGGCGCGAGGCTCGCCAAGACCCCCGCCCCGAGCTGGACGACGAGCAGCTGGGCGAACGCGAGGTGCTGGCCGAACGCCAGGAGGCAGAGGCCGAGCACCGCGGCGCCGGCGAGGTTGCCGACGAGCGCGCCCCCGAACAGCTGCAGCGCCTTCTTTGGTGTCCGGAGCACCGCCCAGACGTCGCTGGCCACGCGCTTGATCTGCGGCACGACCTTGCCGCGCAGCTTGGGAAACAGGAGCAAGGCGCCGATGAGGGCCGCGACGACCGCGACGATCACCAGACCGAGGCTGCCGGCGTTGCCCGACCCGAGGTTGAGCTGCGACGACGTCAGCGACGCGGCGCCTACCAGGAGCAGAAGCTGGAAGACGTAGCCGACCGTGCCGCTCAGCGCGAGCGCGCTGCCCGAGGAGGCGACCGGCACGCCCTGCTTGCGCAGGTAGTCGAACTGCAGCGCGGTGCCGCCGATCCCGTTGGGTGTGATCAGGTTCAAGAGGCTGGCCGAGACCCACATCAGCACCGTCGGCACGAAGGGGAGATCGGTGTTCACGCATCCCATGAAGGAGGTCGCGAACGAGACGATGGTGAGCGGATAGACCATCAGCGCGGCCACGACCCAACCCCACGTGGCGTTGGTGAACTCCGACTTCACCGACTGGAAGTTGATGCCCTTAAGCCCCGAGATCAGCAGTCCGGCGGCCAGCAGCACGCTCAGGGTGACGGCGACGCTCGTCCACGACAGCCGTCGGATCTTCGTCGGCGTCACCTCTTCGGTGCCCGTGACCGCGGCCACGTGCTCCGTGAGCGACTTCAGGCGGCGCCCGAGGTGCTTCTCGGTGTGCCCCAGCGAGGCCGGCAGCGCGGCCGGCTGGATGACCGGGAGAACCGCGCTGAGGCGCTCGGGGCCCACCGCCTCGACGGCCGCCGCCGTCGCTCGCTCGTCACCGACTCGGAGGGCCGAGCCGACGACGACGGCGGCAATGTCGCGGTCGAACCCGCGGCGCTGCGCCGTCGCGTCCGCCCAGCTGAAGTCGGTCAGCGCGACGGCGTCGGCATCGGCGACGATCCTGCGGGCGTCGAGATTTCCGTGTGAGACCCCGGCGGCGTGAAGGCGCTCCACCTGATCCCACAGGTCGGCGAGGAGAGCATCGGTGAGCTGCTCGTCCGGGAGATCGGCGAGCGGCGCGCCCGGCACCTCGCCGGTCACGAGAATCGCCGAATCCCGACCCCCGACCCCGGTGCGAACGACGCTGGGCGCGCGGACGCCCCCGCGGGCTGCGAGCAGCATCGAATACGCGATGTGCTCGACTTCTTGGATACGGCTCCCGAACACCGGCTGGGACGGGTCCTTGTACATCAGCCAGTGCCACGCCTTGCCGGCGAGCCTGGCGTCGCGCTGGTCGCGCCCGAACGCCTGCACGACGTAGCGGTCACCCGAGACGACCCGCACCTCGGCCACCGTGGCCCGCTCGACGGGGGCGTCGGCATAGCGGACGGCGGCGATGTCGAGACCCAGGTCGACGAGCGCCGCGGAGAGCTCGTCGATCGAGAGGCGCCCCGCCGGCGAGCCCAGCGCGACGAGCACCGCGGCCGATGTCGCGATCCCGAGGAGGAGCCCGCCGAGCACGTCGGACGGAAAGCCGACGCCGAGGTACAGGGCGGCGAGCGCGACGGCGACGACGAGGACGTGCAGCGCTCGCCGGGCGGGCCGCACGAGAAACGGCCCCAGCGTGACCACGAGCGCGGTGACCACGGCGACGTTGCTGGCGGGAAAGGCGGGCCCGCCTCCCGCCCGCACATGGATCGAGACCCCCGTGAGGTCGTGATGTCCGAGCAGGTGATTGAGCAGGACCGCGATGCCCCAGGCCGGGGCACCCGCGAGCAGGGCGCGCACCGCCACCGACCGGTGACCGAACAGCACGAGCGCGACCACCGTCGCGACGAGGACCCAGATCGAGCCGACGCCGTAGACCGCCTTGCCCAGCGTCGTGATGTCGCTGGTGAGATCGTTGATCGGTCGCATTAGGTTGAGGTCGATCCCCGACTCGGCCTGGGCCCAGACCCCCGCGACGGCGACGCCAGCGACGGCGACCACGAGGAGCGCGATGTCGGCGGGACGCCGATCGTCGGGCTCGGCCTCGTCCCGGATCCAGCCGGCGGCGTGCCGTGGATCCGCGTCGCGTGCCTGGGGCTCGACGTCGCGGCGCCGCGTCGCGCGTCGCCGAGTGGGCGAGGAGCGCCGGCCCGGAGCCTTGCCGGTCTCCGCCCGCCGAGCCATGCCCTCTCCCCCGGTCGTCACGCCGTCTCCACCACCAGTCTTACTTCCCGCGATCCGCTGCCCGCCACGGCACGTCGCCCGACGCTGACGCGGCGACATCCGGCCTCGCACTGCCGCGTCGCTGGATGCCAGGCTCTCGGGTTGACAACGACACGCCGGCACGCGCGCAATGGGCGGCGCGACGTGCGACGAAGCGAGGGGTGATGGCAGACGATGTGGAAGAGATGGGGCCGGTCGGCTACCTGGTCGCGGAGTTCCCTGCCCACCGCGCGACCGGCGAGGGGCTCGCCGCCCTGCTGGACCTCGTCAACCGGGGACTGATCCGGATCCTCGACCTCGCGTTCGTTCGCAAGGAGGGGGATCGCACCGTCGTGCTCGAGCTCGACGCGCTCGATGGGGACGGCACCTTCGACGTCAGCGTCTTCGACGGCGTGTCCTCCGGCCTGCTCGGCCCCGACGACGTCGAGGAGGCCGCGAAGGCCGTCGCGTCGGACACCACCGCGGCGATCCTCCTCTACGAGAACCGGTGGGCGGCACGGTTCGCCACGGCGCTCCGACGCAACGGCGCGCAGCTCGTCGCCGCCGGGTTCATCCCACTCGACGCCATCGCCGCGGCCCTCGACGCCGCCCCGTAGTCTCGCTCGACCCGAGAGGAGAAACGATGCCCGGGCTCCTTCGTGGCGTCGCTCGCACGGCGGTCATCGCCGGGACGGCGACCCACGTCTCGAACAACGTGTCCCGCCGGCAGGGCAACCGCTGGGCCCAGAAAGAACAGGCGGCGGAGCCGGCACCTGAACCGGCGCCGGCGGCGGCGGCTCCGGACCCGATCGCTCAGCTGAAAGAGCTCGCCGAGCTGAAGAATCAGGGCGTGCTGACCGACGCGGAGTTCGATGCCCAGAAGGCCCGCATCCTGAATACGTGATCACGGCGACCGGCAGGACCGGGCCCGTGACGCAGGCTCGATCGTCCGCGGCACGCCATCGGCACGCCGACGTCCGTTGCTGGCGTCGCGGGCATTACCCTCCGTCGACCAACGGACCCGCCGCGCGCGGATGACGGAGGCGACGGATGTTCAGGCGCACCTGGGAATCGGCCGAGGGCGCGGTCGTCGACCGCCGAGCGAAGCGACAGGGAGCGACCGGCAGTGACGCCAGCCTGGAGCGCTGGCTGGTCGAGGTGACCCCGCCGTCGGGTGAGCCGTTCCGCGTCGAACTCGGCATTCCTGGCTGGGGATCGAACTTCAAGGCGCCCATGATCGGCCAGACGGTCAAGGTGCTCTGCAATCCGGCCCACACGAAAGCTCGCTTCGACACGTCCGACCCGCAGCTCAGCTACAAATTCGAGCAGCGGACCAAGAAGCAGCAGTGGGACAAGGAGATCGGCCCGCAGGGCACCGATCCGGGCTGACCCCACCAGTCCGCCCCGCCCGAGCGTTGACCGCGCAGCACGGCACTCCATGAGCCCCGATCCCTCCCCCGCCGCCGACGCCTGGCGTCGCCTCGTCGAAGGGAACCAGCGTTTCGTCGCGCACCGAAGCGACGCTGCTCGTGACGCCGATCGCCGGTGGGAGCAGGCAGCCCGGCAGACGCCCTTCGCGATGTTCCTCGCCTGCGCGGACTCGCGCGTCGCGCCCGAGCTCATCTTCGACCAGGGCATCGGTGACCTCTTCTGCGTCCGGGTCGCCGGCAACACCGCCGAGTCCGACGTGGTGCTCGGCAGTCTCGAGTTCGCGCTCGCGGCGTTCCACTGCCCGCTGCTAGTCGTGCTCGGCCACAGCGACTGCGCCGCGGTGACGGCATCCCTCGACGTCGTGCGGGGCAAGTCGGCCCCGGCAGGGACCGTGGAGGCAGTCGTCGAGCCGATCGTGCCGGCGGTGCGCCGCGCGCTCGACGGCGGCGGCTCGAGCGAGGCGCTCGTGGAGGAGAACGTCCGCGCCCAGACAGCCGGCGTGCTGCGCAGCTCGATCGTCAGCGACGGCGTGCGCGACGGTCGTCTCGACGTGATGGGGGCGGTCTACGACGTCAGGACCGGCACGGTCACGCCCGTCACGTAGCGACCCGGCGGGTGGCCTTCGCGGGGATGGCGGACACCTCGTGCCGTCGGGCTTCCCTGCGACAGGCTCTGACCCCGGGCCTCGGCGCCGGGCACGGGGAACCGCGTTACGCCCGAGTCGGGTCCGTGGGTTCGCCGCGGTCCGGCGACGGCGCGGGTTCCTGCGAGGCGATGCGGTCCCGCAGCCGGCGCAGGTTGGCTCGCCACACGCCGGAGAGCACAGGACGCGCCAGCCAGCCCCCGACCGCCCCACCCAGCCACCACGGAAACCGGAGCCGTTCGTCCCAGGTCAGCGTCGTGGTGGCCTCCCGCGGACCGCCGGAGAGGACGAAACGGCCCGAACCCTCGACGGCGCCCCCGTGTCGCACCGCCATGGCCGTGGGCGACTGCCACCCCGTGACCTCCATCACGTCGGTCAGGCGAAACGGGCCCACGCGCGTCTCGCATTCGAAGGTCGTCCCGATCCCGCGCCGCTGGTCTCCCCGAAAGCGGATCGCGGTCGCGTCGCGCATCCAGATCACGTGATCCTCGATCCGTGCCAGCTCAGCCCACACGGCCGCGGGCGGCGCGTCGATGACGACGGAGACCGCGATTGCCACGCCGGTCTCGGACCTCGACCTCATCGGCACCAACCAGGGTGGGCCGGCACCCACGCGACCCGTCTGGCGGAGGTTTTAGTGCTCGTAGCGACCCCCGAAGAAGACCTGCGTCTCGACGATCTGCCCGTTGCCGACCGAAATGAACTCGGCGTTGCGGTACCGCTCGCCATGCTCAAGCTCGTACTCGTAGAGGAGGAAGACCCCGCCGTCGCCTGCGCTCACGAGATACAGGACGTTCGACGAGCGGAACCGGTGGGCGGTCGGGAAGCACCGCTCCATGTACGCGGTCTTGTCGATGTGATCGTCCTGGGGACTCGTGAAGACGAAGTCATCGGCGAGGAGACCGGCGGCCACGCCCCGGTCCTGCGAGCGGTACGCGTCGAGCGACGCCCGCACGATCTCGATGTCCGTCATCCACGGCTCCTCGACTGCAGCGGGCCAGCGCCACGGATATCGACCGAGGCCGACCCTCGGGGATTCGAGTGAGAGTATTGCCGTCGCAGTTAGTACTCCGATGAGCTCGCGTCTCGTCACGAGCACCCCGAACGTCGAAGAGCAGCCGGAGGTTGAGATGACGATCCGATCCGACCACCGTCCGCAGGCATTGCCCGACTGGCCTCCGCTGCCGGTTGACGAGTGGGCCGACACGCGCGACACCCTGCAGCTATGGACCCAGATGGTCGGCAAGGTCCGACTCGCGCATTCGCCACTCGAGAATCATTGGTGGAACGTCCCCCTGTACGTCACCGCACGCGGGTTGACGACGTCATTGATGTGGACCGCCGATCGGCGAGGGTTCCAGATCGACTTCGACTTCGTCGAGCACCAGCTGCACATCGACGCGGCCGGTGACCGCCGATCGATGGCGCTGGAGCCGAGGTCGGTGGCCGGCTTCTACGCCGAGCTCGTCGCGGACCTCGAAGCCCTCGGGATCGATCCTCGGGTCTGGACGATGCCGGTGGAGATTCCCGAGGCGATCCCCTTCGACGAGGACACCATCCACACGTCCTATAGCCGAGAGCACGTCGAGCGGTTCTGGCGTCTCCTGGTGAGCGCCTCACAGGTGCTGCATGAGTTCCGCGCGGGGTTCGTGGGCAAGGCGAGCCCGGTGCATCTGTTCTGGGGCGGCCTCGATCTGGCGACGACGCGATTCTCCGGCCGGCGCGCGCCGGCGCACACCGCCGGGGCGCCGCACTGCGGCCCCCACGTCATGCTCGAGGCGTACTCGCACGAGGTGAGCAGCGCCGGGTACTGGCCCGGCGCGCCGGGCGAAGGCGCGTTCTATTCATACGCCTACCCCGAGCCTGACGGGTTTAGTGACGCCACCGTGCGGCCCGCCGCGGCGCGCTACGACGGCGCGCTGGGCGAGTTCTTGCTCCCGTACGAGGCCGTCCGGACAGCTCCGGACCCTCGACGTGTCCTCCTCGAGTTCCTCAACAGCACGTACCAGGCCGCGGCCGACCTGGGCCGCTGGGACCGGGCTGCCCTCGAGCGCGCGCTGCCCACCTGGACTCGTGACGGCGTCGCAGCAGTCGGACCGCGGTCGGGCGACGCGGCGTAGCAGCAAACGGTCGGCCGTCCCGTCACGCACCAGAGCGGCAGGCGCTGGCCACCGACGAGCATCGAGGCTCGGCGCACCGACTTCCCTGGCGCGCTGAGGCTCAACCGCCAGCCGGGATCAGCTCGCGGTCGGCACCCCATTCGGGAAGCTGACGCGCAGCACGAACAGGTTGCGCGCGCCTTGCGGGTAGCCGACCTCGCCGTCAATCCAGGCCGCAACCGCCATCCAGGTCTGCCCGGATGGGTCGGTGAAGAACTCGGGGCCGCCGGGCCCTTCGACGTTGGCACCCGAAGCGAGCCAAGGCCCGGGCGTCTTCACGCAAGGACCCAGTGGGCTGGTGCAGACGGCGTAGCCGACCGCGTAGTTGGTCGTCTGCCACTGGTTGCCGGAATAGAAGAGGAACAGCCGGCCACTGGCCGCGACGAGGCTCGGGCCTTCGACCACGCCGCCCTCCCAGGCCTGGTCGGCTCCGATCAGGCGAGCGGAGGACCCGACGAGTGATCGGCCGTCGGGGGCGAGCTGCTGCCCGACGATCGTGCCGCTGCCCTCGTCCTTCCACACGAGGAACGCCTGTCCACTGGGATCGACGTAGGGGCTCGGGTCGATCGCGCCGCCGGGCGGGCAAACAAGCGGCCCAGCGCTCGTGTCCACGAACGGTCCGTTCGGATCCGTCGCGGCCGCGCTGGAGAGGCACTGCTCGCCGGCGGCGTCGTCGCGCGTGGCGTAGTACATGACGTACGTCGACCCGACGGGAAGCACCGACGGCGCCCACGCCCAACCGGGGCTCGACCACGCGGGCAGCTGCGGTAGCGCGTCATGGCGGCCGCCGGCTCCGAAGAGCCCATGCGTGGCGAGCACCGGGATGTTGAAGCCGTCGTTGCTCGTGGCGTAGGCGTAGTAGGAGTCGCCAACTCGGAGCACGAACGGGTCCGGGAAGTCATTGCAAAAGACCGCGGGCGTCGGGCCGCGGAGGAACGAGTGAAGGTCTCGCACGATCCCTGGCTCGCCGATCGCTGGCGGCGACTGCGACGGCGTGACGGGCTGACCAGCCGACTCGAAGTGCACATTGTCGCACGCCGTGGTCTGGACGCCACGCACGAAGTACACGACACCGAAGACGAGAAGAGCAAAGACAACGACGATCGCGGTGAGGCGCGCGCCGAAGACACGCTGCCGAGATGCCCGTTGCTTGCCACCGGGCGCTTCGCGCCGCGCGGACCCATGCAACAAGGTGGTCATGAACCCTTCGTACCCATTCAAGACAGTGCGGAAACGGTCGCGAGGCGCGCGAACGCCGCGTCGCTGTGCCGATGGCCCGGCCAACACGCTGACGCCGCTCGCGTCGAAGCCGACACCGTCGCTCGAAGAGTCAGGCTGTCGTCTCGGTGGGGACAGCGCAATGCCCCAGCAGACCTGGACCGACACACGCGAACGCCAGCATTCGCAAGATCAAGCAGTTCCCACCGCGAACCCACAGCGGGCGCTCCGCCGCGCCCGACCACCCGCTTCCCTCATGACCTCGCTCGATGCGCCGCACGGGCGGGGTGCATGCCCGGGAGGTGGCCGGGCTCCTCCGCGAGGGTCGCACCACGAGGGGACCCGGGGCGCCACAGCGCCCAAGCCGGCGTCGCTCGGGGGGCTTCAGGCCGCCGCCCAGGGAGCCGAAACACCTCGAGGGTTCGGCATCGGCGGAAGGCCGCGGCATGGCGCTCTTCGGGCGCGACGAAATCAATATCCGGGAGCGCGAGTGGTATGACGCGAGCGCCCGGGCTAACCGCTTCAGCTTCCTCGCGCCGGCGATCGGCCTGGTCGCGATCCCAGCGATCTGCATCCCGGCGGCCGTCGCCGCCGGCGCCGTGTCGTCCGGCTTCCCCCGCGCGCTGGTGACGACCGGCTTCTTCATGGTGCTGTGCTTGCCCTTCGCGTATCTGCTCTCCAAGATCGCCGTGGCCCGCAACGTGCGGACGAACGAGGCCATGGCTGCGCTCCAAAGCGAGCTCCGCACCGCGGTCGCGGAGGCCGAAGCCGTCTCCACTCGGCGCCAGGTCGAGGCGCAGCATCAGGAGTTCCAGGCTCGCCTCGCCAACGCCCTCGAGATGGCTGTCGACGAGCGCGACGTCCACGAGGTGATCGAGCACACGCTGGCGGTCGTGCTGCCCGACGCGCCCTCGGAGCTGCTCCTCGCCGACAACAGTCATGCACACCTCTACCGAATGGTCACGGCCTCGCCGACGGGCGACCCGCCGGGGTGTGAGGTCGAGTCGCCCGACCAGTGTCCCGCGGCCCGTCGGGCCCAGGTGCAGCTGTTCAACCACAGCGAGGACTTCGATGCCTGCCCGAGATTGCAGAGCCGCTCGGCGGGCGCCTGCTCCGCGGTCTGCGTGCCGGTGTCGATCATGGGCCGCAGCGTCGGGGTCATCCACGCCACCGGCAGGCCCGACACGGTCCCCGACGCCACGTCCGTGCAGGACCTCGCCACCCTGGCGAACCTCGCGGGTGCTCGCATCGGGCTGCTGCGAGTCATGGCCGAGACCCAGCTCCAGGCCGCCACCGATGGGCTGACCGGCCTGCTGAACCGCCGCTCGCTCCACAACAAGATGCGTGTCGTGCGCGACGACGCGGCCTGCTTCGCCGTCGTGATGGCCGACCTCGATCACTTCAAGCGGCTCAACGACACCCACGGCCATGACACCGGCAATTCGGCGCTGCGGGTCTTCGCCGAAACGATGCGTCGATCCCTCCGGGCCGAGGACCTGATCTGCCGCTACGGCGGGGAGGAGTTCGTCGTCATCCTGCCCGGATGCGCGGCGGCCGAAGCCGAGCGGG
Organism: uncultured Actinomycetes bacterium; assembly: GCA_963731625.1. Classification (GTDB taxonomy): domain Bacteria; phylum Actinomycetota; class Acidimicrobiia; order IMCC26256; family PALSA-555; genus PALSA-555. The sequence continues at coordinate 458,468 of CAVSWH010000001.1, forward strand.
CCTTCGAGGTCGTCCGGTCCGAGCTCGAGCGAACCCTCCGCTCGGCCGGGTTGCCCGTCTACACGGCCAGCTACGGCATCGTCGAAGGAACCCGCGGCGAGGACCTCACCAACATCGTGCGACGAGCGGACGCCGCGCTCTTCCAGGCCAAACGGGAGGGACGCGACCGGATCATCACCCATGGGACGAACCACGAAGACCCGCCCCGCGTTGAGCGGCTGCTCGACGGAGACGATGCCGGTCGTGAGCGGGAGCCCTGGCCAACCGCGCCCGGCCCGGCCAGGGCCGTCGATCACGACGGCGTGACCCTCGAGACCCTGCAGCCGTCTGGCTGAGCAGGCCGGCCACCGGGCGAGCTCCCCCGGTTGTCTGGGCCTGTGTCCCTTGCGATCCCTCCGCGAATCGTGCGCCGCTCGTCGGGCCCTACCCGGTGAGATCCAACTTGATCTGGGTGAGGTTCTTCGGGTTGCAGTCGAAGGTCGCGACCTTCGACGGGTAGGCACGGACCCACTTGCCGCCCTTGACCTGCGCCATGACGATGCAGTGCGGCTGCTGGTGGTTCCCGACGTCGGTCGGCCCGAGGATTCCCTGCGCCGTGAAGCTGTGCTCCGTCTTCAGCGCCGTGAGCAGTGACGCTCGGTTGAGGGTGCCGCCGCTCGCGAGCGCCTTCCCGACCGCGTCCTGGAAGAGCAGCGCGGCCAGCCACGCTTCCACGCCGTTCCCATTGAGCTTCGAGACTCCGCCGAGCTGCTTGACCAGCGTCTTGAGGGAGGCGTTGGAGCTGTACTCCGAGTAGAAGGGCAGCGTCGTGAGGATGGAGTAGGTCCCATCGACGGCCGAACCACCCTGCGCGAGGAACTGCGAGTCGTAGCAGCCCTGGTTGCAGGCCCAGACCTTCACCGAGTTGACGCCCTGGGCGATCGCCTCGCGGCGGAGCTCCACCATGACGGTGAACGCGTCGCCCTGGTAGACGAAGTTCGAGTTGTTGGACTTGACCGCCGCGACGAATGGCGTGAGGGCGCTCTGGGGCGCCATCGCCGAGACCGTGTAGAAGCCGGTGGCGTCCTTCTTGATCCCGAGGTTGACGCAGGCCTGGAACGGCACGATCTGAGAGTTCGTGGCCTCCTTCAGGTCGCCCGGGAGGAGGTAGATCCCGTGGAGGTTCTTGTTCTGGCTCAGGTAGTAGAGGCAGTCGCCCTGCTGCGCCGTGTAGGTCTGCGGGTGGTCGTTGAGCGTGGTGCAGAAGGACGCGTCACCGTTCACGAGGTAGGTGACGGGCGAGCAGCGCTCGTGGGTGTCGATCGCGATCCCGCTCAGGTCCGGCAGGCCCGTCGCGTTCCCCTGCGCGTCCTTGCAGGCGACCATGTCGTCGACGTTGTTCATGAACAGTGCTTCGGTGCCGACCATCGCGAAGTCCTGCGAGCACGCCTTGATGATCGCGTTGCGCGTGTCATTCGGGTCGAGGTGCGAGTCGATGAAGTCGATCACGACCTTGCGCCCGGCGATGCCCCCTTGGGCGTTCACCGTGCGGGCCCACGCGTTCATCGCGTCGACCGCTGACTGGAACAGTCCCGGCTGCACCGGTGTGTCGACGTCCGCGATCACGGCGATGCGGATCTGCGTGGCCGTGATTCCGACGTCGGCTGCCTTCGGCTTCGACGACTGCGCCGCCGATGTCGCCGCCAGCACCGAGCCCAGCAACGCGACGACGAGCGTCGCCGCGAGCACCCCCCGCCTGGCTTTCATGTTCCCCCCAGTGAATAGGCGTATTCACGCTTGCTGCAAAGCCTGCTCTCGCCGGGCGAGAATAGGCTTTTGCCTCGCGGGCCGCAACGCGTCAGGGTGAGTGGTGGCGCCGCCCGAGCGCCGGAGGCCACGGCGTGCTCGGTCGAGGCCGGCGAGCCCTCAGCCTGGGGGGCGCGGGCCGGCCGGCGTGATCGGCGGGAGGTCCTCGATCGCGAGGATGCCGGGCGCCGCCGCACAGACATAGGGAATCGCGTTCACCGGCCGGTTCGCGGTGAACGCGGGGGTGTAGGCCGCGAGGTCGTCGAGCGGGATCGGGAAGGCCAGCTCGACGGCGAAGGGCGCGTCCCCGCGGACCCGCACCCGCCAGCCGGTGGTGCGCAGGTCCCACGCGGGATCGAGGTCAGGCGTGCAGTACCACGTGGGGACCATCGTCACGACGTCGGCGCCGCCCCGCCGGCCGGTGATCGTGGTGCGCTGCCCGGCGATCGAGCCGGCGGCCAGCTCCCCGGCGAGGATCGTCGTGTCGTGGCGCGCCGCCGCCACCTCGCCGCGGCACGTCCATTCGTCGACGGGGACGGCGGCGGCGTCGGCCAGCGCGGCGAGGGCGGGCTGGAACTCGCCGAGGAGGTACGTCGCCCGCCCAGCGTCGAAGGTGGACACGGGCCGGCCAAAGCCCATGAGGTCAAAGAGCAGCTCCGGCGAGTCGCGCCGTGAGAGGTTGGCGAACTCCTCGATCTCGATCGACTCGACGCGACGCTGCATCGACAGCAGCGCGTAGGGCAGCGCGTCGGTGATGAAGCCCGGGCTGCTCCCCGTCGCGTAGATCGACGACGCACCCCGCTCGCAGGCGGCGGCGACTCGCGCCCGGCCGTCGTCGCCGAGGTTGTGGCCTCGACCGAAGAGCTCGCCGCGGGTCGTGACGACGTTGGTACCTGCTTCGAGCAGGTCGACCACGTCGTCGAGCTCGAGTCGCCGGGGCATGTACAGCGCGCAGTCGGCGGTGAGCGACCGGATCGCCGCCGGATCGATCGTCGCGGGCACGCCGACGGGCGCCTCGCCGCAGAGCTCCCCGGCGTCCACGCCGTCCTTCGCGGGGTCGTACACGAGCACGCCGACGAGCTCGAGCATCGGATGCCGGATGACCTCGCGCAGGGCGCGCGAGCCGATGTTCCCGGTGGCCCACTGCACGACCCGGTATCGCATCGTCAGGACCCAACCGGCAGGCCCAGGCCGCGGCCGATCACGAGACGCTGGATCTCGCTCGTGCCCTCGCCGATCTCCAGCACCTTGGCGTCGCGGTAGAAGCGGCTCACCGGGGTCTCGTCGAGAAACCCGGACCCGCCGAACACCTGCGTCGCGTGGCGGCTCGCATCGACGGCCACCTCGGTGGCATGGAGCTTGGCCATCGCCGCCGCCTGCTTGTACGGCCGGCCCGTGTCCTTGAGCCACGCCGCCTTGTACGTGAGCAGCCGCGCGCTCTCGACCATCACGGCCACGTCGGCGCAGCGGAACGCGATGCCCTGGTTGGCGCCGATCGGCTTGCCGAACGCCACGCGCTCCCCCGCGTACCGCACGCTGTGCTCGAGACAGGCCTGGGCGAGGCCGACGGCGAGCGCGGCGATCGCGATGCGGCCGTCGTCGAGGATCGTGAGGAACTGGCGCAGCCCCGCGCCGCGCGCACCGAGGAGATGACCCGCGGGCACCCGGCAGCCGATGAGGGTCAGCGGGTGCGTGTCGGACGCGTGCCATCCCATCTTCCGGTACGGCGGACCGACCTCCAGGCCGGTGGTCGCGGCCGGGACGACCACGGAGCTGATCTCGTCACGACCCGTGCATGCCGCGACGGTGATGAGGCTCGTCATCGGCGTCCCCGAGTTCGTGATGAAGGCCTTGGCGCCGTCGATCACCCATTCGTCGCCGTCGAGGGTCGCTCGTGTCCGCATCGCGCCCGCGTCGCTGCCGGCGTCAGGCTCGGTGAGCCCGAACGCGGCGAGGGCGCGACCAGCGCATAGCTCCGGGAGCCACCGGGCCCGCTGCTCGTCGGTGCCGAACCGGGCGATCGGTGCCGCCCCGAGCCCCACGCCGGCCTCGAGGGTGATCGCCATCGAGGAGTCGACCCGCGCGATCTCCTCGATCGCGAGGCACAGCGTCGTGAAGTCGGCGTCTGAGCCGCCGTACTCCTGCGGGAAGGGCAGGCCGAAGAGGCCGAGCTCGCCCATCGCCCGCACCACGTCGGTCGGGAACGTGCCGTCGCGGTCCCAGGCCTCGGCGCACGGCGCGATCTCGTGCTCGGCGAAGTCGCGCACGACCTTGGCGAAGCCGTCCTGCTCTTCGGTGCGCTCGAAGTCCACCGTCGACGCTCAGACCGGCGGGACGCCGTGGCGGCGATCGCTGAAGGAGCGTGACGTGTGCGCCGCGGCACGCAGCCGCGCCGTGAGCTCGCGGCGGAGGTCCTCCGGCTGGACCACGGCGTCGATCACGAGGTCACTGGCCAGGCGCAGGAGGTCGACGTCCTGCTCGTACTCGGCGCGCCGCTCCTCGACGAAGGCGCGGCGTCGCTCGGGGTCCTCGATAGCCGCGATGCGGTTGGCGTAGACCGCGTTCACGGCCGGTTCGGGACCCATCACGGCGATCTGCGCCGAGGGCAGCGCCAGGCACGACGACGGCTCGAACGCCGGCCCGGCCATCGCGTAGAGGCCGGCGCCGTAGGCCTTGCGGAGCACGACGGAGACCTTGGGCACCGTGGCCTCGCTCACCGCGGTGATCATCTTGGCGCCGTGGCGGATGATCCCCCGGCGCTCGACCTCGCTCCCGATCATGAACCCCGGGACGTCGGCGAGGAAGACCAGCGGCACGTTGAACGCGTCGCAGAGCCAGATGAACCGGGCCGCCTTGTCCGCGCTGTCGACGAACAGCACGCCGCCCTTAGCCCCCGGATTGTTGGCGACCACGCCCACCGCCATCCCATCGAGCGCGGCGAAACCGATCACGAGCTCCCGGGCGAAGAGCGGCTTGATCTCGAAGAAGCTGCCGTCGTCCACGAGCGCGTCGATCACCGCGTGGATGTCGTAGCCGGCACGCGGATCGTCCGGGATGGTCGCCGCGGTCAGCGTGTGGGTCGGCGCCGCGGCGGGGCGCGCGGGCGGGTCCTGGCGCCAGGACGCCGGCAGGTAGGAGAACCATCGGCGGGCGAGCTCGATGGCGTGCGCGTCGTCGGAAGCCAGGTTGTCGCCGCATCCCGACACCGTCGCGTGCATGCGCGCGCCGCCCATCTCCTCGAGCGACACGTGCTCGCCGATCACGACCTCGGCCATGCGGGGCGAGCCGAGGTACATCGAGGCGTTCTTTTCGACCATGAAGACCACGTCGCAGAAGGCCGGGATGTAGGCGCCGCCGGCCGCCGACGGGCCGAAGAGGCAACACAGCTGCGGGACTCGCCCCGACAGGCGGACCTGGTTGTAGAAGATCCGTCCGGCGCCGCGCCGGCCGGGGAACAGCTGCACCTGATCGGTGATCCGGGCGCCGGCCGAGTCGACGAGCCAGAAGATGGGGAGCTCCTCGTCGAGCGCAAGCTCGGTGGCCCGGATCATCTTCTCCACAGTGCGGGCGCCCCACGATCCCGCTTTCACCGTCGGGTCGTTGGCCACCACGACCACCGCCCGTCCGTCGATGGCCCCCCGGCCGGTCACGACACCGTCGGCGGGCAGTCCCGGCTCGGTCGCGTTCGCGAGCAGGCCGTCCTCGATGAAGCTGCGATCGTCGAGCAGCCGAGCGATGCGTTCGCGCGCGGCCAGCTTGCCCTCGCGCGCCAGCTTCCCCCGGCCCTGCTCGGACACCTGCTGCGCGGCTTCGGTGGCGAGCGGGATCCGGTCGGCCATGGGTCCGCGACGCGTCAGGTGCTGACGATGCTGACGCCGGCCGTGCCGGGCGCGCCGTAGAGCTGCGCGTACCCGACCCGGGGCGCACCGGGAACCTGGCGCTCCCCTGCCGTCCCCCGCAGCTGGTGCACGAGCTCGTGCACCTGGCGGAGCCCGGACGCGCCGATGGGCTCGCCGTTCGCGAGGAGCCCGCCGTCGGTGTTGATGGGGAGCCGGCCGCCGATCTCCGTGGCGCCGTCGGCGACGAGCGCCTCCTGCTCGCCGTCGGCACAGAGGCCGTTCTCGGCCATGTGGATGACCTCGGCGCCCGCGTCGGTGTCCTGGAGCTGCGCGACGTCGACGTCGGTCGGCCCGATTCCCGCCATCTCGTAGGCGGCCCGGCTGGCGTGCACGGTCGGGCCGTCGGCCGACTCGAGCGGCAGCCACGGGCTGTGGACCTCGAACGCTCCGAGCCGCCGGGTGCGCACCGCGCTGGCCCGCAGGTAGATGGGGCTCGCCGTGTACTTCGACGCGAGCTCGGCTCGGCAGAGCAGGACGGCCGCCGCGCCCTCGTCGGGACTGCAGAACATGTACTGCGTCAACGGGTAGTTGAGCATCGGCGAGGCCAGGATCTCCTCCTCGCTCAGGGGCTTGCGTCGGAACGCGTTGGGGTTCAACGCCCCGTTGCGGTAGTTCTTCGCCGCGACACGCGCCAGCGTCTCCGCCGAGATCCCGTGATCGTACATGTAGCGGTTGATCTTCATCCCGAAGAACTTCGTGGTGATGAAGTGTCCGACGGCGCCGTACCACGAGGGGCATCCGTACTCGAGGGGGTCGGCCGAGAAGGCGCCCCGCTCGTGCTTGTCCACCCCGAGGGCGAGCGCGACGTCGTGGGCACCGAGTCGGATCATGTTGGCGGCCATGTCGAGCGCGCTCGCCGCCGTCGCGCACCCGTTGTAGACGTCGGTGAACGGGATGCCCGTCAGGCCGAGCTGGCTGACCACCGCGTCGGGGTTGTCGACGTCGTAGCTGCCGCCGAAGGCCACCTGCACGTCGGGCCAGACCATGTCGGCGTCGGCCAGCGCGGCCCGGACGGCCTGGGCGGCCATGTCCAGCGCGGGCACCCCGGGGAAGCGTCCGAAGGGGTGCAGGCCCACACCGACGATGGCGACGTCGGTGCTCATCGCTCGTCGTCCTCGACCGGCGCGAACGCGAACGTCACGAGCTCGTTGCCTGCGTCGTCGATGCCGAAGGGCACGATGACCAGCTCCATCTCCATGCCGATTCGGAGGTGCTCGGGGCGATGCTCCGTGAGCCGGGCCTCGACCCGCACCTCTCCGGGGAGCTCGACGTACCCGACGCCGAACGGCGCGAAGTCGGCTCCCTGGGGGCCAGCGTAGGGAGGCGCCGGCGGCGGGAACTCCTGGGTCGTCCACGCCCAGAGCCGACCCCGGCGGGACAGCGGCCGCTCCTCGAGCGGCTGCGCCCCGCAGCGCGGACACCCGCGCTGACGCGGGAAGGTCGTCGTCCCGCACGCGGCGCATCGGCCGCCGAGGAGACGCGGCTCGTCGGCCGGCCAGGCGAAGAGCCCGTCCGCGATCGGCGCGGGAGCACTCATGCCATCGCTCCTCTCCTCAACCCGACCGGGCGCGCCAGGTGGCGCAAGCACAGTCTCCAGAGTTGAGAGTGGCATTCTCATCAATCGCGAAACACCGGTCAAGCGACCGTCCTGGCCGCAGTCGGTGACCAGACCCGAGCCCGTTGCGACGGAAACTTCGCTCTCCTATCTTGTGAACGGAAGAATCGTCGTGTTCCCGACCGGCGAGGCTCGCCGGCGCGTGGGGGTGCCATGCAGGACGTGCTCGCCGGGATCCGCGTCATCGAGGTCGCGAGCTGGACGTTCGTGCCGATCTCGGGCGCGGTGCTGTCGGAGTGGGGCGCCGACGTCATCAAGGTCGAGCATCCCTCGAGCGGCGATCCCCAGCGCGGGCTCGTGTCGTCCGGCCTCGTGCCCGGCGGCGGGGGCGTCAACTTCATGTTCGAGATCCCCAACCGCGGCAAGCGCTCGGTCGGGCTCGACATCTCGACCGACGACGGGCGTGCCCTCCTCTACCGGCTCGTCGAGGGCGCCGACGTGTTCGTCACGAACTATCTCCCCGACGTGCGCTCGCGCCTCGGGATCAACGTCGACGACATCCGGGCGCACAACCCGAACATCATCTACGTGCGGGGCACCGGACAGGGGACACGCGGGCCTGAGGCAACCCGCGGCGGCTTCGACGGCGCCTCCTTCTGGGCACGCGCCGGGCTCGCGATGGCGTTCAAGGAGCCCGCAGCCGAGTGGCCCGTCGACCAGCGACCCGCGTTCGGCGACGTGTTCGGCGGGTTGACGATCGCGGGCGGGATCGCCGCGGCGCTGCTCCGCCGGGAGCGCAGCGGGGTCGCGTCGACGGTCGACGTGTCGCTGTTGAACCTGGGGCTCTGGGGTCTCGCACCGGAGGTGACCTCGGCGAAGCTCTACGAGCACGTCGAGATCCCGACCTTCGACCGCGACACGCTCCCCAACCCGCTCGTCGGCACCTTCCCGACCAAGGACGGCCGCTTCATCATCCTCGTGCTCCTCCAGGCCGACCGCTACTGGCCTGATCTCTGCACGCACCTCGAACGCCCGGATCTGCTCGAGGACCCGCGCTTTCACGACGCCGCGGCGCGCTTCGAGCACCGTCGCGAGTGCATCGAGGTGCTCCGTGGCGTGTTCCGGACGCGCACCTACGACGAATGGCGCGAGCGCCTCCAGACCCTCGAGGGCGTCTGGGCCCCCCTCCAGACGCCCCTCGAGGTCCACGACGACGCCCAGGCCGTCGCCAACGGCTACCTCGAGCGGGTCACCGCCGGCGGCGGCGAGGAGTTCGCGCTCCCTGCGAACCCCGTGCAGTTCGACGAGACCGCCCCGAGCGTGCGCGGCGCGCCCGATCACGGTGAGCACACCGACGAGGTCCTGCTCGAGCTCGGGCTCACCTACGACGAGATCCTCGAGCACAAGGTCACCGGAGCGGTGCTGTGACCGACGACGTCGACGCGACCGACTTCTTCCGCGACAAAGCGCTCGTCGGGGATCCGTATCCGTACTTCGACGAGATTCGAGGCCGCTGCCCCGTGCGCCGGGAGCCGCACCACGACGTGGTCATGGTCACCGGCTACGACGAGGCCGTCGCCGTGTACCACGACGCCGAGACGTTCTCGTCGTGCAACGCGGTGACGGGGCCGTTCCCGGGCTTCCCGGTCCCGCTCGAGGGTGACGACGTGAGCGACGCCATCGCCGCGCATCGCGACGAGCTGCCCTTCAGCGACCAGATCACGACGATGGACCCGCCCGGGCACACGGCACACCGCGCGCTCCTGATGCGGCTCATCACGCCGAAGCGACTCAAGGAGAACGAGGCGTTCATGTGGCGGCTCGCCGACCGGGTCATCGACGGGTTCGCGGCGAACCGGCGATGCGAGGTCATCCGCGAGTACGCGTCGCCGTTCGCCATGCTCGTCGTCGCCGACCTGCTCGGCGTGCCCGAAGAGGACCAAGCGACGTTCGAGCGCGAGCTCGGGACTCGACCCGATCGGGCGGTGGGCAGCACCGAACACGACGCGATGGCGCACAGCCCGTTGGAGTTCCTCTACCACGCCTTCACGGCGTACGTGGAGGACCGGCGACGGGTGCCGCGCGACGACGTGTTGACCGGACTCGCCACCGCGACCTTCCCGGACGGCTCCACGCCCGAGGTGATCGACGTCGTGCGCATCGCCGCCAACCTCTTCGCTGCCGGCCAGGAGACCACCGTGCGCCTCCTCGGGTCCGCACTCCAGCTCATCGGCGAGCGGGCCGACCTCCAGGCGCGGCTGCGGCGCGAACGCGATCGGATTCCCAGCTTCATCGAGGAGACGCTGCGCTACGAGAGCCCCGTGAAGGGCGACTTCCGCCTCGCGCGGGTCGCCGCGACGGTCGGCGGGATCGAGATCCCCGCAGGCACGACCGTGATGGTGCTCAACGGCGCCGCGAACCGCGACGCCCGCCAGTTCGTGGACCCCGCGCTGTTCGACCTCGACCGCGGGAACGCCCGCCAGCACCTCTCGTTCGGGTTCGGCGCCCACACCTGCCCGGGCGCGCCGCTGGCCCGCGCCGAGGGCTGCGTCAGCATCGAGCGGCTGCTCGACCGCCTCGACGACATCGGCATCTCGGAGGCCGAGCACGGGCCGCCCGAGGCCCGGCGCTACCAGTACGTCCCGACCTACATCCTCAGGGGACTCCAGTCCCTGCACCTCGAGTTCGCGCCGGTCCCCCGACCGTAAACGCCGACCTGGCCCGGCGGAAACGGGCTTCTCGTTTTTGGAGATTGGTGCTATCGTCCGCGGCACGGTGGCCTGACGGGAGGATCGACTCCATGCCGCACTTCACCAAGCCCGCCGAGGGGTCCTGGACGGAGCACTACCCCGAGCTCGGCACCGGCTTGGTCTCCTACGCGGACTCCGTCTCCCCCGAGGTCTACGAGCGCGAGCGCGAGGCGATCTTCGCTCGCACCTGGCTCAACGTCGGCCGGATCGAGCAGCTGCCGAAGGTCGGGAGCTACTTCACGCGGGAGCTCGACGCCGCCCGCACCTCGGTCGTCGTGGTGCGGGCATCCCAGGACGAGGTCCGGGCGTTCCACAACATCTGTCGCCATCGCGGCAACAAGCTCGTGTGGCAGGACTTCCCCCTCGAGGAGACGAGCGGGACCTGTCGGCAGTTCACCTGCAAGTACCACGGCTGGCGTTACAACCTCGAGGGCGAGTGCACGTTCGTGCAGCAGGAATTGGAGTTCTTCGGCCTCGACCGGGCGGACTTCGGACTCGCGTCAGTGCAGACGGAGGTGTGGGAGGGGTTCATCTTCGTGAACCTCGATCCCCGGAACACCACGCCCCTGCGCGAGTACCTCGGCAAGTTCGCGAAAGGCCTCGAGGGCTACCCGTTCCACGAGCTGACCCAGGTGCACCGGTACCGCGCCGAGGTGGGAAGCAACTGGAAGCTCTTCATCGACGCGTTCACCGAGTTCTACCACGCACCTATCTTGCACGCGAAGCAGTCCGTGGCCGAGGAGTCGCGTCGGCTCACCGACATCGGCTACGAGGCGCTGGCCTACGAGCTCGACGGCCCCCACGGCATGGTGTCCACCTGGACCGGCGGGACACCACCGAAGGACCTGACCCTGGTGAAGCCGATCGAGCAGAAGGTGCGCAGCGGGCTGTTCGGGCCGTGGGACGAGCCCGACCTCAGCCTCGACGAGCTGCCGCCCGGCCTGAACCCGACGGGCAGCAAACTCTGGGGCCTCGACTCGTTCCTCTTCTTCCCGAACTTCATGGTGCTCATCTGGAAGCAGAACTGGGTGATCACGTACCACTACTGGCCGACCTCCTACAACACCCACATCTTCGAGGGCACGTGCTACTTCGCCCCACCGAAGAACGGACGGGACCGCCTCGCCCAGGAGCTCGCGGTCGTCACCTTCAAGGAGTACGCGCTCCAAGACGGCAACACGCTCGAGGCCACCCAGACCATGTTGGAGTCACGCACGCCGATCACGACGTTCCCGTTGAACGACCAGGAGATCCTGCTGCGTCACCTGCACAGGACGGCACAGCGCTTCGTCGACGAGCACGAGCGAGCCCCCGCACCGGCTCGGGCGTGATCGAGGAGGCGGAGGATGCCCACCGTCCTGCCGGCTGACTTCGCCGAGCTCGAGCCCTTCGCTGACTGGGCGATCCCAACGGAGCGGGCCCGCTACGCCAAACGGGTCTCGAGCACGATGGACGAGCTCCAGGCGTTCTACGACGCCGCGTTCGCCCGGATCGACGACGCGCTCGCGTACCTGGAGCAGTTCCCGCTCGACGCGATGGCCGAGGACGCGACCCGGCTGCTGTGGCTGTACTGCGCGCTCATGACGGCGTCGTTCCCGGTCGAGACCTGGCGCCAGCCCCGCGTCCCCGACAGCGGCGCGGCGCGCTTCGACGCGGTGTTCGAGCCCGCGGTCTGACTCAGCCGCCGCGGTCGTCGCGGTACACCGCGCCGCCCTTCATCACGAACCGCACCTGTTCGGTGACGCCGATGTCGGCAAGCGGGTCGCCGGGGACGCCGACGACGTCGGCGAGCAGGCCGGCTTCGAGGCGACCGCGGTCGTCGGCGTCGATGAGCTCGGCCGACACGGTCGTCGCGGCGCGGATCGCCTGGAGAGGGGTCATGCCGCGGTCGACGAGCGCGAGCAGCTCCTTGGCGTTCCGACCGTGCGGGATGGCCGGCGCGTCGGTCCCGCACGCGACGCGGACACCGCGCTCGATCGCCTTCTTGATCGTCTCGCGGGCCCGGGGGAACACCTCGGCCGCCTTGGCCTGGAGCTCGGGGTCGGCGTGCGACAGGTCCATGCCGTCGGCGAGGTACGTCGTCGCGACGAGGAACGTGCCGCGCTGGATGAGCAGCTCGAGCGTCTCGTCACTCATGAGCGAGCCGTGCTCGATGCAGTCGATTCCCGCCTCGACCGCGGCCCGGATGCCGGCGTCGCCGTGCGCGTGGGCCGCCACCTTGAGCCCCGCCCGATGCGCCTCGTCCGCGATGGCGGCCAGCTCCTCGTCCGAGTACTGCTGCGCGCCGGCCGGGCCGGTGTGCGACATGACGCCGCCCGACGCGCACACCTTGATCAGCTCTGCGCCGTGCTTGATCTGGTAGCGGACGGCCTTTGCGGACCTCGCTAACGCCGTTCGCGATGCCCTCCTCGACGGTGAGCGGCATGATGTGTGGCGCGAGCGCCTGGAACATCGTCGGGTCAAGGTGCCCGCCGGTCGGCGTGATCGCGTGACCTGCCGGGACGACGTGGGGCCCGTCGACCCAGCCGAGGTCGATCGCCTTCTTCAGCGCGACGTCGAGGAGCAGGCCGCCGGTCTGCACGAACAGCCCGAGGTTGCGGACGGTCGTGAAGCCGGCGCGGAGCGTGCGTCGCGCGTTCGCGACCGCTCGGAGCGTGCGCAGCGCCGGGTCGTCCTGCACGGCGTTGAGCGGGCTCGCATGGTCCGGCCCGCCGAGCAGCAGGTTCACCTCCATGTCCATCAGCCCCGGGAGCAGGGTGAGGCCGGCGAGGTCGATCACCTGGGCGTCCGCGGGCACCGTGCGCGGCGACACCTCGGTGATCCGCCCGCTCTGGACGACCAGGTCGCCGGGCTCGACGTAGGTGCCCGCCACCACGTCGAGCAGACGGGCGGCGCGGACGTGGATCGGATGCGGGGGCAGGCGACGCGGCACTGGGCTCCTTCCTACGGGGTGGACACGGGCAGCCGCTCCCAGCCGCGGGCCGTCGACGCGTGCGCCATGACGGCGTGCGCGTCGTCGACCTCCCAGTCCGGCCAGCGCTGCAGGACCTCGTCGAGCGCGACGCGTCCCTCGAGGCGGGCCAGCGCCGCGCCCAGGCAGAAGTGCAGGCCGTACCCGAAGCTCAGGTGGTGGCCGATCTCGCGGTGCACGTCGAAGCGGTCGCCGTCGGGGAAGTGGCGGTCGTCGCGGTTCGCGGACCCGTTGAGCAGCACCATGACGCTGCCCTCAGCGACGGTGACGTCGTGGTACTCGACGTCGCGGGCGACGTATCTCGCCTGCACCGGGGAGGGTGCCTCGTAGCGGAGGATCTCCTCGATCGCGTGGGGGACGAGTGACCGGTCCGCCGCGAGCTCGCGACGCTGCGCCGGATGCTCGCCGAGGAGCTTGCCGGTCCAGCCGATCAGCCGGGTCGTGGTCTCGTTGCCGGCACCGGCGATCAGGTTGACGTACGTGAGGAGCTCGGCCCGGGTCAGGCGGCGCCGGGTACCGGTCTCGTCCTCGAACTCGGCGGTGAGCAGCTCGGTCATCAGATCGTCCGACGGGTGCTCGGACCGCCAGTCGGCGTACTCGGCGAACATCTCGCCCGACGCGGCCATCGCGTCGGCGCTGATGCCCGGCGCCGCTCCCTCTTCGAGGCGCATGCCCTCGTCGAGGCGCTGCTTGATCGTCTCCTGGTCCTGCTCGGGGATGCCGAGCAGCATGCCGATGACGCGCATCGGCATCGGGCCACCGAGGTCGCGCACGAAGTCGAACCCGCCCGTCCCGACGAGTGGATCGAGCGAGCGAGCGCAGAACTCGCGGACCTGGGGCTCGATCGCGTTCATCCGCTTCGGCGTGAAGACGCGCGCCAGCAGGCCGCGGTGGGCGTCGTGCAGCGGCGGGTCCTCGAAGAGGACCAGCCCGCTCGGCACGTCGAAGTCGGCCCGGATGAGCTCGAGGATCGAGCCGCGGCCCGACCGGTACGTCTCCCAGTCGACGAGCGCCGGCTCGACGTCGTCGTAGCGGCTCAACGCGAAGAAGTCGTAGCGCTCGTTGTAGTAGAGCGGTGCCTCGTCCCGCATCCGCTTCCAGATCGGGTGCGGGTCGTTGTCGATCTCGAAGTCGTACGGGTCGTAGTAGAGCTCGGCATTGCTCGTCGTGGTCATGGCCGCCTCCCGAGGAAACGCTCGACGTTCGCGAGGAACGCCGGGGTGTCGAAGGATTCGCTCTCCGCGGCGAGCGCGAAGTCGATGGTGGCGAGCACGGCGTGCTCGAGGTGCAAGTTCAGCACCCGCTTCGTCATCTCGACAGCCTGGGGTGGGAGGGCCGCGATCTTGTGGGCGGCCTCCAGCGCGGCGGGCAGGAGCTCGTCGTCGGGACAGACATGGTTGGCGAGTCCGATCTCGGCCGCGCGGGCGGCGGTGATTCGCTCGCCGGTGAAGGCGTACTCCTTGGCCAGCAGGAGGCTGGTGTGCAGCGGCCAGGTCACCGGGCCGCCATCGGCCGCCACGAGCCCGACGGTGACGTGCGGGTCCGCGAGGTACGCCGACTCCGCCATGTAGACCACGTCCGACAGGGAGATCACGCTGCATCCCAGGCCGACGGCCGGGCCGTTCACCGCCGCGACGATCGGGACCCGGCAGCGGACCATCTCCAGCACGATCTCGCGGCCCTCGGCGAGGGTGTCGGCCCGCAGCCGGCGGTCCTTCGCCATGCGGTCGAGGAGGTCGAAGTCGCCGCCCGCCGAGAACGCCCGGCCTTCTCCGGTGAGCACGGCGACGCGCGCGCCCGGGTCGGCGCTGAGCTGCGGAAACACCCGCGCGAGCGCGTGGTGCAGCTCGTCGTTGACCGCGTTCAGGCTCCCGGGCCGGGCGAGTGTGACGACGCGGACGGCGCCGTCCTCCTGCACGCGGATGACGTCAGGCAGGTCGTAGTCCATCAGCGTCCTTTGCGCGGCACGGTCAGGCGGTCGGCAGGCCGAGGATCCGCGTGGCGACGATGTTCTTCTGAATCTGGGCGGTGCCCCCCATCACGCTCTGCGCGCGGCTGTAGAGATAGATCTTCAGCGCGACGTCGTCCACTTCGCGGGCGGCCGCGGCACCCGACACGTCGAGCGCGGCGGCGCCGACCGCTTGCTCGACCCAGGTCATGAGCAGCTTGTCGACCGACCCGCTCGGGCCGTGCTCGATACCGTCGAGCCGCTCCGAGAGCCGTCGGCACACGTGCAGGCGGAGCATCTCGCTCTGCACGTGCGCCCAGGCGACGGCGTCGCGCTGGTCACCGCGAAACGCAGCGCGGGTCGGCCCGGATCGTCGCCTCGAGCTCGTGCACCGTCTTGGCGTAGCGCGCCACGTAGCCGAGCTCGCCCGGCTCGCGCTCGTGGCTGACGATCGTCATCGCGATGCGCCAGCCCTCCCCGAGATCGCCGATGAGGTTCGCTGCCGGCACGCGTGCGCCATCGAAGCGCACCTGCCCGAACTCGCTCGTGATGCCGTTGATCATCCGGAGGGGACGCTGCTCGACGCCGGCCTGCCGCATCGGCACCGCGAACGCCGAGATCCCCTTGTGCTTGGGCACCTCCGGATCGGTGCGAGCGAGGAGGAAGCACCAGTCGGCCACGTCGGAGTAGCTGGTCCAGACTTTGTGGCCGTCGATCACGTAGTCGTCGCCGTCGCGGACCGCGGTCGTGCGCAACGACGCCAGGTCGGACCCAGCGTCGGGCTCGCTGAAGCCCTGGCACCAGCGCTCGCGCCCGCTGATGATGCCGGGGAGGAAGCGGTCCTTGATCGCGTCGCTCGCGTGCACGGTGATGCCCTGCACGAGATAGCCGAGGCTCGGCCGCGGGGGCGCCCCGGCGGCCGCGAGCTCGTCGTCGAGGATGACGTCGAAGACCGGGGGGAGGTCCTGCCCGCCGTACCGGGACGGCCAGCTCAGCCCGAAGAAGCCGGCGTCGTAGAGGGACGTGTGCCAGTCGGCCTGGCCCGCCCAGTACTCGTCGTCGGTCGACGAGGTGGAGAGGCCGGGGTTGTGGTCGGCGAGCCAGGCGCGCAGGCGCACGCGGAACTCCGCCTCGGCCTGCGAATCACGGAAGTCCATCGGTGACCCCCAGCCGCTCGCGCTGCAGCTCGCGGAGCTGCACGCCGTCGTCGCCGAACCACTGCGCCGAGAGCAGCGCGCGCCGCAGGTACACGTGCACGAGGCACTCCCAGGTGTTCCCGATGCCGCCGTGCACCTGGATCGCCGTCTCGCAGACGGTCCGCGCCGCGCGGGCGCAATAGGCCTTGGCGACCCGTCCGGCCGACCGGGCGTCCGTCGGCTCGAGCTCGTCGACCGCCCACGCCGCGTACGCCGCGACGCTCGACGAGCCCTCCATCAGGCACTGCGCCTCGGCCAGGAGATGCTGCACCGCCTGGAACGACCCCACCGGGACGCCGAACTGCCGGCGCGCCCCGGCGTAGGCCACCGTGATCTCGAGCACCCCCCGCATCGCGCCCACGAGGTCCGCGCTGGTGAGCGCGAGCCCGAGCGCCGTCCACACCACGAGATCGGCGTCGATGAGCAGCGCGCCCGGGTCTTCGTCTCGGGTCGGCGTGCCCACGGGGATCGTCTGCACCGAGCGCGTCAGGTCGGCGCCCGCTGCGGCGTCCACGCCGTCGCAGGCGAGCTGGCGGACTCCCGAGCGCGCGCCGTCGCCCACCAGCACATACGCCGCGTCCACCGGCTCCGGACCCGCGTCCACCGCGTACAGCGTCTCCGTGGTCCGTCCGCCCGCCACGACGGCCGCCGCGGCAAGCCCGCCGGACAGCGCGACGGGCACACCATCACGCGCACGCACACCGGCGCGACGCGCGAGGTCGGCGACCAGCAGCGGACCGGTGAACGCGACGTCGGCCACGTGGGCTCCAAGGGCCTCGGCGACGATCGCCGCCTCGACGGCGCCGGCCAACGGGGCACCCTTCCCCGCGTCGTCGCGCAGCTCCAACCAGCCGGCGTCCCGCACCGCCGCCGCGAGCTGCTTCGCCCTCGTGGTGTCGTCGAGATCGGCCACCGTGGCGGGCCCGAGCTCGCGGGCGAGCCGGCGGGCCGAGCGCCGCAGCTCGGCCTGCTCGGGCGTCTCGCGGGTGTCCACCGGAAGTAGAATGTAGTTTCCGGTATTTGAGAGCACAATACTCGTACGCTGCGGCGCACCCGAGCCCACGGCGGAGACGACAGGGTAGCGACCGTGACCGATGCCGCCGAGGAGCTGGTACGCGAGCCCCGGGGGACCGTCCTGGTCCTCCGGCTCAACCGCCCCGACGCGAGGAACGCCCTCACCCCGACGCTGCTGGCGGCGCTGGGCGCCGCGATCCTCGACGCCGAATCCGATGCTCGAGTGCGCGCCGTCGTCCTCACCGGGACGGGCGACCGAGCGTTCTGCGCGGGGATGGACCTGCGGTCCTTCGCGGCGGGTGAGCACCCGGGCGTCGGCGACGGCGAGGCCACGCGGGCGTTCTTCCGGCTGCTCGACGGTGCCGTCGGGATCCCCGTCGTCGGTGCGGCCAACGGCACAGCCGTCGCGGGTGGCTTCGAGCTCCTGCTCGGCTGTGACGTCATCGTGGCATCCGACGCCGCGGAGTTCGGGCTGCCCGAGGTGAAGCGAGGACTCTTCCCCGCCGGCGGGGGGACGTTCCTCGGGACGCGGATCCCACTCGGGATCGCACTCGAGCTCGCCCTCACGGGCGATCCCATCAGCGCGAGCCGCGCCGCCGCGCTCGGCCTGATCAACCTCGTCACGCCACCCGAGGAGGTGCTCCTGTCGGCGCTCGCCCTCGCCGAACGGATCGCCGCGAACGGGCCACTCGCGCTGGCCGCCGTCAAGGAGCTCGTCCGGCTCGGCGTCACCGACGCGGCGCGGGCCCGCGAGCGTCAGCGCGAGTGGCAGGAGCTCGTGTTCAACAGCGAGGACGCGAGGGAGGGCGCGACAGCGTTCGTCGAGCGGCGCCCACCGGTCTGGCGGGGGCGCTGAGACCGACCGGCGCGGCGGCCCGCCCCGGGGCCGCCGACGTGGTCAGGCCGGCGACGCGCGGGCCCGCAGCTCCTCCTTGACGACCTTGCCGGTGGCGTTGACCGGCAGCGCGTCGAGGAACTCCACGCTCCGCGGCACCTTGTAGTTCGCCATCTCGTGGCGAGCCCAGTCGATGATCTCCTGCTGTTCGAGCGCGGCGCCGGGTGTGAGCACGACGAAGGCCTTGCCGACCTCGCCGAGGCGAGGGTCCGGGACCCCGATGACCGCGGCTTGCGCGACCTGCGGGTGGCGCAGGAGGTGGTTTTCGATCTCGGCGGGGTACGCGTTGAACCCGCCGACGATGAACATGTCCTTGATGCGACCCACGATCCGGAGGTAGCCGTCGGGGTCGAACGCGCCGAGGTCACCCGTGTGCAGCCAGCCGTCGGCGTCGATCGCCGCCGCGGTTGCGTCCGGGTCGTCGAGGTACTGGCGCATGACGGTCTCGCCGCGGACCACCACCTCGCCGGGCTCCCCCGCCGCCGTCTCGGCGCCGTGCTCGTCGACGGTGCGCACCTCGAACCCGGCCAGGGGCACGCCGACCGTCGAGACGATGTGCTCGAAGTCGTCGTCCGGGCGGGCCCCGGTGACCGTCCCGGCCTCGGTGAGCCCGTATCCGGTCAGGATGCGCTCGAACGGGAGCTCGGCGCGCATCCGCGTGACGAGCTCGCGCGGGATGTCGGCGGCGCCGATCGTCGACACCCGCAGGGTCGAGATGTCGCGCGCCGCCCGGCCGGGATGGTCCAGCAGCGAGTAGTAGAGGGTGGGCGGTCCGGGGAGCACGGACACGCGCTCGCGCTCCACGAGCTCGAGGACGGCGCCGGCGTCGAAGACCGCGACCGGGAGGATGGTGGCCCCGCGCATGAGCGAGGCGAGCACGCCCGCCTTGTAGCCGAAGATGTGGAAGAACGGGTTGGCGATGAGGTAGCGGTCGCCCGGGCGGAGGTCGACCCAGTCGCACCAGTCGAGGTACCCGCGCAGGGTCTGGCCGTGCGTCATGACGACGCCCTTCGGGTTGCCGGTGGTCCCCGAGGTGAACACGATGTCGCTCGGGTCGTCGGGACCGATCGAGGCCACGCGCGCCTCGAGGACGGCGTCGGCGACGGCGCGTCCCCGACCGAGGAACTCGTCCCACGCCGGCGTGGCCCCGTCCGGCTCACCGGACAGCAGGACGGTGTGCTCGAGCGCGGGGAGCTCCACCGCCGCGTCGGCGAGCATCGCCGGGTAGTCGGTCTCGAGGAAGCCGCGCAGGGTGAACAGCAGCCGGGCGCGGCTGCGGCCGAGCACGTATCCCGCCTCGACGCCGCGGAACCTCGTGTTGACGGGCACGAGGACACCGCCGGCCGTCGTGACGCCGAGCGCGGCGACAATCCACTCGAGGGAGTTCGGCGCCCACAGCGCCACCCGGTCGCCGCGCTCGATGCCCGACGACACGAGCGCGCGCGCCGCGTCGTCGACCATCGACCCGAGCGTCCCGAAGTCGACCCGGCGCTCGCCGTCCACCACGGCTTCGGCGCGACCCGACCGACGGGCCCGGTCCCGGGCCATCGAGGGGATGGTCGGCCAGGTGACCTCGCTGCGCACGGGCTCCCTCGGGCGGTTGGTGGAAATGAAGTTAACAGATTTTGAGAGTCATCTTGCTGTGAACGGATACGGGCTTATCATCGGCCGACACGGCGACGGGACCGAGTGATGGAGCTCCACGACCACGAGTACCACTCCCTCGCCGTCGCGGACGTCGTCGAGGAGACGACCGACACCCGGTCCTTCGTGCTGGACATCCCGGCCGGGCTCGAAGACACGTTCGCGTACACCGCCGGCCAGTTCTGCACCTTCCGCGCCGTCCTCGACGGTGAGCCGGTCGTCCGGTGCTACTCGATGTCGAGCGCACCCGAGACCGGTGAGCCCTTCACGACGACGGTGAAGCGGGTCCCGGGCGGACGGATGTCGAACTGGATGAACGACGCGCTCCGGGCCGGCGACACGATCGAGGTGCTGCGACCGACCGGGCTCTTCGTGCTGCACGAGCGGGAGGAGCCGCTCGTCGCCTTCGCCGGTGGGAGCGGGATCACCCCCGTGATCTCCATCATCAAGACTGCGCTCGCCACCACGGGCCGCCAGATCCTGCTCGTCTACGCCAACCGCAGCGACGACCAGGTGATCTTCGCGGACGAGCTCGAGCGACTCCGCTCGAGCGCCGCGAGCCGGCTCTCGATCCACCATCACCTCGATTCGGAGCGCGGGTTCCTCGACGCCGACGCGTGCGCGTCGCTGGTCGGTGACGCCCCCGAGGCGGACTTCTACATCTGCGGCCCGGGCGCGTACATGGACACCGTCGAGGCGGGGCTCTCGAGCCTCGGCGTCGGGCACAGCCAGCGGTTCATCGAGCGCTTCGTGCTCGATGAGCCGGCACCGACCGACGGCGCCGACTCGTCCACGCAGTCGCTCGTGATCCGGCTCGGGGGACGCGAGACGACGGTGCGATACCAGGCCGGTGACACGATTCTCGAGACGGCCCGCCGAGGAGACCTGCACCCCCCGTTCTCGTGCGAGCAGGGCAACTGCGCGACCTGCATGGCCCACCTCGAGGAAGGCTCGGCGACGATGCGGGTCAACAACGCGCTCTCGCCCGAGGAGGTGGGCGCCGGCTGGGTGCTCACGTGCCAGGCGCTGCCGACGAGCCCGGAGCTGGTCGTCGACTACGACGCCTGATCCCGGGCGGGCACGGACGGACCGACCACGTCGTCGGTGTGCTCGTGCAGCCGAGGCGGCGCACGGAAGACCGTCGGCGCCTCGGGACACCGGATGGGGTTCCCGACCATCCGCAGCAGGCCCTCCGGGGTGTCGACCGACACGACCATCCCGCGCGACCGGGCCACGTCGCCGTCGAGCGCCGTCCCGAGGTCCACGACCTCGCCGACGGCGATCCCCAGCGGGCGCAGCCGCGCCACCCACTCCGCCGCCGGGGAGCTCCTCAGCGTCGCGCCGAGCTCGTCGAGGAGCGGGACGCGGTTCGCGAACCGCTGCTGCATGGTCGCGAAGCGCGGGTCCTCGGCCCAGTCGGCTCGCCCGAGCTCGTGGCACAGGCGCCGCCAGAACTCGTCGTGGGTGACGAACAGCGCGAGGGAGCCGGACGCGGTTTCGAACAGTTGCGCCGGCACGTAGAACGAGTGCGCGCCGAGGGGGTGTCGGGCCGGCCGTTCGCCGCCGTTGAGGTACGCGGCGGCCTTGTAGTTGAGCTGCGAGAGCATGACGTCGAACAGCGAGATGTCGACCTGGCCGCCCTTGCCCTCGAGCACCTTGGCGACGAGTCCGAGCGCCGCCATGATCCCCGAGGAGTTGTCGACCGCCGAGTAGCCCGCCAGGGTCGGCGGCCCGTCGGGCTCGCCCGTCATGGCCGCGACACCCGTCGTGGCCTGGATCACGTAGTCGAACGCCGGCCATTCGGCCGCCGGGCCGTCGAGCCCGTAGCCGGTCAGCGCGACGCACACGATCGTCGGGTTGGAGCGTCGCAACGACTCGTAGTCGAGGCCGAGCTTCCGGATCGTCGATGGTCGCTGGTTCACGAGCAGCGCCTGCGCGGTCTCGGCCAGCGCAGCCAGCTGCGCCTGCCCCTCGGGCGACGTGAGGTCGATGTGCACGCTGCGCTTGTTGCGATTCAGGCTCGCGAAGTACACGTTGTGCTCGTCGACCGCGCGCGCGCCCCGACCTGGCGCGACAGGTCGCCATCCCGTGGCTCGATCTTGATGACGTCGGCACCGAGATCGGCGAGGAGCATCCCGCCGAACGGACCGGCGAGGATGTGGCCGACCTCGAGCACCCGGATCCCGGCGAGCGGGCCGGTGCGGGGCTCGCGCACGGCGTCCACGCTCAGAGCTCGTCGGCGAGCGTGGCGAGGAACGTCTCGGTGCGCTGCCTGGACGCGACGCGCGCGTCGCGGTCGGTCCCGACGGGCAGGATCCGGAACGACAGGTCGGTCGCTCCGGCGTCGCGGAAGCCTCGGAGTCGTCCGGCGACGGCGGCCTCGTCGCCCGCCGCCAGCAGGTCGCCCACGTCGGTGGCGTCGCCGTGCTCCAGGAGCCGCTCGTAGTTCGGCGAGTACTCGGCATGGCCCAGCACCTGGTTCGCGCGGGCGCGCGCCGCGTCCACCTCGTCGCTCGAGCAGAGCACGACCGGGATGCCGGCGACGATGCGCGGGCGGGGCCGACCGGCTTCCTCGGCCGCTTTGGTGATGCGAGGAGCGACGTGATCGCCGATCGCGCGCTCGTCGGCCATCCACAGGATCGTGCCCGAGGCGCGCTCGCCCGCGAGACGCAGCATGACCGGTGCGAGCGCGGCGAGCAGGACCGGGATCGGCGTCAGGTCCGTGACGTCGAGGGGGTTGTGGACCCGGTAGCTGTCGTTCTCGACGTCGACGGGGCCCGGGCCGTCGAGGGCGGCGTCGAGCACCTCGAGGTAGTCGCGCACGAGCCGCGCCGGGTGCTCGTAGGACAGGCCGAGCATGTCCTCGACGATCCAGTGGTGCGAGGGTCCGAGCCCCAGCGCGAGCCGGCCCTCGCAGGCCGCCTGCACGGCCAGCGCCTGCTGCGCCATCGCGATCGGGTGCCGGGTCTGAATCGGCACCACGGCCGTGCCGAGCTCCACGCGTGACGTCGAGCGCCCCATGAGGGCGACGGCGGTGAGGGCGTCGAAGTCGTCGGGGATCTGGGGGACCCAGATCGAGCTGAACCCGGCGGCCTCGGCGGCCTCGGCGTCGGCGACGAGCTTGCGGACCTTCTCGCGGTACCGGCCGCGCTCGGGGCCGATCATGAGGCCGATCCGCACCGTGCTCCCCTCCCGTCGGGCGCGCACTCGACGGCAATCGCATTCTCGTTTTTCGAGAGTCAGCCTTGCACACGCGCGGTTCGCCCGTCCATACTCCACGCTCGAGGGAGGAACCGCAGATGGGTCGCGTCGCCGTGGTCACGGGCGCTGCGTCGGGCATGGGGCTCGCGATCGCGCAGCGGCTCGCGACGCAGCACCGAGTGGCGATCCTCGACCTCGACGGCGCGGCGGCGGAGCGGGCCGCGGGCGAGCTGCAAGCGACCGGCGCGTCGGCGCTCGGGACGGCGGTGGACGTCGCGGACCGCGGCGCCGTCGATGCGGCGCTGACCGAGGTCCGACGCGAGCTCGGCCCGGTCGAGATCGTCGTCACGAGCGCCGGCCTCGACGAGTTCACCGGCTTCACCGACATCACCCCGGTGCAGTGGGACCGCATGCTCGCGGTCAACCTCAGCGGCACCTTCCACTGCATCCAGTCGGCGGTCCCCGACATGCTCGCCGCCGGCTGGGGTCGCATCGTGACGATCTCGTCGTCGAGCGCCCAGTCGGGCGCCCGTCGCATGGCCCACTACGTCGCGTCGAAGGGCGGCGTGCTCGGGCTGACGAAGGCCTTGGCGAGCGAGCTCGGACCCCATGGCATCACCGTGAACACCATCCCGCCCGGGTCGATCTGGACGCCGATGACCCAGCGTGCCCAGGCCGCGGGTGACCTCCCGAGCACCGAGGTCCTCGAGAAGATGATCCCCGTGCGACGCGCCGGTCAGCCGGAGGACGTCGCGGCGGCGTGCGCCTTCCTCTGCTCCGACGAGGCCGGCTACATCACCGGCCAGGCGATCAACGTCAACGGTGGCCGGTACATGTGAGCGCGCCGAGGATCGCACCCCTGCCGACCGACGAGTGGAGTACGGACGCGGTCGCCGCGCTTCGCGACGCGTTCGGCGCCGAGGGCGCCGAACGGCTGCTCTCGGGCGCGCCCGACGCGCCGCGCATGCCGAACGTCCTCGCCACGCTGATGCGTCATCCCGCGCTCGCCGGGCCGTTCCTCACATACAACAACGTGCTCCTTCGCACGCCGACGCTCGAGCCGCGCTGGCGCGAGCTCGCAGTCCTGCGCGTCGCGTGGCGGACACGGTCGGAGTACGAGTGGGCGCAGCACGTGCGCCTGGCCGGACGCGTCGGCATCACGACCGCCGAGATCGACGCTGTCGGACGGGGCGTCGACGCGGGCATCTGGTCGGCGCTCGAGGCCGACCTGCTGGCGGCCGCGGACCAGCTCCTCGATCGGTATCGGATCGACGACGAGACCTATGCCCGCCTCGCCGAGCACCTGGACGAGCCGCAGCTCATCGAGCTGACGTTCGTCGTGGGCACGTACACGTGCCTCGCGATGGCGTTCAACAGCCTGGGTCTCGCCCTCGACCCCGAGCTCGACCCGGCGGCGGCGCCGCCGCTCCCGGAAGGCGGCGCCGCGCAGCTATGACGATGCGGGGGCTTCGGCAGTGAGACGCCGCAGGCTCTCGACGAGCTCCTCGAGCGGGGTGCCCGTCGGGTACACCGCGGCCGCGCCGGCGGCCTCGAGCCGCGGGACGTCGCGCCGGGGAATCGTGCCGCCGACGACGAGCAGCACGTCCTCCCCACCGGCCTCTCGCAGCGCCCTCGCGGTCTTCTCGGTGAGGGCGACGTGCGCGCCACTCAGGATGCTCAGCCCCACGACCCGGACGTCTTCTTGGACCGCGGCGGCGGCGATCGTCTCGGGACGCTGGCGGATGCCCAGATAGATGACCTCGAACCCCGCGTCGCGCAGGGCCCGCGCCACCAGCTTGGCGCCGCGGTCGTGCCCGTCGAGCCCGGGCTTGCCGACCAGGACTCGCGTGGGCGCCATCAGAACACGGCCGGCTGCTGGAACTCGCCCCACTGGTCCTTCAGCACGTCCACCATCTCCCCGACGGTGCAGTACGCCTTCGCGGCGTCGACGAGCAACGGCATGAGGTTGACGTCGTCCTTCGCCGCGGCCGTGCCGAGGGCATCGAGCGTCGAGCGGACCTCGGCGTCGGAGCGAGCCCGCTTCACCGCGGCGAGACGCTCCAGCTGGCGGGCCCGGCCCGCCTCGTCCAGCTCGTAGCCCTCGACCTCGGGCGACTCCGCGTCGGTCTGGAAGCGGTTCACACCCACGATCTCGCGCTCGCCCGAGCTGACGGCCCGCTGGACCCGGAAGGCCTCCTCCGCGATGAGGCGCTGCAGGTACCCCTCCTCGACGGCTGTCACCATCCCGCCGCGTCGCTCCAAGTCGTCCATGATCTCGACGACCCGCGCCTCCATCTCGTCGGTGAGGTGCTCGACGAAGTACGAGCCGCCGAGCGGGTCGGCGACGCGGGTCACCCCGGTCTCGTAGGCGAGGACCTGCTGGGTCCGCAGCGCGAGGGTGGCCGAGTCCTCGCTCGGCAGCGCGAACGGCTCGTCCCACGCCGCGGTGAACATCGACTGCACACCTCCCAGGACCGAGGCGAGCGCCTCGTACGCGATGCGCACGATGTTGTTGTGCGCCTGGGGTGCGTAGAGCGACGCGCCCCCGGCGACGCAGCCGACACGGAACATGCAGGAGCGGTCCTCCTTCGCGCCGTAGCGCTCGCGCACGATGTGCGCCCATCGACGGCGCCCGGCGCGGTACTTGGCGATCTCCTCGAAGAAGTCGCCGTGCGTGTAGAAGAAGAACGACACCTGCGGCGCGAACTCGTCGATGGTCATGCGCCCGCGGGCGATCACCTCGTCGCAGTACGTGATCCCGTCCATGAGCGTGAACGCCATCTCCTGCGCGGCGTTGGCACCGGCGTCGCGGAAGTGCGCGCCCGCGACCGAGATGGCGTTGAAGCGTGGCACCTCGTCGGCGCAGAACTCGATCGTGTCGGCGATCAGCCGGAGGGACGGCCGGGGCGGCCAGATCCACGTGCCGCGGCTCACGTACTCCTTGAGGATGTCGTTCTGGATCGTGCCGCGGAGCGCGGCCCGGTCGACTCCTTGCCGCTCGGCCGCGGCGACGTAGAACGCCAGGAGGATGGCGGCGGTGCCGTTGATGGTGAAGCTCGTGCTGACCTCGCCGAGCGGGATCTGATCGAAGAGGATCTCCGCGTCAGCGAGCGTGTCCAGGGCGACGCCGACGCGGCCGACCTCCTCCTCCACGTCGGGGTGATCCGAGTCGTAGCCGCACTGGGTCGGGAGGTCGAGCGCCACCGAGAGGCCCGTGCCACCCTGCTCCAGCAGGTAGCGGTAGCGCCGGTTCGACTCCTCGGGCGTGCCGAACCCCGAGTACTGGCGGATCGTCCACCGCCGACCGCGGTAGCCCTCGGGGAAGTTGCCGCGCGTAAACGGGAAGTCCCCCGGCGGCGGGATCGCCGACTGATCGGGAAGGTCGTCGGGCCCGTAGCTCGCCCGCAGCGGGATGCCGGCCTCGGTGCGGATCGCGTCGTCCCGTTCGGGCGGGCCGTCCATCGACCGAAGCGTAACGGAAATCACCTATCCGAAAAATTGCAACAAGGTCGCACCAGAACGGAGAGTGGTATTCTCAGTCCGGACGACGAGGGAGACCCCGCGCATGCCCGACCCCGAGGCGCCACGATCCCCGGGTGGGGTGTCGGTGGAGGTGGACACCGGCGTCGCCGTCGTCACCATCGATCGGCCCGAGGCCCGCAACGCGATCGGCTTCGCCACCGCCGACGAGCTCGACGCCGCACTCGACCGGGTCCTGGCGGCCGACGCCGCGGTCCTCGTCGTGCGCGGGGGCGGCGACCGTGCGTTCGTGTCGGGCGGCGACCTGAAGGAGCTGCGGGCGGTCCGGACCCACGACCAGGCCGAGGCGATGGCGCGCCGAATCCGACGGCTCCTCGACCGGGTCGCGGCGTTCCCCGTGCCGGTCGTGGCGGCGCTGAACGGTCACGCCTTCGGCGGCGGCGCCGAGGTCGCCGTCGCCGCCGACATCCGCGTCGCCGCGCACGACGTCACGATCGGCTTCAACCAGGCGACGTTGGGGATCATGCCGGCGTGGGGCGGCGCCGAGCGGCTCGCACAGCTGATCGGACGCGGCCGGGCCATTCTCGCCATCGCCACCGGGACGCTGTACGACGCCGCCACGGCTGAGCACCTCGGTCTCGTCGATCTCGTCGTGCCGCGCGCCGCGTTCGACGACGCGTGGCGGCGAGTGGCGCGTGACATGGCGTCGACGGCGCCCGGGACGACGCGCGCCGTCAAGTCCGTGATCGACGCCGCACTCCCGGCGTGTCACCCTGAGCTCGAGGCCAGCGCGACCAGCGAGTTCGCGCAGCTCTGGGCCGCCGACGCGCACTGGGCCGCGGTGGAGGCCCTCGAGCTGAAGCGCAGGACCGGCTGATGTGGACGTGCGGACGACCGCGCGGTGGACCGAGCAGTCCGACGGCGACCTCAGCGCGGCACGCATGGCACGCGCCGCGGCGCGCACGACCGCCGGCCGGTGAGCAGAGTCGCCGGGCGCGGGAGGCGCACTGGTACCGTCGACACGATGGAAGCGAGCGCTGAGATGGCCGAAGCGAAGACCACCGGGGAGGCGCGCGAACCGGCGTGGCGCCAGCGCGCGGTGTCCCGGAGCCTCCACGCAGCGCGCTCTCGTGCCGAGCAGCGCGTGCAGCGCTTCCTCGACGCGGCGTTCGAGCTGATCGACGAGAAGGGCACGACGGACTTCACGATCCAAGAGGTCATCGACCGCTCGAAGCAGTCGCTGCGCGGCTTCTATCAGTACTTCGACGGGAAGGACGAGCTGCTCCTCGCCCTGTTCGAGGACTCGATCCTCGAGTCCGCCACGGATCTCGGCGACGTCGTCGACGCCGAGTCCGATCCACTGGCGCGCTTGCGGGCGTTCATGGTTCGGCTCCACGAGTGGTGCGAGCCCGCCGACACGCCGCGCCGACGGGGGTCGCACAACCGTCGCCCGATCTCCGAGTTCTCCGTGCAGCTCGCCGTCGCCCACCCCGAGCGGGTCAAGGCGGCCCTGGAGCCCATCTCGAGGATGCTGCTGGAGCTCGTCGAGACGGCCGCCGATGAGGGCGCCATCCACGTCCCGGACACCCGACGCGCCGCGACGCTGGTCCAGCAGACGGTCATGTACAGCTGGTTCGGCAACCGGCTCATCCAGGACCCCCGGATGCGGATCACGGCCGACGAGACCTGGGAGTTCTGCCTCCACGGCCTGGGCGCGTGACGCCGGCGCGCTTGGGCGTCGCGTCGAATCAGACCCGGTCGAGGTCGAGCATCCGGATCGCGTTCCCCCGCAGCACCTTGTAGCGCTGCTTCTCGGTCAGCGCGCGAGTCATCCGCTCGACCTCCTCCTGCACGAACGGCCACGTCGTGTCGGTGTGCGGATAGTCGGTCTCGAAGCAGATGTTGTCCTCCCCGACCTCGTCGAGTGAGGCGAGGCCGTGGACGTCGTTCGTGAAGCAGCCGAAGACCCGGCCGCGGTAGTACGTCGACGGAGGCTCGGGGATCGTCTTGTCGGCGTGCGTCCAGCTCGAGTGGTGTCTCCACACGTTGTCCGCGCGCTCGAGCGCGTACGGGATCCATCCGATCTGGCCCTCGGAGTACGCGAGCTTCAGCTCGGGGAACCGCACGAGCACGCCCGAGAACAGGAAGTCAGCGAGCGACGCCATCGAGTTGTTGAACGACAGCATGATGTCCGTTGACGGCGGCGCGTCGGGTGACGCGGCGGGCATCTTCGACGACGACCCGATGTGCATGCACAGGGTGGTGCGCGTCGACTCGCAGACAGCGAAGAGCGGATCCCAGTCGCCGGTGTGGATGCTCGGGAGGCCGAGGTGGCTCGGGATCTCGCTGAAGCAGATCGCGCGGGCGCCTCGGGCGGCGTTCCGGCCGACCTCCTCGGCAGCGAGCTCGACGTCCCACAGCGGGATGAGGCACAGGGGAATGAGGCGTCCGTCGGAGCCGCCGCACCATTCCTCGACCATCCAGTCGTTGTACGCGCGCACGCACGCCAGCCCGAGGTCGTGGTCCTTGCCGTCCATGAAGGTCTGGCCGCAGAAGCGCGGGAACGTGGGGAACGCGAGCGAGCCGTCCACCCCGGCGAGCTCGAGGTCCTCCACGCGCGCCGTCGGCTCGTAGCACCCGGGGCGCATGTCGTCGTAGGTGAGCGCGGCCATGAACATCCTCGTCCGGTCGAAGCGCCGGACGTCGCCTCCCGGCGTCGCGTCGAGCGGGATGGCGACGTGGCGCTTGTGCACGTAGATGAGGCGATCCTCGTAGAGCCAGTAGTCGCCCCACGTCCCGTCGTCGGTCATCCCGCCCGAGTACGTCGCACCGGGCCCGTCGAGCGAGAAGTCCCCCCACTGGGCGCGCTCGACGCGGGGACCCTGCGCCCGCATGCGCGACGGCAGCCGGTCCTGCCACACGTGCGGCGGCTCGACGACGTGGTCGTCGACGCTGATCGCCTTCGGGAGGCCCGTCACGCCGGGCCGTCCGTGGCGCGCTCGTCCCGGAGCGGGTCATGCGGGATGCCGGCGTCGAACCCGCCGTGCTTGCGCATGAACGTCGTCGAGCGCTTCGCGATCCGCCAGCCGTCGGCCGTGCGTACGTACTCGTCGTTGTACCAACCGAGGCGCATCGCGTGGCTGTGCTGGTCGATGAAGACGAAGTGCTGCTTACCGGTCGCACGGTCGCCGTCGAACGCCACCACCGGCATGTTCCCGATGAACTGGCCCCGCGGCGCCGCCTCGAGGAGGGCCGGGAACCGCTCGAGCGAGTACACGGCCCCGAAGACGTTGTAGGTCGCGTCGGGCGCGAACACGTCGAGCCAGCGGTCCTGCACGAACTGGCTGCACAGCAGCATGTAGCGCGAGCACAGCGCGTCGATCTCGACGAGGTCCGTCGCGTGTCGCGCGTCGTCGGTCATGCGCTCCCCCGTCCGGTGCGGTCCGTCGGCCTCATCCCCGCTCGCCAGGCGCGGAAGTGACACATCCGTTTCCGGAGAACTACGTTATCACCGTGACCAGGCTCGTCGCCGAGGGGCCGACACCTCGTGGGCGCGGCGGCGGTGGCGTTAGCCTGCGCGACCGTTCTCGTGTCCGACCGCGGTCGGGCATCGGGGCCGGCGCCCGACGCGGGCTCCGGCGAGCCCCGCGAGCCCACGATTGCTGAGGCAGCCAGATGACCTTGTTCGACGCGTACCGCTATGACGGCAAGCGAGCCCTCGTCGTGGGAGGCGCCAGCGGCATGGGCGCCGCGACGGCCGAGCTCCTCCAGGACGCGGGTGCCGAGGTCGTGGTCATGGACTTCGCCGAGATCACGCGGCCGGACGTCATGGCCATCCACGTCAACCTCGCCGACGCGGCCTCGATCGATGCAGCCGTCGACGAGTGCGGGGGACGCGTCGACGCGCTGTTCGCGTGCGCGGGGGTCGCCGACGGGACGCCGGGCATCGAGCGGATCAACTTCATCGGCCACCGGCACCTGATCGACCGCCTGCTCTCGAAGGAGATGTTGCCGAAGGGCTCGGCGATCGGGTTCATCTCGTCGGCCGCCGGGCTGGGCTGGGAGCCGAACCTGGAGCTGCTCACCGGGCTGCTCGAGACGCCGGACTTCGACAGCGCCGTGCGCTGGGTGGAGGAGCACGGCAAGGCCGACTACATGTCGATGAAGCAGGCGATCTGCGCCTACGTCGCCCGGCAGGCCTTCCCGCTCCTGAAGCAGGGCATCCGCATCAACGCGATCTGCCCGGGGCCGACGGACACGCCCCTCGCGCAGGCGAACAAGGAGATGTGGCTCGGCTTCGGCGCCGACTACCGGGGCGAGACGGCGATCGAGCCCTCGACCCCCCTCGAGCAGGCGTACGCCCTCGTCTTCCTCTGCAGCGACGCGGCGGTCGCGATCAGCGGCATCACGCTGATCTCCGACGCCGGCTACATGAGCTCGGGGATCACCGGGTCCTTTCCGGACGCCACGCCCATCGCCAACCTGCTCCTCAACCGGTAGACGAGGCCCGCCCCGGGCGCTGCTCGCTACGCACGCGCGAAGCAGGCGCGCAACCAGCGCCCGACCTCACCGAAGGCCTGCTCGGCTGCGGGTAGCCCGAAGTTGACGAAGCCGTGGGGCTGGCCCGCGTAGCAGATCTCCTCGACGGCAACCCCCTCTTCTTGCAGTCGTCGGGCGTACGCGCGCCCCTCGTCGCGCAGTGGATCGCAGCCGCCGAGCACCACGATCGCCGGCGGGAGTCCGGCGAGCGTCGGCGCGTGCAGCGGCACCGCGAACGGGTCGTCGCGGAGGTCGCGCCCCGCGGCGTAGCTCTCCCAGAACCAGTGCATCGTCGTCGGCGCGAGCACGAGACCCGCGAACTCCGTCCGGGAGGGGTGCGCCGACGCGGGGATGTCGACGCCCGGATAGATCAGCACCTGACCGGCAAGCGGCGACGCCGCGTGCTCACGCAGCTTCAGGGCGACGGCGGCCGCGAGGTTGCCGCCCGCGCTCTCGCCGGCGACCGCGACGCGACGGGCCTCGACGTCGAAGCGCGAGGCGTGGGCGAGCGCCCACCGCGTGACGGCCTCGCAGTCGTCGAGCCCCGCCGGGTACGGGTGCTCGGGGGCGAGGCGGTATTCGACGGAGACGACGGCGGCTCCGGCGCCGTGCGCGAGTTCGCGGGCGACGTTGTCCATGAGCCCGATGCTGCCGATGCAGTGGCCGCCGCCGTGGAAGTACACGACGAGCCCCGTCGGCGCCGCGTCGTGCTCGTACACCCGCACCGGGACACCGTCCACGACCTCGTCGGTGATGCGGGCGATGGCGCGCGTCGGCTCTGCCCCCTGTGGCCCGCGCGCCAGCGTCAGCATCTCCGACGGCAGCTCCTCGATCCGCGTGCCCACCGTCGGGTTGGCGTCGAGCCAGGCGGCGACCTGGGGGTCGACCACGCCCTCGTCCACCGCGGCGCCCTGGGGTCGCTCGTGCCTGCTCACCGCACCATCCTCCGTTGCAGAAGTCGCCCTCGCGCCATACGATAATGCCATTCTCGCTCGGGATCCCGACGTCCGGACCGTCCGCAGCTTCTGTCGGGTCTGCACCGCGGTCTGCGGGATCCTCGTCGACGTCGTCGGTGACGACGTCGTGCGCGTGCGAGGCGACCAGGCGCACCCGTTCTCCCACGGCTACACGTGCCCATGCGCGTCGGCACCGTCTCGGTGCCGCACGGCCATCAGGACGCCAACGTCAACCGCCTCACCCGACCGAACGGCGGCATCACTCGTTCGGCTGGTGCGAGCGGGCGCGTCGAACTCGGCGCTCGATGAGCCTCCGCAGCGTCGATTGGGCAGCCGCGCCGGTGCGCGTGAGCTGGGCCTGGGCTGGTGCGGCCGCCGGTCACCAGGCGCTCGGATCGCTGCCAATGGTTTGCTCGAGGACCTCCAGGGCATCTGAAAACGCGGCCGCGAGATCCCCTCCCCGGATGTACCACTGCGTGAACGCCGCCTGGACGACGCCTCCTGCCGCGGCGGCCAGCACCACAGGGATCAGGGCGTCGCTCGGCACCGCGAGTCTGGAGGCGAAGAACTCAGCCATCACACCCTGGCTCTTCAGCACGATTCCGCCCAGAACGCCCTTCAGCACGCTGGGCGTCGCCTCGACGACCGTGATCCAACGCCGCAGCAACTCGACGTCCTCCGCGGACAAGACATCGACGTACGCAACGCGCAGGGAGTGAAGGGGCAGCTCGTCGGGCGGGCGGGCGAGCAGCGCGGCGCGGAGCGCCTCGCTGCGCCGCTCGATCCGCACCTGGAGCACGTCCTCTTTTCCCGGAAAGTAGCGGTAGAAGGTGCGCACGGAGATCTGCGCCTCCGAGGCAACCTCGTCGACGCTCACGTTGGCGAACCCGCGTTCCTCGAAGAGCCGGAGCGCCACCGTCTCCAACTCGAGAACCATCATCTCGGATCGCTTCGCCCTGAGCTGGAAGGCAAGCGATCCGTCCGTCGACTCGGTCGTGCCGGCGGTCCGAGCTCCCCGCACACGCGACGTGGCCATCGCCGCGGAGCCTAGGACCCCAGGTCAGCCCCGCTTCGCGGCGCTCGACGGAAGGCCCGGCGGTCGTGCGACCGCGCCAACGGTACGTACCGCGCGAGCCGGCGCAGCCGGCAGATCAGGGCACGCGAAACTCGCGACCGCGGCACCGCGGGATGCCGCGCTCGCCGCGACTCAGAGACGCCCCGACGACGACACGTCCCACTCGGCCCGGAGCTCACGCTTGAGCACCTTGCCGGACGGATTCCGCGGCAGAGCATCGAGGAAGAGGATCTCCTTCGGGACCTTGAAGCGCGCGAGCTGGCCTCGGCAATGCTCGATGAGGTCGTCGGCGCCCGCCGCCGCGTCCGGCCGCAGCACGACAAAGGCCGCGGGGACCTCGCCCCATCGTTCATCCGGCCGTCCCACGA
The DNA here is from genome assembly GCA_963731625.1 of uncultured Actinomycetes bacterium. Classification (GTDB taxonomy): domain Bacteria; phylum Actinomycetota; class Acidimicrobiia; order IMCC26256; family PALSA-555; genus PALSA-555. Next base: position 491,744 of record CAVSWH010000001.1, read on the forward strand.
CGGCAGCCTCGAGGACCCCGTCGTGCTCGTAGAGGACGCGCTCGATCTCGGAGCCCGCGATGTTCTCGCCGCCCGACACGATCATGTCCTTCAGCCGATCCACGATGTAGAGGTACCCGTCGTCATCCCTGACACCGATGTCGCCGGTGTGGAACCAGCCGCCGACGAACGCCGCCGCGGTCGCCTCGGGGTCCCGCCAGTAGCCCTTGAAGACCTTCGGGCCGCGCAGGACGACCTCGCCGCGCTCGCCCGACGGGAGCGAGCGTCCCTCCTCGTCCCAGATGTCGAGCTCGAGATAGAGGCAGGGCCGGCCGACGCTGCCGAGCTTTGCGACGATGCTGTCCCGGTCGAGGAAGGTGTCACCCGAGACCGTCTCGGTGAGGCCGTAGGCGTCGGCGAACCACGCGGCCGGAAACGCCCGCTGGAGCCGCTCGATCAGCGGGATCGGCATCTTCTCCCCGCCGTTGATCACCAGCCGAACCGACGAGAGGTCACGCTGCTCGATCTCGGGCAGGGCCATGATCGCGTTGATCATCGCCGGGGCCAGCCACACCGTGGTGACGCGCGACCGCTCGAGCTCGTCGACCACGGCGGACGCCTCGAAGATCGGGTGGATGATGACGGTGGCGCCGGCGGCGATCAGGCTCGTCGTCGTGAGATCGAGCGCCCCGACGTGGTACAGCGGTCCGCACGCGAGGCCGAGATCGTCGCTCGTGAAGGCGAACTCGATGATGTGCGCGAGGTTCTTCCACGCCAGGTTCTCGTGCGTGATCATCACGCCCTTCGGGCGCCCGGTCGTCCCCGAGGTGTACATCAACCGGTGCACGTCGTCGCCGGCGGCGGGGACTGGCGGCGGGACACTCGACGAAGACCGAAGATCGGCGAGCGGGACCCATCCCGCGGGCGGGCGTCGCGCGACGCACGCACGGACGAGCGTGTCCTCGAGACCGGTGGTCGCCTCGGTCGCGAGATCGCCGAGCGCCTCGCTGCAGACGAGCGCGCGTGCCTCGGAGTGCTCGAGGATGTACCGGACCTCCGGTGCGGCGAGGCGCCAGTTGATCGGCATCGCGATCGCGCCCAGATAGTTCGCAGCGAAGACCGTCTCGAGGAACTCAGGGCAGTTGTGCGACAGGAGACCCACGACATCACCGGCGCGCACGCCGCGCTCGTGCAGCCCGCCGGCCAGCGACGCGGCGCGCGTGGCCATCTCCTCGTAGGTGATCGTCTCCTCGCCGAACACGCTGAGCGGCTTTCCCGGCGTGCGGCTCGCGTGATGCGCGAGGACGGCGAACCAGTTGAGGTCGGCCTCGGTCGCGCGCATCACCCCGACCTCGGGCCGCGCGTCCCGTTGCTCACCTCGGCCCTCCCGGGCGTGACAGCTTTGTACCGACCAGTCAGAATTTAGATCTCGTCGCAGCCCGGCGGAGGCCGGAGTGGGAGCGCCCTCGATGTTGGAAGCCGTGCGGTCCTCGTCGTCGGAGTGGACCGGCGTCCTCACGCGGCATCGCCCCGGAGCCGACCTCGCGCTCATCAGCGAGATCGGCGACGCCCGGACGGTCGTCACCGGGCGGGGCGGCGTCGCCGGGCACACGTACCCGGCATGCGTGCAACCGATCGTGGCGGCCGTTGACGGCCTCGCGATCGCCGACGGGCTCGAGACGCACGAGGCTGGTCACCGTCCCAAGGTCGAACGCGCGACGGGCGTCGATCGGCTCGCCCGTCAGGATCGCGTCGACCCCAGTCCCTCGACCGATGGCAGGGCGCAGACGATCGACGAGGTGCTCGGGTCCGTGGACACACAAGCAGAACGGTCGGCGTTCATCGAGCAGCAGCCGCCTCGGTGGACCGCCCACTAGCGTCGACGAGGATGGCGCCGACCGCCGCACCCGACGAGCGTGGACGCAGCGCGAAGTGGGAAGCGCGCCGCGCGGCGATCATCGACACCTCGGCTCGGGTCTTCGCCCGTCAGGGCTACCACGCCACGGGGACCGCCGAGCTCTGTGCGGCCAACGACCTCGGCAAGGGCGCGCTCTACCACTACATCGGGTCGAAGGAGGAGCTGCTTGCCGCCATCCACGATCGCGTGATGGACGAAGTCATGGCGGGCGCGGATCGCGTCCAGGAGGCGGGAGGGTCGCCGCCGGCGCAACTCGCCATGCTCGGCGACGAGCTCCTCGACGTCATCCACCGATACCCGGACCACGTCTGGGTGTTCCTGCACGAGTTCCCGGCGCTCACGGGCGAACGAGCCGAGCAGTTCCGCGGGCGACGCCGCGAGTACGAGCGGCGGGTCGAGGCGGTCCTGCAAGCCGGTGTGGACTCGGGCGAGTTCCGTGACCTCGATCCGAGGCTCACGGCGATGGCCTGGCTCGGCATGCACAACTACACCTATCTGTGGCTGCGGCCGGGCGGGCGACTGTCGGCTCGTGACGTCGCGAAGCCCTTCGCCGAGATCTTCATGCGGGGCATCGAGAACCCCGCGTCGAACCGACGCTCGCCGCGCACGGCGTAGACGTCGCGCCACCGCGTGCGGCCCGAGGCGGGTCGGCGGAAGAGAAGACGATCAGGGCGCGGCGTACCCGCCGTCGACGACGAGGGCCGAGCCGGTCGTCCAGCGGGACGCGTCGCTGGCGAGGTACGAGTACATCCCCACCAGGTCCTCAGCCGATCCCAGCCCCAGCGGGTGCCGCGCCCCGATCGACTCCAGCGTCTCCGGCGGCAGGTCCGCGTGGATCGCCGAGCGGAAGGTCCCGGGGCACACACAGTTCACGCGAATCCCGTCGCGGGCGTACTCGACCGCTGCGACCTTCGCGAGCTGGATCACCGCAGCCTTCGTCGCGCAGTACGGCGCCGCGTGAGACCACGCCGTGATGCCCGCGACGGACGCCGTCAGCACGATCGAGCCCGAGCGCTGCGCCCGCATGGCCGGCACCGCGGCGCGGATCCCGTTGACCGCGCCGAGGACGTTGATCCGGAACGCGCGCTCCCAGTCCGCCGTGGCCAGGTTGTGGATGCGACCGTTCGGCGAGAGCACGCCGGCGTTGCTGATGAGCACGTCGAGGTGTGCGAACCGCTCGACCGCCAGCCGAACGACGGACTCGACCGCCGCCGGGTCACTGACGTCGGCGAGCATCGTCTCGAACGAGGCGCCGTGTGCCGGCAGCCCGCGCACGGTCGCCTCGAGTGCCGACGCGCTGACGTCACTCAGCACGAGATCCGTGCCGGGCTCCCCCGCGAGCTGGCGGGACACGGCCGCCCCGAGCGCGCCCCCGGCACCGGTGATCGCCACGACACGTCGCGGACCCGGCTCGTCGGTCATGCGAGCCGGTAGCCGCCGTCGACGGTGAGCACGGTGCCCGTCACGAACGCGGACGCGTCGGAGGCGAGGAACTGGTACGCGCCGGCGAGATCAGTGGATGACCCCCAGCGCCCTTGCGGGGTGTGCGCGACGATCCCCGCCGCGAGCTCCGGGTTGCTCTTCCATGCGTCGGCCAGCGGCGAATCGAACCATCCCGGCGCGACGACGTTCACGGTCACGCCCGAGGCCGCCAGATCGAGCGCGAGTGCCTTCGCCAAGCCCACAAGCCCGGCCTTCGAGGCGCCGTACGCGCTGAGCCCCTCATGCGGCCGCTCCCCCAGGACGGACCCGGTGAAGATCAGGCGCCCGCCCTCACGCATCACGCGCGCGGCGGCACGGGCGCCGAGGAAGGCCCCGGTGAGGTTCACCTCGAGGACCCGGCGCCAGGTCGACGCGCCGACGTCGAGCGGACCGCCCACGACCGGCGAGATCCCCGCGTTGCAGATCCACACGTCGACGCCGCCCCACTCCGCCACGACGGCGTCGGCGACGGACTCGTTGAAGTCCTCGTCCGTCACGTCGCCGCTGAGCACGAGGGATCGTCCGGGCAGCGACGCCGCGACCGTCTTGAGGTCCTGCTCGGTGCGCGCCACCAGCGCCACACACGCGCCTGCATCCGAGAACGCGTGTGCCAGCAGCGCACCGAGCCCACGGCTGGCACCCGTCAGCACCACGCGCTTCCCCGCCACCACGCCCACGCCGGGGAACGCGTCGGGGATCTCGATCTGGTCGGCCATGAGCCCTTCCGCGTTTGTACCGACCAGTACAATACATGGTTCGTGACTGACGGCCGGTCCTCCCCTTCGGTGTTCCCACGCGCGGACCTCGTGGAGATGCACCGGCGGATGCTGCGGATCCGCGGGTTCGAGGAGCGCGTGTCGGTGCTCTATCGCGACGGCGAGGTGCCCGGCTTCGTGCACCTCTCCATCGGCCAGGAGGCGGCGGCGGTCGGTGCGTGCTGGCCGCTCGGCTCCGCGGACGTCATCACGTCCACGCATCGCGGCCACGGTCACTGCCTGGCGAAGGGGCTGGACCCGCTCGGCATGTTCGGCGAGCTGATGGGCAAGGAGCAGGGCACGAACCGCGGTCGTGGGGGCTCGATGCACATCGCCGACCCGAAGCTCGGGATCTTCGGCGCGAACGGGATCGTGGCCGCCGGCCTGCCGATCGCGGTGGGCGCCGCGACCGCCGCGCAGCTCCGAGGCGACGGCAGCGTCGCCGTCGCGTTCTTCGGCGATGGGGCGCCCGCCCAGGGGGCGTTCCATGAAGCGCTGAACCTCGCCGCGGTGTGGCAGCTGCCGGTGGTCTTCTTCTGCGAGAACAACGGCTACGCCGAGTTCTCGCCCGCCTCGACCCAACACGCAGCACCGCTCGAGCGGCGGGCGGCGGGCTACGGCCTCGACTACGTGTCGGTCGACGGCAACGACGTCACCGAGACCGCGGCAATCATGGAGGAGTTCGTGTCCGCCATCCGCGGTGGCCGCGGCCCCGCCGTCGTCGAGGCAACCACCTACCGCTGGCACGGCCACTACGAGGGCGACCCGCAGCGCTACCGCGACCCCGACGAAGTCCGGGCTTGGGAAGCGCGCGATCCGATCCCCGCCCACGAGGCGCGGCTGCGCGCCGTCGGTGTCGGCGACGACGAGCTCACGGCGCTCGCCGCGTCGGTTCGTGACGAGCTCGACGCGGCGCTCGAGGCGGCACGCCAGCTCGCGAGCCCAGCGGCGGCGACCGTGACCGACTTCGTGCTCCACCCCCGCCCGGCGCACCCGGAGCCGGCGCCGCCGGGCCCCGATGCACCGACCTTCCGCACGATGGACGCGGTCCGCACCGCGCTCGACGCAGAGCTGGCGGTCGACGACCGCGTGTTCGTCGCCGGGATCGACGTCGCCGCCGGCGGCAACGTGTTCGGGCTCACACGCGGACTCCAGGAGCGCTTCGGCGACCGCGTGCGCGACACCCCCATCTCGGAGATGGCGATCGTCGGCCTCGGGGTCGGCGCGGCGATGGCCGGGCTGCGCCCCATCGTCGAGCTGATGTATCTCGACTTTCTCGGCGTCTGCCTCGACCAGCTGCTCAATCAGGCGGCGAAGCTGCCGTACATGACCGGCGGGGCCGCGCAGATGGCGCTCACCGTCCGGACCCAGTTCGGCGCGGGCCGCTCCTCGGGAAGCCAGCACTCGCAGAGCCTCGAGGCGCTGCTCGCGCACATCCCGGGCCTGAGCGTCGTCATGCCCTCGACGCCCGCCGACACCTACGGCCTCCTGCGGACGGCGATCCAGGACCCGAACCCGGTCGTCTTCATCGAGAACCGGCTGCTCTACGGAATGAAGGGACCACAGCCGCCGCCCGACTACCTCGTCCCGATCGGCCGATCGGCCGTCGTCCGGCCGGGCTCCGACGTCACGGTCGTGTCCGTGTCACGGATGGTGCACGAGGCGGTGGCCGCCGCCGAGCTCCTCGCCCGTGAAGGCACCTCCGTCGAGGTGATCGACCTGCGAACCGTGGCGCCGCTCGACACGGCGCCGATCCTCGAGTCGGTCCACAAGACGAGCCGGCTGCTGATCGCCCACGAGGCCGTCGTGCCCTTCGGCATCGGCGCCGAGATCGCCGCGACCGTCGCGCGCGACAGCTTCTGGGACCTCGACGCGCCCGTCGAACGCATCGGCGCTGCCGCGACGCCCCCGCCTTACGCGCCGGACCTCGAGCGAGCGTGGCTCCCCGACCGCGACCGCATCGCCGACGGCATCCGGCGTCTCGTTCGCATCTGAGCTCAACAGCCCAACGCGCGCGCGATCACCAGGTGCTGGATCTCGTTCGTCCCCTCACCGATCTCCAGCACCTTCGAGTCGCAATAGAAGCGCGCGACCGGCGTGTCGAGCATGTACCCGATCCCGCCATGGATCTGGACGGCCTCGGAGGCGGCCCACGTCGCGAGGCGACTGGCTTTGAGCTTCGCCATCGCCGCCTCGGTCTGGAACGCCTGCCCGGTGTCGCGCAGGTGGGCGGCGCGGTAGGTGAGCCAGCGTGCCGCCTCGAGCTCGGTCGCGATGTCCGCCAGCTTGAACTGGATGGCTTGGAACTTCGAGATCGGTTGACCGAACTGGACGCGCTGGCACGCGTACTCGGTCGCCAGGTCGAGCACGGCCTGGGTCAGGCTCAGCGACAGCGCCGCGATCGAGATGCGTCCGACCTCGAGGGTGGCGAGGAACTGGCCGAGGCCGAGGTCGGGGTCGCCGACGAGATGGTCCGCGGGCACCCAGACGTCGTCGAAGTGCAGCTCGCGGGTGTCGAGGCTCCGCCACCCGATGCCGCGCATCTTCGGACCCATGGTGTAGCCCGGCGTGTCCTTCTCGACGACGAAGCTCGCGAACCGCGGCGTCCCGTCCTGCCCGCTGTCGGTGCGGGCCAGCAGCGTGACGCCGAAGGACATGTCGGTGCCGGCGTTCGAGATGAACGTCTTGCTCCCGTTGATCAGCCAACCGCCGTCACGGGGCTCCGCCCGCGTGCAAATCCCGCGGGCATCGGAGCCGGCGTCCGGCTCGGTGAGACCGAACGCACCGAGCACGCGTCCTTCGGCGAGGGGACGCAGCCAGCGTTCCCGCTGCGCGTCGTCCCCGAAGAGGTAGAGCGGCAACGAGCCGATCGTCACGTGCGCCTGCCATGCGGCGGCGACCGACTGGTCGGCCACCCCGAGCTGCTCCATCGCGGCGACGAAGCCGACCGTCGACATGCCGATCCCGCCCCATTCCTCGGGGATCAGCATGCCGAGGAGGCCGAGCTCGCCCATCTCGCGCAACAGGTCGGTCGGGCAGCGCGCCTCGTCCCAGGCACGCGGCGCACGCCGCGCGATCTCGCGCTGCGCGAAGTCGCGGCAGAGCCCGGCCAAGTCGCGTTCGGCGTCGGTGAGGGAGAAGTTCACCCGCCGGGGGTCCCTTCGTTCAGGTGGGCCATGAACGCGGCCGACCAGGCGCCGAGGTCGGTCGGGACGTCGTAGCCGGCCTCGTCGTTGATCGTGGCCCAGTGCTCGGCGACCGTCTCGACCGTCGGCGCGGGCGCGACCTGGACGTATCCCGGGGTCGAGGCGATGAAGAGACGGGCGAAGCGACCCGCGCCCGCGGTGTAGATCTCACCGCTCACCGGGCAGGCCTCGTGTGCCAGGAAGGCCACCATCGGCGCGACGAGGTCGGGTGACATCTCGGGCGAGTCGTCGCCTGCACCCTGGGGTTGGCCGGCCATGCGGGTGAGCGCCGCCGGCGCGATGAGGTTCACCGTGATGCCGTGCGCCCGGCCCGCGGTCGTGAGGCTGCGCGTGAGCCCAATGACCGCGGCCTTGGCTGTGGCGTACGAGAGATTGGCCGGCAGGCCGAACATCCCCGTCGACGTGGTCATGACGATCCGGCCGTAGCCCTGCTCGACCATGTGCGGCCACGCGGCGCGGGCGGTGTTGAAGGAGCCGCCGACGTGCACGGCGAGGTGCCTCGCGAGGTTCTCCGCGTCCGCCTCCGGGAACCCGCCCCACCGGACGATGCCCGCATTGTTGATGAGGATGTCGAGGCGCCCGAACTGGGCCACCGCGGTGTCGACGAGCGCCTGCGCGCCGGTCACGGTAGAGACATCGTGACCGTCGGCGATCGCAGTACCCCCTGCGCCGACGATCTCGGCAACGGTGCCCTCCGCGGGTGCCGCGTCGGCACCCGCGCCATCGATCGACCCGCCGAGGTCATTGACGACCACGCGGGCGCCCCGGCGGGCGAGGAGCGCCGCGTAGGCCCGACCGATGCCACGCCCCGATCCGGTGACGACCGCGACGCGCCCATCGAATCGGTAGTCGCTCACGGGCGCCTCGGACGCCACGTCGGACGCGTCACAAGACACGGCGTGCGCTGCCCGACGACGGCACCACCCTCGTTCGCGGCGAGCCCGCTGACGCGACCCACGATGCCGAGCACCTCCCAGGTGCCGAGCGTCCTAGGTCCGAGCGCTCGCCGATGCGACGGGGGCCTGGAACCCCAGCAGTCCACCCAGGGTGCGGCCGAGGATGGCGGCCCGCTCGTCCGCGGGGACGTCGGCGAACTGCGTCGCGATCAGCTCGCGACTGCCGCGGAACGTCCCTTCGGCATGCGGATAGTCGGAGCCCCACACGAGCGTCGACACCCCCGTGAGGTGCCGGCACGCGACGGCGACCGGATCGTCCGAGAAGGACACGTGGAACTGGCGGCGGACGTACTCGCTGGGTCGCAACGGATACGGCCACTTCTCGTTCAGGTCGAACATGCGCGCCATCGATGGCTGGTCGTCGGCGGCACGGGCGTCGTCCCAGTACCCGAGCCACCAGTCGGCGTCCTGGCCCACGCCGGTGACCCACGCCTTCTCCATGGCCCCCACCAGCGATGCGAGCCAGTGGGCGTTGAACTCGATCAGCGAGAAATGCAGGTCCGGATAGCGCTCGGGGACGCCGCCGCCGACGAGCTCGATGATGATCTGCTGGGGGTTGATCGTGTTGTAGACGCACTGCGTCATCATCCGCCGCGAGGCCAGCTTCGGTTTCATCGGCTTGTTGACTTCCGCGGCCATCCCCATGACCGTCTTGAGCGTCGTCGACTCTGGGTCGTCAACCTTCACGCCGCCGGTGGCGCAGTGGAAGAACACGTGGACGCCGTTGGCCTGGGCTGCCGCCCACACGGGCTCGTAGTCGGCTGCGAAATATGGGCTGGGCGCGACCGCCGGAAGGAGGATCCCCCGGAACCCGGCGGCGGCCACCCGCTCGATCTCGGCGACCGCGTCCGCGATGTCGGTGACCGGAACGGGGGCGGTGGGGCTGATCCGGTGGAAGTAGGGGGTGAAGCGCTCGATCAGGTAGTCGGTGTAGACGCGGGCGTGCGCCATCGAGAGCTCGTGATCGTCCGAGTAGAGACCGAACAGCGACAAGTTCGGGTGCATCAGCGCCACGTCGACGCCGTCGAGATCGAGGTCCTCGAGGATCCGATCGGGGTCGCCCTCGGGCATCCGTCCGCCCGTCTGGCGGTACCGAGACACCGTCCAGCCCTCGAACCCCGAGGTGTGCAGACGCCGAAAGATCCGTGCGCCGTCCTCGACGAGAGGCTCGATCTCGAAGTCCTCCTCCCAGACGGCACGATCCCGGAGGTGCTTCGGCAGGCGAGTGACGAACAGGTCCGTCGGCTCGAGGATGTGGCCGTCGGCCGAGACCACGAAATCCTTGGCCGCCATGCGACGTGACCTCCTCCCCACCGCGACGCATTGGTGAACCAACCGGTCGGTACATGAAATGCTACCGCGAGGCATCGGACGCTGCGGGAGGAAGAGGACGTGACGAAGCGATGGACGCACCGGCCGGCCGGATCGACGTGGGGCGACTGGGGCGACGACGACGAGCTGGGCCGAATCAACCTCCTCACCGCCGAGAAGGTCCTCGAGGGTGTGCGAGAGGTCGAGGCCGGAATCAGCTTCTGCCTGAGCCTGCCACTCGACTACCCCGGCGGGACCGCCCTCAACCAGCGACGCCACCCACCGGTCCTCGCCCCGACCGAGGACATGGAGGGCAACCCCGCCACCTTCTACAACGTCCACCAGAGCGAGATGGAGAAGTGGGGCGACCCTCGCTACGTCGACGTGTGGGCCGACGACGTGGTGACGCTCGCCTTGCAGTACTCCACCCAGTGGGACTCATTGGCCCACGCGGGAGCTGAGTTCGATGCCGACGGCGACGGGATCGACGAGCCCGTCTACTACAACGGGTACCGCGCCGGCGTCGACCTCGTCGGACCGCGGCCCGACGCCGCCGGCGACGGTGGCCAGCACCGCTGCTTCGCCCACCACCTCGGCATGGAGCACATGGCCTTCCACAGCGTGCAGGGGCGCGGCGTCCTCGTCGACCTCGCCCACCACCTGGGCCACGACTGGCGCGGCGTCGACCGCACGACGCTCGAGGAGATCATGGCGGCCGACAACGTCGTAGTCGAGCCGGGCGACATGCTCCTGCTGCACACGGGCTTCGCGACGAAGGTCCTCGAATGGAACCGCGACCCGGATCCCAAGAAGATCCACGCGATGTGCACCTACCTCGACGCACGCGACGAGTCGCTGCTGGAGTGGATCACCGAATCGCAGATCTCGGCCCTCGTGGCGGACAACTACGCGGTCGAGGGGCTGGTCGGCCGGGACCGCGACGAGAGCCGCCACTCGCTGCTTCCGATCCACCACCTCTGCCTGTTCCGGCTCGGCGTCCCACTCGGGGAGCTGTGGTACCTCCACGAGCTCGCGTCGTGGCTGCGCGAGCACGACCGGAGCCATTTCCTGCTGACCGCGCCCCCGCTCCGCCTGCCGGGAGCGGTCAGCTCACCGGCGACGCCAGTCGCGACAGTCTGAACGCCTGGTAGTCGTTCTCGACGACCTCGGCCATCACCGTGAAGAGATGCGGCCGGCCGCCCGCGTTCAGGAGGTACTTGCGGGGTTTCCCCGGGATGTTGCTGCCGAAGTAGTAGCTGCTCTCCCCGAACGAGGGTGCCCGTCGCGCGTTGCGGTCCACCATGCTGGTCCACCGGTCTTCCGACGCCGGGTCCACCTCGATCGTGTCGTACCCGTGCTCGCGGACATAGACGAGCGTGTCGGTGATGAAGTCCACCTGGTCGCCGTTGTACCGCGGGTTGTTGCCCGCCGCGGCGTGCGGGCCACCCGGGAAGAAGAGGTTCGGGAAGCCACTGGTCTGCACACCGAGGAACGTTCGGGGACCGTCGGCCCAGTACTCCTCGAGCGCGAGTCCGCGCCGGCCGCGGATCCCCATGCGCGCAAGCGCGCCCGTGCCGAAGTCGAAGCCGGTCGCCCACACGATGATGTCGATCGGGCGCACGCCGTCGGCCGTCTCGATCCCACCCGCGGTCACGCGCAGGATCGGGGTCTGCTCGAGGTCGACGAGCGAGACGTTCGGCCGGTTGTACACCTCGTAGTAGCCCGTCACGAAGGGAGGCCGTTTCTCGCCGAAGCGGTGGCTCTTCGGGATCAGGTTCTCCGCCGTCGCCGGATCGTCGACGACGCCACGGATCCTCTCGGCAATGAATTCGCACCACTCAGCGTTGGCGTCGTGGTCGTACAGCAGGTCCGTGTAGTTGCTCGTGAGCTTCGAGAAGCCTGGGCTGTTCCACATCTTCTCGTAGAACGCCCACCGCTCCTCGCGCGAATCGTCGAAGGTCGTGCGATCGTGGGTGGGGTGGAGAAACCCGCTCGGCGACGTGTTGAGCGTCTGACACAGCGCGTCGAACTCGGCTCGCAGCCGGGCCTGCTCGCCGGGCGTGATCGGTGCGTTGTTGAGTGGCGTGCACCAGTTGGCCGTGCGCTGGTACACGGCCAGCGAAGCGACCTCGTCCGCGATGGCGGGGATGAGCTGCACCCCGCTGGACCCGGTGCCGATGACCGCGACTCGCTTGCCGCCAAACTCCACCGGCGTCGGCGGCCACCGCCCGGTGTGGTACTGCTCACCGCGGAAGTCCTCGCGCCCGGGCACCTCCGGGTAGTAGGGAACCGAGAGGACGCCGGTCGCGGCGATCACGAACCGCGCCCGGATCTCGGTCCCGTCGTCCACCCCGACCGTCCATGCCCCGGTCGGCTCGTCGTACGTCGCTGACGTGACCGTCGCGCCGCATCGGATGAGGCGGCGCAGGTCGAACCGGTCGACCACGTGGTTGAGGTAGCGCTCCGTCTCCGGCTGGTGCGCGAAGTGCTCGCGCCACTCCCAGTCCTCGAACAGCTCCCTCGAGAAGAGGTAGCCGTACGTGTAGCTCTCCGAGTCGAACTGTGCGCCGGGGTAGCGGTTCCAGTACCACGTGCCCCCGACGCCGCTGCCCGCCTCCAGCAGCGCAGCCGAGAACCCGGCTTCGCGAGCCCGATACAGCTGATAGATGCCAGTGATGCCGGCACCGACGATCAGCACGTCGACGTCGGTGGTCATAAGGCGGGAAACTCCGTCGTCGCGGTCCGCGCAAATTTGTACCGACCGGTTAGTATACGGGCCGGGTTCGCGCGACAAGAGAGAAGGGGGGCCGCGTGGCACTCGTGGACCAGCAGCGCCCGGTGCTCCCCGTGCCCTACGCGATGGAGCTCCCCGACCGGGTTCGCAAGCAGCGCTATTTCGACCCGGACTTCTTCCAGATGGAAGCCGAGCTCCTGTGGCCGCGGGTCTGGCAGATGGCCTGCCGCCTCGAGGAGATCCCCGCGGCGAACGACTTCGTCGAGTACGAGTTCCTCGATCAGTCGATCATGGTGCTGCGCACCGCCGACCTCGGGGTCAGGGCCTTCCAGAACGCCTGCCGCCATCGTGGCGTCAGGGTCATCCAGGGTCGAGGCACATGCCCCAACGGGTTCACCTGCCCGTTCCACGGGTGGTGCTACGGCCTCGATGGTCGGAACACCCACGTCCCAGCGGCGAAGACCTTCACCGAGCACAACCTGCAGCCCGACGACATCAACCTCATTCCAGTGCGGTGCGAGGTGTGGGGCGGGTGTGCGTGGATCAATCTCGACGACGACGCGCCACCGCTGCGCCAATGCATCGAGCCCGCCGCGACCACGCTGGACGCGTGGAAGGTCGAGTCCCTGCGGACCGAGCTGTGGTTCGCGTGCCGGCTCCCGGTGAACTGGAAGCTTGCCGAAGAGGCCTTCGTCGAGATGTATCACGTCGTGCAGACTCATCCCCAGCTTGTCATCCCCACACGGTACGGGTCGCGCAACGATGCGGCCTTCGACCCTGACGCGTTCATCGACGCCGACATCCAGTACCTGCGCACGATGAGCGAGGGCATGGCCGGCATGGTGCACGCCAACGACGTGCACGTCGCCGAAGGGCTCCGAGCCACCACGCTGCCCGCCGACCCGACGCAGGCGAGGGCAACATGGAACCGGACACTGAACGACGCGGTGGTGAGCTGGCACCGGAATCGAGGCGCCGACATCCCCGACCTCAACGAGCTCGACGCGCGGGGGCTCAACGAGACCTTCTACGCGTGCTTCCCGCACTACTTCGTGCTGCCGATGTACAGCAGCGCCTCTTCGTATCGGTTCCGCCCGTTGGCGCCGGAGGAGACGCTCATGGAGATCTGGTCGCTCACCCGGTTCCCCGAAGGTGAGGAGCCGGGGAAGCCCACGCCGCCCGAGGTGTGGGAGTGCGACGATCCGCGGTGGCCACCCATCCCCGCCCAGGACTTCTCGAATCTCCCCCGCCAGCAAAGGGGCCTCCACGCGAAGGGCTTCGAGTACATGCGTCTGTCCAGCGGGCTCGAAGGCCACATCTCGAACTTCGAACGGACGATCGACGGGTATCTCGCCGGTCTTCCCTCCGACCGTCTGCTCCCGGCGCTGCAGCTGATCAACGTGTCGCCCTTCGACAAGCCGTTTCTCGACCTCGGCTTCTGAGCGCGCCCACCCCCATGAGCCCGTCGTCGAGCTACGCCGCGGTCGTGGAGGGCGTGCGCGCGGCGATGGCCGCGTACGCGCAGGCCTTGGACGACGGTCGTACCGATGACATCGTCGCGACGTTCTGCCCCGACGGCGTCTGCGACATCCCGGGCATGGGCACCCTCGAAGGCCACGACGCCCTCCGCGACGCCTACGCCAAGTGGAAGCCGGCCCGGCCGCAGCGCCACCTCGTGCTGAACACCCTCGTCACCGACTGGGACGACGACGAGGCCCACGCGATCAGCGACGTCGTGTTCCTGCTCCAGCGCGACACCGGGTGGGGCATCCAGCTGGTGGGCCGGTACGAGGACGTCCTGCACCACGGCGCCGACGGCCGCTGGCGCTTCCACCGCCGCGCGGCCGAGTTCGTGCAGTAGCCCAGCAGGTGCCAGCGGACGACACGGCACTCCGTGCCACCCGTTGACTGATGGTCGACGTGGCTGATCCTCGCCGCGCTCGTCGGAGCGTCGTTCATCCGTTTCGCTCACCCGGGGTGAACTCGAGGTGCAGCTCGCTGAGACCTCGCAGAACCCACGTCGGTACGTAGTCAAAGCGGCGGGCGTTCGTGGGGCCGTGGTGCTCCTCGGCCAATCGGATGTCGTGCATCCGGTCGAGGATGCGCTCGAGGCTGATGCGGCCCTCGGCGCGGGCCAGGGGGCCGCCGGGACAGGAGTGCTGGCCGCGGCCGAAGGCGATGTGCGCCTGGGTGTTGGGACGGTCGATGTGGAACTCGGCCGGGCACTCAAAGCGCCGGGGGTCGCGGTTCGCGGCCCCGTTGAGCAGCATGACCGGTGTGCCCGCGGCGATATCCATGTCGCCGATCGTCGTAGCGCGGCGGGCGAGACGAAAGTCTGCCTTCACCGGACTCTCGATGCGGAGCACTTCTTCGACGAACGCGGGGATGAGGTCGTGGTGTTCCCGTAATTCCGTCTGGAGGTCAGGGTGTTCGGCAAGGTGTTTCAACGCGGCGGCGAGCAGACGTGCTGTCGTCTCCTGGCCGGCGGCGAACAAGAATGTGGCCGTTCGTACGACGGCGGTGACGTCGGGGGTGCTCCCGTCCGGATATGTCGCAACCGCCAACTGTGTCAGCACGTCGTTGCGGGGCTCGCGCCGTCGGTCCTCGATGTACCGGGCGAACCAGTCGTCGAGCCACGCCAGCGCATTGAGGTCGGACTCGCCCTGTTCCCCGCCGCCGATCTCACCTGGCGTCGCGCTCAAACCAAAGCCGTCCCGGAATCGCTCGTGGTCCTCCTCCGGTACACCGAGCAGATCAGCGACAACCAACATGGCGAAGGGCTGCGCGTATGCGGCGATGAACTCGCACTGGCCAGCCGCGACGAACTCGTCGAGCTGTTGATCGGCGAGCCGCCACATGAACGCTTCGTTGTCCTTGAGGCGCTTCGGCGTGATCAGCCGCATCAGCAGCGCCCGCTCGCGGGTATGCGCGGGCGGGTCCATCGTGACCATGTGCTCGTTCATCGGGAGCTGGTGCCGGTGGCTGTCGATGGTCTCGCTCACGTCGTCGCCTTCGAGAGCCACCGGGAACGTCGCGAATGGACCGATCACCGAGTTACACGAGGAGAACGTGTCGACGTCGCGGTAGACCTCGCACGCCTCGTCGTATCCAGTGACCGCGACGACCCCGTGATGGGGTAGCGGAAGGACTGGGCACATCGAGCGCAGCTGCTCGAAGTACGGATACGGGTCCGCGATGAGCGATTCGTCGCTGAAGAAGTCGGTCGTCTCCCAGTCCGTCAACTCGCCTCCTTCAGCGCCCGGTCGCGAGGCTCACCTGCTGCTGTGCACCCGCACAACGCCTTTGGCAGTTGCTTAGCATCCCAACGGGCTGCGTGGCAACGTGTCCGGGTGACGAGCACGTCTCCTCGCCGCATCGGGGCCGTGGACTCCAAGACGCGGGCCCAGCTGGTTGACGCCGCCGAGCAGCTGCTGTTTGAAGAGGGCTACGCGGCGGTCACCTCGCGGCGAGTCGGCGCCAAGGCCGGCCTCAAGCCGCAGCTGGTCCACTACTACTTCCGAACGATGGACGATCTCTTCGTCGAGATCTTCCGGCGCCGCGCCGACGAGAACCTCGCGCGCTTCGAGCGCACCGCCGCCGCGCGCGGCTCGCTGCGAACCCTCTGGCAACTCAACGCTGATCCGCGGGGCGCCGTGTTCACGATCGAGTTTGTCGCGCTCGCGAACCACCGTAAGCAGATCCGTGCCGAAATCGCCCGATACGCGGAGCGCTTTCGCTCTGCTCAGCTCCAGACGATCACGGCCGCGCTCGCCTCGGATGGCGTCGGGGCCGAGCACATTCCGCCCATCGCTGCCTTGCTCATGATGACCGGCCTGGCCCAGGTGTTGGCCCTCGAACAGATGCTCGGGGTGACTGCGGGGCACGACGACACCCTCTCATTCGTGGATAGCCTGCTCGATCGGCTCGAACCAGCGCCGTAGCGCCAGTACCAGCTGGAGGTTGTACCGATGACGAGCTACGCGAGGCTGCGGTCGACGACGCGGCACCCGAACACTCGGAGGCCATCCGTCGCTACTCCTTCAACGTCTTGACGAGCAGGGAGCTCGACACGCTCGCCGTCGTATTTGATCGCCTGCTCGACAATCCCCGCCCGGCGCTCAGTGCGTCCATCCTCGTCGACCGTCAACGAACGCTGCAGCGGGATTTGCCGTGACCCAGCCCTCGGCCCGTAGCCCTTCGACGTTGAACACCGATCTCGCCATCGCGCTCCCCGACCCGGCCGCACCGATCCTGGATGCCGGAGCACTGACTGAGCTGGCGGCCTTCGGCGAGGAGCGCGCGGTCGAGGTTGGCGATGTGCTTTACCGCGCGGGTGACGAGTCCTCCGACTTCGTGGTCGTGCTCGAAGGCGCCGTGGACATCATCCGACCTGATCGTGACGGCGAGACCTTGATCACCACCCAGATCGCGGGACGGTTCCTGGGGGAGTTGAGCATGGTGACGGGACAACGCTTGTATCTCACGGCTCGCGTGAGTCAGCGCGGCCGCGTGCTGGCCATACCGCCCGAGTCGTTCCGCCGGGTCATGAGTACTCACCCAGATCTCGCGGAGACGATCTTTTCGGCATTCGTCGCCCGACGGGAGCTCTTGCGCACCGGAGAGGGTGCGCAAGCCATACGGATCATCGGCTCTCGCTACTCGCCGGAGGCCATGGCGTTGCGCGCCTTTGCCGCCCGCTCTCGGGTCCCGCATACGTGGGTCGACATCGAGGACTCAGACGACGCCGAGGTCCTGCTCGCCGATATGGGGCTCCGGCGGCCGGACACGCCGGTGGTGATCACCACCACCGGCGTGCTGCGTCACCCATCCCCCGGCGAATTCGCCGAGCATCTCGGACTGACCTTCCGGCCCGCGCCCGGCTACCTGTTCGATCTCGTCGTCGTGGGAAGTGGCCCGGCCGGCCTGGCGGCAGCCGTCTACGGAGCCTCCGAAGGGCTCAGGACCGTCTCGCTCGACGCCGCATCCGTCGGTGGGCAAGCCGGTGCCAGCTCACGCATCGAGAACTACGTCGGCTTTCCCAACGGAATCTCCGGCGAAGAGCTCACGGCCCGTGCCGCTGTCCAGGCACAACGGCTTGGCGCTCGCCTCAACGCACCCTGCGAGGTAGCCGGCGTGCGAATCGAGCACGGCTTCCTGGTCATGGTGCTCGCCGACGGCAGCGAGATCCCGACTCGGACCGCGATCATCGCGACCGGCGCCCGCTACCAACGCCTCGCCGTCGATGATCTGGAGCGCTTCGAAGGCGCTGGGGTCTACTACGCAGCCACCGATCTCGAAGCGCGGATCTGCAGCGGCTGGCCCGTCATCGTGATTGGCGGAGGCAACTCCGCTGGGCAGGCTTCGATCTACCTCGCCCAACAGGGAAGCCAGGTATCGATCGTGATCCGTGGCAGCGACCTCTCGCACAGCATGTCGCACTATCTGATCGAGCGGATCGACGCTGACCCACGCATCGAGCTCGTCATCGACACAGAGGTCCGTGCGCTCGAGGGTGAGAGCCACCTCGACCACGTCACGCTTGAGCACACGCCCACCGGCGAGCGTCGGACCGTCGCATGCTCCGGGCTGTTCTGCTTCATCGGCGCTGACCCTGCGACGACGTGGCTGGCCGGCGCGTTGGAACTTGACGCGAGGCGATTCGTCCTGACCGATCGCTCCTTACCCGAATCGATTGCCGACGGCCCCAACTTCGCGACACGACGGCCGTTGCCATTCGAGACGTCGGTGCCGGGCATCTTCGCCGTCGGCGACGTGCGAAGCGGCTCACTGAAACGCGTCGCAGCCGCCGTCGGAGAAGGGTCGAGCGCGGTCCGATCCGCGATCGAGCATGTCGCGACAATCACGGACTGACGTCGGCCGCCAGCAACCCCGGATCAGGCAATCCCGGGACACGGCGACACGTGCGTTGGCCACCGAGGGGTTGCGGACGCAGGGTGCGATGCGGAACGCCGCGCGCTCGATCCGTAGAGGCCGTGAACCAGCGAGCACTTGCTCCGTTCATTCGCACCGATAACGCTGGCCGCCGATGACGAGTGGCGAAGGCGCAACACCGCTGCGGGTCGGGACCCGGGCTCCCGACTTTGAGCTTTCCTCGGGCCCGGATCGGACGGTCTCGCTTGCCGAGCTCCGGGGTCGGCCTGTGATCCTTGCGTTCTATCCGGCCGACTGGAGTCCGGTGTGCTCGGACCAGATGGCCCTCTACGAGGCGGTGCGCCCAGAGTTCCAGCGGTTCGGGGCGGAGATCCTGGGGATCTCGGTCGACGGGCTCTGGTGTCACGTCGCCTTCGCACACGATCGGAACCTGTCGTTCCCTCTGCTGGCCGACTTTGAACCCAAAGGTGACGTCGCTCGTGCGTATCACGTCTATCGATCGCACGACGGGACGAGCGAGCGGGCCCTGTACGTGATCGATGCCGACGGCATCGTGCGCTGGCGCTACGTCTCTCCCGTGGACGTCAATCCAGGCGCGGACGGGATCCTGCGCGCGCTGGAAAGCATCGACCAGGAGGCACCTGGATGAGCGCAACCCAGTGGGAAGCCGTCCTCACCTCGGCGGTCACCGACGGTCGGGACCACATCCAGGGACCGGCCGACGCCGCGGTGACGCTTGTCGAGTACGGCGACTACGAATGCCCGTACTGCGGCGCCGCGTATCCGATCGTCAAGGACATCCAGGCCCGGATGGGAGATCGGCTCCAATTCGTGTTCCGCAACTTCCCGATCAGCACCTCACACCCGCACGCCGAACGCGCCGCCGAAGCCGCCGAAGCGGCCAGCGCCCAGAGCCGGTTCTGGCCGATGCATGACCTGCTCTACGAGAACCAGGAGCGCCTCGGAGACCAAGACCTCCACACCTACGCCGAGCGACTCGGCCTCGACCTCGACCGGTTCGACCACGAGCTCGCCGAGCATGTCCACGCCGCGCGGGTCCACGACGACTTCCTCAGCGGTGTGCGCAGCGGCGTCAACGGCACCCCGACCTTCTACATCAACGGAATACGCCACGACGACTCCTTCGACACCGAAACGTTGGTCACCGCGCTGCAACGGGCGACCACATCCGAGCGATAGACCGCAGAGAGAAACCTCCTCGAGGAGGATCCACCGGCCCATCGAACCGTCAGGAGGCGCGATGCCAGCCAAGGGAAGTGCGGAATGGAAAGGCGACGTGCCCTCGGGCAGCGGCACGTTCACTGCGGGTGACACCATCACCGGCGGATACACCTACAAGTCACGGTTCGAGGACGGCCCGGGCTCCAACCCCGAGCAGTTGGTCGCAGCGGCTCATGCAGCGTGCTTCTCGATGGCCCTCTCGAGCATCCTTGCTCAGTCCGGCAGTCCCCCCGACTCGGTGCGCACCGATGCCACCGTCACCCTGCGACCCGTCAATGGGAAACCCACCATCACCAAGATCGCGCTCGTGACCGTGGGGCGTGTCCCCGGAATCGACGAGGCCGCCTTCGTCGACCATGCGCTCGCCGCCAAGGCCGGGTGCCCCGTGAGCAGGGCCTTGGCCGGCGTGCCCGAGATCACCCTGGAGGCTTCGCTCGCCCGATGAGCGACCTCGTGATCGGAGACGACCACCTTCCTCGATGTTCGTGGGGTGCGACGACACCCGAGCTCCAGTCCTACCACGACCAGGAATGGGGTCGGCCGGTCGTCGACGACGATCGGGTCTTCGAGAAGCTGTGCCTGGAGGGGTTCCAAAGCGGCTTGTCCTGGCTGACGATCCTGCGCAAGCGGGACGCCTTCCGCACGGCGTTCGCATCGTTCGACCCGACCGTCATCGCCGGCTTCGGCGACGCCGACTTCGATCGGCTCCTCGGTGACACGGGGATCGTCCGGAACAGAGCCAAGATCCGCGCGACCATCACCAACGCTCAGGCCACCATCGGGCTCCGAGAACGGGGGATCTCGCTCGCTGTGCTCTTGTGGAAGCACGAACCCGGCGAGTCCCCGCCGCCCACCAGCATGGGCGTGCTCCCAGGCTCCACCCCAGAGTCCAAGGCCCTGTCCGCCGAGCTGCGCAACCACGGCTTCCGTTTCGTCGGACCAACCACCGTCTACGCGGCTATGCAGTCGCTCGGAGTCGTCAACGACCACCTCCTCGGCTGCCACTTTCGCGACATTGTCCAATCAATACGCGCAAAGTTCAGCGTCCCGCGGTGACGTCGCCCACATCCGCGCCCAGCGATGCCGGCACCCGTGTCGTCGCGTCCGCTCATCGGCACGTCACCCTGAGCCCGCCAGCGCCGTCGTCCTCAACGACCAGCCGCTCTCTATACCGTGGGCTCGTGACATCACTCGCTGCCCGCCGAACGGAGGTCGCATGACGGATCGCGCTGACTGGCAGGATGCGTACGGCCGCGCCTCCCAGCGGTCAGACGTCGAGTCCACGACGCTCTCGGGCATTCCACTCGAACCGGTCTACGGACCCGACGACGCGGAGTACCCCGGCATCTGGCCCTACACGCGGGGGGCCCATGCCTCGATGTACCGCTCGAAGGTGTGGACGATGCGCCAGTTCGCCGGCTTCGGCACGGCGGAGGACACCAACCAGCGATTCCACGAGCTGCTCCGCGCCGGCGGCACAGGCATTTCCACCGCCTTCGACATGCCGACCCTTATGGGTCGTGACTCTGACCATCCCCTTGCACTGGGAGAGGTCGGCCGCGCGGGGGTCGCCGTCGACACTCTGGCCGACCTGGAGATCCTCTTCGGCGGTATCGACCTCGGTGCCGTCACGACGTCGATGACGATCAACAGTGCGGCGCCGACCGTCCTGGCGATGTATGTGACCCTGGCGGATCGCGCTGGGATCCCGCGCGAACGGCTCGGTGGCACGATCCAGAACGACATCCTGAAGGAGTACCAGGCTCAGAAGGAGTACGTGTTCCCGCCGCGTGCCTCCTTGCGCCTCGTCACGGACACCATCGAGTTCTGCGCAGCGGAGCTACCGCGCTGGCATCCCGTCTCGGTCTCCGGATACCACATCCGGGAGGCAGGTTCGACGGCCGTGCAGGAGCTCGCGTTCACGTTGGCGAACGGGTTCGCCTACGTCGAGTCGGCGATCGCTGCCGGTCTCGACGTCGACGCGTTCGCTCCGCGCATCAGCTTCTTCTTCAACGCGCACATCGACTTCTTCGAGGAGCTGGCGAAGTTCCGCGCCGCCCGCCGAATCTGGGCTCGATGGATGCGCGACGTCTACGGGGCGCGGGACGAACGGTCCCAGCAGCTGCGCTTCCACACCCAGACGGCGGGGGTGTCCCTGACGGCGCAGCAGCCGGAGGTGAACATCGCGCGCGTCGCGATCGAGGCGCTCGCCGGCGTGCTCGGCGGGACCCAGTCGCTGCACACCGATGCGTACGACGAGGCGCTCGCCTTGCCGACGGAGCAGGCGGCGCGGATCGCCTTGCGGACCCAGCAGGTGATCGCGCACGAGACCGGTGTGGCGCACGTCGCCGACCCCCTCGGCGGCTCCTGGCTCGTGGAATCACTCACCGACGAGATGGAGCGCCGGGCGGAGACGATCTTCACCCAGATCGCCGAGTTCGGCACGGGTTCGATGCTCGACGGTGTCGTCGAAGGAATCGACCGCGGCTGGTTCCAGGCCGAGATCGCTAACGCGGCGTACGACTTCCAGCAGCGGATGGAGCGTGGCGACTGGGTCCTGGTCGGCGTGAGCAGCTTCACGGAGGGCGGCGAGGACCAGCCGCCGCCGACCCTCTACATCGATCCGGCGGTCGAGGCTCGTCAGCTGAGCCGCCTGCGGCAGGTGAAGGCCGATCGAGACGACGGCGCCGTCGCCCGGGCGTTGGCCCGGCTTCGCCACGACGCCGCGGACCCCACCGTGAACCTCTTCTCCTCCTTGCTCGAGGCGGTGTCGGTCTACGCGACCGTCGGTGAGGTCACCCATGCGCTGGAGCTCGTGTTCGGCAACTGGACGGAGCGGGCGACAGCGTGAGCCGTGTGCTGCTCGCCAAGGTGGGGTTCGACGGTCACGACCGCGGCCTGAAGATCGTGGCCCGCATGCTTCGAGACGCCGGCTTCGAGGTCATCTACGGCGGGCTGCGTCAGACCCCGGAGAGCATCGCCGCCACCGCGCTGCAGGAAGATGTCGACGTGATCGGCCTGTCGATGCACAACGGCGCCCACCTCACGCTCACCGGTGCGGTCGTCGAGGCCTTGCGCCACGTCGGCCTGACGACACCCGTCGTGGTCGGCGGGATCGTGCCCGCAATCGATATCCCGCAACTCAAGCAAGTCGGTGCAGCTGCGGTGCTCGGCCCAGGCGCCTCGACCGAGCAGGTCGTGGCCACCATCGACAACGCCCGGGCCGGCCGCGACACGCGCCACGACACGCGTGCGTGAGCGCAGGCGCAGCGTGCTCAGGGGCCCGCCGGTTCGGCGGGCCCCTGAGCTCGTGTAGGCGCCGCACACGTTCGTCCGCGGGTCCGACGTATCGAATCAGTATCCCGAGGACCCGGTCGCATCACAGGATGGCGATCGGGTTCACGGGTGAGCCGGTCGCGGTCGGCATCCGGAGCGGCGCGACCACGCTGAGGAACGACCAGCGGCCCTCCGCGGCGCAGGCCTCGCTGAGATCCCAGAGGGCGAGGTAGTCGAGCAAGTGCACGCCCATCGCGTTGATCGCCAGCACGTGCACCGGGAAGCCCACGCCGGCCACCAGCGACGGAGCGGTGTCATTGTTCCCGTCGCTTCCGAGAACGGCGACGTGCCGCGCGGAAACGAATTCGAGGGCGCTCGGGTGCAACCCAACGCGGCTCCGGGCGGCGTCCCACGGGCCGAGGTCGGCACGACGACGGCGATGTCCGACGCGCAGGAAAAGGACGTCGCCCTCCCCCACCTGCACCCCCTCAGCCCGCTCGGCCGCGTCCAGGTCCTGCGCCGTGATGTGGTCGCCCGGCTCAAGCCACGTGACGCCCCGGAGCCGGGCGATGTCAAGGAGGACGCCGCGGCTGACGATCCCGTCCCTGGCCACGTCGATTGACAGCTGCGTGGCTCCTGCAGCCGTGATGGTGTCCGCCCCGACGTCGTTGTAGAGCTGTCCGTCGTAGATCACATGGCAGAGCGCGTCGATGTGGCTGTCGGCGTCGCCGTGGATGTTCATCCGTATCTGATCGGTGGCGAAGCACAGTCCGGATGCGGCCACGGCGGACGGATCGGCGCCACCCGTCATCACGTGACCCGCGGGATGCGGGTTGTCGGGCCCGGTCCAGTTCTCGATGGGCGCGGCGAGCGACACCGTCCGGCCGGTGCGGATCTCGCTCGCGGCGGCGACGACGTGCGCCGGGGTGATGTAGTTCAGGGCCCCGCGACGATCAGCGGCTCCCCAAGGGTTCCGCGCCTCGAGCGTGCGATAGAGCGCGTCAAAGGCCGCGCGGTCCAGGGGTGCTGCGTCCCCTCCGGAGCTCTCGACGTGCGCCATGATCAACCCCTTACGGGGCGCCGAGTGTAGGTGTCTCGGGGCGAGTCGCCGATGTGCGGCGATCCGGGCCTCCTCGTCAGAGCTCAGGCGCGGTGGGGCCTGCCCAGCGGCGCCATGCTCGGCGCTGGATGCCGAGACCCACGGTGCCGATCGCGATGAGGATGCTGATGTTCAGCAGCAGCTGGAACAGCGAGCCTCTCGCCTCGCGCCAGCTGCCGAACGCGCTGGAGATGCCGATGTCCGAGGCCGCGGGGATCGTCGTCACGGAGATGAAGACTCCGATCAGCGTGTTGACCCGGGCCTCGGTGAGCGACACGACGCCGACGATCCCAGCGAGCACGGCGACGACGACCGAGAACACATTGGGGGTGTTGATCAGCTGCGACACGGGTCGGATGCCGAACTCGAAGGCGCGGGGCTGCAGGTCGGCGGCCCGGATGGCGAGACCGAACACGAGCGCCGCGAGGATCGCGATCGGGAACCCGATCATCAGCGCGCGCATGCCGGACCGGACACGAGCGTGGCCGTGCTCATGGAGCCCGAGGGCGACGTTGATGATCGCCCCGTACTCCGGGCCGATGACCATCGCCGCGACGATGAGGATCTGTGAGTTGGTAAGGATCCCGACCGCGCCGATGAGCGCGGCGATGGTGAGCAGCGCGTACCAGCTCGGAGCGTAGGTCCCGAGCGACCTGATCCGAGTCTCGGCTTCCTGCCAGATCGGCGAGACGTTGGCCAGCGCCGGCTCGGCTCGTTCGGCCCGCTCGGCGCGTTCCGAGAGGACCGTGTCCACGTTGTCGATCGCGATCAACCCGAGCCGATGCAGCTCGAGCCCACGCAGCTCGTCCAGCACTCGATTCGTCTCGGCATTGATCACGTCGAACTCGACGGCGTCTCCGAGCGGGCTCTGCGCGGCGCCCTTCACCACCACCAGGCTCACGACACCCACATCCGACTCGAGCGTGTCGAGGAGTCGTGGGGTCCGGTCCGGCGGGCTGATGACCCGAACGTGGATCATCGCCCCAGACTCGCGCACGCCCTCGTACTCGGGCGCCAGACGGCAGCGCGTGCCGCGCCGCACGTCGCCGCCCACCATGACGGACGCCCTCGTTCGCTGCCCCGCCCTCGACCGACTCGTCGTCTGGCTCGTCGAGCCAACTCCGCCACCGCACCTCGCCTCACGTGCGCGTGGCGAGTGGGCCGGTCCCGAGGCCCGAGCTTCTACGCAACCTCGTGCCGACGCGTGTCGCTCCGTCCGCCCAGGGCCGCGGACTCGGGCCCGCGCAGCGTCGGCTCGCCCTTCGTAGCCGATCGGCTAGTGTGGCTAGCCGATCGACTAGCAGCATGGCCCCGAGGCCGTGTGGGCCGCGCGGAGGATGCGATGACCAACACGACGGCGACCGATCTCACGTACGACCCGTACGACCGCGACATCGACGCGGACCCGTATCCCGTCTACCGCCGACTGCGCGAGAAAGCGCCCCTCTACTACAACCAGGAGTACGACTTCTTCGCGGTGAGCCGGTTCGATGACGTCCAGCGCGGGCTCGTCGATCGGGAGACGTACAGCTCGGCACGCGGCTCGGTGCTGGAGTTCATCAAGGCCAACGTCGAGATGCCGTCGGGGGTCGTCATCTTCGAAGACCCGCCGCGGCACACGGCCCACCGGGGCCTGCTGTCCCGGGTCTTCACGCCCAACAAGATGCGCGCCCTCGAGCCGAAGGTGCGGGAGTTCTGCGCTCGAGCTCTCGATCCTCTGGTCGGCGCCGGCCGGTTTGATTTCGTCGCCGATCTCGGCGCGCAGATGCCGATGCGGACAATCGGCATGCTGCTCGGCATCCCGGAGTCCGATCAGGAGACGGTTCGAGACCGCGCCAAGGAGCACCTGCGCACGGATCCTGGCAAGCCGATGGACGTCACCGCGGACGAGATGATGGACGGCAGCTTCTTTGCCGACTATCTCGACTGGCGCATGGAGCATCCCTCGGACGACGTCATGACCGAGCTGCTGTTCGGCGAGTTCGAGGACGAGACCGGCGCCACGCGGCGGCTGACCCGCGAGGAGGTGCTCATCTACGTGAGCGTCGTGGCCGGCGCCGGGAACGAGACCACGAATCGCCTCATCGGGTGGATGGGAAAGGTCTTGGCCGACCACCCCGAGGAGCGGCGCGCGCTCGTCGAGGACCACTCACTCGTTCCGAACGCCATCGAGGAGCTGCTGCGGTTCGAGCCTCCCACCCCCCACGTGGCCCGCTACGTGGCCCGCAACGTCGAGCTGTACGGCACGACGGTGCCCGCCGGCAGCGCCATGATGTGCCTCAGCGGGTCCGCGAACCGCGACGAACGCGTCTACCCGGACGGGGACCGGTTCGACGTCCGACGCGAGATCGGCCAGCACCTCACGTTCGGGTACGGCATCCACTTCTGCCTCGGCGCCTCGCTGGCGCGCATGGAAGGTCGGGTGGCTCTCGACGAGGTGCTGAACCGGTTCCCCGAGTGGGAGGTAGACGCGGCGAACGTCCGACGTGCCGAGACGTCGACCGTGCGGGGCTGGGACGCAATGCCCGTGTTCACCGCCTGACCGACGTCAGCGCGCCTGCTGCAAGTAGACGTCCAGATGACGGATCTTGGCGTCCTCGTCGAACTCGAAGACGGTCATCGAGTTGACCACGTGCACATGGCCGGCTCGGAAGTGCCGCTCCTCGATCTCGAAGTAGACGAGACCGTCGAGCTCGGAGATGCGCCGCACCGTGGTCTCGAACGAGTCCGTTGCCGAGGCCCACTGCGTCAGCATGTCGGTGTACTCCTGCCAGGTCTGCACCTCGAGGAAAGTGCCGACCCGCTCGAACGCTTCGACGGTGACGAACTCGGCCAACGGCGACCAATCGGCGGAACCCGTGATCGTCGGCACGAGGCGTCTTATCGCCCTCTCGTAGTCGAGGACCATGCGGGTCAACGGGCTGTTCACGAGGCGTGGCGCGGGCCTCGCGGCAACATGAAGCCGAGGTCCTCGGTCGTGAGGATTCCGGGGGCCGCGGCAGACACGTAAGGGATCGCGTTCACGGGCCCGTTCGCGTTGTAGGCGGGCACGTACGACGCGATCTCGTCGGGTGGGACAGGGAACGCCATGTCCAGGTCGAACGGCGCGTCGCCGTGGACACGAACCCGCCACCCGGTGGCCCGCAGGTCCCAGGCAGGGTCGACGTCCCTCGAGACGTACGCGTACTGGACGAAGCGGATCACGTCGGTGCCGTCGCTGCGCCCCGTGATGACAACCCGCTGCGACCCGGCGGTGCCCGCCTTGATCTCACCCGAGACGATCGTCGTGTCGTGTGTGGCCGCCGCGACCCCACCTTCGGCCGTCCACTCGTCGATCGTGAAGCCTGCGGCGTCCGCCAGCACGCTCAACGGGGGCTGGTACTCGCCAAACAGGTGGTTCTTGCGCCGCTCAGGGTCGAACTCGGCCAGCGGCTTCCCGAACCGCATCTGCTCCATCACCATGTTCGCCGACGGACGGTAGGAGAGGTCGCCGAACTCCTCGATCTCGATGGCGTCGATGCGACGCTGCACCGACAGCAACGCGAACGGGAGCGTCTCGGTGATGAACCCCGGGTCGCTTCCCGATGCCCACACGGACGAGGTGCCTTCCTCGCATGCCTTGAGGACGCGGGCACGGTTCGCTTCGCTCAGCCGGACGCCCCGGGCGAAGAGGTCGCTGGTCGTGGTCACGACGTTCGTGCCCGACTCCAGCATCGCGACGATGTCGTCGACCAGCTCGTCCTCCGTGAGACCAGCACGCGTCGCCCCACGACCCGTCGCGCGGGGCATGTAGATCACGCAGTCGGCGTGCAGCCCGAGAACGGCTGCCCGGTCGGTGGTCGCGGCGATGCCGGTCGGCGCCTCGCCACAGAGGTCGCCCGCATCGACGCCCTCCTTGGACGGGTCGTACACCCGGACGCCGACAAGGTCGAGCGACGGGTGCCGGATCACCTCCCGCAGCGCGCGTTGGCCGGTGTTCCCCGTGGCCCACTGAACGACGCGGTAGCGCGACGAGCTCATGTGCTGGCCCTCCTCACGGATCGGCTGTGCCTAGCCGGTCGGCTAGACGCTAGCCGACCGGCTACCCTCGGGCCCATGGGGGCTGCGGAGCCGATGGCCGTCGCCAGGCTGCGGTCGGGCCCGTACACCGCCCCGCAGGCCCGGATCATCGCGGCGGCGGTCGAGCTGTTCGCCGACCACGGCGTGAGCGGCACGTCGCTGCAGATGATCGCCGACACCATCGGCGTGACGAAAGCGGCCGTCTACCACCAGTTCAAGACGAAGGACGCAATCGTCCTCGCCGCAGCCGAGGCCGAGCTCGCCCGGCTCGAGGCGGCGCTCGACGCAGCCGGCGCCGAAGCGACACCGACGCGGGCGCGCGAGGTGCTCGTCACCCGCATCGTGGACCTCGCGGTCGAGCGTCGTCACGCGGTCAGCGTCATCCTGAGCGATCCGGTCATCATCCCGTTCTTCTCGCAGCACGAGCCGTTCCGGCACGTGCTCGATCGGCTGAACCGGCTCCTCATGGGCGACGACGCCGGATCGACCGGCCGGCTGGCGACCACGATGCTCATGGCCGCGATCAGCGGCGCGGTCATACATCCGCTGTTCGCCGACCTCGACGACGACATGCTCCGGCCGGAGCTCCTGCGCCTCGCCCGACGCTTCCTCGACCTCCGCTGACCCGGCCGAGGGAGCGTCAGGGGCGGCGGGCTGAGAGCAGCCGCTCGGTGACGTCGCCGAGCGCGGCGGTCGACCCGTCGTAGACGACCTCGCCGTGCTGGAGCAGCACGGCGGCGTCGGCGATCCTCAGCGCGTGCCCGACGTACTGCTCGATGAGCAGCAGCGTGGTGCCCGCCTGCCGCACGGTCTCCAGGGTGGCGTAGACCTCGTCGATGATGAGCGGGGCCAACCCCAGGGAGAGCTCGTCGACGATGAGCAAGCGGGGTGCGCGGACGAGCACGCGGGCGAGGGAGAGCATCCGCTGCTCGCCACCCGACAGCGTCCCCGCGAGCTGCTTGCGCCGCTCGCCCAGGCGCGGGAAGAGCTCGACGGCCCGGTCGAGGCCGGAAGCCACCCCGGCCCGACCGAGGTTGCGCCGGAAGTCCAGTGTGAGGTTCTCCTCCACGGTGAGCGAGCCGAACACGGAGCGTCCCTCGGGCGCGTGCACGATGCCGAGCGGCGCGATGCGCCACGGCTTCATCCGGGTGATGTCGACGCCGTCGAAGACCACCTGCCCGGCCGTGGCGGGGATCAGCCCCGAGACGACGCGGGCGATCGTGGTCTTCCCGGCGCCGTTCGCGCCGAGCAGCGCCGTGACGCCTCCGTCGGCGACCGAGAACGACACCCCGAAGATCGCGCGAAACGGCCCGTAGCTCGCCTCGACGTCGCGCACCTCGAGGAGCGGCGCACCCGCATCCGCCTGGTCCTGGCGCGGCTCCCCCGCCGCGGCCGGCTGTTCCCCGGTGCGCTGATTGGTGTGGACGGTGGTCAGCTCGCCCAGGTACGCCCTGCGGACTGCGTCGTCGGTCATCACCTCGGCGGTCCTGCCCTGCGCGATGAGCCGGCCGAAGTCGAACACGTAGAGGCGGCTGGCGAAGGCCTGGACCATCTCGACGTCGTGCTCGACGAGCAGCACGGCGGTGCCGCTCTGGCGCTGCACCTCCTGGAGCGCGCCGACCATCTCCTGCGTCTCGTCCTGGTCGAGCCCGGACGACGGCTCGTCGAGCAGCAGCAGCGCCGGTTCGGTCATCAGCGCTCGCCCGAGCTCGACGAGGCGGCCGCGCCCGAGGCTCAGCGAATCGACCGGGTGATCCGCGACGTCCTCCAGACCAAGCAGCTCGAGCGTGTGGTCGACTCGCTGCCGCTGCTCGGCGGTCGGCTGGGAGAGGTTGAGGCAATCCCTCCAGAGGCGCCCGGCGCCGAGCCGGGCCCACGCACCGATCTGCAGGTGGTCGCGGACGCTCATGCCGCTGAACAGCTCGATCCGCTGGAAGGTTCGACCCAGGCCGAGTCGGGCTCGCCGGTGCACCGG
Source organism: uncultured Actinomycetes bacterium (assembly GCA_963731625.1). Classification (GTDB taxonomy): domain Bacteria; phylum Actinomycetota; class Acidimicrobiia; order IMCC26256; family PALSA-555; genus PALSA-555. The sequence goes on from CAVSWH010000001.1 coordinate 521,628, forward strand.
CGCGCGTGTGATGTCGCGGCCGTCGAAGACGACCGAGCCGCTGTCGGGTCGCAGCATCCCGAGCAGGCAGTTGAAGAACGTGGTCTTCCCAGCGCCGTTCGGCCCGATCAGCGCGACGGCCTCGCCCGGCTCGACGGACAGCGACACGTCGTCGAGCGCCATGATGCCGGCGAAGCGCTTCGTGATGCCGCGTGCGTCGAGCAGGGTCACGAGCCCGCTCGCTTGGGGGTCGCGGCGACGGCCGGCCGCGGGACGGTGGGCGGCCCGGCGTCTCGCCCGGGGACGGCGCGCTGCTCGGCACGGCGCTTGCGCCGATCGAGCGCTCGCTGCACGGCGGCGAGCTGCTTGCGCTTCGCGGCCTCGAGGATTCCCTCAGGGTTCCTCGCGTAGGTGAGCGCGCCGAGCCCGAAGAGGATGTACTGGTACTCGAGCGGGATCCCGAACTGCTGGAACAGCTGGGGGAGCAGGGCGAACGCCAGGCCGGCCTGGATCGCACCCTCGACGGTCCCAGCCCCGATCGTGACGACGAGGACCAGCCAGAACAGCCCGGCGAACGGCGTGAAGTTCGCCGTGTAGTTGCTCTGGTTCTGCAGCATCGCGAGCAGGCCGCCGCCTAGTCCGGCGATGCCGGCGGAGAGAGCGAACGCGACGATTCGCGCCCGCGTCGCGTTGATCCCGAGCGACGCCGACGCCGTCTCGCTGCCGTGCAGAGCCTGCAGGAACTTCCCGCTGACGCCACGGCGCACGAGGATCACGACGACCCCGGTGCCGACCAGGACGGCCACGCAGAACAGGAAGAACGCGTGGTCACCCGCGAGGAACGCGGGACGCGGCACCTTCAGCGGGAGGAGCCCGCCGCCCACCCACTTGAGCGGGACGAAGATGCTGTCGAACATCAGCGCGAACGCCAGGGTCGCGAGCGCGAGATAGATGCCACTGAGACGGAGGACGGGGACGGCCAGCAAGCCGCCGACGATCGCGGCGACCACGGTGCCGATGGCCACGGTGAGGAGCACCGGGACTCCCCAGTTGTGGACGAGCTGCGCGGTGGTGAAACCGCCCACGGCCGCGAACGCTGCCTGGCACAGCGAGATCTGGCCTGCCATGCCGGTGATGACGGTGATGGACAGGAAGATCACCGAGAACACGACGGCCTCGGTCACGATCAGCAGCCAGAACGAGTCGAGGGCGAACAGCGCCACACCGAGACCGACCAACACGACCGCGACACCGAGCGTGCGGACGGCGACGGTGAGCCCGCGGCTGCGCAGCGCCGCGGCGAGACCCGGCGGCGGTGGGTCGACCCCCGCGAGCGGGTCGGTGGCCTCGCGCTTCTGCCGGAGGCCGGGCCAGAACAGCAGGAGCAGGAACAGCGCGACGAACGGCAGCGACGGGCGCAACCCGGTCGCCAGCACACTGTTCACCGGCAGGTACCCGCCGAGGATGCCTTGCAGGGCCCCCAGCAGCAGACCGCCGAGGAGCGCGAGCGGGATGCTCGTCAGCCGCGCGAACGCCGCCGCGGCGATCGCCGCGACGAGCAGCACGGTGAAGTTCGACACCGCCAGCTGGTCAAAGAGCGGGGCGATCAGGACGCCCGCCAGACCGGCGAACAGGCTCGACAGCATCCAGGCGAACCCGCTGACCCGGTCGGCGTTGATGCCGGTGAGGGCGGTCATCCTCGGGCTCTCGACCACGGCCCGCATCCGGAGGCCGATCGTCGAGTAGCGAAGGAGCAGCGTCAGGCCCACGACCGACACGACGGTGGCGATCATCGTCGCGGCCTCGTTGCCGTCGATGGCGTAGCTGCCAAAGTGATAGATCGCGAACTCGCTCGGCCAGATCGTCGGGGGCCCGAACGCCGATGCCGAGCCGAACCACAGCGTCACGATCTCCGGGATGGCCACCAGCAGGCCGAGCGACACAACCAGCTTCGCGACGGTCGGTGCTGTGCGGAGGTAGCGGAACAGGAACCGGTCCAGCACCAGGCCGAGGAGCGGCGCGACGACGACCACCGCGATGAGGAAGGCCGGGATGATCGCCCACCCGTCGTTCGCCCGCAGCTCGAAGTAGACCGCGGCCGACACGTACGCCTGGGCGGCGAAGGCCAGATTGAACACACCCGACGTCTTGTACGTGAGCACGAGGCCGATCGCGACCAGCGCGAACACGCAGCCGAACGGGATGCCACGGATGACGTAACCGAGGAGCTCGGTCACGGCGCCCGTGACCCGTTGGGCATGCGCTGCCCGGGCACCGACCGATCGCTATCCGGCAGCCGTCGGGTTTGCGGGTATCGACGTGCTGCCCGGCGGAATGCACAGGAAGGGCTTGCCCGGCTGCGCAAAGACGGTCTGGAACTTTCCGTTCACGATCTTCACGAACGCGAAACAGCCGTTGCCTTGCGCGTGGGCCGTGGTCCAATTGACCGGCGGGATGAACCCGTTGGCGTTGTAGCTCTTCAGCGAGTTGACGGCGTCAACGAGCTTCTGGCGCGTGAAGTCGCACCCCGCCGTCTTGAGACCCGTGACGAACAGGTCGGCATTGAGCCAGCCGTAGACGGAGTTCTCGGTCTGGGCGCCGCCGCTCTTCTTGATCCACTTCAGGTAGTTCTGCAGTCCCGGGGGCTTGGGGTTGCTCTCGAACGGTGCGAACTGGACAAAGACGTAGCTGCCGTTGGCCACGTCGGCGTTCGCCGCGATCCGCTGCTGGTTGTACGCGTTCGGCAGCAGCATGGGGACGTTGAGGCCCTGCCGCTTCATCTCGCGGGCGAGCAGGAACGCGCCGTTCGAGTCGAGCGTCGGAATCACGAGTTGGACCTTGTCCTGCACCATGCGAGCGACATCCGCGCTGTAATCCACACCGCCGAACGGAACGCTGGTGTCCTTGAAGACGACCTTCGCCCCGGGAAACTTGTTGAACGTTGCCTCGATGACGTCGGCCGCCTGGGACGACTGCGGAACGTTGTAGGCGACCGCGGCGACGCGCTTGACCCCGAGCTTCCTTGCCAGGAAGACATCGGGGAAGGCTGTCGGCCCCGGCGTACTGAAGTTGATGAAGGAACCGATCGCTCCGAACAGGTTGGCGGGCCCCGGGTTGTTGGCCTCCGAGCCCCACTCCGCGTTGATATCCCAACCGAAGGTCGGAATGTTGTTCGAGGCGAGCAGGTCCGCGCCGCTGAAGAGGGTGGTCGCCACCGGGAGCACAGCGAACACATTGTCCTGGCTGATCAAGCCCTGCACTTGGGTCCGGTTGTTCGAGAGCATGTCGTCGCGCTTCGAGGCGAGGACCAGCTTTCGTCCGCAGACTCCTCCCTGCGTCGAATTGATGTAGTCGAAGTACGCGTTCGTGCCGTCGAAGGCGGTCCCGTCCGTGTTCCCCGTTGGGTCGCCCGTCACGGTTGCCACCCCACCGACCCGGATCTGGGTGGGGGTCACGCCGGGCTGGTTGACGGGCGGGTTCTGCTGCTGGGCGCCCGCCTCGGGCACCGCTACCAGCGCGACGGTTGCGGCCACAGCCACCAGCGCTGCCACCCATCGTCCCGCCGGACGACCGAAACCGTGAGCCTTCGCCATCGTCAACCCCCCGTGACAACCGCTTCGGTTCGCCCGGCACCGTCCGACTCTCGGTGGACGGCAGCGTGCGCCGGGCAAGGTCTAACATCCGCGTCCCTCGCTTGCCAGTCACCCCGGGCCACACCTCGGGGGCGGCTCCAGCGGGTCGCACGCGTCGACCCCTAAATCGTGGGCCCTGCAGCACGACATCCCGGCGGACCGACGCGCCCCATCGAGGGCCGGACCCCTCGTCGTCGTACCGATCGCCCTAGGGCCGTCGCTAACACCTGTGTCACTGAGCAGGGCACTTGCGGCGTATGACCAGGACGCGCCGCCGAGCGTCCGTATCGTCACCCTCAAGCCCTGAGCTCATCGGCGCTCGGGCCGCGTGCATCGTCGAGGAGCGTGATGATCCTCGACGGGCTCAGTGGCTGCTCGATGATCGTCACGCCGAAGGGCGACAGCGCGTCAGCAACGGCGTTCACGACCGCCGGAGGCGCACCGATGGCACCACCCTCACCGACTCCCTTGTACCCCCCCGGGCCCGGACCCGGCGTCTCGAGGTGCAGGTACTCGATCATCGGAACCTCCGCGGCCGTCGGCAGCAGGTAGTCCAGGAACGTGGTCGTGAGCGGATTCCCGTCGTCGTCGTACACGAGGTGCTCGTACAGCGCGCCACCGATGCCTTGGGCGGTCCCGCCGGCGATCTGGCCCTCGACGACGGCGGGGTTGATCATCGGACCGCAGTCCTCGCTCACGATGTAGCGCAGCAGTCGCACGACACCCGTCGTGACATCGACCTCGCAGGTGCACACGTGCGTCGCGTTCGTCCAGACCTGCGGCGCGGCGGCGGTGTACCGGGCGCTCGCCTCGAGGCCAACCGGCGTTCCGGGCGCGAGCTCCTCGGACGAGGCCTGGGCCAGGTGCGCGAGCTCGGCATACGTGACGCCGATCGACGGTGTCCCCCGCACGCTGACCCGTCCCCGGATCAGCTCAAGGTCCTCCTCCGCGGCCTCGAGGTAGCTGCGCGGCCAGGGACCGGACCTTCTCCCGGAGGAGAGTGGCGGTCTCGGCGACCGCGCCGGCGGTCATGGAGGCGCTCCGGCTGCCGCAGGCGCCGGCCCCGGCGGGCGTCACCGCGGTGTCGCCCTGCACCGTGGCGACGTCGGCGATGTCGACGTCGAGCGCGTCCGCCACGAGCTGCACGACCGTCGTCTCGATGCTGTTGCCGCTCGATCCACCGGCGACGTACACGGTGATCGTTCCTGCGGTATCGATCCGGATCGTGGCACCCTCCGTGCCGTACACGCCGTAGCCGGGGCTCGTCGGCTCGATGAACGTGCACGTGCCGACGCCCAGATAGCGCCCGGCCGCTCGGGCCTCCGCCTGCCAACGACGGAACGCGTCGTAGTCGAGCACCTCGAGGGCGTGCTCGAACGTCTCCATCGGCGTCACGTGGTCATAGACGAACCCGGTCGCGCTCGAATATGGCAACTCGTCGCGGCGCAGGAGGTTGCGCCGGCGCAGCTCGATCGGATCGATCCCGAGCTGGCGCGCCGCGATGTCGAGGAGCAGCTCGCGGGCGACCGACTCGAACTGCCACGGTCCCCGGTACGCCCCGCGCCCGACGGTGTTGGAGAGCACCGCCTTCGCCGTGAAGGCGGCATGCGGGATTCGGTACGGCCCAGGGAACAGCATGCCGACGGCCGCGGCCGTCCCGACCGGCCACGGCGTCGGGTACGCCCCGACATCCTGGACGTAGTCGACGGCGGCCGCGACGATGGATCCGTCGCGATCGAACGCCATGCGGGCCGACGCGTGCTCATGGCGCGACTGGGTCGCAGCCATAAGGTTCTCGCGCCGGTCCTCGATCCACTTGATCGGCACCGCGAGCAGCCGCGCCGCCAGCATCAGGCACATGTCCTCGCGAAGGACGAGCACCTTCTGTCCGAATCCACCGCCCGTATCGCGCATCACCACCCGGATGCTCTCTTCGGGCACCCCGAGCAGTCGCGAGCAAAACGACCGCATCTCGTGCGGGACCTGCGTCGACGCCCAGATCGTCATCTCGCCGACCTCGGCGTCCCACTCCACGACGATCCCACGCGCCTCCATCGGCACCGGGCAGTACGCGTGCTGACGGAAGGTCTCGGCCACGACGTGCGCGCCGGACGCGAACGCCGCGTCGACCTCGGCCGTCGGACCGCCCCCCATCTCGCCGACCACGTTGCCGGGGAGCCCCTCGTGGACGGACACGTCGAGGCCCTCGGCGGACGCATAGTCGACGACGGGCACCAGGCGCTCGACGTCGACGACCACGAGCTCGGCCGCGTCCTCGGCGACGTAGCGGTTCTCGGCGACGACGAGCGCGACGGGATCGCCCACGAACCGCACCTCATCCTCCGCGAGCGGCGGGCGCGGGACCTCGGGGACGTCCGGACCGATCGCCGTGTGCCACTGCTGCTGGACGCCGGGGTTCAGGTCGGCCGCCACGAGCACGGCATGCACCCCGGGGAGGGCGACCGCCTCGCTCGTGTCGATCGCCTCGATCCGAGCCCGGGCAACGTCGCTGCGCACGAAGCAGGCGTGGAGCATCCCCGGCCGGGTGATGTCGTCGACGAAGCTGCCCGTGCCAGTCAGCAGCCGCGGATCTTCCACCCGGCCAATGCGCGCTCCCGCGTACCTCCCGGCCGCGACCGCGCCGCCCGTCGCCCGCTCATGTGACATCACCGTTACCCTCCCGCCGCTGCCAAGGCTCGACCAGTCGAACTTCCGTTCTGCACCCGTCGGGGCCGATCGCGACAAGTCAGCGCGTCAATCGCAAGCGCCGCCTGGACTGTCTCGTGCTGAGCGGAAGCGGGTCTGAACCAGGTTCGCCGCGCGGTCACGCGAGCTCTTCAGGCTACGCGATTGACAGTCTGCGTCATGATTGGCAGTCTCTGCCTGCTCCGTTCGACGTCGTCCAGCATGCGGGGGGTCGATGCTGATGGCTGCTCGTTCCGATCGGGCTCGGTCGAAGTTGCTCGCGTGCGTCGCGGTCGCCGCGTCACTGGTCGCGGCGTCCGCAGCCTCGGCCAGCGGCGCTGCGTCGCCTGGGCCGCTGGAAGTCAACGTGATGAACGAGCCCGTCAGAGGCGGCGAGCCCGAACTTGCCGTGAATCCGGATAACACCAGCAACCTGGTCATCGGCCACACCGTGGTCGGCAACACCTACACCAACAACGCCCCCGCAGCAGGAGAAGAGGCCGTGAATGGCGGCCTGCAGGTCAGCCACGACGGCGGCAAGACCTGGACCGTTGACCGGGCCCTGCATACGAGCGGTTATTCGGAGGGGCCGAACCCGTACTTGATCGCCCACGGTCAGCCGACGGCGACCGGCTTCACTCTGGCCACGAACGGCGTCGGGGATCCGATCGAAGCGAGCGGGCCAGACGGCTCGATGTACGCCGGTGGCGTGTTGGCGCACACCACCCCGACGGGTCCGCCACCCTTTGGCTTCAGTGTCCCGCAAGGCGGGATCGCGGTGGCCCGGTCGACGGATGGCGGTGGGACCTTCGGTCCGATCAGCGTCGTGTTGAGCGACCAGGACGTGCAAGGGATGGTCAGTCGGGGGATGACCCCGAAGGGAATCTCAACCTTCGGCGTCATCCCGTTCGACCGTCCCTGGATGGCCGTCGACCAGTCGACGGGTGCTGTCTACGTCTCAACGACCGGACATCCGCAGCGCTATGTCGCTGTTTCCCATGACCATGGCCGAACCTGGGGTCGGGTCGAGGCGTTCGACTGCGACGAACTGAGTTCCGCCACTCACGATGTCTCCTGCGCGACGTATCCCCAATCAGGTGACGGCAACATTGCGGCCGCGCATGGTGTCCTCGCGGCTGCGTACATCTCCCGCGCCGCGCCCGGCCGCACGTGCCCCTGTGTCGTGTTCGAAACGAGCACAGACGCGGGAGCGCATTGGAGCCGCCACGTCGTCGCTGCCGGCTTGCCCGGCGGCGAGGGCGTCTTCGTTGCCGCCGACCCGTCGCAGACGGGACGCTACGCGGTCTTGATCCCGTCGTCTGTCCCAGAAGAGGTCCAAGTCGTGACGACCGGGGACTCGGGACACACCTGGTCAACACCGACGGCGCTGGGAAACGAGCCGGTCCAGCACACCACCAACCGCCCCTGGATCACTTACGGGCCAACCGGGGTCCTGGCCGCCCTCTGGCGCAACGCCTACCCGCCCTACAACCCGAAATCCTTCCTGGAGCCCGGCACCCAGAACGTGTTCGCAGCGATCTCAAGCAACAACGGCAAGACGTTCAGCGCTCCGGTTCAGCTGAACTCGGCGCCGTCACCGCCGCCCGATCCCACGCAACTGGCCGAGGACGACGTTTCCTGGGTCGCGGTGACGTCGCAGTACGTCTACGGGGCGTGGGGTGACTGGCGACCGACTGCCAAGAACCCCGTGGCCGCAGGATCCTCGCCACCTTCGGGCGAACTCAACTCCTGGATCGCCCGGGTTCCAATCAGCAGCTTCCCCGCGCACTAACGAGCAGCGGAGCCAACAGCTCCTCGGGCACGCGGAACGCGATCGCTTCTGTCGGCATACCGATCCATGATGCGATCGCCGAGGAGCCCTGGCGTGCGAACCTCGGCGCGGTGAGGCGTGGTGGGCCGAAGTGCCGGAGGCCGGACGGCGTCCCTTCCTCGTGTTGACCCGCACGCGCGCCCTGTCTTGCACTCCGTGCTGGCGGCACCCCTCACTCGCACGGTCCGCGGCATTCCTACTGAACTGCCGCTCGGCCCTGAAGACGGTGTGCCGACAGAATGCGCCGCAAGCTTCGACAAGACCCGACCGATCCCAAGGGACCACCTCACGGAGCGAATCTGTGGTCTCGATCCGATTCGGATGCTCGAGGCATGCGCAACACTGCGAACCGCCGTCGATAGCTAAGACGCCTTCGCGCACGATCGATGACCCGAGCTGTCCTCTTGGACTTCGAACGTCCGGACTGACCACTCGGCCGCTCATCGACGCACCGATAGCTTGGGCACGTGAGCACCTTCATCCAGCGTTATGAGACGTCGGGCTCTGGTATCCGGGTAGCGGTGAAGGACCTGATTGACCTCGCTGGGGCGCCGACGTCAGCGGGCTGCAAGGCGCACGCGGATCGGGCTGAGGCTGCGACCGTCGACGCGGCGTGCATGGCCGGCGCACGGGCGGCGGAGGCGAGAATCGTTGGCAAGGCCAACCTGAGCGAGCTCGCGTACGACACCGTCGGAGACAACGAGTGGTACGGCACGCCGGTGAACCCGCTCGATCCGGAGCGCATCCCTGGGGGGTCGTCCAGCGGATCGGCGGTCGCCGTCGCCACCGACGAGGCCGACGTCGCCTATGGCTCGGACACGGGCGGCTCGATCCGAGTCCCTTCGGCGTGCTGCGGGACGGTCGGCCTGAAAACGACGCATGGACGCGTGCCCGGTGGAGGGGTCTGGCCGCTGTCGCAGAGCCTCGACACCGTTGGCCCGATGGCGGCGGACGTGGCACAGGTGGCGCGGGGCATGGCGCTGCTCGAGCCGGGCTTCTCACCGGCCGCGACGCCGGCCACCACAATCGGCCGGGTGCGCATCCCGGGCCCTGATCCCGAGATCGACGCGGCAATCGATCGCGTCCTGGCCGCGGCCGAACTCACGCTCGTCGAGGTGCGTCTCGAGGGATGGTCGAGAAGCGAGTCCGCCTTCCAATCGTTGATCTCAGGTGAGGCGTGGGCCAACAACGGGGATCTGCTTGCGGATCGCGGCGGGATCAGCGACAAGATCGCCGACCGGGTCGCACGCGGCGCGAGCGTCACCAACGAGATGATGGCTCAAGCGCATCATCTACAACAGGCATGGCGCGACGAGGTGGAAGCAGCATTCGACCGGGTGCAGCTGCTAGCACTGCCGACCCTGCTCGGGCTCGCCCCGCCACTGAGCGACGTCGACCGCTTCAGCTTGACCGCCCTGACCAGTCCCTTCAACGTGAGTGGATCACCCGCCCTGTCGCTCCCGGTCCGCGTACCTGGTCGGGCCTTGCCCGCCAGCCTTCAGCTGGTCGGTCCACAACGCAGCGAAGAGCTGCTGTGCGCAACCGCCTCGGTCGTCGAGGCGGCGAACAGGGCGTAGACCAAACCCGAAGGTCGAGCGGGTTCCAATACCGCCTCTTCTACCGAAGCCACCCAGCATCGGCCCACCGCCATCGCGGCCTTCAGCGACCGGGGAATCGGACTCAACCAAGCGTCACGGACCGGTCCCCACCTCACACGTCTTGGGTGGCCGCCTCGACGAACACGCACTCAGCGCATCTCTCGCTGCGTCGGGCGCCGGCGTCGCACCCTCGGCCGCGGTCGCGCGAACGAGGGACCGGGGGCACCGATGCACAACGCGGCCCGGCGGAGAGCGGACGGCAGGGCTCTATGGCCCCGTGTCAGGGTGCGCCGCGGTCGGCGTCATCGAGCACACGCCGCACCGCGTCGGCGTCGAACGGCTCCTCCCGCAGAGTGGTCGGATCCCACTGGCTCCGGTGCGTGCCGAAATAGTCACCGCCGTACACGTGGATCGCTGCGGTGTAGGCCCGGCTGGGATTGGCGACAGCGTGGATGACGTCGTCGCCGAGGAGGGTGACCTCGCCGGCCCGCAGTTGCCTGACGCCCGAGACCACAAGTCCCTCTGGCACGCGGCGAAAGAAGGTGTTGTCCTCGCCACCGCCGTAGATCCCGATCGCGGCCCACATGCGGTGGTCGTGGGGAAACAGCTCGACCCCCGGCGGCCAGACGAACTGCAGCACCGTCAGCGCCGACGAGCGATGCAGGCTGCGCATCTCCCACTTCGCGGCGTCGCCTAACGCCCGGTCGACGTCGCTCGGAGCCGCGATGGCTCGCGCAAGGACCTCCTTGACGGCGAGCGAGGGCTGCGATTCCCGAACTGCGGCCTCGCAGTCGCCCACGAAGGTGTCAACGTCAAACGTCGTCGTCTCCTGAGGCCTCCGAGCCCGGCATCACTCGATACCGTCTGATCCGGGTCTTCGCTGACCTTACGATTGCGTGGAAATGGTGACTGCCGTCCTCTTCGACTTCAACGGCCGGGACTGCCATTCCGGTCACTCCGTGTCATCCCGCGCAGCTCGAGTGGCCGGCTCGTGGGCATCAATTGACCTCGAGTGATCTCATGGGCGGCGACTTGAGGGATCGTGATGGGATCTTCACGCCGCGCTTCGCGCTTCGTCATTTCACGAGCACCTGCCGATTCCTGAACTGACAACCGGGTCAGCGATTTACTGCGCTCGCGTCGCGAAAGTACCTGCAGCGGCTATGACCCGCCACCTGGCTGTTCGACCTGGTGGCCTGCTCGCGTCAGCACGGCGCGGGCATCCGCGAGGCGCTCGGCTGGCACAAGCAGCCAGTCGGTGTCGAAGCTCGACACGACAAAAATCGGCACGCCGGCCTCGGCCAGTGACCCACTCAGGGAGGCCAGCACCCCGACCTGGTCGTGAGCCAGTGGTCCCTCCACCCCGAGCAGCCGCCACGGCCCCGATGAGGCCACATCGTCTGGAACTACCCCGGCGTCGCACGTCACGGACAGCTCGTCGCGACTGCGAGTCGCACTCCACCAGGCCGACTTCGGAAGCCAAACGGGCAGATCAGCCTCTGGATCGAGCCGGCAAACGACCAACTCCCCGCGAAAGGATCGCAGCCTCATGAACTCAATCTTGTTCTACGGCACGACTTAGAAGCTCGCCCTGACCTGGCTTGACCTGCACACAGGGCTGTGGCGAAGCGCTTGCATTTCGCTTGTGCTGCTAGCATACTGCAAGCATGCCGAATGTGCTGGTACGTGACGTCCCGGATGAGGTACACGCAGCTCTGCAGCGCCGCGCTGAGCGGGCTGGCCAGTCGTTACAGCAGTACCTGGCCGCGGAACTCAGGCGGCTGGCCGAGAAGCCACCGCTCGACGAGGTGCTCGACCGCATCGCACGTCGCCGTGGCGGCCAGGTCGGACTGCGTCAGGCAAGTCGCGACGTAACCGACGAACACGCGTCACGTTGATCGTCATCGATGCCTCGGTTCTGGCCAACGTCATTGCCGACGACGGGGCCGATGGGGGCGCAGCGCGCGAGGTCGTACGAGGAGCTGACGGCCTGAGCGCGCCCGAGCTCGTTGACGTTGAGACCGTTTCGGTCCTGCGGAAGCGGTGGCTCGCCGGAACCCTGTCCGACTCTCAATTCTCCGCAGCCATCGATGACCTCACGGTGCTCGACGTCGAGCGGTACCCGGGCTTGCCCCTGCTTCGAAGGGCCTTCGAACTCCGAGCGAATGTCTCCGCGTATGACGCGGCGTATGTTGCCCTTGCTGAGGGGCTTGCTTGCCCCCTGTTGACAGCCGATGCTCGACTCTTCAACGTTCCCGGACCGAGGTGTGAAATTCGGCTGCTCGAGTCTGGTTGAGTCGTCACGTGCCAGCCGAGATTCCGATCCGTCACTCGTTGCTTGAACTCGTTCTGTCTGATGGGATGCTGACGGGATCGCACGGGTGTTCCGGCAACCGAGGCCACGGCTGAGGTGCGAGGACGAGCCGCTACCGTGCGGGCGGTCCTCCTCGACTTCAACCGTCAGGACTGCAAACTAGGTCCCTCGCGATCATCGCCCAATCAAACCGCGGAATAGGGGCATCACCTGCGCACGAGTGACCTCTCGTGCATCGACCTGATGGGATCGTGATCGGATCGGCTCGTTGCATCGAAGCACTGGGCTCCAGCCGCTTCGCTCGACGCAGACGTCACGCACGCTCATCCCTCGACCGTGGAGGGCGCGGACAGCAGCCCAACCGTGGCGTCGATCAGGTCGCTGACAAACATCCGATCGTCGGGTACCAGGGTCTCGTCGCGGCTCAAGGCGGCTTGCCGATCTGCGAGCGCATGCACTGCCAGACTCATGGCCATCGCGACGCGGTTCCAGCGGATCCGCGGCGCGAGGTGGTCCAAGTGTCGGTCCAGCTCCTTCTTCAGCAGCTGGACCGACAGTCCAAAATCCTCGTCGAGCGATCCGAAGACGCGACCGAGGTCGGTGGGGTGGGCGCTTAGCTGGGCGAGGAACCGAACGTAGTAGGAGCCGGGCGGCTCGTCTTGGGCAAAGGGAAGAACGACGGCCTCGACCACGCCGCGCAGGTCTCCACGTTCGTCGTCGCGGAGCGCCTGGAGCATCTCGATGCGTCGAGCGTTGAAGTGGCCAGCGCGGAACTCGACGATTGCCCGAAGGAGTCCCTCCTTTGAGCCGAAGTGGTACTGGACCGCCGCCGGGTTCTTGTGGCCCGCGGCCGCCACGATCTGGCGCAGTGAGACGGCCGTGATGCCGCGCTCCGCGAAGAGCCGCTCTGCGGTGCGGACCAGATGCTCGGGGGTGCGCTGACGGGTCAGGGTTGACAGCGTCTCTGACACGTGTCGTACTCTACAACGACTGTTGTAGACGGCTGGCGGTGGCGGGCGGCCCGCTGCAGGGGGGTGCGGGTTGGCATGCCGCTTTCGAGGGGTACGGGCCACGGTTGGTCGGGACGGTGGGCACGTCGGTGCGGGGCGTGTGTCGGGGTCGCGGCGTTGGTTGCGGTTGGCGCGCGGCCCGCGGGTGCCCAGGCCGGCGCGCCCCGACAAGAGGTCGGGATCTCAGCCACTCAGATCCGGGTCGGCGTTATCGCAGACGTGGGCAACCCGGTCTCGCCCGGGCTCGAGCAGGGACCGGTCGATGCTCTGGAGGGCTTCGCCCGTTACGTGAACGCGTCCGGTGGCATCGCAGGGCGTCAGCTCGTCGTCGACGTGTACGACTCGCAGGCGAACCCGAACGAGACTCGCAATTCGATCATCGCGGCGTGCACGAAGGACTTCGCGCTCGTTGGAACCGCGGCCAACTTCGTGAACAACATCGACGATTTGGTTGGGTGTCCTGACTCGGCCGGGCGGCCGACCGGCCTTCCCGACATTCCCGTCGCTACGACCGACGTCGTGCACAAGTGCTCGCCCGTGTCGTTCCCGGTCATCGCCCCCGAACTCGACTGCTCGACGAAGTCGGAGCCGCTGCAGACGTACCGGACCCGCCAAGGTTCGACCTTGTGGCTGCTGCAGCACGTCAGCCGAGATCTCCACGGGATCTTTCCCCTTCCATCCGATCTGCAGTCGACGAAGAACACCGTGTTAGCGAGTGACCGTGCGACCGAGTCGTTGGGCATCAAGTCGGATGGGGAGCTCGACATCTCCGCGGTCGCGCCCGAGAGCGCGTATACGCCATTGATCCAGACCATGAAGACCAAGCATTCGAACTACGCCCGGGTCGGCATCGCCTACACCACGGTCGTCGAGCTCCAGCGCGAGGCGAAGCTCCAGGGGCTTCAGGGGGTCAAGGCGTGGGACTGCCCACTGTCGTGTTACACGCCACAGTTTCTGGTCCAAGGGGGCGCGGCGGTCGAGGGCACCTACGTGACGATCTTCTTCCTTCCCTTCTCGGAGCAGCGGTACAACGCCGAGCTGGCGCGGTTCCTGCGATACACGGGCACAACCCACGCCGACGCGTTCGCGGCGGAGGCCTGGGCGTCCGCGGTGCTGTTCCGCCAAGCCGTTGATGAGGTCGTGAAGCGAAACGGCGCGACCGGCCTCACCCGGGCTGCGCTGCTCGCTCAGATCAAAGCGACGAACGGCTTCGACGCGAACGGCATGCTCGGTCGCACGGACGTGGGCGCGAAGCAGGTGAGCCCGTGCTACGTGCTGATGCAGGTGCGCCATGGACAGTTCGTCCGGGTCCACCCGACCCAACCCGGCACGTTTGATTGCACGCCGAGCAACGTGCGCAGCATCAAGCTCAACCTCTCGGGCTAGGAGCCTCATCGAGATGCAGATCGGCACGACGATCGCCGAGTCGACGCCGTCCTTCGCCGAGCCGACGCGTCCGCCCAGCGGCGCGCCGAACGTCGTCATCATCGTGCTCGATGACGTGGGGTTCGCCCAGCTCGGCTGCTACGGGTCGGACATTGAGAGCCCCGCGATCGACAGGCTCGCCGAGACTGGCCTCCGGTTCAACCGGTTCCACGTCACCGCGTTGTGCTCACCCACCCGGGCTTGCCTGCTGACGGGCCGCAACCATCACGCGGTCGGCATGGGGCTCGTGCCCGAAGTGCCGATGGGCTTTCCGGGGTACACAGGACGCATTCCCCCGCGGGCCGGCACGCTCGCGCGCATTCTCCGCGACCGCGGCTACAGCACGTTTGCCGTCGGCAAGTGGCACCTCACGCCCCGCTGGGAGATGACCGCGTCCGGACCGTTTGACCGATGGCCATTGGGACTGGGGTTCGAACGGTTCTACGGCTTCCTCGGCGCCGACACCAACCAGTGGGCCCCCGAACTGCTCGCCTGCGACAACCATCTGATCGAGCCGCCCCGATCACCTCAGGCTGGTTACCACCTCACCGAAGATCTCGCCGACCAGGCGATTCAGATGGTCCGCGATCAGCAGCAGACCACGCCGACGAAGCCCTTCTTCTTGTACTTCGCTACCGGCGCCATGCATGCACCACACCACGCCCCGCCTGCGTCCATCGAGGCATACCGCGGCCGCTTCGACGACGGATGGGACATCTGGCGAAGCCGCGTCATGGAACGCCAGCTCGCGGCGGGCATCGTCCCTCCAGGGACAGAACCGAGTCGACGCCCGCCATGGGTCACCGCTTGGGCGGAACTTCCCGGCGAGCAGCAACGGCTGTTCGCTCACATGATGGAGATCTACGCCGGGTTCCTGACCCACACGGACAACCAGATCGGCCGTCTTCTCGCCACGTTCGAGAACCTCGGCATCCTCGACGACACCCTGGTCTTCGTGCTGTCCGACAACGGCGCCAGCGCCGAAGGCGGACCGCACGGCAGCCACAACGAGAACGCCTTCGCCCACGGCGTCCACGAGACAGCCGAGAACGTGCTCGCCCGCGCTGACGAACTCGGTGGCTTCCGTGCCTACAACCACTACGCGTGGGGCTGGGCCTGGGCCGGCAACACACCGTTTCGCCTGTGGAAGCGCTACACCTGGCTCGGCGGAACGCGCACACCGCTCATCGCGCACTGGCCGACTCGGATCACGACCCCGGGAGCCGTGCGGACTCAGTTCTGCCATGCGGTTGACCTTCTGCCCACCGTTCTGGACGCCATACCGCTCGACCCTCCGCCGGTTATTGGCGGCGTCGAGCAGCAGCCCTTCGACGGCGTCAGCCTCCTGCCCGCGATCGACGATCTGGCTGCCCCCACCGTCCACGAACGGCAGTACTTCGAGATGTTCGGAAGCCGCGCGATCTATGACCACGGCTGGAAAGCGGTCACCGACCACGTCGGCGACCAGGTAGCAGCCGAGCGCGACCTCATCCCCGGCAGTCACGAGTTCGATACCGACCGATGGGCGCTGTTCCACCTCGAGGACGACTTCGCCGAGGTGCACGACCGTTCGGCGGACGAGCCACGCCAACTGCGACGTCTTGTCGACCTGTGGTGGCGCGAAGCGGGACGCAATCACGTGCTGCCACTCGACGACACCATGATCGGCCGCGTGGCCGCCATGGAGCCGCCTCCCCATCAGCGGCCACGCCGCTCAGTCTTTCGAGCGGGGACCCGGGTCGCTGAAGACGCCGCTCCGTCCATCACCGGCAGCTTCAGGATCACCGCCGACCTGGAAATCCCCGACAGCGGTGCGAACGGTGTGCTGTGCGCGCAGGGAGACTGGACGAGCGGCTGGGGCCTCTACGTCCTCACCGGGCGCCCGATCCTCGCCATAAACCACCTCGGAATTGAGGTCCACAAGGCCGTCGCATCCGTGCCCCTCCCATGCGGCGAGATCACACTCGTCGTCGAGGTCGAACGGCCCCCATCTGACCCCGCGACCTGCTCGTTCCTGATCGGGGGCAAGCCCGCCGGCACGAGCCAGCTGCGAGGACCAATCCCCTTCCGCTGGCAGATCGGAGGATCGATCCTGCGCATCGGTTACGACAGCGGCTTCCCTATCTGCGACGACTACCAGCCGCCCTTCCCCTTCTCGGGGACGCTCAACTCCTTGACCTTCGACGCGCTGCCTCCCGAACACGACGCGACTCGACAGCACATCGACCGAGCCCTCCGAAGCGACTGACAACCAGCGCACACGGGACCACGTCGACAGCCGCCCCGCCGCACGCCAAGGCGCTCCAGAAACCGATGACGGGAGCACCGCCACATACGGGTCCTTGCCTTGCCTCGCACAGGCCACCGAGCGCAGCCCGCCCTACGGGCGGGACACGACTACTCGCCCTGTACGCAGGAGTGGTCGCGGCCCCGCGTTGTAAACGACAAGCCGCTCGAACTGATGGATTTCTGTTGGGATCTTCGTAACGACACGGTTCGTCGACCGACCTTAGGATTCAAGGGTCAAGGTGACGGCCGTCCTCTTCGACTTCAACCGTCCGGAATGCCAACGCCGTAAGTGGTTGTCATACCACGTCCAGACATTTGGTCAAGTTCGGTGCGTCCGCGGACCTCGACTGACTTCGTGTGCACTAACTTGATGGGATCCTGATCGGATCTAGCCGGCGAAAACTCACCGGGCCTCGAGGCGCACCGGGAGTTGCTCGTGTCGCCGGACCATCAGGCTGTTGACCCAGCGCGGGGCGTGCTCGGAGTCCAGGATGATGGTGCTGGTGCGGTCGAGCAACACTTTGAGCACGTTGCGTGCCTCGATCCGAGCTAAGGGGGCGCCAACGCAGTGATGGATGCCTCGACCGAACGACACATGGTGGCGCGGCGCCGCCCGGTCGAGATCGACTTCGTCGGGTCGTTCGAACTCGACCGGGTCACGGTTGGCGGCGGCCCAGAGCAACAGAACGGTGGCGTCGGCCGAGATGTCGACACCGCCGAGGGTCGTGTCGTTGGACACCGAACGCATGTGGTAGCGGAACGGCGGCTCCATGCGCAGCGCCTCTTCCACGAACACCGGAATCTGCTCGGAGTTCTGGCGGAGGTGCTGCTGAAGCTCCTGGTTTTCGGCCAGGATGCGCACGGCGTTGCCGAGAAGGCTCGTGGTGGACTCGCCGCCGGCACTCAACAAGGTGTGCAGGATGGTATGGGCTTCGAAGTCGCTGAACACCCCGGCGTCCACGCCGCGGGCCACAGCACCGAGGAGATCGTCACTGGGCTCCTTGACCGCTTGTGAGAGTTGATCGGCGATCCAGGTCTGAATCTCGCCAATGCGGTCGATGAGCTCGATCAGGTCGTCGAGGGTCAGCGTCGAACCCAACATCGCGGTGGAGTCGAATGCGGCACTTAAGAGCTGGTTCGGGTCGCTGTCGTGGAAGCCGATGAGGCGACTGACAATGGTGATCGGAACGACATTGCCGATCGCACTCATGAACTCGACCGTCCCGTCCTCCAGCGCCTGCGTCACGCACCCGTTGGTGATGTCGACGACGTCGGGCTCGAGCTCCTCCATGCGTTTGGCGACCAACTGCGGGAACACGGTTCCGCGGTGCAACGCGTGCGCGGGCGGATCGGCGGTCGCCAGCGCTTGTACCCCAGCGTCGCCGAAAGGCAGGCGCCGAGGAAGGCCGTCGTCGTCGCGGTAGAGCAAACACTCGATGTTCGACGAGAAGTCTTCGACCCGGCCGGTGGCCTCCGCCACCAGCTCGAACGTGGTGACCGTGAACACCCCGGTACCCGGGACCTCCCACACCGGGGCTTGGGCGCGGAGTTGCCCGTAGAAGGGGTAGGGATCGTCGATCACCTCCCGGTCGAGCAGCAGCGAGGCCGCGATGCCATTCTTCATGTGACGCATCCCTCCTTGCTGTCATGATTCCAGAGATATGGCGACTGCCGTCCTCTTCGACTTCAAGCGTCAGGACTGCAACTGCGTTCACCTACGGGCCCTCGTTGCCCAGGCGAACGGCTTGTGTGTGGGCATCGAGTGACCTCGAGTGACCACATGTGCAGCAACTTGATGGGATGCTGATGGGATCCTCTTCCGAGGTGTGGGGTAGTCGTGGCGCAAGGGCTGTCTGACATCGAGTACCTCCGAGCAATCGAAGCCCTGGCCAACAGGGTTCGAGATGAGGCAATGGTCAAAGGTTGGCTGTCCTACCTTCCCGATCCACCGACCGCGACGCCGCTTCAACGAGCAGTAAACGAACTGGCCCGCACACTTCGGCACGTCCACCAACCTGACGATGGCTGCCTCGACAAGGAGTCGGACTCTCAGTAGCGCTGGACGCTCCTCTAAGCGGGCGAGACCGGCCGCCCTCGGGGCGGTCCAGGGCGGCGGGTCGCCAACGCGCCGACTTGGACGGCAGGAGAGAACCTTCGCCCCAGCCGACCCAGGGCCGTCGTCTCGTAGTCCCGGTTCCGGATGATCTGCTATCCTGTCAGACAACAGACTGTCTAGAAGGGTGTCTGAGATGGCGGACGACGAGCTTCATTCCGGGACTGCCGCTGGACTTCTGCGGTTTTTGGGCTATTCGGCTGAAAAGGGTCTTATCAACGCGACGACGGCGGGCGCCCGGAGATCGGCTTGCACGAAGGTGCTGGAGATCGACGGGCCGAAATGGCGCGAGCAGTCGATCGCGGACCTCGACGTCGAAGATCAACTCGACCAATTCTCGAGAAAGGCCGGCGGGAAGTACAGCCCAGGGAGTCTCGCCACGTATGGGCAGCGCTTCCGGGACGCGGTCACTGACTACGCGCAGTTCCTGGCCAACCCGACTGGCTACCGCGGCTCGAAGCCGAGAACACGGTCAAGGGCGACGTCCGGCCAGATTGCGGCCTCGTCCGGCAGCCGCACCCGGTCGTCGAGGGCAACCACCCCCGCGCCCCCAGCCTCTCGGGACGCTGGACTGATCACATACCCGTTTCCCCTGGCGAGCGGGGCGCTTGGCTATGTCCAACTCCCCCGTGAACTCACACCAGCCGACATCGAAAGGCTCTGTCACTTCGTCCGCAGTCTGGCGATCGATGACCCGAGTGGCGCGGGCCGAGTTCCGGGACCGTCATGACAGCGACCGATCCGTCGGACCCTTGGCGGATCCATTTCTTCCAGCTCCAACCGGGTGATCCAGGCGGGCAGGGAGCCCCTGCGAAGGACTTCCTCGACGCGATCCCACCAAAATGCGCGGCGGAAGTTCAGGCTGTCCTCGAGGCCGTTGCGGGCGCACCGCCGCCGGCCTTCTCCGGCGGCGGCAAGTGGGAAGCAATGCACGGCGACATGGCCGGGTTCTATGAGGTTCGGGTCCAGGGAGGTGGGTACAACCACCGCCTGTTCTGCCTCCTTGAACGCGCTGCCCCCGACCTCGGAGGTCCGAGCATCGTCTGTCTTGGCGGCCTGTCAAAGCGTCCGCGCTCAGCTGCCCGGAACCGCGACTACCGGTCAATCAGGCAGTACGCCGACGAGTTTCACCGGACGCGCTGCGTGATGGACTAGTCATCCGCTTGCGGACCACCAGCTCCACGTCGAGTGCCCCCAATAAAGCGGATACCGTCGACAACGTCGGGTTGTGCGGCCCAGCGCTGAATAGCCGGCGCACGACCTCGGGCTTCAATCCCGCCCGCCTAGCCAGATCTGCTTTAGACAATTCGAGTTGGGCGCGTCGTTCGTCGAGAGCCCTAATGACCGCGTCAATGGCCTCAATCCTTGACCGAGCGCGCCTATAGGCATCGGCGTACTCAGGGTCTCCCATCCGCCGATCGAAGTACCTCTCGCCACCCGTCTTCTGGGTCACTCGCTTCTCCCGGATCTTCAGCGTAACACATATGTTACGCTAATCGTCGCTGTCAGGCAAGTACTCAGCGATCAAATGGTGCCCTACCTCGGCGGCGGACCTCGTGACCGGCGATTCAGGAAACCGGAAGTCAGAAAGGTCCCCGACGAACTCTACGAACCCGTCGACCATGAACGGACCCGGCCGGGACCATCAGCAGAGGGATGCTCCGCGGAGCGGGTTCGCGCATCTCCTACTGGCGCCGTGCCAAGCCGTCCTGTTATCGGATTGACTCGGGAACTATGAACCGCGACTTGTAAGGGCGGTCCCGGCGCCGACGAAGTCCCTGGTCACAGCCTCGATATCCGCTCTGACCTGCCCGGACGTTTGTCGTTAGTTGTCGTTGGTTGTCAACGTTTTTCGACATTCCACGGACTTGGCACGGACTTGAGAGAGCCCAAGGAGCCGCAAGGAGCCCCAAGGAGGTGGAAGAGCCCGGTGACGGTGGCCCGAGAGAGTTGGCGGCTCGGGCCGGGCCGGTGCGGCGGTGAGTCGGTCCGAATTCCCGGTGCTGGGCTGGGATCGGTCAGGGTGTCGGGCGCGCTGCGGGTTCGCCTTCAGGCGGAGCGCGCCACTAGCTGGGCAGGGCTCATCGGCTTCGAGGCAGTTCGGGTCACGACGAAGGGCCATTCGTCGATCGGGGTGATGCGCAGGACGAGCAGCCGGTTGAGCATGCTGTCGCGTGTGACGAGCCCCAGCAGCGCGGACTATGCGGGTCACCTAACTGGGGATGCCGCGCCCGGGGTTTCGGAACGGCGTGGCCCACGTTTGGGCTGGCTCCTCGCGGCGATTGGCGTCATCGCGGCGGTCACGGGGGCGATCATCAACTCGGGGGATGCCCGGTCGGCCGCGTCGCAGGTTTGGTCACCGTTTGTGCTCGTCGCGGGACTGCTCCTGATCGGCCTGGTGGCCGACGCCGACGGTCTCTTCGCCGCCGCTGGTCACGCGCTGGCCCGCCTGGCCCGCAACGGCGTCGTGCTGTATGCGGGGTCGATGCTGCTCGTCGCGGTGGTGACCGCGGTGTTGAACCTCGACACCTCGGTCGCGTTCCTCACCCCAGTGCTCGTCTACACCGCCCGGAGCCGGGGCGAAGGCCACGCACCCCTCCTCTACGGCTGTCTTCTCCTCTCGAATGCCGCGTCCCTGGTGCTGCCCGGCTCCAACCTGACCAACCTGATCGTCCTCGGGCACCTACATCTCAGCGGCGGACGCTTCCTGGCCCAGCTCTGGCCCGCCGCCCTCGCCGCGATCCTCGTCACGGCAACCGTCGTGGCGATCTGTGAGCGTCGTTCGCTGCGCACCACCGTCACCGACCTCACCAAACCCGACCGCCCCCAGCTCGGCCTCGGACTCCTCGCCGTCGGCGCCGCCGCGGCGCTGGTCGTCGTGTTGCGCTCCCCGGCGCTCCCCGTCGCGGCCCTCGGCGTGCTCGCCGCCGGCGTCCGCGTCGCACGCCGCGCCGAGCCGCCCCGCCGCTTCCTCGAGGTGCTCGGCCTCCCGGTCCTCATCGGCCTCTTCGGCATCGCCGTCGCCCTCGGGACCCTCGGACGGGCATGGTCAGGACCAACCACCTTGCTTTCACACCTCAACTCAGCGGCGAGCGCCGCGCTGGCCGCCGGCGCCGCGGTGCTCGTGAACAACCTGCCCGCCGCAGCCCTGCTCGCCGCCCGCGTCCCCCCACGCCCCTACGCGCTGCTCGTCGGCCTGAACCTCGGTCCCAACCTCTTCATGACCGGCTCCCTCGCATGGATCCTGTGGCGACGCGCCGCACGAACCGCCGGCGCCCAACCGTCGATCGCTCACGCGAGTCGCCTCGGCGCCATCGCCGTCCCGCTCTCCATCGCCGCAGCGCTCGGAGCACTCGCTCTTACCGGCGCACACTGACCGGGGCTCGCTTCAGGCACGTCACGACCCGCACTGCAAGATGGATCGGTGGGCAGGTATCTGCACGTGTCGTGATGAGGCTTCGTGCCCAGCCGCGCGGTGGTGGAGGTGACGAGTGGACCCAACGTCAACAGGGCTGCCCAGCTGTGAGCTGGTGCGACCGGTTCACAACGTCCGTGCTGAGAACAGCTAGTCCGCCGCGTCCGGGCGTGTCGGTCGACGGATCGGCTGATACGTGGTGACTGACGAGGCGCCCATCAGCACCTGCGCGACGGCGGTTGCGATCAACGCGGGCACGACAAAGCCAGGCCGTCCCGTCACCTCGGCGACAAAGACGATGCCGGCAATCGGTGTTCGATAGCCGGCTCCAAGAAACGCTGCCGCGCCCACCACCGGGAACAGGCTGGTGTGGGTTCCCGCGACGCCTTGCACGAAGCGACCTAGCAGCCAACCCTGCACAAACAGCGGGATGAATAGCCCACCCGCGCCCCCACCCTCGACGGTGAGCAGTGTGGCCAGCGCATGCAGCACGAACAGCCCGGCGATCAACGCCACCGCACGGTTGGGATTCAGCGTCCAGGCGATCGCCTGATAACCCGGCCCCAGCGTCAGGCCCTGATCGAACAAGAGAAAGGCCAGCGCGGTCACCCCAGCGAGGCCGACCGCCCCGATGAGCAGACGGAGCCAAGCTGGCCGGGCGCGGCTGTGGGCCTTCGCGCCTCGCAGCAGATACGCGAACGCTCGCGCGCCAACACCGGCCAGGATTCCCAGACCCAGTGCACCCACGAGTCGGACGGCATCGAAGGTGGGCTGGCCACTGACCGGAAACAGCGTCGCGGTCCCATAGAACGCCACATACGTCAGATACGAGGTCGCCGAGCCAATGCAGCGCCGCCCAGGCCAACGCCAAGCCCAGCCCTGGCGCTAGTACCTGCCACCCACGGGGCAACCTCAACACCCAAGCCAGCAACGTCCGTGACGTCACCCACTCAAAGCCGGTGACCGCCAACCCTCCCAGGACACCCGTCAGCGCCGACAGCAGCAACATTCGATGCCAACGCCACGACCGAGCCCGCGCGAACGAGTCGGTCAGAGTCCTCCAGAGCCAGCGTCCGTCATGCCTCGCGGCGGCCACGCCGCCCGAGCCTACGGGCACGACCGAATTGGCCCGTTCGCCACCCACTTCCACAGCTACGAGGTCGCCTCGCGACCCTCTACTGCGCGCGGTCCTCGGTTCAATCCGGCCTCGACAGCTCCGGGGAACTTCCGGCGTATCCACGACGACTATCCAGCGAGACGCCGCGCGTGGCGCTCCCTCGCTGCGCGCCTGACAGACGATCGGAGACCGTGCCTCGTGCGCCGGGTTCCCCAACCTCGAGCTGGCAGGCCAACGGCCGGCCTGGCGAGCCTTGTGCTGTGCGGGGTCGTGCTCGCCACCGGGTGCGGCGGAGGCATGACCAACAGCGCAACGTCACCCCTGCCAACGGGACCCCAAGCCCACGACGCGACCCTCCTCGCCGGGCGTCAACTCTTCTCGACGAACTGTGCGTCGTGCCATGGCATCTCAGGACAAGGTGGATTAGGACCGAGCTTCACTGGCGGCCGGCTCCTGCGCGATTTCCCGACAGCCCAGAACCAGATCGCCTTCGTGGCCACCGGACGGGGCGCGATGCCGGGCTTTGCCACGGCACTGACCCCCCAGCAGATCGCTGACGTGGTCGCCTACGAGCGCGAAGTTCTGTCCGCTGACTCGACACGATGATGACAGCGACGAAGTCGACTCGCGGGAAGGCCGAGCGGATCCCCAGCCCGTCCGACAGCACGACGCGCCTGGACCGCGGCGAGACGCGGCATCGCTGGGGTGTCGTCGCCTGCACGAGTGCGCGCCTCGTCCTCGGGGGTGTCTGGGTGTGGGCGGGGTTGGCGAAGATGGCCGATCCGGACGCGGCGATCCGCGCGACCCGGGCCTATCAGATCCTGCCCGAGGTGCTGGTGAAGCCCGTCGCGTGGGGTCTCCCCGTCATCGAGATCGCGCTCGGCGTCCTGCTCATCGTCGGATTGGCGACCCGGGCGGTAGCGGCGTGCTCCGCCATCTTCTTGCTGGCATACATCGCTGGGATCGCCTCGGTGTGGGCTCGGGGTCTCCAGATCGACTGCGGCTGCTTCGGCGGCGGCGGATTCTCCCCACATGTTCACGCCTGGCAGTACCTCTCGGAGATCCTTCGTGACGCGTTGCTCGTCGGTCTGGCGGCGCTCATGACGTTCGGTCCGAACAGCGCATTCGCCCTCGACAACTGGAACGCTCGCTGATGCCCAACAAGAAAGCGTTCAAGCTCCCTTCGACTCCGTCGGCTCGTCCTCGCGTCCAGGCCGGCGCCCCGCGCCCGCGGCCACGAACCCGACCGCGCCGCAAGACCCCTCTCCGCCGTGGCTGGCAGGGTCGGAGCCGTTCCTGGCAGTGGGCGTTGGTCCTCGGCGTGGTCGTCGTCGGCGGCATCGTGGGCGTGGCGGTCCAGGCCAGCCGATCCCCGACCGAGAACACGCCGGTTATCACCCCGAAGGGTCCGATGGGACCCAATGGCTCGGTGATCGTCGGGCAGCCCACGGCCAGCGTTCTCGTTGAGGAGTACGGCGACTTCCAGTGCCCGATCTGCAAAGCGTTCCACGACAGCGTCGAGCCGACGATCCAGAACCTCCTGAACGCCGGCACGATCCGGTTCGCGTTCCATCCGCTTAACGTCATCGACTCGCACTCCCCCGGCAGCACCGAATCGCTGCGGGCCGCCAGCGCCTCCGTCTGCGCGAACGACGCGGGCCAGTTCTGGAGCTACTACAACCTCCTCTACGACAAGCAAGCGCCGAGCGAGAACTCCGGCTACCTGACCGACGCGAGACTCATCTCCTTCGGCCACCAAGCCGGCATCACGGGCCCCGCCTTCGACGTGTTTCAACGGTGTGTGACGAACCACACCTATGAGGGCTATGTGCTCAAGTACGCCGACAAGGCGAGCCAGCCACCCGCCAACGTCACGGGCACTCCGACGTTCTTCATCAACGGCAAGCCGATCGACAACAACAGCCTTCTCAACGCGTCGGGCACGGGCTTCGACTCCGCGAGGTTCAGCGCCGTCGTGGCACAGGCCCGCTCGTGAACCCAGACTGGCGAGAGCATCAGCACGAGGAATTCAACGGGCGTTATCAAAGAGCACATAGCGGCCGGGCCCGGCAACGAGGAGCGAGAACGTCCGGTCGTAGCGATGGGAGGTTGCTGTGATGAGCCGGGTGCCGAGGTATGTCAGGTCGCGCACCTGGCCTTGTGCTCGCACCCCGAGCTGGGGTCCAGCCTGGGATCCCGTTCGAACGACCAGCACGGTGACGCCAACCTTTGTCGGCATTCCACGGACCTGGCGGGTCGATGAGGGGTGCCTGCGGCGGCTGATGTCAATGCCGCACGCACCATGGCGGCCGTCCGCGTGGCCAGGAGGGGGATCGGCCGGCGTGGTCCGGCCGCGGACGCGAGGATGGGTAGCGGCCGGCACCCCGGACGCGGGTGTCTCCCCTTGGGGCGGCCCAGGTCGGAGGGTGTCGGCCACACAGCGTGCGGTGCAACACGCGCGGTTGGGGGGCTGGCCGTGCCGATCTGGGTCTATCAAGTGCTCATCGAAGGCACGGCCGAGCCGCTGACGATGCGCTGTCGTCGCCAGGTCGACGACAAGGGTGGCGTGCTGACCTTCTACTGCGTCGACCAACCCGCCTTCCAGGTGCGAGCAGACCACACGTTGTACGACGAGATCGAATACCACCCCGACGACCGATAGGCCGCAGCCCGTCCGTCAGAGGGGGTGGATCAACGCGGGCCGCAGCTCAGACCGCCATGCTCGGCGCAGTGGTCTACTTGACCACCGTGGGCGTCGAAAGGGGTGGGCGTGGCTGAGCCGCCGACGGGGACGGTCACGTTCTTGTTTTCTGATGTTGAAGCCTCGACCCGCTTGTGGGAGGCGCATCCCGAGGGGATGCGGGTGGCGTTGGCGCGCCATGACGAGATCCTTCGAGAAGCCGTGGAGCAGCGCGGCGGCTGGGTCGTGAAGACCACTGGCGATGGGCTGCACGCCGCCTTTGCTACGGCCCATGAGGCGGTAGCCGCCGCGGTCGACGCCCAGCGTGCACTCGGTGAGGAGGTCTGGCCGTTGCCCGAGGCGCTGCGGGTTCGCGTGGGTCTACACACTGGGACGTCGGAATATCGGGGTGGTGATTACTTCGGTTCCACGCTGAACCGGGCGGCCCGCCTGATGTCGGTGGCCCATGGGGGTCAAACCGTGGTGTCGCTCGCGACCGGCGAGTTGGTCCGCGATCGGTTGCCGGCGGGGGTGACGCTCGTCGATCTCGGCGAGCATCGGTTGCGCGACCTTTCCAGGCCTGAGCGGGTCTTCCAGGTCGGCGGCGGGGTGTTCCCGCCGTTGCGTTCGGTGGACGCGGTGCCGACGAACTTGCCGACTGTACGGACCGAGTTGATCGGTCGCACCGACGACGTGACCACGCTTATGGCACTGATCGAGCGCGAACGTGTCGTGACCCTGACCGGCGTGGGCGGCGTCGGCAAGACGCGTCTGGCGTTGGGAGTGGCCGCCGGTCTCGCCGCCGGCTTCGCGGACGGCTGCTGGCTCGTCGAGTTGGCACCCGTGACCGGCGGCGACGAGGTCGTCAAGGCGGTCGCCGCCGCGATGCGATCACCAGCGACGGACATCGATGCGCTCGCGGCCTACGTTTCCGAGCGGCGCGTGTTGATCGTGCTGGACAACTGTGAGCATGTGCTCGACGCCGTTGCCGACCTTGTCGACACGATCACCGCGGCTCCGGATGTGCACGTGCTCCTGACGAGCCGCGAACCGCTCGGCCTCGAGGGCGAACAGGTGCGACGGGTCCAATCCCTGGACGTGCCTGACGCGCAGGCCCCGGTTGACGAGGCACGATCGGTCGCGGCGGTGCGGCTGTTCACCGAACGAGCAGCCGCGGCGTCCGGAGGGTTCACGCTCGACAGCGACAACGTTGCCCCGGTGGTCGAGATCTGCCGACACCTGGATGGGATCCCCTTGGCGATCGAGCTCGCGGCGGCGCGGGTGCGGGCGATGCCCCCCGAGGAGATCGCCCGCCGTCTCGATGAACGGTTCCGGCTCCTGGCCGGTGGGTCACGCCGCGCCCAAGAACGGCACCGGACATTGCTCGCCACGGTGTCGTGGTCGCACGACCTGCTCAGCGAGGACGAGAGGATCACCTTTCGGCGACTCTCGGTGTTTCCCGCGTCGTTCGATCTCGCCGCAGCAGAGGCAGTCGCCGGTCACGGTGTCGCTGATGTCGTGGACCCCGTGCTGCACCTCGTCGACCGCTCACTCGTGGTGTACGAGCCCAATCGCGGGCGATACCGGCTCCTCGAGACTCTGCGCCAGTACGGCGCCGATCGCCTCGCCGAAGCCGGAGAAACCGACGACACTCGAGAGCGCCACGCAGACTATTTCCTCGGCCTGGCCGAACGGCTGGCACCCGAACTCGCCGACGCCCGGTACCCCGCCGCGCACGCCACGCTCATGGCTGATCTCGACAACCTCAGGGCGGTGGCCGAATGGTGCACCGAGGGCGGGCGATGGACCGATCTCGCCAGGATGGCCCACGGGCTATGGATCTTCCTCATGCAGGCGGCAGCGGTTGACGGTGCCAACTGGCTTCAGCAGCTGATCGAGCACCCCGCTGACCTCGACCCACAAACGCTTGCCGATGCCCTCGCACAGATGGCCTACCTCTCCGCCGTGAACCTCGCGGACTACCCCAACGCCTTCGCGTTAGCCGAGCGCAGCCTCAGCGTCACCGACCGCGACAAGCTGCTGCCCTCGCCGTGGGCGTGGCTTGCTCAGACCTTGGCTACCTTCTGGACCGCACCCGACACAGAGGGACTGCACGCTTGCGAACGCGCGCTCGCCGTCGCCGAAGCGCGACACGATGAGTGCTCTGCGATTATCGCCATCGGCCAACTCGCAAACTGGTACACGATGTTGGGCGACAGCGAGAGCGGTGCCCGCGCATCTGCCGAGGCGCTCAGACGAGCTGAGCGCAGCGGGCACCCACCAAGCGTCCAATCAGGCGTCGTCCTAGCCGCCACGAACTGCGTGTTCACTGGCGCCCCGGACTTCAACGACAGCCTCGCCATCCTTGCTCGCCATGACACCGGGCCCAGCGTCGACAACCTGATCGCCATGTGGCTCTACATCATCTGGGGAGCCACACTCGTCGGACTCCATCGAACGGATGCGATCACGCGCCTCATCCGAGGAATCGACATTGCCGACCGGCAAGGCGCTCCGAGCGCCCTCGACCTCGCGCTACGACTCCTGGCCATCGCGGTCGCCGACGCGGGGCACAGGCCGGAAGCCGCCACATTGCTCGGCTACTGCGACGCCCACCTCGGCCAGCACCGCTTCGAGTCCCCCGTCTACCAGTGGGTGTGGACCAGGCTCAACGACACGCTCGCCGGAACGACAGACCGCGCTGTCCATGAGGCGGCCGGCGCAGCGTCGACCCGTCGCACGATCATGGCACTCGTCACCCACTTCGATTCGATCACGGATCAGGCCAGCGGAGCTGACCGATGAGTCTCCTCTCGGCAGTAGCACCGAGGCGAAGCCGCCATACAAGCGCGAACGGATGTCGCCGCCGGCCTGTTCGCCGGATTCTGTCCGGAGGGTTCCGCTGACCAGCCCAAACGCGAAGAAAGGGCCGCTGAGCAGCGATTTCACTTTGCATTGGTTGTCGTTGTTTCGCAGTGTTTGTCATTGGGCTGAGCACTAATTGAGGACCGTCGAGCACCGTGCTGGCCTACCACCTTCCTCGACATGGGGCGCGCACTGCGGTTCGGCGGTCACCCTGCACTGGCCCGGCAAACGCCCACCAAGCGCTCGGGTACAGGCCGGATGCTGTCGCTATTCGCCCGGGTCGTCGGCTTCGAGGCCGTCGGCGATCGAGCGCAGTGTCTCGGCAAGCACGACCACAACGAGCTCGGGGGCACCGCCGGTCCAGCTCACCCATTCCGCGATCGGGGTGGCCCGGTCTCGGACGAACTCGAGCACGCAGGTCGTGAGGTCCCGTGCGAGGGGAATCTCCTCAGGTGCCGGCCCCGCGGGGTCGTGAGGGGCGCGCGTACGGTCTGGCATGCCGGTACCTCCATGGGGTGCTGGCCACGCCCCCGGGCCGGTTGGCGCCGGCGCCGGGGGCAATTGATTGGAAGCAGGACCCTACCAAGGCTCACCGCGGCGGCCACGGATCCCTGCGACTTCAAGCGTCAAACTCGCCCGTTTGGGCTCACTCGTCGCCCAGTCGAACCGCGTGTCTCCGGGCCTCGTGGTAGCTCGAGTGATCTCATGTGTACGACTTGATTGGATGCCGATGGGATTGCGGTCACGTGAGTCGGCCCTATTTCTCCGCGCCCCTTCGCAGCGGCACGCCCTCGTTGTTGGCGCCGATCGTCGTGGCTCACGGGAGCCGGGTCCTCACCAGGCGACGGCGTCGCCTTGGTAGTCGAGGTACTGGAGACCGGTGTGACCGCGTTGGGCGTCGACGGTCCTCACCAGGTTGGGGATGCTCTCGTCGATGGTGAGGCGAGCATTGGGGCCGCCGAGGTCGGTCTTGACCCAGCCTGGAGCCATGAGGAGCAGCGTCCGCGGATCGTCGTGGTGGCGGGCGGCGTAGCTGCGCATCAGTTGATTCAGGGCCGATTTGCTGGCCCGGTAAATCTCGAAGCCGCCGCCGTGGTTGTTCGAGACGCTGCCTTGACCGGAGGACATGATCGCAATCGTGCCGTCAGCACGGACGACGGCGCCGAGCGTTTCGATGACCCGCATCGGACTCAGAGCGTTGGTGACCATCAGGCGGACGAACTCGTCAGTGGCGACATCAGCGACCGTCTCCGTCACGCCGACCCCGGCGTTCACGAAGAGCAGATCGAAAGTGCGCGACGCGAGCCGCTGTCTCAATGCCTGAACCTGGTCGGGGACGGTGATGTCCACGTGCTCGATCTCCAGCAGTCCACCAACTGTGTCTTGGAGGCCGTGGAGCGCCGTCCGGGCCTGGCCCCGCACGGTTGCCACGACCCGGGCGCCAGCGTTGACGTACTCCTCGGCGATGGCGTACCCCAGACCACGGGATGCGCCGATCAACAGCACGCTGGCGTTCTTCGAGGTCGAGGTCACGCCTCCTCCCCTACGTGAGACGCAGCCGCCTTCGGCTGGCAATCGGTCGGGTGGCCCTTCATGGGCATGAGATCACGGTCCTTTGCGAGTCACGAATTCGCTCATCAGGTGTTGAGTCAAACTGTACCAGGCGAGCACTTCGCTCAACGCACATAGAGTGAAGCCCCGTGGACGCACGCACCGCGGTCTCCCAGCCGATGACGAGTCGAGCGGCCCGTCGGGCAGCAACACAGGCCCGGATCCTCGATGCGGCGCGACAGGAGTTTGGCGACCGAGGGTTCGAGGCGACAACGGTGCGGGGCGTTGCCCGCCGGGCCGGGGTCGACCCGTCCCTGGTCCTGCAGCACTACGGATCCAAGTCGGCCCTCTTCACCGCGGCAATCCAACTCCCGCCCGGCGAGCCCGAAGAAGCCGCAGATCATCTTGCTGACGTCCTCACGGTGCGCGCCGCCGCATTGCCCCCCGAGATGCGGGCCCTGGTCCGGTCCATGTTGACCGTGCCGGAGGCTTCCGAAGCCGTCCGGCTCCATCTCGACGAGCGAATCGGCAATCTGGCCGCAGGTATCGGCGGCCCGGACGCCGAGCTGCGAGCCGCCATCGCCGTGAGCAGCATCCTCGGCCTCACCCTGGCCCGCCACTTCCTCAAGTTGCGTGCCGTGTCGAGCGCTTCCGACGACGACCTCGTCCGGGTGGCGAGCCAAGCCCTCACCGCAGGTCTGGGAGCAGAACGTTCGCGCTAGTACCCCTCGCGGCCGGCAACCTCGCCGAGCTTGCGGTGGTCCCAGGAGACACAAGTCTCGATATTGATCTTCACGCCGACGCGCTTGTGGATTGCGGTTTCGACCATGCGTTTTAAGTCCGGCGTGTAGCTGATGCCCATGGTGCGCGTGAGAACGCTCTTCCCGATCTCGAACAATCGCTCGCGGTCCTCGATGATCTCCGCGTGGCCGACGAGCTCGACACCGCGCCGCTGGTCGTAGGGCTCGACGTTTTCGATCAGACAGGTGAGAGTCGAATCCCGACGCAGGTTCCTCACCTTCTGACTCTTGGCCTTGGTCTCGAACGCCGGCGCGCCCTCGAGGAAGCCATACCACATCGGGACGAGGTGGATCGTTCCGTCGGGGTTGTAGGTGGCGCAGCTCATCGTGTGCGACTCGCGAAGGAAGGCGTCTCTCTCCTCGTGGCTCATCTCGATCGTGTGGTGCGCGTCGAGCGATGTCCCGGGTTCGCTCATTGTGTGACCCTCCCGAATCGGCAGCGGTGTCGTTGATCCACGACGCGTCGCAATGGTGGCACTCGCTAAGCGCTGTGGCGGCGTGTGGTGAGCTCGACCGCGTTATCGCGTAGTACCCGACGTTGGGCGTCCGCGTCGAGCCCCTTGATCTCGACTGCGTAGTCGAGAGGCGTCGGCATCCCTTCAATGTGGGGCCAGTCCGATCCAAAGATGACGCGATCGGCCCCCATGAGCTCGACCACTTCGTAGGGATCGTCCTCCCAGAACGGATTGATCCACACGTTTCGTCGGAAGAGCTCTGCCGGATCCTCCTTGAACGCGCCGGGGATCTTGCGTTGCGCGGATCGCACCTTCCGGAACAAGTCGGGTAGGAACTCCGAGCCGTTCTCTACGGAGGCGATCCGGACGTTCGGGAATCGCTCGAACAGCCCATCGAAGACCAGCGAGAGCAGGAAGTCGTAGATGGCCCGCTCGACGGCCAGCATCTTGATCGACGGTCGGCCCGTTCCCCCGCCGAATGATGCGGCGAAGCCGTCGCGGGCGTATCCCTGCGATGAATAGCCGCTGTCGCCGGCGTGCGCGACGACCGTGATGCCCGCTTCGTTGACACGCGCCCAGAAGGCGTCGAACGACGGGTCGGCGGGGG
The DNA here is from genome assembly GCA_963731625.1 of uncultured Actinomycetes bacterium. Lineage (GTDB taxonomy): Bacteria > Actinomycetota > Acidimicrobiia > IMCC26256 > PALSA-555 > PALSA-555. The sequence continues at coordinate 553,994 of CAVSWH010000001.1, forward strand.
ATCGCTGGCCGGTGAGCGTTGTCGGCGCAGCTGGGCGGACGACGATCGTGCGAGCGCCCCGCCCGAGCGCCCATTCGAGCTCCGAGACCGCCCAGTCGAGGTCGGCGAGCGAGAGGTATGGGGCGGCGAAGACGCGGTCCTTGTAGGCGAAGCCCCAGTCATCGTCAAGCCAACGGTTGAACGCGCTGAACATGATCCCAATCCCCTCGGGATCGTGCTTCAGGAGCTCCTCGTAGAGCATGCCGAGTGTCGGAAAGAGCCAGACCTTCTCGAGCCCGAAGCCGTCCATGACCTGAAGACGGGCGTCCCGGTCTCGATACTCGACTCGAATCGGCTCGCGCTCTCGGAGAAACTCCAGGGGACGTCTGCCCCCTGCCCTTCCCCGGAAGTAGTCGTGCAGCGCGCCGGCCTTCGCGATTGGATCAAACGTTGGATTGACAACGGCGCGGCTGATGCGACCGGCGATGACGTGATACTTCCGGCCGTCGATCTCGGCCCACTGCACGATTCGTGGGCCGAGCTTCGGATCAAGGTGGCGTGTGAACGCGTCGAGCGCCTCGTAATAGTGGTTGTCGGCGTCGAACGCGAGGTAGTCCAGGTCGGTTCGGTTATTCGTCATAACGGGTCTCCCTTGACATCTCGTGCAGCGGTGAATGGTGCCGGCCGTAGGTCATCGGCGTTCCGGGAACCGGCCGCTCTTGGCGAACCGCGCTTTGAGCTGCTCGAGATCCGTCGCCCTGAACGGGACGTAGTCGAGTTCCCGGGACGGCCGCCAGAACAGCGGGTCGCTCGTAGACCAGCGCTGCTGACGCAAAACACCTTTGTCGATCTTGTTCGTGGCTCCGACGGGCAGCCTGGTCAGCCGCAGGTAGCGCGGAGCCCATTTCGTCCCGAGATCCGGCTGCGCACGGAGAAACGCGCCGAAGTCCGCGGCATCGAACTCCGCGCCGAGCGCGAGCTCGAGCGACGCCATCACCTGGTCGTCGGCGGTTCGCTCGTCGGGGACGGCGTACACGGCCACGCCGCGTACAAGCGGGTGGCGAGCAAGAATCCGCTCGACCGGCGCGGCCGCGAAGTTCTCCGAGTCGACGCGCAGCCAGTCATCGGTTCGGCCCGCGAAGTAGAACACACCATCCGCGTCGCGATAGCCGAGGTCGCCTGACCAGAACCAGCCGTTGTGGACCCGCGCGGCTGTCGCCTCGGGGTTCTTGTAATACCCCTCGAACCGGTCAGCGACGTTACGACCGACGATCTCCCCGATTGCTTCATCCGGATTCTGCGGCACGCCGCTGGAGCTCAGGACGGCACGCGGACATTCCAAGCCCGTCGTGGCGTCGACGATCGCAACATCGACGTCACCTTGCGGGACACCAAGAGCATCCTCAGGCATGTCAGCTGTGCGAGCGAGGGTGATCGCGTTCTCGCTCGATGAATATCCGCCGAAGCACTTGATGCCGAACCGGGCTTCGAATTCCATGACGTCACGAGGCGACGCCTCCGCGGCGAGACCGAACTTCACATGGTGATCTCGGTCGGCTGCCGCTGGTGGGGTGTCGAGGACGTAGGCAAGCGCGCGTCCCGCGGTGCTGAAGAACGTCGCGCCATAGCGGCGGATGTCCGGCATGAAGCTCGAGGCGGAGAAGCGCTCCCTCAAGGCGATGGCCGCCCCACTTCTGAGTGCCGGCAGCGCCATGGCGGTAAGCGCGTTCGCGTGGAACAGTGGGATCGCGCAGTACGCGACGTCTGCGGGCGTCGCGGACGACCAGCGGGAGGCAAGCTCGTAGGCGCGGGCGTGTGACATCTGTACGGCCTTCGGTGATCCGGTGGACCCGGATGTGAAAATGAGCGTGAAGAGGCTGTCCTCCGAAATCCCCTCGATGCTCGGGGGCTCGGCCGGTTCGGCGTCCATCCAGCCCTCTGTCCCGATGACTTCGACCGCGGCTCCGCCCAGGTCGAGTCCGTCGAGCAACACTGCGTTGGACTTGTCGGTGACCAGGACTTGACAGTCCGAGTGCCGGATGTCGATTCCGAGCTGCTCACCACGCCGGGTGTTGTTGATGCCGACCGAGGTTGCTCCAGCGAGCGCGGCGCCGAAGAGGGTGAAGAGATAGTTCGGCGAGTTGTCCATCAGCACGCCCACATGAAACGGTCCCGCGCGCCGTCGCTCGACGAGTGACTGGGCTATCTGTTCGGCTCGACGCACCGTCTCGCGCCACGTCCATCGCCGCTCATCGAACAGGATGGCGACCCCGTCGTCTGCGCCTCGCGCCTCGATCAGCTCATTGATGGTGCCCATGGTCAAAGCCCGGCTTGACGAGCCCGGATCACCGCGGCGACCCGGTGGCGTGGATCCTCAACGGATCGCGGGCGCCGACAACCCGGCCCAGGCCGTCGGGCGGAGGAGCGTCGTCGGGTCTGACGGTCAGGCGCTTGCGGGCTGAGCCTGTGCAGTGCCGGACATCGGGGGTGTTCACCGGCTGCTCGCGGTGAAATGCGGGCGATCGTTTCCGACCTCGATCCGTCGGATCTCGCGCTCCTGCGGGTAGTAGTCAGCTGCGTTGCGGTGGTTGGTCGATCGTTCATCCCAGATCGCGATGTCGCCTGGTGTCCAGCGCCAACGACAATGGAACGCGGGATCCTCGATGTGATGGCTCAGGAATTGCAGCAGCGTGTCGCTCTCGGCGTCCTTTAGTTCCTCGATGCGACGCATGAACCGACCTCCGAGGAAGAGCGCTTGGCGGCCCGTGTCGGGATGGGTGCGGATGAGCGGGTGGTGTACTGGTGGGAAGTTGTCGCGCAGCTCGCGACAGAGTTGGTCTCGATCGGGGCCGGCTGGCATCTTCTTTTGCACGCCGACGATGAAGCTCTCGTTGTCGTGCAGAACGTGGAGGCTTCCGAGGAAATCCTGCATCGAGGGAGACAGCGCCTCGTAGGCCGCAGTCATCGAAGCCCACAGGGTGTCTCCGCCGCGTTCGGGCACAATTTCGGCGTGCAGTACCGCGTAGTTCGGAGGTTCTGCAATCCAGGTGACGTCCGTGTGCCAGTAGTCCGCTTCTGGTCGGCTTTCGGGTCCGTCGCTGATGACCTGAAAGCTCGGCTGCGTCGCACCGCTCAGCCTCGCGACCGGAAACACGCTGATCTCGCCAAAGGCACGACCGAGCGCCATCTGCTCGTCGGGCGTCAAGTTCACCGCCGGTAGGAAAATGACCTGGAACTCGTGGAGGACCGATCGGAGATCCGCCGCCGTCTCGCGTGAGAGCGAACGCGGGTCGACGTCGTGTACCTCGGCGCCAAGCGCCCCGGAGACCGGAACGACCTTCATGCGCAGCCCCCCTCGTGTGTCGTTGGAGCGCCGCCGCTGACCCCGATGGGCACGGGCTTTGACGGTCCGGTATTGCGGGCGTCGCTGCTGGCTGAGGTGCCGAGATAGCTTGCGATCACCCGAGGGTCGTTTCGCACTACCTCGGGCCTCCCCGTCGCAATGACGCTGCCGATCTCGAGGCAGTAGACGCGGTCGCTGACGCTCATGATCAGGGGCATGTCGTGCTCGATGATGAGCATCGACGCCTCGAGCTCGTGGCAGATCTCCACGATGAGGGGTCCGAAGGCTTCGGTCTCGCGCTGAGCGACCCCCGCCGTGGGCTCATCGAGGCACAGCAGTTTGGCGTCCATGGCGAGCAGGGCCGAGAGCTCCACGATCCGGCGAGTTCCGGTTGACAGGTCGGCAATGTGGTGATCGGCGTAGCGCCCGAGGCCAAGGAAGTCGATGAGTTCAATGGCCTCGGCCCGACGACGGCGCTCGCTCATGGCGCCTCCCAAGGCGACCAACACCGTCTCCTGCACGGTCAGCTCGGGGAAGAGGGCAGCAGCCTGGAAGGTCCGGCCCAAGCCGGGCCTGCTCCGCCGCGACGGCGACCAGGAGCTGATGTCGCGTTCCAACAGCTGCACCGAGCCGGTACTGGGGACAAACCCGCCGATGGCGTTCATCAAGGTTGACTTGCCGGCCCCGTTCGCGCCGATGAGGCCAACGACTTCGTGGGCGCACACGTGGAGGCTCACGGCGTTGACCGCGAGGTTGCCGGCGAACCGCACGCTCACGTCACTGACCGTGAGCACCTGGTCGCGGGTCACCGCCGCGTGCGCGCCTGGCGCCTTCCGGGCCAGCCGGCCGGGCCGGACGGCGCCGGGTGCCGGCTTGATCGTCTGGGTACCGAACCGCCGTTCGGCCCAGGCAAGGATCGCGTTGCGAACGTCGTAGGTGATCTGGTTGAGGCCCCGCGGGAAGTAGAGCAGCAGGATCAAGAGTCCAAGGCTCGATGCCAGCAGCGCCAAGACCTGGTTGTTGGGATCGATCGCCGGAATCCCGATGATCCAGACCGCACCGACGATGGCGCCGGTGGTCGACCCGAGGCCACCGATGACCACGAGAGCGACGAGAACGAGTGAGTCGTTGACCAAGAAGAAGTTCTGGGTGAACGCGACGTTTGAGTAGGCCCCAGCCAGTAGCCCTCCGCCGAGCCCGGCGAGAGCCCCCGCGAGGGCGAACGCCGCGACCTTGGTGCGAATGGGGTTGGTCCCGTACGCCGCCGCGGTGCGCTCGTTGTCCCGAACGGCGATCACCCGACGTCCGAAGGCCGTCCTTCGCAGCCAGCACAGCACGGCCACGACGATGGCCAGCACAACCAACGCGGCGTAGTAGTAGGCCCGCTGCCCCGAGAAGGACAGCCCGAGCAAGCGACCCCGGACGAAGGGCACGTTCTGGCCGTCTGGCGAATCGCCGCTCAAGAGAGGGAGCGTGTAGAGGTACTGGCCGGCCAAGATCGCAAAGGCGAAGGTGGTCACGGCCAGGAACAGCCCGCGGACCCGTAGCGATCCGAGTCCGATCGCCACAGCCAGCACCGCCATGGCGGCCGCGGCGACGGCGATGGAGAGCCAGAACGGCACGCCTTCCACGACGAGGCGAGCAGCAAGCAGCGCCCCGATACCGGCGAATGCCATCTGCCCAAGCGATAGCTGGCCCGCCCAGCCGGTGAGCACGGTCAGCGACGACGCGCAGATGGCGTAGGCCACGATGGTCGTGAGGAGCTGCTGGCCGGATGGAGCGGTGACGATGAGGGGCAGCACGATGCCGATCGCCGCCAGCCCCGCTAAGGCGAAGCGATCAAGGTTACGGATCCACCAGATCCCGCGGAGGGTCCGAGGGATTGGACGCGCCTTGGGCGTGAACGCGAACACCCTGGTCTCGGGCGAGGTACCGCGGCTGTAGAACCAGACGGCGACGACGATCGTGGCGAAGAGGAACAGATAAATCAGGCCGGGGTCGGCCAAGAAGTTGAAGTTGATGAGCGACACGCCCACGCCGACCGCGATCCCACCGATGATGGTGCGTCGGAACGACACCATCCCGCCGATGATCGCCGCCGCGAGTGCATAGAGCAGGGTGTCAGGACCGAGGGTCACCAAGCTTGTGGCCGAACCTGATTGCCCGGCGATCAGTAGAAGCCCGGCAGTCGACAAGCCCCCGGCGATGGTCCAGACCATCAGCGACACGAGCTTCGGACTAACCCCAGAGAGTCGAGCGAGGTCGGGATTGGTCGCCGACGCCTTCACCGTCTTGCCGTAGGTGGTGCGATTGAAGAACCAGATGATGGCGACAAGCACGAGGGGCACCGTGACCAGGACCGCGACGTCTGAGCCTCTGATCGCCACGCCGCCGGCTGTCCAGTTGCCGCCCACGGCTGGCGGGAAGTGGGCCGCGGCATTCGACGGCTTGGGAATCGCGGTCGTGATCGCTTGCGCCAGCTGCGCGACGCCGATCGTCGCCACGAGGACGATGACCCGTGGAGCATTGCGTAGACGCCGGATGACGGCCAGGTTGATCGCGGCACCGAAAACCAACCCAATGAGCAGCGCCACGATGGCGGCCAACCAGTACGGCACCCCGTATTGGAGCACCATCAGCGAAAGCGTGGCCGCGCCGACCAGGCCCATGCTGCCCACCGCGAAGTTGATCACCTTGCTGGCCCGGTAGATGAGGACGACACCGACAGCCATGAACCCGACGATCAGGCCTTGGACGAGACCGTCGAAGAGCACTTGCCCGTTGACCCATGTCAGGGCCAGCACCGTGCTCAGCCGCCTTCGGCGCCGAGGAACACCGCTCGGGCCAGGTCGTCGCGATGGATCAGCTCGTCGATCGGACCGTCGAAGCTGATCCTGCCCCGCTCCATGAAGACGGCCCGTTCGGCGACGGCGGCCGCGACGTTCAGTGACTGTTCGACGATGATGATCGTCAAACCTTCTTGCTTGAGCCGCTCGATGATCTCGACGAGGTTCTGGACGACGACAGGGGCGAGGCCAAGGGATAACTCGTCGATCATCAGGATCTTCGGATCGTGCAAGAGCGTTATGGCCAATGCGAGCATCTGTTGCTGCCCGCCCGAGAGCGATGACGCGAGCTCGTCCTTCCGCTGCGCCAGGATGGGGAAGAGCTCGCGGACTCGTGCGATCCGTCGGACCCGGTCGGCTCGGTCCCGCCTGTAGATGAACGCTCCGAGCTCGAGGTTCTCGGCGACGGTCATGTCGCCAAACACCCCCTTGCCGCCCTGGAGGAGGTGGATACCCAAGGCGGCGCGCTGTTCGGGGGCGACGAACGTGATGCTTTGGCCATCAAGGCGGATGGCACCTCGAGCGGGCGTTCCGAGCCCGGCCATGAGGCGCAGAGCCGTTGACTTGCCGGCACCGTTGGTCCCAAGGAGGGCAAGCACTTCGCCTTTGCGGGCCTCGAAGGAGACATCAAAAAGGACTTGGAGGTGGCCGTAGCTGAAGTCGACGTGGCTCATCTGAATGGCGGGAACCTGCGTTTCGTCGGCCAGCCGGCGCCGATGCTCATCCATCTCGTCGTCAAGCTCCGCGACCACCAAGGAGAGGTCGTTCTTGATGAATCGGGAGCCGCGGAGGATCATCAGCCCGCCGATCGTGGTTGCGGGAATGGTGATGCTAAGGAACGCGCCTCTCGGGCCGAGCGGGTTGGTGAGCAACGCCGAGACGATGGCACCGCCCAAGGCACCGATGAAGAAGATGTAGATCGCCCCGACGGCGCTCGTCAGCGCGCGAAGGCGATAGGGCGCCACTGATTGCAGCACGGGCACGAACATTGCGTAGGCGGTGTAGAGGAGCACGTGATAGGGGATGTCGAAGAGCGCCCAGAGGTATGCATTCGGCATGAAGTACTGCACGGGGGTGAGGAGTGCCGCTGGGAGCACGAGCATGCCGAGCAGCGCGAGTGCCTTCGACGGGTCCTGGCGGTAGACGCGGTCGTAGTACTTACCGACGAAGGGCAGAACTGCCACGAGTCCCAAGGCGGCGACAGACTGAATGACGCCGCGCTGGAATGCGTCGAGGTGGTATTGCCGCTGGAGGAAGAGGTTGGCCAGTACCGGGCCGGTGAACAACCCGAAACCGATGGCCGAGAAGGCGATGATGCACGCCTTGATCGTGCGGATGCGCATGATCCTCTCGAAGGCAGCCTCCATCGAGACCGGTGCTGGCGGCTTGTCCTCGATCACGGTCCCCAGTACGTCGGCTTTCTCGTACTGTCCTCGACGCGGTTCGGGAATCCTGAAGGCGACGAACGACATGACCATGATCGGGAGGGCGACGATGATGAACGACCATCGCCAGCCTCCCTCCGCGGCCAGGAGGGTGGCGATGCCACCCATGGCGAGTGGGCTCAAAACGCCCGACAGGCCGGTGGCCATGGTGTTGGCGGCTGCCATCCTGCCTCGCAACCCGATCGGATAGGAATCGGCCAGGAGTGAGGGATGGACGGTCTGGTTGTTAGCTTGCGAGATGCCGGCTCCGAGGCGAGCCCAGAAGAAGGTGAAGATGTTCACCGCGAGGCCGGACGCCAGCACCATCAGTCCGAAGAAGAAGGTGGCCACGCCGACGATGGGAGCCCGACGGAGGCGGTCGGCCAACCACCCGAGGGGCACGATGCCGAGCACGATGAATCCGCCGGAGATGCCTGCCACGAACACGATGTCCCCGCTGCTCACATGGAACGTGGCTTGGATGTTGGGCGCCAGGACGGCGAGGCCCTGACTCTGGAGGTTGTCGAGGGCCGTGATGATCAGAAGGATGACAAAGGTCGACGCGCCCGCCGTTCGGATCCCGTGACGCAGCGAGACATGGGCCTCTCCCATTCCCGGAAGGCGATCCGCAAGGCTGCCCTTGTCATCCGCCTCTTGTGCGTCTGATATCCGGCTTTCATCTCCTTCGACGACACTTGCCGCCAGTGTGCTCGCAGTACGATCGGCCGCTCCCTGGGTGTTTGCCGGCCCGATCGTCGTCACTGACCACATCCAACATGACCGCGTACTGTCTGCGTCGTGCCGCTCCTGCGTCTGCACTCCGAACCGGAACAGCAGCAATTACTGACGATCGTCATCGCGAACGCCCGGTGACGATTGGCCAACTCAGACCGGCGCCGGCTGCGACGACGTGACCGCCGTCTTCGACCCCGAGTCGTAAGTGATGAAGTAGATCGGCCCCGTGGCGAACTGCTGTCCCGGCGCAAACGAGATCGTCCCGTTGACGCCAGGCAAGCTGATGCCACGCAGGGACTCGCCGCCGTGAGCGAAGGTCTGGTTGTTGAGAGTCGTGCCAGCTGCCGTGACGATTTGGCTGAATAGCTGCAAGTCCTGGCAGGCATGGATCGGTGCGATCCAGGTCGTTTGGGTCGAGGCGGTCGCCGTAACGGGATCGGCCATCGCGTCGTCGGGATAGGCCTTCTTGATGGTGGCCACGCATTTCTGCATGGCGGGTTGCTGCCACGCCGCAGCAGCCGACATCGTCGGGGTACCCGAGAGCAGACCCGGGAAGTATTTTGGATTGGCCGCGGCGGTATCTGCGAGCCCGGAGATCGCGGTGCCATTGGTGGCGAGCAGCCGAGGAGTGTAGGAACCCCCGTTCGCTTGCAGCCCGTTAGGCCACACGGCGCCGCCCGTCCCGACGCCCACGACCTCGGTCGCGCCCACGCTTTGGAACTTCGTGGCGGCGATCGCGACCTGCTGGTTCACGGCCGCGAGGTCACTCGGCGATGCGTTATCGACAGCCGTCTGCAGGACTCTGACGCCCTGTGCCTTCAACGCGGGGAGGACATCGTTCTGCATCTCGGTTTGGTCCGCCGCCGTCGCGAAGACGGCGACCTTTTGTCCCTTGAATGCGCCGGCGTGCTTGAACGCGGCGATCAATCGTGGATCGAAGCTGCTCACGGGTGGAGCCAGCGTGAAGTTCGGCGCTGATCCGGGAGGCGCCGCTGAGGGCAGGACGCCCTGCAACATCGCCGTCTTGTGGGTCTGGATGTAGCAGATCGGGCTCAGTGACGTGTAGTTAGACACCGCCGCAAACACCTGGTTGTCCTCGGTCAGCGTGGTGCAGGCTTGCGCAGCCGGTGCTGTACCGATCGGCGTGACGGGGGCGTACACCGGAACGATCTTGCGACCCTTGACGCCCCCCTGGCTGTTGATCTGGGCGATCACCGCGTTGAACGCGTCAGGGAAGGATCCCTGGTCAACGTTCACACCGGTCAGCTGCCTGACCTCGGCGAGGTTGGGATAGACGATCCCGAGCTTGACCTGGTTTGCGGTCACGCCTTGCGCATTCCCGGCCGCTGCGGCCGGAGCCGCCAAGCTCACGAGCACAACCGCGCTGACAAGAGAAGTCAGGAACAGTCTGCGCATGCTCCCCCCAGGGTCATCGGCGCTGGCCACGGTCACCGCCGCGCCGATCGACGAGTTCGACCCGTCGGACCTGCGGAACGCCGCTGACTGCCGCCGCGTGAGCGGCCGCCTTCACCGTGCTTTGCAATACGATATCTTACTTAGCAATACCGTAGGGGGTCCCGAGACGTGCGTCAAGCAGTGCCCCGAGGTTGGACCTGCCGGGAATCGTGGAGGACGAGTGCACGGTCGCGGCTTCGGGTGCATCGCAGCCGGTTGACATCGCCCCGGGGGGACCGCCGGGCAATGGCGCAGACCGCGCCACGTGCCGGCAGGGCCGAACGTGGGTCGGGCAGGTGATGGCCGCCGACATCGACAACCTTGTCGCCAATCTCACGCTGGAAGAGAAGACCGCTCTGATGGCTGGCGCTGACTTCTGGTCGACGGTCGCCGTTGAACGATTGGGAATCCCGAGCATCCGAGTAACCGACGGTCCGAGCGGCGCGCGAGGTGGAACACTCCCCGGTGCTCTAGGCCCGGCTTCCATGTGCATCCCCAGCGGCTCGGCGCTCGGCGCAACTTGGAACGAGGCGTTGGTCGAGAAGATCGGCCGACTGGCCGGCGCCGACGCTCGCCAGCGGGGCTGTCGAGCATTGCTCGCCCCGACCGTCAATCTGCATCGAGCTCCCCTCGCGGGACGCAATTTCGAGTGCTACGCGGAAGATCCCCTGCTCTCCGGCAAACTCGCCGCCGCCTTCGTCCGCGGTGTGCAGTCGCAGGGCGTCATCGCCACGGTCAAGCACTTCGTGGGCAACGAGGCCGAGTACCAGCGGATGTCGATCAGCGCGCTCATCGACCAGCGATCGCTGCGCGAGCTTTACCTGTTGCCATTCGAGTTGGCCATCAAAGAGGGCGGCGCGCTCGGCATCATGTGCGCCTACAACCGGGTCAACGGACAGTGGGTCACCGAGCAGCCCGACCTCTTGCTCGGCATGCTCCGCGACGAATGGCATTTTGACGGCCTGGTCATGACCGACTGGTTCGCCGTGGCCGACACCGTGAACTCGGCCTCCGCAGGCCTCGACCTCGAGATGCCAGGCCCGGGGCGAGCCTTCGGTAACCGGCTGGTGGCCGCCGCCAGCGCCGGCGACGTCGCGATCGCCGACGTCGACGCTGCCGTGCGGCGACAACTCGGCGCCTGGGACCGCGTCGGCGCTCTCGACGCACCGACACCAGTGCAAGACATCCCAGCTCCCACGGGCGACGACCTCACTCTCCTCCGCCGCGCCGCCGGCGAGGCGACGGTCCTGCTGCACAACGACGGCGTGCTGCCGCTCGACGTCACGACCCTCCGACGGCTGGCGATCATTGGCCCGAACGCCAACGTGTCCCAGATCATGGGTGGCGGATCGTCAGAGGTCATCGCACATCCCCATCCCACCCCGCTCGAAGCCATCCAGAGAACTCTGCCGACCGGCGTGCACTGGACCTACGAACCCGGGTGCGACATCGACCCTTCGCCTCGACCGATCGGGAGACCAGGCCTTCGCTCGGTCAGCGGGTTCCGGGTCGACTTCTTCGCCGGCCCCGAACCCGAGGGCGTCTCCATCGTCCAGCGGCATGTCGACGACCTGCGCATCCAGCTGTTCGGCTCCCCGATCAAAGACCCTTTACCTGACAAGTGGTCCATGCGCGCGAGGGGAACGATCGTGGCCGACGAGACCGGCGTCTACCTCTTGGCGCTCGCCCAGAACGGGCGTGCTCGCGTCGCTCTCGATGGCGAAACAGTGCTCGACGGCATCGCCGACCCTCCCCCACCCGGCGGCACCGACTTCTGGGGTGCCATCAGCCGAGACCTCGTCGCCGAGGTCGAGCTTCGAGCAGGCAAGCATGTCGAGCTCCTCCTCGAATACACGTCGGTCGAGGCGACGCTACCCGGGGTCCGCGTGGGCTTCCGTCCACCGACCAAGGGTGATGCGATGGGCCGCGCGGTTGCGACCGCCGGGGCGGCCGACGTGGCGATCGTGATCGTCGGCACCAGCGCAGCGTGGGAAAGCGAATCCCGGGACCGTGTCTCGTTCGCACTCCCCGGTGAACAGGACGCCCTCGTCCGCCGCGTCAGCACGGTGAACGAGCGGACCGTCGTCGTCGTCAATGCCGGGTCGGCCGTTGATTTGCCGTGGGTCGACCAGGTCAGCGCGACCCTTCAATGCTGGTTTGGGGGTCAGGAGATGGCCGGTGCCATCGCCGAGATCATCACCGGCGCGCGCGAACCCGGCGGTCGACTCGCGACCACCATCCCCCGGCAGATCGAACACAGCCCCTCACACGACAACTTTCCTGGCGAGAACGGCGAGGTCCGCTACGGCGAGGGACTGTTCATGGGCTACCGCGGCTACGAGCATCGTCAAATCGCTCCGCGCTTTCCGTTCGGCCACGGCCTGAGCTACACCACGTTTGTACTCGGGCAGCCGACGTGTCCTGACCTCTTTCGCCCCGGTGATCGACTCACTGTTTCCGTGCCAGTGACGAACGTGGGTCACAGGCCGGGAGCCGAGGTGATCCAGTGCTACGTCGCGCCGACGGCCGCTCGACTATGCCGACCAGACCAGGAACTCAAGGCCTTCGCCAAGGTTCATCTCGCTCCAGGCGAGACCGCGCTGGTCGACCTCGAGCTCAGCGACCGCTCATTCTCGTATTGGGATCCCGGTCAATCCGACTGGGAGGCCGTCGAGCGAAAGCTCCACCCCGACGGAAGTCTGTCCGCCCCGGCTGAGATCCGAACGCAGATCGTTCCCGGATGGCAGCTCGACGGCGGCATCTATGAACTACGTATCGGACGGTCCTCGGCAGACCTCCCTCGCGCCTGTCAGATCCACATCGCAGAGCAGACCTGCAACGGACCGACGATGACCGAGCACAACGCCCCGGTCGGCACTCGTCCCGATAAGCCCTCAACGAGTGAGCAGGAAGCGTCGTGACAGCGATGGCGCAGATTCAGCCATAGACGAGAGAGAACAGAAGAGAAGAGATCCGATGCAGTTCGTGCCCGTCTCCGACTCGCTGGGCGCCGAGGTCCAACAAGTCGACCTGCGCTCATTGAATCCCGATGAGCGCGCCGAGGTTGTCCATGCCCTCCACCACTACGAGGTGATCTTCTTCCGAGGCGCCCACTTGACGCCCGAGGAGCACATGCGAGCCGCAGCCGAACTCGGTGAGATCAACCTTTACCCGGCGGCGCAGGTCATGGGTGCGACCGAGCCGACTTTCCAGGTGATCGCTGACGGTCCCGACAGCCCACCGCGAGCGGACAACTGGCACACCGACGTGACGTGGAGCCCCAACCCACCGACCTACGCTCTGCTGCAAGCTGAGGTCGTTCCCGTCACAGGTGGCGACACGGTCTGGGCGTCGACGACCGCCGCGCACGACGCCCTCTCGCCCATCATGCGTCAGCTGATAACAGGGCTCGAGATCATCCACGACAACGAGGCGTTTCTCGCTGGTGTACAAGAGAAGGCGCCGCCCGAGCTCGCCGAGATCCTGATTCCGAAGTTGCGAGAGGCCTACCCGCCGGTCAACCACCCGCTCGTGCGGACAAACCCCGACACGGGACGCCGGGCCCTCTTCCTCAGCAGTCGCCTGATGGGAAGGATCGACGGCATGGAACCCGACGAGAGCCGGGCGATCCTCGACTTCCTGCACGACCATGTCGAGAGCGGTCGCTATCAATGCCGGTGGCGCTGGCAAGCCGGCGACTTGGCCATTTGGGACGAGCGCTCAACGGTCCACCGCGGCGCGGCGGACCACTACCCCCAGGTGCGCCAGATGCGTCGAGTCGAAGTCGCTGGGGATCGACCATATTTCGATCCCAACGGTTGAGGCGATTTTGGTACTCGACCGACCGTCGCCCACGCGTGCTCGGGAGATGTCACGCGGCGGCGCCGCATCCGGCTGTTCCGGCGTCGATGCCTCCACGTATTACGCGACGGCGAAGGCCCGGCCGCCTCACGGTCCAGGAGGAACCTGATGTCTCGACCGAACTTCCTGCTGTTCATGCCCGACCAGCTCCGAGCGGACGCGCTCGGATGCTTCGACAGCCCGGTCGGCAAGACACCGGCGTTCGACGCGTTGGCCCAACGGGGTGTCCGATGCGTCGAAGCATGGTCACAGCACTCCGTCTGTGGGCCGAGTCGGACGTCCATCATGACTGGCTGGTATCCGCATGTCGCCGGGCACCGAAGCCTCGACAACCTCCTCAAGCCCTGGGAGCCAAATCTCCTGTCGATCCTCCACCAATCCGGCTACTACGTGGCGATGGCCGGGAACCGCGGGGACGTCTTCGCGCCCGGAGTGACCGAAGCGAGCACGGACTTCTGTGGCACCCTCGTCGAACCCGACCCGGCCGCGATCGGCAAACGATACGGGTCGCCCTACCCCGACGATCATCGGCTCCACCGGGCCATGTACTTCGGCTCGAGTGGTGACGCGCCGCTCGTCGACTTCGACGAGACCACGGTACGCACAGCCGAGATGTGGCTCGCTGAGGGCGCGCCGACTGACCGGCCTTGGTGCCTGTGGGTCCCCCTCCTCTTCCCGCATCCGCCCTTCAAGGTTGAAGAACCCTGGTTCTCCCTTCACGACCGGGCCGCCATGCCCGATCCCATCGCGCCGGTTGCCTCGGGCAAGCCGCGGTTCATGGCTGCTCTCCGGGACGCGTACGGATGGGGCGACCTCACGCCCGACGATCTACGCGAGATCATGGCCACGTACCACGGCATGGTCAGCCGGGTCGATTCTCAGCTCGGCCGTCTCTTGACGGCGGTCGAACAGACTGGGGCCATCGACGACACCGTGGTCGTCACGTTCACCGACCACGGTGAGTACCTCGGGGACTTCGGCCTCGTCGAGAAGTGGCCCTCAGGGCTCGACCCCTGTCTGCTGCGCAACCCGCTCATCTTCGCTGGCCCAGGTCTGCCGCAGGGCAGCATCGTTGACCAGCCGGTCGAACTCGTTGACCTCCTGCCGACCCTGTGCGAATTCGGTGAGGCTGAGATCAGGCACACCCACTTCGGGAAGAGCATGGTGCCGACGCTGCAGGGACGCGCTGGCACGCACCGGGCCTTCACCTGCGCCGAAGGCGGCTTCCGGGTCTCAGACGGCCGACCAACCGACGGCGGGTTCTGGATCTACCAGCAGAAGTCCGACCTGCAGCTTCGCTGTCCCGAGCTGGTGGGCACGGCGATGGTGCTGCGCACGCCAACCCATACCTATGTCCATCGTCGCTATGAAGACGACGAGCTCTACGACCGGGCCGCGGATCCTGCGGAGACGAACAACCTGATTGAAAAGCCCGATCTGGCGCCCCAGGCGACGATGCTGCGAGACCAGTTGTTCGGATGGTTGGCCGACACCTCCGACGTCGTCCCCTGGGAACCGGACCCGCGGTTCCCAGAGATCCCGAATGGATGGCGCGAGCCGTGATGACGCCCGTCTCCCCGATGTCCGGATCCCGACCCAACGTTGTCCTGATCAACTGCGACGATCTGGGCTACGGCGATCTCGGGTGCTACGGGTCGCCGCTCAATCAGACGCCGGCCATCGACCGGCTGGCAGCCGAGGGCGTGCGCTTCGACTCGTTTTACATGGCGTCGCCCGTGTGTTCGCCGTCACGTGGCGCGCTGCTCACCGGCTGCTACCCGCCGCGCTTCGGGTTCGGGGACTTCGAGGGCTTCCCGGTGCTGTTTCCCGGCCAACCCCTCGGGCTTCCGACCACCGAGGTCACACTCGCCAGTTTGCTCTCCGGGGTCGGCTACCGCACGCAGATGATCGGCAAGTGGCACTGCGGTGACCAACCCGCGTTTCTCCCGACCAATCACGGCTTCGATCACTACTTCGGGCTGCCATACAGCAACGACATGGGTCGCCAGGCCTGGGGGGCCGATTTCCCGCCCTGGCGAGAGTTCCCGCCCTTGCCGCTGCTGTTGGACGACGAGGTCATCGAGCAGCAGCCCGACCAGGCCTCTCTCACTGAGCGGTACGTGACCGAGGCGGTGCGCTTCTTGCGGGAAGCCGCTGGCGGACCGTTCTTCCTCTACTTGGCGCACCTCTACGTCCACCTACCCATTTACGTCCAGGAGCGCTTCGCTCGCCAAGCCAAGAACGGACCCTACGGTGCCGCGGTCGAGTGCATCGACTGGGCGACCGACGTGATCGTCCACGAGCTTGCTCGCCTCGGATTCGCCAAGGACACGATCGTCGTTTTCACGAGCGACAACGGGTCTCGAGCGGGGAGCAATCTGCCGCTGCGTGGAACGAAGGGCACGACGTGGGAAGGCGGCATGCGGGTTCCTTGCATCGTCCGCTGGCCAGGCCACGTACACGCTGGACGGATCAGCAACGAGTTGGTAACTGCTCTCGACCTCTACCCCACGCTCGCGGCGATCTGCAACGCGGACCTGCCCTCCGACCGGACGATCGATGGTCATGACATCACGGCAGTGCTTCTCGACGAATCAGCGACGAGTCCCGACGACGCTTTCTTCTACTACCACATGAACGACCTGGAAGCTGTGCGTGTCGGCCCGTGGAAGCTCCACTTCGCCAAGCACCGCACCCCGCTGCGCGCGCTCTACGACCTCGACGCCGACATCGGCGAGACAACGAGTGTCTACGACGAGCATCCCGAAGCCGTTGCTGAACTCGAGTCCCATGCCGAGTTGGCACGCCGCTCGCTGGGCGACGCCCGGACTGATCGACGCGGCTGCGACATCCGACCCGTCGGTCGCGTTGACGTCGCAGTTGAACTCACCGCCTACGACCCCGACCACCCGTACTACGTCGCCGAATACGATCTGACCGATCGTGGATGACGGTGGCTTAGCCGTTGTGACAGACGCACTTCCGAGCCGTCGTCCCACAACGGCCACAGGCGAGTCGTGGACCGAGACGTGATGCTCCTCCCAGGCGGTGACCCGATGCGACGCGTCGGTCCGCGGGACGAGTCGTGACACGTCCTGCCCCCTCCGCGGCTCGCGCCCTTGCCATCCTCGACTTCCTCGCGGCCCATCCGACCGAAGCGTTCACGCTCACCGAGATCGCGCAGGAACTAGGAGTCAACCTCGCCTCCACCCATGCGGTGCTCGGATCGATGGCAGACGCCGGGTATCTGGTCCGCCACCCGACCCACAAGACCTATCGCTTGGGCCCCTCGGTCGTCGCCGTCGGGCACGCTGCCCTCGTGAGCCACCCAGTCATCGAGGTCGCCCGAGAGGAGATGCAACGGATTGCAGTTGACACGGGGCTCGAATGTCTCGCCGCCGCGCCCTTCGAGATGGAGCTCGTGGCCGTCGCTCAGGTCGGACCCACGACGACCCAGCAACCGCTAATCCGCGTCGGTCAGCGCCTCCCGCTCGTGCCACCCCTGGGGATCATGTACGTGGCGTGGTCCGATCAGGAACGCATTGACGACTGGCTCAGCCGGGCGGCGCCCACTGAGCCGCGGGGGTCGACCGGTCGATACCTGCGCGCACTCGAATCGGCACGAGCACTCGGCTTCTCCGTCGGGGTGATTCAAGCTGGCCGCCAGACCGCCATCCTCCCGATCAAGGGAGACCCTGGCACCCTCGACTTCGGGACAGACACACATCCTCGCGTCTCATACATTGCGGCGTCGATCTTCGATGAGCGAAGTGACGTCTCCCTCGTGATCAGCCTCACCGGCTTCGATCGGGCCTGCACCGCGCAGGAAATCGTCAACCTCGGGTACCGCCTTCGCAACTCTGCCGAGGCGGTTACTCGGGCCGTTCACGGCAGCCCGCCGGTCTATGACGCACGCTCGGCCTGAGCAACTCTCCGTTCCCCGGCGAGTGCGCGCCGGCCAGCGACCGCCGCTGCGCCTCACTCCCACACGGCTCCAGGTCGTCGTCCGCGGGGAGTTCAACTCCTTGCAACGCGTGCTGCGATGCCGGGAGTACCGCCTCGATGCGAGGCCGCGCTGATGGTTGGTCGATCAGACGCACCGACGGACGCACCGAACATCGTGTGGATCTTCTGCGACGAGCTGCGCGCCGACGCGCTCGGCTGCTATGGCAATCCCTACGCCACCATGAAGACCCCGAATCTTGATCATCTGGCAAGCGACGGGGTCCGGTTCGACCGCTTTTACGTCAACTCCCCGGTCTGCGTGTCATCGCGGGCGGCCATCAAGACGGGGCAATACCCGGAGCAGACAGGCATCTACCACAACGAGGGCATGTTCACGTATGCGCCACAACAGCCGGCCCCCGTCTTCACTCACAACCTGTCCGCCCACGGCTACACGACAATCAACTTCGGAAAGACACACGTGCCAGCTGCGCTGCAGCCATTCCAGGTGGACGATCGAGAGGGTTCGGACCAGTTCGCACTTCAAGCGACGGTGCGGGCCTCTGATCCAACTGTCACGCGGGCAGTGCGAGGTTCGAACGGGCTGGGGATCATCGCTGCTCGCTACCCCGACGAGCTTCCATATCTTCCGTCCTCGGTCACTGATCATGCGATCAGATGGATACGCGACCAGGACGGAGCCACGCCGTACCTGTGCCGCGTCTCATACCTGCAGCCCCATACGCCAGTCACGGTCCCCGATCCGTGGGCGACGATGTACGACCCGCAGGACTTCCCCGACAGCGTGACCGACTCGACCACATTGAGCACATTCGAGCGGCGCTACGGCGAGATCTGCGCTGCCGCCGAACTGGGCCCGGAGAACCTGCAATGGATACACGCCTGCTACTACGGCCTCGTGGCGTGGATCGACGAGCAGGTCGGTCGGCTGCTCGACGCGCTGTCCCAGTCCAGCTCGGAGCGACCGACTGCCATCGTCTTCGCAGCAGATCACGGCGTGAACCTCGGTGAGCAAGGAGCACTTGGCAAACAGCTCTTCGCTCCCCAATGCCAACGGGTCCCTCTCATTCTCCACTGGCCCGGCGCGCTCGCGGGGGGGACGACCCGCAGCGACATGTGTCAAGGCGTCGACCTGGCCAGCACCTTCTGCGCGATCGCCGACGTGCCCGCTCCACGAGCCGCAGTCGGGCGCGACCTCATTCGCGGCGACAGCGCCGACCTGTGCTTCGGGACGATCGGCTACGGCGAACCTGGCAGTACGGCGATGCCGATGCTTGGACTCGGCAGATACATCGACGATCGCGGATGGCCCCGCCGAGCCTGCATCCGACGAGGTCATCTGCGACTCGACCGCAACGTACGAATCGATGGGCACACCATCGGCGCCGGCGACGTCGACGCCGACGTGTTCGTCGCCAATTCGCAGATTGACCCGACGGAGACCCACAACATGGCCGGTGATCCCGACTACGTGAAGTCGGTACAAGAACTCTCTGCTCTCCTCGACGAACACGTCCGCGGCGCACTCCAGCCCGACCTCGCCGACTTCTACGAACAATGGGCTTCGAGTGCCCGCCGGCTGCGCCAATGACCCTCACAGGAGGAGCTCCGTTAATTCCCGACCGCATCCGGCGGGGCATCGCCGGCCCGGGAGCGATCGCGTCGCGATTTGCCGAGGGCGCGAAATCCGTCCAGAGCGGCGACGTCGTCGCCGTCGGCTCCCCGTCGAGACAACGGGCACAGGTCTTCGCCCCATCGACGTCGTCACGCGCGGACCTCGGTTCTCGGTTGCGACATCCTCAGCATGTGTGACCGGCCCCGGGACGGCGACCGCGCGCTCCACGACTTCTTCTCCCACCTAGTGCGCACCCACCACTTCGACCGTGAGGGCCTCATCGATGTCGTCTCGGCCGCCGATGCAGAGGCGACGTACCGTCTCGTTGACGAGCGACCCGACCGCACAGTCGCTATCTGCTTCGACTGGACCACGCGGTGACGACGCGTCCAGTGGCGGCGCTGGTGATGGTCGCCGACGTCGAGCCGCAGCTCCTGCTGCCGCGAACCCGCGCCGCGCTCGACGAGCTCGTGCAGCTCGTGGCGCCGCATGCCGTCGACCTCAATGCTCTTGACTCTGACATGCTCGCCAGTGTCGAAATCCTCATCGGGAGCTGGGGTTGCAATGTTCTCGACAACGCGATGTTGGCGCGCATGCCCAGGCTGCGGCTCCTCGCGTACGCGGCGGGAACAGTGAAGATGACCGTCACCCCTACCACCTGGGAGCACGGTGTCGTGGTGTCGAGCGCCGCCGCAGCCAACGCGGTGCCAGTGGCCGAGTTCACGCTTGCCACCATCGTCATGATCGGCAAGGACGTGTTCCGGATCCGTGATCGCCATCGCGAGGCCCGCGGTCGCGAAGCAATCGTCCCGGCCGGCCCAGGGGGTATACCTGGGACGCGCGGCCTGCGCGTCGGGGTCATCGGGGCCTCCAACATCGGCCGCCGCGTCATCGAGCGGCTCGCGACACTCGATGTCGACATCGCCGTCGCCGATCCCTACCTCGATGATGCGGGCGCCGAGTCCCTCGGGGCCCGCCGCATGGACGTTGATGACCTGTTCCCGTGGGCCGACGTCGTCACAGTGCACGCTCCAGCACTGCCGTCGACCGAGCACTTAGTCAACGCCGACCGGCTCGCCACCATGCACGACGGCGCGTGGCTCGTCAACACCGCGCGGGGATCGATCGTTGACACCGACGCGTTGACGCGCGAGTGCGTCGCCGGGCGGCTCTCTGCGTTCATCGATACGCCCGAACCCGAGCCGCTCCCGCCGGAGTCGCCGCTGTACGACCTGCCGAACGTCGTGCTGACGCCGCACCTCGCAGGCTCGCTCGGCAACGAGGTCTCGCGGATGGGCGATTTGGCGGTCGCAGAGGTACGGCGTTTC
This sequence comes from uncultured Actinomycetes bacterium, assembly GCA_963731625.1. Classification (GTDB taxonomy): domain Bacteria; phylum Actinomycetota; class Acidimicrobiia; order IMCC26256; family PALSA-555; genus PALSA-555. The sequence goes on from CAVSWH010000001.1 coordinate 574,546, forward strand.
CTCGCGGGTGAGCCGCTACAGCACGAGGTCCGGCCCGAGGATCTCGCCAGGATCGCATGACGTCCGAACAGACGATCGATCCGCGCGCCAACCCGATGGCCGGCAATCCGCTGGGGACCAAGGCTGAGGTCCGGGCGGCGGTCGGCAACCTCGTCGAGGCGATCGTGCCGCACCTCTCGGCCGGCGGCGCTCGCGTTCGGCTCGGCACCTTCGGCGCCAGCTTCTCCCAGCGCGTCGCTGAGCTTGAGGGCTACGCGCGTCCCCTGTGGGGCATCGTCCCCCTCGCCGCGGGTGGCGGGAAGTTCGACCACTGGGACCGCTGGGTCGACGGCCTGGCCAACGGAACCGACCCGCAGAGCCCGGAGTACTGGGGGCCATGCGGCGACGCGGTCGATCAGCGCATGGTCGAGATGGCCGCGATTGGTTTCGCGCTCGCCTTCACCCCCGAAGACATCTGGGATCCGTTAACAGGACCTCAGCGCGACCACGTCATCGAGTGGCTCCGCGGTGTCGAGCACGGCGACCCCGCGCACAACAACTGGCAGTTCTTTCGCCTCCTGGTGCAAATGGGACTCGAGCGCGTGGAGGTGGCGATCGACCGTGATGCCCAGGCCCGATCCGTCGCGATGCTGGACTCGTTCGCGTTGGATCGAGGCTGGTACACCGACGGCGCTGGCGGCAACATCGACTACTACGTGCCGTTCGCGTTCCAGACCTACGGGCTGATCCTCGCCGGGTCGGGCCTGGGTGATCGGGACGCCGCCGAACGTTACGTCGAGCGGGCGCGCGAGTTCGCCGTGGACTTCCAGCACTGGTTCGCGCCCGACGGGGGCGCATTCCCTTTCGGCCGGAGCCTCACGTACCGAATGGCACAGGGCAGCTTCTGGGGGGCGCTCGCGCTTGCGAACGTTGAGGCCCTCGACTGGGGGACGGTGCGCGGCCTGGCGCTTCGCCACCTCCGCTGGTGGGCCAATCGACCGATCAGCGATCGCGACGGCGTCGTGTCCGTCGGCTATGGCTACGACAACCGCCGGATGGCCGAGTCGTACAACTCAGCCGGCTCGCCCTACTGGTGCATGAAGGCGTTCACGATGTTGGCAGCACCCGACAGCCATCCGTTCTGGGCGGTTACCGAAGCGAAGCCATTGCCGCCGGCAACCCTCACGCTGCAGACACCAGGCATGGTCATTGGTCGCGACGATGGTCAGGTGACGCTCGTCGCGCCGCCCCCCGGCTGGTCATTCGTCGAACAGTCCGCGGCGAAATACCACAAGTTCGTGTACTCCAGCCGTTTCGGTTTCAGCGGCGACTTTGCCATCTACGGATCGAGCGTGACCGATTCGATGCTCGCGGTGACCGATCCCGCCACCGGAACACGTCGCGTGCGAGACTCGGTGCTGGCGCACTGCGTCGCCGGCGGTGTGGCTCTGACGCGCTGGTCACCGCTGCCCAGAGTGCGGATCGACACAGCGATTGTGGGAGGTGCGCCATGGCACCTTCGGATCCATCGAATCAGCTCAGATCGCGCACTCTCGTTATCAGAGACCGGCTTCGCTCTGCCGGCAGATCCCGATGACGCGCCCTCACGCCGTCCGCCGACATCCGAGCCGGGTCGCGTCAGTGTGGCCTCGCCCTGGGGCGCCTCCACGATCGTCGATCGGCATCAGCGGGCCACCAACGCCCGAATCGCCCAGGTCGTCACGCTCAGCCCGAACGCCAACGTGATGCACCCGCATACTGTCGTCCCGGCGCTCGGAAATACCGTTCCCGCGGGCACCTCCTGGTTCGCGTGCGCCGTCGGCGCGTCCCACGATCCGGCTGCCGTGAACCCAGCGCGGGCGCCCGACGTCGACGATTCACTGCTCGACCAGCTCCGAGACTTCGCCGCTCAGGACAACCCGGCGTGACCCAAGCAGCACACGCCAGGAGCGCGCCCGAGCTCCGACCTCTCCGCACGATCCTGGGCATGTCGGCCGTGCTCCTTCCCTTCGCCGGTGACGGCACGGTCGACTGGTCCAACTTCGAGACACTCCTGCAACAGACGGTCGAGGCCGGACTCGTGCCCGCGGTGAACATGGATACGGGCTACGTCAACCACATCGACGCAGACGCCCGGTCGCGCGTCATACAGATCGCCGCGACCCTCTGCGGCCCGAACACATTCGTCGCCAGCGCGTTCGTCGACGACCAACCGGGAGCAACCTTCGACCTCGATACCCATTTCCAAGCAATGGACGCTGTCACCCAGTGCGGCGGCACGCCCGTCGTCTTCCCGTCCCGCGGACTCAACGCCCTTGATGAGTCCGAGTGGGTGGATGCGCACGAAGCGTTCGGCAAGCGATTTGACCGCTTCATCGGCTTCGAGCTGGGCCCCATGTTCCTGCCCCACGGACGCATCTACTCGCTCGCAGCCTTCGAGGCCCTGCTTGGCATTGAGAGCTGCATCGGGGCAAAGCACTCGTCGCTATCGCGCGCCACCGAATGGGACCGGCTCGACGCCCGCGATCGCGCGCGCCCCGACTTCCACGTCTTCACTGGTAACGACCTCGCCATCGACATGGTGTGCTACGGCTCCGACTACCTCCTCGGCCTCTCGGCATTCGCACCGGAGGCGTTCGCCGAGCGAGATCGACGCTGGGCGCACGGCGACCGGTCATTTCACGAGCTGAACGATCTGCTTCAATACCTCGGCGCCTTCGCGTTTCGCCCACCAGTACCGGCGTACCGCCACGACGCCGCGCTCTTCCTCACCCTCCGGGGTCGGATCGCTGCAGACGCCACACCGCCGGGCGTGCCGCGACGTCCCGACAGCGACGGGCCCATCCTCGCCGACATCGCCGAACGGCTCGAGGCGCTGCTGTGAACCCCACCCACGAGACCATCCAGATCAAACGACTCCGCACCATCGCCGAGCTGCGCGACCGGCTCGTGGCGCTCGGCCTCGCGGACCAGCTCGGCGTGGACGACACCGTCGAGCCGGAAGGCCCGCTTGCTGCGCCGTTCAGCTTCACCGACGGGTCGGCGGGGACCCGGACCGTCGCCAACCGTTTTGCGGTGCTCCCAATGGAGGGATGGGATGGCAGCACCGACGGACGGCCCACCGACCTTGTGCGCCGCCGCTGGCAACGCTTCGGCGAAAGCGGCGCGAAACTCGTCTGGGGTGGTGAAGCGGTCGCAGTTGCCCGCGACGGACGCGCCAATCCGCGCCAACTCGTCATCGACCGCGACACCGTCGGCGACCTGTCCGAATTGCGCAGCCGCCTCGTCGGCGCACATGTGGCGACCCACGGAACCGGCGACGGACTCGTGGTCGGCCTACAGCTCACCCACTCCGGTCGCTGGTCACGTCCCCACGGCGCCTCGCAGCCGCGGGTTGCGTACCGCCACCCCGTCCTCGATCGTCGAGTCGCGGTCAAGTCGATGCTCGTCCTCTCCGATGACGACCTTGACGCGCTCGCCGCGACCTACATACACGCCTCGGCACTCGCAGCCGAGGCCGGTTTTGAGTTCGTGGACCTAAAGCACTGCCACGGCTACCTCCTCCACGAGCTCCTCAGTGCCGTCGACCGGCCTGGCGCGTATGGCGGATCCTTCGCACACCGCACTGCCTTCGCTCGCCGGGTCGTCGCCGGCATCCGGGCGCGAGTTCCCGGGCTCGCCGTTGGCGTGCGGCTCTCCGCCTACGACTTCGTCCCCTTCGATCCGGACTGGTCCGGCGTGGGGACCCCGGTCGATGCACGATCGACGGCCCGTTACACGTTCGGCGCCGACACCTCGGGGACAGGGGTCGATCTCCGGGAGACGCATCGCTTCCTTGACCTCTGCGAAGAACTTGGTATCGGCCTCGTCTGCATCACCGCGGGAAGCCCCTACTACAGCCCGCATGTCCAGCGCCCCGCGTTCTTCCCACCGTCCGACGGCTACACCCCACCCGAGGACCCGCTCGTTGGCACGGCCCGCATGATCGCTGCCACCGCTGAGCTGGCGCACGCTCACCCCCATCTCGCGCTCGTGGGATCTGGCTACTCGTACCTCCAGCAGTGGCTACCGAACGCCGCGCAGCACGCCGTCCGCACCCGGGGCGCCACGTCGGTCGGAATCGGGCGCGGCATGCTCAGCTACCCCTCCTTGCCCGCGGATGTGCTCGCCGGACGCCCGCTGAATACGCCGCGGCTCTGCCGCACGTTCAGCGACTGCACGACCGCGCCGCGCAACGGCCTTGTGTCGGGCTGCTACCCGCTCGACGACTTCTACAAGGAGCGACCCGAACGTATCGAACTCGCCGCCATCAAGGCGACCCGAAGAGCGAACCGTCGATGACCATCTCGGCTGGGCTCTGCTCGATCACGTTCCGGGCGCTGAACGCGGACAATGTCCTGGACCTCGCACTTCGGGCTGGCGTCGAAGGCATCGAGTGGGGCGCCGACGCGCATGTGCCGCCCGGTGGCGGCTTCGCCGTCGGGCAGCTGGCGGCGCGCTGCCGCGACTCCGGTGTGGCGGTGGTTTCGTACGGTTCCTATCTCGGGATGGGTCCGGAGAGCAACGACCGCGACGCCGTCGACGCAGTGCTCGATTCCGCCGAGGCAATCGGCGCTCCGACAGTTCGGATCTGGGCTCAGCTTGGTGTAACTGCCGCGTCATCCACCGGCGAGCGCCAGCGAGTGTTGGACCGCACTATGACACTCGTCGCTTCGATCGCCGCACGGGGTCTGCGCGCCGCGCTGGAGTTTCACCCCGCCACGCTCACCGAGACGGCCGAGTCTGCTCACGAGCTGCTCGCGTCGGTGGCCAATCCGAGCCTCTGGACATACTGGCAACCCGATCCCGCCTTGCCGACCCAGGCCGCGATGGCCGGCCTCGCTCTGGTCACGCCGCGCCTCGCGCACCTACACACATTCTCCTGGGGTCCCGGTGGCATCCGCGATCGCCGCCCCCTCTCCGACGGTGTCGACCTGTGGGCTCCCGCGCTTGCGCTCGCGAATCGCGATAGTGCGTCCCTCCCCGAGGGAAGGTTCGCCCTCTGCGAGTACGTCCGCAACGACGATCCCGATCAGTTCGTATCGGATGCCGCGGTCCTTCGCCACTGGTTGGACGCTCTGGCATCAACGGATCGCGACCACGCAGACTCCCCTAGGGAACCGAACGCATGACGACCTCCGCAGAATCAACACAGGCAGGACGCCCGACAAACGTCGTTGTCGTGCTGCTCGACTCGCTGAACAGGCACCTCCTGGGCGCGTATGGCAGTACGGAGTTCGACACGCCCAACCTCGACCGGTTCGCTTGCGAACGGGCGACGCGCTTCACCCGTCACGTCACCGGCTCGCTGCCCTGTATGCCGGCACGTCACGACATTCTTTGCGGCGCGCTCGACTTCCTCTGGAAGCCGTGGGGTTCGATCGAGCTCTGGGAGGAGCCCGTGACCCGCGCGCTCAAGCGCGCCGGGGTCACGACCATGCTGATCACCGACCACCCGCACCTATTCGAGACCGGTGGCGAGAACTACCACACCGACTTCTTCGCGTGGGATTACCTCCGAGGCCACGAGGGCGATCCCTGGCGCACCTGCCCGGACCCGTCGTGGATCGGCACGCCGGCGCGGCCTGCCCTGCAGAGCGGCTGGTACCGCCGGGGCATGGCAGGGATCGAACGCGCGCCGGCCGGCTACGACCGATCGCGCACCTGGTTCCGCTCCGAGCACGACTTCCCGGGGCCGAAGACGATGACCGCGGCTGCCAGTTGGATCCGGCGCGAGAGCGCCAGCCACAACCGATGGATGCTCTTCGTCGACGAGTTCGATCCCCACGAGCCGTTTGACACCCCTGCGCCATGGCTCGGCTGCTACGAGGATGACCCGTGGGACGACGAGCTCCTGATCTGGCCGCCGTACGCCGACGGCGCGGTGACCGAAGGCCTCCTCACCACGCGCGAGGCCCGGCATATCCGAGCGAACTACGGATCGAAGCTCTCGATGATCGACCACTGGTTCGGGGAACTCATGACCGCCCTCCACGAGCGCGACCTCTGGGACACGACTGCCGTGATCGTTTGCACCGACCACGGTCACTACCTGGGCGACGTCCGTGAAGATCGCGATATTTGGGGTAAGCCACTGGTACCGCAGTACGAGCCGCTCGGTCACATCCCCTTGCTGGTCCACTGGCCGGGCCGCAGCGGTGGCGGCACTATCGACGCGCTCACGACGAACGTCGACCTCCACGCGACGTTGTGCGACATCTTCGACGTCGCCAGCGCGCACAATACGCACGGCGTGTCCCTGGTCCCGCTGCTCACTGGCCAGTCCACCTCAGTCCGTGAGTGGGCGCTCAGTGGGGTCTATGGAAAGTGGGTCCAGGTCGCCGACGGGCGCCGCAAATATGCCCGAGCCCCTGAGGGCGACGGCTTCCCGATGGCGATGTGGTCAAACCGGTGGTCGACGATGCCTCTGCCGGCGGGCATCCCCTTCGATCCCCTGCCGATGCCCGACGACCGGGCGACGCTGGAATGTATGCCCGGTTCGACTGTGCCGGTCATCCGCCAGCCGTTCGCGGCCGGCGATCCCGTCCCGCTCATCGCGGCACAGGTCGATCGGATCGTAGGTCGACACCATCTATACGACCTCGCCCTCGATCCCGACGAGACCGAGAACAGGCGCGGCGAAGCGAGCGAGGCGCCGATGGTCGAGGTGTTGATCGAGGCACTCCTTTCGGTCGGAGCGCCGCTGGAGCAATTCGCGCGCTTGGGGCTTCCGAACACGTGACGCGGCCCGTATGGGCTCCTCGGTCATCGGATCCCGTAGGTGATGCCCGCCGTCACTCCATCCTTCGCGAATTCGACAATCGAAGGCTGAGTGTCCTGTCTCCTCGTCTCGCGGGCGCTCGTTGCTCCCGCCAATCGGCGCTGGCTCCCGGTAGCAGCGTCCCGCGCAGGTCAGGTCCCCTGAAGGTTCCGCCGGTCAAGGGAACGATGCGCCGGTGACCCGCGGAGATCTGGCCGACGTCCTGGGGATCGCCGCAGCCGCTTCCAAGCGGTAGATCACGTTCAGGCGTGGATCAGGAAGACGACTGTTCACGACTATCACTCCTGGTTTGGTCTCGGTCGCCTGGAGGATTCGATGTCTCTTCGGCGTCCTCCGACTCGGCACTGGTCAGCATCGTCAAGACCCTCTGGGCGAAGGCCCGGCCGAACAGGTAGGCGGGGCGGCACGGCGATCAGGCCCCAGCGATGAGGGACCGCGCCTCTGCCGGACCGACTACGAGATCGTGAAGGTCTCCGCCCACCTCGAGTCGGCTCGACTGTTCGACCCCGCCGATCCTCATCGGCTCAAAGCCCGCCGTTCGGATCAAGTGCTCGACTTCGTCGCTCCCATGCTCGTCCTCGGACACGTAGAACAGAACCGCGGGCTCGGGCGACCGGTGGCTTGAGGACTTGAAGAGATCGGCCGACATGGTGCCGAACGCAATGGCAAAGCGTGTCCCGATCGGCAACCACCCAGCGACAACTTTGCCCGATGACTGCCCTTCCGGTAGGAGTCGCACGACCTTGCCTTGTGCGTCGAGTCCGACCGGATTGCTCGGAACGACGAGAGACGTGTCTCCCAGCGCGTCGGCGATCTCCCCGATGACGTCTTTCAATACGGAAAACCGCAGCGCAAGGACGACGGCATCGGCTCCCTGCAAAGCGCTCCGGTTGTCGAGCGCGACGACCGCCGCGCCGCCGATGGCGGCGGCCAGCTTTCGCGCCGACTCCTTGTCGGCGCTCGAGAGCTGGAGGGTCTCGCCACCGGCAGCAAGCTCGCGCGCGATGGCCGATCCGATGCCTCCGGTGCCGACGATCGCCGTGGTCATGATGCAGACCTCCGCCCCGTCAGGAAGCTCACTCCTACGTGCTCGATGGCCATTGATCGGGGAACCAATCTCCCCTCGGGTCCGTCGTTTGTCCCACTTCGATCAGATGACCATCGGGATCGCGGATATAACAGCGGATCTCGTACTGGTGCTGCTTCGGTGGCGTCAGGAATTCCGCACCGCGCGCGCTCCATTCGCCGTACACAGCGAGCATGTCCGTCACTCGTATATTGAGGAAGCTGCTGACCCGGTTGGGATCGGCGGGCGTCTCAAGGACGACCTCTGGCTTGTCGTCAGTCGGCCCTCCGCCGACGTTGATGATGATCCAACTGTTCGATAGTTGGACATATGTGAGCCCTCCGGGTCCGGAGAACGCATCCCTGCCCCCGAGCACATCGGTGTAGAAGCGGCGAGAGCGCTCGACATCGTCCGACACGATGAAGTGGGCCAGCACGATTCCCTCTGGGGGCCTCGGGAGGTCGTCGGCGGGCGTACTCGATGGCCAGTGATCGGGCACCCAGTCCCCCTGCGGGTCGGTGGTCTGCCCCACTTCGATCAGGTGACCATCGGGATCACGGATGTAGCAACGGATCTCGTACTGGTGCTGCTTCGGGGGCGTCAGGAACTGAGCACCCCGTGCGCTCCATTCGGAGTACACCGTCTCCATGTCCTTGACCCGGATGTTGACGAAGCTGCTCACCCGATTTGGATCGGCGGGCGTCTCCAGGGTGACCTCCGGCTTGTCGTCGGTCGGGCCTCCGCCGGCATTGATGACGATCCAGCTATTGGACAGCGCGACGTTGGTCGGCCCTCCGGGGCTGGAGAAGGCGACTCGGCCCCCGAGGACTTCGGTGTAGAAGCGCCGGGAGCGCTCGACGTCGTCCGACACGATGAAGTGTGTGAGCAGGATTTCCTCTTGGGGCGGTGGGACCTCAGCCATCTGCTACCTCCGATGATCTTCCAGGCTCATAGCCGTGCCATCTGCGCCTGCATGGGCTGCAAAGGCGGCGGCATCTTGGCGATCGCCATTCGAAGGGTTTTGAAAGCCGAATCGAAGATGGTCGAGAAACTCGGGAACGGCTGGATGACGTCGCTTAACACCTCCAACGGAACGCGGGCGCGTATTGCGAGCGTCGCCTGTTGGAGCCACTCGCCGGCCTCGGCTCCCAGGGCGTAAGCGCCGGTCAACCGGGCGCCGTCGCTGAGCAGGGTCAAGAATCCGTTCGACTGGGCGTACTGGTGGCTGTACGTCGCGGTCTTGGACACGTCGGTCAGGAGCGTTGTGCTGCTGTAGGGTGCCTCCGCGGCACCGACGGCGGCCGCCTGCGGATCGGTGTACGTGACGCGCGGCACGGCTTCGTAGTTCGTCGGGTGGCTCTCTCCGGCGATGTTCGCCGCGACAACGTCTCCCTCGTACTCGCCGACGTGTGTCAGGGGCCAGATCCCGTTGACATCCCCAATGGCCCAAATGTTGTCGCCGGCACGCAGATACTCGTCCACCACGACGCCGTGTGGGTTTGCCTCGATACTGACCGTCTCGAGCCCGATCCCTTCGACACGGGGACGGCGGCCGGTCGCCACGAGCAGTCGCTCTCCTTGTACCGAGGTCCCGTCCGAGAGCCTCAGGACGTAGTCGCCGCCGTCGCGCGAGGCCTCCGCGGCCTGGACTCCGAGGTGCAACTCGATCCCGTCCCGCCGCAGTGCCTCGGTCAGAGCCACGCCGAGGGGGACCGGCTCTCGTGGGATCAGCCGGTCGGCGCCCTCGACGAGCACGGCCTGACCACCGAGCCGCCGTACCACCTGTGCGATCTCGACACCGGCCGCGCCACCGCCGAGCACGATGAGGCGGCTGGGAACCGTCTTCATGGCCGTCGCTTCGCGCGTGCCCCACACGCCGACCAGGCCGTCGAGACCCGGAATGGGTGGCACGAAGGGATCCGCGCCCGTCGCTACGACGACATGCTTCGCCGTGTGGCGAGTGCCGTCCACGTCGACTACGCCGGGCCCAGCGAGCCGGCCCACGCCCCGGAGCAGCGTGACGCCCCGATCCGCCAGCCATTTCTCCTGTCCCGCATCCGAATAGCCGGACACCATGTAGTCCCGCCAGTCCAGCGCCGCCTGCACGTTCACCTCGGCGCGTGCGCCGACGTCGCGGGCGCCCTGGACCGCTTCCCCCGGACGCAGGAGGGACTTGGACGGGATGCACGCCCAATAGGAGCACTCGCCGCCGACCAGCTCCCGCTCGACTACGGCGACCCGAAGCCCACGCGCCGCGATGGCCCCGGCGCAGTGCTCGCCGGGCGCACCGCCGCCCAGCACGATCACGTCGAAATCGCTCATACAGGAAGCTCCTTGCCGCTCTCTTCGCGCACCATGTACTCGGCGGCTTGGCTCACAAACGCGAGACGAGCTCAGCCACGATCTCCGCCGCTCGTCGTGGCTGCCTGGCGAGCGCGACGCTCTGTCCGGCCCACATGGAGAGCGCTTCAATGTCACCGGTGGTGCCAACCATCGGCGGCGCTGGCTCGTAGCGGACGATTGCTTCGCCCGAAGCGAAGTGCGCGATGACATCGCCCACTCCGGGCCGACTCTCCAGAGGCGGCCGGCCCGCGGCCTCCCACATCTCGGCCGTCGAGTTGCGGAGCGCGCGGTGGGGTGAGTCCGGCCAGTCGACGTCGTAGAGGTCGGGGTACCACTCCGCGTCTGTCTCGACCGCGTTGATCAGGCGAGTGCGGTACTCCTGGTGGATGGGCATCTCCTGGGCAAGCAGAAACTGGGTACCCACCCACGCCGCCTGAGCGCCCAGAGCGAGGACGGCGGCCACGCCGCGAGCGTCCCCGATCCCACCGGCCGCGATCACTGGCACCGGCGCGACCGCGTCCACGACGCCGGGCACCAAGGGGAGTGTCGCAATCTGACCCCCCACGTGCCCCCCAGCTTCCCAACCCTGCGCCACGATGACATCAACGCCACTGGCGACCGCCCGCCGCGCCTCTTCGGCGCTTCCGACAGTACACAGAACGAGTCCGCCCGCATCGTGGACCCGCTCGATGTAGCCAGCGGGATCACCCAGAAACAGTGACACGATCCGCAAACCGGCCTCGAGGGCTTCATCGAGGCGACGGTGCTGATCGGAGGTGAGAACCAGGTTGCCGCAGAAGGGACGATCGGTGAGCGCCGCCGTCTCGCGAACCACGTCTCCTGCCGGATCGGACCACGTCAGCGTCACCATGCCGAGCCCGCCGGCATTCGAGACCGCTGCCGCCAGTTCGGGCACCGCCACCATCGCCGCCAAGACAATCGGTTGTTCAATCCCGAGCAGTTCGCAGACCGGCGTTCGCACTACTGCCACCCACCCCTTCGATCCAGGCTGTCCTCCACCAACACCGACAGATCCATATTCTTCTAGGACTCATACGATGTGGGCATCGACTTGGCGGCCCGTTTGTTCCAGCCGTGAAAGCTCGAGTAGTCGCCTGCATCCCAGGCCTCGCGCAATCCCGGTTTGCTCAGGTCCCAGTCGGGGCGGATCTCGCTCGACGCAGCGCACAAGTCGGACCACAGGTCGTAAAACGACGGGCGTCCCCAGAACCAGTAGCCGTTATAGATGCTGTGAATGAGGAGTCCAGGCTTGAGCACCAGCGTGTGGGGGATCATTGGATCGTGCTCGGGGTCGGTGTATTCCTGGATGTCGAGGTCCTTTTGGATCGTCCGAGCTGGGTCCGAGAGAAAGGTCCATTGGGCGCCGACTGAACCCCTGAACTCCTGCAGGGTGTGGTGGTCATCGGTGGCGATGGTGACGACCTGGGTATAGGCGACGGCGATTTTCGGATAGTTCGCTGCGAGCTCCAGGTGCTGCTGGTGTTCCTTCGGACAATAATTGCCTCGCGCCAGCGTGAGGATCATCGGATCGTCACCTTGGAGCTCACTGAGTGTGCGAACGATGTTGGTGTGATCCGGCAACGAGTAGTCGGGGAACACGGCGCCTGGTCTGATGTCGGACCGCATGGGGTGACTGCCTTTCACTCGAGGACTACGAGGATCGGAGAACTCATGCCGAACGAGATCAACCCTTCAGTGCCGCCGAGCGGGACCGGATGTGTCGAATGCCTGGCGTCCGACGGATGGTGGCTGCATTTACGCCGCTGCGCCGAGTGCGGTCACATCGGCTGCTGTGACTCGTCGCCCTCACAGCATGCCAGCCATCACGCCGCAGTCGCGGGCCATCCGATCGTGCAGAGCTTCGAGCCAAGCGAAGACTGGTTTTGGGACTACGTCACCACCCAATATCTCGGCGGACCCGAACTGATGGGTCCGACGCACCATCCCCTCGATCAGCCCGTCCCGGGCCCCGCGGGCCATGTACCGCCGGACTGGCAAAGCCGTCTGCATTGACCCACGGCCGCACGTATTTCGCATGTGTCGGTGGTGTGGATCTCTCCGCGGCGGCAACCGATCCAACGAGAGATGTTGACAGTTCTGCTCGCCGGGGGGAGCGTACGCAGGTACTAACACGGGGAGCCGCGTGCACCGGGCCGTTATGCGCGACACGACCTTAAGAAGAGGTTCAGATGTCCGTCACAGAAGCTGCAGAACAGACGGGCGGCGACAACGCCGCTCTTCGCCCATTCCAGGTCAGTTTTCCAGAGGCGGAGCTCACCGAGCTGCGGAGGCGCGTGAACGCGACAAGGTGGCCCGAGCGCGAAACCGTCAGTGACGACTCGCAGGGTGTGCCGCTGGCGATGATGCAGGAGCTCGCGCGGTACTGGGGGACCGAGTACGACTGGGGCAAGTGCGAGGCGACACTGAACGCCCTCCCGAACTTCATAACCGAGATCGACGGGCTCGACATCCACTTCATCCACGTTCGCTCGCAGCATGAGGACGCGCTGCCGCTGATCGTCACCCATGGGTGGCCGGGCTCGATCCTCGAGCAGCTGAAGATCATCGAGCCGCTCACCAACCCCACGGCGCACGGCGCGAGCGCATCGGACGCGTTCCATCTGGTGATTCCCTCGCTGCCGGGCCACGGGTTCTCCGCCAAGCCGACCGCCACCGGATGGGATCCGGTACGGATCGCACGAGCCTGGGTGGTGCTGATGAAGCGCCTCGGATACACCCGGTTTGTCGCACAGGGCGGCGATTGGGGCGCGGCGGTCACCCAGACCATGGGCGCGCAGGCCGCTCCGGAGCTGCTCGGCATTCACTCCAACATGCCGGGTACCGCTCCAGCTGAGCTCGTGAAGGGGTTCGAGGGCGGCGACCCTGCGCCCCCCGATCTTTCAGGCGAGGAGCGACGCGCGTACGAGCAGTTGCTCAACTTCTACGCGAAACACGTCGCCTACGCACAGATCATGACGACGCGGCCACAAACCTTGTATGGCCTGGCGGACTCGCCGGCGGATCTCGCGGCGTTCATGCTTGACCACGGCGACGGCACGGGCCAGCCCGGACTTGTCCAGCAGGTCCTTCAAGGCGGCTACCAGAGCGAGCTCACCCGAGACGACCTCCTCGACAACATCACGCTCTACTGGCTGACGAACACCGGGATCTCCACGGCTCGCCTCTACTGGGAGAACAAGGCCGACTTCTTCGACGCCAAGAACATCACCATCCCGTTCGCAATCAGCGTCTTTCCCGACGAGCTCTACGAGGCCCCTCGGAGCTGGGCAGAGCGCGCGTATCCCGACAACCTGATCCATTACAACAAGCTTGACCGAGGCGGCCACTTCGCCGCCTGGGAACAACCGCAACTCTTCTCAGAAGAGATGCGGGCGGCGTTCCGCTCGCTGCGCTGATCGGGGCGCGGCGCATGCTTCGCCATCGCAACGAGTTCCCTGTCGAGGGCACGCTGCCCGCGTTCAGCGGGGCAGTCGCCTGGCTGAACTCTGCGCCGCTGACGCCTGAAGATCTGCGGGGCCGCGTCGTCCTCGCCAGCTTTGGCACCTACACGTGCATCAACTGGATCCGTTCGCTTCCCTACGTGCGGGCGTGGGCGGAAAAGTACGCGGACAAGGGCCTCGTGGTAGTCGGCATTCAGACGCCGGAGTTCGAGTTCGAGGGTGAGCTCGACAACGTGGAACGGGCCATCACGACCATGGACGTGCGCTATCCGGTCGCTGTGGACAACGAGTACGCGGTCTGGCAGGCGTTCGACAACCACTATTGGCCGGCCCTGTACTTCGTCGACGCCGAGGGCCAGATCCGGCACCACCATTTCGGTGAGGGGGAGTGCGAGGAGTCCGAAATGGTCCTTCAGATGCTCCTACGCGAGGCGGGTCTTGAGATCGAGCTCGGTCTGGTCGACATCGAGCCCACGGGTGTCGAGGCGGCAGCCGACTGGGCGGAGCTGGGCTCGGCCGAGACGTACGTGGGCTACGGGCGGGCCGCGGGGTTCGCTTCGCCCGGCGGCACGGCCCTGGACGAGCGCCATCGCTACGCCGTGCCGGCGGACTTGCGGCGGAACCAGTGGGCGCTCTCGGGTGAGTGGCGGATCAGTCTGGTGCCGGCGCGCCTCGACGAGGCCGGGGGGTCCATCGCCTACCAGTTCCACGCCCGTGACCTGCACTTGGTGATGGGGCCCCCTCTCGGCCAGGGATCCGTACGCTTCCGCGTTCGCCTCGACGGCGAGCCAGCGGGCGCAGCCCATGGAATCGACGTCGACGAGGACGGCAACGGCACGGCGAACTACCAGCGGATGTACCAACTGGTTCGCCAGCCGGGGCCGATCCGGGATCGGCTGTTCCGCATCGAGTTCCTTGACCCCGGCGTCGAGGCGTTCGTATTCACGTTCGGTTAACGAAACGACGTTTCGCACGCCTGATTCAATCAGGGACAATCGGTATGCGATCCTCTATCGCATTCAAGATGCGAAGAAGCCCGAGACGCGAGCGCGACGCGGCGAGCCGTACGTCGCGATGTTGAGCGAAGGGAAGGAAGATTCACGAGTGACCGCGTGGTGACCGACTGGCCTATGCCGACGCCAGGCAACGTTGCGATGTCCCCGACCGGCACTTCGGCGACGATCATCAAATGGCTCTGCCCCACCTCTGGTTGGATGGCGAGGATCTCGAAAGCGATCGACGGTGAGGCACGAGCGGTCATGGCGAAGCTGATCTACGCGTCGAACATGTCCCTCGACGGCTGGACCGAGGACGAACGCAGGGCCTTCGATTGGGCTCCGCCGGACGACGACGTTTTCGCGTTCATCACCAAGCTCATGCGGTCCGCAGGTACGTACCTCTACGGGCGACGCATGTACGAGACGCTGGCCGTGTGGGAGACCGACTCCACCCTGGCCAAGCAGTCGGACCTCACTGCCAACTACGCCAGCGCATGGCAGGCGGCCGACAAGGTCGTCTACTCCTCGACCCTGACCGCGCCGCCCACCGCGAACACTCGGCTCGAACGCCGCTTCGACCCCAGCGCGGTACACAAGCTGAGAGCTGCCGCCGCGAAGGATCTATTAGTCGGTGGCCCGAACCTCGCAGCACAGGCTCTCCTCGCCGGGCTGGTCGACGAGCTGGCCCTCTTCGTCTGGCCCGTCGTCCTCGATGGGCGCAACCCCGCACTGCCGACCGACCTGCGCGCCGGAAGATGTCCTCGTACTGCGCGATGTCGCCGAGGAGTTCAGCGCCGTGGGTCTGCAAGCGGGCAACGGTGTCCCCGATGTCGTCGACGGCGAACATGACCCGGTGGAGGCCCAACGTGTTCGGCGGTGCGATCCTCGGTGCCGCACTGCGTGCCGTCGGCCGGTCGTACTTCGTCAGCTCGAGCCGGCCCTGGCCGTCGGGGGTCCGCATCATCGCGATCTCCGATCTCATGTCGTCGAGACCCACGACACGTTCCGCCCAACGTCCCTCGACCGATTGCCGGCCCTCCAACCCCATGCCGAGCTCGACGAAGAACGCGATCGCCGCCTCGAGGTCGTCGACCACGATTGCGACGTTGTCCATACGCTGGATCGCCATGCCCCGAGCGTAGAGGCCACATGGCTCGGCCGATCCCGGCTACGAACGACGGAAACTGGAGGCACTCGCACACGTGGGGCGGGACCGCCGAGTTCAGAAACAAGTGCGCACGGATCAGGTCCCTCTGCAAGGGAGTGCGGAACCATCAGCACGTGTGCGCGCAAGTACGTCGAAATTTCGGCCGCTGACCGTGTCGGAGGAGGAACTTGTCCGCCGGCGCGGGGCGATTCTACTGACGTGGGCGGCGTCGGTCGCGGCGTGATGGTCTGACCTCGTCGCGGGACGTAGAGGGCGTTCCCGTCGTGACATCGGCCTTGGTCGGCCGGCTCACTGGCGCGGCGTGCGATGCCACGACGACTGGGCCGGGGCTGTCCGACCCGAATCGGTGCCGTTCGCCGTCAGCCGGTGAAGCGGGGCTGGATCGTAACCGGGGCCGCCGGCGTGGTGGTGACAGTGGGGGCGTTCGTCGGGCAGCTCGATGTCATCACCCGGTGCGTACCGTTGAAGGCGACGGCGACGAACACCCCGTTGCCGCACGTCACCGCATCCCACCCGTTGGCTTCGGCGGCGGCCTGGGCCGTCCAGGTGACCCCATCCGGCGACGTCATCACCCGGTGCGTACCGTCGTTGGCGACGGCGACGAACACCCCGCTGCCGAACGTCACCGACCGCCAGCTGTTGGCTTCGGCGGCGGTCTGGGCCGTCCAGGTGACCCCGTCCGGCGACGTCATCACCCGGTGCGTACCGCCGGAGAGCGCGACGGCGACGAACACCCCGCTGCCGAACGTCACCGCAGTCCAGTCGTTGGCTTCGGCGGCGGTCTGGGCCGTCCAGGTGACCCCGTCCGGCGACGTCATCACCCGGTGCGTACCGGCTGTGGCGACGGCGACGAACACCCCGTTGCCGAACGTCACCGCAGTCCACTCGCTGGCTTCGGCGGCGGTCCGGGCCGTCCAGGTGACCCCGTCCGGCGACGTCATCACCGCACCGCTGTTGGCGACGGCGACGAACACGCCGTTGCCGAACGTCACCGACAGCCAGGCGTTGGCTTCGGCGGCGGTCTGGGCCGTCCAGGTGACCCCGTCCGGCGACGTCATCACCTCGTGCGTACCGGCTGTGGCGACGGCGACGAACGCCCCGTTGCCGAACGTCACCGCAGTCCACTCGTTGGCTTCGGCGGCGGTCTGGGCCGTCCAGGTGACCCCATCCGGCGACGTCATCACCCGGTGCGTACCGTTGAACGCGACGGCGACGAACACCCCGTTGCCGAACGTCACCGCATCCCACCCGTTGGCTTCGGCGGCGGTCTGGGCCGTCCAGACCGCACCCGGAGCGTCAGCCCTAGCCGACGACACCCCAACCGTGACCCACGACCCAGCCGCGACCACCACCGCCGCCAACGACACCAATACCCGACGCCCAGCCCGTCTCATAAGCCCACCATTCCTGGCCAGGCGCAAGGAGCCCCGGCAAAACAGCGGCGCACCATACCCCACGGAGCCCACAATCCGCGCGCTCACCAGACTGAGTATCCCCGCTTCTTCGACGCGGCACGCCGCCCGACACCAGTCTCGGCGGAGACCAGCATGACCAGCCCCTCCGCGGCGACGCCATGCTGGCCGACGCCGCGACAGCCAGCGTCACAACGCAGCCCGATGATCGAGGCAACAAAGCGACGCCCACATGAAGCACGCATCGACACCACACCAAGCCAAAGCACCGGAAAGGCGAGCAACTCAATGCTCCCAACCACGACAAGCCTCGCCAACCCAACTACCAGGATGCATACACCCTTGCAGCTCACGCCCTCCCGGGCGTGAGCTGCCCAAGGTGGGAGGTGCCTGGTAGGTGGTAACGCCGAGTTCCGCCCTCCTGGGAAGCGCTCCCGCTTGTTGGATGACCTGACTGGTAGGTCAAATGGGAGGTGCTCATGGACAATCGCACGCGGTCGCGGCGCCCGGCCGCACCGGCGAAGCGAGGTATCGATGCCCGACGAGAAGGCGACTGCCGTGGATCCGGCGCCGGCCGCGCGGGTTGCTCTGACCGTGCGTGAAGTTGCCCAGCTGCTCGGCGTCCACCGGAACACGGTGTATCTGCAGATCCGGCGCGGGTCGATCCCGGTGGTGTACGTCGGCACCAAGCCGTTGGTTCCTCGGCAATGGATCGAGGAGCGGTTCGGCGGCTGCTGAACCGGCCGGTGGTCACCCGCGGGGCTCGGCCTGATGAATGATGTCGGCCATCGTCATGGCGGCTTCCCGATCACGCTCCGGGAGGAATGCCGCGTAGACGTCGAGCGTCTTCGCAGGCGAGGCGTGCCGCAGCCTGCCAGCCACCGTGCGGACATCACCACCGCTTCCGACCAGCTGGGTCGCGACGAAGTGGCGGGTTGCGTCCTTGAACGAGATCGGCTCAACGCCGAGTTTCTGGCAGATCGCGGCGAGGGCGTAGTTGCAGTCCTTGGGCCATCGTGGGATCGACCCGTCAGGTTGAGGCGAGAAGACGAAGGCCGCCTCGGAGAGGGCAGTGCCGCAGGCGAGCGCCTTCTCTCGGCACTGCCGGCGCCATTGAGCGAGCAGCTCGATCGTGGCCGGATCCACGCTAACCGTGCCTTCTCGGTTCGTCTTCGTGGTGTCTCGAACCACCCGGACGCTGTCCTTGCTGCGCACGACGGAGCGGCGGATGGTGATCGTCGCGTCAGCAAAGTCGATGTCACGCCACTGCAAGCCGACGACCTCGCCCCGCCGAGCACCGGTGACCGCGGCGACCCGAAACAGCACCTCGAACCAGTCATCGGCCATCTCGAGGATCGCCGCAACGGTCCGCGGCGCGACCGCGGGAACACGGGTCGCGGGCCGGCGCGGCGGGCTCGCGTCGTTGGCGACGTTCTGCGGCACGAGGCCCCACCGGCGGGCCTGGTCCAACGCGGAGCGGATGATCGAGTGGAGACGGGCGATCGAGCCGGCGCCGAGCCCCCGCTCCTGCAGAGAGAGGTAGAAGCGGTCGAGGTCCCGGGCGGTCAGGTTGCCAACCGGGACGTGACCGAGGTTGGGCCGGATATACCGTCGGATGTCGCCGAGGTAGCCATCGATGGTCGACGGAGACAACGGACGCTCGCGCATGGCCAGCCACTCGTCGAGGATCACCCCGAACGCCTCGCTGGGCGGCTCCCCCACCGGTTCGTCATGACGCCGACGGCGGAGCGCGTCCCGCTGCCGCTCGGCGTCCCTCCGGGAACCCCGGACGCTGCGGCTGACCTGCCGGAGCTTGCCGCCCTCGTCACGCCACGAGACGACGACCTCCCAGCGCCCGGGCCCGAGGGGCCGGATGCCGTCCCGGAACTTGCCTTTTCCGGCCATCGCCGCTCGACCTGATGGGATTTTGATGGGATTTCCGATCACGACCCGGCCGGATGGCCCGTGTGACCTTAGGATTCAAGGGTCATGGTAACGGCCGTCCTCTTCGACTTCTACGGCACGCTCGCGCAGGCGACGCAGTGGATGTCGGTCGATGTCGTGCTGGCCGAGCACGGCTATGAGGTCTCGGACGAGGTGAAGGACCGCTGGTGGAACGAGGGGCTCGACGGTGTCGAGCACGTCGAGCACTCGCGGAGCAGGGAGCACTACCAGGAATGGCAGCAGGAGCGGCTGCTCGCGATGCTCGCCGAGGTCGACGTCCATCCCGGCGAGTACGAGGAGATCGTCGAGAAGCTCCGCCAGGGCACCGCGACCCGGGTGCTCGAGGCGTTCCCGGAGGTGCCCGAGGTGCTCGACGCCTTGCGGCGAAAAGGACTGGCGCTCGGCGTCTGCTCGAACTGGGACTGGGAGCTCCTGGAGGCGCTTAGGGAGGTGGGCCTCGCCCAGGGCTTCGACGTCATCGTGTCGTCCGCCTGGGCCGGGGCGCGAAAGCCCCATCCGCGCATCTTCGAGCACACGCTCACGAAGCTGGGCGTCCCAGCGAGGGAGACGATCTTCGTCGGCGACACCTGGGGACCCGATGTCGTCGGGCCCCGGTCCATCGGCATGACCGCGCTATACCTGCGACGCGAGGACCGGTGGCCTGACAGCGCCGCGCCCGACGACCCGGCCGGGTCGGGGGTGCCGGTGGGCGCCGACCTCACGGCGGTGCTGGCACTCGTGGAGGAGGCCCTGTGACCACGACCACCGAACCCAAGCTGGCGGCAAGCCCGAACGGGGCGCTGCGGTCCGTCCCGGACCTCGTCGCCCACCTGCGCGAGACCTACGCATCGGGCCGCACCCGACCGTTGGCGTGGCGGCGCGAGCAGCTGGAGCGGCTCCGGCTCATGCTCGTCGAGCGCGAAGCCGACCTCCTCGGGGCGCTCGCCACCGATCTCGGCAAGCCGTCGACCGAGGCGTGGGCGACCGACGTCGGGTTCGTGATCAGCGAGATCGACTACGTCCGTCGCCACCTTCGGGCCTGGATGCGCCCCGAGCGGGTGTGGACGCCGATGGTGGCGCGCCCCGGGAAGGCCCGCCTCGTCCGTGAGCCGTACGGCGTCGCGCTCGTGATCGCGCCGTGGAACTACCCCGTCCAGCTGCTGCTGTCGCCGATGGTCGGCGCGCTCGCCGCGGGAAACTGCGTCGTCGGGAAGCCCTCGGAGCTCGCGCCGGCGACGTCGGCCGTCTTGGCCCGCACGATCCCGAAGTACCTCGACACCGATGCCGTCGCGGTCGTCGAGGGCGGCGTGCCCGAGACGCAGGCCCTCCTCGCCGAGCCGTTCGACTACATCTTCTACACGGGCAACGGTCGCGTCGCCCGCGTGGTGATGGAGGCTGCGGCGAAGCGCCTGACCCCCGTGACGCTCGAGCTAGGCGGCAAGAGCCCGGTGATCGTCGACGACGACGCCGACCTCGAGGTCGCGGCCCGGCGCGTCGCCTGGGGCAAGTACCTGAACGCCGGCCAGACCTGCATCGCGCCGGACTACGCGCTCGTGACACGTGGCGCCGCGGACCGCTTCGTCGAGCAGATCCGTCGGGCGGTGTTCGACTTCTACGGCGCCGACCCGAAGAACAGCCCGGACTACGGCCGGATCGTGAACGACCAGCACTACCAGCGCCTGGCGAAGCTCCTGGCCGGCGGGACGGCGACGGTCGGCGGTGCCGTCGACCGCGCCCAGCGCTACATCGCGCCGACGGTGCTCCAGGACGTGAAGCCCGACGCCGGCGTGCTCCAGGAGGAGATCTTCGGCCCGATCCTGCCGGTGCTGCCGGTCGAGAGCGTCGACGCGGCGATCGAGTACGTGAACGCGCGGGAGAAGCCCCTCGCCCTGTACTTGTTCAGCCGCTCACGCGCGACCCGCGAGGAGGTCCTCGACCGGACGAGCTCGGGCGGCGCCGCGGTGAACGCGACGCTGTTCCAGGTGTCGGTGCCGGGCCTGCCCTTCGGCGGGATCGGCCCGAGCGGGATGGGCGCCTACCACGGCAAGGCGAGCTTCGACACGTTCAGTCACGCGAAGGGCGTGTTCCGCAAGTCGACGAAGCCCGACCCGGCACTCGCCTACCCGCCCTACACGCCGCGCAAGGAGCGGCTCATGCGCCGCTTCCTCTAGGCCGGGACCGGTCCGCCCGTCACGGCGACGGGATCGCGGCCCGCACCCGGGCGCAGAAGGCCTGCACGGCGTCGAGGTCTCCTGCGTCGACCATGAGGTCGATCCAGGGCCGGCCGTTGCTCGCCATCGTGACCTCGGTGCGCCCGTCGCGACCGGGTGTCCCGACGGCGATGGAGAGCTGCGCGACATGCAGCCGTAGGGAGGAGGTGTGCTCGAAGTTGTCGAAGTACTCGACGACGCGGCCATCGAAGGTCAGGACGGTCGGCCCCAGGTTCAGCTCGTCCACGACGGCGACGGTAGCCCGGCGCGGCGGGCGTCAGTCGTAGGTGCGCAGCTCGACGGTGTTGCCGTCGGGATCGCGGACGTAGAGGCTCGTGGCGTCGCCCCGCGCGCCGAACAGCCCACTGATCGGGCCGTCGCCGACGAGGTCGAAGCGGCCGGACGCGGCGACCGCGTCGAGGTCGACGGGGTCGACGACGACGCAGAGATGGTCGACGTTCACACCCGACCGCGGGGCGGCGAGGAGGTCGATGATCGTGTGCGGGTCGATGCGCACCGACGGGAACGGCGCCGTGCCGGCCCGCCACTCGTCCACCCGGACGGGCTCGAGGCCGAGCTCTTCGCAGTACCAGCGCAGTGACGCCTCGACGTCGGCGGAGTTCAGGACGAGATGGTCGAGGGCGCGGGCGCGGACCACGTCAACGGGGGAGGCCGAGGATCCGCTCGGCGACGATGTTCTTCTGGATCTCCGAGGTGCCGCCGGCGATCGACGCCGCGCCGCTCCAGAGCCACTGGCGCTGCCACTTCCCGTCGGCGGGCACGTCGTCCGCGCCCCGCCAGAGCGGCGCGGCGGCCCCGCACAGCTCGAGGGCCTCTCGCGACAGGCGCTGGGTCATGTCGGTCCAGGCGAGCTTCACCCAGCTCGTCTCCGGTCCCGGCTCGAGGCCGCGGGACAGGCGCGACAGCGTCCGCCAGTTGTGGAGGCGCAGGACGCGCAGGTCGACGAACGACTGCGCGAGGGCGTCGGCCGCTTCGACGTCGTCGAGCGCGCCGCTTGCGTCGGCGAGCGTGTACAGCTCGTCGAGGTAGCCCTCGTGCACGACCTGCTCCTTGAAGGCGAAGATCGTGCCCCGCTCGTGCGACAGCGTCGTGCTCGCGACGGCCCAGCCCTGGTGCAGGCCCCCGACGAGCTGGTCCGACGGCACGAACACCTCGTCGAGGAACACCTCGTTGAACTCCGCCTCCCCGGTCAGCTGGACCAGCGGGCGGATGTCGACGCCGGGGCTCTCGAGGTCGATGACCAGGTACGAGATGCCGGAATGCGGTGGTGCGTCCGGGTCGGTGCGCGCCAGGCAGATTCCCCAGCGCGACCACTGCGCGTAGCTCGTCCACACCTTCTGGCCTGACACGAGCCAGCCGCCTTCGGCGGGCGTCGCCCGCGTCGACAGCGACGCGAGGTCCGAGCCGGCTCCCGGCTCGGAGAACAGCTGGCACCACAGCTCGCTGGCGTCGAGGATGGCGGGCAGCCAGCGGGCCTTCTGCTCCTCCGTCCCGAACGCGAGGAGCGTCGGGCCCACGTTGTTCACTCCGACCCGGTTCACCGGCTGGGGGGCGCGGGCCCGCGCGTACTCCATGTTCAGGAGCGCGACCTGGACGGGCGTGGCGTCGCGCCCGCCGTAGGCGGCGGGCCACTGGATGCCGACCCAGCGGTCCCGGGCGAGCGTGGCCTGCCACACGCGGCCCCACGCGATCTCCTCGTCGAGCGTGGCGAAGCGGGGCGGCGCCTCGAGGTGCTCGGCGAGCCAGGCGCGGATCTCGGCGGCGAAGGCCTGCTCGTCGGCGCTGAACGCGAGGTTCACAGGTCGACGAAGCGGGAACGGCCGTGGCGCTCGAAGGAGTCGTGCAGCGCGGCCTCGTCCTCGACGCCGAAACGGCGGTACGTCGTCTCGCCGCGCCCGCGCGTGTAGACGGGGTCGCCGCCGACCCGGTCGCGGCGCCACTTCTGGTGCACCAGGGTGCGCTTCACGATCTTGTTCGTGCCGGTCGTGGGCGGGTCGGCGAGGAGGCGCAGGTAGCGCGGCCGCCACTTCGGGCCGATCGTCGCCTGCGCGTCGAGCCACGCCGCGAAGCCGTCGGGGTCGAACGCGGCGTCGGCGCCCAGCACGAGGCTGGCCATGACCTGGTCGCCGGCCTGGTCGTCGGGCACGCCGTACACCGCGGCGAGCACGACGCCGGGATACCGGGCGATCGTCGTCTCGATCGGCTGGGCCGGGAAGTTCTCGCCGTCGACGCGCAGCCAGTCGGCGTTGCGTCCCGCGAAGTAGAGGTACCGGTCGTCGTCGAGGTACCCGAGGTCGCCTGTCCAGTACCAGCCGAAGCGCAGCGTCCGCTCGTTGGCCTCGGCGTTGTTGTAGTAGCCCTCGAAGGGTCCGGCGCCCGCGGTGTTGACGATCTCGCCGACGCACTCGTCGGCGTTCTGGAGCCGCCCGTCGGGGCCGAAGCGGGCCGGCGGCAGCGCGTGGCCCTCCTCGTCGACGACCTGCACGTTGTCGCCGACCTGGCCGAGCGCGCCGGCGCGTTCCGCGACGTCGCGGTTCACCGCCACGCCGCCCTCGGTGGCGCCGTACGCGTCGATGACGTCGACGCCGAAGCGGGTGGCGAACGCCTCGACGATCTCGGGGCTGCCCTCGTTGCCGAACGCGACCCGCAGCGGGTTCTCGGCGTCGTCGGGCCGCGCCGGCGTCGCGAGGAGGTACGCGAGCGGCTTCCCGGTGTAGTTGAAGTAGGTGGAGCCGTAGCGGCGGATGTCGCCGAGCCAGCGGGAGGCGCTGAAACGTCGGGCGAGGCCCACCGACGCGCCGTACACGAGCGACGGCGCCCACCCGACCATCAGCGCGTTCGAGTGGAACAGGGGCATGCAGATGTAGCCGACATCCTCGGCCCCGAGGTCCATGATGATGCCCATCCGCGTGCCCGTGACGAGGAACCGCCGCTGGGTGCAGATCACCGCCTTCGGCGCGTCGGAGGTGCCCGACGTGAAGATGAGCGCCCACCGCGTGTCGGCGTCGGGCTCGAGACCCGGGTCGGTGTCGTCGACGGCGCCGAGGGCGTCGGCGAGGTCGTGGCCGAGCGCCCGGTTGGGGTCGTCGCCATCCGCGAAGCGCCGGCTGGTGAGCACGGGCGGGAGCCGGTCGGCGATCGGGTCGAGCAGCGGGAGGTGGCGCGGCTCGGTGATGACGAGGCTGCAGTGCGTGTGGGTCAGGTCGCGCAGGAGGTGCTCGTCGCGGCGGGTGTGGTTCAGGCCGACGACCGCCGCGCCGGTCAGCGCGGCGCCGCCCAGCGCGAAGAGGTAGTCGGGCGTGTTGTCGAGCAGGACGGCGACGTGAGCCGGGCCGCCGACGGGGAGGCGCTCGCGGAAGAGGCCGGCGAAGCGGCGCGCCTCCGCGTAGAACTCGCCGTGGGTCCACACCCGGTCGGCGAACTTGATCGCCGGTCGGTCGGCGCGCGTCGGATGCTCGCCGTTCGAGCGGATGAGCGCCGCCGCGTTCGGGGCGGGCATCGCCGCCTCGCCCGGCGCCGGAACGTGGCGGCTCCGCAACGACTCGCGGGCTGGCATCCGGGTCAGGCTACTGGTCGGCTGCGCGGCCCGGCTCGGCCCGCCTGGCGGGCCGCCCGCAGCGCGCGCCCGATGTCGAGGAGATGGTGGCGGCCCTCGTGGACCGCGTTGCGGGCCATCCACGCGACGCTCATCTCGAGATCGTCGCGGTAGGCCCGTCGGTCCCAGCCGTCGTCGCGCACGTACTCGAGCTCGACGGCGAGGGCACGGATCGCGGCCTCGATGCCGGTCAGCACCTCGGCGGGGTCCTGGTGGTTGTAGTCCCGCTCGACGACCAGCTCGTCGCGGCGCATCCGCGGGAACGACGGACGGTCCTCCTTCATCGTGGTCGTCACGCGCTCGTCGTAGAGCGCGAACGAGTCGCGGACGTGGCACGCGCACTCGAGCGCCGACCATGTCGTCGGTGCGGGACGGGCCCGCAGGATCGCGTCGAGATCCTCGCCGGGCAGACCCCGCTCGAGGGGCACGCGGTAGCGGTCCGGGAACGCGCGGAGCAGCGCGGGCGTCTCCTGGGGATCGCAGGCGTCGAAGTCGAACCCGCACTCGGGGCACACCCAGCCCGGCTCGGGGATGACCCAAGGGCCGTCGGGCCCGTCGTCGGTGGCCATGCTCATCGGGAGCGTAGGCCCCGGCTCCCCCGTCACGACCGTCCATAGACTCGCCCGCCGTGGAGGATCGCCACACGCCGGGGCTCTATCTCGAGATGACCGACATCGCACCCGACCGGTACGCGACGACGCGGGTTCCGGCGGTGCTCGGCGGGCCGGGCGCGACGCGCGCGACCTGGTGGACGAACGTGCACCGCGACCGGGACGATCTCCCGCGGGTGCTCCCGGAGTTCGGCACGCTCGGCGTGTACGAGGTCGACGACGGCTTCGCCCCGCCGGCGGCCGTCGAGGGGGTCGCCGGCCACCTCTTCCGGGCCACGCCGCGGCCCGGGCAGGGGCGCCTGACCGGCCGGCCGACGCTCGGGCTGTCGCTCGTCCTCATCAGCCCGCGGGAGCCCGCCGACGCGTCGGCGCTGCGGGACTGGGCCGACTTCGTCCACCTGCGCCACATCGCCGAGGCGGCGGTCCCGGGCTACTCGATGGTCACCCCCTACGAGCACGCCGACGGCGGGGACCCGCGGTACCTGCACTGCTACGAGATGGACACCGACGACCCCGAGACGTCCTTCCAGGCGATGACGCCGCTCGTGCGCGAGCGTCTCGACCGCGAGACGTTCCGTACCTGGACGGGGCACCCGGCGCTGCGCATCTGGTACGTGAACAGCTTCCGGCGGGTCGGCGAGCAGCGCCGGTGAGCGACCTCTTCGACGTGGTGCATGCCCAACGGGCGTGCCGCTCGTTCGCTTCGACGCCGCTGACCGGACGAGGCCGTCGCCCGGGTGCTCGACGCGGCCACGTTCGCGCCGAGCGCCGAGAACCGTCAGCCGTGGGTGTTCGTCGTCGTCCGCGACGACGTGGCGCGTGCCCGCATCCACGACCTCACGGCGCGCGCCTGGGAGGGCGGCGGCCGCGACTTCGCCGCACGGCGCCTCGAGCCTGGCCTGATGGCCGACGTCGAGCACGGCATCGCCGGCGGCGGGTACCGCGCCGCGCCCGTGCTCGTCGTCGTCGCCGCCGACGGGACGCGTGCGCACCCGGCGACCGTGCCGGCGTCGATCTTCCCGGCGGTCCAGAACCTCTGCCTCGCCGCGCAGGCGCTGGGCGTGGGCTCGGCGCTCACGACGCTGACCACCACGCTGTCGAGCGAGCTCGGCGAGATCGTCGGGCTGCCGGACACGGTCGTCGCGCAGGCCGTCGTGCCGCTCGGCTACCCGGCGCGCCGGCTCGGGCCGCCCCGCCGCGAGCCGTTCGCGCAGCACACCTACCGCGACCGGTACGGGGCGGCCTGGTAGCTCAGCAGGCGACGGGCGCGCCGCCGGCCGCCGCGGAGGCGCGGATCGCGTCGAGGGTGCGCATCGCGGCGACCCCGTCGGCGAACGTCGCGAGCGGGACGGCCGACGCGACCGGACGCCCCTCGACGCCGGCGAGGAGCGCCTCGCCGAGCCGGGTAAACGGGCCGAGCTCGAGGTGCGTGAAGCGGTGGCGCGGGTCCGCCAATTCTTCGGGTGGCGACGGCAGGGCGAGATCGGCGGGCACGTCGAGACGCCGGGTGCCGTCGGCGTCGGCGAGCCACGCGTCGCCCCCGTCGATCCAGGCGCTGGCGCGCGTGCCGACGAGGCGCGTGACGCCGGTCATCGGCCCCCATGCGGCGGCCGTCTGGGCGAGCACGCCGTCGACGCCGCTGCGGAGCCGGAACCGCACGACGAACGTGTCCTCGGCGACGCCGGTGCGCTCCGACACGACCGGGAGGCGGGCGCTGACCTCCTCGAAGTCGCCGAGCCAGGCGCGCACCTGGTCGATGACGTGCGAGCCGGACGCGCCGAGCCAGCCGCCGCCCGCCCCGCCGTCGAACCACCAGTCGGGGGTGCGCGCCGCCGGGTCGGCGACGAGCGCGACGAACTGCACGAGCGTCGCCAGCCGCACCCGGCCGAGCCGGCCCTCGGCGACGGCCCGCCCGAGCACGGCCCGCTCCGGGGCGAGGCGGAACTCGTGCCCGATGAGGTGGGTGACCCCGGCCGCGTCCGCGGCGGCGAGCATCGTCTCGGCCTCGGCGACGTCGAGCGCGAACGGCTTCTCGCACAGGACGTGCTTGCCGGCCGCGGCGGCGGCGACCGCGAGCCGGGCATGGGTCGCCGGCGGGGTCGCGATGGTCACCGCGGCGACGTCGCCGCTGGCGAGCAGGGACCCGAGATCAACGCTCGCCGGGACCCCCAGCCGCGCGGCCGCGCCGCGCCGTCTTCTCCGGGTCGCGGCCGACGAGCGCGACGACGTCGAAGCCGGCGGCCTGCATCGCCGGCACGTGGACGCGCGCACCGAAGCCGGTGCCGATGACGATCGCGCCGGGTCGGCTCACCGGCGGCGGGTCAGAAGGCTCGCGTGACGGCGCGGGTCGGCCCGAAGCTGTGCAGCGCGAGGGCGTGGAGGTTGCCGAGCCCGCCGCACACCATCACGAGCATGTGCTCGGGGTCCTCGACGAGGTGGACCATCCCGGCGTCGTCCACCCGGCCGTGCTCGTGGGCCTGCACCTGGTGCGGCGCGGGCCACCACGAGACGGGGAGCGCCGCGTGGGCCCAGAGCCGCTCCTGCACGTCCTCGATCGCCGGGTAGGCGCGGGCGATGAGGTCGGCCCAGGGCGGCGCGAGGCACGTGAAGATCTCGGCGCCGTGCCATCCGGCGATGAACGCGTTCGTGCCCGGGAAGGCGAGCGACTTCCCGATGAGCTCGAGCAGGTCGACGCCGTTCGTCGCGACGATGTCGGCCACGTCGATCGTCCCGGTGCAGCCGTGGATGGTGACCGCGTCACCCGACACGCCGCGTCGCTCGGCGAGCGGCGCCCACGGCGAGCGCTCCTCCCACTCCCCGACGACGATCCCGGTGACCCGGCCGGGCTGGCCGAACACGCTCTTGGACGACACGCCGACGACCTGGCCGCCGACGTTGCGCATCATGAGCCGCGTGGCCCGGCCGATCGCCGGGCCGGGACCGGCTTGGCCACCGAAGCAGCCGGCGCCGAAGGGGATGCCGAGCGACTCGCGGCTCGGGCCGTTCACGAACAGCCCGGGGGCGACGCACGAGGTCGTGGTGTTCAGCGCGAACAGGTTGAAGAGCGGGTCGGCCATCGCCTCCATCGCCGAGCACAGCAGCGGCATCGCCGCCGGGGGCGCGCCGGCCATGACCGCGTTGATCGCCAGCTTCTCGACGCTGGCCCGGCCGTTGCGCGGCGGCAGGTCGCAGAGGTGCTCGTCGGGGAAGCGGCCCGACGCGGCGACGTGGGCCCGCACGCGGTCCTCGGTCGGCGGGATGAGCGGCAGCCCGTCACCCCACCCGGCGTCGGTCGCGAGCTTCTGAAATGCCGCGGCGTCGTCCTCGACCTCGAGGCGGTTGCTGGCCAGCCACTCGATCGTGCAGCCCTCGGGGCCGCAGTCGACGCGGGACGCGATCCGGCTGTCCGTCATGTCACGTCGACGCGCCGAGCGTGGTGAGCAGGGCGGGCCAGTGCTGCTGGGCGATGGCCCGCACCTCGGCCTCGGGGCGCGATTCGAGGGGATACGGGAGGGCGTGCACGCGCAGGCCCACCCGGCCGGCGTTCGCGGCCATGGTGTGGGCGAGGGATTCGAACTCTGCTGTCACGACGACGACCGCCGTCTTGCCCTCGTGGGCGGCGGCCACGGTGTCGTGGACGCTCCACGAGGTGCACGAGCCTCAGTTGCCGAGGCCGACGATGGCGATGTCGACGTCGGTCGCGAAGCTCGCCAGCTCCGCGAACGTGCGGTCGCCTTCCTCGCCGATGCGGTTGCCGGCGTGCCACTCGGTCACGTCGGCGCCGGCCGCCTTCAGCTCGCCACGCCACTCGTCGAGCACCCATTCCCAGGACTGCCACGTCGCGTCGCTGCGCAGCCCGACCCGCCGCCCGGCGAGGCGGCCCGCGTCGGGACCGGGGTCCGGCGTGACCTCGGGGGGCGTCGCGGTGGGGTCCAGGATCGTGATCCGGGCCATCACACCTTCCTTTACGTGGGGTGAGGACCTCCGATCGTACCGACCGGGCGGGGCACCTGAGGCGGCTGGCATGATGCCCGGCCAACCGAGGAGGAGCCGATGGCGCCAGCCGACGCCACGCTGATGCCGGCCGGCAGCCGCGAGGAGCTCACCCCGGCGTGGGTGGGCGCCGCGCTCGACGCGCCGGTGCGCGCCGTCGAGGTGCTCGACGCGCACTCGGGAACGACTGGCCGCGTGCGTCTCGGCGTCACCTACGACGGCGAGGCCGCCGGACGGCCCGCGTCGGTGTTCGTGAAGCTCGCCCCCTTCGACGAGCGGCAGCGCCGCTTCGTCGACGCGGTCGGTCTCGGCCTCGCCGAGGCCCGCTTCTACCGCGACGTCGCGGCGCGCACCTCGATCCGAATCCCTCACGTCTGGCACGCCGCCGTCGTCGAGGACCGCTACGTCATGGTGCTCGAGGACCTCGTGGCGAGCGGCGCCCGCTTCCCCACCCCCCGTGACCCGGACCTGGTCGACTACGTCACCCGCCTCGTCGACGAGCTCGCCGCGCTCCACGCCCCGTTCTGGTCCTCGCCCGAGTTCGACGGCGGGCCGCTCGCGTTCATCGGCGAGGGGCTGCGCCTCGCCTACGGGGGCGGCGGCGCCTTCATCGCCAAGGCCCTCGACCAGTTCGCCGACCAGCTCCCGCCGGCGTTCCGCGCCGTCGGCGAGCTCTACGTGGCGCGCACCCCCGAGATCGCCGCGCTCTTCGACGTCGAGCCGCGCACGCTCGCCCACGGGGACCCCCACCTCGGGAACCTCTTCGCCGACGGCGACCGCCCCGGGTTCTTCGACTGGGGCATGGTGCAGCACCGCGCCGGCATGTGGGACCTGGCGTATGTGCTGTGCCAGTCGGTCCCGACCGAGACCCGGCGGGCCCACGAGCGGGCCTGGCTCGACCGGTACCGGGCGCAGCTCGCGGCGCGCGGCGTGACGCTCGACGCCGCCACCCAGTGGGACCAGTACCGGCTGTTCGCGACCTACGCGTGGGCGTCGGCGACGTCGACGGCCGGGGTCGGCGAGCGCTGGCAGCGCGCCGAGGTCGGCCAGGGCGGCATGGCCCGCGCCACCGCGGCCGTCGAGGACCTCGACGTCGTCGCGTTCCTCCGGGCGCACCTCACATGAGCGCGCGCACGTGGGCGGCGAGCGCGACCGTCCAGGCGAGCGGGTCCTCGAGCCCCCACCCGTACTCGGGGAGGTCGAAGTACTCGATCGAGAGCCGGCCCGGATAGCCGAGCGCCTCGAGGCGGGCGAGCACCGCGGCGAAGTCGACCACGCCGGCCGGGTCGTCGACGTGCAGCTGGGTGTGGCCCGGGCAGCCCTGGCGGAGCTGGATGTGGTCGGCGTGCTCGAGCAGCTCGAGCGGGTCGCCGCCCCAGTCCGCGACGTGGCCCGTGTCGACGAGCAGCCGCAGGCCCGGCACCTCCGCCTGCATGGCACGCACCGTCTCGAGTGAGCAGACGGTCGCGCCGGCCCACGGCTCGAGGAGCGCGCCGGGCGCGCGCCGGAACCAGCGGGCCGTGCGCTCCCACATGTCGGGCCCGTCGCGGGGCGCGGGCGTCGAGCACCAGCCGGGCTGGGGCTTCGGGAACGCGGTCGGGCAGCCGACGGGGAGCGCGAGCGTCGCCGGGTCGACCTCGACGACGACGTCGATGTGCTCGAAGCCGAGCGCCGCCGCCTGGCGCGCCGCCTCGGGCGGCGGGGCGGGGCGGAACGGCAGGTCGAGGACGCCGAGCGGGAAGGCCACGGCGCGCGGGCTAGGGGGTCCCGCCCTGGAACTCCATCCCGGAGGGCATCACCATGCCGACCGTCTGGAGGTGCTGGCCGAGCACCTGGTCGAAGTGCTCGGCGACCAGCTCGGGCGTCCAGCCGCCGTCACGCCACATGAACGCGATCTGCTTGGGGTGCTGGAAGATCGTGTACGCGTAGTCGGTGCGGCCGAGGATCTGCCCGTTCACGTGGCCGGCCCGCTCCGACGCGAGGAAGACGACGAGCGGCGCGTTGAGGGCCGGGTCCTGCTCGGGCGGTGGCGCGCTGCCGGAGCGCTCGAAGAGCGCGGCGGTCATCCGCGTCGCGCCCGCCGGCGCCACCGCGTTCACCGTGATGCCGCTGCGTCCGAGCTCGAGTGCCCAGATGAACGTGAGCCCCATCAGCGCGGCCTTCGCCGCGCCGTAGTTGGTCTGGCCGAAGTTGCCCCGCAGGCCGGCGGACGACGTGATGTTGATGATGCGCCCGTAGCCCGCCTCGCGCATCACCCCCGCGGCGTGGTGCGCGCAGTTGAACGAGCCCTTGAGGTGCACCGCCAGGACCGCGTCGAAGTCGGCCTCGGTCATCTTCCACAGGGTGCGGTCCCGGACGATCCCGGCGTTGTTCACGAGGATGTCGAGGCGCCCGAACGAATCGAGGGCCTGCTGCACGATGCGGCCTGCCCCCTCGAAGTCGGTCACCGAGTCGTGGTTCGGGACCGCCTCGCCGCCGGCCGCCTCGATCTCCTCGCAGACCTGGGCCGCCGGGTCCTCGCCGATGCCCGCGCCGTCGAGCGCCGCGCCGACGTCGTTGACGACGACCTTGGCGCCCGCGGCGGCCATCGCCGTCACGAAGGCCCGGCCGATGCCCCGCCCCGAGCCGGTCACGACGGCGACGCGTCCGTCGAGCAGTCCCACTCAGGCCACCGCGGCGGTCGCCGTGCCGCTCAGCACCTCGACGCCGTCCTGGTTCGTCACCGCGCAGGCCAGGTCGACGAGGTGCTCGCCGCCCTCGTCGCGCTTGCCCGTGACCGTCGCGGTGCAGGTGAGCGTGTCGCCCGGCCACACCTGCTTCGAGAAGCGGACCTGGAAGCGGCGCAAGGCCTCGGGCCCGAACCAGTCCTTCACGACGCGCGCCATGAGCCCGGCGGTGAGCATCCCGTGGCCGAACACCGACGGGTTGCCGACCGACGTCGCGATCGTGTCGTCGTGGTGCATCGGGTTGAAGTCACCGGACGCGCCGGCGTAGCGCACGAAGCTCGTGCGGGTGAGCTGCTCGACGACGAGCGGCGGCGCCGCGTCGCCGACCGACAGCGCGTCGAAGGCGGGAGCGGTGGTGGGCACGGCGCGCAGGCTAGTCGGGCGACCCAGAAGGTGACATGGGCGTCAGGCTACGCTCGATCTTCACCATGGATCCCGAGCGCGCCCCGGCGCGGCCGGTGGGCCGCCGGGGCGGCCCGGGCCCGGACCGGGCGCTTCGCGCCCGCGGGCAGCGCACCCTCGCCCGGCTCCTCGACGCCGGCGCGGCCGTGTTCGCCGACCGGGGCTTCCACGCCGCCCGCGTCGACGACATCGTGAAGGCCGCCCGGACCTCGCACGGCACCTTCTATCTGTACTTCTCGAGCAAGGAGGAACTGTTCCGGGCCCTCGCCGCCGGCACCACCGAATCGATGGTCGAGCTCGCCCGGGCGCTCCCGCCCCTCACCCCCGACCGCGACGGCTACGCCGCGCTCGTCGACTGGCTCGGCCGGTTCACCGACCTCTACGACCAGCAGAGCGCGCTGCTGCGCACATGGACCGAGGCCGAGATCGTCGACAGCGAGCTCGGCCAGGTCGGCGGCGACCTCGTCGCCCAGTTCGCCCGCGAGCTCACCACCCGCGTCCGGGCCGCCGTGCCCGACCTCGACGCCCGCGTCGCCGCGCTCGCGCTCGTCGCGATGATCGAGCGCGCCACCTATTACCTGGAGACCCGCCAGATCCGGGTCGGGCGGGCCGAGCTCGTCACCACCCTCGCCGGCGTGACGCACGCCGCGCTCTTCGGCGCGGACGCCCGGGACCAACCACCCGGGGTGACCGCGACGTCTCCTGCGGCGGCCCCGGTGCTACGTTCCTGACGCACTCGTCAGACACGGACAGGGGGGAGCATGAGGAAGCACTGGACAGCCGCCCTCGGGGCGGCGGCGCTCGGGACGGTGATGGCCCTCGCCGCGGCGGTACCAGCGGGCGCCAAGGGCGGCGGGACGACCACGACGACCCAACCGAAGTCGCCGAAGGTCACGACCTGCTCGAAGACCACGGCGAAGCAGGGCATCACGGTCGCGATGCAAGACTTCCTTTCGGGGAACTCGAACCTCGCGTTCACGTACGTGGACATGGGGTCGAAGATCGCCCCGTCGTACGCGCTGAGCGAGCAGCTCGACACGGCCGCCGGGCTGACCAGCCCGACGTCGTTGACCCTGCCCACCCAGATCACGGTGAAGTGCACCGGGCAGCACACGCTGACCTTCACCTACGGCCTGTACCTGAAGGACAAGACGACCAGCACGACCGGGGCGCCGCTCGGCATCACCGAGGCCGGCGACGCGCTCATCAAGAACGGCCACTGGTTCATCTCGGCCTCGACGGTCTGTGACCTCGAGTCGGGTGCCGGTGCCGTGGCCGCGCAGGCCAGCAACGAGTGCTACACGGCGGCTGGGCTTCCCATCCCGCCCGCCTCGTAGCGAAGGTTCGACCGGCGGACGCCGCCCCGCGCCCTCGGGCCGGGGCGGCGTCGTCGCGTCAGGACGCGGGCTGGGCCCCGTTGCCCGAGAGCGCCTCGCCCTGGACGGCGGGCAGGATCCGCTCGGTGATGTCGCCGAGCTCCTCGGTGCGCCCCGAGAGGCTCACCTTCCCCTTGCCCATGACGACGACGTGGTCGGCGAGGGTGAGCGCCTGGCGGATGTGCTGCTCGACGATGAGCAGCGCCGTGCCGTGCTCGTGGATCGTGGCCAGCGTCTCGTAGACCTCGTCGATGATGAGGGGCGCCAGGCCGAGCGACAGCTCGTCGGTGATGAGCAGGTTCGGGGACCGGACGAGCACCCGGGCGAGGGACAGCATCCGCTGCTCCCCGCCGGAGAGCGTCCCCGCCTGCTGGCGGCGCCGCTCCCCGAGACGCGGGAAGAGGCTGTACGCCTGGTCGAGCGCGCCGCGGCAGCCTTTGCGCCCGAACGCCTGGCGGAACGTGAGGTTCAGGTTGTCCTCGACGGAGAGCGTCGCGAACACCGAGCGGCCCTCCGGCGCGTGCACGACGCCGAGGCGCGACAGCCGGTAGGCGCGCAGCTGGGTGACGTCATCGCCCTCGTAGAACACCTGGCCGCCGATCGGGTGCAGGAGCCCGGAGCAGACGCGCACGACGGTGGTCTTGCCCGACCCGTTGCCGCCGAGGAGGGCGGTGACCCCGCCCTGGGCGATCGAGAACGACACCCCGAAGAGGGACCGGAACGGCCCGTAGCTCGCCTCCACGTTGCGCAGCTCCAGGATCGGCGGCGCGGCGGCGCTCGTCATGCGATGTCTCCGAGGTAGGCCTTGCGGACCTCGGCGTCGCCGAGGACGTCCTGCGTCGCGCCGCTGGCGATGAGCTCCCCGAAGTCGAGGACGTACAGGCGGGTGACGAGGCTCGACACCATCTCGACATCATGCTCGACCAGGAGCACGGCGAACTCGTGCTCGGCCTGCACGGTGGCGAGACGCTCGGCGAGGCTCGCCGTCTCGCGGACGTCGAGCCCCGAGGACGGCTCGTCGAGGAGCAGCATCTTCGGCTGGGTCATGAGCGCCCGCCCGAGCTCGACGAGGCGGCCGCGCCCGAGGCTCAGCGACTCGACGGGCTTGTCGGCCTCGACCTCGAGGTTGAGGATCTCGAGCATCCGCTGCGCGAGGGCCTGCTCCTCCGCCGACGGCTTCGAGAGGTTGAGGAGGTCCTTCCACAGGCTGCCGCTGCGGTTCCGAGCCCGCTCGGTCACGAGGAAGTGCTCCCGGACGGTCATCCCGGAGAACAGCTCGAGGCGCTGGAAGGTGCGGCCGATCCCGAGCCGGGCCCGCCGGTGGATCGGCATGCGGGTGATGTCCCGGCCGTCGAAGTGGACGCTCCCGCCCTCGGGGCGCAACATGCCGAGCAGGCAGTTGAAGAACGTCGTCTTCCCGGCGCCGTTCGGGCCGATCAGGCCGACCATCTCGCCGGGGTGGACGTCACAGTCGACGTCGCTCAGCGCGCTGATCCCCGAGAACCGCTTCGTGATCCCGCGGGCGGACAGCAGCGGGGCGCGGGTCGTGCTCGCCGTCGCGTCGACGGGCGTCGTCGTGGTGCTCATTCGCTGCCCCCCGCGGGCGCCGGGACCGGCTCGGGGAGCGCGGCGGGAACCGCCACGTCGGTCTCGGCCCGGCCGAGGCCCTCGGCGATGCGGCGCGTCTCCCCCTCGTTGCCGATCGCCAGCTCGTTGATCGCGCCCTGGAGGCTCGCCACGAACTGGAGCCACACGATCGTGAGCGCGACGGCGACGATCGCGACGGGCCAGCCGCTCGGCGGTGACGCCGTCTCCATCCGGGTGAAGAGGTAGACGCCGATGATCACCATGCCGGCCGGGACCCGGCCGTCCTTCCAGGTGAGCGGCGCCTCGAGCCATCCCTTCGCCTTCGCGACCCGCTCGACCTGCCACGGCAGCCACAGGAACATCACGGCGGCCGCGCCGACGATCGTGCCGAGGAGGACGCAGTCGGTGGTGGCACCCGGCAGGTCACCCCACACCTGGGTGAGCAGGAACGTGCCGGAGAGGTTCCAGTGCGCCCCGAAGATCGAGAGGTGGCCGTTGCTGTGCATCATCCAGCCGAGCAGCGCGCCGAGCGCGGCCCCGCCGACGAACACGTACGGGCCGCGGCGGTCGGCCCCCTGACGGGCGAGGCCCCGGTCGGCCCACAGCATCCACACGAGCAGGAACGCGACGCTCGGCAGCACGAACGGCAGCAGCGTGCGGCTGTGCACGTCGGCCCAGTGCCCGAGCGTCCGGACGAACGGCGGCGAGCCCACGATCGTGGCGTCGAGCTGCGTCCCGGTGCGGACGAGCAGGTACAGGAGGTAGAGGGCGGGGCCGGCCGCGATCGGCAGAACAACGCGCGCGACCCGCGTGTAGGTCTCGGGGAGCTCGTGGCGCGCGGCGAGCGCCTTCGCGCGCACGGCGAGCGCGCGGGCCCGGGCCATCTCGACGAGGCTCTTGCGGGTCTGGTACTCGACGATCCCCTCGGGGTGACGGGCGTAGGTGATCGCCCCGAGGCCGAAGAGGATCAGGAAGATCCCCGGCGTCAAGTGCAGGCCGTCCTCCAGCAGCCACTGGAACACGACGAAGCTGATCCCGGCGTTCACCGCGCCGTCCACCGTGCGCGACCCGAGGGTGACGACGAGCACGACCCACGCGATGCCGAGGATCGTGGGGAACGTCGGGGCGTCCCCGACGCGCACGTCCTGTCCCGACATCGCGATGAGCCCACCGCCGATCCCGGCCACCGCGGCCGACGTGGCGAAGAGCGTGATGCGCAGCGCGGTCGCGTTGATGCCGATCGACGCCGCGGCGGTCTCGCTGCCGCGGATCGCCAGGAAG
Source organism: uncultured Actinomycetes bacterium (assembly GCA_963731625.1). GTDB lineage: Bacteria > Actinomycetota > Acidimicrobiia > IMCC26256 > PALSA-555 > PALSA-555. The sequence continues at coordinate 611,560 of CAVSWH010000001.1, forward strand.
AATCGCCCGGTCGTCCCCTTGCGTATCAAGATCACGCCGAAGCCGACAACGGCGAAGATCGCGAAGATGAGCAGGAAGAAAGTGCGGTCGGTGGTCGCGAAGCCGGGCGCGGCACGTGGATCCCGTTCGCGCCGTTGGAGATCTCTGGTCGGTTGAAGACGACGTTCTCGACCATGAGCCCGAAGGCCAAGGTGGCGAGCGTCAGGTAGATGCCGCCAAGGCGCAGGGCGGGCAGCGAGAAGAGGGCGCCGACCGCGGCGGCGACGACCGCGCCGATGAGCACCCCGACCAGGATCGGGATCCCGTGATCGACGGCGAGGTCGGCCGCGGTGAACCCGCCGATCCCGGCGAACGTCGCCTGCGCGAGCGAGATCTGTCCCGCGAACCCGGTGATGATCGTGATCGAGAGGAACGTGACGGCGAGCGTGAGCCCGTCGGTGATGCGGAACACCCACAGGCCGCTGACGATCGTCAGCATCGCCAGGACGAACCCGCCGATGAAGATCGGGAAGATGATCTTCGTGAGCCGCTCGAGCTCGGGCGTCTTGTAGGTGTGCGCCATCGCCGGCGGCGGCGGGTCGACGCCCGCGAGCGGGTCGGCCGCTTCCCGCCGCGACCGGATCGATCTCGCGAGCACGAGGATGAGGAACAGCAGCAGGAACGGCAGCGACGGCCGCAGGTCCTTCGCCAGCTCGCTCGCCGAGCTCACCCCGAACCAGCTCTGCAGGATGTCGGGGAGCGCCCGGTCCGCGACGCCGAGCGCGATGCCGGCGAAGAACGTCACCGGGATGCTCGTGAGGCGCCCGCACGCCGCCGCGGCGATCGTGATGACGAGCAGGAGCGTGAAGATGTTCGCGTTGAGGGTCTGGGCCAGGGTGGCGAGGATCACGCCGGCGATGCCCGCCATAACGCTCGAGAGCATCCAGGCCACCGCGCTCACCCGCTCCGAGTTCACGCCGGCCAGCTCGACCATGCGGGGGCTCTCGACGACGGCCCGCATCTGCAGCCCGATCGCGGTGTACCGGAAGATGAACCCGAGGATCAGGACAGTGAGCACGGTGACGATCGCCGCCAAGGCGAAGTCCCACGACACGAAGTGGGTCCCGATGTTGAAGCCCGGCGAGTTGATCCCGAGCATGGGTGGGATGCTCGACCGCACCGTCACCGGCACCGGCTGCTGGCCGCTGATGAAGTCCTCGACGATCTGGGGCAGGGCGATGAACATGCCGAGCACCACGACGAGCTTCACCTGCCACCCCGTCGTGCGCATGGCGCGGAACAGGAACCGGTCGAACGCCAGCCCCAAGAGTGGCGACACGATGAGGATCGCCACGACCAGGCCGAGCCAGCGCGGGTTGCCGGAGACCTCGACGAGCTCCACGTACACCGCCGCGGCCACGAAGGCCTGGGCGGCGAACGCGAAGTTGAAGACCCCGGTCGTCTTATAGGTGAGGACGATCCCGATCGCGATGAGCGCGTAGACGCAACCGAAGGGGATCCCTTCGATCAGCCACGCCGGGACTTGACCCACGAGCTCGTCGGACTCCGGTCTCGGTAGTTCTCCTTACAGGGTGCCCCGCCCCGTTATGGCTGTGGCGGTGACGTCGACGGGACGGTCGCGGTGGGCGGCAGCGTCTCGCCGGCGAGCGGTGGCCGGTAGTAGATCGTGGACGAGTCCAGCGTGTCCGGGAGCGGGTTGTCGCGGGTGCACACGAACGGCTGCCCGGGCTTCCCGAACTGCGGCGAGAACTTGCCGTTCACGACCTCCACGTAGGCGGTACAGGCCTCGGTGCCGGGCCCGTGGCCGTCGAAGGACCAGTTGATCGGCGGCCGTAGCCCGTTGGCCGTGTAGCCGTTGAAGCCGTTGATCGCCGCGACGACCGAGGCCTGGGTGAAGTCCTTCCCGGCCTTCTTGATGCCCTTGTAGAGCAGGTCGCCGTTGATCCACCCCGAGAGGGACTGCTCGTTGATCGGCTTGTGCTCGGCGTTCATGTACTTCATGAAGAGCTGCATCTCCGGGAACTGGCTCGCGTCCTCGAAGGGCACGAAGTCGATCCCGAAGTAGATGCCGTTGAGCTCCTGGCCGTACTTGGACAGCGTCCCGGGGTCGTAGCCCTGGGGCGCGTAGAACTTCACGTTCGTCAGCCCGGCCCGTTGGAGGTCCTGGGCGACGTTCACCTCACCCGAGACGTCCATGCAGGTGCTGACGAACTGCACGTTCTTCGCCTTCATCTGGTCGATGTCCGAGCCGAGGTCGGTGAAGCCGAACGCGAGGCTCGAGTCGACGAGCGCGACGTTGAAGCCGTACTTCTTGAAGCCGGCCTCGGTGCCCTCGGCGCACTGCGCCGACTGCGACGCCGAGTAGGCGAGGATGGCGATGTTCTTGGCGCCGATCTGCTGCGCGATGTAGGACGGCGCCTCCGACGGGCAGGTGAAGCAGAGATACGAGCCCTTCTCACCGAAGAGGTTTGCCGCGCCCATCCCGCCTGAGGGGCTGACCGAGCCGGGCGTCGGGTAGCCGAACTGCCAGCCGGCGTCGATGTTCCAGCCGAACGTGGGGACGCCCTTGCCGGCCAGGTAGCCGGCGCCGGAGAAGATCTGGGTGACGACCGGCGCGACGGCGAAGACGTGGTCTTCCTCGACGAGCGAGCGGGACTCCTCGACGTTCTGGGATGCGCGCGACTGGTCGTCGAGCTTGGCGACGAGCTGGAACTTGCGGCCGAAGACCCCGCCCTTGCTGTTGATGTAGTTGAAGTACGCCTGGAGGCCGTCGAAGCCGGAGGCGTACGGCTGGCCGACGGGGTTCGTGACCCCGGCCACGCCGCCGACCTTGATCGTCGTGGCCGTGACGCCCGGTCGTCCGTTGGCGCTGCTGCTCTGCGCGCCCACGGGGCTCGCGGCCACCGCCAGGCTCAGTGCGGCGGCGACCGCCGCGACGGTCATCGCCCGCACGGACCTGTTCCAGCGCATCGGTACTCCCCCCGGTCGACCGACGATTCCCGGCACTCTAGCCACAGTCCGCCTGACGCAGATGTCAGGTCCGGGTCGCTCGCGAGCACCGCGCCGCGGCCGCGGGTCAGCCCGTCGACGGGGTGCGGCGCCGGACGAGGCGCGCCCGGTAGCGCAGGGAGCGGTCCGAGGACCACGGCGCGTACGGGGCCATCGTGACGCCGGCGAGGCCGAGCAGCACGGCGTCGTAGTTGACCCGCCAGCCGGCGAAGTCGCGCCAGGCCCGGTTGCGGTCGGGTCGGACCGGGACGCCGGCGCCGCCGAGGCGCACGTAGGCGTCGTCCCACTCCGAGCGGGCGATGCTGATCGCGTCGTCGGGGCGGGGGTCGGGGTCGAACGGGACGCCGAAGAAGGTGGCGATCTCGCGCAGCGCGATCGTCCCGGCGCGGATGCACAGACCGGCCTGCGGCGACCAGGGGATCGCGAGCGTCGACTGGGCCAGCGACGCCGCGTCCAGGAGGGCGCCGGCCGCGGTGACCCAGGACCGGTCGGGGTTGGGCGAGCGGAAGAAGGTGAGCACGCCGAGCGACGTGTGTGTCTCGGCGATGTCGGCGAACCACTCCTCCCACTGTTCCCAGAGCGCCGGGAGCTGGTCGGTCCAGCCGATGGCCTGGTAGCGGGTGAGCAGCTCGACGGCGCTCGGCGGGGTGCCCGCCCGGGTGGCGAGCTTCGCCACCGCGAGCTCCCGCCGCGAGAACGCGCCGTAGATGGTCGGCAGATAGGCGATGAGGAGCGCGAGGAGCCCGAGGCCCGACCCGGCCTCGATGAACACGAGGCAGTAGCTCGGGATGCCCGGCGGGACGCCGACGAAGCCGAGCGTGAAGAACGACGACCCCGACAACTCGAACGCTCGGTGCCAGGACCCGATCTGGAGCGCGCCCTTGTAGAGGAGCGCGAAGCCGAAGATGGTGATCGTCATCCACGTGAACACGAGCCCGAAGAGCCCGAGCGGCCCGTACAGGGCCATCACGCGGTCGCGCGCCTCGTAGGTCCGGCTCTCGCGCGCGAAGACGTCGAACACCTTCCGCAGGCTGGTGAAAAAGGTCCGGGTCAGGAGCGTCCGGACCCCGCGGGGCAGCACGAAGGTCCGCAGCGCCGAGTCGAAGACGACGACGATGAGCAGGACCCCGAGGATCGAGAGGAGGACGTCGACGACCACGTGCACCTGCGCAGCCTCTCAGGTCTCGTCGCGGGACGGCCGCGAGCGGCCCCGCTTCACGTCGCCCCGGCGGCGCTTCGCGTCGACGCGGGCTTGGCGGGCGGCGCGGGATGGCGCGGTCGCGCGGCGCGGACGCGGGTAGCGCAGCCCGGCGGCGAGCCGCGCCGCGAGGCGTTCGAGCGCCAGGTCGCGGTTGCGGGCCTGCGAGCGGGTGTCCGCGGCCCGGGCCCGCACGACCGGGCCGAGCCGCTCGAGCAGCCGAGCCCGCTGCCGGGCGTCCAGCGACCGGGAGGCGCCGACGTCGAAGGCGACCTCGACCGCGGTATCGGAGGTGTTGGCGTGCTGGCCGCCTGGTCCCCCCGAGCGGGTGACGCGCACCACGACCTCGTCCCGGTCGATCCGGCACGAGGGGCTGACCCGCAGCCAGCGCGGCCCCATCGGGGCCGACGGTACCCGGGACGGCGTCGACAGGGTGTGGTTACCCCCCGGTAGAGTCCGCCGCGCCGCCATTGACAGCCCGGAGCGGGCTTCTAGAGTGGCGACACCGTGACGGCCGTCACAGGCCCACCACGGTGCACATCACGGCCCAGGGGCGAGCAGCCCCATCAGTTCTGGGGGGAACAACGTGGCCGATCGGCACCGGCATGCACCTCGCGGCCTCGTCCGCATCCTCGCCATCGTCGCCATCGCGGCGATGGTGGGGACCGCCGTCTCCGCCCTCGGCGGCGCGGCGGGCGCGGCGGGCAGCGGTCAGAAGAGTGGTGGCGACCTCAAGTTCGGGCTCGAGGCCGAGACCACCGACTACTGCCTGAGCCGGGCCCAGCTGGCCATCTCGGGCATCCAGGTCGTCGCGGCGATCTACGACACGCTCACCGTGCCCAACAGCAAGGGCGTCGCCGTGCCGTACCTCGCCAAGTCGGTCACGCCGAACGCGAACTCCACCCAGTGGACGATCGCGCTGCGGCCCAACATCAAGTTCCAGGACGGTGAGGCGCTCGACGCGAACGCGGTGAAGCTGAACCTCGACACCTACGCCGCCCTGCCCGGCGGCGTCTCGGCCGCGGAAGGGCCGCTGTTCACGATCTACCTCGGGTTCATCCAGAGCGTGAACGTCGTCGACCCGCTCACCGTGCAGGTCAACCTCAAGACGCCGGTCCCGGCGTTCGCCGCGTACCTGTACTCGACCGGCCGCATGGGGATCATGGCGCCGGCGCAGATCAACGGGAACTGCTCGACCGACATGATCGGCACCGGGCCCTTCAAGCTGCAGTCGTACAACCAGAACGTGTCGACCGTCGTGACGAAGAACCCGAACTACTGGCAGCCCGGGTACCCGAAGGCGAACTCGATCACCTTCGTCCCGATCCCGGACGGCCCGGCCCGCAACACCCAGCTGCAGGGCGGCTCGATCGACATCACCCACCAGTCCAGCGGGCTCGAGTCCGACGCCCTACGGAGCCTGAGCGGGATCCACACGCTCGTCCAGGGCCCGGGCCAGCGCGAGATCGTCCATCTGTGGCTGCTCTCGAACAAGGCGCCGTTCAACCAACAGATCGCCCGCACCGCGATGAACGCCGCCGTCAACAAGGTGGAGATCAACCAGATCCGCAACAAGGGCCTCTTCCAGGTGGCGAACGGCCTCTTCGACAGCAACATCCCGGGCTATGTCGCCAACGCGGGCTATCCCGCCTACAACCTGGCGAAGGCCCAGAAGCTCGTCGCGCAGGCGAAGGCCGCGCTCGGCGGCCAGTTCAACGTCGTGCTGGGCACGACCACGGACCCGGACGCCAGCGCCGAGGCGCAGCTCATCAAGGAGGAGGCGGCGAAGGCCGGCATCAACGTGACGATCGCCCAGTTCGACCAGGCCACCCTGATCAACAAGGCGCTCGCCGGCCAGATCGACATCCTCGCCTGGCGGAACCTCTACGGGGAGTTCACGAACCTGAGCGACGCGGACACCTACGTGTGGTTCGCCAGCCCGAAGCTGGGCTACCTCACGAACTTCGGTGAGTTCGACGACCCGCAGGTCCAGTCGCTGCTCGACCAGGGGCGCGCCGCGACCACGACGGCCCAGGCCACCCCGATCTACCAGCAGCTGAACAAGGTGATGGCGCAGCGGGACTATTTGATCCCCGAGTACTACGTGAACTGGACGATCGGGTACGCGTCCAATGTGACCATCGGCTTCCCACCACTCCCGAACGGTGGCGGCAAGCCGCTGTTCGCCTACGGGCGCATCCCGCTGCTCGACGTCAGCAAGAGCTAGCCGGGGGGACGCACCGGGAGCGGGCCGGTCGGCACCCGACCGACCGGCCCGTCACCCACCCTCGAGGAGTGACGAAGGACAGGAAGGGAGCGCGTGGAGGCCACGACCGGCCGGCGTGACTACGAGCTGCTGCGTCTCCTCGGGCGCCGGCTCGCGCAGCTGTTCGTCGTCCTCATCGTCGTCAGCTTCTTCACGTTCCTGCTCATCCGCTTGCTGCCCGGCGACCCGGTGCAGACGATCATCCCCTTCGGGCAGGGCCCGGCGTTCGCGCACGAGCGGGCGCTGCTGCGCGCCGACCTCGGGCTCAACAAGGGCTTCTTCGCCCAGTACTGGGACTACCTGACGGGGCTCGTCCAAGGGCACCTCGGGCACCAGTACTCGTCGGGCACGCCCGTGTCGACGCTCGTGAAGGAATCCCTGCCCGTCAGCCTCGAGCTGATGATCTACTCGATGATCCTGGCCCTCGTCGTCGCCATCCCGCTCGGCGTCTTCGGCGCCTACCGGGCCGGCACCCGCGCCGACGGTGCCGTGAACACCACGGCTTTCGGCCTGCTCGCGCTCCCCAACTTCGTGCTCGCGCTGGTGCTCTCGTTCTTCGTCGGCGCCAAGCTGAAGTGGCTCCCGACCGGTGGGTACACCGCAGGCTGGCTCGACCGCGCGTTCGTCGGCGACTGGGGTCCGCTGTTCGTGATCCTGCTGTTCATCGCGGTCGGCGTCACGATCGGCGCGGTGATCGGCCGCACCCGCGGGCTCCCCGGCGCGGGCGGCGTGCTCGGCGGCGTCATCGGGATCATCCTCTTCATGGTGCTCGGGATCGTGCTCTTCCACGGCTACTACGACCTGTGGCCCCACATGCAGGACATGCTGCTGCCGTCGATCACGCTCGCCGCCGGCGAGATCGCCGTGTTCCAACGGCTGCTGCGCAGCGACATGATCCAGACGCTCCAAGAGAACTTCATCACCCTCGCGAAGGCGAAGGGCATCTCGAACACGCGCATCCTGTGGCGCCACGCGCTGCGGCCCTCGAGCCTGACCCTGCTCACCGTGGCCGGCCTGACCGCCGGGACCCTGATCGGCGGGGCGGTCGTCATCGAAGTCATCTTCTCGATCCCGGGGATGGGACAGCAGATCTTCGAGGCGATCAACGCCCGCGAGTACGTGGCACTGCAGAGCTACATCGTGATCATCGCCGTGGGGTTCGTACTGTTGAACTTCATCGTGGACTTCCTCTACGCGGTGCTCGACCCGAGGATCCGTCGTGCGCGGGTTGCGGCGTAGCCCCCCCGCCACGCCCGGCCCGGGGAGCGCCGGCCCGACGGTGCGCGACGAGGTCAGCGACACCGTCCGCCAGGAGTTCGAGTCCGGGTTCAGCGGCGGCGGCGCGCTCGTCGGCGAGGAGGCCGTCCTCGTCGGCGACGAGGGCCGAGGCCGGGGGCCGCTGAAGTGGGGCCTCAGCTTCGCGGCGTGGCTCGCGATCGGCTGGATGGTCTTCATCGTGCTCATCGCCGTGCTCGCCAAGACCGGCCTCGTCACATGGGGCGACCCGCAGAACGTCATCGCGTCGTGCGCCCGCAAGGGACCCTTCGCGAACGAGGGCTCCGCGCCGGGCCACCTGCTCGGCTGCGACAGCGACGGGCGCGACATGATCGCCCGGCTCGCGCTCGGGGCATGGACGTCCCTGCTGGTCGGCACCGGGTCCGTCGCGCTGGGCTTCCTGATCGGCGGCACCCTCGGGCTCATCGCCGGCTACTTCGGTGGCCGCATCGACTCGTTCCTGGTGTCCATGTTCAACGTGCTGCTCTCCGTCCCCGGCGTCGTGCTCGCCCTCGCGCTCGTCGCGTTCCTGCAGGGCAGCGCGCAGGCCGGCACGGCCACCGCCCTGCCGGACGTCGTGATCCTCATCATCGCCATCGGGGTCGTGGCCATCCCGCTCATCGGACGGATCTCGCGGGCGAGCGCCCTCACGTGGAGCCAGCGCGAGTTCGTGCTCGCCGCCCGCGCGCAGGGCGCCAAGAACGGTCGCATCATGTGGCGGGAGGTGCTCCCGAACGTGCTGCCGGCGATGGTGTCGATCGCGCTGCTCAGCATCGCGATCGCCATCGTCGCCGAGGGCGCCCTGGCGATCCTCGGCGTCGGGGTCCGGCCGCCGACGCCGTCGTGGGGCAACATGATCGCCATCGACCGCGGGGAGCTCTTCACCTCACCCCACATCGTCTTCGAGCCCGCACTGCTGATCTTCCTCACCGTGCTCGCCCTCAACTTCCTGGGCGACGTGGTCCGGGCGAAGTTCGACGTCCGCGAGTCGGCCATATGAGCGACGCCCGCTTCGAGGAGTCCGGGTACGGAGGCCCGCTCCTCGAGGTCACCGACCTCAAGACGTCCTTCTCCACCGACCGTGGCGTCGTGCGCGCCGTCGACGGCGTGTCGCTCACGCTCGAGCGAGGCAAGACGCTCGGGATCGTCGGCGAGTCCGGGTCGGGCAAGACCGTGCTCTCCCGCTCGATCATGAACCTGCTGCCCAAGCGAGGTCTGCAGCGCGAGGGCTCGGTGAAGTTCGAGGGCACCGAGATCATCGAGCTGCCCGCCAACGCGATGCGCCGCTACTGGGGCGCCCAGCTGTCGATGATCTTCCAGGACCCGATGACGTCGCTGAACCCGGTGATGAAGATCGGGAACCAGATCACCGAGGCGATCCGGGAGCACCTCGACGTCACCGTCGACTACGCGCAGGACCTCGCCGAGTCGCTGCTCGCGTCGGTGCGCATCCCCGAGCCGAAGGCGCGCCTGAACGAGTACCCGCACCAGCTGTCGGGCGGCATGCGCCAGCGGGTCTGCATCGCCGTCGCGCTCGCCTGCGGCCCGAAGCTGCTCTTCGCCGACGAGCCGACGACCGCCCTCGACGTGACCGTCCAGGCCCAGGTCCTCGACCTCATCGCCGGCCAGCAGGCCGAGCGCTTCATGGCGATGGTCCTCGTCACCCACGACCTCGGCGTCGTCGCCGGGCGGGCCGAACGCGTCGCGGTCATGTACGCGGGGCGCGTCGTCGAGGAGGCGCCGACGGGCGTGCTGTTCGCTGACATGAAGATGCCGTACTCGGAGGCGCTGCTCGCCTCGATCCCCAAGCTCGACGGGCACAGTCACGTCCGCCTCAACACGATCCCGGGCCGCCCGCCCGACCTCGTGCACCCGCCGGCCGGCTGCAAGTTCGCACCGCGCTGCCCCTACGTGCAGGACCGCTGCCTCGAGGAGGAGCCACCGCTGCGGGCCGGGCCGACGGCCGGGCACCAGTTCCGCTGCTGGTTCCCCGTCGGGACACCGGAGGGCCAGGAGGCGCGCGCCAAGAACGAGCGGGAGGGCCGGGTCCCCGCGGCCGCCGTCGCCGCCGGCGGGCACTGATGGCCGGCACGGGCACGGTCCATCTCCGCGACCCGGATGCGACCCTGCTGCGCGTCGAGGACCTCGTCGTCGAGTTCCCCATCGGACACGCCGGCGAGCGGGTGCACGCCGTCTCGGGTGTCAGCCTCGACATCGCGCCCGGTGAGACGCTCGGGCTCGTCGGCGAGTCCGGGTGCGGCAAGTCGACGACCGGTCGGGCCGTGATGCAGCTCCCGCCACCGTCCGCGGGGACCGTCCGCTTCGACGGCGTCGACCTGACGACCCTGCACGGCGAGGCGCTGCGGCGCATGCGGCCCCGCCTCCAGATGATCTTCCAGGACCCGATCTCGTCGCTGAACCCGCGCCGACGCATCCGCGAGATCGTGAGCGAGGGCCTCGACATCTGGGAGATCGGCGCGAAGAGCGAGCGCGACGCCAAGGTCGACGAGGTGCTCGAGGCGGTCGGGATCGACCCGGCGGGCGGCGGTCGGCGCCCCCACGAGTTCTCCGGCGGGCAGTGCCAGCGCATCTCGATCGCCCGGGCGGTCATCACGGACCCGAAGCTGATCATCTGCGACGAGCCCGTGTCCGCGCTCGACGTGTCGGTGCAGGCGCAGATCCTCAACCTGCTCGAGGACATGAAGCAGCGCTACGGGCTCACGCTCGTGTTCATCGCCCACGACCTGGCCGTCGTCAAGAACGTGAGCGACCGGGTGCTCGTCATGTACCTCGGGAAGATGTGTGAGGTCGGCGCGCCCGAGGACCTCTTCGCCAGCCCGTCGCACCCCTACACCGGGGCGCTGCTGGCCGCGATCCCCGTGCCGGACCCGAGCGTGCGTCCCGACGAGGAGCACGTCCTCGGCGGCGAGGTCCCCTCCCCGATCCACCCGCCCAGCGGCTGCCGCTTCCGGACCCGCTGCCCGAAGGCACAGGAGCGCTGCGCGAACGAGGAGCCGACGCTGCGCGAGGTCGCGCCCAACCACTACGTGGCGTGCCACTTCCCGCTCGAGCCGGGCGAGCTCATCGACTTCACCCGCGTCGGGATCGGCGCGTCCGTCCAGCCGTCCCCGGACGGGCACGGCTCGAGCTCCTAGGTCAGGCGGCCTGCGCCTGCTCGACCGGGAGCAACGCCCGGTCGAGCACCTCGGCGACGTCGTCCACCAGGACGAACTCGAGCTCGTCGCGGACCGCGGCGGGCACGTCGTCCAGGTCCGGCCCGTTGCGGGACGGGAGGATGACCGTCGTCAGCCCTGCCCGCCTCGCGGCCAGGACCTTCTGCTTCACGCCACCGATCGGCAGCACGCGTCCCTGCAGCGTGACCTCGCCGGTCATGCCGACCTCGGGGCGCACCGGGCGGCCGGTCACCAGGCTGGCGAGCGCGGTCGTCATGGTGACGCCGGCGGACGGCCCGTCCTTCGGGATCGCGCCCGCGGGCACGTGCACGTGGAAGCGCCGCGGCAGCGTCGACACGTCGACGCCGAGCTCGCCCGCGTGGCCCTGCACGTAGGAGAGGGCGATCTGGGCCGACTCCTTCATGACGTCACCGAGCTGGCCCGTCAGCGTCAACCCGGCGTCGCCGTCCATGGCCGTCGCCTCGATGAAGAGCACGTCGCCCCCCGCGCCGGTCACCGCGAGGCCGGTCGCCACACCAGGCGCGACGGCCCGTCCGGCCAGCTCCGGGAAGAAGCGTGTCCGGCCGAGCGCCTCGGTCACCGCGGCGTCGTCGATCGTGACGGGCGGTGTCGCCTCGCCGCTCACAACGCGCGCCGCGACCTTGCGCAGCAGCTTGCCGAGCTCGCGCTCGAGGTTCCGTACGCCCGCCTCCCGCGTGTAGTCGACGACGATGCGCCGCAAGGCGTCGTCCTCGACCACCACGTCGTCGGCGCGCAGCCCGTTGCGCTCGAGCTGGCGGGCGAGCAGGTGATCGCGGGCGATCGCCACCTTCTCGTCCTCGGTGTACCCGTCGAGGTGGATCACCTCGAGGCGGTCCAGCAGCGGACCCGGGATCGTCTCGGCCAGGTTCGCGGTCGCGAGGAACAGCACCTGGGACAGGTCGAGGTCGACCTCCAGGTAGTTGTCGCGGAACGTGTGGTTCTGCGCCGGGTCGAGCACCTCGAGCAACGCCGAGGACGGGTCGCCCCGCCAGTCGGCCCCGAGCTTGTCGACCTCGTCGAGGACGATGACCGGGTTCATGGTCCCGGCCTCGGTCAGCGCCCGCACGATCCGGCCGGGCCGCGCGCCGACGTAGGTGCGCCGGTGACCGCGGATCTCGGCCTCGTCGTGGACGCCGCCGAGCGCCACCCGCGTGAACGGGCGTCCCAGGGCGCGCGCCACCGACTCGCCGAGCGAGGTCTTGCCGACGCCGGGCGGCCCGACGAGCGCCAGGATCGCGCCCGCGCCCCGTCCGGTCGTCTCGGTCAGCCCGCGCTGGGCGCGCAGGGCACGCACCGCGAGGAACTCGACGATGCGGTCCTTCACGTCGCTCAGCCCGGTGTGGTCGGCGTCGAGGATGCGACGCGCCTCGGCCACGTCGAGGTTGTCGGTGGAGCGCTCGCCCCACGGCACCTCGAGCAGCGTGTCGAGCCAGCTGCGGATCCAGCCGTGCTCGGGGCTCTGGTCGCTCGTCCGCTCGAGCCGGTCCAGCTCACGGGTCGCCGCCTCCCGGACCGCGTCCGGCAGGTCGCGCTCGTCGAGCTTGGCGCGGTACTCGGCGACGAGGTCGCCGTCGCCGTCGCCCAGCTCCTTTTTGATCGCGTCGAGCTGGCGGCGCAGCAGGAACTCTCGCTGCTGCTCCTCCATCCCGTCGGTCACGTCCGAGCGGATCTTGTCGGCCACCTCGAGCTCGGCGAGCGTCTCACGCGCCCAGCCGACGACCGCCTCGAGGCGCGCCTCGACGTCGAGGGTCTCGAGGAGCGAGACCTTGCGCTCGATCGACAGGTCCGGCCACCAGCCGGCCGTGTCGGCCAGCGCACCCGGCTCGCTCACGCCCTGCAGCGCCTCCGAGAGGCGCCCGGCGCGCAGGCGCGTCGCGATCTCGCTGACCAGCGCCCGGTACTCGGTGGCGAGCTCGCGCTGTCCGCGGGGTGGGATCCCCCGCCTCGGCGACGGGCTCCGCCTCGACCCACAGCCCCGACCCGCGGCCCGGCACGCCCACGCCGACCACGGCGCGGGCCAGGCCGCGCAGCACAAGCGCGCGGACGCCGGTCGGCAGGTCGCCGGCGCTCTCGACCCGGGCGATCGTCCCGACCCGGGCGTAGCGGCTCTCGACCCGCGGCACGAGGAGCACGAGGCCCTCGCCCTCGGCGGCCGCCTCGGCCGCCTGGCGGGCCTCGTCGCTCTCGAGGGCCAGGGTCACGACCATCTGGGGCAGGACCACCCCGGTGCTCAAGGGCAGCAGGGGCAGGACCACCCGCTCTTCCACGGAGGGGCTCACATCTGCCATGGGTCACCTCACACGAATCCGATTACTTGATTACGGAAGCCAACCACCGGACCGGGCCGCGCATTCCCGACCATCTGCCTCACGATTGACGCCCCGTCGGGCCGGCCCCGCCGGCCCGACCGCTCAGGAGGGCCGGGTCATGCGCTCCGGGCGGACGAGACGGTCGAACTCCTCGGCGGTGAGGTGGCCGAGGTCGACCGCCGCCTCCCGGAGCGTGGTGCGGTGGTGATGGGCGTGCTTGGCGATCTCGGCCGACTTGTCGTAGCCGAGGTGCGGGTTCAGCGCGGTGACGACCATGAGCGAGTTCGCGACGTGCTCCGCGATCCGCTCGGTGTTGGGTTGCACACCCTCGATGGCGAAGCGCCGGAAGTTCGTCAGCGCGTCGGTGAGCAGCGCGCTCGACTGCAACACGTTGAGGATCATCACCGGCTTGAAGACGTTGAGCTCGAAGTTGCCCTGCGACCCGGCGAGCCCGACGGTCACGTCGTTGCCGATGACCTGGGTGCAGACCATCGTGAGCGCCTCGCTCTGGGTCGGGTTCACCTTGCCCGGCATGATCGAGGAACCCGGCTCGTTCTCCGGCAGGACCAGCTCGCCGAGGCCGGCCCGGGGGCCGGACGCGAGCCAGCGGATGTCGTTCGCGATCTTCATGCACGACACGGCCAGGGTGCGCAGCGCCCCGCTGGCGAACACGAGCGCGTCATGGGCCGCGAGCGCCGCGAACTTGTTCGGTGCCGACACGAACGGCAGCCCGGTGAGCTTCGCGATCGTCGCGGCGACGCGCTCGGCGAACTCCGCGGGCGAGTTGAGGCCGGTACCGACCGCGGTGCCACCGATCGCGAGCTCGTAGAGGCCGGGCAGCGCGGCGTCGAGCCGCTCGAGGTCGGCGTCGAGCTGCGCCACGTACCCCGAGAACTCTTGGCCGAGCGTGAGCGGGACGGCGTCTTGGAGGTGGGTGCGGCCGATCTTGACGATCTCGGCGAACTCCGTCGCCTTGGCGTCCAGCGCGCCGCGCAGCGCCCCCACCGCCGGGATCAGCCGGTGGACGAGCTCCTCGGCGGCGGCGATGTGCATCGCCGTCGGGAACGTGTCGTTCGACGACTGGGAGCGGTTGACGTCGTCGTTGGGGTGGATCGGGTCCTTGCTCCCCCGCTGCCCGCCGGCGAGCTCGATCGCCCGGTTGGCGATCACCTCGTTCACGTTCATGTTCGTCTGGGTGCCGCTGCCCGTCTGCCACACGAACAGCGGGAACTCGCCGGCGAGGCCCCCGGCGAGGATCTCGTCGGCCGCGGCGACGATGAGATCCGCCTTGTCCTTCGCGAGCGTCCCCAGCTCGCGGTTCGTGAGCGCCGCCGCCTTCTTCAGGATCGCCATCCCGCGGATCACGGGGCGCGGCATGCGCTCGTCGCCGATCGAGAAGTGGTGCAGCGACCGCTCGGTCTGCGCCCCCCAATAGCGGTCGGCGGGCACCTCGATCGGGCCCATGCTGTCCGTCTCGGTGCGCGTCTCGGCCATCACGCCGACGCTATCGCTACGCCGTCCCGCTGCTCGATCCGTCGGCCTTGCGGACGTGGCGGTCGAACGACGCTCGCAGGTACGGGCCGAGCAGCCCCGCGGCGCGCGCCAGGATCGCCGTCCCCGGGTCGGCGGTGACGACCAGCCGGTCCTTCTCGATCCCCCGCACGATCGATGCCGCGACCGCGGCGGGCGAGCGCACCTTCACCGTCGCGGAGATCCGCGCCGTGGCCTCCGGCTTCTGCTCGTTCTCGCGGGCGAGCCCCGGCGTGTCCGTGTCCGGCGGGTAGGCGCACGCCACGACGATCCCGTGCGGCTTCAGCTCGGCCCGCAGCGTCTCGGCGAGGCCCCGCACCGCGAACTTCGCCGGCGCGTACGCCGAGTAGCCGTAGACGCCGACGAGCCCGACGGTCGACGACACGAGCAGCAGGTGGCCGCGGCGCCGCTCGATCATCGACGGCACAACCGCCCGGATGGCGTGCAGCGTCCCGAAGTAGTCGAGCGCCATCTGCTCGTCGAACACTTCGGTCGGCAGAGCCTCGAAGTGGCCCGGGGAGGCGGAGCCCGCACTCGTGACGAGCACATCGACCGGCCCGAGCTGGGTCGTGAGCAGCCCCAGCGCGTCGGCGAGGCGCGCAGGGTCGGTGACGTCGGCCGGCTCGGCGGCCACGCGGGTGCCGTCGCCGCCCGCCCGCTCGAGGTCGTCGCGGGCCCGGGTGAGCCGCTCGACGTCCCGGGCGACGATCGAGACGCGGGCGCCGCGGGCCAGCGCCTGGCGCGCCGTCTCGAGGCCGATGCCGCTCGAGCCTCCCGTCACGAGCACGTGCACGTCGGCCAGGCGGGTCACGCCCGGATCGTGCCATACGGCCCGGCGTGCTCCGATACGTTGCGCTTCGCGTCGCGGACCATCCGGCCCGGCGCGTCAGGGCGTCCAGCACCTCGGGAGGCACCATGAGCAGCGCCATCGCCGAGCTGGCCGACGCGTACGTCGAGCGGGCCGCCGCCCTCGACCCGGTCGCCGCCACCTTCGAGGGCCTGCCCGGCCACGACGACCGCCTCACCGACTACTCCCCCGACGGCATCGCCGAGCGCCTCGCCCACGACCGTGCCACCCTCCACGAGCTGTCCCGCCTCGAGGCGACGACCGACGGTGACCGGGTCGCCGCCGAGGTGATGCGCCGCGCCCTCGAGCTCGACGTCGAGCTCGTCGAGGCCGGCGAGCCTCTCCGTGCGCTCCGGGTGATCGACAGCCCGGTGTCGTCGATCCGCATGGTGTTCGATCTCATGCCCCGCGAGACCGAAGAGGACTGGGACGCCGTCGCGGCCCGGGCCGCGGCCGTCCCCCAGGCGCTGTCCTCCTTTCAGGATGCGCTGACCGAGGGCGCGCACGAGGGCCTCCCGGCGGCGCGCCGCCAGGTCGTCGCCTGCGCCGAGCAGGCCGACACGTGGGGCGGCCTCAAGCGCGGGGCGACCCCCTTCTTCCTCGGGCTCGTCGAGCAGTTCGACGCGAGCGGCCTCGACGTGCCGGCGCTGCGAGCCCGGCTGGAGGACGTGACGCACCGCGCCACCACCGCCTACGCGTCGCTCGGCCGGTTCCTCGTCGAGGAGTACGGGCCCGCCGCGACCGACCAGGACGCGGTCGGCGCCGAGCGGTACGCGCGCATGGCGCGGGCGTTCACCGGCACCACGCTCGACTACCGGGAGACCTACGACTGGGGCTGGAGCGAGCTCGCACGCATCGAGGCGGCCATGGCGAGCGTCGGCGACCGCATCCTCGCCGGCGAATCGATCCCCGCGGTGCTCGACTTCCTCGAGCACGACCCGAGCCGCACCATCGAGGGCGTCGACGCGTTCCAGGCCTGGCTGCAGGACCTGCTCGACCGGACCGTCGCGGAGCTCGACGGCACCCACTTCGACATCCCCGAGCCGGTCCGGCGCGTCGAGGCGATGATCGCCCCGCCGGGCGGCGCCGCGGCGATGTACTACACCGGCCCGTCGGAGGACTTCAGCCGCCCCGGCCGCACCTGGTACCCGACGCTCGGCCGCACGTCCTTCCCCCTCTGGGGCGAGGTCAGCATCTGCTACCACGAGGGCGTCCCCGGCCATCACCTCCAGATCGGCACCGTGCGCTACCTCGCCGGGAAGCTCACCCGCTTCCAGCGCACCCTGGCCGGCAACGCCGGCCACGCCGAGGGCTGGGCTCTCTACGCCGAGCGGCTCATGGGCGAGCTCGGCTACCTCGACGACCCGGCGTTCGAGCTCGGGATGCTGCGCGCCCAGGCGATGCGCGCCGTGCGCGTCGTCGTCGACATCGGGCTGCACCTCGAGCTCGACATCCCGAGCCACGAGGCGTACCACCCCGGCGAGCGCTGGACGCCCGAGCTCGCGCTCCCGTTCGTGATCGAGCGCAGCCGTTTCCCCGCCGACTTCATGGCGAGCGAGGTCGACCGCTACCTCGGCCTCCCCGGACAGGCCATCTGCTACAAGGTCGGCGAGCGCGTGTGGCTGCGCGCCCGCGACGACGCCCGCCGCCGCCACGGCGCGGGCTTCGACCTCAAGGCGTTCCACGCCTACGCACTCGACCTCGGCCCCATGGGCCTCGACCAGCTCGAAGGCGAGCTCGCGCGGTTCTGATCGCGTCTCGCCCCGAAAATCGGGACGAGCACGTCGGCCACCGAGCCAAGATCCCCGCCATCAGCAAGGCGCACCTCACCCCAGCACTCGCCGCGCACCTCGTCGCGACGCAGTTTCCACAATGGTCCGACCGGGCGGTCCGGCCCGTCGCCCTCGACGGGTGGGACAACACGACGTTCCGTCTCGGCGACGACCTGTCCATCCGCCTGCCCAGCGCGGACCCGTACGAAGCCCAAGTCGAGAAGGAGCAGCGCTGGCTCCCGGTGCTCGCCCACCAGCTGCCGCTCCCGATCCCCGAGCCCGTCGCGATCGGTCGGCCCGACATCGACTTCCCACGGGCCTGGTCGATCTATCGCTGGATCGACGGGGAGCCAGCGAGCCACGCGCCGATCGCGGACCTGGCGACCCTCGCCTCGCAGCTGGCGGGGTTCCTGCGCGCGCTCTACGCCATCGACCCGAGCGACGGGCCGCCACCCGGTGCGCACAACTTCTGGCGCGGCGGCCCGCTCGACACGTACGACGCGCAGACACGGGGCTCGATCCGCCTGCTCACCGACGACATCGACGCCGACACCGCCACGGCGGTCTGGGACGCGGCCCTCACCAGCACCTGGGACCGGTCCCCGGTGTGGGTCCACGGCGACGTGGCCGCCTCGAACCTCATCGTCGCCGGTGGGCGCTTGACGGCGGTGATCGACTTCGGCTGTGCCGCCGTGGGCGACCCCGCGTGCGATCTCGTGTTCGCGTGGACGTTCTGCACCGACGATGCCCGAACGTCGTTTCGTGACACCCTGGCCCTCGACGACGCGACGTGGGCTCGCGCCCGCGGGTGGGCCCTCTGGAAGGCGGTCATCACCCTCGCCCAGGCCCAGCAGGCGCACCTCGACCTCGACGCCACCACGCACCGGTTCGGATGGCGTACCGGGGCCCGCGAGCTCGTCGACCTCGTGCTCGACGACCACCGCGGCGTCGCGGCGTAGGCACCACACGGCAGTGTCGTATCGGACGACGTGCACCTTCGCCCGCGCTGGTCAGGCGTGATGTTCGGCGCTCGCGTCGATCGCGCCGAGGTCGGTGGGTTCCGCGAGTCGACCCGCCGCGTGGGCGGGCACACACGAACGGCTAGCGCGCCGGGAGCCGCCCCGCGGCCTCGGCGGCCGCCTCCGCCGCGGCGAGCTGCTCGTCGATGATCGCGAGCCCCCCGTCCCAGAAGCCGGGGTCGGCAAGATCGACGCCGACGATGCGCCCGAGCGCCTCGGGGGTGTCGGACCCGCCGCGGCTGAGCAGCTCGAGGTACGCGGGCACGAACGCGGCGCCCTGGCGTTCGTACTCCCGGTAGACGGAGAGCGCGAGGAGCTGCCCGTACGCGTAGGCGTACACGTAGCCGGGGGTCCCGATGAAGTGCGGGATGTACGACCACCACATCCGGTACCCGTCGGTGAGCTCGACCGCGTCGCCGAGCATCGCCGCCTGGGTGTCGATCCAGCAGTCGCCGAAGCGGTCGACGGAGAGCTCGCCCTCCTGGCGGCGGGCCGTGTGGACGCGGTCCTCGAAGCGGTTCATGGCGATCTGGCGGAACACCGTCGCGATCTGGCCCTCGAGGCTCTCGGCGAGCAGCGCGAGCCGGGCATCGGGATCGGTCGTCTCGGCGAGCAGGCGCCCGAACGTGACCGTCTCGCCAAATACCGACGCGGTCTCGGCGAGGGTCAGCGGCGTCGACTGGTGGAAGATGCCCTGCCCGCGCGCCAGGTAGGCGTGGAGCGCGTGCCCGAGCTCGTGCGCGAGGGTGAGCGCGTCACGGCGGCGTCCCGTCCAGTTCAGGAGCACGTACGGGTGCAGCGACGGGACGGTGTAGGCGCAGAACGCGCCGGGGCGCTTCCCGGGCCGTAACGGCGCGTCGATCCACGGCTCCGCGAAGAACCGGCGCACCACGTCGGCGAGCTCCGAGGAGAACGAGCCGTACGCGTCGAGGACGAGGCCCTGCGCGCCCGACCAGCCGATCGTCTCGTCCTCCGCGGCGATCGACGCCATCCGGTCGTAGTCCGCGATCCGGGCCACCCCGAGCAGCCGCGCCTTCAGCGCGTACCAGCGCTGGGGGATGTCGTACCGGTGCACCACCGCGTCGACGAGCGCCTGCACCGACTCGTCGCTCGCCTCGTTGTCGAGGTTCCGGCTCGCCAGCCAGTCCGGGTAGTCGCGGATCCGGTCGTCGCTCGCCTTGTCGGCGAGCAGGGTGTTGAAGATGAACGCGCGGGTCCGGACACCGGGACCGAGCGCGACCGTGACCGCCTCGGCGGCAGCGCGGCGCACGTCGCGGTCGGGCGCCTGCAGGCGCGAGAGCCCCTCCTCGAGGCTCGCCGGCCCGTCGTCGAGCTCGACGGTCAGCTCCGCCGTCTGCTCGCTGAACAGCCGCGACCAGGCGCTCGCACCCGTCACCGCCTTGTCGGCGAGGATTCGTTCCTCGGGCTCGGAGCGCAGATGCGAGCGATAGCGGCGCACCGACCGGAGGTGGTGGCGACAGAAGTCGAGCGCGGGATCGTCGAGGATCGCCGCCACGTGCTCGTCGGACGCCGCGGCCCACTCGAGCTCGACGAAGATCAGCTCGTTGGAGATGGCGGTCGCGAGCTCCTCCACCTTCGCGAGCAGCGCGCCGCGTGCCGGGTCGCTCGTGTCGACGGCGAAGCGCAGCCCGGCGTAGGACCCCGCCCGCCCGATCATCTCGGTGATGGCCGCCAGCTCGTGGAGCAGCGTCGCCGTGCCCGCCGCGTCGAGGTCCCCGACCCGGCCTCGGTACTCGGCGAGGGCATCGGCGCGCCGCCCCGCGTCCTCGAGGAGCTCGTCGACCCCGGCTTCGCCCCGCCCGTCGACGAGCGGCTCGAGGTCCCAGGCGACGTCGCTCGCGGAGCGGTCGACATCGGTGGCGGTCACGGCGCGGATCCTACGACGCGGCGATCGCCGCACCGGGCAGCGCCGCGGCGCTGAGCGCCTCCGGGAGCGCCTCGGCGTAGACCACGGTCAGGGTGCGCGTCGCGCGGGTCAACGCGACGTAGAGGAGCCGCAACCCGGCGGCGTCGCCGGGCACGAGCGACGACGGGTCACCGACGACCACGTGGTCGAACTCGAGGCCCTTGATCGCCTGCGCGGTGAGCACGGCGACCGGCGCGTCGAGCGCCTCGGTCGTGCCGGCACGCGCCCCGACATCGGCGAGGCGGGCGACGAGGGCGTCGTGCAGCTCGGCGCGCGCGGCGACGGCAACCGTCCCGCCCGCCTCGACCGCACGGCGCGCCGCGTCCGCCAGACCGTCGACGAGGCCGTCCGGGCTGACCCGCACGAACCGCGGCTCCTGGCCCGAGTCGCGCACCGACCGGGTCGGCGGCGCGCCCGGCGACGCCGCGCTGAGCACGCGGTGCGCGACGCGCATGATCTCGCTCGGCGTGCGGTAGTTCACCGTGAGGGTCACGATCTCCGCGCCGGCGCGCCCCGACACGATGTCGAGCACCTCCGGCCAGTCGTGGAGCGCCCCCGCCCGGCTGGCCTGGCCGAAGTCGCCGACGATCGTCATCGAGCCGGACGGGCAGCGGCGGGCCAGCAGGCGCCACTGCATGGCCGACACGTCCTGGGCCTCGTCGACGAGGACGTGCCCGAACGTGCGCGGCTCGTCGGACGCGTCATCGCCCGACGAGCCGTCGCCGGCATACCGGCGCGCCACCTCGCCCGGGGTCACGAAGCCACCCAGCCCCATGCCGGCGACGACGCGCGCCGCCGCGTCGTCCTCGCGGGCGCGAGCCCGCCGACGCCGGGGCCGCGCGGCCTCGGGCGGCCCGAGCCGGGCGTCGGCCTCGTCGATGAGCGCGAGATCGGCCTCGGTCCAGGCGACGTCGCGCACACGCGGCGACCGCGCCCGGACGAGCAGCGCCTGCTCGTCGTCGGACAGGATCCCGCCCGACGCCGAGTGGACGAGCCCGGGGAACGAGAACAGGTCGTGGACGAGCTCCCCGCCGGTCAGGACGGGCCACATGCGCTCGAGCGCGGCGCGGACCTCGGGCAGGCGCCGCAGTCGCCCGTCGAGCTCGCGGTCCCAGTCGGCGTCGTCGGGCGCGACGGCGCCGAGCGCCCGGCGGTACTGGTGGCGGAGCTGCTCGACGACGGAGCGCACCACACCGGGTCGCTTGGCGTTGTGCGTGCCGCGCCGGCGACTTGCCCGCTCGACGATCCGCCGCGACACGCCACGCGACAGGCGCAGCAGGGTCCCGTCAACCATCACCACCATGTCGCGCGCGAGCGGGTGCTCCCGGTCCCGCATCGCCCGCTCGATGACGCGCGCCATGCGGGCGTCGCCCTTCAGCTGGGCCGCGGCCGTCGAGTCCTCGCCGCCCACCGAGTACGCCGGCTTCAGCCCCGCGAGGGTCGCGAGCTGCACGTCGCTCTCCCCCAGCGAGGGCAGCACCTGGTCGATGTAGCGCACGAAGATCGAGTTCGGGCCGACGAAGAGCACGCCCTGCCCGGCGAGGCGGCGGCGGTGCGTGTAGAGGAGGTAGGCGGCGCGGTGGAGCGCGACGGCCGTCTTGCCCGTCCCCGGCCCGCCGGCGACGACGAGCACGCCGGGCAGCGGCGAGCGGATCGCCTCGTCCTGCTCGGCCTGGATCGTCGCCACGATGTCGCTCATGCGACCCGTGCGGGCCCGGTCGAGCGCGGCGAGCAGCGCCCCCTCCCCGAAGACGCTGAACCCCGACGACTCGGCCGCGTCCCGGTCGAACACCTCGTCGTCGATGCCGACGAGCTCGCGGCCGTCACCGCCGCGGGTCAGGAAGTGGCGCCGGCGCACGACCCCCATCGGGTCCGTGGCGGTCGCCCGGTAGAAGGGCTCGGAGACGGGCGCACGCCAGTCGACGATGAGGGGCACCTGGTCCTCGTCGGTGACCGCCACCCGCCCGATGTAGAAGAGCCGCCCGGCGTCGCCGTCACCATCCTCGGCGAGGTCGAGCCGGCCGAAGCACAGCGGCGCCGCGCCGATGTCGAGCGCCGCGAGGCGGCGGCGCGTGACCTCCTCGGCGACGTCGCGCTCGAGGCGGGCCTGATGCGTGCCGCCGGCGCCGACCTCGGCGTACCCGTCGGCCACCCGACGGGCGGCGGCCCGCATGGCATCCAGACGGCCGTACGCGCGGTCGACGTACCGCTGTTCAGCCAGGAGCTCGGGGTCGACGGCAGTCAACGCGGCGGGCGCTCTCGCTTCAGTTGCGTCGGGGGAACGACCACTCTATCGGCCGACGCGCCCGGCGCCATCAGCCCGATTTCGCGTCGTTCAGTCAGCTGGCGTGACGGGCGCCGCGTCGAGCCTCGCGTCGGCGTCGAGGAGCGAGACGCGTGCGCCCAGCGAGAACGCGTCACCGCGGCGCTCGAGCCACACGCCACCCAGGTTGGGCACCGGCCACGCCGCGACGCCGAGCCCCTCGGCGACGACGCGGATGAGCCCGCCGTGCGTCACGACCAGGCCCGGCCCACCCGACGCGAGGCTCGCCGTCACGGCGCGCAGCGCGGGCCAGCACCGAGCACCCAGGGCCTTGTCGCTCTCCCAGCCCGGCGGTCGGCGGCCCCGCTCCAACGCGCCCGGGTCCTGTGCGTCGATTTCGGCCCGCGTCAGACCGGCCCACGCGCCGACGTCGCGCTCGCGGAGCCGCGCGTCGAGGCGCACGGCGGTACCCGCCGGCGCCACGAACTCGGCGGTCTGCCGGGCGCGGGCCAGGTCGGAGGCCCACACGACAGCGACCGCCGGCACGGCATCACCGGCGTCGCGCGCCTGGCGCTCCCCGTCCGGGCTGAGCGGCGGATCGGCGCGCCCCTGCCATCGACCCTCGGCGTTCCACGTCGACTCGCCGTGGCGCACCAGCAGCACACGCGCGACGGCCGAGCGCGTCCCCATCCCCGACATCGCGCCGGACGGTAGCGTCCGCGTCGATGGTCACCCCGGCACCGGCCCCGACGGACACCCGACGGCCCAACATCCTCCTGGTGGTCGCCGACCAGGAGCGCCAACGGGACTGGATCCCACCCGACCTCACGCTCCCCCACCGCCAGCGGCTGCTCGACGAGGGCCTCGAGTTCAAGCGCTTCTACACGCACTCGTCGCCGTGCTCGCCCTCACGGGCGACGATCCTCACCGGCCGCACGGTGCCCGAGCACGGCGTCGTCGACAACGTCGTGTTCCCCGGCCAGCGCGAGCTCGATCCGGCGATCCCCACGATCGGGCGGCGGCTGCGCGACGCCGGCTACCGCACCTCCTACCTCGGCAAGTGGCACCTCTCCCACGCCGTGTCACCCGACCTCGAGGCGTACGGCTTCTCGGACTGGTCCGGCAACGACCGTCACTTCATGGGCTGGGCCGGCACGGGCGTCGAGTTCGACCCCTGGATCGCCGAGCGGGCCGCCACCTGGCTCGCGGCGAACGCCGGCAGCGCCACGCCCTGGCTCCTCGTCGTCGGGCTGGTCAACCCCCACGACGTGATGTGGTTCCCGATCGACCAGCCCGACTACCAGCGCGACCGCGCCGACGAGGTCGACACCGTGAAGCGATTCCTCGAGGCCGCGGCGTGGAAGGAGACCGACCCGCTCCCCGCATACCCCGCGGCGTACGACGAGGTGTTCGACACCCTCCCGCCCAACTTCGACGACGACCTGTTCACGAAGCCGGCCGTGCAGCGCGAGTGGCTCTACCAGCAGCAGCACACCCTCTACGGGTACCTCGACCCGGCCGACACGCGCGCCTGGTGTCGCCACCTCGACTACTACTGGCGGCTCCACCAGGAGGGGGACCGCAACCTCGGGCTCGTGCTCGACGCGCTCGACGCGTCGGGCGCCGCCGCCGAGACCGCAGTGATCTTCACCGCCGACCACGGCGACATGTGCGGCTCCCACGGCCTGCGCAGCAAGGGCCCGTTCGTCTACGACGAGATCATGCGCGTCCCGCTCTACGTCAAGGTCCCCGGCGTCACCGCCGCCGCGAGCCGCACCGACGCCCTGGCCAGCCACCTCGACCTGGCCCGCACCGTGTGCGCGCTCGGCGGCGCCGACGCCGCCGACCTGCCCGGCCAGGACCTCACCGGCGTGCTCGCCGACCCGAGCCGGCCCGCCCGTGACGCGGTCCTGTTCGCCCAGGACATGGCCTGGTACGACTCGTGCGTCGAGCTGCGGTACGCGATCCGCGGCGTCTTCGACGGCCGCTACAAGTACGCCCGCTACTACGGCTGCGGCGGCGGCTGGGGCAACACCGGCCGGCCGCCGCGCCACCCGAAACGCGTCGACGTCGACGCGCCGTTCGAGGACCAGGACCACGAGCTGTACGACCTCACCGAAGACCCCTACGAGCTGCGCAACCTCGCGATGGACCGCGCACACCGGGGCGAGGTGCGCGACCGCTTCGAGCAGCTGCGCGCCCTCGAGGCCGCCGAGCTCGGCACCCCGCGCTTTCGCGCCGACGCGCCGGTCGCGCCGTCCCGCTAGGCGCGCCGCGGCCGGTTCGTCCAGGCCCCTTCGAGCGTGCGGAACCAGCCGCCCGCCGCGAACGTGCCGCCGTCGGCGTGCACGGTCGTCCCGGTGACGAACGCCGACAGGTCCGACGCGAGGAACAGCGCGACGCCGGCGAGGTCCTCGGGTGTGCCGAACCGGCCGACCGGCACCCACAAGGGGATGAGCGCCTCGTCGCCGGGCTGCAGCCAGCTCGAGTACGGGACCTGCAGCGTCTCGGTCACGTCCGGCGCGATCGCGTTCACCCGGATCCCGTGCGGCGCATACTCGAGCGCCAGGCTCTTCGTCAGCCCGGTGATCCCGGCCTTGAACGCGGCGTACACCGCCCGCGTCGGGATCCCGCGGAACGCCTCGATCGTCGAGACACTCACGATCGCACCGGCGCCCCGCTCGACCATCGGGCCCAGCACGGCGCGCGTCGTGAGCAGCACGTGCTCGAGGTTCACGCGGTAGAGGTCAAGCCACTCCTCCGGGGTCTGCTCATGGAAGGCCTTGCGCTTCCCGCCGTAGTGCCCGACGTTGTTCACGAGGACGTCGACGCGCCCGTTCCAGTCGAGTGCGGCCGCGACGACCCGGTCGACGTCCGCGGCCTCGCGGACGTCGGCGACGACGGGCTGCACCGCCCCGCCGGCCGCCTCGATCGCCGCGGCCGTCTCCGCGGCGCGTCCCTCGTCGATCTCCGCGAGGGTCACCGTCGCGCCCTCCGCGGCGAAGCGCGCCGCGATCCCCCGACCGATCCCACCGCCGCCCCCGGTGACGACCGCCGCCTTCCCGTCGAGCAGCCCCACTGCCCCGAGCCTACGGGCCCGGGTAGGTTGACGGCGTGCCCAACGACGCGACGCTCCTCGACGACGACCGCGAGATCCACGTGCCGGCCACCCCGCACGGCGACACGCTGCTCGTCGCGGCCGACGACCTCGGCGGCGCGACCGGCTGGGCGCTGCGACCCGAGGGCCTGTGCCGCGACAACGTGTGCGTCCCCGTGCGCGACCGAGCCGCGCTCCTCACCGACGGCGCGATCGACGTCCGCGCGTTCGGCGCCGCGCTCGGCCGTCCGGTCGCCGTCGAGCCCGACGCGGGCGTCGCCGTGCTCGGGGCCGCACCCACCGACGTGCAAGCCCGCCTCGACGCCCTCGACGCGCCGCCGTTCACGCTCCCGGACCTCGACGGGCACCCCGTCTCGCTCGACGACTACGCGGGCCGCAAACGGCTCCTCATCGCCTGGGCGTCGTGGTGAGGCTGCCGCTGGGACCTGCCCGTGTGGCAGGAGCTGCACGACGAGCTCGCGCCGAGCGGCCTCGTGATGCTCGCCGTCGCGCTCGACGAGGACCCTGAGGCGGTCCGCCAGTGGGCGGTCGACGAATCGCCCGTCCCGCTCACCTACCCGGTGCTCCTCGACCGGGACCACCTCGTCGCCGAGCGCTACGGGATCTTGAACATCCCAACCACCGTCTGGATCGACGAAGCCGACCGAATCGTGCGACCGCCGGCGATCACCCCGGCCGACGACCGCTTCAAGGACTTCACCCAGATCAACTCCTCGTTGCACCACGAGGCGCTGCGCCGCTGGGTCCACGACGGCGTGGCCCCGCTGTCCACCGGCGAGATCCACGACCGCCAGGTCCCCGCGGACGAGGCCGAGCAGCGCGCCCGCGCCGAGCGGCGCCTCGCCGCGCACCTGCTGCGCGCCGGGCACCGCGACGCCGCCGCACGTCACCTCGCCGCGGCGAAGGACCTCGCGCCCGCCGACTGGACGATCCATCGCGGCTCGATGCCGTGGAGCGGCGACGACCCGTTCGGCCAGGCGTTCTTCGACTACTACCAGGCGTGGGACGCCGCGGGCCGACCCGGCTACGGGTCGTGAGGGCAGAGGTCGTCGCCACCGGCATCCGGTTCCCCGAGGGCCCGGTGTACTGCCCCGCGCCAGACGGCGGGCCCGGCACGCTGGTGTGCACGAGCGTCGCCGACGGCGCACTCGAGCGCATCCACCTCGACGACGGCCGCGTCGAGCGCGTCGCCGTCGTCGGAGGCGGCGCCAACGCGGCCGCGTCCACCCGCGACAGCGGCTTCCTCGTCACCCAGAACGGCGGGATCGACTTCGCCAGCACGAACCTGTACCCCGAGCCGCCACCCTTCGAGCCGGTGACGCCAGGGCTGCAGCGCGTGCGCCCGGACGGCGCCGTCGAGTACGTCGTCGACGACGGCTTCCTGGCGCCGAACGACCTCGTCGTCGCGGCCGACGGCACGCTCTGGTTCACCGACCCGCCGCCGTTCCCGCCCCCCAGCGAGCCGCGCGGCCGGGTGCACACGATGACCCCCGACGGGACGGTCACGACCGTCGCGTCGGGCTTCCTCTACTGCAACGGAATCGCGCTCGAGCCCGACGGCACGCCCGTCGTCGTCGAGGGGCAAGGCCTGGTGCGCCTCGTCGACGGCGAGCGGCCCTGGATCGTCGAGCAGTTGCCCGGCGGCAGCGGCGACGGGCTCTGCGTCGACGTCGAGGGCCGCCTCTACGTGGCGAACACCGCGGCCCACGGCGTGCGGGTCCTCGAGCCCGACGGCCGAGAGGTCGAGTTCCTCGCCCTCGACGGGCGCGGCGTCACCACGAACTGCTGCTTCGGCGGCGCCGACGGCCGCACCCTCTTCGCCACCGACGGGCTCCCCGGCCACGTCGTCGCCTGGGAGGGGATGCCCGCCTCAGGCCTGCCGCTCCACCCCTGGCCGGCCCCCTGATACGTTCCAACTGAAGCCCAACTGAGAGAAGGCACGCCCATGCGCGCAGCGATCTTCGTCGAGCCCGACGGCGACCTCGTCGTCGAGGACGTCAAGCCCACCGACCCGGGACCCCGCGACGTCGTCGTGCAGGTCACGGCGAGCGGCGTGTGCCACTCCGACCTGTCCGTCATCAACGGCACGCTGCCCATGCCCCCGCCGTGCATCCTCGGCCACGAGGGCACCGGCATCGTCGAGTCCGTCGGCAAGGAGGTCTCCCGGGTCAAGGCGGGCGACCGGGTCATCGGCTCGTTCATCCCGGCGTGCGGCGTGTGCTGGTTCTGCCGCAACAACCAGTCGAACCTGTGCGAGCAGACCTACACGGTGATGGGCACCATGCGGGCCACCCGCAGCGACGACACACCGCTCCCCACCATGACCGGGCTCGGCACGTTCGCCGAAGCGATGACCTGCGACGAGATCTCCCTCGTGAAGGTCGAGACCGACCTTCCCGACGACCAGCTCGCGCTCATCGGGTGCGGCGTCACGACCGGCGTCGGCGCCGCACTGAACACCGCGCAGGTCGTCCCCGGCTCTTCCGTCGCGGTTGTCGGCTGCGGCGGTGTCGGCCAGGCCGTCATCCAGGGCGCCAAGATCGCCGGTGCGGCGCGCATCATCGCCGTGGACCCCGTGGAGCTCAAGCGCACGACCGCGCTGGAGCTCGGCGCCACCGACACCGTCGACCCCTCCGCCGGCGACCCGGTCGCGCAGGTCCAGGGGCTGACCGGCGGCCGCGGCGCCGACTACGCGTTCGAGGTGATCGGGAACCCGGCGACCGTCCTCCAGGCCTTCAACATGACCCGCGCCGGCGGCACGTGCGTCGCCGTGGGTGTCCCCCGCTTCGACCAGTCCATCGAGCTGCCGTCCATGCCGCTCATCCTCCAGGAGAAGCGCCTGCTCGGCACCGTCTACGGGTCCGCGCAGGTGAACCGCGACTTCCCGCGCCTCATCGGGCTCGTCGAGCAGGGCCGGCTCGACCTCGGCGACATGGTGTCCCGCAAGATGGGTCTCAACGACATCAACGACGCGTTCAAGGCGATGCAGGCCGGCGAGGTCATCCGCAGCGTCATCCAGTGACGCCGCGTCAGGTCGCGATCGCGTAGAACCCTTCGGCGAGGCGGCCGTCGGGCCAACCGGCGTTCTTGGCGTTGCCGGTGAGCCAGCCGCGGATCATCGGCTCGAGGCCGTCCGGGTTGGGGTGCTGCGAGACGTGACAGCGCAGCGCCTCGATCTTGCGGTCGAAGGTGTCGGTGACATCGACGAAGCGGTTCGCCGCGGTCGTCGCCGCCATGAGCCACACCTCGTGCACCGACCAGGGCTCGAGGTGCTCGTCCTCGAGCAGCTTGGGATGCGCGAACGGGTTCCGGGCGTCCGGGTAGACGGCGCAGAGCACCGCCTCACCGGCCGCCAGGTGGTCCGGGTGGCTGGCGAAGATGCGCTCGTAGTTCCGGTCGGGTGACTGGGCCACGACCCGCTCGGGTCGCGCCTGGCGGATCACCCGGGAGAGGTCGCGGCGCAGACCCAGCGTCACCTCGAGGCGCCCGTCCGGGTACCCGAGGAAGATCACGTCCTCGACCCCGACGGTCTTCGCGGCGGCCGTCTGCTCGGCCTGGCGGATCTCGGCCATCTCGGCCCGTGACACCGTCGGGTCGAAGCCGCCCGCGGCGCCGTCGGTGACGATGCAGTACGTGACGTGCTTCCCGGCGTCGGACCAGGTGGCCGCGCTGCCCGCGGCGCCGAAGTCCACGTCGTCGGGGTGCGCCGACACCACCAGGATGCGCTCGACCGCGTCCTTGTCGCTCACCCGCAGGACCCTATCGTCCCGGCCGCGGCGCCCCGGCGACGCGCCGCGTGCGTCCCCGTTAGCGTCACGCCGTGCTGCCCGTCTCGTGGACGACAATTCGGCTCTTCCTGCACGTGACCGGCGCGACCGTCTGGGTCGGCGGCCAGATCACGCTGGCCGGGATGGTGCCCAGCCTCCGGCGGATCTCGCCGACGGCGCCGCGCACCGTCGCGCGGCTGTTCTCAGCCATCGCCTGGCCGGCGTACGCGCTGCTCGTCGCCACCGGGATCTGGAACATCCTCGCCGTGCACGTCGACTGGTCGAGCCCGTACGGCACGACGCTCATCGTGAAACTGGCCGTCGTCGGCGTGTCCGGGCTGACCGCGCTGCTGCACAGCCGAGCCAAGTCGCGCACCGGCCTCGCCGTCTTCGGTGCGTTGAGCGGGCTCAGCGCCCTCGCCGCGCTGTTCGTCGGCATCCTGCTCGCCGGCTGATCCGATCAGAAGACGGGGTTGCCGTACATCTCCCCGAGCGGGTCGCTGATCAGCTCGATGCGGGCGCCGTCGGGGTCACGGAAGTACAGCGACGAGTCGATGTTCTCGATCGACACGCCCGCCTCCTCTAGCCGCTGCCGCTGCTCCTGCCACCGCGCGGGCGGCACCGAGATCGCGAGGTGGTGCAGGCCGCCCAGCACCTCGGCGTAGGGGCCGAGGTCGAGGCGCGGGAAGTCGAAGAAGGCGAGCGCGTTCCCGTTCCCGATGTCGAAGAAGAAGTGCGTCGAGCCGTTGTAGTCACGGTTCTCGAACAGCTCGGTGAGCGGGAAGCCGAGCAGCTCCTGGTAGAAGCGGATCGTGCGCTCGACGTCCTGGCTGAGCAGCGCGACGTGGTGGACGCCCCGCGCGCTGGTCGGCGGGCGGTCCACTCGCGGGCGCAGGTACCGGGCGCGCAGGTCCGCCCACTCTTCCTCCCGGGAGCCGCGGGCGACGTCGGCCTGGCTCATGCCGGCTGACGGACCGTCAGCGCGCGGGCGTTGTCGCGCAGGACTAGGCGTCGCTGGTCATCATCGAGCTCCTTCAGCTCGGCGACGTAGTCGAGCGGGCGCGGCATGCCCTCGATGTGAGGCCAGTCCGACCCGAAGATCACCCGGTCGGCGCCCATCAGCTCGACCACCTGGTACGGGTCGTCCTCCCAGAACGGGTTGATCGACACGTGACGGCGGAACGTCTCCGCCGGGTCCTCATGGAAGTAGCCCGGCATCTTGCGCCGAGTCGACGCGAGCTTATGGAAGAGGTCGGGCAGGAACTCCGACCCGTTCTCCACGGACGCGACACGCAGGTTCGGGAACCGGTCGAAGAGCTTGTCGAACACCAGCGTGAGCAGGAAGTCGTAGGCGGCCCGCTCGATCGCCAGCGTCTTGATCGACGGCCGACCCGCGCCCTCGAACGTCGCCGCGAAGCCGTCCTTCGCGTAGCCCTGCGACGAGTAGCCGCTGTCCCCGGCGTGCACGACGACCGTGATCCCCGCCTCGTTGGCCCGGGCCCAGAACGGGTCGAACGTCGGGTCGGTCGGCGGGAGCTGACCGGTCGCCGTGGTGGGCGCGGCCGGTCGCATGACCACCGTCCGGGCATCGTGGTCCAGCGCCCACTCCAGCTCACGGACGGCCCAGTCGACGTCGCACAGCGACACGTACGGCGCGGCGTAGATCCGGTCCTGGTAGTTGCAACCCCAGTCCTCGTCGAGCCAGCGGTTGAAAGCGGTGAACGTGAGCGTCACCGCCTCCGGGTCGTCCTTCAGCAGCTCCTCGTAGAGGATGCCAAGCGTCGGGAACAGCCACACCGACTCGAGGCCGAACTCATCTAGGGTCGCCAGACGCGCGTCGCGATCCCGGTACTCGGGGCGGATGGGCTCGCGGGCCCGCAGGAACTCGAGCGGCGACTTCTCGTCGGGGTTCCCGCGGAAGTAGTCATGAAGCGCGCCGGCCTTCGCGACCGGGTCGAACGTCGGGTTCACCACGGCGTGGCTGACCCGCCCACCCACCACGTGGTAGCGGCGCCCGTTGATCTCGGCCCACTGCACGCAGCGCGGCCCGAGTCGCGGGTCGAGGTGCCGGGTGAACGCGTCGAGCGCCTCGTAATAGTGATTGTCGGCATCGAAGGCCAGATAGTCGAGATCCACGATGCCCAGCGTAGAGCAACGTCCCCGACCGACCTCGCGGCGGCCGCAGCGGCGAGGTGCTAAACCCGCCGGACGGACGAGACGCCCCGACCCCAGACCTCGACCCGCGACCTCGGCGAGCTGCACGCACGGCTCGAGGCGTGGCTCGTCGCGCAACTCCCGACGGGTGCCGACCCCCGCGTGTCCGAGTTCGACGTGCCCGATTCGAACGGGCTGTCCAGCGAGACGGTGCTCTTCGATCTGACATGGCGCGACGGCGAACGCACCCAGGTCGATCGGCTCGTGGCCCGGCTCGCGCCGATGACCTCAGCCGTGCCGGTCTTCCCGTCCTACGACCTCGAGAAGCAGTACCGGGTGCTCGAAGGTGTCGCCGGGCTCAGCTCCGTCCCGGTCCCCCACGTCCGCTGGCTCGAGCTCAATACCGACGCCCTCGGCTCGCCGTTCTTCGTCATGGACCGCGTCGACGGCCAGGTCCCACCCGACCTGATGCCCTACAACATCGCCAGCTGGCTCACCGAGGCCACAGCGGCTCAGCGCGACCACCTCCAGGACGCGACCATCCAGATCCTCGCCGACTTGCACGCCATCCCCGACCCGACGGACCGCTTCGGCTTCCTCGCCCCCGCCGGCACCGGTTCACGGCTCGCGCGCCACGTCGCCGAGCAGTGGACGTACTACGAGTGGGTCAGCGCCGGCACCCGCCAGCCGCTCCTCGAGCGCTGCTTCCAGTGGCTCCGCGACCACTGGCCGGCCGAGGAGGGCGACGCCGTCCTGAGCTGGGGCGATTCCCGGATCGGCAACATCATCTACCGGGACTTCGAGCCCGTCGCCGTCCTCGACTGGGAGATGGCCACCCTGGGCCCGCCGGAGCTCGACCTCGGCTGGCTCATCTTCCTACACCGGTTCTTCCAGGACGTCGCCGGCCAGTTCACGCTGCCCGGACTCCCCGACTTCCTCCGCCGGGACGACGTCGCGGCACGATACGAGGCCCTCACCGGTCACACACCCCGAGACCTCGACTTCTACACGCTCTACGCCGCGTTGCGACACGGGATCATCATGAGCCGCATCCAGCAGCGGGCCATCCACTTCGGCGAGGCCGAGCCACCGGAGGACCCCGACGACCTCATCACGCACCGAGCGACGCTCGAGGCGATGCTCGACGGCGGCTACTGGTCGGCGCTCGCGCCCGCCTGACGGCACCGGCCCACGCCGAGGACCGCGAGCAGGAATAGCCGGCGACGTGAGGGCGCTGCATCATGGAGCAAGCACTCAGCGGAGGTGACGTGTCGTGACGGTGAAAGAGCTCGGCCACCTCGTCCTCTACGTCCGCGATCTGAAGCGCTCGGAGGCCTTCTACCGCGACGTGCTGGGATGGCACGAGATCGCACGGCCCGGCGGGATGCCGGCCGCCGCGTTCTCGTCCGGCCGCACCCACCACGAGCTGCTCCTGATCGAGGTGGGATCCGACGCACAACCCATCCCCGCAGGGCGCCGAGTCGGGCTCTACCACTTCGGCCTCAAGGTCGGTGACACCGACGACGAGCTGCGCGACGCGCTCGCTCGGGTCCAGGAGGCCGGCGTCCAGATCGTCGGCACCAGCGACCACACCGTCACGCACAGCCTCTATGTGCTCGACCCCGACGGCAACGAGGTCGAGCTCTACATCGACGTCCCCGGGCAGAACTGGGACGACCCGGCCGCCGTCCTCGCGCCCGTCAAGCCGCTGCGCATCTGACGGCGGCGGTGCCGTGGCGCTCAGCTCAGCGGGTGCTGCTTGAAGAACGTGGCGATCATGGACGACGCCTGAACCTGTGACTGCGGTCCGAGGACCCGTGTGATGCTCCGCGGGAGCGGCGGCCCGCCGGGCCAGGTGTGCCCCGCGCCCACGATCGTGTAGAGCGACACCACCGCGCCACCCGCGCACCCGTTGTACTGGGTGAGCGTCAGTTGGGGGTTGAGCGTCGTCGTCGTCGGCGTGGCGCCGCAGGAGTCCTGCGCACCCCACCGCTGGGCCGCAGTCGGCACGCTGTAGGTCCAATAGGCCTGGCCGTTGCCGTTGTACGGGTCGACCGGGTCGGCGGTCCCGTGAAAGGAGAGGACCGGCACCGGACGCGTCGCCGGGCAGGGCGACGGCAGCCGCAGGCCGCTCACCGGCGCGATCGCGGCGACGCGGGCCCAGAGGTCACAGCCGAGCTGGCTGGTCAGCCGCGCACCACCGGAGAACCCGGTCACGTCGATGCGCGAGGCGTCCACGCAGTAGTGCTGCTCCAGGTAGGTGATCGTCTGCGAGATGAACGAGACGTCGTTCGCCGATCCAGCGGGGACGGGCTTGCCGCCGAACAAGGGGACGCCCGGAATGTTCCAGTCGTAACCGGAGCCCGAGCGGATCGCGCCCTGCGGGTACGCAACAATGAAGCCGGCGGTGTCCGCCGTCTCGTCCATGCCGCTGAACGCCTCCTGCTGGGCGGCAGTGGAGCCGGTCCCGTGCAGGTTCAGCACGAGCGACACGGCGGTCTTCCCCGTGTAGAACGACGGCGTGTGCACGATGACCGTCCGATTCCGCCCGGACGCCTTCACGGTCAGGGTGACGGTGCGGGGGCCCGCGGAACCGCCGGCGCACGCCTGCGAACTCGCGCCCGCCGCGCCCGCGCCCGTCGCGCCCGCAACGAGACCCGCCGCGGCGAGTGCGCCAATCGCGACACACGTCGCACGCCGACGAACGGGACCGCCCCACCGCCGACCCAACTCGGCGCTCGCCACCATGGCGGTCTGACTCCTTCTCGCCCGTCGACACCGCGGCGAGGCACCTTTGCACGAATCGGCGGCGGTGCGGCGTCAGCCGGAGGCGTCGCGGGTGTCCAACTCAAGGTTGCGAGCGACGCGGGCCACGAGGGCGTCCACGCTGCGTGTTCCTTCAACCACCTATGCGGATCCGACGCGGGCAACTGGCCGCGTGCTGCTTACGCAATGCGCCCTGGCGGGACCCGACGACAGTCACGAGGAGTTCTGGACCGCCGGCGCGAACGCGTCGTGACGACGCTGACCCCCAGTATCTGCGCGTTGAGCTGTGTGGACGGCTACGAGCAGCCGCTGGTGGCGCCACAGCTGGGGCAAGCGTGGCACGAGCCGGCGCGCTGCATGATGTCGCCGCACACATAGCAGAGGACGACCTCAGCAGTACGCCTGGACGGCGCACGGGTACTCGTCTCGGTTGGCGCGGCCTCAAGCGCTGCCGATGGCGCACGGTCCTCGGGAGGCAGCACGTCGAATGCAGCCTCGTTGGGCGTCACCGCCTCCTCCACCCCGGGGAGGGTCGGCTGCAGGCGTTCGGCCACGGTGAAGATCCCCAGGTCGGTGCGCTCCTCCATCGTCAGGTACTCGACGGCGAGGCGTCGGAAGATGTAGTCGACCAGGCTCGTTGCAATCCGGATCTCCGGGTCGTCCGTGATGCCGGCGGGCTCGAAGCGCATGTTGGTGAACATCTCGACGAACGCACGTAGTGGCACGCCGTACTGGAGCCCGTGGCTCACCGAGATCGCGAAGGCGTCCATAATCCCGGCGAGCGTGGAGCCCTGCTTCGCGACCTTGAGGAACACCTCACCAGGCCGACCGTCCTCGAACTCGCCGACCGTCGCGTAGCCGTGGCAGTCCGCGACCCGGAACGAGAAGGTCTTCGAGGCGCGCGTCCGCGGGAGCTTCTGGCGCACGGGGCTCTGGACGATGACGTGCTCGACCACACGCTCGACCTGCTGTGTCAGCGCGTTCGACTCCTCGCTGTCCTCGGCCGCCGACCCCTTCTTCTGGGTTGCGAGCGGCTGGCCGACCTTGCAGTTGTCCCGATAGAGGGCGATCGCCTTGATGCCGAGCTTCCACGAGTCGAGGTAGAGCTGCTCCACCTCCTCGACCGTGGCCGACTCGGGCATGTTCGCCGTCTTCGAGATCGCGCCGCTGATGAACGGCTGCACCGCCGCCATCATCTTCACGTGACCCATGTAGTGGATCGTGTTGTCGCCCATCGAGCAGGCGAACACCGGCAGATGCTCGTCCTTGAACCCCGGCGCACCCAGGATCGACTTGTGCTCGTCGATGTGACCGATGATCGCCGCGGCCTGCTCCTCCGAGTAGCCGAGGTGGCCGAGGGCGCGAGGGATCGTCTGGTTGACGATGAACATCGTGCCGCCACCGACGAGCTTCTTGGCCTTCGTCAGCGCGAGGTCAGGCTCGATCCCCGTCGTGTCGCAGTCCAGCGCGAGGCCGATCGTCCCGGTCGGTGCGATGACGACCGCCTGCGAGTTCCGCACGCCGTGCCCCTCGGCAACGTCAACCGCGTCGTCCCACGCTTGTTGTGCCGCGGTGAGCAGGTCGATGGGCACGAGGTCCTCGTCGATTTTGGCGACTTCGGCCCGGTGCATCCGCAGCACGTTGACCATCGGTTCCGCGTTCTCGGCGAATCCAGCGAACGGACCCATGCGGCGGGCCGTGCGCGCGCTTGTGGCGTAGGCGTGGCCGGTCATGAGCGCGGTGATCGTCCCCGCCCAGGCCCGCCCCTCCTGTGAGTCGTACGGGAGGCCCTGCGCCATCAAGAGCGCGCCGAGGTTCGCGTAGCCGAGACCGAGCTGACGGAACCGGCGGGTCGTCTCGGCGATCTTCTCGGTCGGGTAGTCGGCGTTGCCGACGAGGATCTCCTGGGCGGTGAACACCACCTCGACCGTCCGCTGGAAGGCCTCGACGTCGAAGGTCCCGTCGTCGTCGAGGTACTTCAGCAGGTTGATGCTCGCGAGGTTGCACGCCGAATTGTCCAAACTCATATATTCCGAGCAGTTTCGAACAATTGTCCCATTCACTATGTAACTGTGGTTCCGCGGCTCGCTCAGGTTGTAAGTGAGTTCGACGCCGTCGTCGCGTCGCTCGACAAGGCGGACGTGTTCGTCCCGGACTGCGAAGTGATGATCGGCGACGCATCGAGCGAGCTTCGCCGCCTTCGATGGGATCGAGAAACCGATGGACTCAGCGAACCGCTCGATCGATCGGCTTGCGATCCGAAGGTCGAACATCGGGCTCGACGTGTACTCGACGTGCGAGCCATCCTTGCGCTCGTAGGCGAACTTCGGCCGTGTCGGCTTCGGCATCTCGTAGATCCGGGAGAAGACGCCGAACGTCGTGAGCAGGCGCTGGACGCCCCGGAGCAGGTCGTCGGATGCCGAGCCGAGCCCGACGTACCGATAGGTACGACCGTTGTAGACGCAGCCGTCGGCGTCGAACAGACCTTGAAGGAACGCAGCGACGACCTCGGTCGGGGCCCCGTAAATCGCGTGTGGCACCGTCTTTCGCGGGGCACGTTCGCGGCTGACGCCAAGCGCTTCGACCATGTCGCGGATCGCGCGCCGTCCAGTGCGCAGCTGGAGTGTTCCGTTCGCCTGCTGCGATGGCTTCACCAGTGTTCCGGTTATCGACGCCAAGAAGGCACGGTGTGCGGGCACTACGTGCTCCTGCTCCTCGTCACCGCCATACACCGTGACCGCGATGTCGTCGGTGACGCAGCCGTCGCCAATGAGCCAGCCGAGGTAGTGCCCAAGCTCGGGGCTCCACTTCTCCGGCAGCCGCATGCCGTGTCGCTCGCCCCGTCTCCGAACGAGCCCGGCCTCAAGCGCTGCGGATGGAAGGCGCCAGTCGGCGTTGGTGGCCGGGGCGGGAAGGTCGAGCACCTTCACCCGATCGTCCGGAGTGAGCTCGGACGCGGCGACGTAGCCACGGTTCGTGGTGAAGAGGGCGTGGTTGGGGGTGCAGCGCAGCTGGGCGCCGTTCGAGAACGTGAGCTTCACGATCTCGTTCAAGCCCGTGAGCATGACGGCGTCGGGGCGCGTCACCTCGAGGCGGTGAGCCGGCGCCTCGGGGTTCGTGACGTCGTGCGTGTAGACCCCGAACGACTCGCCGGCCTCGGTCAGCCGGACCAGGTCACCGAAGCGCAGCAGCCCTCGGTCCGTGTGGACGAACTCGCTCGCGGGGAAGCACGGGTTGCTGGCCGTGATGCGCCCCGAGTTGGGGACGGTGTGCCAGCGGTTGATCGTGGTGTCGTACTGCATGCCGGGGTCGGCGCACTCCCAGGCGGCCTCGGCGATCTGGTGCATGAGGTCGCGCGCCCGGACGGTCTTGAGGACCTCGCCGGTGATGACGGCGACAAGGTCCCAGTCGCGGTCCTCCTCGACGGCGCGCATGAACTCGTCGGTGACGCGCACCGAGTTGTTGGCGTTCTGGTACTGGATGGAGTGGGAGTCGATGCCGTCGAGGTCCATGTCGAACCCGGCGTCACGGAGAGCTCGCGCCTTGCGCTCCTCCCGCGCCTTGCACCAGATGAACTCCTCGATGTCGGGGTGGTCGGAGTTGAGCACGACCATCTTGGCGGCGCGGCGGGTCTTGCCGCCGGACTTGATCGTCCCAGCGGACGCGTCGGCGCCGCGCATGAAGCTGACCGGGCCGCTCGCGGTGCCACCGCCGGCAAGCTTCTCCTGGGAGGACCGGATGTTCGACAGGTTGATCCCGGAGCCCGACCCGCCCTTGAAGATGGTGCCTTCCTCGCGGTACCAGTTCAGGATCCCGTCCATCGTGTCCTCGACGGAGAGGATGAAGCACGCCGAGCCCTGGTTGGGGACACCCTCGACGCCGATGTTGAACCAGACCGGGCTGTTGAAGGCGGCGCGCTGGTGCACGAGGATGTGCTTCAGCTCGTTGCGGAACGCGGCGCCTTCCTCGTCGTCGACGAAGTAGCCGTCGCGCACGCCCCACGCGGTGATCGTGTCGACGATGCGGTCGATGACCTGCCGGAGCGACTGCTCGCGGCCGGGGGTCCCGAGGGTGCCTCGGAAGTACTTCTGGGCGACGATGTTCGTGGCGTTCTGCGACCAGGTGACCGGAAACTCGACGTCCGCCTGGAAGAAGGCGTCGGTGCCGTCCTTGTAGTTCGGGATCCGGGCGTCGCGGCGCTCCCACTCCACGCTGTCGTAGGGGTGCTCCCCGGGCTCGGTGAAATACCGGCGGATTCCGATCCCGATCTGCTCCGGCGCGATGGCCATGCCGCTGACCTCCCCCTCCGTGTGTTCGTGAGCGCTCCAGAGCGTCTACACCACCATATGTTGTGGTCTGGGTGGCTCTGGGCACGAGATGCAGGGTGAATTACAGCACTGCAACTCGTCGGCGTCAACCGCCGATCGAGGCCCGATCAGCGGGCCGCGCGGCCCCGGACCCGCTTGGGCTCGGTGGTCTTGCGGAGCTCGAGGGCGGCCCGCTCGAAGTCAGCCGGCGACTCGAAGCCTTGGTACACGGAGGCGAATCGGAGGTACGAGACGGGGTCCAGCGCCCGCAGGCGCTCGAGGACGGCGAGGCCGAGGCGGTCGCTGGCCACCTCGGCGCCGGCGGCTCGTGCCTCCTCCTCGATATCGGCGGCGAGGGCC
Source organism: uncultured Actinomycetes bacterium (assembly GCA_963731625.1). GTDB lineage: Bacteria > Actinomycetota > Acidimicrobiia > IMCC26256 > PALSA-555 > PALSA-555. The sequence goes on from CAVSWH010000001.1 coordinate 650,662, forward strand.
TCGACGGCGCCGCGGTCGACGGGGCTCCCGGCGACCGCTCGCTCGATCCCGCCCTCGAGCTTGCGGCGCTCGAACGGCTCGCGCTGCCCGGAACGCTTGACGACCATGAGCGGCAGCTCGACGATCCGCTCCTGCGTCGTGAACCGTCGGCCGCAGGCGAGGCACTCGCGCCGACGCCGGACCGCCGCGCCTTCGTCGCCTGGGCGGGAGTCGACGACCTTGTCGTCGTCGGCCTGGCAGAACGGGCAGCGCATGCCGTCACGGTATCCGGCCACCTCCCGAGGGGACGGGCGAGACTCGGATCAGGCCGGGGCGCGCAGGGTCTCGCCGGGCTGTAGCTGGGCTGAGCCGTTCAGCGTGACGAGCTCGTCGACGACCGGGCGCGGATCGGCGCCGGGATCGATCCGCTCGGCGATGGCCCACAGCGTGTCGCCGGGACGGACGACGATGGTGCGGGACGACACGAGGGTCGGGCTGCGCCCGGGAGCTCCGAGGGGAGAGCCCCCGAGCGCGGCGCCCGCCTGCCCCGCCACGACCACGGCGCCCAGTGCCAGCGCCGCGAGGACGATGCGCCGACGTCGGTGAGCCGTGGGGGATGTCCGGCGACCGCGTGGGGTGGCAGCACGCGTCCCGTGCCGGTGCGTGGGTGCGATCACCGGGAGCGGGGAGCCGGGGATAGTCGTGACGGTGGCCATATCTGCTCGAGTCGTTGGGTGGGTCATCGCCGGGAGCACACCACGGTGGTGTGACACCGACGCCGGTCCAGCGGGGATGGACCCGACCGAACCTGTGTTCGTAGTCAAGTCGAACGCCTGTTCGATGTCAAGGTCGAACAGGTGTTTGTATCGAACGCGTGCTCGTGTTACCGTGCGCGCCATGACGGATCTGACCCCCCGCCAACGGCAAGTCCTCGAGTTCATTGATGAGGAGGTCCGGCAGCGGGGGTACCCGCCGAGCGTCCGGGAGATCGGCGAGGCCGTCGGTCTGTCGTCGAGCTCGACCGTCCACGCTCACCTCGCCGCCCTGCAGGACAAGGGCTACATCCGGCGTGACCCCACGAAGCCCCGAGCGCTCGAGCTGCACTTCGAGGCAGAGTCCGGCGCCGCCACCGAGCGACGTCCGGTCCGCCACGTGCCCCTCGTCGGTGACGTCGCGGCCGGCACCGGCGTGCTGGCCGCCGAGAACATCGAGGAGACCGTCCCGATGCCGGAGGACTTCACCGGCGCAGGGCAGCTCTTCATGCTGCGGGTCCGCGGCGAGTCGATGATCGACGCCGGCATCCTCGACGGCGACTACGTCGTCGTACGCCAGCAGCCGACGGCCGAGCCCGGCGAGATCGTCGTGGCCGGCATCCCCGGCGAGGAGGGGACGGTGAAGACCTTCACGCGCCGTCGCGGCAAGATCGTGCTGCGTCCCGAGAACCCCGCACTCGACGAGATGGTCTACGACCCCACTGAGGTGACCATCTACGGCAAGGTCGTCTCGCTCCTCCGCCGCTTCTGAGCTGCCCGCCGCGGCGTCGTCTCAGACGGCGATGCCGTGCTCGCGGAGGATGTCGTTGAGCTTCGACTTCTCGTGGCGCTCGCCCTCGGCGAGGTGTCGGACCACGAGCAGGCAGGGCAGCCCGAACTCGCCTCCGGGGTAGCGGCGCGGCCGTGTGGCCTGCATGCCGACGCACCAGTCGGGGACGACGCCGCGACTCAGCTCGTCTCCCGTCTCGGCGTCGATGACGGGGATGGCGGGGTTGAGCAGCACGCCCTCACCGAGCACACACCCCTTCCCGACGCGGGCGCCCTGCGTGATCATGCTGCGGCTCCCGATCATCGAGTCGTCGCCGACGACGACCGGCTTCGCCTGCGCCGGCTCGAGCACGCCGCCGATCCCGACGCCGCCCGAGAGGTGCACCCGGGCACCGATCTGAGCGCACGAACCGACCGTCGCCCAGGTGTCGACCATCGTCTCGGGGCCGACGTAGGCGCCGATGTTCACGTAGCTCGGCATGAGGATCGAGCCCCGCCCCACGTAGGAGCCCCAGCGGGCCGACCCGCCGGGGACCACCCGGACGCCGGCGTCCTCGTAGTGGTGCTTGAGCGGGATCTTGTCCGCGTACTCGAATGGCCCGAGCTCGGTCGTCTCCATGCGGGACAGCCGAAAGAGCAGCAGGATGGCCTGCTTCAGCCACTCGTGGACGACCACCTCGTCGTCGACGACCTCGGCGACGCGCGCCTCGCCCGCGTCGAGCAGGTCGATCGCCGCGTGCACGACGTCACGGGCTTCCGTCTCGCGCTTCGTCGAGGACATGAGGTCCTCGCGCGAGTCCCAGAGCTCGGTAACGCGTCTGGCGAGGTCCTCCACGGGCGCTCACCCTAACGGCTGCTCGCAGCGCCTCTCGGTGACAACGCCGGCGTCGCGGTCCTCACGGCGCTGCTCACGCGGCGTGCAGGCGGTCCACGACCTGCGCGACCTGGTCGTCGGCCAACGTCAGGGCGAGGCGCACCTCGGCGGTGCCCGCGGCACCGTAGAGATCACCCGGGGCGACGAGCACACCGGCGCGCGCGAACCACTCGGCGAGGGCCCAGCCGTCCGGCGTGTCGGTGCGCGCCAGCCACAGGTAGAAGGTCGACGGGCCGCCGACGTGGCGGACGTCATGCCGGGCGAGCGCGTCCAGCACGGCTGTCCGGCGCCGGGCGTAGCGGGCCCGCTGCTCGTCGACGTGCGCGTCGTCGCCGAGGGCGGCCGTCGCGGCGGCCTGGACCGGTCCGGGCACCATGAGGCCGGCGTGCTTGCGGACCTCACCCAGGTAGGTGATGAGTTCGGCGTCGCCGGCGACGAAGCCGACGCGCAGGCCCGCCATGTTCGAGCGCTTGGAGAGCGAGTGGACGGCCAGCACCCCCTCGTCGCCCGAGGCCAACGCGGTCACGGGCTTCGCCGCCTGCCCCTGGCCGTCGTAGGTGAACTCGGCGTAGCACTCGTCGCTCGCGACGACGATGCCTCGGCGGCGTCCCCACTCGACGGTGCCGTCGAGCGCCTCGGCCGTCGCCGAGGCGCCGGTCGGATTGGCGGGGTCGTTGAGCCAGAGCAGCAGGGCTCGGTCCCGGTCGTCACGTTCGACGGCTTCGACGTCGAGGTGCCAGTCCGAATCGACCGGGACGGGCACCGCCCGGAGGCCGGCCAACGTCGCGCCGAGGGCGTAGGTGGGGTACGCGACCGCGGGATAGAGGACGGTGTCGCGTCCGGGGTCGCGCAGCGACAGCCAGCGCGGGAGCGAGGCGACGAACTCCTTCGTGCCGACGCAGGCGCACACCGCGCTCGGGTCGACGGTGACGCCGAAGCGTCGGGCGAGCCAGTCGGCGGCGGCGCCCCGGTACGCGGCCGTCCCGATCGTCGGCGGGTAGCCGCGTGCGCTGCCCATCGCGTCGTCGAGCGCCCGGCGGGCGACCTCGGGCAGGGGGTCGACCGGCGTGCCCACCGAGGCGTCGATGACACCGCCGGGGACCTCGTCCGCGAGCGCGCGGAGGCCGCCGAGCCGATCGTGAGGGTAGGGCGGGGGGACGAAGCCGGCTTCCGTGTCGCGCGGCATCGTCGGAGGCTACCGCCGGGACTCGTGCGTCAGCCGGTGACGAACCCCTGAAATCGTCCGAGGTCGAGGTCGTCGACCCGTGCCCGCACGCGCGTCCCGGCCTCGGCGTGGACCTCGATGAGCACCTCGCCCTCCCGGTGCAGCGCGGCGAGCACGTCGCCGCGGTCGTACGGGACGAGCAGCTCCACGACCGAGCCCAGCGACCGGAGCCGCTCCGCGAGCACGTCGGCGAGCTTGTCGAGGCCCTCGCCGGTGCGCGCCGACACGGCGACCGCCGCCTCGCCGACGCCGAGGTCCCGCGCGCTGTCCGGCGCCGCGTCGAGCTTGTTGACGACGAGGAGCTCGGGTCGGTCCCCGGCGCCGATCTCGTCGAGCACCGACCGCACCGCGGCGACCTGCGTCGACGCATCCGGCGACGCGCCGTCCACGACGTGGACGACGAGGTCGGCGTCGGTCACGACCTCGAGGGTCGAACGGAACGCCTCCACGAGCTCGTGCGGCAGCCGCTGCACGAAGCCGACCGTGTCGGAGCAGAGGACGGTCTCGCCGCTCAGCAGACGCAGCCGCCGCGTCGTCGGGTCGAGGGTGGAGAAGAGCCGGTCCTCGACGCGGACATGCGCGTCCGTGAGCGCGTTCAGGAGCGTGGACTTCCCGGCGTTCGTGTAGCCGACGAGGCAGACCGTGGGGATCGCTCGGCGGTGCCGGGCCTTGGCCTGCGTCGCGCGGGTCTGGGCGACGCGCTCGAGGTCCTTCTCGAGCTTCGTGATGCGGCGCTGGATGCGCCGGCGGTCGACCTCGAGCTGCGTCTCGCCCGGACCCCGGGTGCCGATGCCGCCGCCCTGCTGGCTGAGGGCGATGCCGCGGCCGCGCAGGCGGGGCAGCCGGTAGCGGAGCTGGGCGAGCTCGACCTGGAGCATCCCGGCCTGACTGGTGGCGTGCTGGGCGAAGATGTCCATGATCAGGGCGACCCGGTCGACGACGTCCCGGCCGAGGCGCTGCTCGAGGTTCCGCTGTTGGGCGGGCGTGAGCTCGTCGTCGAAGACGACGACGTCGATGTCGTAGGCGTCGGCGGTGCTCCGCAGCTCCTCGGCCTTGCCGGGTCCGACGTAGGTCGCGGGGTCGGGCCGGTCGCGGCGCTGCAGCACGGTCTCGACGGGCTCGGCGCCCGCGGTGTCGGTCAGTCGGGCGAGCTCGTCGAGCGAGGCCTCGGCCGCGGCCGCGGTGCGGGTGCCCGCACCGGTGCCGACGAGCAAGGCGCGTTGGCGGACGACCTCGAGGTCGATCTCGGTGGCGGTGAGCCGCCGCCGGGCGCGGCCGGGTCCGCTGCTCACGAGGGCGGGACGTCGACGTCGAAGACGTGGGTGACCGGCCCGCCGAGTCGGACGGTGGTCCCGAGCGTCACCTCGAGATCACCCCCGGGGACGTGGACCGTGACGTGCTCGTCGACGAGCCCGCGCCGATGCGCGACGGCGGCCGCGGCGCACGCGCCCGTGCCGCACGAGAGGGTCTCACCGACGCCGCGCTCCCAGACGCGCATGCGGAGCGCGTTCCGTCCCACCGGTGTGACGAACTCGACGTTCGTCCCCGACGGGAACCGCGCATCGTGCTCGAGGTGGGGGCCGTGCTGGGTCACGCGGGTGCCGTCGACATCGTCGACGAGGAGGACGAGGTGCGGGTTGCCGATGCCGGCCGCGTCGCCGTGGTACGTGACGCCGTGGTACGTGACGTCGAGGTCGAGCGCGGTCGGGCCGGTGACCGGGATCGCGGCCGGGTCGAAGGTGACGGCGCCCATGTCGACCGTGGCGCCCCGGAGCTGGCCGGCAGCGTCGCGCTCGAGGTCGATGGTGCGGCGCCCGGCGGCGGTGTCGACGACGAGGCGACGGTCGCCGAGGCCGCGGGCGACGGCCACCCACGCGAGGCAGCGGATCCCGTTGCCACTCATCTCGGCCGGGCTGCCGTCGGCGTTGTAGAGGGTCATGGTGCAGTCGGCCCCGTCGGCGCCGGGCCCGAGGATCAGGAGCCCGTCGGCTCCGATGCCGCGGTGGCGGTCGCACAGGTCGCGGGCCGCGGCCGGCGAGGGCCCCGGCGCGTCGGCGACGAGGAAGTCGTTCCCGGTGGCGTGGAGCTTCGCCAGGCGCGTCGTCACGTGCTCCAGGCTGCCAGCAGCGAGGGCAGCACCCGGCAGGGGTTCTCGGGGCTGGCGTGCCAGGTGATCCGGGGATCGCGGCGGAACCACATGCGCTGGCGGCGCGCGAACGACCGGGTGCGGCGGATCACGGCCTCGAGCTCCGGGGCCGCAGGTGGGCGCCCGGCGTCGAGCGCGTCGGCGAGCTCGCGGTAGCCGATGGCCTGGCGCGCGGTTCGGCTCAGCCCGGGACCGTCCAGCGCCGCCTGCACCTCATCGACGAGGCCAGCGTCGCGCATGGCGTCGACCCGGGCGGCGATCCTCGCCGAGAGCACGTCGCGGGGCAGCCACACACCGGCGACCCGCACCGGGAAGGCCGTCGGGCCGAACGCGGCGACGCCGGGGCCGAACGACGAGAACGGCTGTCCGGTGACGGCAATCACCTCGAGCGCGCGCACGATGCGGCGGGCGTTGTGCGGGTCGATGCGCGCGGCCGCCGTCGGGTCGGCGGCCTGGAGCCGCTCGTAGGCGCGGGCCACACCGCCCGGCTCGGCCGTCTCGGCCTCGAGGGCGACGCGCAGGTCGAGGTCCTCGCCGGGCAGCCGGAGGTCGTCGAGCACGGCCTGGACGTACAGGCCGGTGCCGCCGACGAGCAGCGCCCGGTGCCCCCGCGACTCGATGTCGTTGACGGCCGCCCGGGCCATCGCTTGCGTGCGCGCGACCGACCATTCCTCGTCAGGGTCGGCGACGTCGAGCAGGTGGTGCGGGACGGCGGCGCGGGTCGACGCGTCCGGCTTGGCCGTCCCGATGTCGAGGGTCCGATAGACCTGCATCGAGTCGAGCGAGACGATCTCGACGTCACCGAGCGTCCGGGCGACAGCGGCGGCGAGCACCGACTTCCCGGACGCCGTCGGCCCCACGAGGGCCAGGTGGAGCGGGGACGTGGGCGGCGTCGGGGTCAGGCCGCGGCCACGGGGATGGTCTGGACCCGCTCACCGGCGAGCCAGTGCGGGGCGGCGTCGGTGATGCGCACCCGAGCGAGCTGGCCGACGGCGAGGCCGGGGCCGGCGGCGACGTGGACGAGCTTGCCTTGCCGGGTGCGGCCGCTCACGCGGTGGGGCTCGCGCTTCGAGGGCCCTTCGACGAGGATTTCCTCGACGTGGCCGATGCGGGCCTCGTGGTGGGCGAGCGCGTGACGCTCGACGACGGTGGTGAGGCGACGCAGGCGGTCCTGCGCGACCTCGGGTGCGACGAAGTCGTCACGGAGCTCGGCCGCCGGCGTCCCGGGTCGGGGCGAGTAGATGAAGGTGTACGCCGCGTCGAACGCGGCGGTGTCGACGACGGCGAGCGTCGCCTCGAAGTCGGCGTCGGTCTCACCGGGGAAGCCGACGATGATGTCGGTGGTGACGGCGAGGTCCGGGATCGCCTGACGGGCCGCGTCGAGCTTGGCGAGGTAGCGCTCGGCGGTGTAGCCGCGGTGCATGCGGGCCAAGGTCCGGTCGCTCCCCGCCTGGAGGGGCAGGTGCAGCTGCTCGCAGACGGCGTCGCACTCGGCCATCGCCGCGATCGTCTCGGGTCGCAGGTCCTTCGGGTGGGGGGAGGTGAAGCGGATGCGGCGGACGCCGGGCACGGCGTCGACGGCGCGCAGCAGGTCCGCGAAGCGCGGCCGGTACTGGCCGGCGCCGAGGTCACGGCCGTACGAGTTGACGTTCTGGCCGAGGAGCGTGACCTCGCGGACGCCGTCGTCCGCGAGGGCCTCGATCTCGTGGATCACGTCGCCGAGCCGCCGGCTGATCTCGGGTCCCCGCACGATCGGGACGATGCAGAACGTGCAGCTGTTGTCGCAGCCGATCTGGATCGTCACCCAGGCGCGGTGCGCGCTGGCCCGGGCCGGGGGTGGCCCCGCGGGGCTCGCGGCGTCCTCCTCGAGGATCTCGACGACCGGGCCGTCCTGGCGGGCCCGGTCGAGCAGCGCGGGTGCGTGGGCGAGGTTGTGGGTGCCGAAGACGACGTCGACGTGCCCGGCCCGGCGCAGGACGTCGCCGCGGTCCTTCTGGGCGAGGCAGCCCCCGACGGCGATCTGGACGTCGGGCCGGCGGTCCTTCAGCGCCTTGAGGTGCCCCAGGTGGCCGTAGAGCTTGTTGTCGGCGTTCTCGCGGATGCAGCAGGTGTTGAGGACGATCACGTCGGCGACGTCGGGATCGTCGGTCGCCTCGAGCCCGTCGGCGCGCAGCATCCCCGCGAGCCGCTCCGAGTCGTGCTCGTTCATCTGGCACCCGAAGGTGCGGATGTGGAACCGCTTCGCCATCGGCGTTCGAGTCTACGGGGCGGGTCTGTCAGGATCACCCGCCGTGCACGTCGGGGTGGGAGCGTTCGTGGTGGCGGCCACGGCGGTGTCGGTGGGTGCGATCGTCCAGGGGTCGATCGGGTTCGGGTTGAACCTGCTGTCGGCGCCGTTCGTCGCGATCGTGGTGCCGCGGGCGCTGCCCGCGACGCTGGTGCTCGTGGCGTTCCCGTTGGCCGTCACGCTGTTGGCCCGCGAGCACGCGCACGTGCATCGGCGGGCTTTGCCCTGGCTGGTGCTCGGCGCGGTGCCGGGCACGATGCTCGGCTTGCTGATCGTCGGGCAGGTGAGCAGCACCGAGCTGGCGATCGTCGTCGGTTCGATCACGCTGCTCGGCGTGGCGCTCAGTGTCCTGTCGCCGCCGGTCGCGGTGACGCCGGCGACGGCGTTCGCCGCCGGGTTGGTGTCGAACGTGTTCGGGACGGCGTCGTCGGTCGGGGGTCCGCCGGTCGGGCTGCTGTTCCAGCATCATCCTGGCCCGGAGGCCCGCTCGACGCTGAGTGGGTTCTTCGCGACGAGCGCGCTGCTGTCGCTGCTCGGTTACGTGCTGACGGGGAACATCACGGTCGACCAGCTGCAATTCGCCGCCGAGCTGCTGCCGTTCATGGTCGGCGGCTTCTGGATCAGCCGCCATCTCCACGGCCGTGTCGACCGGGGATGGCTGCGTCCCACGGTGCTCGCCCTGTCGGCGACGGCCGGGGCGGTGGCCATCCTGCGCGCGGTGCTGTAGAGCAGCACGCCGGTGGCGGGAGCAGAGCTCCCGCCACCGGTCGTGCCGGGCTGGGCAGGGGGCAGATCTAGGACTCGACCTCGGCGGGTTCGGTGGCGTCCTCGGTCACGTCGACGGCGTCCTCGTCGAGGCCGACCGCGGCCCGGATCTTCTCGCTGATCTGGACCATCACGTCGACGTTCTCGGTGAGGAACTGCTTGGAGTTCTCGCGGCCTTGGCCGAGCTGCTCGCCTTCGTACGTGTACCAGGCGCCGGACTTCTTGGCGATGCCGAGGTCGACGGCGACGTCGAGCAGTGAGCCTTCCCGGCTGATCCCGCGCCCGTACATGATGTCGAACTCGGCCTGCTTGAACGGGGCGCTGACCTTGTTCTTGACAACCTTGACGCGGGTGCGGTTCCCGACGACCTCGGCGCCGTCCTTGATCGACTCGACGCGGCGGATATCGAGGCGCACCGACGAGTAGAACTTCAGGGCCCGACCGCCGGGGGTCGTCTCCGGTGAGCCGTAGATCACGCCGATCTTCTCCCGCAGCTGGTTGATGAACACGCAGATCGTGCGGGACCGGTTGAGGTTGGCGGTGAGCTTGCGGAGCGCCTGGCTCATGAGCCGGGCTTGGAGGCCGACGTGGTGGTCGCCCATCTCGCCTTCGATCTCGGCGCGGGGCACGAGCGCGGCGACGGAGTCGATGACGACCACGTCGAGGGCCCCGGAGCGGATGAGCATGTCGGCGATCTCGAGGCCTTGCTCACCGGTGTCGGGCTGGGAGATGTACAGGTCGTCGACGTTCACGCCGATCGCGGCGGCGTAGACGGGGTCCATCGCGTGCTCGGCATCGATGTAGGCGCAGACCCCGCCGTTGCGCTGGGCTTCGGCGACCACGTGCATGGCGAGCGTCGACTTGCCGGAGGCTTCGGGGCCGAAGATCTCGACGACGCGGCCGCGTGGGAGGCCGCCGATGCCGAGCGCGAGGTCGAGGGCGAGCGCGCCGGTGGAGATGGCCTCGACGCCGACGTTGCCCCGCTCGCCGAGGCGCATGATGGCGCCCTTCCCGTACTGCTTCTCGATCTGACCGACGGCCATGTCGAGCGCTTGTTTGCGTTCCACCTCGTCCTCCTGCGTGCCGGGCGTCGTGTTCTTCGGTGCTCGGACCTTCTACGTCGAGGGTGTGACGCGAAACCGAGCGTATCCGCTGGCTTACAGACGTGTAATTACCTGGGCAGCGTATGCGAACAGGCGTTCGGTTTCAAGGACCCAGAGGGAGCTGTCCCCACACGGTGTGGACCGCCCCGGTCGGGCGGGTGTCGCTCTCGACGACGGCGACGTCGGTGACGGTCCAGGGTGGCCCGATCGGCGTGGTGCCGAGGGCGTCGACGAGGTGCGTGAGGCGCCGGGGGCGCGGGGCGCGGGCGAGGGTGAGGTGTGGGTGGTAGGGGCGTTCGTCGTCGGGGTAGCCGAGCGTGCGGGTGGCGTCGCGCACCGCGGCGGCGAGCGCGACGAGCGGGTCGGCGTGCGGCACGCCGACCCAGAGCACGGTGGCGCGTCGGGGGGACGGGAAGGCGCCGCCGCCGGCGAGCTGGGCGTCGAAGCGGGGGACGGCGACCGCCGCGGCGACGGCGGCGCTGAGCGTCTCGGCGTCCTCGACCGCGCCCAGGAACTGGAGGGTGAGGTGCCACTGCGCGCGCGGCATCCAGCGAAGGCGTGGCTCACTGGCGGCGAGGTCGGCGACGCGAGTCTCGAGCACGTCGAGCACGTGGTCGGCCGGTGCGACGGCGACGAAGGCCCGCCGCAGCGCGGTCACGGCAGCGTGTCGAGGCGCAGTCGCAGCAGGTTGAGGAGCGTGATCGTGGCGAACTGGCGGACCCGGAACCGGTCGCCGGGCAGCCGGGTCTCGACGGCCTCGACGGGCGTGTCGGGCGTCGCGAAGCCGAACCAGACGGTGCCGACGGGCTGGCCGTCCTGCTCGGTCGGCCCGGCGACGCCGGTGGCGGCGATGCCGACGTCGGCGCCGAGGACCTCGCGGGCGCCGACCGCCATCTCCTCGGCGCAGGCCCGGCTCACGACGTGCTCGGCGGTGACGCCGAGGAGGCTGCGCTTCACGTCGGTCGCGTAGGAGGCGATCGAGCCGCGGAAGGTGTCGCTCGCGCCGGGCACGTCGGCGATGCGGGCGCCGACGAGCCCGCCGGTCAGCAATTCGGCGACGCCGAGCGTCCAGCCGCGGGTCCGCAGCTTGGCGAGCACGGCGTGCTCCATCGTCTCGTCGTCGATCCCGAACACGAGGTCACCGAGCACCCGTCGCAGGTGCTGCTCCTCGTCGGCGATGAGCGCCTCCGCCTCGGGCTCGGTGGCGGCCTTGGCCGTGATGCGGACGTAGAGGCCCTCGATCCCCCGGGCGAGAAAGGCGATCGTCGGGTTGGTCTGGGCGTCGACGCGGTCGGCGATCATCTCGGCGAGCCCGGATTCGGAGGTCCCCCAGGTCTTGAGCGACCGGGAGACGATGACGGCCCGCTCCCCGGAGCGCTCGAGCAGGTCGGGCAGGACGTGGTCGGTGACCATCTGCTGCATCTCGTACGGGACGCCGGGGACGGCGTAGATCACCTTGTCGGCGCCGTCGACGCGCACCTCGCCACGCAGGCCGGGGGCGGTGCCGATCGGGTTGGGGATGACGTCGCCGTCGACGGGGACGTCGGCTTGGCGGAGGTTGTTCTCGGGCATGTCGCGCCCGCGGGCGCCGAACATGCCGGCGATGTGCTCGACGAGCTCGGGGCGGCGCTCGAGGGCGACGCCCATCACCCCGGCGACGGCTTCGCGGGTGACGTCGTCGGGGGTCGGGCCGAGCCCGCCACAGACGAGGACGGCGTCGGCGTGGCCGAGCAGGTCGCGCAGCGCCTCGACCATGCGGGGCAGGTTGTCGCCGACCTTGCGGTGCTCGAAGCTGTCGATGCCGGCCGCGGCGAGCTGCTCGCCGATCCAGGCGCTGTTGGTGTCGACGATCTGGCCGAGCAGCAGCTCGGTGCCGATCGCCAGGACGTCACATCTCACGTGGGCCGCTCGGCGAGGTGGGGCGGGCGGGGACCGTCGCGGCGGCGCGGCCGGCGGGGTGGCGGGTGGCGACGACGAGGTCGACGGCGGAGACGAACGAGAGGACGACGGCGAGCCACAGGCCGGCGTGCCAGAGGTTCTGGAGATGGCGCGCCGGCGGGAAGAGCACGAGGGCGATGAGCGCGAACTCGACGGTGGCCTTCCACTTGCCGAGGCGCCGGGCGGGCACCGAGATGCCCTGACGGCTGACGACCCAGCGCCACGCGGTCATGGCGGCCTCGCGGCCGACGATGAGCAGCACGGGGAGCCAGGCGAGGTCGCCGCGGGCGGCGAGGGCGAGGAGCGCGCCGCAGACGAGCAGCTTGTCGGCGAGCGGGTCGAGGAACGCGCCGGAGCGGGTGGCGCCCTCGCGGCGGGCGAGCCAGCCGTCGAGCAGGTCGGTGACCCAGAGGAGCATCCAGCCGGTGAACGTCCCCCAGTTGGTGTGGCCGTGGCGGTGCTGGTCGAGGATCCAGATGAGCACCGGGATGGCGAAGAGGAGCCGGCTGAACGTGACGGCGTTCGCCGGCGTCCGGATCGCGGTGTCGCCGAAGCGGCGGGCCCGCTCCGCGGGGGTGGGCGTCGAGTCGGTCACCCGAGCGCCTCGATGGCGACGAGGTCGACGCCGAGCGCCTCGACGGCCTTGGCGCGCACGAGCTGCCCGGGCGTGGCGGTGGCGTGGGGCAGGTGGACGCGCCCGTCGATCTCGGGCGCCTCGCGGTGGGTGCGGCCCCACGGGGCGCCGGTGTCGGCGTCGCGGCCCTCGACGAGCACCTCGAGGTCGTCGCCGACGAGCGCGTCGCGCTGCGCCCCGGTGATCGGGCCTTGGAGGTCCTCGCACTCGGCGAGCCATTCCTGGCGGACCGGGTCGGGCACGACCCCGTCCATGGTCGCGGCGGGCGTGCCCTGCTCGGGCGAGAACGGGAAGAAGCCGGCCCAGTCGAGGCGCGCCGCGGCGAGGAACTCGAGGAGCGTGTCGTGCGCCGCCTCGGTCTCGCCGGGGTAGCCGACGATGAACGACGACCGGAACGCCGCCTCGGGCCGGCACGCGCGGATCATGTCGATCATCGTGAGGAACCGTTCGCCGCTCCCCCACCGGGCCATGCGACGGAGGAGCGCGGCGTCGGCGTGCTGGAGCGACAGGTCGAAGTACGGGACGGCGGTGTCGAGCTCGAGGAGGGCGTCGAGGAGCGCGCCGCGCACCTCGCTCGGGTAGAGATAGAGGAGGCGGAGGCGCCGCAGCCCGTGCGGGGCGAGCTCCTGGTCGAGCCGCCGCAGGAGCGGCGCCAGCGAGCCGGGCTGGCCGGTGTCGCGCCCGTACCACGCGACATCCTGGGCGACGAGGACAAGCTCGGCGGCGCCGCGGTCGACGAGGGTGCGGCACTCCTCGACGATCGCATCGGGGTGGCGGGAGCGCTGGCGCCCCCGGAACGACGGGATGGCGCAGAAGCGACAGACCCGGTCGCAGCCCTCGGCGACCTTCACGTACGCCCAGGGGGCGAGGGGCGCGGCGCGGGGCAGCTCGAGGAGGTCGCGCACGCCGCGGGGCCGGCGGCGGGGCGCGTCGACGGCGACGCTGCCGAGGTCGGCCTCGCCGGCGAAGCCGACGACGGCGTCGATCTCGGGGATCGCGGCGGCGAGCGCCGGGCCTTCCCGCTCGGCGAGACAGCCGGTGACGACGAGGCGCGCGCCGTCGCGGCGCGCGTCGGCGAGGGCGAGGATCGTGTCGACGGACTCGCGGCGGGCGTCGGCCACGAACGCGCAGGTGTTCACGACGACGAGATCGGCGTCGTCGGGTCCGGCCGCAGGGGTGAGCCCGTCGTCGAGGAGCGAGGCCCGCACCTTGTCGGAGTCGACGGCGTTCTTCGGGCAGCCGAGGGTCTGCACCCAGAAGCGGTCGGCCACGACCAACGATGCTACCGGTGCGCGACACTGCGCCCGGTGGCTGCGAGCGAGTGGTGGTGTCCGTCGTGCGGCGCGTCGCACCCCGAGCCCGGCCGTTGTGAGCGCTGCGGTGTCGACCGTGTGCGCGAGCGCCCGGCGCGCCGCGACGGACGGGTGAGCGTCGGCGCGTGGCCGCGGCTGGCGGCGCAGATCCTGCGGGCACGCTTGGAGACCGCGGGGGTCGTGGTGCTCGCCGAGGGCGCCGACCGCCCGGGCGGGATGGTGACGCTCGCCGTCGACCCGGCCGACGCCGAGTTCGCGTCGGCGGTCGTGCACGAGATCGAGGTCGACGACGAGGTGCCGGACACGTCGCCGGTCGCGTACGTGGCCCGCATCGAGGAGCACCTGGCGGTCGTCGCCGAGCTGCTCGACGAGCTGCGGACCCGCGTCGACGAGCTCGAGGGCGGCGATACCGGTCGGTAACCTCCCGGGCCCGTCGGGGGTCGGATCTGGTGGTTCGGTCACCAGCAACGACGCTGGCGCCGCCGTCCACCGGGCGGCTGCCCTGCCGGTCTCCACGGGGGAGAGGACCGGCGGGGCGCCCCGGTCGGACGTTCAGGCCGCGCCGGTGACCCGGCGCAACGCCGCCTCGACGAGCAGGACGAGGGTCTCTTGCACGTGGGTGCGGCGGCGGGCGTCGCAGAGCACGACGGGCACGTTCGCGGGGACCGAGAGCGCGTCGCGGACCTCGCGCGGGTGGTGGGTGGCGACGCCGTCGAAGAGGTTCACGGCGACGACGAACGGCACCTCGAGATGCTCGAAGTAGTCGACGGCGGCGAAGCAGTCCTGGAGACGGCGCGTGTCGACGAGCACGACGGCGCCGACGGCGCCGCGCACGAGCTCGTCCCAGAGGAACCAGAAGCGGTCCTGGCCCGGCGTCCCGAACAGGTAGAGGACCATGTCCTGGTCGATCGTGATGCGCCCGAAGTCCATGGCGACGGTGGTGCCGCGCTTCGCGCCGGCGACGTGGCCGGCGTGGTCGATGCCGAGGCTCTCGACGGTCATCTCGGCTTCGGTGCGCAGCGGTTCGATCTCGGAGATCGACCCGACGAACGTCGTCTTGCCGACGGCGAACCCTCCCGCGACGACGACCTTCATCGTCACCGGCGCGACCGGCGGGCGGCCGGGCCGGCTAAAGGGCGCGGATGCCATCGAGGAGCCTCTCGAGGAGCTCGACGTCGTGCGCGGCGCCAAGGGCGGTCGGGGGCGTGACGGTGACGGCGCCGATGGCGTCGAGGTCGCCGACGAGCACCCGGACGACACCGACGGGGAGGGTGAGCCGCCCGGCGAGCTCGGCGATCGCGGTGGGCGCGGCACCGAGCTCGAGGATGCGGATCATCTCGGGCGTGTCGGGAACGGGCCGGGTGTCGGCACTCGCGGTGGTGAGCACGGTGGCGTCGAGCGGCAGGATCGGCCCGGCCGTGCGGGTGCGGCCGCCCGTGAGGACGTAGGGGCGCACGACGCGCGGGAGGCGAGGCTCGGGGCCGCCGTTCGGCGTCACGCCAGCGCCTACTGGGGCAGCGCCGTCTGGAGCTCGGCGACGATCGAGGGCGTGAGCGCCGCGGCGCAGCGCTCGACGAGGACCGCCATCTCGTAGCCGATGAGCCCGACGTCGCAGGGGCGGGACGCGGTGACCGCGAGCGCCGAGGTGTCGCTCACGCTCATCACGAAGAGGAGGGCGTGCTCGAACTCGACGATCGTCTCGTGCACCGCGCCGGCGCGGAGCGGTGCGGCGGCGCCGCGGGCGATGCTCTGCATGCCGGCGGCGACGGCAGCGAGCCGGTCGGCGGCGGCACGGTCGAGCCCGTCGGACATGGCGACGAGCAGCCCGTCGGAGGACACGACCGCGGCCTGGCTGACGCCGGGGACGCCGGCGACGAAGTTCGAGACGAGCCAGTTGAGGTTGCGCGCCTCGACGCTCATGCGGATCACGGTTCGTCCTCGTGGCCCTGGCCCTCGTGCACGCCGCGCGAGTGGCGGGTGAGGAGGTCGTGCACGCGCTCGGGACGCGGCCGGGCCTCTCCCCCGCTCGGCCGGGTCGGTGACGGGCGGTGCGACAGGTGCGCGCCGGGCACGCGGGTGGTGAGCCCCTCGTCGGCGGGTCGCGGCACGGCGCGCACGACGCGGCGCGGCAGGTCATCCTCGTCGGGTGCCTCGTCGTCGAGGGTGGCGTGCCGTTCGGGGGCCACGAAGCGGATCGGGGTCTCGGCGTAGGAGGGCGCGGGCGCGTCGGGGGGCGCCGCGGGCATGGGGATGGGCTCGACGATGACCGGCGCGGGCGGTGGCATCCACGAGTCGCCGCGGTGGACCTCGACCGGCTCGGCGGGTGGCCCGGGCTGGGGCGGCTCGACGACGGGGCGCTCGCCGCCGCCGTCGCCGTTCGTGGCCTCGGTCTCGGTCGGCTCGGTCGGGGCGAGGATGGCGGGCGGGAGGGCGACGATGGCGACCACGCCGACCGGGTCGTGGCGGCGCAGCTGCACGTAGATGCCGTGGCGGGCGGCGAGGTAGGCGACGACGTGGAGGCCGAGGGTGCGCGAGAGCGCCAGCCCGGCCGGGGGCGGCTGGGCGAGGAGCTCGTTCAGCTTCGCGAGCCGCTCGTCGTCGACGCCGATGCCCTGGTCGGTGACGGAGAGCACGTAGCGGTGCTCGCTCGGGCCGCCGGCGACGATCACCGGGCTCGTCGGCGGCGAGAACGCGGTCGCGTTCTCGAGCAGCTCGGCGAGCAGGTGGGTGACGTCGGCGACGGCGTGGCCGGCGACGGCCAGGTCGGCGTGCAGCCCGATGTTGGTGACGCGGGCGAAGTCGGCGATCTCCGCGGCGGCGGCACGCACGACGTCGATGACGGGGATCGCAGTGCGCCACTGGCGGGGCTGGGGTGAGCCGGAGAGCACGAGGAGGCTCTCGGCGTTGCGGCGCATGCGCGTCGAGAGATGGTCGAGCTCGAAGAGCGTCGCGAGCTCGTCAGGGTCGCCGGCGTCGCGCTCGAGGTCGTCGAGGAGGCCGAGCTGGCGGTCGAGGAGGCTCTGGTTGCGTCGGGCCAGATTGACGTACAGGTCGCCGATGCCCTTGCGCAGCAGGGCCGCCTGCTCCTCGGCGACGTCCACCGCGACGCGCTGGAGGTTGCCGAACTGCTTGGCGAGCTCGCCGATCTCGTCTTTCGATTCGACGCGCACCGGCGCGAGCCCTTCGAGGAGGTCCGGGGGGACCTGCCCGCCGGCGCGGACCGTCTCGACGAGCTGGGGGAGGCGCCGCTCGGCGACGTTGCGGGCCGCGCGGATGAGGGCGCGCAGCGGCTTGTTCACCGCTTGGACGAGCAGCCAGGCGAGGGCGAGGACGAGGGCGATGAGGAGGGCCGTGCCGCCTGCGGCGAACGCGAGGAGGTTGCGGGCGCTCGCCTCGTTCGCGACGGCGGTGCGGTCGACGACGGCCTGGACCGCGTTCACGCCGTTGCTGACGCTCGCCTGCGTGGCGAGGACCGACTCGAAGTAGGTGTAGACGTTGACCGGTGGCTGGGCGGGGAACGCGGTGGGCAGCACGCCGGGCGTGGTGGAGCGCAGCGGGTTGGGCGGCGGCGGCCCGGCGGCCGTCGCCTCGGCGGCGGCCTCGGCGGGCGTGGCGGTCTGCTGGAAGGACTGCTGGGCGAGCGTCTGGTCGTGCACGGCGGCGTCCCAGGAGGCGACGTCGCCGGGGTGGCCGAGATACCAGTACATGACGACGGACGCCTCGGTGGCGGCCGCGACCTGGCCTTGGCGCAGGTTCACGATGCCGAGGAGGCTCGTCGAGAGGCTGCGGTCGCTGACGTCGCGGGCGACGGAGTTCGCGGCGACCATCGCCTCGCTCGCCAGGTTGGTGAAGAACGTGACGCCCGGGTTTTCGAAGAGGTCGACCTCGGCGCGGACGCCACCCTGTCCCTTCGCGCCGACTTGGAGGATCTGGGTGCCGCTGACGACCTGGTCGACGAGCGCGAGCGTCTTCGGGCTGACGTGGCCGGGCAGCGACCCGAGCGAGCCGTCGAGGGCGGTGACGGCCGAATCGGTGGCGTCGCGGGTGTCGAAGATGAGGGCCTTCGAGGCGGGCGGGTTCCCGAGCGGCTCGGCGACGTAGTAGGCGGAGCCGACGCCCTCGGCGGCGACGGCCGGGCCGAGGCGGGCCAGCGCCGAGAACGCGTTCACGACGTGGCCGTACTGCTGCTCCTTCGTGAGCGCCTGGTAGCGGTTGTAGACGAGGACCCCGGCGAACCCGATGAGGGCGAAGAGGGGGACACTGACGACGGCGATGAGCTTGGTTCGGAACGGCAGCTTCCGCAGCAACGCCAACCCCCGGGTCCGCGCCCACCCCACGTGGTTTACGGCACCCCCCCGCGGCCCCTTGAGCCCGCGGGCGTCAGGCTGGCCGGCGGGCCTCGAGCTCGTCGACGGTCATGAGGACGGCCCGGGCCTTCGAGCCCTCGGAGGGCCCGACGACGCCGCGCCGCTCGAGAAGGTCCATGAGCCGCCCGGCCCGGGCGAAGCCGACCCGGAGCTTGCGCTGCAGCATGGAGGTGGAGCCGAGCCCGGAGCGCACGACGAGCTCCATGGCCTCGGCGAGCAGCTCGTCGTCGTCCCCGGCGTCGCCGCCGGCCCGGCCCTGGGCGGCGGTGTCCTCGGCGATCCCCTCGACGTACTGCGGCTCGCTGGCCTGGCGACGCCAGTGGGCGGCGACCTTCTGGATGCAGGTCTCCTCGACCCAGGCGCCCTGGATGCGGCGGGGCCGGCTCTCGCTGGCGGTGACGAGGAGCATGTCGCCGGACCCGACGAGCTTCTCGGCGCCGGACTGGTCGAGGATGACGCGCGAGTCGGCGAGGCTCGTGACCGAGAACGCCATGCGGCTCGGCACGTTCGCCTTGATGACGCCGGTGATCACGTCGACGGAGGGCCGCTGGGTGGCGATGACGAGGTGGATGCCGACGGCGCGGGCCATCTGCGCGATGCGACAGATGCTCGCCTCGACGTCGCGGGCCGCGACCATCATGAGGTCGTTCAGCTCGTCGACGACGACCACGATGTAGGGCAGCCGCTCGTAGCCGTGGCCGGTGACCGGGTCGGGCTCGGCGGGGGTGGGGAGGTCGCCGCGGTCGACCGCGGCGTTGTAGCCGGCGACGTCGCGGACGCCGACCTCGGCGAGCAGCTCGTAGCGCAGGTCCATCTCGCGGACGGCCCAGTCGAGCGCGTTCGCGGCGCGCTTCGGGTTCGTGACGACCTCGGTGAGGAGGTGCGGCACGTCGTTGTAGGCGCCGAGCTCGACGCGCTTGGGGTCGACGAGGATGAGCCGCACCTGGTCGGGGGTGTTGCGCATCAGCAGCGACGTGACGAGGGAGTTGATGCAGCTCGACTTCCCGGCGCCGGTGGCGCCGGCGATGAGCACGTGCGGCAGCGTGCTGAGGTCGAGCATGACGGCGCGGCCCGCGATGTCGCGGCCGAGCCCGACGGCGAGCGGCGTCTTCGCCGCGGCGGCCTCGGGCGACGCGAGGATGTCGCCGAGGGTGACGAGCTGGCGCTGGCGGTTCGGGACCTCGACGCCGATCGCGCTGCGCCCCGGGATGGGGGCGAGGATGCGCACGTCGGGTGACGCCATCGCGTACGCCATGTCGTGGGCGAGGCTCGTCACCCGGTTCACCTTCACGCCGGGCGCGAGCTCGAGCTCGTAGCGGGTGACGGTCGGCCCCACGGTCATGCCGGTGACCTCGACGTCGACCCCGTGCTGGTGCAGCGCCTCGGCGAGGACGATCCCGGCCGCTTCCGCGACGCGGTGGTCCGCCTTCGCCTCCTTGCTGCGGGCGAGCAGCGTCGCCGGCGGCAGCTTCCAGGCGCCGGGCCGGCCGGCGCGCGCCACGTCGAGGGCCATCTGGCCGCCGGCCTCCTCGACGAGCGGCACGGGCGTCAGGCCGGGGTCGGTCGGGTCGCCGCCGGGTTCGGGGTCGCGGGCGGGCGCGGCGGCGGCCGGCTCGTCGCGCTCGAGGTCGTAGGGCGCGCCCGGGCCGACGTCGCCGTCCTCGTCGAACGTGGTGAGGTCGAGCACCGGCGCGTCGGGGTCGGTGGGTCGCGCGGTGAGCTCGCGGGCGCCGCGGGCGGCGACGCGCGCGCCGCCCGCGACGGCGGAGGCGACGCGGCGGGCGGACACGCCGGTGACGAGCAGCGCGCCGAGCAGGCCCAGGCCGACGAGGATCACGGCCGCGCCGACGGTGCCGGCCGCGTCGGCGAGCGGCCCGCCGGTGACCGCGCCGAGGTAGCCGCCGGCGGCACGCAGCGTCGCGACGGCGCCGGACAGGGCGGGGGCGCCGGCGGCGAGGTGCAGCAGGGCGACGACGGCGAGGGTCACGAGCACGACGCCGAGCCCGACGCGCAGGGTCGCCGGCTCCGGCGCGTCCGCCGGCGGGGCGGTGTCGTCGGCGGCGGGCACCGGGGTGCGGGCCCGCAGGCAGGCGATCGCCGCGACGGCGCAGGCGATCGGGACGCCGTAGCGGGCCTGGCCGACGGCGGCGCCGAGCCCGTCGGCGAGGCCGCGGCCGACACCGCCGGCGAGGTCGGAGGCCAGTCCGAGGGCGGTCAGCGCGGCGAGGACGAGGAGCCCGACGCCGGCGGCGTCGCCGCGGTGGGCGCGCAGCTGGCGGCGGGCGGCGCCGGTGAGCGCGGCGGTGAAGTCGTGGCGGGGCGGCTCGGGGGTCGGGGTGCGCCGCGTGGGGCGGCTCGACCGCGGCTTCGACGGCGCGCGTCGAGACCGGGTGGTGGTGCGGGACGCCACCGGGTCACGCTAACACCAGCCCCAGAAACGTCAGCGGACACAGGAGCCGCTCGGGCCCCGTGCGTCCCGTCAGAGCGCGGGGGCGTACCCGCCGTCGACCGGGTACACCTGCCCGGTGATCCACTCGGCGGCGTCGCTGCAGAGCAGCACGGCGAGCGGCGCGGGGTCCTCGACGCGTCCGAGGCGACCGACCGGGTAGTTGCGGGCGAGCTTCGACTCGAGGGCGGGGTCGGCCTCGATCGCCTCGGCGAGGGCGGCGTGCTTCATCGACCCGAGCGAGATGCAGTTCACGGTGACGCCGTCGCGGCCGACCTCGGCGGCGAGCCCGCGCACGAACCCCATCGCCGCGGCCTTCGCCGCGCCGTAGACGACCTGGCGGCGTTCGCCGCGCCGGCCGGCGTCGGAGACGATGACGAGGATCCGGCCCCAGCGCGCGTCGAGCATCGCGGGCAGGTACGCGCGCGTCACGCCGAGCACGCCGGCGAGGTTCACCCGGATGATGGGGTCCCAGTCCTCGGGGCCGGATTCGGCGAAGGTGACGAGGCGCTGGCCGCCGCTCCCGCCCCAGGCCCGCACGCCGCTCCCGGCGTTGTTCACGAGGATGTCGAGCGCGCCGGTCTCGCGGTACATGCGCGCCACGGCGTCGCCGTCGCAGACGTCGGCGACGACCGGGCGGGCCTCGCCGCCTTCGGCGGCGATCTCGGCGCACGCCGCCTCGGCGCGGCCGGGGTCGAGGTCGTTCACCCAGATGCGGGCGCCCGCCCGGGCCATCTGGATGGCAATGGCCCGGCCGATCCCCGCGCCCGCGCCGGTGACGAGCGCCACCCGGTCGGCGATGAAGTTCGACCAGTCGCGGAGGGTCACGGCCGGCTCAGACCTCCATCACCACCGGGAGGACGGCGGGCCGCCGGCGGGTCCGCTCGTTGATGAGCCGGGCGAGCGCCCGGCGCGCGGCGCGGCGCAGCGCCTCGAAGTCGACGGTGCCGTCGGCGGTGGCGTCGCGGATCGCGTCGCGGACCGCGCCGCGTGCGTCCTCGAGGAGCTCGTCGGCCTCGGCCTCGTAGACCCAGCCGCGGGTGACGATCTCGGGGCCGGTGACGATCTCGCCGCTGACCGCGTCGACGGTGACGATCACCACGACGAAGCCCTCCTCGGCGAGGCTGCGCCGGTCGCGCAGGACGCCGTGGCCGATGTCGCCGACGATCCCGTCGACGTACTCGTAGCCTGCGGGGACGGCACGCCACTCGACGTCGAGGCCGCCGGGGTGCAGCGACACGGCGTCGCCGTCCTCGCAGACGACGACGTGCTGGGCGGGCAGGCCCATCTCGATGCCGAGCGCGGCGTGGTGGACGAGGTGGCGGTACTCGCCGTGGACCGGGATGAACCAGTCGGGGCGGACGAGGCCGAGCATGAACTTCAGCTCCTCGCGGGAGGCGTGCCCCGAGACGTGCACCGGGGTGGTCCCCTCGTGGAGCACGAGCGCGCCGGCGCGGTAGAGGCCGTCGATGACGCGGTGGACGCCCGGCTCGTTGCCGGGGATGGCGTGGGCGGAGAGCACGACGACGTCGTCGCTGCTCACCTTCAGCAGCTTGTGCTGGTGGGTGGCCATCAGCGAGAGGGCGCTCATGGGCTCGCCCTGCGAGCCGGTGCAGATGACGCACACCTCGCCGGGGGCGAAGCGGGCGACCTCGTCGGCGTCGATGATGGCGCCGGTCGGCAGCGCCAGGACGCCCATCTCGCGTCCGAGCGTGACGTTCTGGGTCATCGACCGGCCGAGGAACGCGACGCGCCGCCCGGCGGCGATGGCCTCCTCGGCGACCTGCTGCACGCGGTGCAGGTGCGACGCGAACGACGCGACGATGAACCGCTTCGTCGGGTGGTCGCGGAACAGGTTGCGCATGACCGGCCCGACCGTCGACTCAGAGGAGGTGAAGCCGGCCTTCTCGGCGTTCGTGGAATCCGAGAGGAGGAGCCGCACGCCGGCGCGGCCGAGCTCGCCGAGGCGGGCGACGTCGGTGCGGCGCCCGTCGACCGGGGTGAGGTCGAGCTTGAAGTCGCCGGTGTGCAGGATCGTGCCGGCGGGCGTCGAGTACGCGACGGCGACCGAGTGCGGCACCGAGTGGGCGACGGGGATGAACTCGCAGTCGACGCCGCCGATGCGGCGGGTCTCGCCGTCGGCGACGGGGATGAGCTCGGTGCGGCCGAGGAGCCCGGCCTCGTCGATGCGGTTGCGGGCCAGGCCGAGGGCGAGGCGGGACCCGTAGATCGGGGCGCGGACGTCGCGCAGCAGGTAGGCGAGCCCGCCGACGTGGTCTTCGTGGCCGTGGGTGACGACGATGCCGTCGACCGCGTCGGCGTGGTCGCGCAGGAACGTGAAGTCGGGGAGGACGAGGTCGACGCCGGGCATGTCGTCGGTCGGGAACATGAGCCCGCAGTCGATGACGAGGATGCGCCCGTCGACCTCAAGACAGGCGCAGTTGCGCCCGATCTCGCCGAGCCCGCCCAGGAACACGAGCCGGACGGACGCGGTCATGCTGGCAAGTTAGTGCGGCGTCGCGTCCCGACCGGGGGAGCCCCCGCCGGGACGTCGCCTCAGGCGGCGCTGCCGGCGCGGTCCTTGGCGACCTCGTCGAGCATCGCGTACTCCTCGCCGGTGTCGACCCAGTCCTCGAACTGGATGACGCCGAGCTCGGTGAACTGCTGGCGCAGCCAGCCGTCGGCCGCGTCGAGGAGCCCGAGCTTCTTGCAGTTCGGGACGATCTTCGAGAACAGCATCGACTGGAAGATCGGCCGGTCCGGGTCCTGGAGGACGACCTTCACCGCCTCCTGCACGTTGATGCCCATCCGCTCCCAGACCTCCTGCTGGAGGAACCGGTCGCGCATGCGCACCGCGGCCTCGAACGCGAACTCCTGGCGCTCGCGGATCTCGCTGGCCGACAGCTGCTCGTAGTACTCCTTGAGCGAGAGGACGCCGAAGGCGACGTGGCGGGCCTCGTCGCTCATCACGTAGCGGAGCAGCTGCTTGAGGAGCGGCTCGGTCGTCATCTGGTGCATGAACCCGAACGCGGCGAGCGCGAGGCCCTCGACCATGATCTGCATGCCGAGGTAGGTCATGTCCCAGCGGCTGTCGCCGATGATGTCGTCGAGCAGCATCCGCAGGTGCGCGTTGATCGGGTAGTAGCCGTGGAGCTTCTCGTTGAGGTAGCGGCTGAACACCTCGACGTGGCGGGCTTCGTCCATCACCTGCGTCGACGCGTAGTACTTGGCGTCGATCCACGGGACGGTCTCGACGATCTGGGCGGTGCAGATGAGTGCGCCCTGCTCGCCGTGGAGGAACTGGGAGAGCGTCCAGCTCTGCGACTCGATGTTGAAGTCGAGCCATTCCTTGTCGCCCCAGTGCTGGAAGGGGGTGCCGGTGAGGTCGATGCGGTTGTCGCCGTAGCCGTTCTGCACCTGGTTCGCGGCGGCGACCGCGGCCGGGTCGACGTCGGTGTCCCACGGCAGGTCGTTGGCGTTCCACTGCGAGGTCTTCGCCTTCTCGTAGAGGCGCTGCAGCGGCTTGCGGGACTGCTGGTAGTCCCACGTGAAGATCGCTTCGGCGTCGGCGCGGACGGCGTGCGAGACCGCGTCGACGTCCCGGTTGGTGACCGCCAGGATCGCCTCGATGTCGTTGACGTTGGCGCGGCCGATGAGCTCTTCGGTGCTGGACATGGCTACCTCCGAGAGGGGAGATCGGTGGACGAACGGGCAAGGGCAGGGACGATGAACGCGGACGCGTACCGCCGGACGGCGGCCTCGTCGTCGAGGGGGACGGGCGCGTGCGGTGCGCAGAGCAGGGTGAGCCCGATGCGGGTGACCCACTCGGCACCGCGGGCGGCCTGGTCGGCGCCGACGTAGGGAGCGAACGCGGGCGCGAGCGTGTGGCTGGCCCGGGCGAGGAGCGCGTCGAGGCCGCCGAAGGACAGGCTCGGCAGGAGCCGCTCCGGCTCGTACGCCGCGACGTAGCTCAGCGCGGGGTGGCCGGCGAGCTCGCGGTGCGCGGTGCGCAGCACGGCGACGACGGCGTCCTCGAGCGTGCGCGTCGCCCCGGCGGCGTCGAGGAGCGCGGTCGTGACCCGTGCCGCCTCGAGGCGGACCGCGGCGTCGACGACGGCCTGCTTGCTCGCGAAGTTGCGGTAGAGGGTCGCCCGGGAGGTCCCCGCCTCGCGGGCGACGTCGTCCAGGGTCGTCTTGCGGAGCCCCTGCCGGGCGACGCACGCCAGCAGCGCCTCGGCTGCCCGGGCCTCCAGGTCCGAGGGCCGGAGGGCGGGCACACGCTCGGTGAGGACCACACTCATCCTGCTTGAGACGATACGACTCGATTCGTCTCAGCGTCAACGACTGGGGGTGTGGCGTGCGTCACCGCCAGGGGCGGCCTACGCGCCGAGGAGCTTCGCCTTCTGGGCCTGGAACTCGGCGTCGGTGAGGGCGCCGCTGTCCCGGAGGCTGGCCAGCTTCTCGAGCTCGCCGGCGAGGCTCGAGGACTGGCCGGTCGACGGCGGGGCGGCCGCGCTCGCCGGCGCGGCGGCGGGGCCACCTTGGATCCATCGGCCGCCCGTGAAGATGGCCGCACCCCCGGCCGACTGGGACATGGCCTGCTCGACGATGTGATTCTGCTGGGCGGCCTGCACCTGACCCCAGGACTCCGTGGGCGCGGTGGGATCGATGGCGACTTTCGAGTGGTCGCGCGGGTCGTAGAGCACGCTGACGAGCGACCCGAGGGAGGGCCCGCCCTGGCTCGCCGGGTACGGCACCTGGATCGTGGCGTTGAAGGGCCCGGTGTCCTCGGGCATCACCCGCATCGTCACCTTCCAGACGATCTGGCTGGGGTCGGCCTTCCACTTCCTGCCGGACTTCGCCTCGCTGATCAGGGCCCGCGCCGGCGTCGCCCCGCTGGCCCGCAGCTCCTCAAGACCAGGCTCACCCATCGCATGCTCCTCGGTCGAAGGTTCTCGTCATGTCTTGCTCGCTCACGTGCCCGACCAGTCGATCGCGACGTGCTGGGGCTGGACCGGGTCGACGCGCACGTCGAGGTCGGCGCCGGCCTGCAGGCGGCCGAAGTGGTGGGGCGACACGGTGGTCGTGAGCCGGAGGTCGTAGGGCGCCCGGCCGCCGACGGCGACGCTGAGGTCCAGCACGACCTGGGGGTTGAACTGCACGAGGACCCCGGTGTCGGTGAACCGTGTGATCGTCGCCCGACCCCGGGTGCCCGATTCGAGCAGCGCCTCCTCGGCATGAATCTGGGCCTGCAGCGCCATCGCGTCGTCGACGATCGCCTGGTTGGCCGTCGACTGCTCCGACCGGACCGCGTCCTCCTCGGGACGCGGTCCGACCGGCGTCGGCCGCTCGTTGGCGGTGTCCATCCCGTGCTCCCCTGCCTGCCCGCCCTGGCCTGCCGTCGGGACGCGGCCAGCCCCTGGCCGTCGGCGCTACGACGCGATCGCGGTGAGGACCGCCTCGCTCGCCGGGTCCCGACCGACCATGAACTGGGTCGGCTGGCCGATGCCCGGCGCCATGTTCGCCAGCATCTGGTTCGGCAGGTACAGGGTGAGGATCTGGCGGTCAGCGGGCACGCCCTGCGCCGCGGCGGCGATGTCGATCCCGCGCTTGGCCTGGAACCCGGCCCGGTCCCATGTCTTCAGCGCCTTCCCGACGCTCAGGTCCTTGCCCTTCTTCGCCTTCGCTTCGATGGCGTGGATCTTCGTCGGCGTCACCGCGAGGACGAACATGCTCGGCAGCCCGCCGGTCCGCATCTCCCCCACGCCCTTCATGCTCTTCCCCATGAACTTGGTCATGCCCTTGCTGATCGACATGCTGGCGTTGGCCATCCCCTGCATGCCCTTGCCCATGCCGACGGCACCCACGGCCATGCCGACCTTGAGCTCCTCACAGCGCGTCGCCGCCTCGACCGGCTCGTCGAGGATGCCCCCGGCGGCGGCCTTCGCCTGCTCGTTCCACTTGAGCTCATCCTGGGTCATCACGTCTGCCACCGTTTTGCCTCCTGTCTGGGACCGGCACCCCGGTCCGCGTCGCGCCATCCTCGCCCGATGGCGTGCCCCGGGTCCTGAGTAGCCGGTACTCAAGTCCCCCGGGCGGCCCCCGCGGCGAGGATCCCACCGAGCAGCTCGGCCCGGACGAGCGCCCGGACCGCGGCCGGGTCCTCGAGGTCCCACCGGCCGGGGCTGCCGATGAGGGACAGCACCATCCGGGCCAGGTAGTCGGCGGCGGCGTCGACGTCGACGCCCGGGCGGAGCCGGCCGGCTTCGGCCTCTGCGGCGAGGAGCGGCCGCAGGTACGCCGCGATGTAGCCGAGGACCCGGTCCTGCTCGAGGGTCATGAGGCGGAGCAGCGAGCCGGGCTCGGTGACGAGGATCTTCTGGAGGACGGCGTGCTCGCCGACGGCCCGGTGGGCGAAGGTGAGCGCCGTCTCGAGGCGGGCAGCGAGGTCCGGGGCGTCGGCGACCGCGTCGGCGAGCCGGGCGAAAAAGTGGTTCATCTCCCAGCCGACCGTCTCGCGCAGCAGCTGGTCGCGCCCACCCGGGAAGAGCCGGTAGATGGTGGCGCGCGACACCCCGGACGCCTTCGCCACGTCGTCGACGGTCGTCTTGTCGATCCCGTAGTGGGCGACGCAGTCGTACGCGCCGGCGAGCACGCGCGTGGCGGGCGTGCCCGACGGTCGCCACTCAGAGGCCGAGCAGCGCGTCGAGCCCGATCGTGAGGCCGGGCCGGTCGGCGACGCTCCGCACGGCGAGCATCACGCCCGGCATGAACGAGCTGCGGTCGTAGCTGTCGTGGCGGATGGACAGCGTCTGGCCGGTCGTGCCGAGCAGGACCTCCTGGTGGGCGACGAGGCCGCGGAGCCGCACCGAGTGGACCCGGATCCCGGCGGTCGTCGCGCCACCCCTCGCGCCCTCGACGACGGTCTGGGTGGTCGGGTCGGCGCCCCACTCGGGTGACGCGGCCGCCATGCGCTCGGCGGTGAGCAGCGCCGTACCCGACGGCGCGTCGATCTTCTGGTCGTGGTGCAGCTCGATGATCTCGGCCGTGTCGAACAGCGGGGCGGCGAGCTCGGCGAAGCGCATCATGAGCACCGCGCCGATGGAGAAGTTCGGGGCGACGACCGCGTTCGCCGGGGAGGCGTCGAAGCGCCGGCCGAGCGCGGCGACGTCGTCGGGAGTGAAGCCGGTGGTGCCGACGACGGCGTGGACGCCGTGCTCGGCGCACCACATCAGGTTGCCCCGGGCCGCGTCGAGGACGGTGAAGTCGACGGCGACCTCGGCGCCCGCGGCGGTGAGCGCCTCGGCGGCGCCGGCGACCTGCAGGCCGGTGTCGGGGATGCCGAGCTGCTGGAGGTCGATGCCGGCGTGGTACGGGTCGACGGCGGCGACGAGCTCGAGGTCCGGCTCGGCGGCGACGGCGGCGCACACCGTCCGCCCCATGCGGCCCCCGGCGCCGAACACGCCGACCTTGGTCACGGCCGGGAAGGCTACGCCCGGTCGGCGAAGCGCTGCGCGGGAAACGGCCCGACGACGGCGAGGGTCCGCGGCCCGGTCCCGAACACCCGCTCGACGACCCGCGCCACGTCGTCGGGCGTCACGGCGTCGATGCGGGCCACGACCTCGTCGAGGCTGGGCACGTCCCCGAGGGTGACCTCGTTGCGGCCGAGCCGGTGCATGCGGGCACCCGAGCTCTCGAGCGACAGCGCGAGCGAGCCCCGCAGGTGGCCGCGCGCCGCCTCGAGCTCCCGGTCGGTGACGCCCGCGTCGTCGACGACGCGGCGCAGCTCGCGGTCGAGGACCTCGAGGAGTTCGTCGACCCGGTCGGGGGCGGTGCCGGCCGAGACGGCGAGGAGCCCGGCGTCGGCGAGCGCGGCGCGGTACGAGTACACCGAGTAGGCGAGCCCGCGGCGCTCGCGCACCTCCTGGAACAGCCGGGACGACATCCCGCCGCCGAGCGCTTGGTTCAGCAGCATGAGCGCGTAGCGGTCGGGGTCGTCGTGGCGCAGGGCGCGCATCCCGAGGACGAGGTGGGCCTGCTCGGTGGGACGCTCGAGCACGGCGACCGGGCGCGGCGGCGGCTCCCCCAAGTAGGGCTCGCGGGCGGGCCGCGCGCCGTTCCCGCCGCTGAGACCGGCTTCGACGAGCTCGACGACACGGTCGTGCTCGAGGTTCCCGGCGACGGCGACGACGACGTTGCTCGGGTGGTAGTGGTCGTGGTGGAACGCGGCGATCTCGTCGCGGGTCATCGCGGTGAGCGTGTCCATCGAGCCGATGACCTCCCGCCCGATCGGGTGGTCGGGGAACACCGCGTCGGTGAAGAGGTCCTGGACGAGATCCTCGGGCTCGTCGTCGCGCAGGTGCAGCTCCTCGAGGATGACCTGGCGCTCCGACTCGACGTCCTCGGGGCGCAGCGCCGGCCGCCACACGATGTCGGAGAGGATCTCGAGGCCCTCGGCGAGGCCCTCGTCGGGGACGCGCAGATAGAAGGTGGTGAGCTCCTGGGCGGTGAAGGCGTTCATGTCGCCGCCGCCGGACTCGACAGCCTCGGCGATCGACGCCGCATCGCGTTCCGCGGTGCCCTTGAACAGCAGGTGCTCGAGGAAGTGGCTGACCCCGGCGTGGGGCGCCGGCTCGTCGCGCGAGCCGGTGCCGACCCAGAAGCCGACGGCGACGGACCGCAGGTGCGGCAGCGCCTCGGTGACCACCCGCAGGCCCGAGGCGAGCCGGGTCCGCCCGATCATTTGGCGGCCATCGGCATCGGGCGTGCCCGAGTTGAGCGTTCGGTCAGCGACGCCGGCGCGGCCGGGACCGCCCGCCGCCTCCGCCGCCCCCACCGCCCCCACCGCCGCTGCGCCCGCCGGTGCGGGCGGCCTCGGCCGGCCCGAGGTCCCCGAACTCGGCTTTGGCCTCGGACTCCCACTGGTCCTCGAAGGACGGCACGTCGCCGTCGCGGTGGTCGCGGGCGGGCCGCTCGGCTCGCTCGCTGCGCTCGGGACGCTCGCTGCGCTCAGGACGCTCGGGGCGCTCGCTGCGCTCGGGACGCCCACCCCCGGAGCGGGGCCGGGACACGGGTCGGTCGTCGTCGGAGGGCGCGCCGTCCCCGTCGTCGTCGTCGCCGACGAGGCTGAGCGAGAGCTTCCCGGCGTTGTCGATGTCGTCGACCTTCACCGTGACCTCGTCGCCGAGGTTCAGCACGTCCTCGACCCGGTCGATGCGCTTGCCCCGCCCGAGCTTCGAGATGTGCAGCAGCCCATCCTTGCCGGGCAGCACGTTCACGAACGCGCCGAACTTCGTGACGTTGACGACCTTGCCGGTGTACTCGGCGCCGAGGTCGGCGGTGGGCGGGTCGAGGATGAGGTCGATGCGGCGGCGGGCCTCCTCGACCGAGGACGACTCCTTCGAGCCGATCGTGACCGTACCGACGGCGCCGTCGTCCTTCACGGACACGTCGGCACCGGTCTCCTGGGTGATCGTGTTGATCACCTTGCCCTTCGGGCCGATGACCTCGCCGATCTTGTCGATCGGGATCTCGAAGCTGATGATCTTCGGCGCGGTCGGCTTCACGTCGTCGCGGGGCTCGGCGAGCGCGCCGGCCATCGTGTCGAGGATCGTCACGCGGGCGTCGTGGGCCTGGCGCAGCGCCTGGGCGAGCACGTCGGCGGGCAGCCCGTCGATCTTCGTGTCGAGCTGCAGCGCGGTGACCGAGTCGCGGGTGCCGGCGACCTTGAAGTCCATGTCGCCGAACGCGTCCTCGGCACCGAGGATGTCGGTGAGCGTCGTGTACTTGCCGTCGGCGTACACGAGGCCCATCGCGATGCCGGCGACCGCATCCTTGATCGGGACGCCGGCGTCCATCAGCGAGAGCGACGAGCCGCAGACCGACGCCATCGACGTCGACCCGTTCGACGACAGGACGTCGGAGACGACCCGGATCGTGTAGGGCCACTCGATGGCGTTGGGGACGACGGGGACGAGGGCCCGCTCGGCGAGGGCGCCGTGACCGATCTCGCGGCGCTTCGGTGAGCCGACCCGGCCGGTCTCACCGGTCGAGAACGGCGGGAAGTTGTAATGGTGCATGTAGCGCTTGCGGTCGTCGACGCCGATCGTGTCGAGGATCTGCTCCATGCGGGGCATGCCGAGCGTCGTGACGGACAGCACCTGGGTCTCGCCGCGCTGGAAGAGGCCGGTGCCGTGCGCCGTCGGGATGAGCGCGACGTCGGCGGACAGGGGCCGGATGTCGGTCGTGCCGCGCCCGTCGATGCGGACGCCCTCGTTCACGATCCGGGTGCGCACGACCTGCTTCTGGAGGGCGCGGAAGGCCTTGCGGATCTCGCCGACCCGGTCGGCGAAGGCCGCGTCGGGGCCGGTCGCGAGCTCGGCCTCGACGGCGGACTCGATCTCGGCGAGGCGCTCGTTGCGGGCCGTCTTGTCGGCGATCGCCATCGCCTCGGCGGTCTCGGTCCGCACGGCGTCGGCGACGGCGTCGAAGACGTCGGCGTCGTAGTCGCGGCGCGGCTCGTAGGCGATCTCCTCGATGGGGCCGTGGCGCTCCTGGACGGCGGCGACGAGCTGGAGCTGCAGGTCGATCGACGCGCGGATCCACTCCTTCGACCACTCGAGGCCGTCGGCGATGACGTCCTCGGTGACCTTCGGCGCGCCCTGCTCGTAGAGCTCCCAGGTCGCCTCGGTGCCGCCGGCCTCGACCATCATGATCGCGACGTCGCCGTCGGCGAGCTTGCGACCCGCGACGACCATCTCGAACGTCGACTCGTCGCCGTCCTGGTAGGTGGGGTGGGCGATCCACTCGCCGTCGCGGTGGGCGATGCGCACCGCGCCGATCGGGCCGTTGAACGGGATGCCCGACACCATGAGCGCGGCGGAGGCACCGTTGATCGAGGCGATGTCGTGGGGGTTCTCCAGGTCGGCGCCGAGGATCGTGGCGATGACCTGGACCTCGTTGCGGAAGCCTTCGGGGAAGGAGGGGCGCAGCGGGCGGTCGGTGAGCCGGCAGGTCAGGACGGCCTGCTCGCCGGGGCGGCCCTCCCGCCGGAAGAACGAGCCGGGGATCTTCCCGGCGGCGTACATGCGCTCCTCGACGTCCACGGTGAGCGGGAAGAAGTCGATGCCTTCCCGCGGCTTGCTCGTGACGACCGTGGACAACAGGGTGGTCTCGCCGAGCTGGACGACGACGGCGCCGTTGGCGAGCGGGGCGAGGCGCCCCGTCTCGAACGACATGGTCTTGCCGTCGGGCGTGACCGCGCCGGCGACTCGAATGGCTTCAGGCACGGGAACGTGCTCCTCTCATGACGGGCGGAGCGACGGTTCCCAGTGGTCAGGGTCCAGACGAGGCGACCGCCAGGCGGCACCTCAGCCGGGCACTGGCGACTGACAACCGGCGCTCGGTTAGCGACGCAGACCGAGCTTGGCGATGAGCGCCCGGTACCGCTCGACGTCGTTGCGTCGGAGGTAGTCGAGCAACCGACGGCGGCGACCGACCATCGTGAGCAGCCCACGGCGCGAGTGATGGTCCTTGGTGTGGACCTTCAGGTGCTCCGTGAGGTGGTTGATCCGCTCGGTGAGCAGCGCGATCTGCACCTCCGGCGAGCCCGTGTCGGTCTCGTGGAGGCGATGGTCGGCGATGGTGGCCGTCGTGTCGGGCATGTGAAGCAAGGTCTGCGTAACTCGGGCCAGGGTACCAGAGCCGCCGCCGGACGCCCCGAGCCGGCCGCGCTCAGAGGCCGAAGACCACTCGGCAGGCCTCGACGTCGCGGCGGATCTGGGCCACGAGCGCCTCGACGCTGTCGAAGCGATCTTCACCGCGGAGGTGCTCGACGAAGCGCACCTTCACCGCCTGGTCGTAGAGGTCGCCGTCGAAGTCGAGGACGTGCACCTCGAGCAGCGACTGCTCGGCGTCGGCGTAGAAGGTGGGGCGGCGCCCGAGCGAGATCGCGCCGACCCGCTCGACGCCGTCCTCGGCGAGGAACGTCCCGGCGTAGATGCCGTCGGCGGGCAGGCAGGTGCGGCTCGGGGGCGACACGTTCGCCGTCGGGAAGGACAGCGCGCGGCCTCGCCCGTCGCCGCGCACGACCGTGCCCCGCACCTCGTACGGGCGGGGTGGCCGGCCGAGCATCGCCGCGACGTGGCCGACGGCGCCCTCGGCGAGGAGCCGACGGATCTCGGTCGACGAGTACGGCGTCCCGCCGCGGTCGCCGACGACGGGGATGAGGCCGAGCCCGAGCACCTCGAAGCCGAGCTCGGCGCCCATCTGCTCGAGCAGCCGGACCGAGCCGTGGCGCCGGTAGCCGAAGTGGAAGTCGGCGCCGACGACGACGCGCGTGGCGTGCAGCCCGCGCACGAGGATCGTCTCGACGAACTCCTCGGCCGGCTCGTGGCTGCGCGCCTCGTCGAAGGTGAGCACGGCGGTCGTGTCCACATAGCCGGTCGCGGCGAGCAGCTCGAGCTTCTGCTCGAGCGTGGTGAGCAGACACGGCGCCGATTCGGGTCGCACGACCTCGGCGGGGTGGCGATCGAAGGTGAGGCACACCGCACTGTGGCCCCGCGCCGTCGCGCCCTCGCGGACGAGGCGCAGCACCGCCTGGTGGCCGAGGTGGACCCCGTCGTAGGCGCCGATCGTCACGACCGCGCCGTCCGGGTCGGGCTCGTAGCCCTCGAGGTCGGTGACGACCTGCATCACGCCGGATCGGGGCTCGCCACGACCACCGTCGGCTTGAAGCCCGCCGAGCGCCGCTCGTAGATGGCGAGGAGCCCGCTGCCGGGGCCGACGAGCGCGAACGGGCCCGGTCCGGTCGCCGCGGGCAGGGCCGAGCACGGGAACGTCATGCCGTGGCACACGCCGCGCGCCTGCTCCTCGTCGACCTCGACCCGCTCGAGGTCGCGCACCGCGGCCGCCGGCTCGAGGACCGCCGCGTCCGGTGCGCGTTCGACCGCTTCGAGCGTGCGGGCCTCGTCGAGGCCGAAGGACCCGATGGCGAGGCGGCGGAGCGCGTCGAGGTGGGCGCAGCCGCCGAGCGCCGAGCCGAGGTCGGCGGCAAGGGAGCGGACGTAGGTGCCGGCGCTGCACTCCACGAGGATCGTCGCCACGGGGTACGGCCCGGGCTGGAAGCCCTCGACGGCGAGACGCTCGACGTGCACGGCGCGGGGCGCGCGCTCCACCTCCTCGCCGCGGCGGGCGAGATCGTGGAGGCGCCGGCCGCCGACGCGCAGCGCGCTCACCATCGGCGGGACCTGCTGGAGGTCGCCGACGAATCGGGTCGCGGCGTCGTCGACCTGCTCGCGGGTCACCGGCAGCGGGCGACGGTCGAGCACCGCGCCGGACGCGTCGAGCGTGCTCGTCGCGACGCCGAACATGACGTCGCCCCGGTAGACCTTCGGGCGGTCCTGGAGGTAGCGCAGCAGCCGGGTGACCCGCCCGAGCCCGACGAGCAGCACGCCGGTCGCGTCAGGGTCGAGCGTGCCGGCGTGCCCGACGCGGCGTTGCGCGTAGACGCGCCGCAGGCGCGCGACGACGTCGTGGGAGGTGCAGCCCGCCGGCTTGTCCACCACGACGAGGCCGTCGCGCATCGCACCTCAGAGCGCGGCGCGGATGGCCGCGACGGTCGCCGGGATGTCGTCGTGGGACGTGAACCCGGCGGCGAAGCGGTGGCCGCCGCCGCCGTGGCCCTCGGCGATGCGGCGCACGTCGACCTCGCCGAGCGAGCGCAGGCTCACCCGGATCGTGCCGTCGGCCTCCTCCTTCAGCACGCAGGTGACCTCGGCCTCCGCGGTGCGCCGCAGGATGTCGATGAGGCCCTCGACCTCGTCGAGGGTGACGTCGTGGCGGGCGAGCATCGCCTGGGTGACGGCGGTCCACACGAAGCGCTGGTCGTGGACGAGCTCGGCCTCGGCGAGGGCCTCGCCGAGCAGGCGCAGATAGGCGAAGCGGTGCTCCTCGAAGAGCGCGCGGGAGAGGCGGGCGACGGGCACGTCGAACTCGGTGAGGCGCCGCGCCAGGTCGAAGACCTCGGGGGTCGTCGTGTCGTACTGGAACCGGCCGGTGTCGCAGACGATCGCCGCGTACAGGCACACGGCGGCGTCGCGGTTCAGCGGCAGGCCGAGCGCGTCGACGAGACGGTGGACGACCCACCCGCTCGCCGCGGCGTCCGCCTCGATGACGTTGATCGTCCCGTACCGGTCGTTCGAGATGTGGTGGTCGATGACCGCGAGCTCGCGCGCCGCGGTGGCCGCGGGCATGAGGTCGCCGAGACGGTCGAGCGACCCGCAGTCGAAGGTGAGCATGAGCTCGGGCGCGGCCGGGAAGTCCTCGGGCTTGGTGAGCAGATCGAGGCCGGGGAGCTCGCGGTAGTGCGGCGCGACGATGAACGGCGACGGGAACGACGCGACGACGTGGCGGCCGGCGGCGCGCAGGACGTGGAAGAGCCCGAGCATCGAGCCGAGCGCGTCGCCGTCGGGCGTGACGTGGCACGCGAGCGCGATCTGGTCGGCGTGGCGCACGGCCGCGGCCGCGCGGTCGAGCTCGACGTCGCTCACTCTTGGTCCTCCCCGCCGCCCCGGTCCGCCCGATGCAGGCCGCGGAGGATCTCCTCCACCCGCTGGCCCCGCTCGATGGCCGGGTCCTCCCGGAAGTGCAGCTTCGGAAGGTACTTCAGGCGGACCTCCTCCCCCAGCGCGGCCCGCAGGTGCGGCGCGGCGGACCGCAGCGCGGCGAGGGTGGCCGCGTCGTGGCGTCCGAGGTCGGCGTAGAAGACGGTGGCGTGGCGCAGGTCGGGGCTCACCTCGACGCCGGTCACGGTCACCATCGCCAGGCGCGGGTCGGAGCAGCGCTCCAGCTCGTCGGCGAGCGCCTCGTGGACGACCTCGTTCACGCGCAGCGTGCGGGCGTACCGGCGGTGCGGGCGAGGGGGCGGCACGTCACCACTCCAGGCCGGCGTCGGGCGCGACGAGCTCGGCGCGCTCGACGCGGAGCACCTCGACGGTCCCGACGCGGCGGACGAAGCGCTCGATCGTGTCGAGGACCTCCTCGAGCCGTGAGGGGTGGTCGGCGACGGCCGCGACGCCGAGCGCGGCGCGCTGCCAGGTGTCCTGATGGTCGACCTCGGCGACGGACACGTGCAGCCGGTGGCGGAGCCCGTCGACGATGGGCCGCACCGCGGCGCGCTTGGTCTTCAACGACCGGCTGTCCGGGACCCAGAGCTCGAAGCGCAGCGCTGCCGCGTGCATCGACTCCATTGTGCCGGGCTACCGTCGCCCCGATGCGACGGTTCCTGCCGGTGGCGGCTGCGTGCGCCGCCCTCGCCGGGCTCCTGGTGGCCGGCCCACTGGCCTCGCTGGCCGTCGCCCGCGACGCCGACGGCGGCGCCAACCCGGCGACCGACGTCTGCGAGGCGATGGTCAGCAACGCCCTCGTCGAGTTCCTCGGCGGGCCGCTCCCCGCGCCCCAGCACGGTGCCTGGGCGGGGCACACCTACACGTGCACCTATCCGCTCGCCGGGGGCCAGCTCGTGCTCACCGTCGACGAGCTCCACACCAAGGCCGCGGCCAAGGCCGCGTACACCCGCCTGCAGCAGGCGACGAAGGACCGGACCCGCCTGAACGGGCTCGGCAACGCCGCCTACCAGGCGCCCGACGGGACGCTCGTCGCCCGCAAGGACCAGTTCGTCCTCGACGTCGACCCGACCGGCGCGCCGGCCGGCGTCCGCCCCGCCGACCTGGCGTTCGCCGCGGTCGTCGCCGTCATGGGGTGCTGGTAGCCGTGGGCGGCGCGTCGCTCATGCGGGCGCACCGCTGAGTCGCCACCAGGCGGCGGTGTCGGCGGGCGCGAGAGCGTCGGCGAGACGCGGATCGGCGAGCAGGTCGTCGGGGCGCAACCCCGGCAGGACGGTGGCGTGGATCGACTCGGGGACGCTCACGACTCGGAGCGCCCACCAGAGCGCCTGGACGTAGCGCTCGGCGAGCGCCGGGCCGTCCCAGTCGTAGAGGCCCCGGTAGACGCCGCGCTCGTCCTCGCGGAACCAGAGCTTCGAGACAAATCCGGGGAAGCCGACGAACAGCATGGTGTTCAGCTCGCTCTCCCAGCGGAACAGCGTGTGGCCGCGGGAGGTGTGCACACCCCGGAGCTGGAAGCGCACCACCAGCACGGCGGGTGACGCCGGCGCGGGGCGGTCGACGACCGTCTCGCGGTAGACCACCGCGGTCGTGCCGTCCGCGAACGCGCACCGTCGTCCGACGTGGCGGCGGGGCTGGTGCACGCGGCCGCGCGCCACGAGGTCGGTCGCGCGCACCGCGCACGACCCGAGCGACCGCAGCGCCGGGCCGAGCGCGGCGTGGGGCTGCTCGGTCACGACGCACCCTGGTGCGTCGGCTCACCTCCGGCCGCCGGCGCGTCGCCGGGTGCAGGGCCCGACCCGGCGTCCGCGGCGTGGGGGGCGAGCAGCTCGGTGCGCTCGGACACCCGCCGGGCGTGCCAGAAGCCGAACGCAGCGAAGACGCCGACCACGAACGCCAGCACGAACGCGGCGATCGCCGCCCAGAACGCGATCTGGCCGAACGTCCAGAAGCCGTACGCCTCAAGGAGGAGGCCGCGCAGAGTCGTGCCGCGGAACGACGTCTCGGTCAGGGCGGCGAGCTTGGCGTCGTTCGGGTGCGCCAGCGACTGCGCGCTGAGCTTGGAGTAGACGCCGCCGTAGGGCAGCTCGCTCAGGTGCACGGCGATGAAGTGGTTGGCGTACGCCTCGGCCTGCGGACCCGTCGTCAGCTGCTGCCCGGCGTACTGGTCGAGGTACGGGCCGATCTTCGGGCTGGCGAGCGCTGGGCTGCCCTTGGCCGGGAAGAAGATCTCCTGCTGGGCCAACTGGTCGTGGACGTTCGAGTTGGCGAAGCTGGCGCCCCACAGGAGGAGCGCCCCGGCAACGAGCAGCACGACTACGAGGAGCGCACCGCCGGCGCTGGCGAGGATGTCGAACACTTTGCGACGCATGCGGGGACCTGCCTTCGTCCGAGGTTGCCTGCCACGATGACGGGCGGCGCCCGGGCGGCGTAGGGGCGAAAGGCCCGTTCGGGTGTGACACCGGGCAGCGCGGCCGCGTGGCGGGGAGACGGCCGACCGGT
This sequence comes from uncultured Actinomycetes bacterium, assembly GCA_963731625.1. Classification (GTDB taxonomy): domain Bacteria; phylum Actinomycetota; class Acidimicrobiia; order IMCC26256; family PALSA-555; genus PALSA-555. Next base: position 688,406 of record CAVSWH010000001.1, read on the forward strand.
CGGAGGGCGTGACGGCGTCGGCGCGGCGCCGGGCGAGCCTGGAGGCGCGGGCCCTACTTGACGGTCACGTTGAGCCACATGCCGAGCCGGTAGTGGCCGGGCAGGTTGCAGACCGCCACGTAGTGGCCCGGTGTGAAGGATTGCGCCGCCGGAACCGACGCGCTGGTGCCGGGGTTCGTGGCGTTGCCGCTGTCGACGAGCTTGACCATCAGGGGCGAATCCTCGACCACCTTGCCGTCCGGCCCGATCGGCAGCTGGTTGCCGGGCAGATCGGTGCGAAATACCAGCAGCTCGTGCGGGACCGTGCCCGAGTTGGTGAGCGCGAACGTGTGCCGCCCGGGGGGCAGGACGGTGGGCATCGAGATGTGGAAGTTCGTCTCGTCGACTCGAACGTCGCCGACGACGCCTTTCGCCGGCATGGCGGCGAGCACGACGACCACGATGACGCTCGCGGCGAGCACGGTGCCGCACAGGATCAAGGTGCCCTTCACGGCGGAGAAGGCGGTCCGCAGCTGTCCCATGGCTGCCGAGCGTCGCGGAGCGCGGCGGCCGAGCCCAGGGTCGAAAGTCCCGGCGACCGCGGCCTCGCCCGAGGTCAGACCCGGCCGTGGGAGGCCGTGTGACGTCCGGCCCTGGATCACCGCGTCGACGCGCGCTGGACTGTCGTCACACCGACACGGCGAGGAGCACACGATGACCGGACGCGAAACCAGCCACGAGGGGCGGATCCTCGTCGGGGTCGACGGATCGGAGGCGTCCGACCAGGCGCTGCAGTGGGCGAGCGACGAGGCCCGGTTTCGCGGCCTGGCGCTGCACGTCGTGACCTGCTGGTCCTATCCGATGCTGCCGTGGGGCCCGTACCAGCCGCCCCTGGCGGGTGCCGAGTTCGTGCACGAGGCGCATCTGGTCGCCGAGCAGGCCGTCGAGAAGGTCCTCGGGAGCCACCGCGAGGGCCTCGACGTCACCGTCGACGTGGTCGAGGGCCCAGCTTCGCTGCGCCTGCTCGACCTCGCGGACGACGCGGCGATGGTCGTGATCGGCTCGCGTGGCCGCGGCGGCTTCGCCGGACTGCTGCTCGGCTCGGTCAGCCAGCACCTCGTCGAGCACGCGCCCTGCCCGGTCGTGGTGATCCGCTCCCCCGCCTGACCCGGGACGCCTCCCGGGCCGCACGCGTCGCGAGCACGCGGAGGGACATCAGATCTGGGACCTTCGGCCCTGCCACGAGGCGTCGGTCTCGGCCAGGGTCGGAGTCGTGGATGGCGCGCCCGACACACGAGACCAGCCGGGCGCGCCGGCTCGGCGAGGCGGGTACCCACCCTTCCAGCTATACGAGGGCCTCCACGACGAGGCCCTCGACGCGGCGCTGACGCGCTACTGCGTGACGACGACGGGACCGGTCGTCGTCGAGGTGTCCGACCCCGCCGGCCCCACGGCCGGCGACGCGGCGCTGCTCGCTCGGATGGGTCGCCGGCTCGCAGCGTTCGGCCGGGCGCTCGTCGTCGAGGGACCGCACGCAGTCCAGCACGCGACCTTCGGCGGCGCGGCGGCGGCGCGGCGGCGCGACGATCGCCACCCAATTCGGCGTCGCGACGCCGCCGCGTCGGCGCGCTCGACACCGGCGACAGACGCCGGAGCATGTCCGCGATGACCGCGCGGATCGTCGTCGGCGTCGACAACTCGGAGGGCGCTCACGCCGCGCTCCGCTGGGCGCTGCTCGAAGGGGCGCACCGTCACGTCCCAGTCACCGTGCTGCACGCCTACCACCTCGACATCGCTTGGATCGACCGGGGCGACATCGAGCGGTGGACGACGATGGAGCAGCACTCGGCAGAGGTGACGCTCGCGCACATCCTCGAAGACGCGACGTTTCCACCCGGCGTCGTCCTCGAGGCGCGCGTGGTCGACGGCACTCCCGCCGAGGTGCTCATCGCGGCGAGCGAGACCGCCGCGCTGCTCGTCGTCGGCTCGCGCGGGCGCGGGCGGCTGACCGGGCTCCTCTTTGGCTCGGTGAGCCAGCGCTGCGTCGAGCGGGGCCGCTGCCCGGTCGTCGTCGTGCCCACCGCGCAGGAGGTCGTCCGGCGCGACGCGCTGGGACCCTCCGCCGTGGGGGTGGCGCCGGGGCGAGCGGCCTCGTGAGCGAAGTCCCTACACTCCGGTGCCGTGAGCGACGCGACGCGCGTCTTCCTGCTCGACGATCACGAGGTCGTGCGCCGCGGGCTGCGTGACCTGCTCGAAGCCGAGGACGATCTCGTCGTCACGGGCGAGGCGGGCACGGCCGAGGAGGCGCTCCGCCGGATCCCGGCGACGCGCCCCGACGTCGCGGTGCTCGACGTCCGCCTCCCGGACGGCAACGGCGTCGAGGTGTGCCGCGAGGTTCGCGCCCGGCACCCCGAGGTCCGGTGCCTGATCCTCACCTCGTTCGCCGACGACGACGCCCTGTTTCAGGCGATCATGGCGGGCGCGTCCGGCTACGTGCTCAAGCAGGTCAAGGGCGTCGACCTCGTCGACACCGTCCGTCGGGTGGCGGCCGGCGAGGCGCTGCTGGACCCGACGGTGACCGCACGGGTCCTCGAGCGGCTCCGCCGCGGCCCGGACGCCGACCCACGCCTCGAGCAGCTCACCGGCCAGGAGCGGCGCATCCTCGACCTCATCGCCGAGGGGCTCACCAACCGTCAGATCGCGGCGCGTGTCCACCTGGCCGAGAAGACCGTGAAGAACTACGTGTCGAACCTGCTGACGAAGCTCGGCATGGAGCGCCGGACCCAAGCTGCCGTGTACGCCGCAGGTCTGCGCGACACGGCGCCGCCCCGCGCGTAATCGCCGTGTCCGACGAGCAGGAGGACCGCCCCGGGCTCGTGAGCGCCGACGACCGGCTGCGTCGGCTCCTCGACGCCGTGCTGAGCATCGCCGCGGGCTTGAGCCTGCCCGTCGTGCTCCACCAGATCGTCGAGTCGGCGTGCGAGCTCGTCGGCGCCCGGTACGGCGCACTCGGCGTCATCGGTGACGACCAGAACCTCGTCGAGTTCATCACCGTCGGGGCGAACGAGGAGACGGTCGAAGCCATCGGCCACTACCCGGAGGGACGCGGGATCCTCGGGGTGCTGATCACCGACCCGCGTCCGTTGCGCCTCGGCGATCTCGCCGCGCATCCCGCCTCGTACGGTTTCCCGGACCACCACCCGCCGATGCACTCCTTCCTCGGCGTCCCCGTGCGCGTCGGCCACGAGGTGTTCGGCAACCTGTATCTCTGCGAGAAGCGCGACGCCGCCGAGTTCGGCGAGGACGACGAGGCACTGATCGTGTCGCTCGCGGCGATGGCCGCGGTCGCGATCGACAACGCCAGGCTCCACGAGCGCCTCGAGGACCTCGCGGTCCTGCGCGACCGGGAGCGCATCGCTCGGGACCTGCACGACAAGGTCATCCAGCGCCTGTTCGCCACCGGGCTGTCGCTGCAGGCCCTGGTCCAGCGGTTCGACGGTCCGGTCCCGGACCAGCTCGGCCACGCCATCGACGAGCTCGACGCGACGATCGCCGAGATCCGCAACGCGATCTTCAGTCTCCAGGGCCGGACGGCCGATCGGACGAACCTCAGCGCCGCGATCCTCCAGCTGGTCGACGAGATCACCCAGCCCGCCGGGCTGGAACCAAACGTGCGCATCGACGGGCCGTTGTCGTCGCTCCTCACCCCGGCGATCGGCGACGAGCTGCTCGTCGTCCTGGGCGAGGCGCTCGTGAACGTCGTCCGCCACGCCGGGGCGGGCCACGTGCGCATCTCGGTGCACGCCGACGCGCGTCATGTCGTGCTGCGCGTCGTCGACGATGGCCACGGACCGAAGGGCGACGGCGCGCCGGGTCATGGCCTCGCCAACCTGGAGATCCGTGCCCGTCGCCTGGGCGGCAGCTGCTCGATGACCGCCGACGCGGCGGAGACGACGCTCGAGTGGCGGGTCCCGCTGCCCGAGTGATCCGGATCTCGGGACTTTCGCCCCTGCACCCGCCGCCGGGGTCATGCGATCGTGACGCGGCATGTTCGTCCGCGACTTCATCGCCATCGAGCAGCCCTTCGAGTCGGTGGCGCCGCAGCTCCTGCAGGACGCCGCCTGGCTCGAGCCGATCGCGTACGACGCCATCGTCGAGGCCATCGGCACGCTGCGAGCCCTGAATCCCGGTCAGCCCCTGACGCTGGACGTGGCGCCGGTCACCGTGCACTGCGCCCGCGGCCCGGTCCGAATCCGCGACGACACGCTCGTGATGCCGTTGCGCTGGGACACGAACGTCCCCGCCGAGGTGCTGCCGGCGCTCACGAGCGACCTCGAGGTGGTCCCGCTCGGCCGCGACCGCTCCCAGGTCGTGATGAACGCCACCTACCGGCGCACCGGCGCGCCCGACCACACGACCCGACGCGCCGTGGACACCGGGGTGCGCGTCTTCCTCCAGGGACTCGCGTCCAAGCTCCGCCGCGGCGCGTCGAGCGCCCGACCGGCGCGCTGAGACGGGAGGCGCCCCGATCCCGGGCTCGCGCCGCCGCGACGCCACACGCGCCTGCTCGACCGCGCCGCCGCGCCGTCCCGGGACCTTCGCCCCTAGCCGGCTGCCCGCAATCGATGCACTGTTGGGTTCAGCGAGGGAGGAGGCCGCCATGCGCCACATGGTCGATCTCACGGAACGGATCCGCGGCCACTACGAGCAGGTCCCGGCGATCCTGCGCCTCGACGTCGAGCACATCATCCGCGAGCCGCTCGAGGAGCTCCGGGTCGCGGTCGGCCACAGCTCCGTCGGTCGACGCGTCGAGGCACACGTCGGGCCGCTGCACCCCGTCGGCCCCCCACGCGGCCGGTCTCCGCGCACCGTCGAGATCCCGCTGGCGTGGAAGGCCGCCGAGCACGCCCGGCTCTTCCCGACGATGCACGGAGTCCTCAGCCTCACGGGCGGTGGTCCCCACACGATCGAGCTCCGCCTGTCCGGCGACTACACGACGCCGTTGGGTCCCGTCGGCGCCCTGGCCGACCGGGTCGCGGGCCACGACGCGGTCACGGCGTCGCTGCAGGGCTTCCTGGCCGAGGTCGGCCGGCGGCTCGACGACGCGATCCGCCAGCACGCGCCGGCGCCGACGAGGGGCCGCGGCCAGCTCGAGCGCTCGCCGTGAGCACGCGGCCGTCCACCACGAGAGGAGCCGCGACCATGCTGAGCGCCCCGCACGACCCGCCGGGGCCGGGTGACCTCGGACGCCGCATCGCGCACCGGCGCCGCGAGCTCGACCTCAGCCGCGAGGAGCTCGCCCACCGGAGCGGCATGTCGGTCGGCTACCTCAAGGCCCTCGAGCAGCGGCCCTCGCAGCCGACGACTCATGCCGTGCTGCGGCTCGCCGCTGCACTGGACACGACCGCGGGGGCGCTGCTCGGCATGGACAGCGACCGGACGTCGAGTCACGGACCGGGGGACGCCCGTCCGCTCCTGGAGGTGCTCGGCCCCGAGGAGGCCCGGCGCCTGCTCGGCGGCGAGGGCGTCGGCCGCGTGGTGCTCGACACCGACGACCGCGGACCCGTGGCGATCCCCGTGAACTACCGGGTGCTCGGCGGGGCGATCGTGCTCCGCACGGCGGCGAACTCGACCCTGGCCCGCACCGCGGGCAACCGGGTGGGCTTCGAGGTCGATCACCTCGACGCCGCGTTCACCCGCGGATGGAGCGTGCTCGTCACCGGCCGCCTGGACCGGGTCACGGACCCGGGTACGGCTCGCGAGCTGACCGCTCACGGCGCCCGGCCCTGGGCCGGCGGTGACCGTCCGGTCGTGCTGCGCATCGACCCGACGGCGATGACGGGTCGGCGGATCTCGCCTCGCTGGTAGGTCGGGCGCGGGCTACACGAGGTCGCGCCGCTCGAGCCACCGCCGCGCCAGCCCGATCAGCACGACCGCGGCGACCAGCAGCACCACGACGTTCGTGACGTCGACCCGTCCGTTGGGCTCGAGGGGCGTGTAGTAGCCGAAGGGCGTCACTCGCGCCGCCCACGCCAGGGGGTGCCACAGCAGCGCGAGGAAGTTGACGAGGTACGCGAGCGACGCCACGCCGACCGTCACCGCGAGCGCGTGCCCGCGGGTGTGCGACGCCGCCGAGGCCGCGAACGCCACGGCGCCGAAGAACGCGGCCAGCGGCAGGTAGGCCACGCCGATGCGCACGAACAGCGTGGGCGAGACGCCACGGAGGTCGTGGGTGAGCGTCGTCCCGATCCAGGAGCCGACGAGCGCGGCGAGCACCACCATCACCTGCGCGCCCGCCCACAGCCCGAGCCGGCTGTCGAACAGCGTCGTGCGGTGCAGCGGGCGGGTGTACAGCAGATCGACTCGACCGGTCTCGATGTCGCCCGCCACCGACGCCGTCCCGATGCTGATCCCGACGGTCAGGGTCAGCACGAGGAACAGGGGGTGCACGAAGCCGAAGCCGACGTAGTTCGACGGCGTGAAGATGTTGATGCCGCGGCCGCCGGCGAACGCCGAGAAGAACGCCGGCTGGTTCTTCCCGAAGCTCTGGGCCAGGCCCGCGGCGCCGCCGAGGGCCGTGTACGTGCCGGCGAGCGCGAGCTCGAACACCAGCGCGCCGGCGGCGAGCGCCAGCAGGGTCCGGCGCCGGGTGCGGAGCTCGGCAACCACGAGCGCGGTCGACGCCGAGCTCACGGCTGCTGACCCTTGTAGAGATCGAGGAACACGTCCTCGAGCGTCGCCGGCTGCACGAGGACGTCCTCGACGGTCTCGTCGGCGAGCACGGCGCGCAGCAGGTCCGGTCGGTGTCCCGGGACGAGCGCCTCGAGGCGCCGGTCGTGCAGCTCGGGCGCCTGCAGCCCCGGTGGGATCGACGCCGGGGCGTGGCGATAGCGCACCGTGAGTCGGCGGGGCGCGCGCGCCAGCACGCGGCTGGTGGGCTCGTGCACGAGCACGCGGCCCGACTGGATCATGGCCAGCCGGTCGCAGACGGCCTCGACCTCGGCGAGCGCGTGCGACGAGAGGACCACGGCACACCCGCGACGGGCGAGCTCGACCACGAGGTCCTCGAAGTTGTGGTGGGCGAAGGGGTCGAGCCGGTTCGCCGGCTCGTCCATGATCACCAGGTCCGGGCGGTGTTGCACCGCTTGCACGATCGCGAGCTTCTGGCGCATCCCCGACGAGTAGGCCCCCACCGCCCTGTCGAGGTCCGTCTCGTCGAGGGCCATGCGGTCGAGCGCCCACGCGTGGTCGGGCACCGCCGCGCCCTGCAGCCGGGCGAGCAGTTCGAGGTTCTCCCGTCCGGTCAGCGCCGGATAGAAGGCGGGGTCGGCCGGCATGAAGCCGACGCGGCGCCGGGCCGTGGCGTCGGCGACGGAGATGCCGAACAGGCGCGCGTCACCGCTCGTCGGTCGGAGGACGCCAACGAGGAGTCGCAGCAGCGTCGTCTTCCCGGCACCGTTGGGCCCGAGCAGCCCGGTGCGGGTCCCCTGCTCGACGACGAGGTCGACGCGGTCGATCCCGACGATGGGTCCGTAGCGCTTCGTGACCTCGCGACACTCGATCGGCGGTGCGGGCGTCGTGGGCATCGCGGCAGTCCAGCACAACCGGTCGTCGACCTCGGGCGCCGCGCCGACGAGGCCCGTGCCTCAGGCCTGGCGTGTCACGTTTCGTGCGTGTCGAAGACCCATCGGGTCGGCGAGCCCTCGAAGTCGTCCGAGCGCAGCGCGAACACGCGGCTCGGCGAGAGCCGAAAGCACGCGTTCTCGAGGAAGAACGCCTCGGGGTAGCTCACCTCGTACTTCGCGTTGACCCGCGCCGCGAAGGCGCCGACGGCCGCCGCGTCAGTGATGCGGCGTGCGGCGCCCTCGACGACGACCGGCGACAGCGCATCGTCGGTCGTGGCGACCGCGGCCGGGTTGCGCTCGAGGTTGCGCGTCTTGCGTGAGCCGGGGCTGCAGCTCCACCACAGGCCGTCGTCGCCCCAGACGCCCCACACCGGGGTGACGTGGGGCCTTCCGTCCGGCCAGACGGTGGCGAGCCAGTAGTCGTGCGAGCCGACCAGGCGCTCGCGCGCCCATGACCAGGCGAGCAGGCCCTCGCTCGAGGCCGAGATCCCGTACCCCGGCATGAAGGGGCGCGCCGCGGGCGGCCCCTCATCACTGGCCACGACCCGGCATCCTCTCACCCGCGCGTCGCGGCGCCTCGCCGTGCGACGCCGACCTCGCCGGCCGCGCCTCCCGGTACCCTCGATGGATCGATCGCTCGTTTCAGCTCATCTGCGAGATCGAGCCGCCCACGCGCCCCGATCTGCGCCATGTTCGCCACCAGATCGGCGTGCTGTCCCCGATCGCGTCGGCGTTCCTCATTCCCGACAACCATCTGGGTCGGGCGACGGTGTCGAGCGTCGCGGTCGCGCACGAGGTCGAGGCGATGGGCGGCCGGTCGATCGCCTGCCTGAACTGTCGTGACCGCAACGAGCTCGGGCTGCGCCGGGACCTCCTGACCGCCGCGGCGTACGGCGTCGACCAGTTCCTCTGCGTCTACGGCGACAAGCCGAGCACCGGCGGGCGCACGAGCGAGCTGACCGTGCGCACGATGCTCGACGAGATCCGGGCCTTCGGCGGCGACCTCGCGGTGGACGGCACGCCGCCCCGCGTCGGCGTCGTCGCCGGCACGGGCCCGCTGCCCCAGTGGAAGCGCGCCGCCGACTTCGTGTTCGCCCAGGTGTCGTTCTCGGTGGACGCGCTGCTGCGATGGCGCGACGCCGTGCGTCTCGACGTGCCGGTCTATGCCGGCGTCATGGTGCTGGCGAGCGTGGCCATGGCCCGGCGCGTGGCCGCGGACATCCCCGACATCGCGATCCCCGACGAGCTCGTCCGACGAGTCGAGGCCGACCGGGAGGCGGGGGTCGAGGCGGCGGCCGCGCAGGTCCTCGCGCTGCGGGCGAGCGGCGCGTTCGACGGCGTCCACCTGATCCCGGTGTCGCGCTACCGGAGTCTCGCGGCTCGCCTCGAGCCGCTGCTCGCCTGACCCTACGACAGGGTGCGGGCGATCTCCTTCAGCTCGTACGTCTCGATGACGTCGCCGGCCTTGAGGTCCTGGAAGTCCGAGAGCCCGATGCCGCACTCGTAGCCGGCCTGCACGTCACGGACGTCGTCCTTGAAGCGCTTGAGTGACGTGATCGTGCCGTTCCAGATGACGACGCCCTCGCGCAGGAACCGCACTCGGGAGCCGCGGGTGATGTGCCCGTTCTGGACGAAGCAGCCGGCGACCTTGCCGACGCGCGGGACCGAGAAGACCTCGCGGACCTCGGCGTCGCCGGTCACGACCTCCTCGAACTCGGGCTGGAGGAGGCCGACGAGGGCTGCGGTCACGTCCTCGAGGACCTGGTAGATGACCTCGTAGAGGCGCAGCTCGACGTGCTCGGTCTCGGCGAGCTCGCGCGCTTTGCGGTCGGGGCGGACGTTGAAGCCGATGACGGTGGCGTTCGAGACCGCGGCGAGGTTCACGTCGGACTCGTTGATCCCGCCGACGCCGCGGTGCACGAACGACAGGCGGACCTCCTCGTGGTCCTGGTCGAGTTTGCGCAGGGCCTCGGTGAGCGCCTCGAGCGAGCCGTGCACGTCCGACTTCAGGACGAGGTTGAGCGTGGCGACCTCGCCGCGCTGGACCGTCGCGAAGATGTCCTCGAGGCGGGCACCGCCGGCCAGGGTCATGGGGTGCGCCATGCTCGCGACGTGGCGGCGTCGGGCGCGCGCCTCGGCGACGGTGTGGGCTGTCTTCTCGTCGGGCGCGACGCGCAGCTCGTCGCCGGCCAGCGGGAGGTCGTCGAGGCCGAGCACCTCGACCGGCATCGAGGGGATGGCCTCCTTCACCGGCTGGTTGTGGTCGTCGAAGAGGGCGCGGACCCTCCCCCATCCGTTGCCGGCCACGACCGGTTCGCCGACGCGCAGCGTGCCGCGCTCGATGAGCGCGGTGACGACGGGGCCGCGCCCCTGGTCGAGGTTCGCCTCGAGGACGAACGCACGGGCCGGGGCCTTCGGGTTGGCGGTGAGCTCTTCGACGTCGGCGACGAGGACGATGGCCTCGAGCAGGTCGCTCACGCCGCGGTGCTCGGGTGCCGCCACCTCGACGACGATCGTGTCGCCGCCCCACTCCTCGGGGACGAGGCTCTGCTCGACGAGCTGCTGGCGGACGCGTTGGGTGTCGGCGTCCTCGCGGTCGACCTTGGTGATCGCCGCGATGATGGGCACCTCGGCGGCGCGGGCGTGGTTGATCGCCTCGACGGTCTGGGGCATGACGCCGTCGTCGGCCGCGACGACGAGCACGGCGATGTCGGTCGCCTGCGCGCCTCGGGCGCGCATCGCGGTGAACGCCTCGTGGCCGGGCGTGTCGATGAAGGTGATCGGCCGCCCGTTGTACTCGGCCTGGTAGGCGCCGATGTGCTGCGTGATGCCGCCGGCTTCGCCGGCCGCGACGCGCGTCGTGCGGATCGCGTCGAGCAGCGTCGTCTTGCCGTGGTCGACGTGGCCCATCACGGTCACGATCGGCGGGCGCGGCTCCTGCAGCGCGAGGTCGTCCTCGTCGTCCTCGCCGAGGAGGGCCTGCAGCTCGAGCTCCTGCTCCTGGCCGGGCTCGACGATCAGGACCTCGGCGCCGAGCGTCTCGGCGATGAGCTCGATCATCTCGTCGCCGAGCGTTTGGGTCGCGGTGACCATCTCGCCGGCGTCGAGGAGGAGCCGCACGAGGTCCGCGGTGTTGCGGTTGAGCTTCGGCGCGTACTCCTGCATCGTGACGCCGCGCGGCACGACGATCTCGCCGTCGGGGACGGGCGCGTCGAGGGGCGTGAGCGCGGTCGGCGAGGCCGGGCCGAGGTCCTCGAAGTCGCGGCGGCGCCGCTTCTTGCGGCGCGGCCGCTGACCCTGCGGTCCGGAGCGTCGACCGGGCGGGCCGCCGCCGCGTCCGCCACCGGGGCCACCGCCGGGGCCGCCCCCCGGTCGGCCGGGGAACGACGGGCCGCCACCGAAACGCGGGCGGCCGCCCGGGGCGCCGGGGGCGCCGCCGCCACCGGTGCGGGGCGGTCCGCCGGTGCTGGGCGTGAACATCCGCGGGCCCGAGGGGGGCGGCGTGCGCCGCTGCCCAGGCGGGGGCGGGATCGGCTTGCCGGTCGGCGAGCGGAGCTCGGGCGCGGCAGGAGGGGCGGGCGGGGTGGGCGCGGGTGCGCCGGCCGTCGGTCGGGCGGGCATGGGCTCGCGCGGCGGCGGCATGGGCTCGCGCGGCGGCGGCAGGGGCATCGGCTCGGGGATCCCGCCGGTCGAGCGCACGACGCGGGGCGCCGGCAGGGGCATCGGCTCGGGGATCCCGCCGGTCGAGCGCACGACGCGATGCGGCGCCTCGCGCGGCGCGTCGGGTGCCGCCGGTGTCGCCTGCGAGGCGGCCGCCGATGCGGGGATCGGTGCGGGCTCGGGCGTCGGGGCGGGCGCGAGGGCCGGCGCGGGCGTCGGCGCCTCGGCGCGGCGCAGCCCCTTCGTGTCGGCCAGGCGGCGGACGCGATCGGCCATCGGGTCCTCGATGCTCGAGGAGTGGCTCTTCACGCCGATCTTGAGCTCGTCCGCGAGGTCGAGGACCACCTGGTTCTCGACGCCCAGCTCTCGGGCGAGTTCGTAGATCCGAATCTTCTTGGTGGGCACGAGGTCCTTCCGCGGCGGCTCAGCGACCGCCGCTGCCGTGGTTCAGCGCTGCAAGTTTCGCACGGAACGCGGCGACGTCGGGCGCCGGAAGCGCACGGTGCAACGCTCGCTCGAGCGCGCGCCGACGCAGCGCCGCGTCGAGGCAGTCCAGTGCGGCTGGGGGGCGGCACAGCCAGGCGCCGCGCCCGGGGCCGGGGCCGAGCGCCGGTCGGCCGTCCGCGTCGACGGAGAGCCGGACGAGCGCTGCCGGGTCGGCGACCCGTCGGCAGCCCACGCAGGTGCGCCGCGGCCGGCGGTCACGCGGACTCGTCCGGTCCCGCCTCGGCGGCGGCGTTCGGGGTGGGCACGGCGTCGGCCGGCGCCTCCGTCGCAGCGGCCGGCTCGGCGGCGGGCTCCGCGGGGGCGGGCGGGGCCGGGGGCTCGGTCGTCGGCGCGTCGGCTGGTGCGTCCGCCACGGCGGCCGGGGTCGGCGGCGGCCTCCGGGGGGCGGGCGGGCCGGGGTCGGCGTCGTCGCCGCCTCGGGTGCGGCCGCGACGCCTGCCGGGGTGGCGTAGCCGGCCTCGGCGGCCGAGATCGCCTCGCCGCCTTCGGCGGGCTGCCACAGCAGCTCGCCGCTGTCGCTCTTGACCCACTCGCCCTCGGCGTAGTCGACGCCGCCGCCCGCTTCCTCCTCTTGGAGCTGGGTCTCGCTCTTGATGTCGACGCGCCAGCCGGACAGGCGGGCGGCGAGGCGCGCGTTCTGGCCCTCCTTGCCGATGGCGAGGGACAGCTGGAAGTCGGGGACGATGACCTCGGCGGTGCCGGTGTCCTCGTGGATGCGGACCTCGCGCACCCGTGCCGGCGCGAGCGCCTTCAGCACGAACTCGGAGGGACTGTCGGTGTAGGGGACGATGTCGACCTTCTCGCCGTGCAGCTCGTTCACGACCATGCGGACCCGCGAGCCGCGGGCGCCGACGCATGCGCCGACCGGGTCGACGTTGTTGTCGTTCGACGCGACGGCGATCTTGGTGCGGTGGCCCGGCTCGCGGGCGATGGCGCGCAGCTCGACGACGCCGTCGACGATCTCGGGGACCTCGAGCTCGAAGAGGCGCTTCACGAGGCCGGGGTGGGTCCGCGACACGACGATCTGGGGGCCCTTCGCGGTCTTGCGAACCTCGACGATGTAGGCCTTCAGGCGGCTGCCGTGCTCGTAGCGCTCGTTCTGGACCTGCTCGGCCTGGGGGAGCAGCGCCTCGACGCGCCCGAGGTCGAGGAGGGTGTAGCGCTGGTCGGTCTGCTGGATGATCCCGGTGACGAGCTCGCCCTCCTTGCCGGCGTACTCCTCGTACTTCGACTCGCGCTCGACGTCGCGGATGCGCTGGAGGATGACCTGCTTCGCGGTCTGGGCGGCGATGCGCCCGAAGTCCTTCGGGGTGTCGTCCCACTCGCGAACGACCTGGCCCTCCTCGTCGAGCTCCTGGGCGATGACGTGGATGTCGCCGGTCTCGACGTCGATCTCGACGAGGGCCTCCTCGGCGGCGTTCGGCATGCGCTTGTACGCGGTGACGAGCGCGTTGGCGAGCGCCTCGAGCATGATCTCGACGGAGATGCCCTTCTCGCGCTGGATGTTCTCCAGCGCCTCCATCATCTCGGAGTTCATCGGCGGGCCGCCTCCCGGGTCCGGCGCCCCGTGCTGCCCGATCCCCACTCGAAGACGGTGCGGGCCTGGGCGACGTCGCCGTAGGCGAGCCGCTCCTGGCCGGTGTCGAACTCGACGTCGATGCCGTCCTCGTCGGCGGCGGTGAGGACCCCGCGGCGGCGCAGCCCGGCCCCGTTCGCCGTGGTCTTCACCGAGATCGTGGTGCCGAGGGCCCGCCGGAAGTGGGCGGGGGTGCGCAGCCGACGCTCGAGGCCCGGGCTCGTGACCTCGAGGGTGTAGGGGCCGGGGCAGGCGGCCTGCACGGCCGGGTCGTGGTCCAGGACGGGGTTGAGCGCCTGGCTGGCGGCGGCGATGGCGTCGAGGTCGACGCCGCCGTCACGGTCGACGACGATGCGGACGGTGCGGGCGCGGGCCGGGCCGGTCGCGTCGAGGTCGTAGAGCTCCAAGCCGAGCGCGCCGAGGACGGGCTCGACCGCGCGGGCGATCGCTGCCACGTCCATCCTCAACCTGTCCCCTCGCATGAAAAAACGTGGCCCTCGGCCACGTTCGCCGGCGACCTGAGGCCGCACACCAACCGGTACAGACAAAGGATACCAGGTCGTTTCCCGCCGTTCGCTTGCGCTTGCCCCGCCGCGCGGGGCACGTCAGCGCGGGCTGCGTGGCGGCGAGGGCCGTCGCGGCGGTCCAGGAGTCAGCCGCGGGCGCGGACGGGCTGCACGGCGAGGCTCACCCCGGCCAGGTGCCGTCAAGTTGGACTGTCTCACCCCAGTTCTACCGTCCGGTTGTGAGAGCCGTCGGTCCCTCGGTAGGAGGGAGCGTGAAACTGCCCTCGGGCTGCCGACGTAAAGCCGAAATGTACGCAGAGGGCCGAAAGTGACCCACTACCCATCATGTGGGTGTCGAGGGTGCCGTCCCGGACCCGGCCGCGTGGCCAGGCGACCCCACTGAGAGCCAGCAGCTCCTCGCCGAAGTAGGCGAGGGGCCAGCTGGCGACCACGACGTCGTTCGGGGTGAGGATGATCGCCTGTCGCCGACGCCCAGGCGGCGTCTGACGGGAGGATTCTCATGCGAGCGCGTCGCAGTTACGACCGAGCGACCGCCTGCTGACAGATTCGTCAAAGCCGCCGCTCACGCCTCGTCAGACGCCGAAGACCTCGTGCAGCTCGATGGGGACAGGGGTCTCGAGCTGCGCGTACGTGCAGGACGCGGGGTCGCGGTCGGGACGCCAGCGGACGAAGCGGGCCGTGTGGCGGAACCGGTCGCGCTGAAGGTGCTCGTAGGCGACCTCGGCGACGAGCTCGACACGCAGCGCCTCCCAGGACAGGTCCTTGCCCGCGTTCCAGCGGCTCGCCGCGCCCGGCATGCGGGTGGCCTCACCCTCGGCGCCGCCCCACTCGCGCCACGGATGGTCCCGGAGCGCGTCAGCGCGGTACGGGGCGACCTCCTCCGCGAGCTTGGCCCGCAGTGGCGCGGCGAAGCTGCTCGCGACGCCGACGTGGTGCAGGGTGGCCTCGTCGTCGTAGAGGCCGAGCAGCAGCGAGCCGACGCCCTTGCCGTCCTTGTGGGTGCGGTACCCGGCGACGACGCAGTCGGCCGTGCGCTGGTGCTTCACCTTCACCATCGTGCGCTCCCCCGGCCGGTACGGCGAGTCGAGCGCCTTCGCGACGACGCCGTCGAGGCCCGCGCCCTCGAAGGCCTCGAACCAGCGCGCCGCGTCGGTGACGTCGGTGGTCGCCGGCGTCACGTGGACGGGCGCGGCGTTCGCGACGATCGCCTCGAGGCGGGCGCGCCGCTCGGCGAAGGGCTGCTCGCGGAGATCCTCGTCGCCGTCGGCGAGCGCGTCGAAGGCGACGAAGCTCGAGGGCGTCTCCTCGGCAAGCATCGCCACGCGGCTCGCGGCCGGGTGGATGCGCAGCGACAGGAGGTCGAAGTCGAGGCCGTGGTCGGTGGCGATGACGAGCTCACCGTCCACGACGGCCCGGTCGGGCAGCGCGGCGCGCAGCGGGTCGAGGATCTCGGGGAAGTAGCGGTTCAGCGGGCGCTCGTTGCGGCTGCCCAGCTCGAGGTCGTCGCCGTCGCGGAACACGATGCAGCGGAACCCGTCCCACTTCGGCTCGTAGGACCATCCCCCGCCCGTGGGGAGCTCGCGTTTCAGCGTCGCCAGCATCGGCGACACCGGGGGCGGGACCGGCAGCGTCACGCCGCCACCCTGCCACGCGCCCGGGTCGGGCCGCTCAGGCGCCGGCGGCCAGCGCGGCGACGACCCCGTCGAGGGCGAGGTCGTCCTCGACGCCGGTCGCTCGCACCCGGCGCTCGGCGACGCCGCGCGCCACGCCCTTCGCGCCGACGGTGAGCCGGACGGGCAGGCCGAGCAGGTCGGCGTCGGCGAACTTCACTCCGGGACTCGCGTCGCGGTCGTCGTAGAGGACGTCGACGCCCGCGGCGGTGAGCCCGTCGAAGATGCGCTCAGCGGCGGCACTTGCCGCCTCGCCGGCCTCGCCCCGCCCGGCGAGCGCGACGAGGTGCACGGTGTACGGCGCGAGCGACTCGGGCCAGCTGAGCCCGGCGTCGTCGTGGTGCTCCTCGGCGACCGCGGCGACGATGCGCGACACGCCGATCCCGTAGCAGCCCATGACCATCGGGTGCTGCTCGCCGGCGTCGTCCTGGTAGCGGACGTCGAGGCGCTCGGTGTACTTCGTGCCGAGCTGGAAGACGTGGCCGACCTCGATGCCGCGGTCGACGGCGAGCGCCGACCCGCAGCGGGGACACGCGTCGCCCGGCGCGACCGCCGCGAGGTCGGCCCAGACGTCGACGGTGAAGTCGCGCCCGACGAGGGCGTCGCGCACGTGGGTGTTGGCGTCGTTCGCGCCGGTGATCCACGCGTGGTCGGCCGCGACCGACGGGTCGGCGACGATGAGGCCCAGGGCCGGGTGGTGCGGCCCGAGATAGCCGCGGGGCAGCTCGGGGTGGGCGCGGAAGTCCTCGTCGTCCAGGAGTCGCACGCTGCGGGGCGCGAGCGCCGTGGCCAGCGCGTACTCGTTCACGTCGCGGTCGCCGGGGACGAGCGCGGCGCCGAGCTGGGCGCCGTCGTCGCCGGTGACCTCGAAGACGAGGGTCTTCAGCAGCGCGGACTCGGGGACGCCGAGGTGCGCCGCGACGGGCGCGATGCCGGGCATGTCCGGGGTCGGGACCGGGCTCATCGCCGGCGCGTCGACCGACGCGTCGTGGCGGGCGGGCGCCTGGCGGCGCGCCGCCTCGACGTTCGCCGCGTAGTCGCAGCTCGGGCACCACACGAACGCGTCCTCGCCGACCGCGGCGACGGCGAGGAACTCGTGGTTCGTCTCGCCGCCCATCTCCCCCGCCTGGGCCTCGACGGCACGCCAGGTCAGCCCGCAGCGGGTGAACACCCGGCCGTACGCGTCGTAGAGGTCGTGGTAGGTGCGCTTGAGGTCGTCGACGTCGACATGGAACGAGTACGCGTCCTTCATGAGGAACTCGCGGGCGCGCAGCAGCCCGAACCGGGGCCGCAGCTCGTCGCGGTACTTCCAGTTGATCTGGTAGAGGGTGACGGGCAGGTCCCGGTAGCTCGAGTACTCACCGCCGACGACGGTGGTGACGAGCTCCTCGGCGGTCGGGCTGAGACAGAAGGGCGTCTCCTTGCGGTCCTCCAGGCGGAACATGAGGGGCCCGTAGGCGACGTCGCGCCCGGAGCGGGCCCAGAGCTCGAGGGGCTGGATGATCGGGAGGGTGACCTCCTGGGCGCCGGCGCCGTCCATCTCCTCCCGGACGATCTCCTCGACTCGGCGCAGCACCCGGCGCCCGAGGGGCAGCCAGGCGTAGACGCCGCTGGCGACCCGCCGGATGCACCCCGAGCGCAGGAGGAGCCGGTGCCCGTCGGTGTCGGCGTCGGCCGGGTCGTCCCGCAAGGTGCGGACGAAGAGGTGGGACATCCGCTGGCCGGCCACGGCCGGACGTTACCGGCGCCGTCCTCGCCCGTCGGCGCCAAATGTCACAGGCCTGGGCCCAGAAATGCCGACCTCTGCGCTGGTATTTGGGTCCCGGATTCCTTACACTTGCAGTCGTGATTCGAGCGCGCGGCGCCCCCAGCATCGCCATGGGCCGTACCCCCCATGAGCTGCACGACGAGATGAGGCGCGACCGCTCGGCGAGCCGCGCCGCCTGACCCTTCCCGGCTCGCCTCCGACCGTCCACCTGGGCCGGTCGTCCACCGCCTCCCCGAGGTGTCGCCATGATCGATGTCGCTGCCCTGCGAACCGCCCCCCTCGACCCCGTCGTCGCCGAAGAGCTCGACCGCTTCGAGGACGCCGTCGCCCAGTTCCTCGCCGGCGAGATCGACGACGAGGCGTTCCGCGTGTTCCGGCTGAACCAGGGCGTCTACGGCCAGCGCCAGGGTGGCCACAACCAGATGCTGCGGGTGAAGGTGCCGCACGGGCGCGTCACCCCCGACCAGCTCGACATGTTCGGTCACATCGCCGACGAGTACTCGCGCGGCTGGGGCCACCTCACGACCCGCCAGAACGTGCAGTTCCACTTCGTGCAGCTCGAGCGCGTCGGTGCCTCGCTGCGCGACCTCGCCGCCGCCGGGCTCACGAGCCGCGAGGCGTGCGGCGACACGGTGCGCAACGTGGCGGGCTGCCACCTGGCGGGCGCGTGCCCGTTCGAGGTGCTCGACATCACGCCGTGGGCGCGCGCCGCGACCGACCTGTTCCTGCGAAACCCGATCGCGCAGCGCCTGCCGCGGAAGTTCAAGATCAACTTCTCGGGCTGCGCCACCGACTGCGGCCAGGCCATGTTCAACGACGTCGGCGTGATCGGCGTCACCCAGCCCCGCCCCGACGGGACGGTCGAGGCCGGCTTCCGGGTGTTCTTCGCCGGCGGCCTCGGCGCGAACCCGCACCCGGCACAGGCGCTCGAGGAGTTCACGAGCCGCGAGGACCTGCTCCCGACGATCGAGGCGATCCTGCGGGTCCAGGACCACCACGGGAACCGCGACAACAAGCTGCGCGCCCGGATGAAGTGGCTCGTCGACACGATGGGCGTCGAGGAGCTGCGCGAGCGCATCATCAAGGAGCGGCGCTTCCTCATCGCGTCGGCGACCTACCCGGGCGGGCTGCCGGCCCCGGTCGTCGCGCAGGGCGACGCGCCCGCCGGGATGGCGACCCGCCCCGACGAGGGCACGCCCGTCCAGCTGAGCGGCGTCGACCCCTACCGCGCCTGGGAGGCGGCGAACGTCGTGCGGGGCCGGGCCAACGGGACGGTCAGCGCGTACGCCCACTGCCGTCTCGGTGACATCACCTCCGACCAGTTCCGGGGCCTCGCCGACCTCCAGCGGGAGCTCGGGTCCGACCTGCGGATCACGAACCGCCAGAACCTGGTGTTCCGTGACCTCACCGAGGAGCAGCTCCCACGGCTCTACGACCGGCTGGCCGCGCTGCAGATGGCCTCGCCGGGCGCCGAGCTGGCCCGCGACGTCGTCGCCTGCCCCGGCGCCGACACCTGCAACCTCGCGGTCACCCAGTCGCGGGGCCTCGCCGACGACATCGACCGGGCCCTCGAGGACTCGGGGCTCGCGGACGTCGGCGGCGTGCGGGTGAACATCTCGGGCTGCACGAACAGCTGCGGGCAGCACCACATCTCCGACATCGGCTTCTTCGGCCTCGAGCGGCGCGCCCACGGCCGTCCCGCCCCCGGCTACCAGATGCTGCTCGGCGGGCACGTCGGCCAGATGGCCGTCGAGTTCGGCAACAAGGCCGCGAAGCTGCCGGCGAAGACCGCGTCGACGGCGGTCGTGCGGGTCGTGAGCCGCTTCGCCGACGAGCGCGCCGCCGGCGAGACGTTCCAGGGCTGGCTCGACCGATCCGGTGGCGCGGCGACGGTCGGCGAGGGTCTGCGCGACCTCGACGTCTTCCCCGATCCGGACGAGGTGCCCGACTTCTACGTCGACTTCGACGAGACCGGCCCGTACGAGGCCGAGGTCGGTCGCGGGGAGTGCATCACATGAACGAGCACGAGCTCGTCGACCTGCGTGAGCTCGCCGCCGCCTCGGCGCGCCTCGAGCACCAGCCGGCCACCGCGGCGATCGAGTGGGCCGCCGGGCGCTTCGGCGACGGGCTCGTCCTCGCGTCGTCGTTCCAAGACTGCGTGCTCATCGACCTCGCGGCCCAGGTGGCGCCCGACCTCGAGATCGTGTTCCTCGACACCCAGTACCACTTCGCCGAGACGCTCTGGTACGTCGAGACGATCCGGCGCCGCTACGACCTGCGGCTGCGGATCATCGAGCCCGACGTCACGCCCGACGACCGCTGGCTGGACGACCCCGACGCGTGCTGCGCGGCCCGCAAGGTCGTCCCGATGGCGAGGGCGCTCGCCGGCAAGGAAGCCTGGATGACCGGGCTGCGCCGCGACGAAGCCCCGACCCGCGTGTCGACGCCCATCGTCGGCTACGACGTGGGGCGCGGGATGGTGAAGGTGAACCCGATCGCCACCTGGACCGAGGCCGACGTCGAGCGCTACGCAGAGAGCCGCGCCCTGCCGGAGCACCCGCTGCGCGACAAGGGCTACGCCTCGATCGGCTGCTGGCCCTGCACCCGCCCCGTCGGCGACGGCGAGGACGCGCGGGCGGGCCGCTGGGCGGGTCTCGACAAGCTGGAGTGCGGCCTCCACACGTGACCTCCGCCGGCGCCCGCCGGTGGGAACATCTGGGATGCCCGTCCACGACGTCGCCGCGGTCGGGTTCGGCGCGGCGTCCGACGTCTACGAGCGCGCCCGCCCCACCTATCCGCCGGACGCGGTCGGCTGGCTCGTCGACGCGCTGCGCCTCGGGCCCGGCGTCACGGCGATGGACCTGGCCGCCGGGACCGGCAAGCTCACCCGGCTCCTCGCCCCGACCGGGGCGCGTCTCGTCGCCGTCGAGCCGGTCGCCGGCATGCGCCGTGTGCTCGTCTCGACCCAGCCGGACGTGGCGGTGCTCGCCGCCGTCGCCGAGGCGCTCGCGCTCCGAGACGGCGTGCTCGACGCCGTGACCGTCGCGCAGGCGTTCCACTGGTTCGACGCCGACGTCGCGTTCGCCGAGCTCGCCCGGGTGCTGCGCCCCGGCGGGCGCGTCGGGCTGATCTGGAACGCCCGTGACCGCCGCGTCGCGTGGGTCGACGAGGTCTGGGCGGTGATGGACCGGGTCGAGCGGCGCGCGCCCGTGGCGCGACCACGACCAGCAGGCCCGCGGCGCGATCGGGGAGCACCCCGGGTTCGGGCCCTGGCACGAGGCGACGTTCCATCACGAGCAGCACGTCACGCCCGAGGGGCTCGTGGAGCGGTTCGCGTCGGTGAGCCACGTCGCGGCGCTCGACGAGGCCGCCCGGGCGCGGGTCCTCGACGAGGTCCGGGCCGTGCTCGCCCGCCACCCCGACACGGCGGGGCGCACCGACCTGGCGGTCCCCTACCGCGTCGACGCGTACTGGTGCGATCGCCGGTGAGGCGCTCCCTGCGCACCCGGGTCGCCGTCGCCGCCGGTGCGGCCGCCGGCTGGCTCTCGCGGGTCACGGGCCGCGGCGCCGGCGCGACGGTCAGCGGCCGCGTGCTGAACGCGATCGCGCCCGGCGCGCTCGCCGAGCTCGCCGCCGGCCGCCACACCGCGCTCGTGTCCGCGACGAACGGCAAGACGACGACCACCCGGTTCCTCGCCGCGGCGCTCGCGACCAACGGCCGCGCGGTCACCACGAACTCGACCGGCGCGAACCTCACGTCGGGGATCGCGCCGACGCTGGCCCGCGACCGGCACGCCGACACGGCGGTGCTCGAGGTCGACGAGCGCGTGCTCCCCAAGGTCGTCGACGTGCTCGGGACGGAGCTGCTCGTCCTCGGCAACCTGAGCCGCGACCAGCTCGACCGCTACGGCGAGGTGCACCTCGTCGCCGACGCGTGGCGGGCCGTCACCGAGGCGCGCCCGCACCTGGCGGTCGTCGCGAACGCGTCGGATCCCCACGTCGTGTGGGCCGCGAGCCCCGCCGCCGTGACCTGGGTCGCGCTCGGGCTGGGCTGGCGCCAGGACGCCGCGACCTGCCCGCGCTGCGGCGCCCTCCTCGCGTGGGATGCCGAGCGCTTCGAGTGCCCGGCGTGCGGCTTCGCCCAGCCCGACCCGGACTTCGTCCTCGACGGCGACACCCTCGTCCGGGACGGGGACCGCGTGCCGCTGCACCTGGCGATCCCCGGCCGCTGGAACCTGGCGAACGCCGCCCTCGCCGTCGCCGCCGCGACCGCCCACTTCGACGTCGCGCCGGCCGCGGCCGCCGGCGCGCTCGGCGACGTGACGACCGTCGCCGGCCGCTACATGCGCATCCCGCTCGGCGACGGGCGCGACGCCCGCGTGCTGCTCGCCAAGAACCCGGCCGGGTGGGTCGAGGTCCTGGCGTACCTCGCCGGGATCGACACCGCCGTCGTCCTGGCGGTCAACGCCCGGGTCGCCGACGGGAAGGACCCGTCCTGGCTCTGGGACGTGCCCTACGAGCTGCTCGCCGGGCACGCCACCGCCGCGTCCGGTGAGCGCTGCCTCGACGTCGCCGTGCGGCTCCTCTACGCCGGCGTCGAATGCATCGTCGACCCCGATCCGCTGACCGCGGCGCGCGCGCTCCCCGGCGAGACGGTGCACCTCGTGTGCTCCTACACCCAGTTCTCGCGCCTCTACCGGACGTTCGGGCGTCGGTCGTGAGCGACGAATCGGCACTGCGGGTCGGGTTCATCTACCCCGAGCTGCTCGGCACGTACGGGGACCGCGGCAACGCCGTCGTGCTCGTGCAGCGGGCCCGCTGGCGGGGGCTGCCCGCCGAGCTCGTCGAGGTCCCCGCCGGCGACACGATCCCCGCCGGCCTCGACGTCTACCTCTTCGGCGGCGGCGAGGACGACCCGATGCACCAGGCCGGCAGCGGGCTGCGCGCGTCACGGGCGAACGTCGAGGCGGCCGTCGCCGCCGGCGCCGTCGTGCTCGGCGTCTGCGGCGGCTACCAGCTGCTCGGGCACCGCTACCTCGCGGCCGACGGCAGCGAGCTCGACGGGATCGGGCTCCTCGACCTCGAGACCCGCGCCGGCCCGACCCGCTTGATCGGCGAGGTCGTCGTCGACCCCGCGGCGCCGCTCCCCCGCCTCACCGGCTTCGAGAACCACTGGGGGCGCACCACCCTCGGCGCCGGCGTCGTGCCGCTCGGTCGCGTGGTCACCGGCGGCGGCAACGGTGAGGGGACCGAGGGCGCCCGGCTCGGGCGGGTCGTCGGCACCTACCTCCACGGCCCCGTCCTGGCCCGCAACCCGGCGCTCGCCGACCATCTCCTCACCGAGGCGCTCCGCGTCGACGCCCTCGCGCCCCTCGAGAGCTACGTCCAGGACCAGCTGCGCGTCCATCGGCTCCACGCGGGCAGCGCCCGCGGGTGGCGCCGATGGTGGCAGGACCGCCTGCTCGCGCGGGTGAGCCGGCGGGCGCGACCCGCGACCCGCGATCAGCCGGTGAACGCGGCGGTGAGCGTCGGCGTCAGCGGCTGGACCTCGACGGCCCCCACGTCACAGTTCGGGCTCCCTGCGTCGGGGCGGGGCAGGCCGCGCTGGTCCGTGGTGACGCCGGTGGCGAGCGGCGGCGTCTGGCACGCCGACGCGGCGATCTTGTCGAGGAGCGGGCTCCCCACGCCGGGCAGCAGCGTTGGGGTCGGGCCGCCGTTGTTGGCGAGCGCACCGAGGAGCGGGTCGGCCGTGGTCACGACGTCGGTCGCGGCCGGCACGGGCCCCGGCGACGGCCCGGGCAGGCAGGTGGTGTCGCTCAGGTAGTTGTACCCGAAGGTCATCGACAGGGCGTTCGGGGGGACCCCTTGATACGAGCAGCCGGCCGTGCCGCTCGGGAAGGTCCCGATCACCGAGCCGAAGGCTTCGAAGACGCCCGGGGTGCGCGGGTTGGCCCGGCGCACGAGCAGCTGGCCGTTGCTCGGGGTCGTCGCCGTGTTATCGGTGACGTCGGTGTAGGCGAGCGTGATCTGCTCGGCCGAGACGGCCGCGCCGGCGCTGCCGTCGGTCACCGAGTTCGCCGTCAACGTCGAGTTCAGCAGCTTGACGATCCCGTCGGAGTAGATCGCGCCGGCGTCGCTGCTCGTGTCGCTGTTGCCGCTGAACGTGGACCCGGTGATCGTCGTGACCGCGCTCGCCGAACCGTGGACGCGAAGCGCCCCACCGGTGTCGCCCGACGCCGTGTTGTTGCAGAAGGTGCTGTTCGTGATGGTGACGTTGCCGCTCTCGACGTCGATCGCACCGCCACCGTCCGTGGCGGTGTTCCCGTGAACGTGGACCCATTCACCCGAGGGGTCCGGTGGTGCGGATCGCGCCGCCTCGGTGGCCGCCGTCGTTCCCGCCGGTGACCGACAGGTTGTTGACGTGGTCAGCGGCTGCCGCCGTTGTCGTCGTGACAGGACGCGACTCGGCCCGCGGCGGTGAGCGTGTTGCCTTGCCGTTGACGATGAGCGGCTGGCTGCCGGTGTAGCGGCCCTGGATCCCGGCCAGCGTGAAGCTCGCCGTGACGTCGACGACCTGGTTGCCGGCGCCGTCGCTGCACCCGAACATCGGCTGACGCCGTGGTGATCGCCGCGATCCACGACGCCGCGTCGTTGGCGATGCAGACGGTCTGCGTCGATGACGTTGCCGGCGCCCGAGCCGCGTGCCGCGGTGCTCGTGGTCGTCGGTGCGGTGGTGCCCGTCGTCTGGGCGCCGGCCGGGGACGCGAGGACGAGGGCGACGAGCCCGAAGGCGGCGCCGAGCGCCACCGCCGAGCGACCCCAACCGCGTGCGTCCGCCCCGGGACATCCGGGCCTCCCTCCGCCGGGCCGGACGCTAACACCGCGGCGGCCGCGCAGGGCCCGTTGCTCCCGGGGACGGGAGCACGTCGCGGACATGGCGCCGTGGCGCCGGGTAGGGTCCTCGCCCTTCGGCGCGTGGGGTGCCGATTCGCTTGGGGGGTGGGCGATGCCCGACGCGGCGTGGCTGGCGGATCCGACGGGGCGGTTCCAGTACCGCTACTGGGACGGCACGCAGTGGACGCCGTCGGTGAGCCGGCAGGGCTCCCAGGAGACCGACGTGCTGAGCACCCAGCCGCCCCCGCCCGCGGCGACGCCGAGCGCACCCCCGCCGTCACCCGCGGCGGCGCCCGCCGGCGCCGACCCGAGCGCAACCCGCGCCGGCGCCCCGCTCCCGCCCCCACCGCCGGCGGCAGCGCCCGCGCCGACCGGCACGGGCGCGTCGGACGGGGGGCGCACGGTCGGGCCCGGCGACGTGATCCTCGGCCTGGGGCTCGTCGGGCTCGTCGTGTCGATCTTCTTGCAGTGGCTGGACTTCTCCCACTCGATCAGCGGGACCCAGGTCACCGAGCGCTACACGGCGAGTGGCGTCCCGATCCAGGTGCTCGTGAACTACACGACGGCGCGCCGGGACCCGTCCTTCCTCGTGCTGCTCATCCCGCTCGTCGTGCTGGGCCTCGTCGCGCTCTTCGTCGTCCGCGTGCGCTGGCTCGCGATCCTCAGCGGGATCGTCGCCGTGCTCATCGCCGCCATGTACAGCTACCAGCTGGAGGAGGTGGTTCATGCCAGTCCGGCCCTCCACGGCTTCGGGCTGTGGGACTTCCTCGGCATCGGACCGATCATCTGCTTCGTCGCCGGCATCCTGTTGATCGTCGGAGCTGCGCTGCCCGCCGGCCAACGCTGAGTCGCGCGGCGCCGCCAGCGCGACGACGTGGCGCCCTCGGCGCTGCCTGTCCCTCCGGCGTCCCCGGATGGCGGGGAACTCGACCCGTTGCCTCGCCACGGCGGAGGCTGCTCGCGGGGGCGCCCTCAGTCGGTGAGGTCGCGGATCTTGGCGATCCGCTCGTCGGCCTGGTTCACGTCGCGGCCTCGCAGCTCGACGAGCTGCTCGCGGTCGGCGGCGGCGATGGCCTCGGCGTCGGCGTCGGCGGCGGCGAGGCGGGCCTCGATGCCCTCCTCGACGATGCGCTCCGCCTCGTCGATGAGCGCGGCGACCATCTCGTCCTCGGGGACGACGCGCACCACGGTGCCGCGGACGAAGAGGTGGCCCTTGCCCCGGCCGGCGGCGATGCCGAGGTCGGCGCCGCGGGCCTCGCCTGGGCCGTTCACGACGCAGCCCATGACCGCGACCTGCAGCGGGAGGTTGCGCTCGGCGAGCGCGGCCTGGGCCTCTTTCGCGACGCCGATGACGTCGATCTCGGCGCGCCCACAGGAGGGGCAGGCGATGAGGTCGACACCCTTGCGCTCGCGCAGGCCGAGCGCCTCGAGGAGGGTCCGGCCGGCCTGGGCCTCCTCGACGGGGTCGGCGGTGAGCGAGTAGCGGATCGTGTCGCCGATCCCCTCGGCGAGCAGCGTCCCGATCCCGGCGGTGGACTTCACGACGCCGGCGGGCGGCGGGCCGGCCTCGGTGACGCCGAGGTGCAGCGGGTGGTCGACCGTGTCGGCGAGGAGCCGGTACGCGTCGATCATCACGGGGACGCTCGACGCCTTGACCGAGATCTTCACGTCCTCGAAGTCGACCTCGCGGAAGTAGTCGAGCTCGCGCACGGCGCTGGCGACGAGGGCCTCGGGGGTGGCGCCGCCGTGGCGCTCGGCGATGTCGGGGTCGAGGCTGCCGGCGTTCACGCCGATGCGGATCGACAGCCCGCGGTCCTTCGCCTCCGACGCGACGGCCTTGATCTGGTCGGGCTTGCGGATGTTGCCCGGGTTGAGACGCAGCCCCTGGACGCCGGCCTCCATCGCGGCGAGCGCCAGGCGGTACTGGAAGTGGATGTCGGCGATGATCGGGACCGGCGCGCGCGGGACGATCTGGGCGAGCCCCTCGGCGGCGGCCTCCTCGTTGCAGGTGCAGCGCACGATGTCGCAGCCCGCGCCGGCGAGGGCGTAGATCTGGGCGAGCGTGCCGTCGACGTCGGCCGTCTTCGTCGTCGTCATCGACTGCACCGAGATCGGCGCGTCGCCGCCGACGGCGACGGTCCCGACGTGGACCTGGCGGGTCACGCGGCGCGGCTGCACGACGTGCAGCCTACGGCCGCGACACTGGTGGGCTCAGGGCCGAGGCGTGCAGATCCGGTGAAGACTCGGTGACGTCAGCCGCCGAAGGCCTGACGGACGTCGAGGAACGCGGCGGAGAGGCTGAGCGTGACGAGCAGCATCAGCACGACCGCGGTCACGGGCATGAGCTTGCGGAAGTCGACGCGGACCTCGCGGTGCTGGACCTTCGAGGCGACCCACTCGTAGCAGACCACGACGGCGTGGCCGCCGTCGAAGGGCAGGACGGGCAGCAGGTTGAAGAGCGCGAGCAGCAGGCTGATGCTGCCGAGCAGCCACAGCAGCGCCCAGACGTTGCCGTTCACGAGCTGGCTGCCCTCGGTGACGATCCCGATGATCGACACGGGCCGGTCCTGGGCGGCCGCGCTGCTCGCCGCGGGTGCCTTCGAGGTGAAGTTCTGGCTGTACTGCTGGACGCCCGAGGGCGAGACGAGGTGCGCGACGGCGCCGGCCGTCCCCGTCGTGAGGTCGGCGATCTGCTTGAACAATTCGGGGATGGCGCCGAGCACGCCGACCGGGCGGTAGGCCTCGCCGGGCGAGACGCCGAGGAACCCCTTCCCGCCCTGCTTCGTGAGCGTGGCGGTGAGGGTGACCAGCTGGCCGTTGCGGACGACCTCGATGGTGGTCGGCAGGTCGGGTCGGCCCTCGATCGCCGCCTTCAGGTCGTTCCACGAGCTGATCGTGTGGCCCTCGACGTTCACGATGCGGTCGCCGCCGCGCAGCCCCGCCGTGTCGGCGGCGCTGCGCACCTCGACGGTGTCGACGGTCGTGCTCGGCCCGGTGGCGAGGCGGCCCTGGCCGGCGATCACGAGGAAGAAGAGCAGGAACGCGAGGAGGATGTTCATGCCGACGCCGGCGACGGTGAGCAGCAGCCGGTCGCCGTACGGGGCGCGGCGGAACGTGCGCGGCTCGTCGGCCGGGTCGACCTCCTCGAGGTTCGTCATGCCGACGGTCCGGACGTAGCCGCCGACGAGGATGGCCTTCACGCCGTACTCGGTCTCGCCGCGCCGGAACGACCAGAGCCGCGGGCCGAAGCCGACGAAGAACTCGGTGACCTTGATCCCGGCCCGCTTGGCGACGAGGTAGTGGCCGGCCTCGTGGAGGACGACCATCGCGATGATGCCGACGATGATCGCCACCGAGTAGCGCGTCGAGGGTCGGGCGACGAGCAGGACGGCGACGCCGAGCAGGACGAGCAGCAGCGACATCCACGCGCCGCGGCTCACCTCGGTGCCGGTGTCCTCGAGGGGGTCCTTCACGTCGTCGGGCTTCCCGTCTCCACCCGTGGTCCCCTCTGCTCCTCGATCCGCGCGACCAGCCGGCCGGCCCGCTCGCGGGCGGCCCGGTCGACCGCGAGAACGTCGCCGACGT
Source organism: uncultured Actinomycetes bacterium (assembly GCA_963731625.1). GTDB lineage: Bacteria > Actinomycetota > Acidimicrobiia > IMCC26256 > PALSA-555 > PALSA-555. Next base: position 716,197 of record CAVSWH010000001.1, read on the forward strand.
CGCGGACGTTCCCGGGCGGGTCGGCGACGGCGTCGGCGAGGACGTCGGCGATGGCCAGCCAGGGGATCCGCCGGTCGAGGAAGGCGGCGACGGCCACCTCGTTGGCGCCGCTCAGCGCCGCGGGGGCGCCGCCGCCGGCCCGGCCGGCGGCGTAGGCGAGCGCCAGCGCGGGGAAGGCGTCGAGGTCGGGCGACTCGAAGGTGAGCGAGCCGAGGGTCGTCCAGTCGATGGCGCCGAACGCCTCGTCGAGGCGCCCGGGCGCGCCGAGGGCCAGCCCGATCGGGAGGCGCATGTCGGGCATCGAGAGCTGGGCGATGACGGCGCCGTCTCGGTACTCGACCATGCCGTGCACGACCGACTGGGGGTGCACGACGACGTCGACGTGGTCGTAGTCGAAGCCGAACAGCTCGTGGGCCTCGATCACCTCGAGGCCCTTGTTCATGAGCGTCGAGGAGTCGATCGTGATCTTGGCGCCCATGTCCCAGGTCGGGTGCTTCAGCGCGTCTTCGACGGTGACCAGCTCGAGCTCGCTGCGCGTGCGGCCGCGGAACGGGCCGCCGCTCGCGGTCAGCCAGAGGCGGGTCACCTCGCCGCGCGTCCCGGCCCGCAGCGCCTGGTAGAGCGCCGAGTGCTCCGAGTCGACCGGGACGATCTCGCCGCCACCCCGGGTGCGCGCCGCGTTCACGACCGGGCCGGCGGCGATGAGGCTCTCCTTGTTCGCCAGCGCGAGGCGCTTCCCGGCCTCGAGCGCGGCGATCGTGGCCGGGAGCCCGGCGAAGCCGACGACGGCGTTCAGCACCACGTCGACGTCGTCGCCCCCGGCGAGCGCGGCGAGGGCGTCGGCGTCGTCGGCGCAGGTGCGGGCCCGGTCGTCGGGGACGCCGAACTCGGCGGCCTGGGCGGCGAGCAGGTCGCCGCGCCGGCCGGCGGCGAGCGCGACGACCTCGTACTCGTCGCGGTGCCGGCGGATGAGCTCGAGCGCCTGGGTGCCGACCGAGCCGGTCGAGCCCAGCACCGCGACACGCGTGTCACCGGAAGAACAGGTACAGCGCCAGGTAGTACGCGGCGGGGAGGGCGAAGAGCATGGCGTCGAAGCGGTCGAGGAAGCCGCCGTGCCCGGGCAGCAGGCCACCGAGGTCCTTCACGCCGAGGTCGCGCTTGAGCATCGACTCGGCGAGGTCGCCGATCGGGGCGGTGACGGCGACGACGACGCCGAGCGCCAGGCCGCCGCCGACCCCCTTGAACGCCCACGGGTGCAGCACCGCGCCGACGAACGCGCCGAGGATCACCGCGGCGATCGCGCCGGCGATGAGCCCCTCGATCGTCTTGTGGGGCGAGATGCGCGGCAGCAACGGCGTGTGCCCGAACGTGCGCCCGGCGAAGTAGGCGACGACGTCGGAGCCGATGGCGCAGATGACGACGCCGCCGAGCAGGCCGGTGCCGCCCGGGCTGGGGGCGAGCAGCAGGCCGGCGAACCCGCCGAGGATCCCGACGTAGCAGAAGCCGAGGAGCGTGAGCCCGATGTTGACCGTCGGGCGCTGGTGGACGACCTCGATGAGGTACCAGAGCAGCGTGAAGGTGATGACGAGCACCGACACCAGCGGGTAGGCGCGCTCACCCTGGCTGTACGCGATCGGCACGATCGCGATGCAACCCAGGAGCCCCATGACGGTCGCCGGGTGGTGTCCGGCGCGCCGGAAGCCCTCGAAGAGCTCGAACGCGGAGACGCCGACGACCAGCATGACGAGCACGACGGCGACGGGGCGGCCGAGCGCGAACGCGGCGAGGGCGATCACCGCCATGATCACCCCGGTGACGACCCGAGGGACGATGTCACCGTCGTCGCCGCCGCCGCCGTCGCCGACCGGCTCGCCCTCGTAGCCGGTGTCGGGCTGACCGCGGCCGCGGCGGGCGCGCCGGCGCGGCGGCGTCCACGCGTCCTCGTAGCCGGCGTCGTCGGCGAGCGCGCCGATCATCGTGCCGTCGTCGGGGGCGAGCTCACCCTCGGCGAAGTCGCCGACGTCACGGTTCCAGTCGCTGCTGTCGGTGCGGAACCGGGCGCGGCCCGGGCCGGTCAGCGAGGACCAGCTCTCGAAGTCGTCGTCGGCGCTGTCGCCGGCGACGGCGCGGGGCACCTCGCCGGTCGGTGGATCGGTCCAGTGCTGCAGGCGCGACGAGCCGGCGGGCCGGCGCGGCTCGGCCGGCGGCGCGCTGTCCTGCGACGACCAGGTGGAGTCCTCGGGCAGCGGGAACCGGCTGGCGCCGCGCGGCGGCGGGGCCGCCCCGGGGTCGGGGCCGACGACCCGGACCCCCTCACCCGGCGCCTGGCGCGGGGCGATCTCGTCCTCGGGCTCCTCGTCCCGCCAGTCGGCCACCTCACTCCTCTCACACCCGCCACACCGGCGGGGTCACCAAGGCTAATCCGCCGGGGCCGGCCCGACCGTCGGGGAGGACGGCCCCCCGCCGGCTCAGTCCTCGAGGAGCTCGTGCTCCTTCTTGGCCAGCACGGCCTCGATGTCGCCGACGACGCCCTTCGTGTGGCGCTCGAGGTCGTCCTCGGCCCGCTTCAGGTCGTCGTCGGAGAGATCCCCGTCCTTCTTCAGGCCCTCGAGGTCGTGGCGGGCCTGGCGGCGGATGTTGCGGACCGCGACCCGCGCCTCCTCGGCCCGGTGCTTCACGAGCTTCACGAGGTCCTTGCGGCGCTCGCCGGTGAGCTCGGGGAACACGAGGCGGATGACCACCCCGTCGTTGTTGGGGGTGATGCCGACGTCGCTCGACTGGATGGCCCGCTCGATGCCCTTGATCGCGCCCTTGTCGTAGGGGCTGATGACGAGCACGCGGGGCTCGGGGACGCTGAACGACGCGAGCTGCTGGAGCGGCACCTCGCTGCCGTAGTAGTCGACGCGGAGCTTGTCGACGAGGCTCGCGGTGGCCCGGCCGGTGCGCACGCCGCCGAACTCGGTCTTCAGGTGCTCGATCGCCTTGTGCATCTTGTCCTGACACTCGTCGATGACGAGCTGGCGCATCTCGTCGCCCTGATCGCTCATCCGGCGCGCCTCACGCCGTGCTGACGAGGGTGCCGATCGGCTCGCCGACGAGCGCGCGGCGGATGTTGCCGGGCTGCATGACGTCGAAGACGATGATCGGGAGGCTGTTGTCCATGCAGAAGGTGATCGCGGTCGAGTCCATGACCGCGAGGCGCCGGTTCAGCACCTCGAAGTGGCTGACCTCGAGGAGCTTCACCGCGTCGGGGTGCTCGAGGGGGTCCGCGGAGTAGACGCCGTCGACGCCCGAGTGCGTGCCTTTCAGCACGGCCTCGGCGCCGATCTCGGCGGCGCGCAGCGCCGCCGTGGTGTCGGTCGTGAAGTAGGGGTTGCCGGTGCCGGCGGCGAAGACGACGATGCGTTCCTTCTGGAGGTGGCGGATGGCGCGGAGCGGGATGAACGGCTCGGCGACCTGGGCCATGGCGATGGCGGTCTGGACGCGGGTGGGCTGCCCGGCGGCCTCGAGCGCCTCCTGGAGCGCGAGCGCGTTGATGACCGTGGCGAGCATGCCCATGTAGTCGGCGCGGGCGCGGTCCATGCCGCGCATCGCGCCCTTCGCGCCGCGCCACATGTTGCCGCCGCCGACGACGATGGCGAGCTCGATGCGGAGATCGGCGCGGGCCTGGGCGATCTCCCCGGCGATGCGGGCGACGACGTCAGCGTCGATCCCGTAGCCGTTCGGCTCGGCGAACGCCTCCCCGGAGAGCTTGAGGACCGCCCGGCGGTAGCGGCTCTCGGTCACGACCTCTCCCTCGGTCCGACGCGGCCCGCCGCGTCACGAAGCGCCGCGGGCTGGGTCCTGTTCTAGTCCTCGCCGACCTTCACGCGGGCGAAGCGCCGCACGGTGGCGTCGGGGCCGAGCTGGCCGACGAGCTGGCCGACGGTCTGCTTCGGCTCCCGCACGAAGGGCTGCTCGAGCAGGACCGTCTCCTTGAAGAACCCGTTGAGGCGGCCCTCGACGATCTTGGCGAGCGCCGCCTCGGGCTTGCCCTCGTTGCGGGTGCGCTCCTCGAAGATGGCCCGCTCCCGCTCGACGTCGGCGGAGGGCACCTCGTCGCGGGAGAGATAGCGGGGCGCAGCGGACGCGACGTGGAGGGCCACGTCGTGGGCCACGGTCTGGGCGTGGGCGTCGGCGGGGTCGACGCCGCCGAGCTCGACGAGCACGCCGATCGTGTACCGCTCGTTCTGGGGGTGCTTGTAGCCGTCGAGGAGCCCGTCGGCGGTCTCGAAGAGCACGACGCGCCCGAGCACGATGTGCTCCTGGAGCCGGGCGGCGAGGGCGGCGACGTGCTGGTTGACCGTCGTGCCCTCGTGCTCGAGCTCCTCGAGCTCCTCGGTCCCGGCCTCGACGGCGAGGCGGGCGAGGGCCTCGACGGTCGCGGTGAAGTCGGCGTTCTTGGCGACGAAGTCGGTCTCGGCGGTGAGCTCGACGACCGCGCCGACGCCGCCGTCGACGAGGACCTCGACCGCGCCCTGCTCGGCGGCGCGCCCGGCACGCTTCGACGCGCCGGCGAGCCCCTTGGCGCGCAGCCAGTCCTTCGCCGCCTCGAGGTCACCGTCGTTCTCGACGAGGGCGGTCTTGCAGTCCATCATCCCGGCGCCGGTCAGCTTGCGGAGCTGCGCGACGTCGGACGCGTTCACCTCAGCCATCGGCGGCCACGGCCTCCGTGCCGCCGGGCGCGCTCGGCGGCTCGTCCGCGGGGACGCGCACGCCGCCGTCGCCACCCTCCTCGTCGCCACCCTCCGGGGGCGGCGGCACTTGGGTGAGGCGCTCCTCGCGCGCCGCCTGCGCGGCGGCGGCCGCGTTGCGGGCCTGCTGCTGCTGGGCGGGGTCGAGGACGGGCGGCGGCTTCGGCGGGCTCGGCGGGGGTGGCGCGGTGACGACCCCGGCACGCTCGGCGAGCACGCGGCCTTCGTCGACGGCGTCCGCGATGATTCGGCTCATCAGGTTGGCGGAGCGGATGGCGTCGTCGTTGCCCGGGATCACGTAGTCGATGACGTCGGGGTCGCAGTTGGTGTCGACGACCGCCACCACGGGGATGCCGAGCCGGTTCGCCTCGGTGACCGCGATGTGCTCCTTCTTGGTGTCGACGACGAACACGGCGTCGGGGAGGCGCTCGAGGCGGCGGATGCCGCCGAGGTTGCGCTGGAGCTTGTCGCGCTCCCGCGTCACCTTCAGGCCTTCCTTCTTGATCATCTGCTCGGTCTCGCCGGTGGCGACCATCCGCTCGAGCTCGTGGAGCTTCGCGACGCGGGAGTGGACCGTCTGGAAGTTCGTGAGCATCCCGCCGAGCCAGCGGTAGTTGACGTAGGGCATCCCGCAGCGCTCCGCCTGGCGCTGGATCGGCTCTTGGGCCTGCTTCTTGGTCCCGACGAAGAGGACGATGCCGCCGCCCTCGACGGTCTTGCGCACGAACCGGTAGGAGGTGTCGATGCGCTCGAGGGTCTGCTGCAGGTCGATGATGTAGATGCCGTTGCGCTCGCCGAAGATGAACCGTTTCATCTTGGGGTTCCAGCGGCGCGTCTGGTGGCCGAAGTGGACGCCGGCCTCCAGCAGCTGCTTCATCGTGACGGTGACGGCCACGACGGGGTCTCCTTTGCGGTTGGTCCTCCGCCCGCCGGCGCCCGGCGAAGCCGAGGCGACCGTGGAATGGCGGGCGTGCGTGATCCCGGACGAGGTCCGAGTCGACGCCGAGTGTAGCGGCCGGGATTCTCAGGCCTTCAGGTGACGTGCGCCCGTCGCCCCGGCGCGCTCAGGCGGGCTCGCTGAGCCGGCCGCGCAGCTGGAGGATCGCCTTCGTGTGGATCTGGCACACCCGGCTCTCGGTGACCCCGAGGATCCCGCCGACCTCGGCCAGGGTCAGGCCCTCGTAGTAGTAGAGGGTGAGGACGAGACGCTCCCGGTCGGGCATCCGGTTGATGGCGTCGGCGAGCAGGTGCTTCATCTCGTCGGTCTCGAACGCCTCGACAGGGTCGTGGGCCCGGTCGGCGATCGTGTCGCCCACGGTCGCGGAGCCGCCCCCGTCGCCGCCGGAGCCCTGCTGGCGCCCGAGCAGCTCGTCGAGCGCGACGAGACCCGTGAAGGACACCTGGGAGAGGACGTGGTTGAGCTCCTCCTCGCCGAGGTCGAGCTCGGCGGCGACCTCTTTGTCGTCGGGGCTGCGCTTCAGCTCGTTCTCGAGCTTCGAGTAGGCACGCTCGACGGCGCGCGCCTTGGCCCGGATCGAGCGGGGCACCCAGTCGATCGAGCGCAGCTCGTCGATGATCGCCCCCTTGATCCGGCTGATCGCGTACGTCTCGAACTTGAACCCGCGGGCCGGGTCGAACTTGTCGATGGCGTCGATGAGCCCGAAGATGCCGTAGCTGACGAGGTCCGACTGCTCGATGCTCTGGGGCAGACCCGACGCCACCCGGCCGGCGACGAACTTCACGAGCGGCGAGTAGTGCAGGATCAGGCGCTCGCGGGCCTCGTGCGTCGCGTCCGCCTTGTACACCTGCCAGAGCTGGGTGACGACGGCTGTCGTGTCGTCCTCAGGCACGGGGATGGGTCGCGGCGTGCACGGCGCGGAGCCGGTCCTGGCTCAGGTGCGTGTACAGCTGCGTGGTCGTGAGGTCGGCGTGGCCGAGGAGCTCCTGGACGGCGCGCAGGTCCGCGCCGCCGTCGAGGAGATGGGTGGCGTACGCGTGGCGGAGCGCGTGCGGGTGGGTCCGACGCCCGTCGCGCAGCGGGACCGAGGCGACGACCCGGTGCGCGTCGCGTGGCGGGAGCGTGCGCCCGCGCCGCGTGAGGAACACGACGGGCGGCGAGTCCGTCGTGGCGAGCACAGGTCGGCTCTCGCGCAGGTAGGCGTCGAGCGCGGCGCGCGCCGGCGCACCGATCGGCACCCGCCGGGTCTTCGCCCGCTTCCCGAGCACCGTGACGAGGCCGGCCCGGAGGTCGCAGCCCTCGAGGCGGAGCCCGCACGCCTCGCTGACCCGCAGCCCCGCCCCGTAGAGCAGCTCGAGGAACGCCACGTCGCGCTGGGCGAGCGCGCGGGCGAGCGGATCGTCGTCCACGGCGGTCACCTTCGCGGCCGCGCCGTCGAGCAGCGCGACGGCGTCGGCGGCGCTCGGCACCCGGGGCAGGCGCGCCTCGCGCTTCGGGGCGTGCAGGGCGCGGCCGGGGTCGCCGGCGAGCTGGCCGGTGTGGCGCAGGTGGGCGATGAGGGCCCGCACCGAGGCGGCCTTGCGGGCCACGGTCCGGCGGGCGAAGCCCCTGGTCTCGAGGTAGGCGAGGTAGCGGCGCAGGGTGCGCCGGTCGAGGGCCGACGGGTCGGGGCAGCCCCCACGCTCGGCCCATGCCACGAACTCCGTCGCGTCGTGCTCGTAGGCCCGGCGCGTGTGCTCGCTGCGGCCGGCGAGTGAGGCGACGAGGCCCTCGACGTCCCAGGCCATGGGCGAAACGGTAGCAACAGGAGCCACAGCAGCCGGCGAGGGTCGCGTCCCGTCCCGGCGTCCCGCGGACCCCGGTGTCGTGCGGCAGGGTCTTTCGCCACGCCCCGCCTAATTGTTGGTCCCAGCAACTTGGTCAGGCGGCGGTGAGACAGCGGACGGCGGCGCGCCGGGAGGGTGTCCGTGCGCCCGCGGCGGTCGGTCGTTTGGTTGTCGCAGCCGCACGTTACGGTGCCTGTTGCGAAAGCCGTCGGTCCCCTCGGTAGGAGGGGGCGTGAAACTGCCTTCGGGCTGCCGACGCGAACCGCAAAGTACGCACAGGGCCGAAATTGACCCACTACCCAACCAGTTGCGCGCCACCGTGAAGGAGGTCACCGATCGTTCGGTGATTGCCAACAATGTGGTGCTGGCGACAGACGATGACCGCGGTCGTCACGCGCGAGGCCGTCGCCGACCTCGGGCTCGCGCGTGGCGACGCGGTCACCGCGCTTGTGAGCGCTACCGAGGTCGGGCTCGGCGAGGAGTGACGATGACACAGGCTCCGCTGGCGTGAGCGTCACGGTGGCGCTCGACGAGCTGCGCGCCGCGCTCGACGGGCTCGAGCGAGCGCCGTACCTCGTCACGGTGGGCGACGACGGGCGGCCCCACGCCGTCGCGGTGCCGTGGCGCTGGCACGACGACGAGCTGGACGTGCCGGCCGGCAGCCGCAGCCTGGCGAACGCCGCGGCGCGTCCCGATGTGACGCTGCTCTGGCCGGCGAACGACGCCGGCGGCTACACGCTGATCGTCGACGCGACGGTCGTGCACACCGAGGGCACCGGGACCGGCGACAACCTCGTGCGCGTCCGCCCGACGCGCGCCGTGCTGCACCGGCCCGCGACCGGCCCGACGGACACGGCGTGCGGGGCGGACTGCGTGCCGCTCACCGCGACGCCCGACGCGGGGCGCGCCGGCTGATCGGGCCGGTTACTCGCCGGTGAAGCGCGGGTCGCGGCGTTCGAGGAACGCGGCCATCGCCTCGGCGGTGTCCTTCGACCCGAAGTTCGCGGCCTGGGCCAGGTCCTCGAACTCGAGCGCCTCGGCCATCGACACCGAGAACGACTGGTTCAGCTGCCGCTTCATGATCTGGAGCTGCACCGGCGCCTGCGCGGCGATGCGCCGGGCGAGGTCCTCGACGAAGGCCATGAGCTCGCCCGCCGGGATGACCCAGTTGACGAGCCCGAGCTCGGCGGCCTCGGCGGCGGAGATGATGTCGGCGAGGTAGGCGAGCTGCTTGGCCCGGTGCAGGCCGATGAGGCGGGGCAGCAGCCAGGACCCGCCGCCGTCGAGGGAGAGGCCGCGCCGGGCGAAGATCTCGGAGAAGCGGGCCGTGTCGGCGGCGACGATGAGGTCGCACCCGAGTGCGAGGTTGCAGCCCGCGCCGGTGGTCACCCCGTTCACCGCGGCGATGGTCGGGAGGTGCAGCTCGTGGAGGCGCAGCGCGACGCGCCCGACGATGCGCATCGCCCGCACCGATCCGCCGAGCCCGCCCGGCCCGCTGTCGGGGATTCCGCCGAGCCCGCCCGGTGACAGGTCCGCACCCGAGGTGAACGCGTCACCCGCGCCGGTGAGGATCAGCACGCGCACGCTCGGGTCGTCCTCGAGCTCGTCGAACGCCGCGAGGAGCTCGCGCCACATCACCTGGTTGATCGCGTTCTTCTTCTCGGGCCGGTTGAACGTGAGCGTCGCGACGTCGTCGTCGCGCCGCAAGAGCAGCGTCTCCATGCGGGTACCGTATCGCCGTGGGTTACAACCCGTACCGGAAGCGGGTGAAGCGGGGCAGCGACGTCGTGCTCGTCGGCGCCGCGCTCGTCGTCATCGCCGTGCTCGTGCTCTGGGCCGCGCTCGGCTGAGGTGCCCGAGCACCGGTTCCGCGACGACGCCGACCCCGCGCCCGAGGTGCGGCGCGTGCAGCCCTACCAGGCGACGAAGACCTATCGCTGCCCGGGCTGTGACCATCCGATCCCGCCCGGCACGGGCCACATCGTCGTCGTGCCCGAGCGCGTGGAGGACCGGCGCCACTGGCACCGCGCCTGCTGGGACCGCGCCGCGCGGATGAAGCGCCGCTGAGCTACAGGTCCTTGCCGCCGAGCTCCTCGACGTTGACGTCCTTGAACGTCACGACGCGCACGGTGTTCACGAAGCGGGCGGGGCGGTACATGTCCCACACCCAGGCGTCGGTGAGCTCGAGCTCGAAGTAGGGCTGGCCGCGCTCGTCGTGGACCTGCAGGTTCACGCCGTTGGCGAGGTAGAAGCGGCGCTCGGTCTCGATGACGTAGGTGAACATCGGGAGCACGTCGCGGTACTCCCGGTACAGCTGGAGCTCGATCTCGGTCTCATACCGCTCGAGGTCCTCTGCGCTCATCGTCGGCTAGACCCGCTTCTCCTTGACCTTCGCCGCCTTCCCGATCCGGTCGCGCAGGTAGTAGAGCTTGGCGCGCCGGACGTCCCCGCGGGTGGCGACCTCGATCTTGGCGACGATCGGCGAGTGCAGCGGGAAGGTCCGCTCCACGCCGACGCCGAAGCTGACCTTGCGGGCCGTGAAGGTCTCGCGCACGCCGCTGCCCTTGCGGCGGATCACGACGCCCTGGAAGACCTGGATGCGCTCCCGGCTCCCCTCCACGACACGGACGTGGACCTTCACCGTGTCACCGGCCGCGAACTCGGGGCGGTCGTCGCGCAGATGGGCGCGGTCGACGAGATCGGTGGTTTGCATCGGTCACTCTCCGGGGGCGGACGGGCCATCGTACTGGTCGCTCAGGCTTCGGGCGCCTCCCGGTCCAGGGCCGCCTGCTCCTCGGGGGTGAGGGCCCGGCCGGCCAGCAGGTCCGGCCGGCGGTCCCGGGTGCGGCGCAGCGCCGCCGCGGCCCGCCAGGCCGCGATCCGGGCGTGGTCCCCCGAGCGCAGCACGGCGGGGACGGCCCAGCCCCGGTACTCGGCCGGCCGGGTGTACTGGGGCTCCTCGAGGAGCCCGTCGGTGAACGACTCGTGCTCGGGCGACGCCTCGTTCCCAAGGACGCCGGGGACGAGGCGCGCGACGGCCTCGATGACGACGAGTGCCGCGGCCTCGCCGCCGGCGAGGACGTAGTCGCCGATCGAGAGCTCGCCGTCGCAGAGATGCTGGGCGACCCGCTCGTCGACGCCCTCGTAGCGGCCGCAGAGCAGCGAGAAGCCGGCGGTCGCGGCGAGCTCGCGGGCGATCGGCTGGTCGAAGCGCCGGCCCGCGGGGCCGAGCAGGAAGAGGGGGCGGGGCGGGTCCACGGCCTCGACGGCGGCGAAGAGCGGCTCGGGGCGCAGCACCATCCCCGCGCCGCCGCCAAAGGGCGTGTCGTCGACGCTCTTGTGCGGGTCGGTCGTGTAGCGGCGTGGATCGTGGAGCCGCACGTCGAGTCGCCCGGCGGCGCGCGCCTTCTCGAGCAGCGACGCGTCGAGCGCGCCCCGCACGTAGTCGGGGAAGATCGTGAAGACGTCGATGCGCACGGCTCAGCCCTCGAGCAGGCCGTCGGGCGGGTCGACGACGACGCGGCCGTCGCCGTGCTCGACGATGAACACGACCGGGACGAGGCTGCCGTCGTCGAGGACCAGCAGGTCGTGCGCCGGGTTGGCCTCCACGGCGGTCACGCGTCCGTGGGGCCGGCCGGCCCGGTCGACGACGGCGGCGCCGATGAGCTGGTGCACCCACCACTCGTCCGGATCGTCCTCGTCGGCGAGGGGCGCGGCGTGCAGGCGCGTGCCGCGCAGGGCGATGGCGGCGTCGCGGTCGGTGACGCCCTCGAAGCGCAGCAGCCACCGGCCCTGATGGGGCCGCGCCGCCTCCACGACGAGGGGCCGGTCCCCGGCGTAGAGGACGGCACCGACGGCGTGGCGCTCCTCGCGGTTGGAGCTGAACGTGACCGCGACCTCGCCGGTGAGCCCGTGGGGGCGTCCGACCCGGCCGACCTCGAGGCGCTGCGGCGGGTCCACGCGCCCGCGGGTTCTACTCGGCGACGTCGACGGTCGCGCGCACGCCTTCGGACGCGCTCGCGGCCCGGGTCAGCTGGCGCATGGCCTGCACGACCCGGCCGCGCCGGCCGATCAGGCGGCCCATGTCGGAGGGGCTGGCGTGCACCAGCAGCACGATCTCGCCGCGGCGCTCCTCGATGTCGACGTCGACGGCGTCGGGCTCCTCGGCGAGGTAGCGGGCGATGTACTCGACGACGGCCTTCGCCTTGCCGCCGACGATGCGGTTGCCCTCGCCGGCGACCTCGTCCTCGAAGTCGTCGTCATCGTCGTCGTAGCCCTCGTCGAAGTCGGGCTCTTCGTCGCTCACGACGGCTCCTCGGTGGTGGCGTCGTCGGCGCTCGCCTCGGGCGCAGGGGCCTTGTCGGCGGGGGGCGGCGCCGCGGCGGGCGACTCGGGTTCGACCGGGGCAGCCTTCGCCGGCTTCGCCGGGGCACGGCCCGTGACGTAGGCGCGTCGGTTGAGCTTCGTGACCATCGGGCGGGTCTTCTCGCCTTGGTAGGTGCCCCAGACGCCGGTCACCGTGAGGAGCTTCTGGACCTGCTCGGTCGGCTGGGCGCCCTGCCGCAGCCAGGCGAGGGCGCGGTCGGCGTCGATGTCGACGCGGGACGGCTCGGCGCGGGGGCCGTAGTGGCCGATCGTCTCGATGATGCGCCCGTCGCGCGGTGAGCGCGCGTCGGCGACGACGACGCGGTAGCTGGGTTGCTTCGTCTTGCCGACGCGCAAGAGCCGAATCTTGACCGACATGGGACCTTCCAACGTGGAGAGACGGAAAGGCTAGCGAATTGGACGGGCTCGCCGGCCTCCGAGGCGACTCGGCCTTACTCCACGGTGAAGGGGACCGGCCGGCCGCTGGCGTTCCGGTTCACGGTCTGACCATCCACCCCGAGCGTGACGTCGTACTGCCCGGGCGGCAGCCCCGAGGGCACCTGCACCGTGATGGTCGTCCCGGTCCGGTCCAGCACCGGCACGCGAGGGCCGCCACCGTCACCGAAGCCCACGTCCACCGCGCCGCCCAGCCCGGTCCCGGTCACCGTCACGCTCTGACCCGCATACCCCGACGGAGGCGACACACCCGTCAGGGTCGGCTTGATCGACACCGGCAACGACCGCGGCGACACCACCCCACCCGCGGTCAACACGACCAGCTCGTCATTCGCCCCCGCCGGCGCGTCCACCGGCACCGTCACATCCAAGGCCGTGCTCGACACCACCACGAACGGCGCCGACACCACCGTCGACCCCGCCGACCCCGCACGGATCCGCACACCCGTCACCGACGTCAGGTTCGTGCCCGACACCGACAACAACGACCGCCGCCGTCGCCGTCGACGGCGACACCGACGACAACGTCGGCACCGCCGGCGGCGAGAGCACGGTGAAGGGGACCGGCCGGCCGCTGGCGTTCCGGTTCACGGTCTGACCATCCACCCCGAGAGTGACGTCGTACTGCCCGGGCGGCAGCCCCGAGGGCACCTGCACCGTGATGGTCGTCCCGGTCCGGTCCAGCACCGGCACGCGAGGGCCGCCACCGTCACCGAAGCCCACGTCCACCGCGCCGCCCAGCCCGGTCCCGGTCACCGTCACGCTCTGACCCGCATACCCCGACGGAGGCGACACACCCGTCAGGGTCGGCTTGATCGACACCGGCAACGACCGCGGCGACACCACCCCACCCGCGGTCAACACGACCAGCTCGTCATTCGCCCCCGCCGGCGCGTCCACCGGCACCGTCACATCCAAGGCCGTGCTCGACACCACCACGAACGGCGCCGACACCACCGTCGACCCCGCCGACCCCGCACGGATCCGCACACCCGTCACCGACGTCAGGTTCGTGCCCGACACCGACAACAACGACCGCGCCGCCGTCGCCGTCGACGGCGACACCGACGACAACGTCGGCACCGCCGGCGGCGAGAGCACGGTGAAGGGGACCGGCCGGCCGCTGGCGTTCCGGTTCACGGTCTGACCATCCACCCCGAGCGTGACGTCGTACTGCCCGGGCGGCAGCCCCGAGGGCACCTGCACCGTGATGGTCGTCCCGGTCCGGTCCAGCACCGGCACGCGAGGGCCGCCACCGTCACCGAAGCCCACGTCCACCGCGCCGCCCAGCCCGGTCCCGGTCACCGTCACGCTCTGACCCGCATACCCCGACGGAGGCGACACACCCGTCAGGGTCGGCTTGATCGACACCGGCAACGACCGCGGCGACACCACCCCACCCGCGGTCAACACGACCAGCTCGTCATTCGCCCCCGCCGGCGCGTCCACCGGCACCGTCACATCCAAGGCCGTGCTCGACACCACCACGAACGGCGCCGACACCACCGTCGACCCCGCCGACCCCGCACGGATCCGCACACCCGTCACCGACGTCAGGTTCGTGCCCGACACCGACAACAACGACCCCGCCGCCGTCGCCGTCGACGGCGACACCGACGACAACGTCGGCACCGCCGGGGGCGACGGCGGTGTGATCGGCCGGGCGATCACGAAGGCGGTGGCGCTCGACACCGTCGGCACTCCGGGCACGGAGAGCTTCCCGGTCTTCGCGGCGTGCGGCACCACCACCGTGACCTCGGTCCCCGTCCCCGTCCCGTGCTGGGGCGTCGTGGTGCCCGCGAACTCCAGGTCCGACGGCAACCCCGTCCCCGTGACCGTCACCGTCACACCCACATACCCCGCCGCCGGCGAGAACCCCGAGATCACCGGGATCACCCGGAACCCGTGACCGCCCGGTCCGACGCTCACCCCGCCCTTCCCGACGGGACCCACGGCCGTCACCAACCCCAACGGCGCGTCCCCGTACGCGTCCGGCGGCACCGTCGTCAACAGCCGCCGCCCATCAAACGACGCCGGCGACACCACCCCATGACCCCAGCTCACCTCGGTCACCGAGTCGAGATGAGCCCCCGACAACGACACCACCGTCCCCGCCGCACCCTCCTGCGGCGACACCGACGACACCGTCGGCGCCGGCGGCGCGGTCAGCACGGTGAAGGCGGTGGCGCTCGACACCGTCGGCACTCCGGGCACGGAGAGCTTCCCGGTCTTCGCGGCGTGCGGCACCACCACCGTGACCTCGGTCCCCGTCCCCGTCCCGTGCTGGGGCGTCGTGGTGCCCGCGAACTCCAGGTCCGACGGCAACCCCGTCCCCGTGACCGACACCGTCACACCCACATACCCCGCCGCCGGCGAGAACCCCGAGATCACCGGGATCACCCGGAACCCGTGACCGCCCGGTCCGACGCTCACCCCGCCCTTCCCGACGGGACCCACGGCCGTCACCAACCCCAACGGCGCGTCCCCGTACGTGTCCGGCGGCACCGTCGTCAACAGCCGCCGCCCATCAAACGACGCCGGCGACACCACCCCATGACCCCAGCTCACCTCGGTCACCGAGTCGAGATGAGCCCCCGACAACGACACCACCGTCCCCGCCGCACCCTCCTGCGGCGACACCGACGACACCGTCGGCGCCGGCGGCGCGGCCTGTTGGGCCGTGAGGTTCGGGGGCTGGGTCGTCGTGGTCGTCGACGAGGTGCTCGTGGAGCTCGACGCGGTCGGTGTGGTGGTCGTCGTCGAGGTGCTGCTGGTCGACGTACTGCTCGTGGGCGTGCTCGACGAGGGACTGGTTGTCGATGTGCTGCTCGTGGACGTGCTCGACGAGGGACTGGTCGTCGGCGTGGTTGTCGGGGGGCTCGTCGGCGCGGCGCCAGGGGGCAGCGTCGCCTGGTAGGAGGTGTGGAGCTGCTGCGTGGCGCCGACGAGGGACCGCACGAGCGACGTGACCTGTTGGCCGCTGACCGCGGTGCCGGGGAGCTGGCCGAGCGTGTTGAGGAGGTTCGCCAGTGCGCTGAGGGCGGGTTGCAGGGTGGCCTGCTGGGCGGCGAGGGCCGTCGGGTCGATGCCGGCGAGCGCCGTGGCGATGAAGCCCAGGTCGGCGTTGATGATCCCGGTCACGACGGATCGCAGCATGGCGAGCGATACCTGGTCGGACGGGGCGAGGCCGGCGACCCACTGGTTGAGCGCGTTCACCTCGTCGGTGAACAGCGTCGCGACGAACGTCGGGAGCGGGTGGGTGTCGTCGGACCAGTTCGACGCGGCGCCCAGCGTGGCGAAGAGCTGCTGGACGCCCGCGAAGGGCGCCGCGCCGCGGACGGCGGGCGCCGCGAACGTGGCCGCGAGGTTGGCGAGCTGGACGCGTGGGCCGTTGCCGAGGAGCGTCTGGATGTTGGTGAGGGTGGCGAGCGCCGCCACGCCTGGCGCGAAGGCGACCCCGCCGAGGGCGATGTCGATGGTCAGCGTGTTGCCGGCCAGCGCGAGCTGCGCGCGTGCCCCCGGGAGGTCCCCGTTGGCCTCGGCGACGATCGCCGCGATGACGTAGGGCGCCAGGTCGGGCAGCGCGAGGAGGAGCTGGTGTTGCTGCGAGAGGATCGCGGCGACCGACGCGGGGCTGAGACCGGCCGCGAGCAGCGCTCGCATCGCCTGGTTCTGGGCGGCAGTGAGCGCGAGGAGGAAGTCCGCCGCGCCCGCAGACAGCGGCGTGACGATGACCGGGAACGTCGCGCTGGCCGTGTTGCCCGCGGGATCGCTCGCCGTGCAGGTCACCGTCGTCGTCCCGACGGCGAACGGGGCGCCGCTCGGCGGGTTGCACAGCGCGCGAAGCCCGCTGTCGTCCGGGTCGGTGACCGTCGGCGCGGGATAGGTGACGTTGGCGCCGCCGGGGCCCGTCGCGGCGACGGTGATGGCGCCGGGCACGGTGATGACCGGCGGGGTGTCGTCCACCCGGACGGTGAAGGACCCGGGAAAGGTGATCGGCGTGTTTTCCGTCTGGCCATCAGGCATGCATTGCCCGACGGTGGTGACGCCGGCCGGGAAGACCGTGCCGGACGCGGGGACACAGGTCGCAGAGCCGAGGAGCGCCCCGGTCGGGTCGGCAGCGAGCGCGGTGTAGGTGACGGGCACGCCGCTCGGGCCACCGGCGACGTCGATCGGCCCGGGGAGGTGCGGCACCGGGTCGGCGAAGGTCCCGGTCACAGCGAAGTCGTAGGGGCCACCGGACGGGCCGGCCACCTCGACCGACGCCGGCGACGCACCGGTGCTCGACGGGCAGAAGTCGGCGTCGAACACTTCCCCACCGCTCGCCGAGACCGTCCCGACCGGGGACCCATTGACGAACACGTCGGCCATGGGGCTCCCACCCCAGGCGCCCGTGTCGACACCGCTGATCGTCACGATCAGGTGGGGGGGAACGGGCCCTGGGATGCAGTAGGCGGTGACGCTCGCGCCGGCGTCGGTGGGCAGGCCGGTGCCCGTTGTGACGGGCGCAGCAGGCCAGCCGCCGACGAGCCACGCTGCTGCGCAGCGTGATCGGGCCGGGACTCGTCGCGGCGTGGACCGTCGGCGACGCCGCGTTCGACGGGCCCGCCGTCGTCGGGGTCGTCGTCGTAGAAGTCGGCGGACACGCGTTCGGGGTCACGTCGACCTGCCCGCGCCCGTCGGACTCGGGGCCGGGGCCGGCACCGTCGCGGACATCCGCGGCGGACGAGCCGGCGAACGTGCTGCCTGCGCCGGGACTCCCCGGCGCGCCCGTCGCGGCTGCGCCACCCGCGCCGCCCGCCGCGCTGAGGACGGTGCCGCCGTCGAGCGACGCGGTGGTCGCCTGGCCGCCGCTGCCGCCGCTGCCGGGCGCGCCGGGCGCGCCCGCGCTCCCCGCTTGGAGCGAGACCACCGCGCCGGCCGACGCGGCGAACGTCGCGGTGATGCTCGACCCCGTCTGTCCCGGGGCCCCCGCCGAGCCGGTGGGCGCGGCGCCGCCGGCGCCGCCGCTGCCCCCCGTGACTGCGAGCGTGACGGAGCAGTCGCCGGCGGGGACGGTGTACGCGGAGGCGTCGGTGACGGCAGCACCGGCGGGCGCGGCGAGCGCGGCCCATCCGGCCGCGACGAGCGCGCTCGACGCAACGAGCGCGACCGCGGACCGCCAGCCCCTCACCGAACCTCCCAGCGGGGAGCCCCACGCTCCCACCCGGAGCGAGAACCCTAGAAGATGACGGGCCGCGCCCGGGGACGCGCGATTGACCGGGTCAGAGGCCGGGCACGGGGAGCCGGCGGCGACCCTTCGGTCCCTTCCTCATCGAGCGCATCATCTGCTGCACCATCTTGAACTGCTTCAGCAGCGCGTTGACGGCCGAGGTCGAGGTGCCGCTCCCGTGCGCGATTCGCGCGCGGCGTGATCCGTTGATGATGGAGGGGTCGCGACGCTCGGCGGGGGTCATCGAGCAGATGATCGCCTCGAGCCGCCCGAACTCGGCCTCGTCGACCTCGACGTCGCGCAGCTGCTTCCCGACGCCCGGGAGCATCCCCATGATGTTCTGGATGGGGCCCATCTGGCGGACCTGTCGCATCTGGTCGAGGAAGTCCTCGAGCGTGAACTGCCCGGTGCGCAGCTTCGCCTCGGCCGCCTTCGCCTGCTCGGCGTCGAAGGTCGCCTCGGCCTTCTCGATGAGCGTGAGCACGTCGCCCATGCCGAGGATTCGGCTGGCAAGCCGGTCCGGGTAGAAGGGCTCGAGGTCGTCGAGCTTCTCGCCGATCCCGGCGAAGAGGATCGGCAGCCCCGTCACCTCGCGCACCGACAGCGCGGCGCCGCCCCGCGCGTCGCCGTCGAGCTTCGTGAGCACGACGCCGGTGAGCGGCACCCGTGCCGCGAAGTCGCTGGCGACGCCGACCGCCTCCTGGCCGGTCATCGCGTCGAGGGTGAGCAGGACGTCGTGGGGGGACACGGCGTCGACGACGCGGGCCAGCTCGCCCATGAGGTCGTCGTCGATCTGGAGCCGTCCCGCGGTGTCGACGATCACGTCCGTCGACCCGAGACGGGTCGCTTCGGCACGCCCCGCGGTCGCGACGGCAACCGGGTCGGTGCCGTCGGAGGACACCGGGATCCCGGCGGCCTCGCCGAGGACCCGCAGCTGCTCGACCGCGGCGGGCCGCTGGAGGTCGGCGGCGACGAGGAGCGGGCGACGGCCCTGGGCGGCGAGATGGCGGGCGAGCTTCGCCGCGGCGGTCGTCTTGCCCGATCCCTGGAGGCCGACGAGCACGATCACGGTCGGCGGCGCCGAGGCCCGGCCGAGCGTCGCGACCGTGCCGCCGAGCGTCGTGGTGAGCTCCTCGTGCACGATCTTGATGACCTGCTGCGCCGGGCTCAGGCTCTCGGCGACCTCGGCACCGGTGGCGCGCGCCTTCAGCCGGGCGGTGAACGCTTTCACGACCCTCACGTTGACGTCGGCCTCGAGGAGGGCGAGGCGGATCTCGCGTGCGACCTCGTCGACGTCCTGTTCGCTCAGGTGCCCGCGGCTGCGCAGCCGACGGAAGATCGCCTCGAAGCGGTCGGCGAGGGTGTCGAACATCAGCCGACCAGCGCGTCGGCGAACGCCGCCGGGTCGAACGCCACGAGGTCGTCGGCGCCTTCACCGACGCCGATGAGCTTCACGGGCACGCCGAGCTCGGCCTCGACGGCGAGCACGACCCCGCCCTTCGCGGTCCCGTCGAGCTTGGCGAGCACGACGCCGGTGACGCCGACGGCCTCGGTGAAGTCGCGCGCCTGCGCGAGGCCGTTCTGGCCGGTGGTCGCGTCGAGGACGAGCAGCACCTCGGTGAGCGCGCCGGGGAACCGGTCGATGATGCGGCGCACCTTCTTCAGCTCCTCCATGAGGTTGCGCTTCGTGTGGAGGCGGCCGGCCGTGTCGACGACGACGAGGTCGACCCCGCGCGCGCCGGCGGCCTGCACGGCGTCGAAGACGACGCTCGCGGGGTCGCCGCCCTCCGCGCCGCGCAGCACCTCGACGTCGAGCGCCGCGCCCCACGCGGCGAGCTGCTCGGCGGCCGCGGCGCGGAACGTGTCGGCCGCCACGAGCAGCACCCGCTCGCCGCGTCCCCGTGCGTCGTGCGCAAGCTTCGCTGCGGTCGTGGTCTTCCCGGTCCCGTTCACGCCGACGAGCAGCCACACGCTCGCCTGGCCGGGCACGGTGGCGAGCCCCCTGTCCTTCCCCTCCTCGAGGTGCTCGACGATCGCCGCCTCGAGGAGCGGCGCGAGGTCGTCGGCGTCGCGGATGCCGGCCCGGGCCGACGCCGCCCGGACGGTGTCGACGAGCTCGGCGGTCGTTGCCAGCCCGACGTCGGCCGCGAGGAGCGTCTCCTCGAGCTCCTCCCACGCCTCGTCGTCGAGGTGACGGGCCCGCCACCGGTCGCGCAGGCGCCGGAAGGGCGCGCGGCTGCGTCCGAGGCGCGCGTCGAGCGCGGCGTCCGAGCGGCTCACCGCCCGTCGGTCCCGGGCGGCGGCGCGTCGTGATGATCGTCGCGGCCGCCGAAGATGCGGGGGACGAGGAGCAGCAAGCCCGCCAGGGCGAAGATCGCCAAGAAGACGAGGACGGTGGCGGTGGTGCTCATCGCCGCGGCGATGCTACCGGGCGGTCTGCTGGTCGCCGTCGGCCGCGGGGTCGGGTCGGCGCCCGGTGAGCAGCTGGGTGACCGCGAGCTCGAGCCCGGCGGTCTCGAACGCGACCTTGAGCCGGGCGCGGAACTCGCGCGCCACGTCCCACTGCGCCAGGGGCACGGTGCGCACGACGACGCGCAGCACGACGTGGTCGCCGGCGAGCGCCTCGACGCCCCACACCTCGGGATCCGTCGGGATGCGCTGGCGCCACTCGGGGTCCTCGCGCAGCGAACGGCCGACGGTCTCGATGACCTCGCGCGCCGTGTCGAGCGACGTCGTCGGTGCGAACGCAAGGTCGAGCACGGCCCGGGCCCACTGCTGCGCCTTGTTGCCGAGGCGCTGGATCTGGCCGTTCGGCACGAACCACAGCGTCCCCTCGACGTCGCGCACCTGGGTGACGCGCAGGCTCACCGCCTCGACGACGCCGGCGACGTAGACGCTGTTCGTGCCGGCCGGGAGGCCGACGTCGACGACGTCGCCGACACCGAACTGGTCCTCCAGGAGCATGAAGGTCCCGGCGAGGAAGTCGCGCACGACGGCCTGCGCGCCGAAGCCGAGCGCGACGCCGGCGACACCGGCGCCGGCGAGCAGCGGCGCGAGGTTGACGCCAAGCTCGCCGAGGATGGTGATCAGGGCAATCGTCCAGATGCCGATCGCGATGACGCTGCGGATCACACCGGCGGTGGTCTCGGCACGCTGGTTGCGCCGTGTCGCGGCGGCCGGGTCGGGCACCGGCGCGACCTTGAGGCGATGGGCGAGGCGATTCACGAGCCGCCGCGTCAGGCGCACCGCAAGGAACGCGACGACGAGGATCAGCAGGATGCGGGCCGGCTTGGCGAGCGCGTCGGCGACCTCGGCGGCGCCGTTGTCGCCCGTGATCCGGTAGACGGTCTCGCAGAGCCAGGTCCGGTTGCCGGGCGAGCCGCAGGCCTTCTGCAGGCCGGCGGCGTTCCCGGCGGCGAGGACGCGCGCGGGCAGCCCGGCGAGGGCGGCGAGCGGCACGTCAGGCGTCGACGGTGTCCGCGACCCGCTCGCTGACCACGCGCGTCGAGCCGCCCGGGGGCATCGTCACGCCGTAGAGGATGTCAGCCGCCTCCATCGTGCGCTTCTGGTGGGTGACGATGACGAGCTGCGCCTCGTCCCGGAACTCGTGGACGAGGTCCAGGAACCGGTGCAGGTTGACGTCGTCGAGCGCGGCTTCGACCTCGTCGAGCAGGTAGAAGGGCGAGGGCCGGGCGCGGAAGACGGCGAAGAGGTACGCGAGCGCGGTGAGGGATCGCTCCCCGCCGGAGAGCAGGGAGAGGCGCCGGACCGTCTTGCCCGACGGCCGGGCGTCGACCTCGATGCCGGTGTTCAGCAGGTCGTCGGGGTCGAGCAGCGTGAGCCGGCCGGCGCCACCCGGGAAGAGGGTGGCGAACAGCGCGCCGAAGTGGGTGCTCACGTCGGCGAACGCCTCCTCGAAGACCCGCACGATCTCGCGGTCCACGGCGCGGATCACCCGTGTGAGCTCGCGGCGGCTGCCCCGGACGTCGTCGAGCTGGGTCCCGAGGAACTCGTTGCGCTCCTGCAAGGCGCGGTGCTCCTCGAGCGCGAGCGGGTTGATGGGCCCCATGAGCCGGAGGTCGCGCTCGAGCTCGCGCGCCCGCCCGGCGATCGTGCTGCCCTCCGGGACCTCGGGCTGGGGCGCGTCGAGCGCGACGCCCGGCTCGACGTCGAAGTCGGCGCGCAGCGTGTCGACGGTCGTGTCGAATCGGAGCCGGGCCTCGGCCTCCTCGACGTCGAGGCGCGCGGCGCGCTCGCGCACCCCCGTGAGCTCGCCCTCGAGCGCGCGCCGCTCGACGCGCAGCGCCTCGAGCTGCTCGGCGGAGAGGCGCGCCGACTCGGTCTCCCGGCGGCGGCGCTCGCGCAGCCGGTCCGACAGCGTGTCGACCCGCGCCCGGTGCTCGGCGAGCCGGCGCGCGACCGTGGCGAGCGCCTCGTCGCGGGCGAGCAGGTCGAGGCGCTGGCGCTCGGCGGCGGCCTGCGCGGCGGGATCGCGGTCGGCGAGGCGCGCGTCGATGTCAGCGAGCCGGCTGGTCAGCAGGGCGCGCCGCTCCTCGACGGTGGCCCGGTGCAGCTCGGCGGCGCGCGCCGCGCCGAGCGCGGCCCGCGCCGTCTCGACGGTGCGCTCGGCCTCGGCGCGGGAGACCTCGGCGGCGGTCGCGTGGGCCTGCGCCTCCTCGAGCGCCCGCTGGGTCACGGCGGCGCCGTGCTCGCCGCCGACGTGCCACGGGCCGTCGCCGCCGAGGCGGTCCCCGTGGGGCGTCACGGCGACGACGCCGGGATGCTCGACGACGAGGTCGAGCGCGGCGCGCCAGTCGTCGACGAGGACGTGACGGTCGAGGAGACGGCCGAGCGCGACGTGCAGCGCGTCGTCGTGGGCCCGGACCGCGTCGCGCAGCGGCCGGGTGCCGGCCGGCGTGTCGCGGGCGGGCGGGCCGAGGTCGTCGCCGAGCACGAGGAGCAGCGCCGCGGTCTCGCCGGCCCGCAGGCGGGTGATGGCCTCGCGCGCGGCGCGGGCGTCGCGCACCACGACGGCGCGCATCGCGTCGCCGAGCGCGGAGCTCACGGCGGCCTCGGCGCCCGGCTCGATCTCGAGGTGGTCGACGAGCGGGCCCAGGACACCGCCGACGGCGTCGAGCTCACCGACCGCGGCCTCGGCGCGCGCGGCGCGCAGCTGGCGCTCGAGCGCGTCGGCGCCGGCGCGGGCGCGGGCGGCGTCCCCCTCGGCGTTCCGCCAGCGCTCCTCGGCGGCGCGCAGCGTGTCCTCGGCCGTGGCAACGGCCTCGAGCGCCTCCGTGCCGGGCAGGGTGAGCTCGGCGGCGTCGAGCGCCGCGAGGTCGTTGCGCAGCGTCACCGCGTCGGCGACGAGGGTCTCGACGACGCCGGTGTCGGCGGCGCTCGCCAGCTCGCGCTCGAGGCCGCGTCGCTTCTCGGCGAGAAGCGCGGCGAGGCCGCGGCCGCGCTCGCGCAGCGCCTCCACGCGCGCGACCCACTCGGCGAGGCCCTCGACGCCGAGCACCGTGAGGGACGCCTCGGCGCCGATGACGGCGTCGTCGAGCTCGGCGAGGCGCGTGTGCAGCTCGGTGTCGCGCTCACCGAGGGCCTGGTGCTCGTCGCGCAGGCGCGCCAGGCGCGTCTGGAGCCCGGCGAGCTGGTGGCCGATGAGATAGAGGCGCAGGGCCCGCAGCTCGTCGACGACCGCGCCGTGGCGCTCCGCGGCCCGGGCCTGACGTTCGAGCGGCGCGAGCTGCCGCCGCACCTCCCGGAGCAGGTCCTGAAGGCGCACCAGGTTCGCCTCGGTGGCGACGAGGCGGCGCTCGGCCCGCTCCTTGCGGCGCCGGAACTTCAGGATCCCCGCCGCCTCCTCGATGATCGCCCGCCGGTCGTCGGGCGTCGCCGAGAGGATCGTGTCGAGCTGGCCCTGCCCGACGATCACGTGCTGCTGGCGGCCGATCCCGGTGTCGGACAGCAGCTCTTGGAGGTCGAGGAGCCGACAGGGGACGCCGTTCAGCTGGTACTCGGATTCACCGGTGCGGAACAGGCTGCGGGTGATCGTCACCTCGCTGAACTCGATCGGCAGGAGATGCGCCGAGTTGTCGATCGTGAGCGACACCTCGGCGCGGCCGAGCGCCGGGCGGCTGGGCGTGCCGGCGAAGATCACGTCGTCCATCCGCGCGCCGCGCAGCGTGCGCGGCCCCTGCGCGCCGAGCACCCACGCGACGGCGTCGACGAGGTTCGACTTGCCCGAGCCGTTCGGGCCGACGACGACGGTGACGCCCGGCTCGAAGTCCAGCGTCGTCTTGTCGGCGAACGACTTGAAGCCCCGCAGGGTCAGGGCCTTCAGGAACACCTGGCGGCTCCTTCGCTTTCGCGGATCGTAGCGACACCCTCGTGCCCCTCCGGGGAGCGGGCGGCGGCGGGTGACCCGGTGCACGCCGCGCCCGGCGCCCCGGTGGCCGGCCGGCGGGCTCAGGCGAGCCCGAAGCCGGCCACGCCGGTCGGGGGCTCGTCGCGACCCTCGACGCCGTCGACGCGGGCCTGCGGCGGGCCGAGCGCGCACCAGGCCTCGACGGCCGCGACCCCGTCGGGGGACCCTTCGAGGACGACGTCGACGCGCCCGTCGGCGAGGTTGCGGACGAACCCGTCGACGCCGCGGTGGACCGCCTCGGCGCGGCAGCGGTCGCGGAACCAGACCCCCTGGACCCGCCCGGAGATCCAGAGGTGGCGGCGGACCCGGTCGGTCACGTCAGACCTGGCAGGCCTCGCAGTAGAAGGTGGAGCGGCCGCCGTAGCGCTCCCGCCGGATGAGGTGGCGGCAGCGCCGGCAGTACTCGCCGTCGCGGGCGTACACGTTGTGGTGCAGCTGGAAGTCGCCGGGCTTGCCGAACAGGTCGACGTACTGCTCGTCGGCGAGCGACGACCCGCGGTACTTCACCGCGTCCTGGAGCACCTCCACCATCGAGCGGTAGAGACGCCGGACCTCCTGGGAGGACAGCGAGTCGCTCGGACGGTCCCAGCGCAGCCCCGCACCCCACAGGATCTCGTCGCTGTAGACGTTGCCGATCCCGGCGAGGAACTTCTGGTCCATGAGCAGCGGCTTGAGCTTCGTGTGCCGCTGCGAGATGAGGTGCCCGAACTGCTCCCAGGACATCGCGGTCTCGAGCGGGTCGAGGCCGAGGTGGTTCAGCTCGCTCACCTTGTTCAGCGCGTCGGCCTCGGTCACGAACATCTCACCGAACGTGCGCGGGTCGACGAAGCGCAGCTGGCCGCCCTGGGTGAACGTGATCACGACGTGGGTGTGCTTGCCGCGCGTCTCGCGTGCGGTCTTGGCCCGCAGGAGCTGGCCGGACATGCCGAGATGGATGATGAGCACGTCGCCGCCCTCGAGCCGGCACAGCAGGTACTTCCCGCGGCGCTCGACCCCGATGATCTTCTTGCCCTCGAGGCGGGTGATGAACTGTTTGCGGTTGTGATGGCGTCGCACGGAGCGCATGCCGTCGACCTCGACGCCCTTGATGCGCTTCCCGACGACCTCGCGCTCGAGGTCGCGTCGGACGACCTCCACCTCAGGCAACTCCGGCATCGGCTCCCTCAGTCTCGTGGAGGCGCTGCCAGGCAAGGCGGGCCGCGGCCTGCTCGGCCTGCTTCTTGGAGCGCCCCTCTCCCTCGCCGCACACCTCGCCGTTGAGGCGCACGCGCGCAAAGAACCGCTTCGAGTGGTCCGGACCCTCGGCGCGCACCTGGTAGCGGGGCAGCTGGTCGAAGCGCTGCGCGGCGAGCTCCTGGAGGCGGGTCTTGAAGTCCTCGCCGCCGGGGCCGGCTGCGCTCGCCCGAATGCGGTCGTCGAGGAGGCGCAGCACGAGCTCCTCGGCGGCGGACCAGCCGCCGTCGAGGTACACCGCGGCGATGACGGCCTCCATCGCGTCGGCGAGGATCGACGGCTTCCCGCGACCACCCGAGGCGTCCTCGCCCTTGCCGAGGGCGAGCGCCGGGCCGAGCTCGACGCCCGTCGCCAGGTCGGCGAGCACCTCGGCGTTCACGACGGAGGCGCGCACCTTCGCCAGCTCGCCCTCGGGCAGCTCCGGGTACTCGTCGTAGATGTGGACGGTGACCACGAGGCCGAGCACGGCGTCGCCGAGGAACTCGAGGCGCTCGTTCGAGGAGGTGTCGGGATGCTCGGCGCAGTAGGAGCGGTGCGTCAGCGCCGCCTCGAGCAGGCCGGGATCCTGGAACTTATGGCCGAGCGCCGCCCCGAGGCGGGCCCGCGCGTCGTGGCTCATGACGTCGCGCCGCCCCCTTCGAGCCGGGCGACGACGTAGTCGACGGCTTCGCGCACGGTGTGCAGGTCGGCGAGGTCCTCGTCGTCGACGTGGAAGCCGACGGTGCGCTCGCCGAGCTCCTCCTCGAGCTCCTCGACGAGCTCGATGAGCGCCAGCGAATCCGCGTCGAGGTCCTCGACGAAGCGCGCGTCGAGCGTGATCTGATCCTCGTCGATCTCGAGGATCGCGGCGAGACGCTCGCGGACGAGGCCGAACACCTCGTCGGGGCCGAGCGGGGTGCGCTCGACGTGGGTCTCAGCGGGCATTCGCCACCGCCTCCTGCATGCGCCGCACGGCACCGGCCTGCACGCAGTCGGCGGCGAGCTGCACCGAGCTCACCACGGCGCGCGCCGACGAGTTGCCGTGCGAGATGACGCACACGCCGTCGACGCCGAGCAGCACGGCGCCGCCGGTCACGTCGGGGTCGTACGCCTGGGCGGCCTCGAGGAGCCGCGGGGTGATGACGGTCGCGGCCTCGCGGGTCTCGGGCGTGGCGTCGAGCACGCCGAACACGACGCCGGCGAGGGAGCGCAGGGCACCCTCCATGCTCTTCAGCGCGACGTTGCCGGTGAAGCCGTCGGTGACGATGACGTCGGCGCGCCCCGCGTGCATGAAGTCGGAGCCCTCGACGTTGCCGACGAAGCCGGGGACGCTGTGCAGCAGCTGGTAGCTGCGGCGGCGCAGGTCGTCGCCCTTGCCCGGCTCCTCGCCGTTGGAGAGCAGCCCGATCGTGGGCGCGTCGAGCCCGTAGCGGGCGCGGGCGTACGCGCCGCCCATCTGGGCGTAGAGGAGCAGCCGCTCGGGCGACGCGTCGACAACCGCACCGGCGTCGACGAGCACCTGGGGATGATGCCCCGGTACGGGGATCGGCACGGCGATCGCCGGGCTCGGCACACCGCGGAAGCGCTTCATGCGCAGCACCGCCGCCGCGGTGACCGCGCCGGTGTTGCCGGCGCTCACCATCGCGTCCGCCGCGCCGTCGTGCACCGCCCGGGCGCACACGACGATGGAGGAGTCCTTCTGCTTGCGCACCGCGCCGAGCGGCTCGTCGTCCATCGCGATCACGTCCCGGGCGTCGACGAGCGTCAGGAGCTCGGGGAGCGGGTCGGGGAGCAGCGGGCGCAGCTCCTCGACGCGCCCGTGGAGCAGGATCCGCACGCCGAGCGTGGTGGCCGCCTCGAGCGCGCCGGCGACGATCTCGCCCGGCGCGCGGTCGCCGCCCATGGCGTCGACGGCGACCGTGCAGCGCGCGTCGGCCACGGGCTCAGTCCACCTCGATGCGCTGCCTGCCCCGGTAGTAGCCGCAGTTCGTGCACACCCGGTGCGGCAGCTTCACCGCGCCGCAGTGGGGGCAGAGCGAGCGGGGCGGCGGGTCGAGGCGGCGGTTCGCGGAGCGGCGGCTGTGGGTGCGGCTCCGGGGCGTCTTGCGCTTCGGGACGGCCATCGGCGGGGTCTCCTAGAGCTCGAGCTCGGACAGGGCCCGCCAGCGGGGATCGACGTCGGGTTCGGCGTCGTCGCTCGCCTGGGAGGGCAGCGGGCAGGGTGGATCGCAGTGCGGCGCCAGCGGCAGCTCGAGGAGCACCGTGTCGCGCGCGAGCTGGTCGAGATCGAGCTCGTGGCCGTCGAGCAGGTAGGTCTCACCGGGGACCGGGTCGGGCTCGAAGAGCTCATCGACGTGTAGCTCGAGGGGCCGGGCGAGCCGCGTGAGGCAGCGGGCGCAGTCGCCCCGCCAGGTGGCCGAGATCGTGCCCCGCACGACAATGCCCTCCGAGATGCGCTCGAGATCCAGGACGACCGCCACCGGGTCGGTGACCTCGGCGGCGGTACCGGCGAGGTCCTCGACCGGCTCGGTCAGGCGGACCGTCCGTCGCGCCCCCGGATGGCGGAGCAGATCGGCGACGTCAATGCGAAAGCTGGACATTCGGGCGGCCTCGAGCGGTGCGGCATCCCAGGATACCAGCGGGGCCTCGACCCGGCTGAGAGACCGAAAGATGGGTCTTTGAGGCTTTAGGGCGCTTTGCCAGCCTTCCCGGCCTCGTCCTGGTCGAAGACGGGGACCTCCTCGCGCTCCTCGGCCCCGTCGTCGTCCTCTTCCTCGGGGGGCAGCTCGACGGCGAGGCGGTCGCGGCCCTTGCGGACGCCGGTCATCGTCTTGTCGAGCAGGCCCTCGAGCGCGGCGAGGCGCGCGTCGACGTAGTCCTCGGCCGCGTGCTGCAGCCGCCGGGCCTCGGCCTCGGCGTCGGCGATGACCTGCTGGGCGGCGCGGCGCGCCTCGCGGACGATGTCGCTGCGCTCGACCATCCGCTCGGCCTGCACCCGCGCCGACTCGACGAGCTCCCCGGATTCGCGCTGCGCCGTGGTGAGGTACTCCTGGCGCTCCTTCAACAGCCAGCGGGCGTGGCGCAGCTCGGCGGGGAGCGAGCCGAGCGCCCGGTTGATGAGCTCGACCGCCTCGTCGCGGTTCACGAGCACCGAGGCCGACATCGGCATGGTGCGGGCGCCCTCGACGAGGTCGCGGAGCTGCTCGAGGAGCGCCTCGAGGTGGCGGCCCTCGGCCTCGCTCATCCCGTCCCGGGGCCGAAGCGCTCGGCGAGGCGCTTGGCGACGAGCGGCGGGACCATGCTCGACACGTCCCCGCCGAAGCGGGCCACCTCCCGCACCAGGCTCGAGGAGAGGAAGGAGTGCTGGGGGCTGGTGGAGATGAAGAAGGTGTCGATGCCCGAGAGGCGCTGGTTCATCTGGGCCATCTGGAGCTCGTAGTCGAAGTCCGACACCGCCCGCAGCCCCTTCACGATCGCCTGGGCCCCCTTGTCCTTCGCGAAGTCGACGAGCAGGCCCTTGAAGAAGTCGATCTCGATGTTGTCGAGGTGGCTCGTGACCTCGTGGAGCATCTCCTGGCGCTCTTCGAGGGTGAACAGCGACTGGGACTTCTGCGGGTTGCGGATCACCGCCACGATGACCTCGTCGAAGTGGCACGCGGTCCGCTCGATGATGTCGAGGTGTCCGAGCGTCACCGGGTCGAACGAGCCCGGGCAGAGTGCGGTGGCCACACGGTCGCTCCTCAGGAACCAGGGGTAGGACCGAGGGTGATAAGGAGCGTATCGCCGTAGGGGCGTCGTGACCGGACGTCGAGCCCGGCGGGGGGCGCCGGCTCGGGGCCGGCCCGGGCCGTCTCGACCACAACCCGGGCGTCGGCGCCCAGCCAGCCGGGCCGCGTGAGGCCGGCGAGGACCGCCGGGAGCTCGGCGGGCGCCGTGTCGTAGGGCGGGTCGAGGAGCACGAGGGCGAACGGCGCCTCGGGCGGCGCCGGACCGTCGACGAAGGTGGCCGCCCGGGCGCGCCGCACCCGGGCGACGTCCGCGAACCCGGTCGCGGCCGTGTTCGCCTCGCAGGCGGCGACCGCCGCCGCCGCGTCGTCGACGAGCACGGCACGCGCCGCGCCGCGCGAGAGGGCCTCGAGCGCCAGCGCACCGCTGCCGGCGTAGAGCTCGAGGACCGTCGCGTCGACGACGAAGTCACCGAGCGACGCGAAGAGCGCCTCGCGGACTCGTTCGGCCGTCGGGCGGATCCCCGGCGGTGTCACCAGGCGTCGCCCGCCCGCCGCGCCGCTGACGACGCGCACGCGCCCGGTGCGGCGCCGCCGGCTCCGATGTGCGTTCACACCCACAGTGTCGTCGCCACGGCACCGTGCGGCGCCGCGTTGAGTAGCACCTACTCAGGCTCGGTCGCGGCGCCCGACACATGATCGATCCGGAGCAGGAGGAGCGACGCGATGGCCGACCTGGCGACGGAGACGACGCTGCTCCTCTTGAGCCCTGACGAGTGGCGCGCGTTCGGGTACCTGCACCAGGACGTCTGTCGGAGTGTGCTCGCGCTGGCGTTCCTCGTGGAGCCCTGGCTCGACGGCGGACCGCCGCCGACCGCCGCCGGCCTTCGCCGCGACGTCCCCACGCAGAGCAGCGGCGCCTGCCCTCGGGCGCTCGAGCCGCTCGTCGCGGCCGGGCAGGTCGAGCAGCAGCGGGCATCGAGCCGCGTCGGACGGATCTTCCAGACCGGCCAGGGGAAGAGCTGGCGGGTCGTCGACCGCGCGGGGCGCCAGGGCGTCCTCGACCGCGTCGCCGCGTCGCTCGGCGCCACCACGCCCCCGCCGGCGCGGGACGCCACGCTCGCGGTGCTCCTCTGGGCGGGCCGGACGTGGGAGTCCACCGGGCTCGACGGGCCGTTGCCCCGCCCCTGGGTCGAGGGGCCGGACCCGCGGCCGTGGGGTCCCCTCGGGACGCGCGCACAGGGCCTCTCGAGCGGTGCCGTCGTCCCTGACGGTGTGACCGACCCCGGCGTGCTCCCGCTCCTCGCCCGCGCCCTCTCGCTCGGGGACCGCGTGACGCAGCTCGAATAGGGCCGGCGCAGCGCGTCGGCGCCCGTCAGCTCTTGAGGAGGAACTCGGCGGCTTCCTCGGGATAGAGGTCCTCGAACTCGTCGCGCAGCGCCGCGTGGTCACGGAGGTCGGGGTCGACGGCGAGGATCCGCTCGGCGACCCCGCGCGCCTCGACGATCACCGGCTCGTCGCGGGGCAGGCGCCCGAGCTTCAGGTCGCTGAACCCCGACTGGCGCTCGCCGAACACTGCGCCCGCGCCGCGGATCTCGAGGTCTCGCTCGGCGAGCTCGAAGCCGTCGGTCGTCGCCTGCATGGCGTCGAGGCGCGCCGCGCCCTCCGGCGTCGTGGGGTCGGCGAGGAGGAAGCACCACGACGGGTGCGAGCCGCGCCCGATGCGGCCACGCAGCTGGTGCAGCTGGAGGAGCCCGAACCGGTCCGCGTCCTCGACGACCATCACCGTCGCGTTCGCGACGTCGACGCCGACCTCGATGACGGTCGTCGCGACCAGCACGTCCAGCTCGTGGGCGCGAAACGCGCCCATCACCGCCTCCTTCTCCGCGGACGGCAGCTGGCCGTGCAGCAGCCCGAGGCGGAGGCCCGCCAGCTCCTCGGACGCCAGCCGCTCGTACTCGGTCGTCGCCGCCGTCGCGACGACGCGCTCGGAGCCCTCGACGAGCGGGCACACGACGTAGGCCTGCCGGCCGGCGGTGACCTCGGCGCGCAGGCGCTCGTAGACACCGGAGCGCTCGAGCGGGCTCGGCCCGACCCGGAGGGTCTGGACCGCGGCACGCCCCGCGGGGAGCTCGCGCAGCTCCGACTTGTCGAGGTCGCCGTAGAGGAGCATCGCTGCGGTGCGGGGGATCGGCGTCGCGGTCATCACGAGCACGTCGGGGTCGTCGCCCTTGCCGCGCAGAAGGTCACGCTGCTCGACGCCGAAGCGGTGCTGCTCGTCGATCACCGCGAGGCCAAGACGCGGGAACGTCACGCCCTCCTCGAGGAGGGCGTGGGTGCCGACCATGATGTCGACCTCGCCGGCGCGCAGCCCCGCGGCGAGGCGGCGCCGGTCCGCGGCCCCGGTGCGCGCCGTGAGGAGCGCGACGTGGACCGGCCGGTCCGGGAGCAGGCTGCCCGGGGCCGCCACCGTCAGCCCGTCGACGAGCGCGCGCAGCGTCCACGCGTGCTGCTCGGCGAGCACCTCGGTCGGCGCGAGGAACGCGCCCTGGTAGCCGCCCTGCACCGCGCTGAGCAGCGCGCTGAGCGCGACGACGGTCTTGCCCGACCCGACCTCGCCCTGCAGCAGCCGGTGCATCGGCGCGGGGCGGCGCAGGTCGGCGGCGATCTCGGCGAGGGCCCGCTCCTGCGACGCGGTGAGCGCGAACGGGAGCGCCGCCCGGAACGCGTCGACGAGCGGACCCTCGACGTGATGCTCGATCCCTGTCCGCTCGGCCTCGACGGCCCGGCGGTGCAGCTGGAGGCGCACCTGGATGCGCAGGAACTCGTCGAAGGCGAGGCGCTGGCGGGCGGCGCGCGCGTCGTCGAGCGTCGCCGGCTGGTGGATCCCCCAGTACGCGGTGGTGCGGTCGACGAGCCCCTCGGCGCGTCGCACGTCGTCGTCGAGCGGGTCGGCGAAGCCGCGCGGGCGGGTGCGCTCGAGGGCCTGCCCGACGAGGCGGCGGAGCTGCCAGCTGTGGATCCCCGCCTTCCCCGACTGCGGGTACACGGGCAGCAGCACACCGGTCGTGGCGTCGCCGTGATGGCCGAGCACGTCGAGGGCCGGGTTCACCATCTGGCGTCGCCCGCGGTACTGCTCGACGCGCCCGAAGACCGACACCTCGGTGCCGACCTCGAGCTTGGCCCGGTACTCCTGGTTGAAGAACGTGAGGCGCAGGTACGAGCTCGTGTCGAACAGCTCGAGCTCCACGATCGGGCGACGCCCGCGGGGGCGTCGCACCGACACCTTCTTCACGTCGCCGGCGACCGTCGCCTCCTGCCCGACCGTCAGGCTGGCGATCTCGACGAGGTTCGTCCGGTCGTGGTAGCGGCGGGGATAGTGCTCGAGCAGGTCGAGGACGGTCGCGATGCCGAGCTCGCCGAGCTGCTCGGAGAGGCGCGGCCCGACCGCGTGCAGCACCGTGACCGGCTTGTCGCGCAGCTCGCGGAGCGTGAGGCCGTCGGGTGGCGCCAATTACTCCACGCCGATGAGGTACGGGTACAGGGGCTGGTGGCCTTCGTGGACCTCGAGCTCGAGGTCGGGCCGGGCGAGGCCGAGCCGGTCGCGGAGCCGCTCGGTGTCGGCGCCCCGCGCGTCGGCGCCGACGAGCACGGTGACGAGCTCGCTGTCGTCGTCGGCGAGCTTCTCGACGAGCTGGGTCGCCGCGTCGAGCGCGGACTCGGCGCGGACGCACACGCCATGCTCGGTGAGCGCGAGCCAGTCCCCGGCCCGGATCGGCCCGTCAGGTCCCCCGCCGTCGCGCACCGCTTGGGTGACCTCACCGGCCCGCACCCGCGCCGCGGCGGCGGTCATCGCACCGCGGTTCGTCTCGAGGTCGGCGTCAGGGTCGTAGACGACGAGTGCCGCGAGCGCGGCGACGACGGCGTGCGTCGGGATCACCGCGACGGCCCGCGACGTCAGCCCGTCGACCTGCTGGGCGACCGCGACGATGTTCTTGTTGTTCGGCAGGACGATCACCAAATCGGCGGCCACGCTGTCCACCGCGGCGAGGATCTGCGCGGTCGAGGGGTTCATCGACTGCCCGCCGGCGACGACGGCTTGCACGCCGACGCTGCGCAGCAGCCGGTGCACGCCGTCACCGACCGCGACTGCAACCACCGCGGTCGTGACGGGCGTCGCGTCGCGCCCGTCGGCGACGGCGGCGCCGCTCGCGTCGCGGACCCAGCGCTCCTCCTCGACCTGCTCGAGCAGGTCGGTGATGCGGATCTTGGACGGCCGGCCGGCCTCGATGCCGATCTCGACCGCCGCGCCGACGTCGTTGGTGTGCACGTGGCAGTTCCAGATCCCGTCGCCGCCGACCACGACGATCGAATCGCCGATCGCGTCCCACGCCTCCTTCAACGCCGGGATCGTCTCGTCCTTCGCGTCGAGGAGGTACATGACCTCGTAGCGCATCCCGGTGACGTCCTCGCCGCGCTGGTGCGCGGCGACCGCGGCCGGGGTGCTGACCATCTCCGGCTCGGGCAGCGGGCGGCCGTCGACGACGTGGAGGAACGCGTCGAGCAGCAGCGTGAACCCGCGGCCGCCCGCGTCGACGACCCCCGCCTCCTTCAGCACCGGCAGCAGCTCCGGGGTGTGCTCGACCGCCTCGCGGGCCGCGGCGTCGACCCGCTCGAGCACGGCGTCGAGGCTCGAGGCGCCGGCGGTCCGCGCCGCCTCGGCGGCCTCGGCCGCGGCCCGGATGACGGTGAGGATCGTCCCCTCGACGGGGCGCACGACGGCCTCGTACGCCGCGTCGGCCCCGCGCCGCAGCGCTGCGACGAGGTCCTCGACCGTGACGGCCTCGCGCTCGGCGAACACCTCGGCGAACCCGCGCAGGATCTGGGAGAGGATCACGCCCGAGTTCCCGCGGGCCCCCATGAGGGAGCCGTGCGCGACGGCGCGGCAGACGTCGTCCATGCGCTCGGCGGCGCCGAGCTCGGCGCACACCGACTCGAGGGTCAGCGTCATGTTCGTCCCGGTGTCGCCGTCGGGCACCGGGTAGACGTTGAGCCGGTTCAGCTCCTCCTGGTGGGCCCGCAGCGCGTCGCGGTAGCTGGCGACCACACGAGCCAGGGCCGCCCCATCGAGGACGTCGAGCACGGGGAGGCGTGGCACCCCGCGCATGGTACTTCCGGGTGCTTCGCGCCCCGGGCCCACCAGGTACGCTCGACGCTCCGATCGAGGAGTGCGCGATGGCTTCAGTGTGTGACGTCTGCGGCAAGGCGCCGCGGTTCGGCATGCGGCTCAGCCACTCGCACCGCCGCACGAAGCGCCGCTGGAACCCGAACGTGCAGCGGGTGCGCGCCGTCGTGAACGGCACCCCGAAGCGCATCCACGTGTGCACCTCCTGCCTGAAGGCGGGCAAGGTCCAGAAGCCCTGATGCAGGGCGTCGTGCGCATCTTCGATCCCCAGACCGGTGAGGGCCTCGTCATCCGCGACTCCGACCGGGCCGAGCTCGTGCTCGCCCCCGACGCGCTCGGCGGGTCGCTGTTCCGCCTGCTGCGCCAGGGCCAGCGCGTGAACTTCGAGCTCGACGGCGAGGGGCGGGTCACCCGGGTGCGCATCGGCTCAGAGCCCGACCTCGGGCTCCCGACCGCCGAGGTCTGACCCTCAGCTGCGGTGACGCCCGCCGCTGACCAGCCCCCAGGCGAACAGCAGGATCGTGGCGCCGACGAACGCCACGAGGATCGAGTACACCGAGAAGCGGTTGATGCTCTCGCCGCCGGCCGCCTTGAAGAGGACGCCGCCGAGGATGCCGCCGACGATCCCGAGCACCACCGTGCCGAGGCAGCCGAGGCGGCGCCCGGTGACGGCCTTCGCGGCCAGCCCGGCGAGGAACCCGACGACGATCCACGACAGCCAGCTCACGCGGCCGCAGCGTATCGACCGACCGCGGAGGTGCGCCGCCACGGGACGCGCCAGCGCCCGCGCGCTCGGTGGCCACGCGGGCCAGGACCCCACTTCGGGCGCCGACGAGACCCCCCAGTAGACTGGCTGTTCCCGGTTCGCGGCCAAGGAGCTCGATTCGTGGCAGCCGACGTGGACACGCCCACGGGGCATCGGGGCCTGGTGGCATGGGTCCGAGAGGTCAGCGACCTCTGCGAGCCCGCCGCGGTCCACTGGTGCGACGGGTCCCAGGCCGAGTACGAGCAGCTCTGCCGCACCCTCGTCGAGGCGGGCACCTTCATCGAGCTCGACGCGACGCGTCGGCCCGGCTCCTACTGGGCGAGCACCGACCCGAGCGACGTCGCCCGAGTCGAGGACCGCACCTTCATCTGCTCGGAGCGCGAGGCGGACGCCGGGCCGACGAACCACTGGATGGACCCGGCGGCGATGCGCACCAAGCTGCGCGCCGTCTTCGCGGGCTCCATGCAGGGCCGCACCATGTACGTGGTCCCGTTCAGCATGGGCCCGCTCGGCTCGCGCCTCTCCTACATCGGGGTGGAGATCACCGACTCGCCCTACGTCGCGGCCTCGATGATCGTCATGACCCGCGCCGGGAAGGGCGCCCTCGACGTCCTCGGCGACGACGGCGACTTCGTGCCCTGCCTCCACTCCCTCGGCGCGCCCCTCGCCGAGGGTGAGGCCGACTCGGTCTGGCCGTGCAACCCCGAGGAGAAGTGGATCGTCCACTTCCCCGAGACCCGGGAGATCTGGTCCTACGGCTCCGGCTACGGCGGGAACGCCCTACTCGGCAAGAAGTGCCTGGCGCTGCGCATCGCGTCGGTGATCGCCCGCGACGAGGGCTGGCTCGCCGAGCACATGCTCATCCTCAAGCTCACCTCGCCGAAGGGCGCCACGTACTACGTCGCCGCGGCGTTCCCGTCGGCGTGCGGGAAGACGAACCTGGCGCTCATCGTCCCCACCATCCCGGGCTGGAAGGCCGAGTGCGTCGGTGACGACATCGCCTGGATGAAGTTCGGGCCCGACGGGCGCCTCTACGCGATCAACCCCGAGAACGGCTTCTTCGGGGTCGCGCCCGGCACGAACTGGGCGACGAACCCGAACGCCATGCGCACCGTCGAACGCAACACGGTGTTCACCAACACCGCGCTCACCGACGACGGCGACGTGTGGTGGGAGGGCATGGACGGCGAGCCGCCGGCCCACCTCACAGACTGGCACCGCGCCGACTGGGCGCCGGGCGCGGACGCGCCCGCCGCGCACCCCAACTCGCGCTTCTGTGTCCCCCTCGACGAGTGCCCGGTCCTCGCCCCCGAGTACGACGACACGGCCGGGGTGCCGATCTCGGCGTTCTTGTTCGGCGGCCGGCGTGCCAGCACCGTCCCGCTCGTGTACGAGTCCCGCGACTGGCGCCACGGCGTATTCATCGCCGCGACCATGGGCTCCGAGAAGACCGCGGCGGCGTTCGGCCAGCTCGGCGAGCTGCGCCGCGACCCGTTCGCGATGCTGCCCTTCTGCGGCTACCACATGGGCGACTACTTCGGTCACTGGCTTTCGATGCCCGAGCGCAGCGACGAGCGCAAGCTCCCCCGCATCTACGGCGTGAACTGGTTCCGCAAGGACGCCGACGGCCACTTCCTCTGGCCCGGCTACGGCGAGAACTCCCGGGTGCTCGACTGGATCTGTCGGCGCCTCGACGGTGACGCCGACGCGGCGGACACGCCGATCGGCGCGGTGCCCCGCCCCGAGGACCTCGACCTCGACGGCCTCGACGACGCGACGCGCGACCAGGTCCACGCCGCGCTCGCCGTGGACGCCGACGCGTGGCGTGCCGAGCTCCCGACGATCCGGGAGCACTTCGCGCGCTTCGGGGACCGCCTCCCCGAGCCCCTCCGCGCCGAGCTCGACGCGCTCGAGGCCCGCCTCGCGGAGGCCTAGCCCGCCAGGATCCGCATCACCTCGTCGTCGGTGACCTGGCGGAAGTCGCCGTACCACTGCCCGACCGCGAGGAAGTGCGCCGGGGTCTCGAGCGCCAGCACCTCGTCGTAGTCGTCGCGGAGCGCGGCGAGCGTGTCGGCGGGCCCGACGGGGAGCGCGAGCAGCCGCGTCGCGCCGACGATCCCGAGCCAGCGTCCCACGGCCGCCGCGGTCGAGCCGGTGGCGACGCCGTCGTCGACGACGACCACGGTGCGCCCCCGTGCCTCCTCGGCCGTGACCACGGCGCCGAGCCGCGCCGTGCGGGCGGCCACCTCGGCGCGCGCCGCGGCGACCGCCTCGTCGAGGAACGCCCGACCGGCGCCGGCCCGGCGGGCGAGCGCCTCGTCGAGCACGACGGTCCCGTCGGGGCCGACCGCGCCGAGCGCGAGCTCCGGGCGGCCGGGGGCGCCCACCTTGCGCGCCACCACGGCGCGCAGCGGTGCGCCGAGCGCCGTGGCGACCTCCGCGGCGACGACGACGCCGCCCCGCGGGATGCCGGCCACCAGCGGCGCGGCGGGCGCGCGGGCCGCCAGCGCCGCGCCGAGGCGCCGGCCGGCCTCCACCCGGTCGGCGAAGCCGCCTCGCCGGTCCACCGCTACGATCCCGAGCCGGCGACAAGGGGGATCGGCATGGCCATCACCGCGTACGTGCTCATCCAGACCGAGGTCGGGAAGGCCGCCCGGGTCGCCGACGCCGTGCGGGGCATCGGCGGCGTCGTCGCCGCCGACGACGTCACCGGGCCGTACGACGTGATCGTGCGCACCGAGGCGCCGAGCCTCGACGACCTCGGGCGCCTCGTCGTCTCCCAGATCCAGGCCGTCGAGGGGATCACGCGCACGTTCACCTGCCCGGTCGTCAACCTCTGAGCGGTCCCGGCTCGCGCTGGCGGCCGGCCCGGCGCGCCCGGCGGTCGTGGCGCGCGATCGCCAGGTCGATGAGCCGGTCGAGCAGCGCCGCGTAGTCCACACCGCTCGCGGCCCACATCCGCGGGTACTGCGAGGCCGGCGTGAACCCGGGGATGGTGTTCACCTCGTTCACGAGGAAGCCGCGGTCCTCGCTGAGGAAGAAGTCGACCCGGGCCATCGCCTCGCCGCAGCACGCCTCGAAGGCCCGCACGGCGAGGGCGCGCACCTCGTCGGCCTGCGCGCCGGTGAGCGGCGCCGGCGTGAGGAGCTGCACCGCGTCGTCCTCGTACTTGTCGGCGTACGTGTAGAACTCGGCGCCGGGCACGACCTCGCCGGGGACCGACGCCGCCGGCGGATCGTCGCCGAGGATGCCGACCTCGATCTCGCGCCCGACGATCGCCTCCTCGGCGAGGATCCACTCGTCGTAGGCGAGCGCCGTCGCGATCGCCGCGTCGAGCTCGGCGCGGTCGTGGGCCTTCGACACGCCGACCGACGAGCCCATGTTCGCCGGCTTCACGAAGCACGGGAAGCCGAGCTCGGCGGCAACGCGGTCGGCGAAGCCGACGACGTCGTGGCCGTCGCGGAACGCGGCGCCGGGGGCGATCGGCAGCCCGGCCGCCGTGAACGCGGCCTTCATCGCCCGCTTGTCCATCGCTAGCGCCGAGCCGAGCACCCCGGCGCCGACGTAGGGGAGGTCGGCGAGCTCGAAGAGCCCCTGCACCGTCCCGTCCTCCCCGTAGGGGCCGTGCAGGAGGGGCAGCACCACGTCGACGTCGGTCGGCGCGGGGGCGTCCGCGCCGCGGTCGAGCGGCACGAGCGCCGGCTCGGCGGGGTCGGGGGCCTCGGTGACCGGCACGCCCTCGACGCGGAACGCGTCCGGCAGCGCGTCGCGGCCGGCGTCCAGGGCGGCGCGCGCCTCCGACGCGAGCAGCCAGCGGCCCTCGGTCGTGATCGCCACGGGCACGACCTCGTAGCGGTCCGGGTCGAGCGCGCCCGCCACCGCGGCGGCGGTCGCGCGCGACACGTCGTGCTCCGCGGAGCGGCCGCCGAAGAGCAGCAGCACCCGCCGCTTGGCCGTCAACCGTGGACCTGGAGCACCGCCCGGATGCCGAGCCCCATGATGAAGAGCCCGAGCAGCCCGCAGTACAGCTCCTGGCGGCTGCGCAGCTGCCGGCGGTACTGGTACGCGAAGCCGATGGTGAGGAACACGAGGAAGCCGTAGAAGATGTGGAAGCCGGGCGCCTTGTAGTCCTTGCTCGCCTGCAAGGTGACGCCGACGAAGACCTGCAGGAGGATCGCGGCCTCGGCGACGATCGTGGCGATCCAGACCCAGCGTCCACGCAGCTTCGGGACCCGCCACGCGACGAGCGCGCCGACGCCGACCAGCCCGTTCGCCACGATGGCGACGTAGGCCCAGGTCTTGTGGAAGTCGAGCAG
The DNA here is from genome assembly GCA_963731625.1 of uncultured Actinomycetes bacterium. GTDB lineage: Bacteria > Actinomycetota > Acidimicrobiia > IMCC26256 > PALSA-555 > PALSA-555. The sequence goes on from CAVSWH010000001.1 coordinate 755,378, forward strand.
GGCGTGCACGGCGGGACGGGCCGCTAGCCCGCGGCCTCGTGCTGCACGACGTCGAAGGACCACAGGGAGCTGTCGGTGCCCACCGGCCCCTGGGTGCTGTGCTGGCGGTGCCCGTGCTGGAACGCCGGGCTCGCCGCCCAGGCCTGGAAGTCCTCGTCGCTTCGCCAGCGCGTGTACACGAGGTAGACGCCACGGTCGTCGGTCGGGCGCAGCAGCTCGAACGCCTCGAACCCGGGCGACTTCGACACCATCCCGGCCCGGGCGGCGAAGCGCCCCTCGAACTCCTCGGCCCGCTCGGGCGGAACCGTGATCGCGTTGATGCGCACGACGCTCATGGGCGCTGTTCTACCCGCGGGCCGCCCCGGCCCGCGCACCGGCCGCTACTGGTCGCGGAGGAACTGCTCGATCTCGGCGGCGAGGTCGTCGCCGCTCACCTCGCCGCGCTCCTGCTCCTCGATGGCGGTCACGAGCTCGGCGACGTCGGGCCGGTCGGCGAGGCCCTCCTCGACCCGGGCGGTGTATTCGTGCACCTGCGCGTCGAGCGACGACAGGTCGAGCGAGACGCCGGCCAGCTCGCGGAGGCGGTCGAGCAGGGCCCGCACCGCGGGGGGCGACGGGGTCGCCGACACGTAGTGGGGCACCTGCGCCCAGAGGCCGAGCGCAGGGATGCCGGCCTCGCCGAGCGCGACCTGCAGGACGGTCTGGAGCCCGGTGACGCCGTGGTAGTCGGCGCGGATCGCGCCGGCCTCCTCGGCGAGCGCCGGGGTCGTCGCCGTGGCGAGGATCGGGACGGGCTGGCGGTGCGACACGACCGACGGCATGCCGCCCAGGCCGACGGCGAGCTCGACCCCGAGCTGGCGGGCGAGGTCGACGAGCTCGCGGGTGACGGTCGGCCAGCGCAGCGACGGCTCCGGCCCGATGCAGCACACGACGTCGCGCCCGGCGCGGCCGGCGACGAACTCGATGGTCGGCCACGCGACGCGCCGCCCGCCGCCGTCGACGAGGGAGACCGTCGGCCGGGTCTGCTGGAGGTCGACGAGGTCCTCGAGCTCGTAGCGAGCGAAGACGCGGCCGCCGTCGAGCTGGGTGCCGAGCCCGGCGGCGGCGCGCGCCCCGGACTCGCCGGCGTCGACCCATCCGACGATGGCGAGCACGAGGACGGGCTGGCGCAGGCGCGGCATCGCGTCGATGTGCAGCACGCCCTTCACGGTATCGGCCTGGGTAGGGTGCGGGCCGTGCGCTTCGGCGTCCACACGGGGCTGCAGAACACGACCACCGACGAGCTGCGCTCGCTGTGGCGGCGGATCGAGACGTCGGGCTTCGAGTGGATCTCGATCTGGGACCACTTCTACTCCGCCGACGCGACCGTCACCGAGGAGGGCACCACCTCCGGGCCGGTGTGCCACGAGGCCGTGGCCGCGCACACCGCGCTGGCGCTCGAGACCCGCCGGGTGCGCTGCGGGAGCCTCGTCTACTGCGTCGCGTACCGGCACCCTGCCGTGCTCGCGAACGCCATGGCCACGATCGACCATCTCTCCGGCGGGCGCGTGACGCTCGGGCTCGGCGCCGGCTGGCACCAGGGCGAGTTCGCGGCGTACGGGATCCCGTTCCCGCCCGCGCCGGTGCGCCTCCGCATGCTCGACGAGGCGATCCAGTGCATCCGGGCGCTCACGACGCTCGAGGTCGCGGACTTCGACGGCGAGTTCTTCACGCTGCGGGACGCGCGCTGCGAGCCCAAGCCGGTGCAGCGGCGTCTGCCGCTCTGGATCGGCGGCGGGGGCGAGCGCGTGACGCTGCGCCTCGCGGCACGACACGCCGACGGCTGGAACATCCCGTTCATCACCCCCGACGCCTACCGCCACAAGGTCGAGGTGCTCGAGGCGCACTGCGACCGGGAGGGGCGGGACCCGACGACGATCGAGCGCAGCGTGAACCTCACCCTGGCGTGGACCGAGGAGGACCTGCGCGCCCGGTTCGGTGGGATGGCCGACTGGATCCGGCCGAGCGCCCTCACCGGCTCCACCGAGGAGATCGTCGACCGGGTCGGCGCCTACCGCGACGCCGGCGCGCAGTGGGTGAACCTCGCGCTCCGCGCGCCCTTCGACACCGAATCGGTCGACCGCTTCGCCGCCGAGGTGCTGCCCGCGCTCCGATGACGGAACCCGAGCTGGTCCGCCACTAGTTGTTGCTGAAGCCGCCGAACCCTGACGGACCCCGGCGCGGGCCGAGGGCATTCGCCAGGTCGGCGTCGGCGAACGCGGGTGGCGCGGTGCCGTCGACCGCGAACCGGTACAGCGCCGTGCGGTAGATGCCGCTGAGCGCCGAGACGACGAGCGAGACGACGACGATCCACGCGACGCCGATCGTCGCGGTCACGACGACGAGCGCCGTGCTGGCGCTCGCCGCGCCGATGGCGATGACCAGGATGCCCGGCAGCATGGCGAAGAGACCGAAGAGGCCGAAGCCGAACTGCGCCGAGAGGTTCTCGCCCCATGTCCCCCGCAGCAGGTGCCCCGAGCGCTTCAGCGCGTTGATGGGTCCGAGGTCCTCGAGCATGATGATGGGAATCGTGAGGAAGGTGAGCACCGCCCACGCGGCGCCGATGAGCGCGGCGACGATCTGGCCGAGGAAGCGCTGGCTCTCGAGGGCCTGGATCACGAGCGAGACGCTCGCCTGCACGATGGCCCACGGCAGGAGGCGGTGCAGCCGCTCGTTCGCGGCGGCGAAGCACGACGAGAGGTCGGCTCGCCGGCCCTCGAGCGCCTCGTTGGCCGCGTGCACGAGCGCAGCGAGGAAGTACGTGGTGACGAACGCGAGGGCGATGTAGCCGGCGACGATGAACACGTAGCCGATCGCCTTGAGGGAGCCGTTGGCACCGCCGTTCACACCCGTCGCCGCGGTGAGGCCGGCGACGATCCCGACGACGAGCAGCCCCGCGAGGGCGGACAGGAAGGGGAACACGGCGAGGGCCTTGTCGGAGCGGAGCACCGACCATGAGATCTTGGCAAGCTCCCACGAGTTCTTGAGGCGTCCCATGAGACGAAGCATAGATCTGGGGGGTGCCGATCGAGCGCGCGCTCGCGGCCCGCGGGCCCCCGCGTGACCCGCGCCGTCGCGGCCGTGCTCGACGCGCTCGGGGGCGATCGCACGTCGGCTCGCGTCGTCCGGGCGCCCGGGCGCGTCAACCTCATCGGGGACCACACCGACTACGCCGGCGGGTTCTGCCTCCCGGTCGCCATCGACCGGGCCTGCCTCGTGGCGGTCCGGACGACGGACGCGCCGGGACTCGTCGCCCGCTCGCTCGACGTCGACGGCACCGTGTCCTGGTCCGGGCATCCGCCCGAGCCCAGCACCGTCGAGCCCGCGTGGGGACGCTTCGTCGCGGCGGCCGCCGCGTACGGCGCGCCCGGTGCCGGTGTCGAGCTCGTCGTGTCGTCGAGCGTCCCGGCCGGTGCGGGGCTGGCCTCGAGCGCGGCGCTGTGCACGGCGCTCGTGCTCGCGCTCGCCGCGCCGCCACCGACCGGGCAGGCGCTCGCGACCGCGGCCCGCGCCGTGGAGGTCGCCGCGACGGGCGTCCCGGTCGGGCTCATGGACCAGCTGGCCTCGGTGTTCGGGGAGGCGGACGCCGCGCTCCTCCTCGACTGCAGGGCGAACACCGTGGAGCCGGTGCCGCTGCCGCCTGGGCTGGCGATCAGCGCCGTGCACAGCGGGCTGCCGCGCACGCTCGCGGGCAGCGCGTACGCCGAGCGTCGCGCCGGGTGCGACGCCGCGGCCCGCCGCCTCGGCCTCTCGTCGCTGCGCGACGCCCGACTCGACCAGGTCGCCGACGACCCGCTGGCCCGCCACGTCGTCTCCGAGAACGCGCGGGTGCTCGAGGCCGTCGCCGCGCTGCGCGCCGGCGACACCGACCGGCTCGGCCGGCTGCTGGCGGCCAGCCAGGCGAGCCTGCGGGACGACTTCCGGGTGTCCACGCCCGAGCTCGACGCGCTCGTGGACGCGCTCCTCGAGGCCGGGGCGGTCGGCGCGCGCCTCACGGGCGCCGGCTTCGGTGGCTGCGTCGTCGCGCTGGCCCGTGTGGAGGAGGCGCCGGCGGTCCTCACCCGGGCCGTCGCGCGCTACGAGGCCCGGACCGGGCGGCGGGCCCAAGCCTTCCTCGTCCGCGCCACGAGCGGCGCCGGGCCGGTGACCGACTACAGCTGATCGAGCAGACGGTTCTTGCGTCCCTCGAACTCGGCCGGGGTGATGTGGCCCTCGTCGCGCAGTCGGGCGAGCTGCTCGATCTTGCTCGCGACGTCCGAGCCGGCCGACGGGGAGACCCCGCGCCGTTGCAGCGCGCGTGCCACCGCATCGCCGAGCGCATCGGCGCCTGCCTCGGCGCCGCGGTGCGCCACGTGCTCCATCTGGGTGTAGATCTCGTTCTGCACGTCGTCGGGATGGCGCACGTTGTCGAAGTGCGTGTCGCCCTCCTCGCCCGCCGACTCGATGTCCAGGTCGCCCGCCCCGATGATCCGCTCCCAGATGCCCTGGTGGTAGTTGATGTTCGTGATCCGGTCGAGCGGGATCTCCACGCCGTGGCGGCCGAGGACGCCGGTGCGGTACAGCACACGCTGGTCGGTGACCACGAAGTAGGTGACCCACCAGCGCAGGAACTCCTGCGCCAGCCAGAGCGCCCAGACGAGCACGAGCACCCCGACGGGCCAGCGCAGGACGTTGCGCACGTCCGCGTTCGGGATCGCGGACGTACCGACGACCACCGCGAGCAAGGGCACACCGGTGACGATGTGGCGCGAGAAGTACCACCAATGCGGCCGCAGGTCGAGGACGACCGTCTCGTCGTCGTAGACGAGATGCCGCGGGAAACCCATGCGCGGAGGCTAGGCGGGGCCCAACACCCGATCGAGGTACACGTTCGAGAAGCAGCCGTCCGGGTCGAGCTTGCGTCGCACCGCCTGGAACCGGTCCCACTCGGGGTAGCGGGGCGCCAACGTCGCGGCGGTCTGGAAGTGCAGCTTCCCCCAGTGCGGCCGACCGTCGAGCCCGGTCATCACGTCCTCGACGGCGTGGAAGTACTCCTCGTAGGGCACGCCGCGCGCCATGTGCACCGCGACGTAGCACGTGTCGCGGCCGTAGGCGGTGCTGAGCGGGATGTCGTCCGGCGCGGTGAAGCGCACCTCGATCGGGAAGCTGACCCGCAGCCCCATCCGGTCGATGACGTCGCGGACGCCCTGGACGGCCTCGAGGGCTCGGGCGCGCGGGACGCAGTACTCCATCTCCGCGAAGCGAACGAGCCGGGTCGCGATGAGGATCCGGTCGCTGCGGTCGAGGCGGTCGGTCGAGCCGGCGCCGCCTGCGACGATCTGGTTCAGACGCGGCACGAGGGTCGGGCGGAGCCGGCCGACGGCGACGAGCGCGCCGAAGAAGTAGTTGGGGTACAGGATCTCGGCACGCCAGCGCTTGTAGGCGCTCTTGGACTGCGGCGCCTCGTCGGTGCGGTTGTTCTCGATCGTCGACGCGCGGTCCGTGTGCGGCAGCCAGTAGAACTCGAAGTGCTCGTTCGTGTCGACGTAGCGGTCGAGGTCGGCGAGGACCTCGTCGACCGGGTGGGGCCGCTCGACGTGGTGGAGCGTGAACGCCGGCACGCACTGCAGCGTCACCGCGGTGACGACGCCGAGCGCGCCGAGCCCGACGCGGGCCGCGTGGAAGACCTCGGGCTCCTCGTCGGCCGAGCAGCGCAGCTGCTCGCCGTCCGCGGTGACCATCTGGAGGCCTCGCACGAAGGTCGCGAGCCCGCCGAACGTGGCGCCGGTCCCGTGGGTCGCGGTCGCGATCGCCCCGGCGAAGCTCTGGCGGTCGATGTCCCCGAGGTTCGGAAGCGCGAGGCCCCGGAGCGCGAGCTCCTCGTTGAGGCGCTGGATGGTGATCCCGGCCTCGACGGTCACCAGCCGCGCTCCCTCGTCGACCGACACGACCCGGTTGAGGTCGTCCAGGGTCAGCATCCGCCCGTCGGTGCAGGCGATGTCGGTGAACGAGTGGCCGCTCCCCACGACCTTGACGGTCTGGCCCGCCGCGCGGGCCCGCGTGATCGCCTCGCGGACCTCGAGCTCGCTGGCGGGCGTCTCCACCGCGGCGGGCTCGCAGCGCTGCGTCCGTCCCCAGTTGCGCCAGGCGTGTCCGTCGCGCATCGTCACGATCGTAGACGGGCGCCGTCGCGGCGCCTCAGGCCCACCCGAGCTCGCGCAGCCGCGCGTCGCTGAGCCCGAAGTAGTGACCGACCTCGTGGAGGACGGTCGTGCGTACCATCGCCGCGAGGTCGCGCTCGTCGGTTGCGCGTTCGCTGATCGGACCCTGGAAGATCGTGATCCGGTCGGGCATCACGCCCGCGTACGCCATCGCGTCGCGACGCGTGAGCGGCACCCCCTCGTAGAGGCCGAGCAGGGTGCCGGGTCGGCCCGCCAGCTGCGCCGGCGTCGGCCAGTCGGCGACGACCACCGCGACGTTCTCGATCGCCGTGCCGAGCTCGGGCGGGATCGCGTCGAGCGCGTCGGCGACGAGCTCCTCGAAGCGCTCGGCGGTGACGTGGACCATGGTCAAACACGCGGTGACACCGCGCGCGAAAAGGTAACGCCTACGCGAAAAAGTCTCTTGACCGGAGCGCGCGCCCGGCGTACCTTCCACAAGCCGACGCCACGACGGCACGGGACCGAACGGTCACCGGAGCGATCCGGGGGCCGGCGCGGAAGACGGGTCGACGAGGCGACGGTCGGTGAAGGGTGTCGGGGTGCGCCTCGGGATCCGGAGTCGGGGTTTGGACCGAGTCCTCGGGCCGGTGGTGTTCCAGCCGGTTCGGGGCCCGCGAGCACGGTCCCCGCGAGGGGGCACGGCGAGCAGAAGGACGAACCCGAGGAACCAGGAGGGCCCCGAGGAGTCCGGAGCGCTTCGGCGTGATGGCTACTCGGGGTCTTCCGCGTTCCCGCTCTTCCACAGGATGTCCACAGCGTGCGCCGGGTCACGGCCGAGATCACGAGCCGCGCTCCCGCGCGCGTCGACGCCGACGCCCGGACCGCTCGCGTGACGCGCCCCGGCGACGACCACGCCGACGGCTCGGCCGCGGAGGTGCGGCGGTTCCGCCGGGCCATCCACGCCGTGGCCCGCCACCCGTTCGTGGTGGTGTGCCTGGCCGTCGCGGTCCTCGCCGCGCTCAGCCTCTGGTCGTACTGGTCCGAGCGGCGCGGCTTCCCTCTTCAGATCGACGAGGCCGGCTACGCGGCCCTCGGGCTCGCGCTCGCGCAGGCGCTGAGCCATCATGGCGTCGGCGGCCTGGTCCACAGCTTCGAGACCCAGCAGACCGTCTTCGGTCCTCTCGTCCCGCTGCTCACCGTGCCGCTGCACGCCGTCGCGGGACAGCGCGTCGGGAACGGCTTCGTCGTCCTCCAGGGCTTCTACGCCGTGCTGGTGCTGGCCACCTACGGGATCGCGCGGCGGCTCACGTCGGCGTGGCTCGCTGCGCTGGCCGCCGTGGTCGTCGCCACCACACCCGCGGTCACGCTGGCGGCCCGCGGCTTCTACTTCGCGGTGCCCGCCGCCGCGCTGGTCGCGACGGCGATCTGGTGCTTCCTGCGGGCCGACGGGGCCAGCCGAATCGGGTGGGCGCTCGCGGGTGGTGCCGTGCTGGGGCTCGCCCTGCTCGCCCGCACCCACGTGCTCGCGGTCGCGCCGATCGTCTACGGCGGGGCCGGGCTGCAGGTCGTCGGGCGGGGCACCGACGCCCGGCGACGGCTTCTCCACCTGGCGGGCGCGGCCATCGTGACGACGGGCGTCGCCGCGACCTGGTACGCCCGCAACGCCGGCGACGCGGTCGGCTTCCTGCTCGGGACGCGGTACCGGGCGGCGACGTCGAGCCAGGACAAACTCCAGCTCGCGCCGCTCCTGCGATTTCTCGCCCAAGGCGTCACCACCCCGCAGCTCCCCGTCACGATCGTCCTCCTCGGTGTCGTCGCCCTCGGCGTCCGCGCGTGGCGGCGCCGGGGCCGGGCGGCGCCGGCGACCCCGCGACGCCCCTGGATGGCGCGCGTCCGGTTCGACGACGGGTTCTTCCTCACCGTGGTGGTTGTCGGTCTCGTGATCGTGTTCGCCGCCGGCGAGTTCGCGTCGGGGCTCTTCCCCTACGGCGAATGGCTCATCGTCCTCCCGGTGGTGGTCGCCGGCGCGGTCGCGGCGATCGCGCCCCTCGAGCCGCGCGTCCGGGTCGCCGCGGCATGGACGCTCGTCGGCCTCTGCGTCGTCAACACCGCGATGATGAGCGGGGCCGTGGCGGACCTTGCCACGGTGCGCACGGTGGACGCCGGGCCGTTCGGTCCGCTCACGCTCACGGACGGCCGTCAGTTCGTCCAGGTGGCGTTCAACCACTTCGAGCCCGTCGATTCCGGTCGCGTCCCGTTCCCGCTGGGCGCGCCGGGGCATCTCCCCTCGAGGCTGCGCGCGGTGCTGCCGATCCAACGCGAGGCCGCGGCGTGGCTCGTGCGGTACGCGGCCCGGCACGGCCAGGAGGCGGTCGCCTTTGCTGTCGGCGCCGACAGTCGGCTGTTGAACATCAACGACCTGTCGCTGCAGGATCGACTCGCCGACCCGACGGGGGGGCTCATCACGGGTCGCGTCGAGCTGCCGGTAACGGCGTCGGTCCAGCGGTACTGCGCGCAGGTCGACGACCCGCACCTCGGGCTGCCCAACTTCTTGCTCTTCTACCGCTCGGTCACGGCCGCCGGGCGCCTCAACGGCCGGTCACCGGGCGTGACGCGCGCGACCCGATTGGGCTTCGCTCCCGTGCGGACGTGGCGGGTACCCGACGGGACCGTGACGGCCTACTGGCGGTCCCAGGGTGCCGTCCCGCCTCGGTGTCCCTCGTGACCCGCTTGGTACGGTCGACGCGGTGAGGGCCTCCCTACGGCGGGCCGGGCGGGCGCTGCAACGGTCTGGTAGGGCGCTGCTCGTGGCCGCGCGGGCGCTGCGCCACGCCCGGCCGCGACGTTGCGTCGGCGCGGTCCAGGCGCCCGCCGCGATGCCGGCCGAGATCACGGCCGTCCACGGCTGGGCGTGGTTCGACAACGACGATCTCGCGTCGTGCAGCGTCACGATCAACGGCGAGGTCGCCGCGACCGCCCAACTCACGCCGGCCGCGCCCGACGTCGCCGAGGAACGACCCGAGACTGGGCGCACCGCCCGCTGCGGCTGGCGCGCCCGAGTCGACCTGCGTCCCCACGCCGGGCACCACGTCGAGATCGGCGCCGTCGCGGTGTCGGCACGTGGCGTCGCGCAGTTCCTCAATCCGTCCCGCGTCGCGGTCCGGCCGGCCACGCCCGCCCCGCGCGTCCAGCCCCGCCCGCCGGTGGGGCTCGATCGCCGCGGCGGGATCGAGGAACCGGCCCCGGGTGCGCTCGTGCCCGCGGGCCCGCTCGTCGTCTCGGGGTGGGCGCTCGGTGACGGTGGCCGACCGGCGCGCCTCGCCGTGCGCGTCAACGGCCGTGACGCAGGGTTGGCGCGTCCGTTCGCGGCGCCGCGCGCCGACGTCGCCCGCGTCCACGACGACCCGGCCGCGCCGATCGCCGGGTTCGAGCGCATCGTGCGCATCGACGAGCCGCCTGGCGCCACCGTCCGGCTCGACGTCGACTTCGTGCCGGTGGGCGGGCGCCCGATCCCGCTGCGCGGCGTCGAGGTCCACGTCGCAGCGGACGCCGCGCCAACCCGTCCGGCCCCCGTCTCGGACGTCCTCGCCGCGCTCGACGCGGTGCCAGGGTCCCAGCACGCGCGAGCACGACCCTGGCGCCTCGCCTGCTTCACGCACAGTCTCGAGCTCGGCGGCGGCCAGCTGTACCTGCAGGAGCTGCTGCGCGACCTGATCAAGAACCACGACGCCGCATGCCTCGTCGTGACACGCGTGGATGGCCCGCTGCGCGACGAGCTCGAGGCGCTCGGCGCGACGGTCCACGTCACCGAATACCCCCTGCCCGACACGGACGCGTACGAGCCCCAGGCCGTCGAGCTCGCCGTGCTCGTGCGTGCCTGGGCCGCGCAGGTCGTCGTCGTGAACACGCTGATCAGCGCCATCGGCGCCGACGTCGCGACTCGCGCGGGCCTGCCCGCGGTCTGGGCCATCCACGAGAGCTACACGCTCGACGACTACTGGGCGATCACGGGCGGCAGCGGCCGCGCCGCGGCGTGCGCTGCGGCGAACGCGGCCACCCTCGCCGAGACGGCGGCGCTGCTGTTCGAAGCGGAGGCGACCCGCGTCGTGTATGCCGACGCCGCCGGCCCGGACCGGACCGCCACGCTCTATTACGGGATCGACATCGACGAGCTCGACGCATTCGCAGCCACCACGGACCGCGCCGCGGCACGCCGCGCCGTCGGCGTCGCCGAGGACCGCGACCTCCTCGTGTGCGTCGGCACCCTCGAGCCCCGGAAGGGGCAGGCGCTGCTCGCCACCGCGTTCTCCCTCGTGGCCGCCGAGTTCCCCCGCGCCACGCTCGCCCTCGTTGGCGCGGTCGATGACGACTACTCGCGCGGCCTGCGCGCGTACGTCGCGCGTCTTGGGCTCGCGGAGCGGATCCTGGTCCGCGATCTGGAGGCGGGCCCCTTCCGGTGGTACCGCGCGGCCGACGTCGTCGCGGTCCCCTCCGACCTCGAGTCGATGCCCCGCGTCCTGCTCGAGGCAATGGCGCTCGCGGTGCCCGTGGTGGCGAGCGACGTCTGGGGCATCCCCGAGCTCGTGCGCCCAGGCGAGAACGGCCTGCTCTGCGCGCCGCGCGACATCGAGGCCCTCGCTGAGACGCTGCGCGCCTTCCTGCGCCTCGGGCCCGAGGCGCGCCATCGGCTCGGCGCCGCGGGGTCGCGGGTCGTGCGGGCTCGCCACGACCTCGCGGCGTACCGGCGGGTCTTCGTGCGGCTGCTGCGGCGGCTGGTCGACGATCCGGACGCCTCGGTCTCGACGCTGCTCGCGCCGTGACCGACGGCGCCAGCGGGGTTCGGGCTGGCGGCACCGATCGGGGCACCGCGCCACCGACGCTGTCGGTCGTGATCCCCACTCGCCAACCGTGGTCGCACTTCGGCGATCGGTTCGCGTCGCTCATCGACGAGATGCGCGACGTCGGCGGTGAGGTCGTGGTGCTCGCCGGCCCGGGTCCGGAGGTCGACGACGGAACGCTGCGGGTGATGACGACGTCGGAGCAGAACCTGCTGTCGCTCCGGGCGCGTGCCGCGTGCGCGGCACGGGGCGCGATCGTGGCCATGGCGGAGGATCACGCCGTCCCGGTCCCGGGGTGGAGCCACGCGGTGCTGCGCGCCCATCACGAGCGCCCGGCGGCGGCGGGGATCGTCGGCTGCCTGCTCAACGCCACCGACGGCACCGTCGCGGGTCGCGCCAACTTCCTCGCGTTCGCCGCCCCCTACACCCCCCCGATGCCCGCCGTGCCGTCCTGGCGCCCGCCGCCGCTGTCGACCCTCTCGTTCAAGCGCGACGTGCTGGGCGGCCTCGACGACCGGCCCGGCGGCCTCGAGAACGAGCTCGTCCCCCGCCTGTTCCGAGATGGCCGCCTCGTCGCCGACGACCGCGTCCACGTCATGCACCACCAGGACTGCAGCAGCCTGTGGTCGGTGCAGAACAGCTACTGGGCGACCCGCGCCGCCTACGGCTACGCCGAGGATCGGCACGACCCGCGTCGGCGACGGGAGATCATCTCGTGGGTCGTGACGCACATGCCCCAGATGGTCTGGCGTGAGGCACACGGCGCGCACCGGCCGGTCCGGGGTCAATACGGGGAGCTCGCGATCGTCGCGACGTATGCCGCCGCGGGCGCCATCGGCGCGGTCGTGGGCACCCTCGCGGGGCCCGGCGCCGCGCCGTGCCGCACGGAGTAAGGGCGGCGCCTGCGGCGCGGGGTCCACCTGAGTGTCACAGCCCGTCGGTACGGTCCCGGGGTGGACGCCGACGCCCTGCTCGTCGGGCTCGACGAGCAGCAACGCGCCGCGGTCGTGACCGACGCGGTCCCGTTGGCGGTGCTCGCCGGGGCGGGCGCCGGCAAGACCCGGGTGCTGACCCGACGGATCGCGTGGCGCGCCGCGACGGGGCGCCTCGACGCCGGGCACGTCCTCGCCGTCACCTTCACCCGCCGCGCCGCCGGCGAGCTGCGGGCACGCCTCGAGCGGCTCGCCGTGCGCCCCCGCGTCACGGCCGGGACGCTGCACTCGCTCTGCCTCGCGCAGCTGCGGGCCCGGGCGGGCGAGCAGGGCCAGGCCGCCCCCGTGCTCCTCGATCGCAAGGCCCGCCTGCTCATGCCCCTCGTGAGCGTCCGGGGCGCCGAGGCGCGGGTCGTCGCGTCGGAGCTGGCGGGCGAGATCGAGTGGGCGAAGGCCCGACTCGTCCGCCCGGACGGCTACGAGGCGGCCGTGACGCTCGCCGGGCGGACGCCGCCGCGTCCGGCCGCGCAGGTCGCGGCCGTCTTCGCCGGCTACGAGCGGGAGAAGCGTCGTCGAGGCCTCGTCGACTTCGACGACCTGCTCGCGCAGTGCGGCGACGCGCTCGAGCACGACGAGGCGTTCGCCGCGGCGCAGCGCTGGCGGTTCCGGCACCTCTTCGTCGACGAGTTCCAGGACATCAGCCCGGCGCAGCTGCGGGTGCTGCGCGGCTGGCTCGGCGACCGGGACGATCTGTGCGTGGTCGGCGACGCGGACCAGGCCATCTACGGCTTCGGTGGCGGCGACCCGAGCTATCTCCGCTCGTTCGGCAAGTACTTCCCCGGTGCGACCGTCCTGTCGCTCGACCGCAACTACCGCTCGACCCCCGAGGTGGTCGCGGCCGCCGAGGCCGTGCGGCGCGATGGGTCGAGCGCGGGCACGGGGCGGGAGGCGGTCCGGCCGGCGGGGGCACGCCCGACCGTCACCGCGTACGGCAGCGACGAGGACGAAGCGAAGCAGGTCGCGGCCCGCCTCCGCGCCGCCTACCGCACCGACGTGCCCTGGTCCGCGCTCGCCGTGCTCTACCGCACGAACGCGCAGTCCGCGGCGTTCGAGGCCGCGCTCGGCGCCGCCGGCGTCCCCTACCGCGTCCGGGGCCCCGGCGCGTTCCTCGGCCGGCCCGAGGTGCGCGCCGCGCTCGATGCGCTCACGGCGGCGGCGCGCGCCGCGCCGCGGCGCGGGTTCGAGGAGCACCTCGTCGACCTCGATGCGATGGCGGCCGAGGCGTCGGCCGCCTCCGAGCGTGGCGGCCACGTCCAGGCGCTCGCCCGCCTCGGACGGGAGTACCTCGACGCCGAGACCGGTGCGGGGACCCTCGAGGGCTTCCGCGCCTACCTGGCCGCTGCCCTGCGCGACGACGTCCCCGACAGCGCGGATGCGGTCGAGCTCCTGAGCTTCCATCGGGCGAAGGGCCTGGAGTTCCACACCGTGTTCGTCACCGGGCTCGAGCGGGGGCTCGTCCCCATCGGGTTCGCGGACACGCCGGCCGAGCGCGCCGAGGAGCGCCGGCTCCTCTACGTGGCGCTCAGCCGGGCCGAGCACGCGCTGCACTGCTCCTGGGCGCGGTCCCGCACGATCGGGTCACGGGTGGCGCGGCGCAGCCCGAGCCCGTGGCTCGACCCCATCGAGGTGGCGGCCGGGCACGCGCGAGCGGCGACCCCCGCCCGGCGCGCACCCGCGGTGCGCGCCGTGCCCCCCCGCCTGGTCGACGCGACCGAGGAGGCACTGCTCGCCGCACTCGTCGACTGGCGTCGCCGGCTCGCGCGGGCGTCGGGCGTCCCCGCCTACGTGATCTTCCCCGACACGACCCTGCACGCCGTCGCCACGACCCGGCCCACGACACGCGACGCGCTCCTCGCCCTGCCCGGCGTCGGCCCGGTGAAGGTGCAGCGTCACGGCCCCGCCGTGCTGGAGCTGGTCCGCGCGCACGGCTGAGCATGCGCCGATCCGCACGCGCACGCCGGTAGCGTCGAGTGGCGATGAATCGACGGTTCGGATGGCTCCTCCTGGCGCTCGTGGTCCTCGTCGTCGCCGGTGCCGTCGTCGCCGTGGTCACGCAACGCCCCGGCATCAGCGACGCGCGCGACCGCGTGGACCGCGCCTGGACGCCGCTGCAGGCGCCGCTCGACGCCCGCTACCAGGCGCTCACCGGCGTCCAAGCCGCGCTCGACGCCGGCGGGCAGTCGAGCCGCACGGTGACGCTGGACCTCACGGCGGCGCTCCGCGAGTGGCAGCGAGTCGCGCACGCCAACGACCCGGCGGCCCAGGTGCCGGTCGCCAACGACCTCGAGGGAATCGTCGAGCGCGTGAAGGTCAACCTCGTGGCATCGCCGCGGCTGCAGTCCCTCCAGCCGCTGCAGGCCGCGCTGAGCACCTTCAACCAGGCGGTGGTCGACCCGCCGGCCGTCCGGTCGTTCAACGCCGCGGTCGACGCCTACCAGCGCGCCCGCACGGGCACGGTCAAGCGGCTGGTGGCCGACACGTTCGGGTTCCACGCGCGCCCGGAGCTGGAGCTCGCTGGCGCCTGACTATCCCGGCTGGTCCTCCAGGACGTCGGCATCGACGTCCGATGGGTACTCGATCCCCATCGACGCCGAGGAACCCTCGAGACGGATCACGACGTGGCCGCCCCGCTCGGCGGCGTACCGCTCGAGCTGCGCCAGGACCGACTGGGCGGTCGTCGGCCCGCTCGCCAGCACCAGGGCGCTGGGCGTTGGAGTCGGCGCGGCTGCGTCGCCGTTGGTCCGCCCGGTGAGCGTGTAGCGGGGCGCGGGGTGGATGGGCTCCTCCGAGCCGTAGTGCAGGACGTTCGCCCAGGCGATCGTGCCTCGCGGCGCCGGCCGACCGACGGCGATCGGCTTCCGCTGCACCTTCTTGTCATCGACCATGAGGAGTGAGACGAGCCCGTACGCCACGTCGGAGATCGAGACCCTGATCCCGATGTATGCGAGCACCGCGTACCCGCAGAGGAGCGCATTGACACCGGCGAACGCCGCGTAGCCGTACTGCGCGTGGTGAGAGTCGCGGACCACCGTGTAGATCGAGAACCCCACGATGAGATAGGGGATGAGCACGAACAGCAGCGGCGCGCGCGTCCGGCTCCGCACCTTGGGAGTGCGGGCGAAGATCAGCTTGCGCGAGGTCACGGCTTGGCCGATCGACGAGCACACCCCGGCGAGGTTGACGGGCAGCAGCACCAGGTTGAAGCCGTAGATGCGCAACACGTCGAGACGTCGGTAGCCGCAGCGTTTGAGGTCGCTCGACATGGCGAGGAAGTACGGCACCGCGGCCACGAGCACGAGGGGGCTGAGCAGCCGGTCGTTGAACGGGTAGGCGACGAGGACCAGCAGGGCGACGGTCGCCCACGTGATCGACGCGAGGTAGTTGGTGCGGAGGGCAAACTCGCCAAAGTCGCCGCGACGACGGTGACGCCGGTCCCGGAGGTAGGTCCAGAGGCCCGGGAGCACGAGGAGCCCACCGTTCGCCCAGCGTCGCCGCTGCACGCACAGCGAACCGAAGTCGGGCGGCGTCGCGCTGTAGCTCAGCCGCTCCGGATAGTTGAACAGCGTCCAACCGGAGCGCAGGAGGTCGACGCTCGACTCGGTGTCCTCGATGACGGTGCGGTCCCGGATGTAGCAGTGGACCTCGATACCGTCTCGGTTCTCGATCTCCATGATGTCGTCCAGCGCCCGCTTGCGCAGGACCGCGTTCGCGCCGACCCAGAACGTGCCGCCGTAGTACGTCAGGCCCTGGTGCGCGATGTGCTGCAGGTCGGTCGTCGCGCCGGCGATCCGCTCGAGGCGGGTCGGCGCACCCGGGTACGAGCTGTAGGGCGTCTGGGCGACCCCGACATTGGCGTTCTCGGGCTGCTCCAGGAAGTACACGAGGCGGAGGCAGTACTCGGGCAGCAGCACGCTGTCGGCGTCGAGGGTGAGGATGTAGTCGGGCTCGGGCACCGTGAGCGTGGCGGTGCCGTTCGCCGGCTGGAGCATCACACCGTCGGGGGTGACCTCCTCGTGGAAGGCGCCGCCCATCAAGCCGATGTAGCTGTTGAGGTTCGTCGCCTTGTTCGCGTCGTGGGACAGCGATGCGTACTGCTTGCGCTCGAAACTCGACAGCTCCGCCCGGAAGGTCCAGGCGAGACGGCAGTACAGCTCGCGGAGCCGCTCGACGGGCAGGACGGTGCGCTCCCGCGCTGCCGCCTCGATCGCGCGCGCCATGAGCGCGAGGTCGTCTCGCAGCCGCCCGATGACCTGCTCGCAGACGAAGCGGCGGGTGTGGTCGTCGTCCTCGCGGGGAACGGCGTGCGCCTCGAGCCACTCGGCGGCCCGTTCGTACTCCGCTTGGAGCGCCGCCATGTCGTGGAGCTCGGGCTCCCGTCCGGTCGCGAACCGGGCCTCGAAGCCACGCAGCGCCTCCTCGAACCAGCCGCTCGGCTCGTTGAGGACGCGGCCCACCTCGTCGGGCAGCGCCCGCGCGGCCTCCAGCAGCGCTCGGCGACGCTCGTCGGCCGGGTCGGGCGGGTCGTCGATGAGGAGCACGATCCGCAGGTACGGGTACTCCTGGAGGGCCGCGCTGAGCAGCGTGGCCTGAATGACGTCGGGCTCCTCCTCGTATGAGGGGACGAGCACCGTGAGCGTCGGGAGCGAGCGAGCGAAGTGCGCGTCGAGGTCGGCGCGCGCGGTGCGGCGGTGCCCGCGCGTGCGGATGAAGAACCCTTGGCGGGCGAAGAGGTACGCCAATGACGAGCAGGCGAGCAAGGTGATGATCACCAGGTACGAGATCGCCTCGGTCGTGAACCGGAAGCCTTGGGTCCCGTTGTCGACGAACTCGCGGACGATGATCAGCGCGACATAGATCAGCCACGCACCGATCGTGACGACGATGGCGACGCGGCCGAAGATGAGGGCCCGTTCGCTGGCGGGTGCCGGCACGGGCGCGAGCGGGTCACGACGATCGGAACCCCACTGGCGGCGCGGCGCCGCGGTGCCATCTCTGGCCACTTGCCCCAACCCCAATCGCGAATGGCCGCCCCCGACCACGTGCACCGTTGTAGCGCGAATCGCGCGCGCGCTGCCACTCGCCGCGCGCTCGCGGGCCGGCGCGACTACGCTCCGTGGCGGGGCATCGTGGGGGCCACGGGGTGAACCCCGGGGGCAGGGTTGTGAACACGCAGGCTGGGTCAGCGTCGGACGCGCCACGGGACCGACGCGTCGCGCGCCCATGACCGACGTCGCGACGCCGCGGACCGCGCCCCCGGCGCCGCCACCCCAAGGCGGCCGACACGTGTCGGTGCCACGACTCGTCCTGGCGATCGTGGTCGTCGGCGCGCTCGCCTTCTTCGGCGTGCGGGCCGTCACGGCGTCGACGGGGACGACGGCCCCACCCGCGCAGCCCTGGTTCGCGCCGTACGTCGACGTCACCCTGACACCGACGTACCAGTTCCAGGACGCCGCCGCGAACCCGGCGCGCACGGTGGTGCTGAGCTTCGTCGTCGCCACCCCGACGTCGGCGTGCACACCGAGCTGGGGTGCGGTCGACACGTTGGGCGGCGCCGCGACCTCCCTCGACTTGGACCGACGCATCGAGCAGGTCCGCGAGCGGGGCAACGACGTCGCCGTGTCGTTCGGCGGTGCGGCCAACACGGAGCTGGCGAACGCCTGCTCCAGCCAGGGCGCGCTCACCCTGGCGTACGCCTCCGTCGTGCAGCGCTACCAGCTGCGCACGGTGGACCTCGACCTCGAGGGCGCGGCGCTCAGCGACGCCGCGGCGATGCAGCGTCGGGCGCTCGCGATGGCGACGCTGCAAGCCGACGCCCAGCACACCGGCCGCGACCTGGGCGTCTGGCTGACCCTGCCGGTCACGCCGGCGGGCCTGACCCCCGACGGGGTGCGGGCGCTCGACACGATGCTCGCCGCGCACGTTCAGCTGTCCGGGGTGAACGCCCTCGTCCAGAACTTCGGTGGCAGCCGCGTCAAGGGCCAGAGCATGATCAGCGCCAGCGAGGACGCGCTGACCGCGACCCAGCAGCAGGTCGAGGCGGCGTACCGCCGTGTCGGGACGGCGCTCTCCTCGCGGGGCGCCTGGCAGAAGATCGGCGCGACGCCGATGATCGGACAGAACAACGTGCGAGGCGACGTCTTCACGTTCAGCGACGCGCAGCAGCTGCTCGCGTTCCGGACCCAGCACGGCCTGGCGCGACTGTCGTTCTGGTCGCTGAACCGGGACACGCCGTGCGGCCCCAACGTCAGCGGCGACGACGCCGTCCTGCTCTGCACGGGCTTGGCGGACGGCCCGCTGAGCTTCACGCACCTCTTCGCGGCGCTGCCGGGTCGACCGGCACGCCCCGTCTCGTTCGGCGCGACCGGCACGGCGCGGGTCCCCTCAGACAACCCGGCGACGAGCCCCTACCCGATCTGGTCGCCGACGGCCGGCTATCCGACGGGCACCAAGGTCGTGTGGCACGGCAACGTCTACGCCGCGAAGTACTTCACCCAGGACGACTACCCCGACGCCCCGGTCGCGCACGCGTACCAGACGCCGTGGCAGCTGGTCGGCCCGGTGCTGAGCGGCGAGAAGCCCGAGACGCTGACCACCCTGCCGCCCGGGACCTACCCGACCTGGGTCCCGAGCACGGCCTACCAGGAAGGCGCCCGCGTCCTGTTCGACGGTGTCGGCTACCAGGCCCGCTACTTCAGCCAGGGGGCGGTCCCGAGCGACGCGCTGAGCGACCCGGGCAACTCGCCGTGGGCGCTCATCAGCCCGTAGCCGACGGACTCAGCGGGCCGCGCCGATCACCCCTTCGTTCGCGCGTTCGATGCGCGCCACCTCGCCGACCGGCGCGACGCGGCGGAACTGGCGCGCCGCAGCGTCCCAGTCGGCGAGCAGACCCTCGGCGACCGACGAGCCGGTGAGCTCACAGTGACGCGCGACGAGGTCGCGCAGGCGCTGCCCACGCTCGTCGTCGACCCGTCCGGCTTCGACGAGCTGGGCGTTCAGCCGCCCGGCGAGGAGGTGTGACGGGTCGTAAATGAACGCCTCGCCGCCGGTCATGCCGGCGCCGACGTTGTAGCCGAACGAGCCGAGGATGACGACGCTGCCGCCCGTCATGTACTCGCAGGCGTGGTCCCCGACACCCTCGACGACGGCGGTCGCGCCGCTGTTGCGCACGCAGAACCGCTCCCCCACCCGCCCGGCGGCGAAGAGCCGCCCGCCGGTCGCGCCGTAGAGCACGGTGTTGCCCGCGAGCACCGGCTCGCCGGCGTCGTCGGGCGGGGGCCGCAGCACGACCTGACCGCCGCCCATCCCCTTCGCGACGTAGTCCTGGGCCTCCCCGACGAGCTCGAGGGTCACCCCGGCGGCGAGAAACGCGCCGAAGCTCTGCCCGGCGGCGCCGGTGAACCGGGCGTGCACCGTCCCCGGCGGCAGCGCCTGGCCGAACTCGAGGCCGATCGCGCCGCCGAGCGACGCGCCGACCGTCCGGTCGGCGTTCGTGATCTCGTACTCGAGCGTGGCCTCACCGCCGTTCCACACGGGCTCGAACGCGTCGGCGAGCAGCCGCGCGTCGAGCGCCGAACGGGGCCGCTGCACGGGCAGGTGCGCCACGAAGCGGCGGGGCGCCGCCTCGTCGTCGGGCGGGACGAGCAGCGGCGCGAGGTCGATGGCGTCGGCACGGGGGTCGCCGACCGTGCGCTGGCGCAGGCACTCGACGCGCCCGATGGCGTCGTCGAGGCGGCGCAGCCCGAGCGCCGCGAGGTGCCGGCGGACCTCCTCGGCCACGAAGAGCATGTAGCTCGCGACGCCGTCGGGCGTGCCGGCGAACTTGGCGCGTAGCCCCGGCCGCTGGGTCGCGATTCCGGTCGGGCACGTGTCGCGGTGGCAGGCGCGCACCATGATGCAGCCCTCGGCGAGCATGGCGACGGTCCCGAACGAGTACTCGTCGGCGCCGAGCAGCGCGGCGATGATCACGTCGCGGCCCGTGTGGAAGCCGCCGTCGACGCGCACGCGCACCCGGTCCCGGAGGCGGTTCTCGATGAGGCGCCGTCGCGTCTCGGCGAGTCCCAGCTCCCACGGCAGCCCGGCGTTCTTGATCGACGACAGCGGCGACGCGCCGGTCCCGCCGTTGCACCCCGAGATGTGGACCACCTCGGCGAGGGCCTTCACGACCCCGGCGGCGATCGTGCCGACGTTGTCCTCGGCGACGAGCTTCACCGAGACGTCGGCGTTCGGGTTGACCTGCTTCAGGTCGTAGATGAGCTGCGCGAGGTCCTCGATCGAGTAGATGTCGTGGTGCGGCGGCGGCGAGATGAGCCCGACGCCGGGCTGGGTGAAGCGCAGCCGGGCGATCTCGGCGCTCACCTTGTGGCCGGGCAGCTGGCCGCCCTCGCCGGGCTTCGAGCCCTGGGCGATCTTGATGTTCAGCTCGTCGGCGAACGCGCAGTACTCCGGCGTGACGCCGAACCGGCCGGACGCGATCTGCTTGATGCGCGAGTTGCGGTCCCGCGCGCTCCCGCGGGTGCGGTACCGGGCCGGGTCCTCGCCGCCCTCGCCGCAGTTGCTCTTGCCGCCGAGCATGTTCATCGCGATCGCGAGCGTCTCGTGGGCCTCGGCCGAGAGGGCGCCGTGCGACATCGCGCCGGTGGAGAACCGGCGGGTGATGGCCTCGGCCGGCTCGACCTCGCTGAGCGGCAGCGGCGGGCCGGCCGGGACGAGCTCGAGGAGGTCGTGCAGCTCGGTCACGGGCCGGCTCTCGACGAGCTCCCGGTACCGGTCGTAGAGGTCGTCGCGACCCTCCTTCACCGCGCGGTTCAGCAGGTGGGCGGCCTGGCGGTCGACGGGTTTCGCCTCGGGCACGAGATCGGGCAGCGGCAGCTGGCCGCTGTCGTCGCGCATCTCCGGGTCGAGCACGATGACCCGGCCTTGGTCCTCGGTGGGCGCCGCCGGCATGTTCGCGAACCGGCCGTCGACCGCCGGCTTGGCCGATCGCCGCGCCGGCGCCTCGTCCTCCTCGTCCGTCGCGTCGACGACGAGCCCGATCGACGCGTGCAGCGCCTTGATGACCGGGTCCGGGTTGTTGGCGTGGTACTCGCCGCCGCGCTTGCGGAAGCGGACGAAGCCGGGCTGCTCGAGCATCGGCCGGTCGCCCTCGAACGCCGCGGCGTGGCGAGCGAGCACGTCGGCGCCGAGCACGGCGAAACCGACCCCGTCGACGGTCGATGTCGTGTACGTCAGGCACGTCTCGGTCACCTCGCGGGCGATCCCGACGGCCTCGAAGATCTGCGCGCCGCGGTAGCCGTCGACGGTCGAGATGCCCATCTTCGACATGATCTTGAGGACGCCGTCCTCGATCGCCGCCTGGTAGCGCGCCTGCGCCGCCGCGGCGGTCAGCTCGCCGAGCCGGTCGTCGTCGGCCATCGCCGCGACCGTCTCGAGCGCCAGGCGCGGACAGACCGCGTCGGCGCCGTAGCTGAGCAGGCACGCCACCGCGTGGGTGTCGCGGGCGTCGCCCGTGTCGACGACGATCGCGCACGCTTGCCGGAGCCCCTCGTCGACGAGGCGCCGGTCGAGCGCGCCGAGCGCGAGCAGCGACGGGATCGGCGCCCGCTCCTCGCTCAGCAAGCCGTCGGAGACGACGACGATGCCCGCGCCCCCCCGCACCGACGCCACGCCGGCGGCGACGAGCGTCTCGATCCCGGCAGCGAGGCCCTCGGCGCCGCCGAGGACGGGGAAGGTGGCGTCGAGACGCGTCGCCGGGAACACGGCGCGGGCCGGGTCGAGCAGCGACGCCACCGCGTCGGAATAGAGGAAGAAGGTCGGGAGCTCGAGCAGCCGCGCCGCCTCGGGGATCTCGGACAGGAGCGCGACGCGGGGGCCCAGGCAGGTGCGCGTCGACATGACCCGGCGCTCGCGCAGGTGGTCGATGGGCGGGTTGCTCACCTGCGCGAACCGCTGCTTCAAGAAGTTGAACATCGGGCGGGCGCGCGTCGCGACGGCCGCGAACGGTGTGTCGTCGCCCATCGAGAAGGTGGGCTCCTTGGCGTCGGTGGCGAGCGGCTGGAGGATCATCGTCACCTCCTCGCCGGTGCAGCCGTGCGCGACCTGGTGGCGGGTCAGCTCGCCGCGCTCGGGCGGCATCTGGATCGGGTTGCCCGAGGACGCGGGGACGAGGCCGTCGCGGTTCCACTCGCCGTAGGGCTGGCGGGCGGCGAGGCGGCGCTTGATCGTCACGTCGTCCTGCCACGGCGTCGGGTCGTCGGGGTCGAACCAGCGCATCTCGCCGGGGCCGAGCCGGCCGCGGCGGACCGAGCCGTGGCCGCGCAGCGAGACCGCGCCGGCCTCGGAGCAGCACACGACGATGCCGTCGTCGGCCTGCTGCCAGCGCAGCGGGCGCAGCCCGTTGCGGTCGAGCGCCGCGCCGACGCCGTGTCCGTCGGTGAGGATGAGGCCTGCTGGCCCGTCCCACGGCTCGGTGAGGCACGCGTGGTAGCGGAAGTACTCGCGGACGTCGGGCGCGAGCTCGCGGCTCACCTCCCACGCCTCGGGGACGAGCATCGACACGGCGTGGCGCAGGTCGCGCCCGCCACGGATGAGCAGCTCGAGCGTCTCGTCGAGCTTCGCCGAGTCGGACCCGTAGGGGTCGAGCACCGGGCGCAGCGCGTCCTCGGGGCCGAGCCCCGCCGCTTCGGAGCCGAGCACGCCACGGGCGAGCATGCGGTGCTCGTTGCCCTGCAGCGTGTTGATCTCGCCGTTGTGGCACATCAGCCGGAACGGCTGGGCGCGCTCCCAGGCCGGCGTGGTGTTCGTCGAGAACCGGCTGTGGAACACGACGTGTGGCGCGACGAACGTCGCGTCGGCGAGGTCGGGGTAGAAGAGCGCGAGCCGGTCGCTCGTGACGAGCGCCTTGTACGTGACGGTCAGGAACGAGAAGCTCGCGAAGTAGTGCCGGACGCCGACCGCCCGGCAGGCGGCCTCGGCGCGTCGCCGGGCCCGGAAGGCACGCCGCTCCGCGTCCTCCGCGTCGATGTCCGCCGGGCGCAGCAGCAGCCCTTGGGTCAGCGTGGGGAGGTCGGCGAGGGCGTGCGGCCCGAGGTGCACTTCGTCGATCGGGACGGGCCGCCACCCGGCGAGCTCGAGCCCCTCCGCCGCGCACGCGTCCTCGACCGCCTGCTGGGCCTGGCGGACCGCGGCGCCGTCGTCGCGGTCGAAGAACGCGAAGACGACGCCGAGACGCGCCGCGTCGAGCGACCGACCCACCGCGGCGGCACCGACCTCGGCGAAGAACGCGTGCGGGATCGGCGCGAGGACGCCGGCGCCGTCGCCCGACAGGCCGTCCGCCGCGAGGGCGGCACGGTGCCGCACGCAGCCGAGGCCCTGGAGGGCCAGGTCGACGACGGCGCGCGAGGTCCCGGCGGCGTCGGCCACGAAGCCGATGCCGCAGCCGTCGAACTCGAGCTGGCGCAGTCGCTGCGCGTGCGCGTCCACGATCTCCTCGTACCGCTGGGCGGTCCCGTGGCGGGGGGGCGCAGATTCGGAGGCGACGCGCCGCCCCGCCCGGAACCGGGCTCGAAACTGGGGCGACGTCGATGTCGCGGCGGCAGCGTACCGCGCCCCGCGCCCGGGTCCGCGCAGCAATCCGCGTCGGTCCGGTGCCGCGCCCGCCCCGGGGGGCCGCGCCGTGCAGTAGAACGCGGGGGTGGCGCGGCCGAGACCCCTCGTCGGTGTGCTCGGCGGCGGCCAGCTCGGCCGGATGCTCGGGCTCGCCGGCGTGCCTCTCGGGCTCCGGTTCCGGTTCCTCGACCCGACGCCCGAGGCGCCGGGCGCCGCCGTCGGCGACCTCCACGTCGCCGCGCTCGACGACGAGGCGGCGGCCGGCACGCTCGCCGACGGCTGCGAGGTCGTCACCTACGAGTGGGAGGGCGTCCCGGTGGCGACGGCCCGGGCCGCCGGCGCCCGGGCGCCGGTCCGGCCCGGGCTCGAGCCGCTCGGCATCGCCCAGGACCGCCTCGCCGAGAAGACGACGCTCGCGCACCTCGACATCCCCGTCGCCGCGTTCGCGCCGGTCGACGACGCGGCCGCGCTGCCCGCCGCGCTCGACCGGATCGGCCTCCCGGCCATCCTCAAGACGCGGCGGGGTGGCTACGACGGCAAGGGGCAGCGCGTGCTGCGATCGGCCGCCGACGTGGACGGCGCGTGGCGCGCGCTCGGCGGCGTGCCCTTGATCCTCGAGGCGCTCGTCGCGTTCCATCGCGAGCTGTCGCTCGTCGCGGTCCGGGGCCTCGACGGCGAGACCGCGTGCTACCCGTTGGTCGAGACGGAGCACGACGACGGGATCCTGCGGGTCGTCCGCGCGCCCGCGCCACGCGTCAGCGCGGCCCGCCAGGCGGACGCGGAGGCGATCGCCGGTCGACTGCTCGACGACCTCGAGTACGTCGGCGTCTTGGCGGTCGAGCTCTTCGAGCACGACGGCGCGCTGCTCGTCAACGAGCTCGCGCCCCGCGTCCACAACTCGGGCCACTGGACGATTGAGGGCGCCGACACCAGCCAGTTCGAGAACCACCTGCGGGCCGTGCTCGGCTGGCCGCTCGGCTCGACTGCGGCGCGGGGCCACGAGCGCGATGCTGAACGCCATCGGCGCGCTGCCGGAGGCCGCAGCGGTGCTGCGCGTCCCGGCCGCGCATCTCCACGACTACGGCAAGACGTCACGTCCCGGACGCAAGGTCGGGCACGTCACGGTCACCGCCGACACCGCCGAGGTACGGGACGACCGTCTGACCGCG
Organism: uncultured Actinomycetes bacterium; assembly: GCA_963731625.1. Taxonomy (GTDB): domain Bacteria; phylum Actinomycetota; class Acidimicrobiia; order IMCC26256; family PALSA-555; genus PALSA-555. Next base: position 780,160 of record CAVSWH010000001.1, read on the forward strand.
CTCCGCTCGATCGTCGAGGGCTGGTCCTGACGCCTCAGCGGATCGCGCCGGCCTCGTGCAGGGCGCGCAGCTGGTCGGCCGTGAACCCCCAGTCGCTGAGCGCGCGGTCGGTGTGCTCACCCGGCTTGGGTGCCGGGCTGCGGAGCTCGGCGCTCGTGCGCGAGAACCGGGGCGCCGGCGCGGGCTGGAGCACCCCGTCGAACTCGACGACGGTCCCGCGGGCCCGGATGTGGGGGTGCTCGGCCGCTTCGCTCATCGTCAGGACAGGCGCGAAGCACACGTCGCGCGCCTCCAGGAGCGCGCACCACTCGTCGCGCGGCTTGGACCGGAACAGCTCGGTGAACCGCTCCCGCAGCGCCGGCCACCCGGACCGGTCCATCTGCTTGGGCAGCCCCGCGTCGTCGAGGCCCGTCGCCGCGAGCAGCTCGGCGTAGAACTGCGGCTCGAGCGCGCCGACCGCGATGTAGGCGCCGTCGGCGCACTCGTACGTGTCGTAGAACGGCGCGCCGGAGTCGAGGACGTTCGTGCCGCGGTTCGCCTCGTCGAACGCGCCGAGGGACCGCAGGCCCCACATCATCGCCATGAGCAGCGCGGAGCCGTCGACCATCGCCGCGTCGACGACCTGGCCCTGCCCGGAGCTGCGCGCCTCGATGATCCCGCACACGACGCCGAAGGCGAGGAGCATCCCGCCGCCGCCGAAGTCGCCGACCATGTTGAGCGGTGGGGTGGGTTTGGCACCGGCCCGACCGAAGTGGGCCAGCGCGCCGGCGAGCGCGATGTAGTCGATGTCGTGGCCCGCGGTGTGCGCCATCGGCCCGTCCTGGCCCCACCCGGTCATCCGGCCGTAGACGAGGCGCGGGTTGCGGGCGAGGCACGCGTCGGGGCCGACACCGAGGCGCTCGGTGACCCCCGGCCGGAATCCCTCGAGGAGGGCGTCGGCCAATTCGACGAGGCGCAGGACCGTCTCGACGCCGTCGGCGTGCTTCAGGTCGACACCGACCGAGCGGCGGTTGCGGTCCAGGACAGGGACGCCGCCCGGGTCGAAGCCGTGCTCGACTGATTCGACCCGGTGGATGCGGAGCACATCGGCACCGAGGTCGGCGAGCATCATCGCCGCGAACGGGCCGGGCCCGATCCCGACGAGCTCCACCACCTTCATCGAGGTCAACGGCCCAGCCACGGTGCTCCCTCCTGACGTCAGCGTCAGAGACTACGAGCCGGGCATCGGCCGGGGCCACGCGCGGCGTCGGTTGACCGTCGCCGCAAACCCGGGTTCGATAGCCGCATGCGACTCCGTCTCGACCCGGCCGACGAGTACATGCACCCGCTCGAGGAGGCGAAGAACTTCAACGAGAGCATGTACTTCAACTTCTTCGACGCCCAGGAGCACGCCGGAGGGTTCCTGCGCCTCGGCAACCGCGCGAACGAGGGCTACGCCGAGCTCACGACCTGCCTCTACCTCCCCGACGGGCGCGTCGCGTTCACCTACCACCGGCCCGAGATCTCGAACAACGACGCCTTCGACGCCGGCGGGATGCGCTTCGAGGTGATCAAGCCCTTCGAGGCGCTGCGGGTCTCGTACCACGGCAAGATCTGCCTCCTCGACCGACCGCTGGAGATGGCCAACCCGCGGCGGGCGTTCACCGAGAACCCCTGGACGCCGTGCGCGGTGGAGCTCGAGTACCGCGGGCTCTCACCGATGCTCGGCGGCGAGCGCACCAACGACGACGGGACGACCGTCGAGGAGGACCCGGCCGAGGCGTTCGCCCGCGGCCACTACGAGCAGCACGTCGGCGCGCGCGGCGTGATGCGCGTCGGCGACGAGGAGTGGGAGGTCGACGGCCTGGGGCTGCGCGACCACTCGTGGGGTCCCCGCTTCTGGCAGGCCCCGTGGTGGTACCGCTGGCTGACCGGCAACTTCGGGGAGCACGACGGGTTCGTCGTCTCGATCGTCACCCGCCGAACCGGCGAGCAGATGGTCGGCGGCGTCTGGCTCGAGGACGGCGAGTACCAGCCGCTGCAGCGGGTCTCGATCGACACCGAGTGGCGCACCGACGACCACTACCACGAGCACATCCGCGCCGAGGTGGCGACGCCGAAGGGCGAGCACGTGATCGAGGGGCGGGTGCTGTCGCTGATCCCGCTGCGGAACCGGCGCACCAGCCCCGACGGCGACCAGCTCATGACACGCATTTCGGAGGGGATGACGGAGTGGACGAGCGACGGGCGGGTCGGCTTCGGCCTCTCGGAGTATCTCGACCAGATCGTCGACGGCCGCCCCGTCGGCGTCGCCGCCTGACGGTCCCGATCCCGCCGCCCGGCGGGAGGGCCGGCGCCGGCTCGTAGGCTTCCGCGCCTTGGACGAGGCCGACCTGGCAGCCGCCGTGTCGCGCCACCTCGGCGGCGACGCGACGGTGGACGGGCTGCGGCGCCTCTCCGGTGGCGCGTCGCGGGAGACGTGGGCGTTCGACGCGACCCACGACGGCCAGCGGCTCCCGCTCGTGCTGCGCCGCGACCCCGCGCCGACGAGCGTGGGGCCCCTCGACCGCTCGACCGAAGCCGACGTGCTGCGCGCCGCGCACGACGCGGGCGTCCGCGCGCCGTCGGTGCGCTTCGTGCTCGGCGCCGACGACGGGCTCGGCGCCGGCTTCGTCATGGACCGGATCGAGGGCGAGACGGTCGCCCGGCGGATCCTGCGCGACGACGCCTACGCCGCGGCGCGCCCGCGTCTCGCCCGCGAGGTCGGCACGCAGGCCGCGGCGATCCACGCCGTCCCGACCGACGCGCTCCCTTCGCTGCCCGTGCTCGGGCCCACCGAGCAGCTCGACCAGTATCGGGCGGTGCTCGACACGTTCGGGGAGCCGCACCCCGCCTTCGAGCTCGGGCTGCGGCGCCTCGCCCGCGACGCGCCCGCGCTTGACGCCCCGAGGCTCGTGCACGGCGACTTCCGCAACGGCAACCTCGTCGTCGGTCCCGACGGGCTGCGGGCCGTCCTCGACTGGGAGCTCGCGCACCTGGGCGACCCGGTCGAGGACCTCGGCTGGCTGTGCGTGAAGTCGTGGCGCTTCGGCGTGAGCGACCGGCGGGTGGGCGGCTTCGGCGACGTCGACGCGCTCCGCGCCGGCTACGGCGACGCCGGGGGCGAGCCCGTCGACGCCGCCCGGCTCGACTGGTGGGAGGCGTTCGGCACCCTGAAGTGGGGGGTCATCTGCGAGGTGCAGGCCCAGACGCACCTCCAAGGCGTGGTGCGCTCGGTGGAGCTGGCGACGCTCGGGCGCCGCATCGCCGAGATGGAGTGGGACCTCCTCGAGCTCCTCGACCCCGGCGCGCCCGAGCCGGCCGCGAACGCCGACGTCGCGCGCCCCGCGCCGACGCTGCAGGACCGGCCCAGTGCCGCCGAGCTCGTCGCCGCCGTCCGGGAGTTCCTCGAGCGCGACGTGCTGGGAACGGTCGAGGAGCGCGTCCGCTTCCACACGCGTGTCGCGGTGAACGCCCTCGGCATGGTCGAGCGTGAGCTCGCGCTCGGCGGGGCCCCAGGCGCGCAGGCGCGCGACGAGCTCGCCGCGTTCCTCGGGTCCGACGGCGACCTCGAGGCCTTGCTCACCGAGCTCGCGGCCCGTATCCGCCGCGGCGTGCTCGACGACGACCCCGCGGTCGTCGCGCTCACGCGCGGCCTCGTCGCGGCGAAGCTGGACGTGTCGAACCCGCGCTACCGCACGGGCGCGCCGCGATGAGCGGCCGCGCCGCCGTGTGCGGCCTCGGGCTCCTCGCCGGGCTCGGCCTGCTCGCCGCGCCGGCGAGCGCCGCGGCACCGCCGGGCATCGTGCGGACGCTGCCCTGCCCGAACGGGCGGCCGGTCGGCCCGCACGTGGCCTGCACGGGCCCCGTCACGCACCACGCCGGCGGCGGGGGCGGCACCCTCACGATCGTGGTGTCCGTGGTCATCGGGCTCGGCGTCGCCGCCGTCGTCGCCGTGGTCGTCCGCAAGCGCCTCACGCTCGACGCGGCCCGACCGCTCCCGGCCCCCCGACCGAAGCGGCCGTCATGAGGCTCGCGACCTGGAACGTGAACTCGCTGAAAGCCCGACAGGACCGGGTCGAGGAGTGGCTCGGCTACGCCGACGCCGACGTCGTCTGCCTCCAGGAGACGAAGCTGAGCGACGACGCGTTCCCGCAGCTCTCGTTCGGCGCGCTCGGCTACGAGGCCGTGCACCACGGGCAAGGCCAGTGGAACGGCGTGGCGATCCTCTCGCGGGTCGGGGTGAGCGACGTGACGAGCGGGTTCGCGGGGACGTCACTCGACGACCCGTACGAGGGCGACGCCCGTCTGCTCGCAGCGACGTGCGGCGGCGTCCGCGTCGTGACCGTCTACGTCCCCAACGGCCGCGCCGTCGGCACCGACTTCTACGAGCGCAAGCTCGAGTGGCTCGACCGCCTCCGGGCGTGGATCGCCGCGACCGCGTCACCCTCGGATCGCCTCGTCGTGTGCGGCGACTTCAACGTCGCCCCCGAGGACCGCGACGTGTGGTCGCCGGCCGCGTTCGAGGGCGACACCCATGTCACCGAGCCCGAGCGGGCCGCCGTCGCCGCGCTCGAGTCGTGGGGGCTGGTCGACGCGTTCCGGGCGCTCTACCCCCAGGACCGGCTGTTCTCGTACTGGGACTACCGGCGGGGCGACTTCCACGAGCACCGAGGCATGCGCATCGACCTCGTGCTCGTCACCGAGCCCCTCGCCCGGAGCCTGCGCTGGGCGATCGTCGACCGCAACGCCCGCAAGGGCAAGCTGCCGTCCGACCACGCGCCGGTGGTCGTCGACTTCGCGGACTAGGCCGGACGCAGCTCGGCCTCGAGGTGGAAGCCGAGCGGCTGGCCGACCGCGGCCATCTCGATCCGGTACCAGAGGACGTCGCCGCGACGCTCGTACACGCGGCGCACGGCCTGCACCTCCTTGGCCGTCGGCGTCGTGACGACCTGGCGTGAGACCAGCTCGAGGCGTGTGCCGTCGAGCGGCCCGTCGCTCACCTCGGCGACCCCGCTCGGGTGCGCGACGACGAGCTCCGCGCCGCCGGCGAGCGGCCGGACGTAGCCCACCTCGGCGTGGGACGGCGCGTCCCCCACCCAGGTCTGCTGCGCGTACCGGAGCACCGGCTTGCCGGGCCACGCGAACGTGAGCTCCTCCGCGTAGGTGAAGTCGTCGACGGTCGGGTACCCGCCGCGGCCCGCGCCCGACCAGGTGCCGAGGAGGAACGCGAGCGGCTCGAGCACGACGGGCAGGTCGGCGACCTCCACGGCACGAGCCTCGCGCCCGCGTCGCCGCGGCCCCGCATTCAGCGCGGCGTGCGGCGCATGAACCAGATCGGGAAGCCGAGCCGGCGCTCCTCGACGTCGACGTCGAAGCCGTGACGCCGGTAGAAGGGGACGTTCTCGGGCTTGTCGGTCTCGAGCCAGCCGACCTCGCCGTCGGCGTCGAGGAGGTCGCAGATCCTGCGGAGCATGGCGCTGCCCACGCCGAGGCCCTGGACGCCGGGCTCGACGCCGACCGGGCCGACGTGGATGTGGCGCTCGTCGAGATCGTGGTCGCACATCACCGACACGGTGTGGCGGGCCCGGTCGTAGCCGACGGCCTTGGCGGGCGAGACGCGGGGCATCGTGCGCAGCTCGGGCGTCGCGGTGGCGGCGATGCAGCCGCCCGGCGCGTTGGCGCCGGCGATCCCGATGACGTGACCGCCGACGAGCGCGCCGATCATGCCGGGCTGGATGCGGTCGCCGAAGGTGTCGTACGCGATCTGGAGGCGGTCGAGGCCGTCACCGGGCACGCTGTAGGTCATCAGCGGGTTGTCGCGCAGCGCCCTCGCGGCGACGGCCCCCGCAGGCGCGACCTCGGTGTCCCTCAGTCCCCGCACCTCGACGCCCACGGCGCCGAAACCTACTGCTTGGCTTTGATCGCCTCGATCAGTTTCGGTACGACCTTGTGCACGTCGCCGACGACCCCGAGGTCGGCAACCGAGAAGATCGGCGCCTCGCCGTCCTTGTTGATCGCGAGGATGTTGTCGGAGCCCTTCATGCCGACGAGGTGCTGGGTGGCGCCCGAGATCCCGAGCGCGATGTAGAGCTTGGGCTTCACGACCTTGCCCGTCTGCCCGACCTGCTTCGCGTACGGCACCCAGCCGGCGTCGACGATCGCGCGCGAGGCGCCCGACGCGCCGTGGAGCAGGTTCGCGAGCGTGTCCACGAGCGGCTCGTACGCCTCGGCGCTGCCGAGCCCCCGCCCGCCCGAGACGACGACGGTGGCGTCCTCGAGCTTGGGGCCCTCGCGCTCCTCGACGTGGCGCTCGAGGACCCGCGCCTCGCCGGCGCGTCCGGCGGACGGCGCGGCGACGGTCTCGACGGTCGCGGCGGCGCCGCCGGACGGCTCGGCGGTGAACGACTTCGGTCGGATCGCCGCGAGGTAGGGCGCCGGGCCGGTGAACGTCGTGTCGACGAGCACGTTGCCGCCGAACGCGGCGTTGCCGACGGTGACCCTGTCGCCGTCGACCGCCAGCGACGTCCCGTTCGTGAGCAGGGGGCGGTCGAGCGCGGCGGAGAGCCGAGCGATCGCGTCGCGCCCGTCGTAGGTCTGCGCGAACAGGATCAGCTCGGGGTGGTGCTGCTCGATCAGCTGGGCCAGGAGGGCCGCGCCAATCACCCCCGGCAACGCCTCCCCCGGGTCGGTGGCGTACAGCGTGGTGACGCCGTGCTCACCGAGCGGGCCGGCGAGCGCCGCGGCGTCCTTCCCCACGTGCACGGCCTCGACGTCGCCCAGCTCGCGGGCCTTCGTGACCAGCTCGAGGGTGCTCGAGTGCGGCTTGTCGCCGTCCGCCTCGGCGTAGACCCAGACCTTCATCCTGATCTCCCTCAGATGACCTTGAGCTCTTCCAGGAACGCGAGGACGCGCTCATGGGCGCTCCCGTCGTCTTCGATCTTCTCGCCCGCCTCGCGCGCCGGCGCGTCGGCGACGCTCGTGATCTCCTGGCGCGCGCCGGTCCAGCCGACCTCGTCGGCGCTGAGCCCGAGGTCGGCGACCGTGCACTGGTCGACCGGCTTGTTCTTCGCCGCCATGATCCCCTTGAAGGACGGGTAGCGGGGCTCGACGACGCCGGCCGTGACGCTCACCACGGCGGGCAGCGAGCTCTCGACGACGTCGTAGCCCGCTTCCGTTTGGCGTTGGATCGTCAGCGTGTCGCCGTTCACCTCGACGTGCTTCGCGAACGTGAGCGACGGCCAGTCGAGGAGCTGCGCCACCTGGGCGGGCACCGTCCCGGTGTAGCCGTCGGTGGACTCGGTGGCGCCGAGCACGAGGTCGATGCCGCCGGCGCGCTCGATCGCCTTCGCCAGGACCTTCGCCGTGCCGAGCGCGTCGCTGCCGGCGAGCGCCGGGTCGGACACGAGCACCGCCTTGGCCGCACCCATAGCCAGCGCCGTGCGCAGCCCCGACACCTCGTCGTTCGGGGCCATCGACACGAGGGTGACCTCGCCGCTCCCCGCCTTGTCGACGAGCTGCAGCGCCATCTCGACACCGAAGCTGTCGGATTCGTCGAGGATGAGCTTCCCGATGCGCTGGAGGGTCTTCGTCTCCGGATCGAGCTCGCCGGGGACGGCCGGATCCGGGATCTGCTTGACGCATACCGCGATGTTCATGGTGCTCCGCGTTCGTGACGGCGCGCCGCGCACGGCGAGCCGGGCATGCATTCTGTCCCGGGCAGCGCCGCAGCGTCGAAATCAGGCGCTGCCCTCGGTACCGTCTGCAGCGTGCAGGCGAACGCCGACCTGGTCGTCGTCGGTGCCGGACCGGCGGGGGCCGCGGCGGCGATGACCGCGCAGGCTCGCGGGCTCGACGTCCTCGTGCTGGATCGGGCGACGTTTCCTCGTGACAAGACCTGCGGCGACGGGCTCACCGCCGCCGCGCTGCGGCTGCTCGAGCGCTTCGGCGTCGACGTCCCGCGCTTGCCGGCCGCCGCGGTCGACACGGTGGTGGTCGTCGGGCCGGATCGGTGGCAGGTCGAGCTGCCGCTCCCGAACGCCGGGCTGCACGCCGCGGTCGTGGCGCGCGCCGACCTGGACGCGGCGGTGGTGGCGCGGGCCGAAGCGCTCGGAGTGGTGGTGCGCACGGGGATCGGTGTGGACCGCGTCGACGAGGACGCCGACGGCGTGATGGTGCGAACGAATGACGGTGCGACGGTGCGCGCCGGCGCGGTGATCGCGGCCGACGGGCACTACTCGGGTGTGCGGCGAGCCCACGGAGGGGAATCTCCGGACCTCGGGACCTGGCACGCCGTGCGCCAGTACTACCGCCAGGTCGGCGATCCGCGGCTCTGGGTGCTGTTCGAGCGGGACTTGCTCCCCGGGTATGCGTGGGTGTTCCCGCTGCCCGATGGTCGCGCCAACGTCGGGTTCGGGGTGCTGCGCGGCGCCGGCCACGACGGGCACAGCCTGGCCGCGCTCTGGCCGGATCTCTTGACGCGGGCGCCGATGCGCGCCGCGCTCGGCCCGCGCGCCGAACCCGAGGGACGGCACCGTGCCTGGCCGATCCCGGGCGGGTACGCGCCGGCGCGCCTCGCCGACGGACGGGTCCTCTACGCCGGCGACGCCGCCGGCCTGGTCGACCCGATGACCGGCGAGGGGATCGCGCAGGCGATCGAGAGCGGGGCGCTCGCCGCGGAGGCCGTGGCGGGCGGTGGCGGCCCGGCGCGGATCGCCGAGCGCTACCGAGGCACCGTGGACGCTGCGCTCGGTCGGGACCTGCGGTTCGCGGCCGCGCTCTCGCGGGTCCTGCGGTCGCCCGTGGGCGCGACCGCCGCGATCCGCGCCGCCGGCGCGAGCGCGTGGACGCGGCGGCACTTCGCCCGGTGGATGTTCGAGGACTATCCGCGGGCGGCCGTGTTCACGCCCGATCGGTGGCGCCGCGGGCTGTTCACGCCGACGGGCGCGTACCGGACGGCGGGCTGAGCGCTCAGTCGCCGGCCAGCCGCGCCGGCCCGCCCGGCGTGACGAGCACCTTGACGTGCGAGTCGGCCCGGGCGAGACGCTCGAACGCGTCGCCGACGCCGTCCAGGCCGACACGCCCGGTGAGGAGCGGCCCGACGTCGAGCTCCCCCTCTGCGAGGGCCCGCAGCGTCGCGGCGAACTCCTCGGGGTCGTAGGCGTAGACGAACTGCAGGGAGAGCTCCTTCACCACGGCTAGCAGCGGGCGCAGCGTGTCGGGCTGCATGCACACGCCGGTCACGACGACGCGGGTACGCGGCGGCACGGTCGCGACGAGGTCGTCGAGCATCCCGGGCACGCCGACGGCCTCGAACACGACGACCGGTCGCCCACCGGCGGCGCGGGCAGCCACGACCGCGGTCGGCTCCTCGAGCGGGTCGTGGACCACGTGTGCGCCGAGCGCGGCGGCCGCGGCGCGGCGACCCGGCGCGAGGTCGCTGGCGACGATGGGCTCGACGCCCCGCGCCCGCAGCCACGTGATGAGCGCCAGGCCGATCGGTCCGCAGCCGACGACGGCCGCGCCATCCCCTGGTTCGAGGCGCGCCTGGTTCAGCGCGTGGAGCGCGACCGCGAGCGGCTCGGTGAGCGCCGCGTGCTCGTCGTCGAGCCCGTTGGGCACGCGCAGGCACAGCGCGGCGGTCAGGCAGAACCGCTCGCAGAACCCGGCGTAGTACTCGTTCGAGAACCCGAGCGCCTCGAGGGTCGTGCCCCGCGCCAGGTACGGGACCGACACGACACGGTCGCCGGGCGCGACCGGCAGGCCCGCCGTGTCGGCACCGAGCTCGAGCACCTCGGCGACCCACTCGTGGCCCAGATAGAAGTCGTGCGCCGGCTCGAAGCGGTTCGGCATGCCCATGGCGACGGCGACGGCGGGGAGGGCATCGGCGTGCGCGAGGGCGTGCAGATCGCTCCCGCAGATGCCGCAGGCCCGGAGCGCGACGAGCGCGTCACCCGGCGCCGGCGTCGGCTCCGCGAGCTCCTCGACCACGAGGCGGCCCTGGCGGGCGACGACCCCACGCATCGACGGCAGCGTAGGGCGGCCGCTTGACCGACAGGGCCGGCGCCACGACACTCCACCGCATGACGATCGACTTCACCCTGCCCCCCGACGTCGAGGCGGTGCGCCTCCGCGTTCGCGAGTTCATGGACACCGAGGTGCGCCCCGCCGAGGAGAAGCTCTACGCGAACGCGCCGAACGGTGAGCCGGCGCGGCGTGACGTCGTGGCGATGATCGTCGAGTTGCGCCAGCGCGCGAAGGAGTGCGAGGTGTGGCTCCCTCACATGCCGGTCGAGTGGGGCGGGCTCGGCCTCGGGATCACCGCGATGGCGTTCGTGTCCGCCGAGGCGGCCCGCAGCAACTTCGGGCCGTTCGTGCTGAACGCCCAAGCCCCCGACGAAGGGAACCAGCACACGCTGCTGCACCACGCGACGCCCGAGCAGCAGGAGAAGTACCTGCGCCCGTCGGTGGAGGGACGAGTCCGGTCGTGCTTCGCGATGACTGAGCCGGAGGTCGCCGGCTCCGACCCGACCGGGATCCGCACGACGGCCGTGCTCGACGGTGACGAGTGGCTGATCAACGGCCACAAGTGGTTCATCTCCGGGGCGCGCGGCGCCGGATTCGCGATCCTCATCGCGAAGACCGACCCGGACGCCGACCCGCCGCAGGCGAGCAACACGGCGTTCCTCGTCGACCTCCCGGCGGACGGGTGGGAGGTGGTGCGCGACGTCGAGACGATGGCCGGCCGCGGCAACCACTGCGAGATCCGGATCACGGACCTGCGGGTCCCGAACGACAACGTGCTCGGCGGGCGCGGCAACGGCCACCTGCTCGGCCAGGCACGCCTCGGACCGGCTCGCCTCGCGCACTGCATGCGCTGGATCGGCCAGATCGAGACGGCGCTCGAGATGCTCGTGGACCGTGCCGAGCAGCGCCAGCTGCACGGCGAGCCGCTCGCCGAGAAGCAGGCGATCCAGTGGATGATGGCCGACTCGGCGATGGAGCTCTACAGCGCCAAGCTCATGGTGCTCCACGCCGCGTACAAGATCGAGCACGGCCTCCCGTTCCGCCAAGAGGTGAGCTTCGCGAAGCACCACGTCGCGAACACACTGTGGCGGGTCGTGGACCGCGCCATTCAGGTGCACGGGGCGCTCGGCTACTCGACGGACACGCCGCTCGAGCGGATGCTGCGCCACGCCCGGTCGGCGCGGCTCGTCGACGGCGCGGACGAGGTGCATCAGGCGCTGATCGCCCGCAACGTGCGGGCCGCGTACGCCGAATCGGGCTCGGTGGGGGCGGCAACGGGCGACCTCGAGCTCTGATCAGCGCACGCCCACACCGGAGTTCGTACACTCGCGCGTCGTGACCCAAGCTGCCGAAGTGCTCCGCGCGTCGTTGCCGACGCCGCACTGGTCGACCGACATCCCGCTGTCGACACCGCACCCCCGACCCGCCGCGCTCGCCGAGACCGGCGTCGTGGTGCTGCGCGACCTGGATCCGCCGATCGACGAGTCCGAGTACCTCGACCTCGAGTACATGGACTGGAAGAGCGGCGGCGACACGAACTTCGCGCCGATCGCGACCGCCGACGGCCAGCTCGACTGCCGCGGGTTCTGGAAGCCCGGCGACGAGCGGCCGGACCGGGGCGGACGCTGGACGGCGAACGCGGCGCGCTGCCCGAACATCGTCGACCAGGTCGAGGTGGTCGGCGCGGACTTCGGACGGGTGCGGGTGATCCGCCTCGAGCCGCAGGGCTACGAGGCGGCGCTGCGCCACATCCACCGCGACGACAACAACCGCTTCAACCCGGAGAACCAGGGCTGGGTCGTGCGCACCTGGCTCGAGCTGACCGACAACCCGGACAGCTTCATGGTGCTGATGGAGCAGGGACCCGACGGGCTGCCCGACCCCTCCACGGAGGTGCACGTGTCGCTGCAGCGCGGGTCACGCTTCGTCGTCGACACCCAGCGGTTGTGGCACGTGGTGTCCCACCCGGGGGCGAGCACCCGCTACGCGCTCATCTCGAGCTTCACCGCGAGCCCGCACCTCGACGCGTGGATCGCGGCCGAGCGCCGGTGAGCGGCACCGCGTAGCGGCCCCGTGCGCTTCGGGATCTTCCTCGCGCCGTTCCACGATGTCGGGCAGAGCCCGACCGTCGCGCTCGAGCGCGACTTGGACCTGCTCGTGCACCTCGACCGGCTCGGCTTCGACGAGGCGTGGATCGGTGAGCACCACTCCGGCGGCTTCGAGCTGATCGCGTCCCCCGAGGTGTTCCTCGCCGTCGCCGCCGAGCGCACGAAGCACCTGCGGCTCGGCAGCGGCGTGAACTCGCTCCCGTACCACCATCCCCTGCTGCTCGCCGATCGGTTCGTGCTCCTCGATCACCTCACGAGGGGCCGGGTCATGCTCGGCTGCGGACCGGGCCAGCTGACCTCCGACGCGTCGATGCTCGGCATCCCGTCCGATCGGCAGCGCCCGCGCATGGACGAGGCCCTCGAGGCGATCGTGCGGCTCCTCGCCGGCGAGGTCGTCTCGATGCGCACCGACGGGTTCACCCTCGACGAGGCGCGCCTGCAGCTGCGCCCCTACTCGCCCGACGGGCTCGAGCTGGCCGTCGCGGCGACGCTCTCCCCCGCGGGGCCGCGCGCCGCGGGACGCTTCGGGCTCGGGCTGCTCTCGGTGGGCGCCACCACCGAGATCGGCTTCGACGTGCTCGCCGCGCACTGGGACGTGATGGAGCAGCGCGCCGCCGAGTTCGGCCAGCGCGCCGACCGGTCACGCTGGCGCCTCGTCGGCCCGATGCACCTCGCGGAGACGAAGGAGCAGGCGCGCCGCGACGTCGAGTTCGGGATCGTCCAGTTCGGCCGCTACTTCCGCCACGTGCTGCCGACGAGCCCCGTCGGGGACGCCGACGACCTCGCCGGGATCCTCGAGCACTGCGACCGGTCGGGCTTCGCGGTGATCGGCACGCCCGACGACGCGATCGCCCAGATCGAGCGCCTCGAGGCCCAGTCCGGGGGGTTCGGGACGTTCCTGCTCTTCGGGCACGAGTGGGCGGACCCGGCGGCGACGCGCCACAGCTACGAGCTCTTCGCCCGCTACGTCGCGCCCCACTTCCAGGGCCAGCTCGACCCGATCCAGCGGTCCTATGACTGGGTCGCCGGCAGCGGCGGCCGCTTCGTCGCGGCGGCGTCGAGCGCGATCACGAAGGCGATCGAGGACCACGCGGCCGAGCAGGCGACCAGGACGTCCTGACTCACTCGGGCACGTCGCTGTGCACCGGCGAGCCGTGATGGTTCACCATGTGCCAGGTCTCGTGCGCGCGCACGAACACGTTCGTCGTCGCGACGCGCGCTCCCGCGAGCTCGCCCGTGTCATCCCCCGCGGGTGACGCCGACTGGAGGATGTTCTCGTCGAGCGTCACCATCGCCACGTCACCCTCGACGAGCACCTCCTCGTCGGTCAGCACGAACTGGATGAAGGGCGTCGCCGAGAAGATCGCCTGCCATGACCCCGCGACGCGCGCCCAGCCCTGCAGGGTCGGCCAGCCCGGGTGCGTCACGCGGGCCCGGTCGGAGCGCTCCCACACCTCGGCCATCGCGTCGAGGTCTCGCGCCTCGAACGCGGCGTAGAACGACGCGTTCGCGGCGCGCACGTCGTCGACATCTGCCACGCCAGGCATGATGGCGGCCGAGGCCGACCCTGTCGACCGCGCGTCCGGCTCGGGTGGTCGCGCGTCAGCTCGACGCGCTGCCGGGCGCCGGGCGGCGTCCGGCGCGTCCGCCGGCGTTCCCGTCCCCGGCGGGCGGCGCCTCGACGATCGGCACCGCCTCCTCGTCCTGGCGGGGCTCGCCGAACGCGCCTTCGCGCTGGCGTTGCGTCTCGATCATCGAGATCCGGCTCGTGAGGAACAACGCGACGAGCGACGCGAGCATCACCGGCGGCAGGAGGCGCAACCCGGCGATCTCGGCGACGACGAGCGTCGAGCCGAGCGGCGTCTTCGTGAGGCCGACGACCGCGGCGGCCATGATCGCGGCCATCGCCACCTCGCGGTGCACCCCGAACCAGTCGTGGCTCACCGCCCCGAGCGCGACGCCGATGAAGAACATCGGGATGATGAAGCCGCCCCGCCAGCCCGACGAGAGGATCATCGACGAGGCGACGAGCTTGATGAGCACGCCGAGCAGCAGCGTCCCGACGGCGATCGTCGCCGCGGACGCGATGGACTGGACCTGCCCCTCACCGAAGGTGAGCGCGTACGGGCTGGCGTAGAAGAGCGCGCCGAGCAGCAGCCCACCGACCGCCGGGCGGACCACCACCGGCAGGCGACGGAAGCCGAGGCGCCACAGCTTCGACGAGTACGTGTAGGCCGCGGCCACCACCGCGCCGACCACCCCCGCGCCCAGGCCGACGGCGAGGTCGAGCGCGTCGAGCCCGCCGACGGTCGGGAAGTGCCAGATCGGGTGGAAGCCGAGGCCCGTGATCCCGATCGACACCGCCCAGCCGGCGAGGGCGCCGACGACCGCGGGCAGCAGCGCCTCGTAGTACTGCATGCCCCGCCGGTGCAGGATCTCGAGGGCGAAGACGCCGGACCCGATGGGCGCGCCGAACAGGACGGCGAAGCCGGCGGCCATCCCGGTGATGGTGAGCACGCGGGCTTTGGTGACCCCGAGTCGTTGCCGGTTCGAGACCCACGACCCGATCGATCCCGTGGTCTGGACGAGCGGCGCCTCCGGGCCGGCCGGGCTGCCCGCGGCGATGCCGACGAGCGACACCGGGATGAGGGAGCGCAGATCGGTGATGTCGGAGCGCGCACCCGTCACGTGGATGTTGTCGACGAGCAGCTCGACGTCGCCGGGGCTGCCGAGCGTCAGGGTGAGCAGGCCGATGAGCACACCGACCCCGGTGAGCACGGCCAGGTCGACGGGCTTCGCGAACTGCGACGGGCCGAGGAGATGGCTGAGGCCCCGCAGCGCCTCGACGTAGCCCGCGCCGGCGAGGCCGGAGGCGAGCCCGACGGCGACGATCAGGCACCAGAACTTGGGGCCCGCCCCGATGATGAGCGAGGCGAAGCCGGCGTGCGGTTCCTGAGCGGGGGCGCGCCGACGACGGCTCCCAAAAGCGGGCATTCATCCCAGGATATGTCGGAGTCGTTCGCGCGCCCGGGTTCGAGGGCGCGTGCCTAACCGATGACGCCGTCGGTGCGCAGGCGCGCGAGCGCGGCGGAGTCGAGGCCCAGCTCGGCGTGCAGCACCTCGTCGGTGTGCTCCCCGACCCACGGCACGCGCGTCTCGGGTCCCTCGGCGACCTTCGTCAGCTTCACCGGGTTCCCCGGCATGAGGTAGGGGGGCTCGCCGTCCGTGCGGGGCACCTCGACGAGCATGTGGCGCGCCGCGACGTGCGGATCGTCGATCACGTCCGGCGCGGTGTTGACCGGGCCGGCGGCGATGCCGGCCTCGTTCAGCTCGCGGGCCGCCTCGAGCTTCGTCTTCCCCGCAGCCCATCCCTCGATCGCCGGTCGGATGACGTCCTCGAGGTGCACGCGCCAGCCCTCGCGGGTGGCGAAGCGCGGGTCGTCGATCCAGCCCGGCTCGTCGATCATCTTCGCGAGACGCTCGAACTGGTGCTCACGCCCGACCTGCACGACGAACCAGCCGTCCTGGGCGCGGAACCCGTCCATGATGAGCAGCGGGCCGAGGCCGCCGGGGCGCAACCCCATCGACCAGAAGTTGGTGACGAGGTCGGTCATCGCGACGACCGCGTCGAGCATCGCCACGTCGACGTATTGACCCTCGCCCGTCTGGTCGCGCGCCCGCAGCGCGGCGAGCGTCCCGATCACGGCGAACATGGCGCTCGAGATGTCACCGAGCGCCCCGACCGGCGCGACGACCGGGGGCTGGTCGGGCGGCTGCTTGAACGAGTAGATGCCCGACATCGCCTCGACGATCGGCGCGTAGGCGGCCCAGGAGTCATACGGCGACGCGACGGTGTTCCCGAACCCCGACACCGAGACGTAGATGAGGCGCGGGTAGCGCGTGGCGAGGTCCTCGTAGCCGAGGCCCATCCGCGCCATCGTGCCCGGCTTGAAGTTCTCGGCGACGACGTCGAAGCGCCCGGCCAGGTCGAGGAACAGGTCGCGTCCGGCGGGCGCCTTGAGGTCGATGGCGACGCTGCGCTTGCTCAAGTTGTTGCGCAGGAACGTCGCGCCCGCCCGATGACCGGTCGGGTCGGTCATCGCGGGCAGCGCCCCGCGGCCGGACTCCCCGCCGCCGGGCTGCTCGACCTTCACCACCTCGGCACCGAGGCGCGCGAGGAGCTGGGTGCCGAAGGGCAGCGCCTGCATCTGCTCCGCCGCCAGGATCCGGACCCCGTCGAGCGGCTTCCCGTAGCGCTCGGCGTCCGCGTTCGCGACCTCCCCGAGCTTCATCGCCGACGTCGCCTCGTGTCTCGCCGCACCGGCGCATCGTAGAGGGGCTGGTCTCGACGGCGGCCGGGTACGCTCGCCTCCGGCACCGGCCGTCGTGCCGGTCGGCCAAGCCGACGAACGAGGTAGGGATGCAGGGGATTCTGAGCGCCGCGGCGTACGTGCCGTACCGGCGACTGGACCGGGCGAGCGTCGCCGAGGTCTTCGGGTCGGGTGGCGGTCGCGGCAGCCGCGCCGTCGCCGGCTACGACGAGGACACCACCTCCATGGGCGTCGAGGCGGCCCGCCTCGCGCTGCGCAGCGCCCCCGGGATCGAGCCCCGCGCCCTGTGGTTCTCGACGACAGCCCCCGCCTACCTCGACAAGACGAACGCCACCACCGTCCACGCGGCGCTGCGACTCGACACCGACGTCGTCGCCGCCGACTTCGCGGGCGCGATCCGGTCGGGCGTGACCGCGCTCGGCACAGCGCTCCACGCGCCGGGTCCCACGCTCGTCGTGACCGCCGACCTCCGTGACGGCCTCCCGACGAGCGCCGACGAGTCGGCCGGCGGGGACGGCGCCGCGGCGGTCCTCGTCGGCGCCGACAGTGACGGACCGCTCCTCGCCACGCTCCTCGGGGAGGGCCACGCCACGGAGGAGTTCATCGACCGCTGGCGCGAGCCGGGCGAGCGCCGCTCGAAGGTCTGGGAGGAGCGCTTCGGCGAGACGAAGTACGTCCCGCTCGGCGAGCAGGCCTGGAACGCCGCGCTGAAGGCGGCCGAGCTCACGCCCGAGCAGATCGACCGCCTCATCGTCACGGGCTCGCACGCCCGTGCCGTGCGCTCACTCACCCCGCGCCTCGGCGTCGACAAGTCCCGCCTCGTCGACGACCGCAGCGCCACCGTCGGCTACGCCGGCTCGGCGATGCCGGGGCTGCTGCTCACCTCGGCGCTCGAGGCGGCCGCGCCCGGCGAAACGATCGCGCTCGTGTCGCTCGCCGACGGTGCCGACGTCCTCATCCTGCGCACCACCGACCAGGTCACGGGCTGGAAGCCGGCGCGCCGGGTCGACGCCCAGGTGTCGGCGGGCGAGCCGCTCCCGTACGGCAAGTTCCTCGCCTGGCGCGGCATGGTGACCCTCGAGCCGCCCCGCCGCCCCGAGCCGGACCGGATCTCGGCGTCGGTCACCGGTCGCACCGAGCACTGGAAGTACGGGTTCGTCGGCTCGAAGGACCGCTCGAGCGACGCGCTGCACCTCCCGCCGGCACGCGTCTCCCGGGTGGGCGACGCCGTCGACGAGATGGACCCCGCCCCGATGGCCGACATCGACGGCACCATCGCGGCGTTCACGATCGACCGCATCGCCTACTCGCCCAGCCCCCCGATCGTGTTCGCGATCGTCGACTTCGACGGTGGGGGCCGCCTCCCGGTCGAGCTCACCGACGTGAACGCGGACGAGCTCGCGGTCGGCGACCGCGTCGAGATGACCTTCCGTCGGCTCTTCACCGCCGACGGAATCGCCAACTACTTCTGGAAGGCCCGCCCGCTGCGCGGCGGCTCCTAACCCCCGGAGGAGAGGACACATGAGCTCCCACGGCATCAAGGACCGAGTGGCCATCGTCGGGATGGGCTGCACCAAGTTCGGTGAGCACTGGACCAAGAGCACCGACGACCTGCTGCTCGAATCGACGAGCGCCGCGCTGGCGAGCGCCGGCGTCGGGAAGCAGGACATCGACGCCTACTGGGTGGGCACCGCGATGTCGGGCAACTCCGGGATGACGGTCTCGCGTCCGCTCCAGCTGCACAACAAGCCGGTCACCCGCGTCGAGAACTTCTGCGCGACGGGCTCCGAGGCGCTGCGCAACGCCGCGTACGCCGTGGCGTCCGGCGCCTACGACAGCGCGCTCGCCGTCGGCGTCGAGAAGGTGAAGGACAGCGGCTATCAGGGCCTCATTGGCGCCGGGAAGTCCCCCACCGACGGCACGAACCGCACCCTCACCGCAGCGGCGATGTTCGCCATGTGCGCCCCGGCGTACGGGAGCAAGTACGGGGTGAGCGAAGACCAGATGCGCGAGGTGCTCGCCCGCATCTCGTGGAAGAACCACTACAACGGCGCCCGCAACGAGCGCGCGCAGTTCCGCAAGGAAGTCACGATGGAGACCATCTGCGGCGCGCCGCTGATGGCGGGCGGGCTGCGGGTCTTCGACTGCTCCGGCGTCGCCGACGGCAGCGCCGCGGCGATCGTCGTGCGGGCCGAGGACGCACACCGCTACACCGACACGCCGATCTACATCAAGGCGCTGTCGTTCGTCGCCGGCAACGCCTCGGGCAACGCCGACCCCGACTACGACTACACGTGGTTCCCCGAGATCAACGCGGCCGGCAACGAGGCGTACGCGCAGGCCGGCGTCACCGACCCGCGCACCCAGATCTCGATGGCCGAGGTGCACGACTGCTTCACCCCGGCGGAGCTCCTCATCTACGAGGACCTCGGGTTCGCCGAGCGAGGCACGGCGTGGAAGGAGGTGCTCGCCGGCACCTTCGACCTCGCCGGGGACCTGCCGGTCAACCCGGACGGGGGCCTGAAGAGCTTCGGGCACCCCGTCGGCGCCTCCGGGCTGCGCATGTTCTTCGAGGCGTGGCTGCAGCTGCGCGGCGAGGCCCCCGAGGATCGGCGCATCTCGACCGCCGACCGGGGCCTCGCGCTGACCCACAACCTCGGCGGCTACCCCGGCGAGATGGTGAGCTTCGTCGGGATCGTCGGCAACGAGCCCGGCTGACCGGGCCGGTCAGCCGAGCCAGTCGGCCAGCACGGCCGCCCGGTCACCATCCAGGTCGGGCGCGCGCGCCTCGAGCATCGACGTGAGGCTGCCGCGGGACCGGATGTGCTCGTCGGCGAGCACCCCCGCGACGTCGAGCACCGGCGCGATCGGGATGCGCACCTCCAGGAAGCGGGCGAGCACCTCGTCACGGTCGTGGGCCCCGATGAACGACGCCACGAGCTCGTCGAGCTCGTCCGCGACCTGCACCCGGTCCGCCGCCCGGCCGAATCGGGCTCGGTCGGCGTCGGTGTCGCGCCCGAGCAGCACGAGCAGGCGCGCGACCTGCGGGTCCGTCGTCCCCGAGACGGCGAGGTAGGCGCCGTCGCGGCTGCGGTACACGTTGCGCGGCGCGCCGCCGCGCACGCGGCTCCCGGAGCGGTGCGGCGGGTCGCCCGGGTCGTAGGCCGCGATCGTCCCGCCGAGCACGGTGAGGATCGGGTCGTACATCGTGACGTCGACGAGCCGGCCCTGGCCGCCCCGCACGCTGGCCCACGCCCCGGCGAGGGCGCCGATCACGCCCGAGAACGCGGTCAGCGTGTCGCCGAGCGGGACGGACGCGAGCATCGGCGGTCCGTCGGGTTCACCGGTCAGGTCGGCGAGGCCGCCGAACGCCTCGGCGAGGGTGCCCGCGCCCGGCCGGTCCGCGTACGGGCCGGTCAGCCCGTAGCAGCTCACGGCCACGACCACGAGCGACGGGTTGAGCGCGGCGAGGCGCTCGTAGCCAAGACCCCACCGGGACCGGACGGCCGCCGGGAGGTTCTCGACGAGCACGTCGGCGACCCGGACGAGGTCCTCGAAGGTCGCGCGGTCACCGTCCACCTCGAGGTCGAGGACGACGGAGCGCTTGTGGCGCGCCACCCAGGCCCAGGTCCGCGACTGACCGTCCCGCAGCACGCCCATGCGCCGCATCGGGTCACCGCCGGGCGGCTCGACCTTCACGACGTCCGCGCCGAGGTCGCCGAGCATCGCCCCGACCTGGGGCGCCGCGTAGAGGGTTGCCACCTCGAGGACGCGCAGCCCCGTGAGGGGCGCGGAGTCACTCAATCCTTGAGCTCGACGAGGATCTCCCGGTAGCGCTGCCGGCCCGTGTTCTTCGCCGTCTCGATCCCGCCCCGCTCGATGTAGATGACGTTGCCCGGCGCGACGTCGCCCTCGACGGTCCCCGCCGGATAGGGCCCGCCCGTGTCGGGCTCGAAGATCCCGGCGATCTTGTCGCCCTCCAGCTGGATGAGCAGGTAGTCGAGTCGGTGCTCGTGCACGTCCGAGCTCGCGCCCGGCTCGAGCTCCATCTCCCACACCTTCACCCGGTCGTTCTCGAACAGCGGCTTCGTCGCCACGTCACCAAGCTTGCGGTCCGGACTCATCCGGCCTCCTTGTCTCTGGGCGGCCTACAGCCGCGCCGCCGCGCCGACGTACTCGTCGCCGAGCTTGCCGAGCACCGAGCGGATCCCGTCCGGATCCCCCGCGAAGGCGCTCAGCACCAGCTGGTCGACACCCGCGTCACGGTAGGCCGGAAGGTGCGACGGCTGCACGGGCTGGAGGTACGCGCCGACCGTGACGTCCACGTCGGCGAGGCTGCGCCCCGCCTCACCGAGGAAGCCCTCGAGGCGGCGCACCGACCTGGCCGCCGAGTCGGGCAGGTGGTTGAAGCCGTGCCAGCCGTCGCCCAGCGTCGCGACGCGGCGCAGCGCCGCGTCGGTCTCCCCGCCGAAGTAGATGGGCGGGTTCGGCTGCTGCACCGGCTTCGGGTACATGCGACACGGCGGCAGCGTGTAGTGGGCACCCTCGTACGACGAGACGTCGTCGCGCCAGCACGCCTTCATCACGGCGAGATACTCGGCGTTGACGGCCGCGCGATCTTCGAAGGGCATGTCGAGCACCGCGAACTCCTCGCGCAGCCAGCCGATGCCGGCCCCGAAGTCGACTCGGCCGCCCGAGAGCCAGTCGGCCGTCGCCACCGACTTCGCCGTGTAGACGGGGTTGCGCTGGGGCACGAGGCACACCGCGGTGCCGACGCGGATCCGGGTCGTCGCGGCCGCCAGGAACGTCAGCGTGGTGAAGAGCTCGAGCATGCCGCTCTCGGCCGGCAGCCCGATCCGGCCGTCCTCGGCGTAGGGGTACTTCGACGTGTACTCGTCGAGGAACACGACGTGCTCGCCGACCCAGATCGAGGCGAACCCGGCCGCCTCGGCGGCCTCGGCGTATGCGGTGAGGAACGCCGGCGTCGCCACCGGGCTGACACTCGGCAGGAACAGACCGACGCGCACACGTCCTCCCCGGTCACGGACGAGCCCGGAGCATAGGACCGGAGACATCCGCGCCCACCGGCGGTGCGACGGCGGTGGCCCGCGCGCTGCGCGACGGGCCACCGCCGGGTGGTTCAGGCGATCGCCCGCTCGGGCTTCCGCCACAGCACGATGCTGATCCCGAGGATCCAGATGATCGTCAGGAGTGATGCCGATGATATTGAAAGCCCCATGATGCGCCGTTGGCGTAGGCAACCCCCAGGATGCCGACGAGGTCGACGACGGCGAGCGCCCCGCTGGCCCACCCGAACCAGCGCGGCGTACATCCCGGTGTTGAGGAACACCAGCGCCGACGCCCCGACGAGGATGCGTGAGCCCGGTGACGAGGGTGCCCACTGTTCAGGAACGGTCGAAGGTCCAGAAGAAGCGTGCGCCGCTCGGGCCGAGGTCGTGCATCCGCAGCGCCATGACGGCCACGCACGCGCTGAGATGGCACTGTCGCCGCCGTCGCCAGGATGCCGCCAGCCGAGCGCCGCCACGGCGAAGCCGGATCGGCCGCCCTCCGCCTTGCGCAGCGAACTGAAGTGCGCGGCGAGCCAGACCAGCACCGCCGCCATCGCGAAGGAGCAGACCGCGCCGCGGATGCCTTGAGGTTGCCCACGTGCGTCGAGAGGTAGTGGAAGATCTTTGCGCTCGAGTCGGTCACTGACGGCGAGCTGCCTTGCAGGATCGGTCCGCCCACGATGATCAGCACGAAGAACACAAGCCCTGCGAGCGCGCAGAGCCGGACGGATTTTCTTCGGTCATTTGCTCCCCCCCGGTGATATGAAGCGAGCACCTGCACCGCGCCCCGGTGCGACGCTCGGGTTTGTTCGTCGCACCCTTACATCGGTGCGACACGCCCGCCAGTGCACGCGGCCGCCCCGGAAGGGGCTTCGACCCTTTCCTCCGGGTTGGGGCTTGTGCGGCGCGCGGCAGCGGGGCGCGGTCGAGCCGCCACACGGCGCACTCGGGAAGGCGGCGCGGTGCCCTCGCCGCGGGCGTCGTGCACCGACCGGGCCCGAGGAATATCGCCACGAAGCCCCGTGGTTATGGTGGGTACGGCGGCTCCGCTCGTGCCCACCCGCCCGGGCGCGGGCAGGAGCCGCCTTTCGTTGTGGGGCCCTCGCCGCGGCGCTCAGGCGCGGAAGCCGGCCAGGATCCCCTGCCAGCGGTCCGGGTCGCTCCGGTACGGGGCATAGAAGCTGAGGCGGTCCACGACGTCACCGAACCGCTCGAGCATCCGTGCGGGGATGTCCTCGGGCGCCGCGGCGACGGCGAACGTCTCGAGCATGTCGTCGGTGATCGACTCCCCCATGGCCTGCCACTCGCCTCGCTTCGAGCGGGCGTTCAGCTCGTCCTGCAGCTCGCCCCAGCCGTGGAGCTCGAGCACCGGGCGGTAGGCGGGCGTCGAGCCGTAGAAGGCAATCTGCTCCTTTGTGCCCGTGCGGGCCTTGTCGAGCTGCTCGTCGTTCACGCCCGTGACGACGAACAGCGGGCCCGAGATCTCGAAGTCCGCGCGGCGCCGGCCGCTGCGGGCGAAGCCGCGCTCGAGGGCCGGCATCGTGACCTCGCGCACGTACCGCTCCGTGGTGAAGCCGTGCAGGATGATCCCGTCGGCCACCTCGCCGGCGACCTCGGTCATGCGCTCCCCGACGGCCGCGAGGATGATCTTCGGCGTGCCGTAAGGGTTCGGCCCCGGGTTGAAGAACGGCGTCATGAGGGTGTGGCGGTAGAACTCGCCGCGGAAGTCGAGCGGCGCGCCGTCGTTCCAGCACGCCCAGATCGCCCGGATGGCCAGGATCATCTCCCGCATCCGCGCCGCCGGGTGCGACCACGGCATCGAGAACCGCTTCTCGATGTGCGCCTTGATCTGGCTTCCGAGCCCCAGCCGGAAGCGCCCGCCGGAGTAGGCGTGCAGGTCGTAGCCGAGGTTCGCCAGCGTCATCGGGTTGCGCGCGAACGCGACGGCGATCCCGGTCCCGAGCTCGAGCCGCTCGGTGTGCTCGGCCGCGGCCAGGATCGGGAGGAAGGGGTCGTGCGCGGTCTCGGCGCTGAGCGCGCCGTCATAGCCGACGCTCTCGAGCTCGCGGGCGATCCGCGCGACCTCCTCCGGCCCGGCCGAGGGCAGTCCGCCGTCGAGCTTCACGCCGGCGGAGCGTAACCGGACACGCGGCGCGACTCCCCCGCCGCAGAGCCCGCGCCGGGGCCGAAACCCCGCCGTCTCGGCCGTCGGGCACCCGAGGGGGCGCCCGGCTCGGGCGGTCCCCGCCGCTGTCACACCCCCGAGTTACTCTCCGCCGAGGATGGCGCCACTCCCCTACGCCCTGTCGCCGAGCTCCATCTCGGCGTTCAAGCAGTGCCCGCTCGCGTTCCGCTTTGCCTATGTCGACCGGCTCCCGGAGCCGCCGTCGGTGTGGACGGCGAAGGGGACGCTGGTCCACCTCGCGCTGCAGTACCTCCTCGACCGGCCGGCCGACGACCGCACGCTCGACGCCGCGTTCGCGGACCTCGACCGCGCCCGGGTGACGCTGGCCGCCGACGCGGAGTTCGCGGCGCTCGAGCTGAGCGACGAGGAGCGCGAGCAGTTCGACCGCGACTCCGAGGAGCTGATCCGCCGGTACTTCCGCCTCGAGGACCCTCAGCTCGTCCATCCGATCGGCCTCGAGCTGCGCTTGGAGGCCAGGGTCGACGGGGTCCGGATCCGTGGCGTGATCGACCGCCTCGACCTCGTCGACGGCGAGCTCGTCGTCACCGACTACAAGACGGGGGCGGTGCCGTCGGAGTTCTTCGAGGCGAAGAGCCTCGCGGGTGTCCACATGTACTCGCTGCTCTGCGAGCAGAACTTCGGCCAGCGGCCCCAGCAGGTGCAGCTGCTCTACCTGTCGAAGCCCGAGGCGATCATCGCCCGGCCGAGCGACCAGTCGAGTCAGGGCGTCGCGCGACGCACGGTCGCGCTCTGGACGGCAATCGAGCAGGCGTGCGCACGCGATGACTTCCGGCCGCGTACGAGCCGTCTGTGCGACTTCTGCACGTTCCGCCCCTACTGCCCGGCCTACGGCGGCGACCCGCAGGACGCCGTCGAGCTGCGCGGTCCCGGCACCGTCATCGCGCAGACGCTGCCGCTCGGCTGAGCACGTCCGGTCGGCGCAGCGACCGCCGGTAGGCTCGCCAGCCGATGCGTCCCGTCACCGAGGTCGTCACCGAGTTCGACGAGCGGATCGAGAAGTGGCTCGAACCGCGTCGGTCGGCCACGCTCGACGACGTCATGTACGGCGTGTCGAGCGCCGCGGACCACGCGCTCCTGTGGCTGGCGTTCGGCGCGGTGCGCACGGTGCGCCGCAACGACCTCGCCTGGGGCGGCCGATATCTCGGGATGCTCGTCGGGGAGTCCGCCGTCACGAACACGGTGAAGCTCATGTTCCGGCGGGTGCGTCCCCAGGAGCACTTCTCCCACGACGACCCGCTGCCCCACCAGATGCGCCGGCCGATCACGTCGTCGTTCCCGTCGGGGCACGCCGTCACCGCGTTCACCGCCGCGGCGGTGCTGTCGCGCGGAAGCCGCCTCGCGCCGCTCTACTACGGGCTGGCGACGACCATTGCGGCGAGCCGCGTGTACACGCGCGTCCACCACGCGTCGGACGGCGTCGCGGGTGTCGCGCTCGGCGTCGCGCTCGGGAGCGTCGCGCGACGCCTGGTACGGTGAGCGACGTGCCCCGTCACATCGCCGTCACGTTCGACTACCGGTGTCCGTTCGCACGCAACGCGCACGAGGCGGTCGTCGCGGCCGAGCGGACACACGTGATCCGCGGTGTCGAGTGGCGCTACCAGGCGTTTTCGCTCGACCAGGCCCATCTCGACGAGGGCGACGTCGCGGTGTGGGATCGCGAACCCGACGAATGGGGCACGGGCGTGCTCGCCCTGCTCTACGGGCTCGCCGTCCGCGACGCCTTCCCCGACAAGTTCCCGGACGCGCACCTCGCGCTCTTCGCGGCCCGCCACGACGAGGGCCGCCGCCTCGACGACGAGCAGGTGCTGCGCGACACCCTGGCCTCCGTCGGGCTCGACGCGGGTGCGGTCAGCGACGAGGTCTGGAGCGGGCGACCGTTGAAGACGCTCGCCGCCGAGCACAGCCAGGCGGTCGACGACTTCGACGTGTTCGGCGTCCCGACGTTCATCGAGGACGACGAGGCCGCGTTCATCCGGTTCATGGAGCGGGGGCGGGTCGACGACCTCGAGCGGGCCATCGGGCTGCTCGACTGGACGCGCTGCAACGAGTTCAAGCGCACCCGGCTGCCGCGCTAACGCAGCCCCCGGCGGGCGTCGGCAAACTCCTCCAGCACCTCGGACCACTCGACGAACCCGGGGTCGCGCCACATCCGGTGGCTGCACGTGGTGCCGAGGTCGTGGACGTAGAGGTGCAGGGTCGGAGCGTCGTCTGCGAGCACGATCAGCTCCGGGATCCGCGGGTGCGGCGGCGCGTCGCCGAGCAGGTCGACGAGGGCGACACAGGCCAGTACCCGGCTGCGACACGACGGGCACGCGGAGACGGTCGCCGCGTCGAAGTCGTGGGTCAGGGCCAGCAGGGTCGCCGCCTCGTCGGCGTCGAGGTGCAGCTCCTCCCCGTCCTCGTCGAGGATGAGGAGCCCGTCGTCGCCGGTCACGGTCGGGACGGTACCGCCCCGCTGCGACTGCCCTAACCTGACCGCCTCGTGCACGCCGTGACCGTCGCCGATGGCGCCCTGCGCTGGCGTGAGCACCCCGATCCCGTGCCCGGCGACGACGAGCTGCTCGTCGACGTGCGGGCCGCGGGCGTGAACGCCGCCGATCTGCTCCAGCGCCAGGGCCTCTACCCGGCGCCCCCCGGGTCGCCGCCGGACATCCCCGGCATGGAGCTCGCCGGCGTGGTCCTCGCCGCCGGGGTCGAGTGCCGTCGCTTCCGCGCCGGCGACCGCGTGATGGCGGTGGTCGGCGGCGGCGGGCAGGCCGAGCGGGCCGTCGTGCACGAGCGGCTGGCGCTCCCGGTGCCCCCCGAGCTCTCGTGGGCCGAGGCCGGAGGGTTCCCCGAGGTGTTCACGACCGCGCACGACGCGCTGTTCAGCCAATGCGGGCTGACGATCGGCGAGCGCGTGCTCGTGCAGGGCGGCGCGGGTGGCGTCGGCGTCGCGGGGGTGCAGCTCGCCGCCCGCGCCGGCGCGCGCGTCGTCACGGCGGTGCGCAGCGAGGCGCGCCGGGCCGAGGTCGCGGAGCTCGGCGCGGCCTGCGGGACGGTCGACGTCGTCGCACCCGAGGACGCCGCGGCGCGAGGGCCCTACGACGTGGTGCTCGAGGTGATCGGCGGTCCGAACCTGGCGGGCGACCTCGAATCGCTGGCGATCGGTGGGCGGATCGTCGTCGTGGGCGTCGGGGCGGGCGCGCACGCGGACGTGAACCTGCTCGCCCTCATGGGCGTCCGCGGCCGCATATCTGGCTCGACGCTGCGCGGCCGACCGCTCGAGGGCAAGGCCCGCGCCGCGCAGCTCGTCGCGGGGCAGGTGCTCCCGCTGCTCGAGGCGGCGCAGGTGCGTGTGCCCGTCGATGCCACCGTGCCGATGGAGGAGGCGACCGCGGCCTACGAGCGTTTCGCGGCCGGCGGCAAGCTCGGCAAGATCGTGCTCGTCAATTCATGACCAGCACGTTCACTCGCGGCGGCGAGTTGGCGGCGTCGGTGGTGAAGGGGCGCTTCGTGTCGAGCCCGATCAGCCACACGACCTGCGACTGGTTCGGGTCGGGTGACGGCTGCGGGAGCGTGTTGAGGTACTCGACGATGAGCGTGTGGTTCATCGGCTGGAGCGCCAGGCGCAGGTTGCCCTGGTAGGTGAGCTTGCCCGCGTTCGCTTCCGAGGCCGGGTGGATGACGACCTCGAGCACGGCCTTCACGCCGGTGAGCGACGCCGCCGAGCTGTTCACGACGCCGGGGGCGTTCAACGGCACGTACTGCACCGTGTACGCGGGCGGGAGGTCGCCGTCGCCGCCGGGCTGGAACGTGAACGTGATCTGGTCGTAGCAGACCGTCGGCGCGGCGGCGGCGTCGTCGAGGAACACGCTCTGGTTGATGATCGGGATCGTCTCGCGCTTCGCTTCGCTGGCGACGATGAACTGGCAGCCCGGCCCGTTGTTCGGCGACGTCGTGCTCGTCGGCGTCGTCGTGCCGCCGCCTCCACCGAAGCAGGACGCGGTCGTGAGTGTGATCGCGAGCGCGAGCCCGACGACACGAGCGTGCGCGCGTCCCACGACGGGGAGCGTAGAGGGCCGATACGATCGGCTCCATGGCAGCAACTGACGTCGTCATCATCGAAGCCGTGCGGTCGCCGCTCGGGAAGCGCAACGGCGGGCTGGCCAGCGTCCACCCCGTGGAGCTGCTCGGTGCGGTCCAGCGTGAGGCCGTCGAGCGCGCCGAGATCGACCCCGGCGCCGTCGGCCAGGTCATCGGCGGCTGCGTCACCCAGACCGGCGAGCAGACCTTCGACATCGCCCGCTCGGCCTGGCTCACCGCAGGTCTGCCGATCGAGGTCGCGGGCACCACCGTCGACGCGCAGTGCGGCTCGTCACAGCAGGCCACCAACCTCGCGGCCGCGCTCATCGGGGCGGGGGTCATCGACGTCGCGCTCGCCTGCGGCGTCGAGTCGATGAGCCGCGTGCCTCTCGGCGTCGCCGTGTCGAACGGTCCCGGCCGTCCGCTTCCGAAGCCCTACTTCGAGCGCTTCGAGTACACGTCGCAGTTCGAGGGCGCCGAGCGCATCGCCGAGAAGTGGGGCGTCTCCCGGGAGGACTGCGACCGCTTCGGCCTGCAGTCCCAGGAGCGCGCCCAGGCCGCGTGGGCCGAGGGCCGCTTCGAGCGCGAGGTGCTGCCCATCGACGCCCCCGACCTCGAGGACGGGAAGCCCGTCGGCACGACGCATCACGTGGCACGCGACGAGGGGCTGCGCGAGACCTCGCTCGAGGCGCTCGCCGCGCTCAAGCCCGTCGCCCGCCCGGACGGCGTCCACACGGCGGGCACGTCGTCGCAGATCACCGACGGGGCCGCGGCCGTGCTGCTCGCGTCGGCGGACCGCGCCGAGGAGCTCGGCCTCCGGGCACGGGCCCGGATCGTCGACCAGTGCCTCGTCGGCGTCGACCCGGTGCTCATGCTCACCGGCCCGATCGACGCCACCCAGCGCCTGCTCGCCCGCACCGGCATGACCATGGACCAGCTCGACACCGTCGAGATCAACGAGGCGTTCGCGTCGGTCGTGCTGGCCTGGCAGCGCGAGCTGCACCCGGACCCGGCCACGGTCAACCCGAACGGCGGCGCGATCGCGATCGGGCACCCGGTCGGCGCGACCGGGGCGCGCCTCGTCACCACCGCGCTGCACGAGCTCGAGCGCACCGACGGGCGCTACGGGCTCGTGACGATGTGCTGCGGTGGCGGGCTCGGGACCGGCACGATCCTCGAGCGGCTCTAACCTGCACGCCGTGGCGGCCTCGGAGCGCCCCTCACTGGTCGAACAGCTCGGCTACCCGCGGGACGCGCGCCTCGTCATCATCAACTGCGACGACCTGGGGTCCTCCCGGTCCGCGAACGTGGGCGTCTACGACGCGCTGCGCAACGGGATCGCCACGAGCGCGACGCTCATGGTGCCGTGCCCGTGGGCTCGCGACGCGGCGGCGCAGTACCGCGGGGAAGACGTCGGCGTGCACCTCACGTTGAACTCGGAGTGGGACACCTATCGCTGGTCGCCCATCACCCACGGCCCGAGCCTGCTCGACGGCGACGGCGGGTTCCCCCGGACGATCGAGGACACGTGGGACCACGCCGACCTCGAGGAGGTCCGCCGGGAGCTGCGCGCCCAGATCGAGCGGGCGATCTTGTGGGGCTTCGATGTGAGCCACCTCGACAGCCACATGGGCACGCTGCAGCTGCGCGCCGACTTCTTCGGCGTCTACCTCGAGCTCGCGCTCGACTTCGCGCTGCCCCTGCGCATGGGCCCGGCGGGCGGGGAGCGGCTCGTCGGCTTCCCGTACCGGGACCTCACGAGCGCGGAAGGCGTCGTGTACCCCGACCACTTCGTCTTCTACACGGGCGTCGGGGCGCGCAAGCACATCGAGCGGGCCCTGTTCGACCTGCGGCCGGGCGTCACCGAGGTGTACCTGCACCCGGCGGTCGACGCCGACGAGCTGCGGGCGTCGCACCCGGACTGGCCCGGGCGCGTCGAGGACCACGCGTTCCTCTGCGAGGACCCGTCGCTCCCCGACCTGCTCGACCGCGCCGGGGCGACCCTGATCGGGTACCGGGAGCTGCGCGAGCTCCAGCGCGCCGCCTGACGGCGCGGCTCAGTACTCGGTGATGGCGCGGACCTTCTCCTGGAGCGCCTGGTACTCGGGCGACATGGTGAGGGGCATCAGCGACATCAGCTTGCCCATGTTGCCGGTCACCTTCGTCTTGCCCTGCATGAACGCCGCGTTCGCGTCGAGCTCGCCCTTCTGGATCGCCACCGAGTCCTGATAGCCGGTGGTCATCGTGACCTCGGCGTCGGGCAGCTCGCCGACGGAGGCCTCGGCCAGCACGCCGTCCTGCAGGACCCAGTAGTACTTCACGTCACCGTCGGGGCCGCCGGTGACGACGAACTGCATCGTGGCGCTCGCGCCGGGGCGCTCGGGCTGGTCCTGGGCGAGGGCCCGCGCCTCGTCGAGCCAGGCCTGGCTGAGGTACTTCGGCACCGCGCCTCCTCGGTTCAGGGGCGCTGGAGTGTATCGACGCGCTCGGTCGGCCGCTCCGTGGCGCGCAGCCCAGCGAACAGGTCGTGCTCCTCCTCACCCTCGGCGGGCCAGCCGACGCGCGAGCGGGCGAGGACGTACTCGTCCCACGGGAACACCTCCCGGATCACGTCGTCCGACAGTCGCATCCAGAACCCGTCGGGGTCGACCTGGGTGCGGTGCGCGAGCAGCGCGGCCCGCCGGCGCGCCAGCCATGGGCCGACGTCGATGAAGGTCGTGAAGCGCTCGTCGTGGTCGGGGAAGTCGCGCTCGAACCACCGGGCGTAGGGGCTCTCCTCGCCCTGGCGGAGGTACGCGTCGTGGAGCGCCTGCACCCGCCGGCGCGAGAAGCCCGTGTAGTACATCTTCGACGGCTGCCAGGCCGGCCCGGCCGCCGGGTACTGCGTCGGGTCGCCCGCGGCCTCGAACGCCGGCACCGAGATCTCGTGGACCCGGATGTGGTCGGGGTGCGGGTAGAACTGGCGGTCGTCGGCGTAGGTCACGATCACCTGGGGCCGCGCCGCCCGGATGACTGCCACGAGCCGGCCGACGGCCTCGTCGAGGGGCGCGTTCGCGAAGTTGTCGGGGCGCGCGTTCGTCTCGGTGTCGGGCATCCCCGAATCGTGGTAGCCGAGCCAGCGCAGCTCGTCGTAGCCGATCGCCGCGACGCTCGCCTCGAGCTCCTCGACGCGCACCTCGGCGAGACGCGACCGCACCTCCGGCGTGTCCACTGCTTTGTTCAAGATGTCGCCGGCCTCGCCGCCGGTGCAGCACACGAGCACGCACCACACGCCCTCGTCGTGGTACCGCGCGACGGTGGCCGCGCCCTTCGAGGCCTCGTCGTCAGGATGGGCGTGCACGCTCAAGAGCGCGAGCCGCTGACCGTCGCGATCCGTGGGGGTCATCGCGTACGAAGTTACCGCCTTGCCGATGGCCTCCGGCGATCGATCGATAAGGTCGGCCCGTGTCTCGTCGCCCGACGCGGGTGGTCGCTGCGCTGGGTGCGATCACCGTGCTGCTCACCGTCGGGATCGGGCGCGGGCCGTCCGCGCTCGCCGCGACGTCGGCCCCCACCGCCGGCACGCTCGCCTGGAAGGGCTGCGGCAGCGGGTTCCAGTGCGCCACCCTGTCGGTGCCCGTCGACTGGAGCCAGCCGACCGGTCCGCAGGTCGGCATCGCCGTGAGCCGCCACCTCGCGTCCCAGCCGAGCGAGCGGATCGGGTCGCTCGTCGTGAACTTCGGCGGGCCCGGCGACCCGGGGGCCGAATCGCTGCGCCAGGGCGGCGCGTCGAGCCTGCCCGCGGCGGTGCGCGCCCGCTTCGACCTCGTGAGCTTCGACCCGCGTGGCACCGGCATGTCGCACCCGATCGCCTGCGTCAGCGACCCGACGTACGACGCGGTGCTCGCGTCGAGCCCGACGCCGCAGAACCTGTCGCAGCTCCAGCGCTTCTACGCGGGCACGAACGGGCCGGTGGACCTGGTCCAGGCCTGCATCAACGCCCAGGGATCCTGGCTGGCCGACGTCGGGACCCGCAACACGGCCCGCGACATGGACGCGCTGCGGGCGGCGCTGCACGAGCCGAAGCTCACCTACCTCGGCTACTCGTACGGGACGGTGCTCGGCGCGGTGTACGCCCAGATGTACCCGACC
Source organism: uncultured Actinomycetes bacterium (assembly GCA_963731625.1). Lineage (GTDB taxonomy): Bacteria > Actinomycetota > Acidimicrobiia > IMCC26256 > PALSA-555 > PALSA-555. The sequence continues at coordinate 812,114 of CAVSWH010000001.1, forward strand.
CGGGTGCGCGCCATGGTGCTCGACGGGGCCGTGAACCTCTCGGACACGGCGGCGGGCGAGCTGCACGACAATGCCGAGGGATTCGAGCAGGCGCTGGACGCGTTCCTCGCGAACTGCGCTGCGAGCGCAAAGTGCCCCTACCGCCACGGCGGCGACCCGCAAGCGGCGCTCGCCGCCCTGCAGCAGCGCTTCGAGAGCGGGCTGGAAGTCCCGGTGTCGGACGGCCGGCAGGCCGGCGCGACGCTCTTCTACCTGGCGCTCGCCGGCGGCCTCTACGACAAGGCACAGGGCTGGCCGTTCCTCGCGTCGGCGCTCGCCGCGGTCGACCGCGGCCTCGGCGACGGGATCGCCGAGCTGGCCGACAGCCTCACCGGCCGGGACCCGAACGGCCATTACGACGACCTGCAGCAGGCGCTCAACGCCATCCGATGCGATGACCGCTTCGATTCGCTCCAGTCGTTCAACGACTACGTCGCGACCTACCAGCAGTACTCGCAGGAGTTCCCCATCTTCGGCGCCTTCCTCTCCGCGTCGCCGCTCGGCTGCGATCCGCGGCTCCCCGAGCCCCCCGTGGCCGAGCAGGTCGGCGACGTCCATGTGTCGGGAACCGCGCCCATCCTCATCGTCGGGACGACCGCCGACCCGGCGACGCCCTACAACGGCGCGATCGACATGCTGCACCGGATCGCCGGCTCACGCCTCCTCACCCTCGTGAGCACCGAGCACGCCGGATACGGCAAGGGCATCCCCTGCATCGACAACGCGGTCGACACCTACTTCGTCGACCGGGTGCTGCCTCGCGCTGGCCTGCGCTGCCGTCCCTGACCGGTCAGGCCGTCGGCACCGGCGCCGGGTCCAGGCGATACACCTGGAGGCGGCCGATGCCGCGCACGCGCTGGCGGGCGATCCGGCGCAACCGGAACTCGTCGTCGTGCTCGAGGGCGGCCGCGACCTCGGTCGAGACGAGCACGGTGCCCGGGAACGCGAGACGCGTGAGCCGGCTCGCCAGGTTCACCACCGCGCCGAAGTAGTCACCCTCGCGGGAGAGCACCGGCCCGACGGCGAGCCCGGCGCGGGCTTGGGGCAGGACCGGGTCGCGCGTCGACGCGGCGCTGAGCGTGAGCGCGATCCGGGCCGCCGTCGCGGGCTGCTCGGCGATGAACATGACCTCGTCACCGATCGTCTTGACGATCCGGCCGCCCGCGGCCACGACCGTCTCGTGGGCCAGCGTCGCGAAGCGCTCGATCAGGGCGGCGAGCTCGGCGTCGTCGAGGCCCTCGGCGAGCGCCGTGTAGCCGACGAGGTCGACGAAGCCGACCGTGGCCTCGACGGTCCCCGGCGTGTCGGGGTCGCTCCCCGCGAGCTTGCGCCACAGCGCGGCCCGCAGCTGGAGCCGATGGGCGTGATCGAACAGACGCGCGACCTCGTCGTAGTCGAGGCGCTCGGCGATCAGCTCGGCGGTCTCCTCGTCGCCGAGGCCGTCCTGGCGCGCCGCGGTGATCGAGCGGACGAGGTCGTCGCTCTCGGCGTCGGCGATTCGGGCGAGCGCCGAGCTGGTGATCCGCGCCTGCGCGAGCGCCTGGTCCGCCGTCCAGTAGAGCCACGGGCTCGCCACCCGGTCGAGGAGGCCCCGAAGGGCCGCGACGTCGGCGTCGGTGAACGCGGGCAGCCCGTCGGGGAGGTCGGGGAACCCGATGGCGCGCCACACGGCCCGGGCGGTGTCGACGTCGGTGCCGGCCCGCGCCGCCACCTCGTCCTGGGTGTACTTCCTCGCACCGGGGATCACGGTGCGGTCGAGGGCGAGCAGCGTCAGGTAGCCGTTGCGCCGCGCCTCGTCGATCTCCTCGGCGCTCGCCCCGCGGCGGCGCAGGTAGCGGGACAGCGAGCGCACGATGCCGGTCAGGCCGAGCGGGGCACGTCCCTCCACGCCAGGTCACGCGAGTTGTCGGGCTCCTTCGGCAGGCCGAGCACCCGCTCGCCGAGGATGTTGCGCATCACGTTCGACGTCCCGCCCTCGATCGTGTTGGCCTGCGCACGCAGGAACCCCCGCGCGATCGCGGGTCGGTCCTCGCCCATGCCGCCGATGTAGGCGAGCGGTCCCTCGGCTCGCGCCGCGCCGGTCGGCTCCCACGCCACGCCACCGGCACCCTCGAGGTCGACGGCGAGCTTCTGGAGACGCTGGTTGAACTCGGCTTGCTGCAGCTTCGTGATCGACCCCTCCGGGCCCACCTCGGCCCCGCCGCGCCGCTTGTCCGCGGCGCGCTGGTTGTTGAGCCGGATGAGGCGCCCGTCGATGTAGAGCTGCGCGAGCCGCTGGCGCTGCAGCGAATCGGTCACGGGGTGGTGGCGCTTGATCAGCGCGTCGATGGGGCTGCCGCCCACGGCGTCCCCGGCGAGCGAGCCGGCGCCGGACAGCGACACCCGCTCGTTCATGAGGGTCGTGATCGCGACCCGCCATCCCTCGCCCTCGGGGCCGACGCGCATCGAATCCGGTATCCGCACGCCTTCGAAGAAGACCTCGTTGAACTCGGCGTCGCCGGTGATCTGCACGAGGGGCCGCACCTCGACACCCGGCGCGTGCATGTCGATCACGAAGTAGCTGAGGCCCTTGTGCTTCGGGACGTCCGGGTTGGTGCGGGCGAGCAGCATCCCCCACCGTGCGATGTGGGCGAGGGTCGTCCACACCTTCTGGCCGTGGATCACCCACTCGTCGCCGTCGCGCTCGGCGCGTGTCGAGAGCCCCGCGACGTCCGAGCCGGCGCCCGGCTCGCTGAAGAGCTGGCACCAGATCTCCTCGTTCGTGGCGAGGCCGCGCAGCAGCAGCTGCTTCTGCTCGTCGGTGCCCCAGGTGATGACGGTGGGGCCGCCCATGCCGATCCCGATGATGTTGAAGGGCCGCGGGACGCGGTAGTGGGTCAGGACCTCGTTCACGTGCTTGGCCTCGCCCGGCGCCAGCGACAGGCCGGCCCCGTACTCGGCGGGCCAGGTCGGCGTCGCGTACCCGGACTCGCCGAAGCGGCGACACCAGTCGCGGTAGTCGAGGTCGCGGCGCAGCTCGGCGAACCGCGCCTCGTCCCCGGCGTCGACCGCGTCCATCCAGCCGGCGGGCAGCTCGGCTCGCAGGAACGCCAGCGTCTGGTCGCGCAGCTCCGTGTCGGTCGATTGGGTGTCGAGCACCATCACGTCCCCCTCGTTGCCCCCGGATCGTAGCGGTCACGCGATCACGAGCCGGGCTGGTCCACGGTCGCCGGAGGGGGTGGTCGGTATCCTCGGGGTAGCCGTACGGCGCGCCGATGCGCGGGCGGCGCGCCGTCGCGAGGAGCAGCATGCGGACCCACCACGTCGAGCGGCACCGGTACGCCCGCGTCGGGTGGTTGCGGGCCGCCGTGCTCGGTGCCAACGACGGGATCGTGTCGGTGTCGAGCATCCTCCTCGGCGTCGCCGCCGCGACGTCGTCCACGAACCAGATCGCGATCGCCGGCGCCGCGGCGCTGGTCGCGGGCTCGATGGCAATGGCGGTCGGCGAGTACGTGTCGGTGAGCTCGCAGCGCGACACCGAGCGCGCCGACATCGCGCGGGAGCGGCGCGAGATCCTCTTGAACCCTGACATGGAGCTCGCCGAGCTCCAGGAGATCTACCAGCGGCGCGGCCTCGACGAGGATCTGGCGCGCCAGGTCGCGGAGAAGCTCATGGCTGCCGACCCGCTCGGCGCGCACCTGCGCGACGAGCTCGGCATGACGGGTGCCGGCCTCGCCACGCCGCTCCAGGCGGCGGGGAGCTCGGCGTTGAGCTTCTCGTCCGGCGCAGCGCTGCCCCTGGCGGCCGCGATCGCCGTGCCGAGCGCGGCGCGCGTCCCGGTGATCGCCGGGCTGGCCCTCGTCCTCCTCGCCGGGACCGGCTACCTCGGGGGACGCTTCGGCGGCGCGCCAGTTCGGCGGGCCACCTTGCGGGTCCTCATCGGCGGGTGCGTGGCGATGCTCATCACGTGGGCCATCGGCACGCTCGTCGGCGCCGCGGTCTGACGTGGGCCCCGACGCGGTGACGACCGCGTCGCACCCGTCCGACGACCCGTCGCGCGTCGATCGCGTGCCGTCCGCGCCCGACCTGGCGCGCTGGTCGCCGGCCCGGGCCTCGCCGCGGACATGGTGGTGGATCACGTTCGCGCTGCTGGCCGCGATCGGCGGGGCCTGGGCGCTGGCGTCGCCCCCGGGCGCGGCGCCCGACGAGCCGTCGCACGTGATCACCGCCGTCGCGATGGCGCACGGCCAGTTCTTCGGGTCGCCGCTCACGACCGCGCAGGCCCACGACCTGATCGACGGTCGCGGCGGCCGCGAAGGTGGTTCGCCTAGTGCGTACCGGTCCGTGACGGCCCCCGCGATCTACGGGAATGAGAACTGGGGCTGCTACACGTTCCGATCCGACGTGTCGGCGGCGTGCCTCGACTTCCAAGGCTCGAGCGCGGCCGCGCACGTGGTCACACCGGTGATGTGGTATCCGCCGGCGTACTACCTGGTGGTCGGGACGGTGGCGCGCGCCGCGCCCGCGGGCCCCGTCGCCGTGTACCTCATGCGCTTCGCGTCGCTCGCGCTGTTCGCCGCGCTCGTGGCGAGCGGCGCGGCGAGCCTGCTGCGGAGCCCGCGCCGCGGGCTCGCGCTCGTCGGGCTGCTCGTCGCCCTCACCCCGATGTGCTTCTTCCTCGGCGCGTCGGTGAACCCGAGCGGCCTCGAGATCGCCGCCGGGCTGTCGCTGTGGTGCTCCGGCGCCGTCCTGGCGTTCGAGGCGGGCGAGCGCGTCGACGCGCGCCTGGTCGCCCGCGTCGGGTTCGCCTCGACCGTCCTCATCCTCGCCCGGCACCCGGGCCCCTTCTGGGCGGCCCTCATCGCCGGTCTCGTGCTCCTGCTCATGTCGCCGGAAGGACGGCGTCGTGTCGCCCGGGCTCGCCCCGCCCGGGTGTGGGCGGCCGTCGCCGGCGTGGCGCTCGTCGGCCAGGTCGCGTGGATCGTGATCGCGAATCCGTTCGCGGGCTCGCACACCATCTTCCACCAGGGGCTCACGGCGGCGGCCGCGCTGCGGGGCACGATCGGCGCGGGTGGCGACTGGCTCCACCAGATGATCGGGGTCTTCGGCTGGCTCGACACGCCGGCACCATTCGCGTCCGTCGCGCTGTGGCTTACTGCGCTCGGAGGTCTCGGCTTCGTCGCCGTGCTGTTGGGTCGTCGTCGGGACCAGCGCGTCCTCGGGTTGGCGCTCGCCGCATCGATCGTCGTACCGATCCTGGCGGCGACCCAGGAGGCCCGCTCGGTCGGCCTGCACTGGCAGGCCCGCTACCAGCTGCCGTTCGTCGTGGGTGTCCCGGTGCTCGCGGCGCTGACCGCCTGCCACGGCACCGGACCGCGGACGGGCGGGCGGTGCGTGCCGTCGAGCGTGTGACGGCGTTCATGGTGGTCGTCGGGGCGCTGCTCGCGTTCGATCAGAACCTGCGCCGCTACACGGTCGGGCTCGACGGGCCGATCGCGTACTGGCTCCACCCGGCGTGGTCGCCGCCGCTCGGGCCGTTGCTCGTCCTCCTGCTCTTCGTCGCGGCCTCGATCGGTCTCGTCGTGTGGTGGCTCGAGTCCGATGTCCCGGACCAACCCGAACCCGTCGTGAGGTGAGCGACGCCAGTGCGTGGGATCAGCGGGTGGCGGGCGCCGGTGACGTCGGTGACGCCGGCGGGTGGTCGAAGAGCCGGGCGACCCGCCAGCCGACCTCGACGAGCACCATCCCGACGCCGGCGATGAGCACCAGCTGCCACACGACCTGCCCAGTCGGGAGCGCGAGCGCGAAGAAGCTGCGGAAGGCCGGCACGGCGACGATGATCGCCACGGCGCCGACCATCGACGCGACGAGCAGCCCGCGCCACCAGTTCAGTGGCCGGGCGAGGATGACGAGCACCCAGAGCGCGATGGCCGCGACGACGAGCGTGGCGGCCGTGCGCGATTGGGTGAGCGGCTGGTGGGCACCGTAGAACGTGACCCCGTACGCGAGGAGCGCGGCGGCGCCGACGACGATCCCCGCCGGGATGCAGAACCGCAGGACGCGGCGGATGAAGCCCGGGACGTAGCGGCGGGTGTTCGGCGCGAGGGCGAGGAAGAAGCCCGGGATCCCGATCGTGAAGTCGCTGATGATGGTGAGGTGGCGGGGCAGGAACGGGTAGTTCCAGTTCAGCAGGACGACCATGACGGCGATGACGACCGCGTAGACCGTCTTGTTGACGAAGAGGTTCGCCGACCGCTCGATGTTGGCGATCACCCGGCGGCCCTCGGCGACGACGCCGGGGAGGGTCGCGAACCGGCTGTCGAGCAGGACGAGCTTCGCGACGGCGCGCGTCGCCGCGGCGCCGGAGCCCATGGCGACGCCGATGTCAGCGTCCTTGAGGGCGAGCGCGTCGTTCACCCCATCGCCGGTCATCGCGACGACGTGGCCACGCGATTGGAGCGCGTGCACCATCGCGCGCTTCTGCTGCGGCGTGACGCGGCCGTAGACCGCATGGTCGTCGACCACCGCGGCGAGCGCCGCCGGGTCCTCGGGCAGCTCGCGGGCGTCCATCACCCGATCCGCGCCCGGCAGGCTGACGCGACGGGCGACCGCGGCGACCGTGCGCGGGTTGTCGCCTGAGATCACCTTGAGCGTCACGCCCTGGGCGGTGAAGTAGGCGAGGGTGTCGGCGGCGTCCGGTCGGACCTGCTCCTCGAGGACGACGAGCGCGACGGGCGAGAGCCGTGCCGGGAGCGTCTCACCGTCGAGGCCGGCGGTGGTGCGGGCGAGCACGAGCACGCGACTGCCGGCTGCCGCGAGCTCGTCGGCGCGGGTCCGGACCGGGTCGCCGCCGGGGGCATCGGGGAGCACCATCTCGGGCGCGCCGAGCACCCAGGTGCCGTGACCGGCGAACGCGGCGGCGCTCCACTTGCGCGCCGAGGAGAACGGCGTCGCCGCGTCGCGCGTCCACCCGCCGGGCGGTGCCTGGGCGGCGCCGATGGCCGCCAGGGTCGCGTTGCGGTTCGGGTCGTCGGCGAGCGCGCCGAGCGCCGCGGGCACGTCGCCCGCGCCGTCGGCGCCCACCGCCTCGAACCGATCGAACACCACGTCGCCCTCGGTGAGCGTGCCGGTCTTGTCGAGGCACACGACGTCGACGCGGGCGAGACCTTCGACGGCGGGCAGCTCCTGGACGAGCACCTGGCGGCGGGCGAGCGTGACGGCGGCGATCCCGAACGCCAGGCTGGTCAGGAGCACGAGGCCTTCCGGGACCATCCCGACGGCGCCGGCGACGGTGCTCGTCACGCTGTCCGAGAAGTTGTGGGTCTGGAGCTGCTGCCAGAGCAGCAGGCCCGAGACCGGGAACAGCGCGTACTGGATGAGGCGCAGCAAGAAGTTGATGCCGTCCATGAGCTCGGAGCGGGCGAGCTGGAACTGGCGCGCTTCGGCGGCGAGCTTGCGGGCGTAGGCGTCGGCCCCGACGGCCGTCGCCTGGAACGCGCCGGCGCCGGCCACGACGATGGCGCCGGACAGCACGGTCGAGCCGGGCGTCTTCTCGATCGGGTCCGATTCGCCGGTGAGAAGGGACTCGTCGATCTCGAGCCCGTCAGCGCGTCGGATGACGCCGTCGGCGGGCACCTGGTCGCCGGTCCGCAGGTCGCAGAGGTCGTCAAGCACGAGGTCGTCGACGGCGATGTCGCGCACCTCGCCGTCGCGGGTGACGCGGGCGCGCGGCGCGCTGAGGACGGCGAGTGCGTCCAGGGTCCGCTTGGCGCGGATCTCCTGGGCGATGCCGATGACGGCGTTGGCGACGAGGACGAGCCCGAAGAGCCCGTCCTGGGGTTGGCCGACGATGAGCACCGCGGCGAACAACGTGCCGAGGATGGCGTTGAAGCGCGTGAACACGTTCGCTCGCAGGATTTCGCCGTACGAGCGGCTCGTGTGCTCGGTGCTGCGGTTGGTGAGCCCGCGTGCGACGCGATCCTGGACCTCGGCAGCGGTCAGACCGGTCGGTGGTGTCTCGTGCGTCGCGGACGGTCCCGAATTGGGGGGCGCCGACGCGGTCATCGTCGTGACGGTAGCCGAGGGCGTACGACCGACCGTGGTGATCAGTGGAAGTCGCGCGACCGCAGATGGTTCGCCGGGGTGAGCGACAGGGCCTCGATGTGCTGGGCGAGGAGGTTGATCACGCCCTGCTCGCGCTCGAGACGACCGCGGATGCGCAGCGCGGGCGCGGTGCGGGCCACGCGCCGGTAGCGTGCCCACACCGTCGGGATGCAGATGACGTTCACGAGGCCGGTCTCGTCCTCGAGGTTGAGGAACACGACGCCGTGCGCCGTCTCGGGCTGCTGGCGATGGGTCACGACACCGGCGACCTCGACGGCCGCGCGGTCGGGCCGGTCGCGCAGCGCCTCGGCGGTGAGCACGCCGGCGGCATCGAGCGCGGGACGGACGAACTCGGTGGGGTGACGGGCCGCCGACATCCCGGTGGAGCGCAGATCCGCCGCGGTGGCCTCGATCTCGCTCATCCCGGGGAGCGGTGGCGCGTCGACCCCGGTGACGACGCCCGGCAGCGTGTCGTGGCGCGCGTCGCGCAAGCCTCCGGCGGCCCAGAGCCCGGCGCGTCGGGTGACGCCGAAGCCGGCGAACGCGCCGGCGGTCGACAGCGATTCGAGGGCGTCGACGGTCGCGCCGGTGCGGCGGGTGAAGTCCTCGAGGTCGGCGAAGGGCCGCTCGGCGCGGGCTTCGTCGATCCGGTCGAGCAGCCGGTCGCTCAGCCCGCGGACGTAGCGCAGTCCGATCCGCACCGCGTGCGTGGACGGGTCGGCGTGCCAGCCGGACCGCGGGTGGCCGACCGGGCCGGCGTCGGGGGTGCGGTCCTCGAGCGTGCAGTCGCGGCGGGACGCGTGGACGCAGGGTCCGAGGACCTCCACGCCGTGACGGATCGCGTCGCGGATGATGGTGTGCGGCGAGTAGAAGCCCATCGGTTGCGCGTTCAGCAGCGCGCAGGCGAACGGTGCCGGGTAGCGACGCTTCAGCCACGCGCTGGCGTAGACGATGTAGGCGAAGCTCACCGAGTGGCTCTCGGGGAACCCGAAGTCGGCGAACGCCTCGAGCTTGTGCGCGATCTCCTCGGCGGTCTCGCCGGTGATCCCCCGCTCGGCCATGCCGGCGAGGAGGCGCTCCCGCATCGCCGCCATCCGCGTCCGTGAGCGCTTCGAGCCCATCGCCTGGCGGAGCCGGTCGGCTTCGCCGGGGCTGAACCCGGCGGCGTCGATCGCGATCTGCATGAGCTGCTCCTGGAAGAGCGGCACGCCGAGCGTCTTCTGGAGACAGGCCTCGAGGACGGGGTGGGGATAGGTGACCGGCTCGTCGCCGCTGCGCCGGCGCAGGTAGGGGTGCACCGAGCCGCCCTGGATCGGCCCGGGGCGGATCAGCGCGACCTCGACGACGAGGTCATAGAAGGTGCGGGGCCGCAGGCGCGGGAGCGTCGCCATCTGGGCGCGGCTCTCGACCTGGAACACGCCGACCGTGTCGGCCGCGCACAGCAGGTCGTAGACCTCGTCCTCTTGGGGGATGGTGGCGAGGTCCACCTCGGTGCCCTCGTGCTCGCGCACGAGATCGACCGCGAGGTGCAGCACGGTGAGCATGCCGAGCCCGAGCAGGTCGAACTTCACGAGCCCGGCCGCCGCGCAGTCGTCCTTGTCCCACTGGAGCACCGAGCGGTTCTCCATGCGGGCCCACTCGACTGGGCAGAACTCGACGAGCGGCCGGTCGGCCATCACCATCCCGCCGGAGTGGATCCCGAGGTGGCGCGGGTAGTCGAGGACCTGGCGGGCGAGGTCGAGGACGAGCGCGGGGACGGGCGGCCCGTCGGACGCGGTGACGTCGTCGAAGGCCTCGTCGCGGGACCGCCACCGGTCGACCCACTTCGTGATCGCGTCGGCGTGCCCGGGTGACAGCCCGACCGCCTTCGCCATCTCGCGCAGCGCCGAGCGGGGCCGGTAGGTGATCACGTTGGCGACCTGCGCCGCCCGGTCCCGCCCGTACCGCTCGTAGAGGAACTGGATCACCTCCTCGCGCCGCTGGTGCTCGATGTCGAGGTCGATGTCGGGCGGGCCGTCGCGCTCGGGCGACAGGAACCGCTCGAAGAGCAGCCCGAGCGCGACCGCGTCGGCCTTCGTGATCCCGAGCGCGTAGCAGACGGCGCTGTTCGCGGCGCTGCCGCGACCCTGGCAGTAGATGTCGTGCTGCGCGCAGAACGACACGATCTCGACGAGCAGCAGGAAGTAGCCGGGGAACCCGAGCTGCTCGATGACGTCGAGCTCGTAGGCGAGCTGATGCTGGGCCTGGGTGTGCTGGGGGTGACTCGACGGGTAGCGCAGCGCGGCGCCTCGCCGGGTGAGCTCGCGCAGCCACGACATGTCGGTGTGACCGGCCGGGACGTCGAGGTCGGGCAGCGCGGGCGCGGCGAGGCGCAGGTCGAACGCGCACCGGCGGGCGACGTCGAGGGTGCGCTCCACCGCGCCCGGCCAGCGGGCGAACCGACGCGCTTGCTCCGCGGGCCGACGGAGCTGGGCGAGCGGCGACGCGGGCAGCCAGCCGTCGATCTCGTCGAGGGAGCGGCGGGCCCGGATGGCGGCGAGCGCGGTGGCGAGCGGCCGGTGCTGCGCCGTCGCGTAGTGGACGTTGTTCGTGGCGACGACCTCGACCCCGACGCGGGCGGCGACCGCGGCGAGGGCGTCGTTGCGGTGCCGGTCGAGGGGGTCGCCGTGGTCCCAGAGCTCGACGAGCACCCGGTCCCGCCCGAACGCGGCGACGAGGCGCTCGAGGGCGTGGCGGGCCGCGGCGGGGCCGTCGGTGAGCAGCGCGCGGGGCACCGACCCCTTGCGGCAACCGGTCAGGACCGTCCACGCGTCGTTCGCGCCGCTCGCCCGCCCGCCACTGGCGTGGACGCCGGCGCGGGCCGCGTCCGCGAGGCCGGCGAGCGTGAAGCGCGGCGCGCCTTTCTCTCCCGCGAGCTGGCCCTCGCTGATCGCTCGGGCGAGGCGGGCGTGCCCGCGGGGTCCCTCGGCGAGGACCACGAGATGCTCGCCGGGCGGGTCGGCCACCCCGTTCGGGGGTGGGCCGCCGTCGACGGTGAGCTCGGCGCCGAAGACGGTCGGGAGGTCGACCTCGGCGGCCGCCGCGGCGAACCGGACGACGCCGTAGAGGCCGTCGTGGTCCGTGACGGCGAGGGCGGCGAGGCCGAGGCGGCTCGCCTCGTCGACGAGCTCCTCGGGGTGACTCGCCCCGTCGAGGAACGAGAAGTTGGTGTGGCAATGCAGCTCGGCGTAGGACACGGCGAGACCTCCACCCGGGACGCGGACGCTATCGAACGTACGTTCGATACGCCAAGCCCGACGTTCCGGGAGGCCTGGCCACCCGGGCCGGATCGGCCTTCACGAACCGATCACGACCCTGGTCAAGTTCCTTGACAGAAGCGGCGTAGGCCGAAGGCAGGCTTCGAGCACGAGGAGGCGGCCATGAGCATCACCCCCAACCCCACCCCCGAGGCGGCGCGTCCCGACCCCCGCCCGACCGACCGGCCCACCAAGAGCGGCGTGGCCATCGGTCTCGTCACGGTCGCCGCGCTCGTCATCGCCCTCGTCACCCGCGGCGCCGGGGTGGTCGGCATCGCCGTGCTGTTCCTCATCTTCGTGCCGCTCGAGAAGCTGTTCGCCCTGCGGCCGATGAAGGTGTTCCGCCGCGGGTTCCTCACCGATCTCACCCACCTGCTGGTCGACAACCTGCTCATCACCGTCGGGCTGCTCGCCGCGATCGTCGTGGTGCTCATCCCGTTCTTCTGGCTGCGCCGCCTCGACATCGTGGGCGGACTGCCCACCTGGGCGTCGGTCACGATCGCCGTGCTCATCACGCTGTTCGGCCAGTACTGGGCGCACCGCGCGACGCATCAGGTGCCGCTGCTCTGGCGGTTCCACTCGGTGCACCACAGCATCGAGAACATGGACTGGATGGCGTCGGCCCGGCTGCACCCGATCGACCAGATCTTCACCCACGGCGCCGTCGTGATCCCGCTGTTCCTGCTCGGCTACAGCGGCAGCGTGTTCGGTGGCGTGGTGATCTTCTTCACCCTGCTCGCCCTGTTCCAGCACGCCAACGTGCGGCTGCGCTTCCCGGTGATCCGCTGGGTCATCAACACACCGGAGTGGCACCACTGGCACCACGCCCTCGACCACGAGGCGATCAACACGAACTTCGGGACGCCGGTCATCGACTGGCTCTTCGGCACCGCGTACATGCCGAAGGGCAAGGTGCCGAGCGGGTTCGGGACGGTCGAGCCCGTCCCGCCCGTCGGGTACGTCCGCCAGCTCGCCTACCCCTTCACCCGGGCGGCTCGGACGGGGCGGTCGTCGGGGCAGTAGCGGCAGACCACGGCGCGACCCGGGCGAGGGCCGCGCCGTGGACGACGAGCTGCACACGTCGCCAGAGCGTCTCCTCCATGGTGAGGTCGCCGACGACGCCGAGCGCCCAGAAGAGCGTGCCCTGGAGCAGGGTCCAGTTCGTGATCGCGCCGAGCTCGGCCGGATGGAACGTCGCCGGCAGCTCGCCGCGGGCGATCGCCTCGGCGTAGACGCGGGCGTAGACGTCACGCAGCTCGGGTTGGCCGTCGGTGAGGGGATGCGCGCGGTGCGAGCCGCGTAGGACCTCCATCGTCGCCCGGCTCAGCAGCTCGCGGGGCGCGTACCGCTGCGCCTCGGCCACGACCGCCACGGCGGTCGCGAGCACGTCGAGCAGCTCCGCACCATCGGCGAGGCGGGCGTCGACCGCGTCGGCGACCGCCTCGGTGCCACCGGCCGCCACGAGGTCGACGAGCAGATGCTCCTTGGCGGGGAAGTGGTAGAAGAACGTCCCCTTCGACACGCCGGCCCGGGCGCAGATGTCGCTCACGGCCACCGCGTCGTAGCCCCGCTCGCACCACAGCGCGGACGCGGCGTCGAGGAGCGCTTGGCGGGTCCGGTCGGCACGGGGCTGACGGGTGCGGGTGCTCCGATGAGCATGGGGAGCGGTCACGCGGGTCCTTCCTGACGACAAGCAGCCGGCCGGGCCCGCGGCGCGCGAGGCCTCCGGAAGGGACAACGTCGGACGCGGCGCCATCTGGCACTCCACGGCGGCACCACCGGGCGCCCTCCGCCCGCCCGCCGCGCGGGTCGCGCACCGCGGTCCTCGGCGACCGACCGCCGGCGGTGGGCCCGCACGGCGGCCCGGAGACGACAATCGCGTCGTGGACCGAGCCGAGGTCGAGCGACAGGACGTCTGCTACGTGACGACGCGCGGGCGGCGCAGCGGCCGACCGCACGAGATCGAGATTTGGTTCGCCGTCGCGGGCGACACGTTCTATCTGCTCTCGGGGGGCGGGGAGTCAGCGGACTGGGTTCGCAACCTCCGGGCCGAGCCCGCCGTCATGGTCCGAGTCGGCGACGCCGTCTGGTCCGGGCTGGGCCGCGTCGTGACCGACGACCGTGAGGCGGGGAACGCACGGCGCCTCGTCTTCGAGAAGTATCAGCCCGGCTCGGACGGGAGGCTCACGCGCTGGCGGGAGACGGCCCTCCCGGTCGCGATCGATCTTTAGTCGTAGATCGCCTCGAGGCCGGCCTGACCGGCTTCGACGATGACGAGGCACGCGACGTCGGTCGTGTCGCCGCGGGCCACGAGCTGCCAGACGGCGCGACGGCGCCGGCACACCCGGTCCCACCAGCGGACATCCTGTGCCCAGGGGCCGGCCCACGCGACGACGGCCGCGGTGCCGAGCGGTCCGCCGACCAGCCGGGCCGGGTCGGCGGACGCCTCCCCTCGACCCGAGACGGTCACTGGGGATCCGTCGCGGTCGAGCAGCGCGACGGGGAGCCGCGGCTCGAAGACGCGGGCGGGGGCGGGTCCGGGCACGGCGCCGGGCCAGGTCGGCTGCTCGGAGCCGAGGTCGTCGCCGCGCGGCTCGCCCCACGGCACCCAGCGCACCCGCTCGGCGGGCGTGCGGCCGCCGCTCGGCACGACGGCGACGACCGCGTCGGGTCCGTGGGCCGCTTGGAGCCGGGTGATCACCCGGTCGGCGCGGTCCCCGGCGGCGGCGTCGCCGCCCCAGAAGCCGAGCTGTCGTCCGGTCGCGGGGATGAGCTGGTCGGGCAGGAGCCGCACGACGGTGAGCCCGGCGGTGGCCTCGTCGTCGCGCTCGGTCCGGCCGCTCAGCCATCCGTCGAGCTGCCAGCGCACGCGGGTGACGAGCGCGGTGGAGGTGAGCGCGCCCTCGTGTCGCCACCGGCGCGTGAGCCGCTCCCCGTGCTCGGTCTCGGCCTCGACGACGACCTGGGTGCAGGTGAGGCCGCGCGCGGCGAGTCGCTCGAGCAGGCGATCGGCGAGGCTCTTCGTGGCGAACGCCGCCTCCTCGCAGCGTGTCGCCGGCGGGTCGAGCTCGCAGGTCTCGACGAGCTCGGGGGGCGGCGGTGTGGGGGGCGCGACGTGCTCGTCGAGACCCTGGGCGAGGCGATGGGCGCGCGCGCCAGTCGGCCCGAATCGGGCGACCACCGCGGCGCCGGGCAGCGCGGCGAAGTCCCCCAGGGACCAGAGCCCCAGCTCGGTGAGCAGCGCGGTCAGGTCGTCGGCCTCGAGCACGGCGACGGGCCACGGCGCGAGGAAGGCGGGCGTCCCACCCGGGTCGACGACGCGCGCCCCGCAGGGTGATGCGGCGCGGGCCGCGAGCCGGGCGGCGAACGGACCGTCGGCGACGCCGACGCGCGCCTCGGGGACCCCGACCGTCGTGACCGCGTCGAGGACGCGTCCGCACAGCCCATCGTCCCCGCCGAAGTAGCGGGACGGGCCGCGGGTCGGGAACGTGAGCGTGCCGGGCCGGTCGAGGACGATCCCCGGCGTGATCGCCTCGGTCGCGCGCGCGACGACCTCGAAGGCGCGTGCCTCGGCCGCCAGGTCCGTGTCGAGCACGACGAGTCCCGGACAGCGCGCCTCGGCTTCGCGGCGACGCAGCCCGCGCCGCACGCCCTCAGCCCGCGCTTCGCTCGACGCGGCGCGCACCACACGACCATGCGGTCCGGGTTCGAGCACGACGACGGGCTGGTCGACACGCGTCGGGTCGTCGCGCCGGGCGACGACGACCGGCCAGTCGGGACACCACACCGCGAGGGTGCGTTCAGCCGGCGAGGACACCGACCCGCTCGCGAATCCCGTGGTCCGAGACGCGGACCTGCGGGGACCGTGAGGTGAGGAGGCCGTGCCCCGCGCCGAGCCCGGGCCAGGCGCCGCCCTCGACCCGCAGCCGCGCCGCGGCACCGACCGGCCAGCGAGTCGACGGGCCGGTGAGGGCGACGAGCACGCCCCGCGCTCGCGGGTCCGGGCCTCGAGGCGGCGGGCGTCACCGACGCGGAGCCGGCCAGGAACCTCGGCGAGGACGAGGCTCATCCCGTCGAGCAGGACGTCGACGGTCGTGGCCCAGCGGGCGGGGGGGACCCGCCGGGCCACGACGAACCGGTCGAGGGCGACGCCGGCCGCGGCGGCGGCCTCCCCACCGAGCGTGCCGTCGAGATCGACCGCGGCCACCCACTCTCCGACGCCGGTCACCGCCGCGCACAAGGTCAAGGCGACGGACGTCGTCCCGCTGCCGGGCACCCCATCGACGACGGTGACCGAGCCGCGCACGAGGCCGTCCGGCAAGAGCTCGCCGAGTGAGCCCGGGACGGCGAGCGCCCGGTCGCGGGCGAGGACGACCGGGCGGGCCCGACCCCCGACGGCGGCGAGCCGGGCGCGGGCGTCGGGATCCCGGGCGGGCAGGGCTACGAGCGCCATCCCCCCGGTATAGCGAACACATGTTCGGGGCAGCAAATGATCGCTGAATCAGCCCGGAGTTGGAGGCCAGTGCCAGAAAGAAATCCCCCGTGCCTCACGGCTGGGGCGCGCCGTGAACGGGTCCGGCCCGTCAGGGGGCCGGCTCTTCGCCCCAGAATTCGTCTTCCATCGCGCGCTTCTCGGACCCAGCCTCTGCCTGGTCCTGGCTTTCCGGCCGCGGGTGCGATCCCTTGCGCCGCAACCGACCCCAGGTGCTGCGCTTGGGGACGGGGATCTCATTTCCCCGCGACGTACGCCGCGTCGGTTCGTTCTCGTCGGTCATGACCATCTCAGGGTACGGCACCCGGCGCGAGGTTCGGTGCCGTTGACCTGAGACTCGAGAGGGCCACGGTCCCGTCCGCGTCGGAACAATTCCGCAAGTGCTGAAGGCGGCGGCGCACGGTCGCGGGGTGCGTCGCGCTCGTCACGGTTTGCGGGCGCGGAGGAAGCAGAAGAGCGGTATCCGGCACCAGCCTTGCGAGCGCACCTTCTCCGGCGGCCCGTGGAAGGCCGGCTCGCGGAGCGCCTCGAGCAGGAGGCCGGCGTCCTCGAAGGCGCGCACGTAGGTCTCGAGGGGACGGTGCGCCGAGTGGAACGTCATCGCGTAGCCGTCGCGCTCGAAGGTGTCGGTGTAGCGGAACTCGTCGAGGTACGAGCCGCGGATCACGAACGGGGCGTCCGGCGAGTCGTCGGCGAAGGCGCCCGCCGAGTTGAGGGGGTGCACGATCGCGAGGCAGAGCCGCCCGCCGGGTCGCAGCGCCGCCGCCGCGTCGCGTACCGCGCCCGGCAGGTCATCGACGTCCTGGAACGACATGCACCCGATCGCCAGATCGGCGACGCCCGCCCGCACGGGGAGGTGGGCGATGTCGGCGAGCACGGTCGGCAGCGGCTGCTCGTGGGTGACGGCGTAGCGGACCATCGTCGGCGCGCTGTCGAACCCGACGACGTGATGACCCCGGCTGGTCAGCTCGCGTCCGAGCCGCCCCTCGCCGCATCCCAGGTCCAGCGTCAGGTCACCCGGGTCGGGCAGGAACGCGGCCAGCTCCGGCCAGGTGTGGTGCCAGAAGGCGTCGTGGCCGGGCGCTCGAGCCCACGCCGCCCACGCGTCGGCCTGCGCCTCCCAGGCCGCGCGCAGCGACTCGGTCACTCGGCGGCGGGCTCCGGCGGCAGCACGGGCTCGACGCCGACCGCGCGCAGCGCGTCCGGTGACCAGCCGGCCTCGTCGCCGTAGTAGCCGAAGAGGTGCTGGATGGCGTGCTCGACCTGGCCCTCGAGCTCGCCCCACCGCTCCGCGGGCGCCTCCACGGTCACCGCGCTCGAGTAGACGGTGACGCGTGTGGCACCGAGGTCGAAGAGGCGCCGCGCGAGCACGTCGGGCGGACGGCCACCCGCGGTGTCCTCAAGCGACGCGTACCGCTCGATCGCCATGCCCGTGATGGAGCGGTTGCAGTCGAAGATCATCACCGACGGTGACGCGCTGTGACGCGCGGTCACCGTGATGTCCTGGCCCATGCGGCGAGCCTAATGGGACTCGACCGACTTCTAGAGGGTCAGTCGTGCCGTCCGAGGATGGCGAGCAGCTGGGTCTGGCGGTCGGCGTCGCCACCGACCTGCTGGACGGTGCCGAACATGCCGCTGCCCTCGAGCAGCTGACGCTGCGGCTCGACCACCTCGAAGCACGCCTCGACCAGATCGGACGGCAAGGTCGCGTCCTGCCCGGTGGCGCGCGCCAGGTCCCATCCGTGGATGAGCACGTCGATGAAGCGGTGGCCGCAGTACACCGACCCGGGCACGGGGCCGTACGAGACGGCGACGGGCGCGTCCATCGCGCCGGCTGCTCGGAACGCGGCCGCGGCCTCGGCCGCGGAGGCCTCGTAGGCCGCGAGCGGGTCGTCGCCGAGGAGGTCCCCGTCGAGGCGGTCGCCGACCGCCTCGATCGTCTGCCCGCCGACGAGCGGCGCGACCCAGTAGTTGCCGCTCGTGACGTGGTTCAGCAGGGCCCGGACGTCCCAGCCCTCGCAGGGCGACGGCGAGCCCCACTGGTCGGCGCCGACACCGGCGACGAACGGCCGGGTCGTGTCGAGCGCCTGTGCGTGCACCGCCGGTAGATCGACCATTGCCGCCCTCCTCGCGCGTCGGCCGCGAGGCTACGCGAAGAGCCGGCCAGGCGCCGGGGGGACGCCGCGCCAGCAGAGCCCGTCCATGAAGATCCACGAGCGGCGATGGATCGCACTCGGCCCGTACGCGCGGAGCGCGCACTGGTGCAGGGGCGCGGGATAGCCGACGTTCGACTCGAAGTCGTACGGCGGGTAGTGCTGGGCCTCTTCCGCCATGATGGCGTCGCGGGTCACCTTGGCGACGCACGACGCCGCCGCCACCGCGAGGACGCTCACGTCCGCCTTGACGACGGTGCGGACGAGGTCAGCACGGCCGATGTAGTCGAACTTCCCGTCGAGGATGATCCGGTCGGGCTCGTAGCCCTGCACGGCGAGCTGCGCGAGGGCCCGCTGCGCCGCGGTGCGCAGCGCGAGGGTCATCCCGAGGACGTCGCACTCCTCGTAGGAGGCGTGCCCGACGGCGAACGCCCGCGCCCAGCCCCGCACCGCCGTCGCGGCGCGCCCGCGCTCCTCGCGCGTGAGCTGCTTCGAGTCGCGGACGCCGCGCACGTGCTCGGGCGCCGAGACGACCGCGCCGACGGTCACCGGGCCCGCCCAGGCCCCCCGCCCGACCTCGTCGATCCCGACGACGACCCGATCCCCGGCCTCCCAGCACCGGCGCTCGAGTCGGAGCGTCGGGTACGTCACAGCGGCGAAGTTAGCGTTCACCGCCTCGTCACGAACTCGGTGCATGGGTGACATGGTCTGCTGGGTACGATGCCCGACGATGCAGCCCGGCACGCGGATCGAGGTGCGCTCCCGGTTCGATCGCCGGTGGGCCCGAGGCTTCGAGGTCGATTCCGTCGTCAGCGAGGACCTTGGCGCGGCGCAGTACCGGGTCCGACGCCGCTCGGACAACAGCGTCCTTCCCTCGCTCTTCGTGGACGATGAGGTGCGCGAGGAGCGGCGCGGCCGCGCGATGTGGTGGATCTGAGCGCTCAGCCGTCCTCGCGCAGGCGCGCCACGAGCTGATCGATCGGGACGGCCTGGAGGGTCATCGTCCGCATCGTCCCCCGTGCCGCGAGCGTGATCGCCGCCTTCGCCAGGGTGGCCTCGTCGGGCGCCTCGATGACGTTCAGGAAGTCCCATTGGCCCATCAGCGCGTACTGGGTCACGACGCGGAGGCCCATCGCCTCGACCTCGGCCGTGACCTCCTGGATGCGCTCGGGATGCTCCCGGACCGTCGCCCAGCCGTCGGGCCCGAGCGTGGTCAGCATCACATACGTCCCCACGCGCCGGAGCGTAGACCGGGTGATCGCCGCGGGCCGCGGCGTCGCGCCCGGCGCAGTGGACCGTGGTCCGCAGCCCGTCCCGGGGGGTGCGGCGTCGCCCTCGTCAGCCGGTGAAGGCCGCCGTGATCGTGGGCGCGCTGGGCACGACCACCTGGACCTCGACTGCGCCGATGTCACAGCCCGGGCCCTGCGGTCGGGTCACGCCGCGCTGGTCGGTCGCGATGCCGACGCCGGCGCCGCAGTCGGCGACCGGGACCGCGTTGATGAGCGGGCTTCCCGTCTGGGGCAGCTCGGTCAGGGTGGGCCCGCCGTTGTTTGCGAGGGAGCCAAGCCCTGGCGCCGTGCCGGGGGCGAGGTCGCCCGTCCCGGTGGCAAACCCGCAGGAGGCGCCGACGTCGTCCTCGTCGTTGAACCCGTGGGACGTCGGCGTCGTCGCGATGACGCAGTTCGCGCCCCCGCCGAGCGGCGCGGCGACCACTGACCCGAACGACGTGAGCGAGGCGGCGTTCACGTTGGCGGCCATGGACGAGGTGTTGCCGGTCACGGTCGCGTAGGTCAGTGTCACCCCGGACCCGGTGGAGATGCCCCCACCCGCGCCCCCGGCGGCGACGGTGTTGCCGCTGATCGTCGAGTTCGTCACCAACACGGTCGCGGAAGCGGAGATACCGCCACCGTTCGATGCCGCGGTGACGGTGTTGCCGCTGATCGTCGAGTTCGTCACGGTCACGGTCGCGCTCGCCCCCTCGAAGATGCCGCCACCGACGCTCGACGTGTTGCTACTGATCGTCGAGCTCGTCACCGTCAAGGGCCCGCTGCTGAAGACGCCGCCTCCACTCTGGGTGGTGGTGTTGTTCGTGATCGTCATGTTCGTCAGGGTCAGCGAGCTGCCGGTGCCCTGGCCGGCGACGCCCTCGCCAAGGTCGCCGCCGTGTCCACCGGTCAGCGTCAAGCCCGAGACGCTGAAGGCCGTGCCGTTGGCGACATCGGCCATCACCCGGTCGACGCCGTCGGTCTGGGTGATCGTGTTGCCGCTCCCCTGGACCGTCAAGTTGTGCGTCCCGAAGTAGAGGAGCTGGCCGGTCGTGAGCGCGATGTTGCCGACGCTGGCCGGGATGACGATCAGGACATCGTCGGTGTTGTCGGTCGTGCTGGCGTCGACGAAGGCCTGGCGGACCGAGCCCACGCCGGAGTCGGCGTTGTTCGAGACCGTGATCGTGATGAGGGCGCCGGCAGGCGCCGTGAAGATGCCCAGCAGACCAATGACGACGAGGGAGACCGTCGCGAGCACCGCGGCTGTCCGATGCCAGTCCATGCACCACCTCCCAGTCCGCCGCGCAGGCTAGTTGTTGCTACAGACCAGCAGGGGGACGGAACCGCTCCTGCGGTTAGGGCTCGAGTCGGGCGATATTGGCGGCTTCGCCGGGATCGGGCCCCGCGTCGAACCAGGCGTCGAGCAACTCGTGCGCGACGTCCGTACTGGTCAGTCGCAGCCCCATCACGACGACGTTGGCGTCGTTCCAGCGTCGCGCTCCGGCCGCGGTCGCCGCGTCCGTGCAGAGAGCCGCCCGCACCCCGGGTACCTTGTTCGCCGCGATCGACGCCCCGGTGCCGGTCCAGCAGAACAGCACGGCCGTCGCGCAGTCACCGGACGCGACGAGCTCCCCGACGTCTCGACCCACCTCGGCCCACTGCTTCGCCTCCCCGCCGGGGGGCCCGACGAGCACGACGTCGTGGCCGCGTCCGCGCAGGTCGGCGGCCACCGCATCGGTGAGCGCCGTGCGCTCGTCGGATCCGAGGGCGACCCGCACGGCCTCAGGCTACGGGACGAGCGCGGCGTGGACGTCGGCCAGCGTCCGGAAGGGGCGGTAGGCGACGTCGAAGAGGTCGCACCACGCGGCGAGGCGCCGCTTGGCGAACACCACGTCGGCGAGCAACGCCGCCTTGTGGTCGCTCGTGCCGTCGCCGACGAGCACGGTGGCCCGTCCGGCGGCGCTCGCGTCCTTGATCGGCGCCTGCTTGCACGTCCCGCACGTCGAGCACGGGCAGCACCGGTCCTCGTGCGGGAACTCGAGGCGCCCGCTCGCCCAGTCGACGTGGTTCGTCAGCACGGGCACGCCGATCGCGTCGCAGACCTCCTCGGCCCGGAAGCCGAACCCGTCCGAGACGACCGTGACCTCCGCGCCGGCGTCGCGCAGCGCGGTGACGAGCGGCGCGAAGGCCGGGTCGAGCGGCACCTCGGCGGCCGTCGCGCGCAGGGTCGCCTCGTCGGCGGGCAGGAGCTCCCACTGGCCGAGGAGGCACTCGCGGCTGCCGATCGTGCCCGCCCGGTACTCGTCGCTCAGCTGCTCCCACTCGGGGGGCGCGAGGCGATCGAGGAGGTGCCGGCCGACGTCGGACACCGTGATCGTCCCGTCGAAGTCGAGAAACACCGTGGTCCTCGACAGGTCGAGCGCGAGGGCCGGCATCGTCCGATCGTAGGGTGACCGTCCGTTCGCCCTCGTAGGCTGCGCGGCGATGGGACCCGCCCGACCCGAGGCCCGCCCGACGACGGTGGCGATCGTGCCGCACACGCACTGGGACCGCGAGTGGTACCTGCCGTTCCAGGTGTTCCGGATCCGGCTCGTCACGCTGCTCGACCGGCTGCTGCCGCTCCTCGAGTCGGACCTCTCATACGCCCGGTTCCTCCTCGACGGCCAGACCGCCGTCCTCGACGACTACCTCGCGGTGCGCCCCGAGGCCGCGGCGCGGCTCGAACGCCTCGCGACGAGCGGACGGCTGCAGGTCGGCCCGTGGATGATCCTCATGGACGAGTTCATGGTCTCGGGCGAGACGCTCGTCCGGGACCTCCAGCTCGGCATGACCCGCGCCACCGCGCTCGGCGGCGCGATGCAGGTCGGCTACCTGCCCGACATGTTCGGTCATGTCGCCCAGATGCCCCAGCTCCTCGCCTCGGCCGGGCTGGAGCACGCCGTCGTGTGGCGCGGCGTGCCGAGCGCAGTGACCCAGACCGCGTTCTGGTGGGATGCGCCCGACGGCTCGCGGGTGCGCGCCGAGTACCTCTACGGCTCGTACTCGAACGGGCGCGACCTGCCCGACGACGCCAAGGCGCTCGTCACGCGGGCCCACGGGTACGAGATCGAGCTCGGCGCGGCACGACTGGCGGACGGCGGCATGCTGCTCATGAACGGCACCGACCACCAGCTGCCCCAGCCGTGGCTGGGCCGCGTGGTCGCGGAGGCGAACGAGATCCAGGACGACTACCGCTTCGTCGTCACGTCGCTCCCCGAGTACCTGGCCGAACAGCCGACGGCGGGCCTCACGACCTGGCCGGGCGAGCTGCGCTCCGGGCGCGCGCCAACGTGCTCATGGGCGTCGCCTCGAACCGCGTGGACGTGCACCAGCTGTGCGCGGCCGCCGAGCGGGCGCTCGAGCGGCGCGCCGAGCCGCTGTCGGCGCTGCTGCGCCCACCCGACGAGTACCCGGCGGCGCTGCTCGGGGTGGCGTGGCGCCAAGTCGTGCTCAACAGCGCACACGACTCGTCGTGCGCCTGCAGCGACGACGAGGTCGTCGAGGCCGTCCGGGTCCGCTACCAGGAGGCGCGCCAGATCGGCGACACGCTCGTGCGCGAGGCGCTGCACGCGCTGGCGCGCCGGGTCGCCGCGGCGCCGGGTGCGACGCTGGTCGTGAACCCGACCCGCCACGACCGCGGCGGTTTGGTCGAGGGTGTCGTCGCGGGCGTCGGCCCGGTGCATCTCGTGGCCGCCGACGGGACGCCGTGCGCGACCCAGGTGACGTGGGAGCGCGGCACGGCGGGCTTCGCGGCGATCGTGACCGGCGAGAAGGTCCGCTGGGTGCTCGACTTGATGCGCGGGGTCGAGTTCGCCGCGGCGCGGATCGCCGAGGTCACCCGTCGGGAGGTCGGGCCCGACGACTGGGAGTTCACGTTCCGCGCCGTGCACCCGGGCGAGGAGGCGATCGATCTCGAGCCGACGCGCGAGGAGCTCCTCGCGCTCGGTGCGGCGGGCGCGACGGTCCGGTTCAAACAGGAGCTGGCGCCGACGCGGGGGGTGCTCTTCGCCGCGAGCCCGATCGCCGGCTTCGGGTGGGGCACCTACGAGGTGGCGGCCGGCGAGGGTCCCGCCACGGCCGTGACCGCGAGTGACGGGCGCCTCGAGAACGAGCAGCTCGTCGTGACGGTGGACGCGGGCGACGGCCGCGTGGCGGTCGAGACGCGCGACGGCGTCCGGGTGGCCGGGGTGCGCCTCGTCGACGGCGGCGACGGTGGCGACACCTACAACTACTCCCCGCCGGGCGTCGACCGGATCGTCGACGCGCCCGAGACCGTGGTCGTGTCCGTCGTCGAGCCGGGGCCGGCGCGCGCCGCGCTCGAGGTCACCGCGACCTACGTGTGGCCGGCCGCCGCGGTCGGCGACATGCGCTCGTGCGAACGCCGGACCGACGAGACGGTCCGGTGCACGGTGCGCACCCGGCTCGAGCTGCGCGCCGCCGAGCCGTTTGTGCGGGTGCACGCCGAGATCGACAACCACGCGCGTGACCACCGCCTGCGCGTGCACTGCCCGCTCCCCACGCCGGTGACGGGCTCGGAGGCCGAGTGCGCGTTCGCCGTCGTGCACCGGGGCCTGACGGCGGAGGGCGGTCCGCACGAGGCCGGCCTGCCGACGTGGGTGTCGCGGCGGTTCGTGGACTGCTCCGACGGCACGGCGGGCTTGGCCGTGCTCCACGACGGGCTCCTCGAGTACGAGGTCGTCGAGGACGGCCGCGAGCTGGCGGTGACGCTGCTGCGCGCCGTCGGCTACCTGTCGCGCGTCGAGCCGGCGCTGCGCCCGAACCCCGCGGGACCGATGGACGCGCTCGAGGGGGCCCAGCTCCAAGGACGCCGGCACGTCGACTACGCCTTGCTCCCGCACCGCGGGGACTGGCAGGCGGCCGACCTCTACGCCGCCGCCGACGCGTTCCTCGTGCCCCTCGAGCGCGCCCGGGTCGCGGCGACCACCGGCGACCTTCCCGGGGCGGGCCAGGCGCTGCGCGTCGACGGCGCCGAGGTGTCGGCGGTGACCCGCGAGCCCGGCGGCCTCACGGCGCGGGTGTTCAACGCGTCGCCCGCCCCCTCCACGGTCACCGTCGACCAGGACGGTGGACCGGCGTCCGGCTGGATCGTCGACCTGCTGGGCCGTCCCCTCGAGCCCTTCGACGGCGGGTTCCCGCTCCGCGCGTGGGGGATCGCGACCGTGCGGCTCACCCCGTAAGGGCGAAGACCTCCACCGGATCGTCGAAGCCCGCGAGGGTCCGGCGTCCCAGCTCCGCGGCACGCGTCGAGTCCAGCTGGCGGGCGGTGGCGGCGTCGCAGAGCGCCTGACCGGGCTCGGCGAGCCGCTCCAGGCGCGCCGCGCGGTTCACGACCGGGCCGAACAGGTCGCCGTCCCGGGCGAGGAGCGTCCCGGCCGCGACGCCGATGCGCATCGTCGGCAGCTCGTCCGCGCCGAGCAGCTCGGCTGCGACACCGGCGGCGTCGTCCGCGGTCCCGGCGACGAACATCGCCTCGTCACCGATCACCTTCACCAGGCGCGCCCCCGGCCGGGCGACGGCATCGAGCACACGCTGCTCGAACGTGTCGATGAGCGTGCCGAGCTCGTGGGTCGTCAGCTGCTGGTTCAGCGCCGTGTAGCCGACGAGGTCCGCGAAGCCGACGACCGCCTCGGTGGTGCTCATCAGGGTCGGGCTGGCGCCCCAGAGCGAGTAGCGGCGCGCCGCCTCGACCAGATGGCGGCGGTGGACGGCCTCGAAGGTCGGGTAGATGCGGGGCACGAGGTCGGAGGCGAGCTCGACGAAGCGGGTCGCGAGCTCGGCGTCGGTCGTGCCCGCCTGGCGCATCGGGGCCTCCACGTCGGTTCGCACCATCTGGATGGACGAGTCGGCGGCGCGCGACAGGGCGGCCCCCGCCACCCGGGCCTGCGACACGGACGAGTCCTCGCCGACGCCGGCACGCAGCGCGTCGTAGAACGCGAGGACCTGGACGTCGGCGTCGGTGCAGACCGGGGCGTCGTCGGCCGGCACGACGAAGCCGAGCGCGCGCCAGAGCCGGACGGCGAAGGCCAGATCGACCCCTGCGTCGCGGGCCGCGTCCGCCAGTGTGAGGCGCGGCGCCCGGTCGAGCAGGACGCGTTCGGCGGCGAGCGCGTGCAGACGCGAGCCGCGGATCGCGGTTCGGATCTCCTCGACCGTCGCCCCGTGGTGCCGGGCGAGCCGCAGCAGGCTGAGCCGGTCGGCGGCGCCCGGCGCGTCGGGGTCGTAGAGCCCGAGCGCCTCGAGCTCGGCGTCGTCCCTCACGCGCCCGGCGCCGCGAGCAGCGCCTCGCCGGCGGGCTCGGCGCTCGTCCAGGACGGATCGAGACCCGGGGCGCGGACGTGCACACCCGGCGGGGCCTCCCAGAGCAGCGCCGGCCGGTGGCCGTGCCATCGCACCGCGTACGAGAGGCGGCCGGCCCGGATCGGCGCGCCGCGCACGTCGACGGCCTGACCGCGCCAACCCGACGGCAGCTCGGGCAGGACGGTCACGGCCCCGACCGTCGACTCGTCGGCGAGGAACGCCCGCGTCGCGAGCAGCAGCGGCGCACCACCATCGGCGCGTGCCGCCATCACGTCCGCCCAGCGTCCGGTGCGCCGGTGCCCGGCGGCACGGCGGCCGCGCCACCCGAGGCGCCGCCACGCGGCCGTCGCCTCCTCGTCGAACCCCCAATCCTCGAGGGCGGCCGTCACGGACGGCTCGACCGACGCGCGCGCCGCGGCGAGCAGCGTCGCGGCGCGTGCCGTCGTGAGCTCGTCCACGAGACGCCGGTCGGGCAGCTCGACCTGCAGCCCGCGGGTGAGGTGGGCTCCCCACCCCCGGGCGGCCGCCGCCGGTGCCGCCACGGCGAGGTCCGGGGCGTCCCGCGAGGCGAGCCCCACGACGCAGGTGAGGCGGGCGCGGTGCGCCAGCGGGTGCAGGAACGTGGCCTCGAGGCCCCCCGCCCGGTCGGCGACCGGCGGGAACGGCCCCCGGGACGCGCCACCGGCGCGCACGACGCCGGCGGTGGAGCCGGTGGCGACCGCCCAGCGCGAGGCGGGCCGAGCCGTGCGCAGCGCGGCGCGGCCGTCGACGAGGACGGTGGTGTCCTCGACGGCGAGCTCGTGGGCGCCCCGGACGGTGAGGGCCACGACGAACGGCGCGGGGAATTCGTCGGCGACCTCCACGACCACCGCCTCGGCGGGGCCCCCGACGCCGTAGACGTGCGCCACCGCGTCGCCGCCGGGGACGCGCACGGCCGTCCGGACGACGGGCACCGCGTCCACGAGCTCCTGGCGGACGGTCGGGTCGTCGGCCGGGTCGCGCCAGCGATCATCGGCGCCGATCGACCAGGCGAGCGACCACGGCGCGTCGAGTGGCTGCAGCGCGCCGCGCGCGTCGACGCACGCCTGGTGGCGCGCGCCGAGCGCGCCGACGACGGTGCCCGTCATCGGATGCCGTGCAGCTCGGCCTTGGCCTGGCGCAGCATGAGCGCCGGCACGAGGTCCGCCGGGCGACGGTCCTCGTAGAGCACGGCGCCGACCATCGACGCGATCGGCATGTCGACCCCGTGGGTGGCGGCGAGCTCGAGCACGGCGCGGGTGCTCTTGACCCCCTCGGCGACCATGTCGAGCTCGGCGATGATGTCGTCGAGCTTCCGGCCCCGTCCGAGCTCGACACCGACCCGCCGGTTGCGGCTCTGGTCACTCGTGCAGGTCGCGACCAGGTCGCCCATCCCGGCCAGACCGGAGAACGTGAGCGGCTCGCCGCCGAGCACGACGCCGAGTCGCGCGAGCTCGGCGAGCCCGCGGGTGATGAGGGCGGCCTTCGTGTTGTCCCCGTAGCCGAGCCCCGCGGCGATGCCGGCCGCGATGGCGATCACGTTCTTCAGCGCGCCGGCGATCTCACAGCCGACGACGTCCGGGTTGGTGTAGACGCGGAACGTGGCGGTCATGAACCGCTCCTGGAGCGCCGCGCCGGTGACCGGGTCGATCATCGCGACCACCGAGGCCGTGGGCTGGCCGGCCGCGACCTCGCGGGCAAGGTTGGGGCCGGTGAGCACGCCGATGCGGTCCCGGCGGTGGCCGGCCAGGACGTCAGCCGCCACCTCGGTCATGCGCAGGTGCGTCCCCTGCTCGACGCCCTTGGCGAGGCTGACCACCGGCGCTTCCGGCGCGACCACGGTCGCGACCTCGCGCAGCACGGAGCGCAGGCCGTGGGACGGCACGCCGAGGACGAGGATGTCGGCCTGTGCGCACGCGGCCTGCAGGTCGCCAGTGGCGTGGAGCGCCGGCGGCAGCGCGGTGCCGGACAGGTAGCGCGGGTTCTCGTGGACGCGATCGATCTGCTCGGCGAGCGCGGGGTCGCGGGCCCAGAGCGTGACGCCGGGCTCGTGCGCGAGGAGCGCGGCGACGGCCGTGCCCCACGAGCCGGCGCCCAGCACCGTGATGCGCTCGCTCGTCATGTCGCCGGCCCCCCCGGCTGGTGCGCGCCGACCGTCTCGGGGCCGCGCACCCACCAGTCACCCTCCCCCGGCGCCGGCCGCTGCGGGTACCGGGCGCGTGCCTCGGCGACGCACTCGGTGATGGCCCGCATGATCCCGTCGGTGCTCGTGCGGGCGTCGTCGTCGGCCGCGACGGGCACGGGGTCGCCCACGTACACGCTCTCGGCGACACCCCAGCGCCAGCGCGGCTTGCGGCCCTTGAAGAGGATGCGCTGCGCGCCCCACAGCCCCACCGGCGTGACGGGGACGCCGCTGGCAGCGGCGAGGCGGGCCGTCCCGGTCTTGCCCACCATGGGCTCGAGGTCGAGCGAGATCGTCCCCTCGGGGAAGACGCCGATGCACTCGCCGGCGGCGAGCGCGGCGACCGCGGCGTCGAGGGAGCCGGCGGCGTCGGCCGAGTCGCGCGCCACGGGGATCTGGTGGGCCTGGCGCAGCACGGCGCCCATCACGCGCGTGTCGAAGAGCTCGTGCTTGGCGAGGAATCGCACCCGTCGGTGCCGACGATCGGCGAGGTAGCCGAGCACGAGCGGGTCGAGGTACGAGACGTGGTTGCTCGCGAGGATGACGGGGCCGCGGACCGGGATGCGATGCGCGCCTTCGACCGTCCAGCGCAGCGCGACGCGGAGCGGTAGCACCAACGTGGCGCGGAGGGCGCCGTAGACCGGCTCCACGACCGGTAGCATATAAAGCCGCATGCGTCGGACATCGGGCCGCGGGCCGCGCGCCGGCGTGGTGCTTCCAATTCGCTCCTTCCTCCTCGGCAAGGCACGCCTGGCCTCGGTGCTCGACGACGACGCGCGCGCCGACCTCGGGCGCCGCCTCGCGGCGCGGGTCGTCGACGTCGCCGGCGAGCTCCCGGTCGTCGTGGTCACGAGCGCCCCCGAGGTCGACGCCTGGGCGAGCGCCCGCGGCTGCGCCGTGCTCGGCGACCCTGGCTCGCTCGACGGTGCCGCCAGCCGCGGCGTGGCGCACCTCTGCTCGGCGGGGATCACCCGTGCGCTGGTCGT
The DNA here is from genome assembly GCA_963731625.1 of uncultured Actinomycetes bacterium. Taxonomy (GTDB): domain Bacteria; phylum Actinomycetota; class Acidimicrobiia; order IMCC26256; family PALSA-555; genus PALSA-555. Next base: position 840,984 of record CAVSWH010000001.1, read on the forward strand.
GCACGCCGACTTGGCGCGGGCCCGGTCCTTCGACCGGCTGCTCGACGACGGCGACCGCCCCGTCGTCGGCCTCGTGCCGTGCCACCGTGACGACGGGACGAACGTCCTCTCCCTCCCCGCCACCGCGCCGTTCCGCTTCGCGTACGGGCCGGGCTCGTTCCGCCGCCATGCGGCCGAGGCGCGGCGCCTCGGTCTCGCCGTCCGCGTCGTGCGCGACCCAGACCTCGCCTTCGACGTGGACCTGCCCGACGACCTCGCCGCGCTCGAGCACCCCGGGTGACGCAAGCCCCGGCTCGCGCGCTCGCCGTCGGCGCACACCCCGACGACATCGAGTTCGGCTGCGGCGCCACGCTGGCCCGATGGGCCGCGGCGGGTACGGCGGTCCACCTCCTCGTGCTGACCGACGGTTCGAAAGGCACGTGGGACGCGAGCGCCGACCTCGAGGCACTCGCCGTGCGCCGCCGGGCGGAGCAGCTCGAGGCCGGCGAGACGCTCGGCGTCGTGTCGGTCGAGTTCCTCGATCTCGTCGATGGGGAGCTCGCCGCCGGCGCGGCGGAGCGCGCCGCGGTCTGCGCCGCGATCCGCAGGCACCGGCCCGACACCGTGCTCGGCCACGATCCGTGGAAGCGTTATCGCCTCCACCCGGACCATCGGCGAGCCGGCGAGCTCGCGCTCGATGGCGTCGTCGCGGCCCGCGACCCCCACTTCTTCCCCGACCGAGGCGCGCCGCACCGACCGGCGCGCCTCCTGCTCTTCGAGGCCGAGGTCGTCGACCACGTCGAAGACGCCGCCCCCGGGCTCGACACCAAGATCGCCGCGCTGCTGTGCCACCGCAGCCAGTGGCGCTCGACGCTCGGGATCACGCCGGGCAGCGCCGACGAGCCGGCCGAGCGCGCGGCGTTCGAGGCGAGGATCCGCCGGGAGGCGACGAGCGCCGGCGCCGGCTGGGGGCTGGCCCTCGCCGAGGGCTACAAGCGCCTCGATCCCTGAGGCCGGACGCGACGAGGGGGCCCCGGAGGGCCCCCTCGAAGGTGAGCGGTGGATGGGCTAGCGGGCGACCCGACGGCGGCGACGCCGCTTGGCCGGAGCCTTCTTGGCCACTGCCTTCTTGCGACGACGCTTCGTCGTCTTCTTGGCCGGGGCCTTCTTGGCCGTCGACTTGCGCCGACGCCGCTTGGCCGGAGCCTTCTTGGCGGCAGCCTTCTTGCGACGACGCTTCGCCGTCTTCTTGGCCGGAGCCTTCTTGGCCGTCGACTTGCGCCGACGCCGCTTGGCCGGAGCCTTCTTGGCGGCAGCCTTCTTGCGACGACGCGTCTTCTTGACGGGCGCAGCTTTCTTGGCCGTCGACTTGCGGCGACGACGGGTCGTCTTGCGCGCCGCCGGCTTCCTGGCGGTCGTCTTCTTCGCGGTACGACGCTTCGCAGGCTTGCGAGCGGTCGTCTTCTTGGCTTTACGTGTGCGTCTCTTGGCCGGAGGCACGATCACCTACCCTTCTTTGACGGTTTATGGCTCCGAGGCCGATCGGCTCGGGCTCGGTCTCAGCTGTTCACCTTCTTCTTGAAATCGGCACCCACTGAGAACTTCACGGCGTTGGACGCCGGAATCTGCACCGGCTCACCCGTCCGGGGGTTGCGGCCCGTCCGGGCGGCGCGCGCGGTGCGGGACCAAGCCCCGAAGCCGGGGAGCGTGACCTTGTCACCGGTGGAGACGGCACCCTCAACGACGCCGATGAACGCGTTGACCGCCCTCTCCGCGTCGGACTTCGAGAGGCTCGCCTGTCCGGCGACTTTTTCGATGAGCTCTGACTTGTTCACCGTTCCTCCAGGAGTCCGGTTTGCTTCAGGAAAGTCGAACGTATTGCGGGTGCAGTGTCAAGCATTTCGGGCCGCGGCGGCGACCTGACCTGCCCCTGTGACACTCCCTCGAGCGTCGTACTGCGTTCGTTCCTCCAGTGATTCGCGAGAACTCACTACGAGGCGCGCGGTAAGCGCGCCCAATGACCGTAACGGATTCATCGCGAGAAGTGGTGGATTTCCACCACGTAATAGGTCGACATCGTCACCGCGCATCTTGAGCGCGCGGACGCGCGGACGCGCGTTCGTGGCCGCAAAAAAATTTCGCTGAGAAGCGAGTTTTGCGCCCGCGATGTGCGCGCCGCGCACCGAGCGGCGCGCACAGCGGCCCCGAAGAACGCGCCCAGCAGCCCCTAAGAAGAGGTGAGCCGGTCTTCGCGCGTCATCGCCCCAGGAATCGCGAACGGCCCGCGGCATCCGACATGGACACCGCGGGCCGTTGTCGATGGCAGCCCCGAGCAGGTTCGAACTGCCGTTTCCGCCTTGAGAGGGCGGCGTCCTGGGCCGCTAGACGACGGGGCCGTCGGGCTCGGGGGGGAGGACTCGAACCCCCAATGACAGGGCCAGAACCTGTTGTGTTGCCGATTACACCACCCCCGAAAGGTCCGCTCAGGATAGTCCGGAGGTCCAGGAATCGGCCCCGTCGACGCCCGCGCGCGGTGTCAGGCGCGCTGCGCACGGGCGGCGCGGACGCGCCGCAGCGAGCGGTCGCGACCGAGCAGCTCGATCAATTCGAAGACGGGCAGGCCGGCGCGTCGCCCCTCGATCGCCGTGTAGACGGCAGGCATCGCCTGGCGCGCCTTGAGCCCGAGGGCCTCGATCACCCCGCGGAGATCGACGGGCTCGCCCCAGTCGCGCGCCTCGAGGTGGTCCTCGACGGCGGCCAGGATCTCGTCGACCTGATCGGTCTTGACCTCGGCCCACGCGTCGGGGCGCACGTGGAACTCGTCGTCGGGGATGAAGAGGAAGTCCGCCTGATCGAGCAGCGCGCCGACCGTCGTGGCCCGCTCTTGGCCGAGCGCCAGCGCCCGTCGCAGCAGGTCGAGGTCGAGCGTCTCGCCGAATCGCTCGCGGGCGAGCGGCAGGGCGGCGGCTTCGAGCTCGGGGAGGGTCAGGCGGCGGATCCACTCGCCGTTCATCCAGTCGAGCTTCTCGTGGTCGAACGCGGCGGCGGCGTGCGTGACGCGATCGAGGTCGAACACGTTGACGAGCTCGTCGGCGTCGAGCAGCTCGCGGCCGTCCTCGGGCGCCCATCCGAGCAGGGCGAGGTAGTTGCGCAGGGCCTCCCGCAGATAGCCCGCGGCCCGGAACTCCTCGAGCGCGACGGCACCGTGGCGCTTCGAGAGCTTGGCGCGGTCGGGACCCACGATGAGCGGCAGGTGCGCGAACTGCGGCGGCGGCTCTGGGCTCAGCGCCTCCCGGACGGCCAGCACGCGATGCGTCGAGTCGAGGAGGTCCTCGCCGCGGATGACGTGGCTGACCCGCATCTCGAGGTCGTCGACCGCGTTGGCCAGGAAGAACAACGGCGTGCCGTCGGAGCGGACGATGACGAAGTCGGTGATCGTCGACCACTCGACCCGGACCTCGCCGCGCACGAGGTCGACGAAGCTGCTGGCACCCGTCTCGGGCGTTCGGAAGCGCAGGGTGCGGGGACGGCCCTCGGCCGCCAGCTGCTGTCGCTCGGCGTCGGGCAGCTCGCGACAGTGCCCGTCGTACCCCGGGCTCCGACCCGCCGCGACCGCCGCCTCGTTGCGGGCCTTGATCTCCTCAGAGGTGCAGTAGCACGCGTACGCGCGCCCCTCGTCGACGAGCTGCTCCGCCGCGGCCCGGTACTCGGCGAAGCGCTGGCTCTGGCGAACGACCGGCTCATCCCAGTCGAGGCCGAGCCAGGTGAGCGTGTCCTCGATGCCGGCGGCCGAGGTGTCCGTGGAGCGGCTCTGGTCGGTGTCCTCGATGCGCAACAGGAACGTGCCGCCGGTGTGGCGTGCGTACAGCCAGTTGAACAGGGCCGTGCGGGCGGAGCCGACGTGCAGCGAGCCGGACGGGGCCGGCGAGAAGCGCACGCGCACGGGCATCGGGCCATTGTGCTCGACCGGCCGTCGCACGCCCGTCCTCGCGGACCGGCCGGAGGCGCCGCGCGCGTGCACGGCCGAGGGTCAAGCCGGGGCCGATGGGGGTCGAGACAACCGTGTGGGTCCGGCGCCACGACGCCAGCTGGCCGCGGTCGTCTTCGCGGGCCTCGTGCTCTCCACGACGTTCGTCGCGGCGTCGGCGCTCAGCCAGTCCTCGCAGTGCTGCGCCGATCAGCACCCCTACATCTCCCTGTACAACCGGTCGCTGTCGCGGGTCGAGTCCGTGCTCGTGCACGGTGACGGGCAGGCGTTCGCGGCGGTCGCCCAGGACCCGTCGCTCGCCCGACCGGCGGTCATCGGGTCGGCGACCGACTACGCGTACCGAGCGCAGCGGCCGCTGTGGTCGTACCTCGCGTGGTCCGGATCCTTCGGCCAGCCCCAGCTGGTGCCGTGGGTCATGGCGGCGCTCGCCGCTCTCTCGGGCGCCGCGGCGACGTGGGTGATGGCCCTGCTCCTGCTGCGCCGCCGCGCGAGCCCCTGGTGGGCGCTCCTCGTGGTCGTCGTCGGGGTGCGGGCGGTCATGGGCTTCACGCCGGAGCTCCTCGCCTTCGCGCTCTTCGGCGCGGGCGTGCTGTGCTGGCAGTCCCGCCGCGACGGCTGGGCCGTCGGCGCGCTGTGCCTCGCGGCGTTGACCCGCGAGTCGATGCTCGTCGGGGTCGCCGCCCTGGCGTGCTGGGAGCTGGCGCACGATCCCCGGACTCGAGGGTCAATTCGGCGTCTGGGCCAGCTCGTCTGGCCCTTCGCCGCCTATGTGCTCTGGGTCGGGGTCATCGACCTCCGCCTGGGCACCCTCCCCTACGGGACCTCGGCGGCACGCCTCGGCCTGCCGGGCGCCGGCCTCGCCAGCGCCCTCGCGCACGGCACCGACCCGACCAGCGTCCTCGCCGGGGCGGCGACGGCGGCGCTCGTCACGATCGGCGCGGTGACGTTCGCCCGCCGCGACGTGCTCACCTGGGTCACCGTGGGCTTCGCCGGGTTTGCGACGCTGCTCGGATCCGTCGTCTGGACGACGGACGGTCTTGTGCGGACCCTGCTGCCGCTCTACGCGCTGGGGGGTGTGGCGATCGCCGGTGGATGGGTGACGCAGCTGGCGCGGCGTCGACATGAGGTCGGCGGCGCGGCGCTCATCGACTGACCCATCTGCGCTCGGCCCCTGGGCGGGTCCGCTTGGTGCGGTACATCGCCGCGTCTGCCTCGGACACGAGCTCGTCCGCGTTGGCATCCCGTCGGGTGGCGTACGCGACGCCGACGCTCGCCCGCACGTCGATCGTGTGCGTCCCGACCTGCACGGCCGTGCGGAGCGCCTCGGCGACCCGGGCCGCGATGCGCTGCACCTCGGCCCGGTCGCTCACGTCGGGGCACACGACGAGGAACTCGTCGCCGCCGACACGCCCGACGTAGTCGCCGACCCGCACGGCCGCCGCGAGCCGTTGCCCGACGCGGGTGAGCACGTCGTCGCCCACCGCGTGTCCGTGCTGGTCGTTCACCGCCTTGAAGTCGTCGAGGTCCGCGAACACGACCGCGGCGAGGCCGTCGTCGCCGCGGGCGAGCGTGGCTTCCAGCGACGACATGACCGTCGCGCGGTTGAGGCACCGGGTGAGCATGTCGGTCGTCGCTCGTTCCTCGAGCTCCGCTCGGAGCTCGGCGGCCTCGGTCACGTCCTCGATCGACACGATGGCGCCGGTGGCCGTCCCGGCGTCGTCGGTGAGCGAGCGGACTCGCACCAGGCAGCGCCGCCGCGCGTGCTCGCCTGGGCGCTGCACGCCGACCTCCAGGTCGTCGTCGCCACCCCGGACCAACGCCCCCTCGATCGCCGCGTCGACGAGCGGCCAGTCATCTCGGGTGACGGTCGCGAGCTGCTGCGCCGCCGTCTGCGCGGCGGGGAGGCCGAGGATCGTCTCGAGGCGCTCGTTGGTGTAGACGACGGTGCCCCGCCGATCGAGCTGGAGCAGGCCGCTCGGGAGGGCTTCGGCGAGGCGCGCGAAGAGCTGCTCCCGACGGCGCAGGGCGTCGTGGGCCTCGACCTCGTCGGTCACGTCGATCATGTCGGCGGCGACGATGCGCTGCGCCGGATCGTCGAGCAGGTTGTGGTTGGTGACCTCGAGCCAGACCCAGGCGCCGTCGCGGCGGCGATGGCGGAGCCGGACCCGAGGGCCCGTCGTCCGGGCCGCGAGCATCTCCATCCAGCTGCGAATGGCGGTCTCCTGATCGTCGGGATGGATGAGGTCGAGCGAGCGCATCCCGGTCAGCTCGTCCGCACTCCAGCCGAGGATCTGCTGGGTCGCCTCGTCGGCCGAGAGGATGACGGCGTTCCCGCTCTTGGTCACCCGGGCGAGGCGCGGCGGCGCACTGTCGAGGTCAATGCCGCGGGCCAGCGCCTCCCGCGCGTGCCGGCCGACGAGCACGCCCACGAAGACGCCGTGACTTCCCGTGACGTCGAAGTAGTAGAGGTCGACGTCCTCGCTGGGGCTGGCCGCCAGGCGCACCACGACCCGGGCCGCGCCCTCGGCGAGCGTCGCCTCCCACGCCCGGATGACCGCTTCCCAGTCGCCGGGGACGACGAAGTCCATGGCGGAGCGACCCGGCAGGACACCGTGTCCCTCGACCGCCAGTCCGGGCGGCCACGGCACGAAGATGCCGTCGGCGCCGATCGCGGTGACCAAGGACCCGGGGTGCTGCTCGAGCAGCGAGCGCAAGCCGGCGAGCACCGCCGCGTCCTGTCGTGGCTCCCCCATGCGATAGGTGTCGTCACGGTCGGCTGATGCCTTGACCGGAGCGCCGCAGCGGGCGTCCCGATCGCCGGGCGACCCCCGAGCGTTCCGCGGTCTGGGGCCGCCGCGAGTCGCTCGACCGCCCCGCTTAGCGGGTCAGGTGATCGAGCACCCCTCGGGCGATGACCATCCGCTGGATCTGGTTCGTGCCCTCGTAGATCTGGGTGATCTTGGCGTCGCGCATCATGCGCTCCACCGGGAAGTCGCGCGTGTAGCCGGCACCGCCGAGCACCTGGACGGCGTCGGTCGTGATCTGCATCGCTGCGTCGGACGCGAACAGCTTCGCCATCGAGGACGCCGCGGCGACGTCCGGCGTCCCCGAGTCGAGCAGGCTGCAGGCGCGGTAGACGAGGGATCGGGCCGCTTCGAGGCGCGTCGCCATGTCGGCGAGCATGAAGCGGATGCCCTGGAACTCCGCGATGTGGCTCCCGAACTGGGACCGCTCGGTGGCGTAGCGGGCGGCGACGTCGAGCGCGCCCTGGGCGATGCCGACCGCCTGGGCCCCGATGACGGGACGGGAGCTGTTGAGGGCCTCGAGCGCGTAGCCCAACCCCGCGCGCTCGTCGCCGACGAGGTGGTCGGCGGGCACGACGACCTCCTCAAGCAGCAGCTCCCCGGTGGGTGAGCCCCGGACGCCGAGCTTGGATTCGAGCTTCCCGATGGCGACGCCGTCCCACGTCGCCTCGACCACGAACACCGAGATGCCGCGGGCGCCGGCGTCGGGGTCGGTCTTGGCGAACACGGTGTAGAAGTCCGAGATCCCGGCGTTCGTGATCCAGAACTTGCGGCCCGCGAGCACATAGTGGTCGCCGTCGCGGGTGGCCCGGGTGGTCATCGCCGCGACGTCGCTCCCGGCGTGGGCCTCGGAGAGGCAGTAGGAGCCTTGCCACTCGCCCGCCGCGACCTTCGGGATCACCGCGGCCTGGAGCGCCGGGGCGCCGTGGGCGAGGATGGCGTGGGACGCCAGGCGGCTGATCAGCACGAAGAGAGAGGACGACGCGCAGACTCGCGCCACCTCCTCGACGAGCACGGCGTAGGCGAGCGAGTCGCCGCCGTCGCCGCCGAGCGCCTCCGGGTACGGGAGGCGGATCAGCCCCGAGTCGCGGTAAGCCTCGAAGGACTTCCAGGGGAACTCGGCCCGCTCGTCCGTCTCGGCGGCGTGCGGGGCAACGTGCTCCTCCGCGAAGCGGCGGACCGACGCCCGCAGCTCCTCATACTCGTCCGACAACAGGAACGCAGCCACCGCACCCGGACTCTATCCAGCGACCTGACATCCACGTCAGCAATCTCGGGACGGCCGGGGCAGGCCCGGCGGTCGCTCGCGGGGGACGGGCGGGGTCAGGCGTCGTCGGGCCGCCACGCGGCCCGCAGCTGGGCCCGCAGCTCGAGGGCCCGGCCGCTCACCCCGTCCGGGGGGAGCCGGAGGGCGTCGACGTCGACGGCGTCGCAGATCGCCCGCCGGACGTTGTAGTCGTGCTCGGCCCCGTCGACCGCAGCGCCTCGCCACACCGCGTCGTCGGGGTCGCAGCCGCCGACGTAGCCGAGGATGTGGGCCGCGACGTCGAGATCGGCCATCACCGGCGCCCGCCCGAACAGCGCGGCGCGCTTCATGGCGAGCTCGCTCACGACGGCGAGCGCGTCGTCGAGGCGCTCGTGGGGCGCGAGGGTGAGGCGCTCCCCAATTCGCTCGGCGAGGGTGAGCGCGTAGCCGATGTTGGGGCCCGGGACACCGAAGAGGCGGCCCCGGGGCTGGCCGAACGAGACCTCGTCGCCGGGCCGGTCGGAGTACCAGGGCCGGGCGGCGGGCATCCGCACGCCGGGCGCGAGGTTCTGAAGCTGGCGGGGCTCGTCCTCGAGCTCCGGGGCGACGAAGGGGTCGGCGGCCATGCGCAGGTTCTAGTCGGCGGGATCGGCCGCGAGGGCGAGCCCGTAGACGAGCGAGTCGTAGAGGGCCTGCCAAGAGGCCTCGATGACGTTCTCGCTCACCCCGATCGTGGTCCAGGAGCGGTCGCCGTTCGTCGTGTCGATAAGGACGCGGGTAACGGCGCCGGTCCCCTTCTCGGTGTCGAGCACGCGCACCTTGTAGTCGGTGAGGTGGACTCGCTCGAGCGCCGGGTAGCGGGTGCCGAGCGCGCTGCGCAGCGCGCTGTCGAGCGCGTTCACCGGCCCGTTGCCCTCGGCGGTGCGCACGACGCGCTCGCCGCCGATGTGGACCTTGATCGTGGCCTCGGTCGCCAGGCCCCCGCCGAGATGGTCGGCGTCGCGGTCGTCGGTGATGACGCGGAAGGACTCGACGCGGAAGAACGGCTGCTCCCAGCCGGTGGCGCGGCGCATGAGCAGCTCGAGGGAGCCGTCGGCGACCTCGAAGTGGTAGCCCTGGTGCTCGAGGCGCTTCAGCTCGTCGACGACCTCGTTCACCTGGGGGCCGTCGAGGGTGAGACCAAGCTCCTTGGCTTTGAGGAGGATCGTCGAGCGGCCGGCGAGCTCGGACACGACGAAGCGGGTGCCGTTGCCGACCCCGTCCGGGTTGACGTGCTCGTACGCGTCGGGCCGCTTGGCGATCGCGCTCATGTGCAGGCCCGCCTTGTGGGCGAACGCCGACCCGCCTACGTAGGGCGCCTGGGGGTTCAGCGCCATGTTCACGAGCTCGGCGACGTGATGGGCGACGGGAGTGAGCCGCTCGAGGCGGTCCCGGGGGATCGTCTCGACGCCCATCTTCAGCGTCAGGTTCGGGATGATCGTCGTCAGGTTGCAGTTGCCGGTCCGCTCGCCGTAGCCGTTGATCGTGCCCTGGACCTGGATGGCGCCGCCCCGGACCCCGGCGAGCGCGTTCGCCACGCCGGTGCCGGCGTCGTCGTGGAGGTGCACGGCGACGCCGACGTCGCCCTGGAAGTAGGTGACGACGTCGCGGACGATGCGCTCGACGTCGGCGGGCAGCGTGCCCCCGTTCGTGTCGCAGAGCACGAGGCGGGAGGCGCCCTGGGCGGCTGCGCCCTCGAGGACGCGCAGCGCGAACTCCGGGTTGCGCTGGTAGCCGTCGAAGAAGTGCTCCGCGTCGAAGAGGACGTCGAGGCCGGCGCCGCGCAGGTACGCCACCGAGTCGGCGACCATCGCCACGCCCTCGTCGAGGGTGGTGCCGAGCGCCTCGGTGACGTGGTAGTCCCAGCTCTTCCCGACGATGCACACCGTCGAGGTGCCGGCCTCGACGAGGTGGCGCAGCGTGTCGTCCGAGTCGACCTTGCCCTTCGCGCGGCGCGTCGAGCCGAAGGCGACGAGCGTCGACGTCCCGAGGTCGAGCTCGCCGGTGCGGCGGAACAGCTCGTCGTCCTTCGGGTTCGCGCCCGGCCAGCCCGCCTCGATGTAGTCGACGCCGAGCCAGTCGAGCTGCTCGGCGATGCGGAGCTTGTCGTCGACGGTGAGCGAGATGCCCTCGAGCTGGGCGCCGTCGCGCAGCGTCGTGTCGTAGATCTCGACGCGGGCCGGGAGCTCGACGTCAGCCATCGGCGTACTCGAGCCAGTCCGCGTACTTCTCGACCTGCCCGCGGACGGTCGCGAAGTAGGTCTCTTGGATCTTGCGGGTCGCTTCGCCGGGTTCGCCGATCTCGTGGTCGTCGACCTCGCGGATGGGCACGACCTCGGCCGCGGTGCCGCAGAGGAACGCCTCGTCGGCCGTGTACAGGTCGGTGCGCAGCAGCTCGTGCTCGCGGACCTCGTAGCCCATGTCGCGGGCGATGACCATCACCGAGTCGCGGGTGATGCCCTCGAGCGCGCCGGCGTGCAGTGGCGGGGTGATGAGCGCGCCGTTCTTGACGACGAAGACGTTCTCGCCGGTGGCCTCGGCGACGCTGCCGGATGTGTTCAACAGGATCGCCTCGTCGTAGCCGCCCTTGAGCGCTTCGACCTTCGCGAGGCTCGAGTTGATGTAGATGCCCGTGCCCTTCGCCGCGACGGGGTTGATGTTGGGGTCCATGCGCCGCCAGGTCGAGATCTTCATGCGCACGCCGTGCTGGACGCCCTCGTCGCCGAGGTAGCTGCCCCACGGCCAGACGGCGATCGCCACGTTGACGTCGCACGGCAGCGGGTTGAGCCCCATCTCGCCGTACCCGAGGTAGGCGATGGGGCGGATGTAGCAGGAGTCGAGGTGGTTGGCCCGGATCGTCTCCTTCGTCGCCTCGACGAGCTCGGCGACCGAGTACGGCAGGTCGACGTGGAGGAGGCCGGCCGACTGGTGAAGTCGGCGCATGTGGTCGGTGAGGCGGAAGACGGCGGGGCCGCGCGCCGTCGGGTAGGCGCGGATCCCCTCGAACACGCCGGAGCCGTAATGGAGGCTGTGCGTGAGGACGTGGATGGTGGCGTCCTTCCAGGGCACGAGCGTGCCGTCCATCCAGATGAACTCGGTTTCCTCGATGGGCATCGCCCAGCCTCCTCAGACCCGCTCGGCGACCGCGTCGCCGATGTCGCTCGTCGTTCCCACCACGTCCTCGGACTTTGCTATCGCGTCGCGCACTCGGGTCGCGGCGTCGGTCTCGCCCAGGAATTCCAGCATCATCGCCGCCGAGATGATCGCCGCTCGGGGGTCGGCGGCGCCGGTCCCGGCGATGTCGGGGGCGGAGCCGTGCACCGGCTCGAACAGGGACGGGCCCGTCCGGTCGGGGTTCAGGTTGCCCGACGCCGCCCGGCCGATCCCGCCGGAGACGGCGCTCGCCAGGTCGGTGAGGATGTCGCCGAAGAGGTTGTCGGTGACGATGACGTCGTAGCGGCCAGGATCCTGCACGAGGTAGATGCAGGCCGCGTCGACGTGGTGGTAGGCGGTCTCGACGTCGTCGTAGCCCGCCGCCACCTCGTCGAAGGTCCGCTGCCAGAGGTCCCCGGCGAAGGTCAAGACGTTGGTCTTGTGCACGAGGGTGAGGTGGCGTCGCTCGCGGGCCCGGGCGAGCTCGCAGGCGTACCGGACGCAGCGCTCGACCCCGAAGCGGGTGTTCACCGAGCCCTGCGTGGCGATCTCCTGCGGTGTGCCGCGGCGCAGGAACCCGCCCTCGCCGGCGTAGGAGCCCTCGGTGTTCTCGCGGACGACGACGAGGTCCACGCCGTCGTTCAGGGGACTCGGCGGCGCGACGAAGGGGCGGTGGTTCACGTAGAGGTCGAGGTCGAAGCGCAGCTTGAGGAGCAGGCCCCGCTCGAGCACGCCCGGCGGGATGTCGGGGACGCCGACCGCGCCGAGGAGCACGGCGTCGAGGCCCCGGATCGCGTCGAGGTCGTCGTCGGGCAGCACCACGCCGTCGCGCTCGATAGCGCGCGCCGCCGAGGTCGAACACGACCGGCGTGTACGGGACGCCGGTCGCGTCGAGGACCTTCAGCGCCTCGGCGACGACTTCGGGCCCGATGCCGTCGCCGCCGATGATCCCGATCTGGTGAGTCACTGCTTTGGCTCCGCGAGGTCTCCAGGTATGAAAAACCGCCCACCGGAGTGGACGGTCGCATGCAGGCGCCGGGGCGGGGCGCCTGCTACTCGATAACGATGATGGTGCTGTGTGGCCGCATCGGCCCACCAGTGTCGCAGGGCGCCGCGGCTCGGTCAACCGCGTACGGCGCGACGCACGACGCGGCGGGCGCGCGAACGCACACCCGTATGGGAGGTGCGCAGTGTCGGGCATCGATCGACGGGGTGGCGGGTACGCTCCATTAATGGATCAGGTCCATCTGACGCGTGACGCCCAGGACCGACTGCGCCAGGAGCTCGACGAGCGGACGGGCCGGCGCGCCGAGATCTCCTTGTGGATCGAGCGCGCCCGCGAGCACGGCGACATCCGCGAGAACGCCGACTACGACGCCGCCAAGAACGAGCAGGGCCACAACGAGGCCCGGATTCGTCACATCGAGAGCATCCTGCGGTCCGCCGTCGTGGTCGACGGCGTCGCCAGCGACGTCGTCGGTCCCGGCACGATCGTCGAGATCCGCATGGAGGGCGACGACGGGCCGACCGAGTATCTCGTCGGGTCGATCGAGGAGCGGCACGAGACCTTCGACGTGCTGTCGACGTCGTCGCCGCTCGGCCAGGCGCTGCTCGGCGCCCGCCCCGGGCAGGTCGTCAACTACGCGGCGCCGCGCCGCACCTTCGAGGTCGAGGTCATCTCGGTCCGGCCTGTGTGACCCGCGTCGCCGGCGTCGACGGCTGCGCCGGGGGCTGGGTGGCCGTGATGCTCGTCGACGGTCAGTTCGCGGGGCGCGCCTCGCGGCCCGGTTCGCCGACCTGCTCGACGACCCGGCGACCGTGATCGGCGTCGACATCCCGCTCGGATCGTGTGCCTGCCCCCGCGCCGCCGATGTCGCCGCACGCGAACGGCTCGGCGCCCGGCGCGCGTCGGTGTTCGATCCGCCACCCCTCGAGGTGCTCGACGCCCCGGATCTCGCCACGGCCAACGAGCTGGCGCGCCGACGGTACGGGCGCGGCGTCAGCGCGCAGGGCTGGCATCTGCGGGAGAAGATGCGCGACGCCGAGCCGCACTGGCGCGCCGAGCCTTCCCGGATCTTCGAGGTCTCACCCGAGCTGTCGTTCGCGACGTTGCACGGCGCGCCGCTGTCGCACCCGAAGCGCACGTGGGCGGGCTCGCAGACGCGGACCGCGCTGTTGGCCCTCGCCGGGATCGTGGTGCCCGCCGACCTGGGCCCGGCGGGCGCCGCCGGGGTCGACGACGTGCTCGACGCCGCGGCGGTCGCGTGGACCGCGGCGCGGCTCGCGACCGGCGCCGCGTTCAGCCTGCCCGACCCACCAGATCGCGACGGTGCGGGGTGCGCCGTCGCGATCTGGTGCTGATCACGCGGGGCCGTAGCCCCCGCCGCCCGGCGTGCGGATGCGCAGGACGTCACCTGGCTGGAGCGTCAGCGTCACCTTGTCCTTGAGCCGCGTGGCCCGCGACGCGTCGCCGCCGGGCAGCAGCCAGTTCTCGCCCACCGCGCCGGGCTCGCCGCCGGCGAGCCCCCAGGGCGCGCTCGTGCGACGCTCGGTGATGAGCGACGCCGTCACCTCCGTCAGCACCTCGAGCTCGCGCTCGATTCCGTCGCCGCCGCGGTGCGCGCCGGCACCGCCGCTGCCCCGGCGGAGCGCGTAACGCCGGACCCGCACCGGCAAGGACCGCTCGAGCGCCTCGACCGGCGTGTCGCGGGTGTTCGTCATCGCGGTGTGCACCCCGCTCATGCCGTCCGCCCAGGGCTTCGCGCCCTGCCCGCCGCCGATCGTCTCGTAGTACACCCACCGGGCCGCGCCGAGCAGCACGTTGTTCATGGTCCCCTGGCCCGCCGCGCCGAGACGGTTGGGCACCGCGGCGGCGAGCGCGCCGAGGCACACGTCCGCGACGCGTTGGCTCACCTCGACGTTGCCCGCGCCGACCGCGACGGGCGCCGTCGCGGCGACGACGGTGCCGGCGGGCGCGACGACGCGCACCGGCCGGATGGCGCCACCGCTCGCGGGGATGTCGGGATCGGTGGCGGCGCGCAGCGCGAAGACGACGGCGCTCTCGGTGACGGCGGCCACGGCGTTCACGTTGCCGGGCCGCTGGGGATCCGTGCCGGTGAAGTCGAAGGTGGCCGTGTCGTCTTGGAGGTGGAGAGTGACGACGATGCGTGTGGGGGTCTGCTGGTCGGGCCGTGGCCCAGCGGAGTCGAGGACGTCTTCGAACCGCCAGGTGCCGTCGGGGAGGCCGCGCAGCGCGGCGCGCATCCGACGCTCCCCGTAGTCGAGGATCTCGGCGAGTGGCGCGGTCGAGCCGAGCCGCGTGACCGCGTCGCGGAGCCGGTCGACGCCGACGGCGTTCGCCCCGCCCTGCGCGGCCAGGTCGCCGCGGCGCTCCTCGGGGGCACGGGAGCTGGCCGCGAACCACGCGGCGACGTCGTCGGTGAGCGGCATGGGCGCCAGTCGCAGCCCCTCGTCGGCGATGTCGAGGGCGTCGGGCGGCATGGAGCCGGGCGTGAGCCCGCCGAGGTCGGCGTGGTGGGCGCGGTTGGCGGCCCAGCCGACGAGCCGGCCCTCGACGTGGACCGGCGCGACGACCGTGACGTCGTTGAGGTGGGTGCCGCCGGCGAAGGGGTCGTTCAGCACCCACTGCTCGCCCGGGGTCGGCTCGGGCCCGGCGGCGCGCACCGCCGCCTGGACCGCCGCCGGCATGGACCCGAGGTGGACGGGGATGTGCTCGGCCTGGACGAGCAGCTCCCCGCCGGCGGTGAACAGCGCCGCGGAGCAGTCGGCGCGCTCCTTGATGTTCGGGCTCGACGCGGCGCGGCGCAGCACCGCGCCCATCTCCTCCGCGATTCCGGTCAGGCGGGCGGTGAGCACCCGGAGCGCCGCGGGGTCGAGCGTCACGACGCGCCGTCGCGTCGCAGCACCCACGCACCGAGCGGGCCGGGCGCGGCCACCCAGCCCTCGGGCACCCACATCGTGCAGTCCGGCTCGGCGGCGACGCGGGGCCCGCGCACGAGGGGCCGCTCGACGTCGGGCAGCGACTCGGCGGCGAGCGGCGCCGGCCGGCTGGCGCCGGCGCGCAACGCGACGACCTCGATCGGGACGTCGGGACGGGCGTAGCCGTTCCGCCGGCGGTGCTCAGCGTGGAAGGCCTCGACGGTCGCCACGGTCAGCTCGTGGCTCTGCCCGACGTAGCGGCAGTCGAGCGCGGTGTCGACGGTCGCGCCCGGTCCCACCGCGGCGACCGCCGCGGCACCGAGCTGCTCGAGCGCGTCGGCGAGCCCACGCCGATCGTCGGGGGTCGGCCAGCTCCGGACGAGCTCGCGCCGCCGCGGTGACGCGAGCAGCCCGACGGCCGAGAGCGCGCCGGCGTGCGGCGGGACGATGACGGCGCGCATGCCGAGCGCGTCGGCGACGGCACAGCCGTGCAGCGGTCCCGCGCCACCGAACGCGACGAGGGCGAGCGCGCGCGGGTCGACGCCGCGCGCCACGGTCACGGCCCGGACCGCCTCCTCCATCGCCGTGTCGACGACCGTGACGACACCGGCAGCGTCGACGCCGGCGCGGTCGAGCGCGGCGCGCGCCCGCACCGTGTCGAGGCGGCCCAGGTCCGGGAAGGTCGCGTGCGGGTCGATCCGCCCGAGCGCGAGGTCCGCGTCGGTGACGGTGGCCTCGACACCCCCGCGTCCGTAGCACGCGGGGCCTGGGAGGGCCCCGGCGCTGCGCGGCCCGACGACGAGCGCGCCGCCGGCGTCGAGGACGGCGATGGACCCGCCGCCGGCGCCGATCGTGTGCACGTCGAGCGCGGGGAGCCGGATGGGATAGCCCGCGACGGCGCGGCTCGGCGCGGGCAGGGGGACGCCGCCGCGGATGAGGCAGACGTCGGTGCTCGTGCCGCCCATGTCGAGCGACACCGCGTCGGGGAGACCGCACGCCGCGGTGACGGCGGCCGCGGCGCGCACGCCGCCGGCCGGACCGGAGAGCAGCAGCGCGGCGGGGAGGCCGGCGGCGTCGGCGGCCGGGATGAGGCCCCCGGCCGAGGTGAGGACGAGCACCTCGTCGGCGACGGCGGCGAGCTCCTCGAGGTAGGCGCGACAGACCGGGCGGAGCAGCGCGTTCGCGACCGTGGTGACCGTGCGCTCGTACTCGCGGAACTCCGGGGACACCTCGTGCGAGCAGGTGACGTCGACGCCTCGGGCGCGCAGCGCGGCGCCGACGGCGCGCTCGTGACGGGCGTCGAGGTCGGCGTGCAGGAGGCACACCGCGACCGCGCCGACATCGGCGGGCAGCTCGGGGATCGTCGCGGGGTCGAGCGCCTCGAGCTCCCGGCCCGTGCCGTCGAGGCGCCCGCCGACCTCGAGACGGTGGCCACGGTCGACCAGCGGCGGCGGCCGGTCGACGTGCAGGTCGTAGAGCGCCGGGCGGGTCTGGCGCGCGATCTCGAGCACGTCCGCGAAACCGACAGTGGTGAGGAGGGCCACGGGCGGGCCGCGGCGCTCGAGGAGCGCGTTCGTGGCGACGGTCGTGCCGTGGGCGAGGACCGACGCGGGCGCGGGGAGGGAGGCGAGCGCCTGGCGGACGGCGTCGGCGGGCGCGCGCGGCGTCGACGAGACCTTGACCACGCGCCCGTCCTCGGCGACGAGGTCGGTGAACGTGCCTCCGGTGTCGACGCCGACCCGCACCGGGTCAGCGTCGCGCGCCGGACGCGCGCCCGATCAGGCGCTCAGCTCGCGGCCGGTCCGGCCTGGAGCAGGTAGCCGCGGGCGCGGACGGTGCGCAGCTCGAGCCCGATGGGGGCGACGCGGCGCCGGAAGCGCAGGACGTGGACGTCGAGGGCGTTGCGGGTCGGCGTCCCGTCGGGCCAGGCCCGGCGGGCGAGGGTGTCGCGCCCGACGACCGCGCCGAAGCGCTCGGTGAGCGCACCCGCGAGCGCCTGCTCCACCGGGGAAAGCGCGACCCAGGCGCTGCGAAAGTGGAGCAGCCCGTCGTCGTCGACATGGGGGGCGTGGGCGGCGGCCTCGCGGGCCCGGAGCCGCTCGAGTCGGGCGGCCAGCTCGGTGTTGTCGGCCGGGAGGCGCACCCAGTCCTCGAGGGGGTCGACGGTCACCGGTGGGGCGCCGCCGGCGTCGACGAGCAGGAGTCGTGGGGTCTGGGTGGTGCGCAGGCCCGCGAGGCGGTCGGACTCGTCGGGCCAGCGCACGAGCGCTGGGTCCTGCATGCTCCGACGGTAGGGAGCCGATGTTTCGGGTTCGTTTCGCTTCGGTGACGCCACGATCTCGACCGCCGCGCGGAATGCCGACTGGCAGACTGGCACGCGGGAGGAGCGGATGGCCGCCACACTGTCGGAGAAGATCTGGGACCGCCACGTGGTCCACGCCGCCCCGGGCGAGCCCGACCTCCTCTACGTCGACCTGCACCTCGTCCACGAGGTGACCTCACCGCAGGCGTTCGACGGGCTGCGCCTCCACGGGCGGACCGTGCGCCGCCCCGACCTCTGCGTCGCGACGATGGACCACAACGTGCCGACCACCGACGTCGACGCGCCCATCGCCGACCCGGTCTCCGCCCGCCAGATCGAGGTGCTGGCCGCCAACTGCGCCGAGTTCGGGATCCGCCTCCACGGCATGGGCGACCCCGGCCAGGGCATCGTCCACATCATCGGGCCCGAGCAGGGCCTCACGCTCCCGGGGATGACGATCGTGTGCGGCGACTCCCACACGTCGACCCACGGCGCGTTCGGCGCGCTCGCCTTCGGGATCGGCACGAGCGAGGTCGAGCACGTGCTCGCCACCCAGACGCTGCCCCAGGCCCGACCCGGGACGATGGCCGTCGTCGTCGACGGCGACCTGCCGCCGGGCGTGTCGGCGAAGGACGTCGTGCTGGCGATCATCGCCCGGATCGGCACGCAGGGCGGCATCGGCTCGGTGCTCGAGTACCGCGGCTCGGCGATCCGCGCCCTCTCGATGGAAGGCCGCATGACGGTCTGCAACATGTCGATCGAGGCCGGCGCGCGGGCGGGACTCGTCGCGCCCGACGACACGACGTTCGCCTACCTCGAGGGCCGCCCCTCCGCGCCGACGGGCGGCGCCTGGGAGCGGGCGCTCGACGAGTGGCGTGCCCTGCCCTCCGACCCCGACGCGCGCTTCGACCACGAGGTGACGCTCGACGCTGCGGCGCTCCGACCCTCCGTGTCGTGGGGGACGAACCCGGGCCAGACGGTCACGATCGACGACGTCGTGCCCGACCCCGACTCGTTCACCGAGGTGCACCACCGCGACGCCGCCCGGCTCGCGCTCCGCTACATGGGGCTGCAGGCCGGCACGCCGATGCGCGAGATCACCATCGACACCGTGTTCATCGGGTCCTGCACCAACTCGCGCATCGAGGACCTGCGCGCCGCGGCCCAGGTCCTCGAGGGCCGCAACGTCCGCACCGGGGTCCGGGCGCTCGTCGTGCCCGGCTCGCGGGCGGTGAAGGTGCAGGCCGAGGCCGAGGGGCTCGACCGGGTGTTCGAGGCGGCCGGCTTCGAGTGGCGCGAGCCCGGCTGCTCGATGTGCCTGGCCATGAACCCGGACAAGCTGTCGCCGGGCGAGCGGTGCGCGTCGACGTCGAACCGCAACTTCGAGGGCCGCCAGGGCAAGGGCGGCCGCACCCACCTCGTCTCCCCCGCCGTCGCCGCCGCGACCGCCGTCGCCGGCCGGTTCACCGCCCCCGCGGACCTGGGGTAGCGCGATGCGACCCGTCCGCGAGATCGTCGGTCGCGCCGTGCCGCTCGACCGCTCCGACGTCGACACCGACCAGATCATCCCGAGCGACTGGCTGAAGCGCGTCGAGCGCACCGGGTTCGGCCAGGGGCTGTTCTCGGAGTGGCGCGAGAGCAGCGACTTCGTGCTGAACCGCCCTTCCTTCCAGGGCGAGGACCTCCGCATCCTCGTCGCCGGCCCGAACTTCGGGTGCGGCTCGTCGCGCGAGCACGCGGTGTGGGCGCTGCAGGACTACGGGTTCGAGGCGGTGATCGCGCCGCGCTTCGGCGACATCTTCCGCAACAACGCCCACAAGAGCGGCCTCGTCCCCGTCGTGCTGCCCGACGCGGTCGTGCGTCGGATCCTCGACGCCCTCGAGGACGACCCGACGATCGAGGTGGTCGTCGACGTCGTCGACCGCCGGGTCGCCGTCCCCGCCCTCGACCTCGACGAGCCGTTCGAGCTCGACGACCACGTGCACCACCGGCTGACGAACGGCCTCGACGACATCGGCCTCACGCTGCAGCAGGACGCGGCGATCGGCGGCTACGAGGCCGCCCGCCCGGCGTGGCTGCCGCGGGTCAGCCGGTAGCGGCGAACGCGAGCGCGGGCGCCATCACCGAGGCCGGGCTCGCGAGGTCCCAGCTGAGCCGGGCCGCCTCGAACGCCTCGGCGTAGCGGATCCGCCCCTGGAACCCGCGGAAGCGGGCCTGGGCCTCGATCGCCTCGAGGTCGACCGGTCCCTGGCGCAGCACCTGGGAGAGGTGGGAGCGCAGCGCGGCGAGCTTGTCCTCGAGCGTCGCCGCGACGTCCACATAGATGGTGGGCTCGAACTGCTGGCTCGAGGGTGTCTCGAACTGCAGGACGGTCGGGAGCCGCCGTCCCGCGGCGAGACTCGCCGTCGCCGTCGCCCGGTGGTCCTGGTGGGTGTCCTGGCTGGCGTGCGTGTAGAGGATCTGGGCGCCCGTGGCCGCGAGGACCTCGTCGATCACCGTGATGGTCTCGGGCCCGTCGGGGATGGACCCGTCGGTGAACCCGCCCCAGCGCAGCTCGACGCCCAGCCGGGCGGCGGCGTCCTGCTGCTCGGCCTGCCGGCTCATGCCGTCGAGCCGCCCGCGCTGGCCCGCGGTCAGCACCAGGATCGTGACCTGGTCGCCCCGGGCGACGTGACGCAGCAGCGTCGCCCCGCAGCCGAGCTCGACATCGTCGGGATGGGCCCCCACCGCCAACACCTGCACCGCTCCGCCTCCAACTCCGCCTGTGCTGATCCTCAGTCATCGGCACGGTGCGTGGGCGCCTGAACCCCGAACCGTCACGCTCCGTGAGGTGACGGGATCGGCCCGCCCGATGCCGGTGCGGGCCTACCGGGGGCGACCGGCGGACGCCGCCCCGGGCTCGGCCGCCGGGTCGGCGAGCTCCAGGGTCGCGTCGGTCGAGCAGGGTCGTGAGGTTCGAGCGGAGTCGGTGCCACCCGCCGCTCACCCCGCGGAGCATCTCGCTGCCCGGCTCGAAGTCGTCGTGGGTCGCCGTGGCGCCGGACCGCGGGTGGCGTTTCGCGTGGCCGCGGGTGCACGCGGCGCGGGACATCCAGTCGTGCCCACCGCGGCGAAGCACCTCTAGGGTACGAAACGCCGGCGTCAGACGGGAGGGGCTGTCCGATGGCGATCACGAGTCCGCCGCGCCAGAAGGTCGACCGGGACGAGGTCTTCCTCGAGTACACGAAGAGCATCTGCCCGGTGTGCAAGACGGTCATCGACGCCGAGGTGAACGTCAAGGACAACCGGGTCTTCATGCGCAAGCGCTGCAAGGAGCACGGCCTGTTCGAGGCGCTCCTCTACGGCGACGCGCAGATGTACTTCGACTCGCTGCGCTTCAACAAGCCGGGCACGATCCCGCTCGAGACCCAGACCGAGGTCGTCGACGGCTGCCCGCTCGACTGCGGGCTCTGCCCGGACCACAAGCAGCACGCCTGCCTCGGGATCATCGAGGTCAACACGGGCTGCAACCTCGACTGCCCGATCTGCTTCGCCGACTCCGGCCACCAGCCCGACGGGTTCTCGCTCACACTCGAGCAGTGCGGCACGGCCCTCGACGCGTTCGTCCGCTCCGAGGGCGAGCCCGAGGTCGTCATGTACTCGGGCGGCGAGCCGACGATCCATCCCCAGATCCTCGACTTCATCCAGCTGGCGCTCGACAAGGGCGTCAAGACCGTCAACCTCAACACGAACGGGATCAAGCTCGCCCACGACAAGAAGTTCGTGGCGGCGCTCGCGGCGTTCGACCGCAAGCCGAACATCTACATGCAGTTCGACGGGTTCAACGAGCGGACCCACACCGAGATCCGGGGCCGGGACCTGCGCAAGGCCAAGCAGTCCGCCCTCGACAACTGCGCCGAGGCGGGCCTGACCGTCACCCTCGTGGCGGCCATCGAGGCCGGCCTGAACGAGCACGAGCTCGGCGACATCGTGAAGTTCGGGATCCAGCACCCGGCCGTGCGCTCCGTCGCGTTCCAGCCGGTCACCCACTCCGGGCGCCACCTCGAGTTCGACCCGATGCAGCGGCTCACGAACGCCGAGATCGTCCACGGGCTCGCCGACCAGGTCCCCGAGTGGTTCCGGGTGTCGGACTTCTTCCCGGTGCCGTGCTGCTTCCCGACGTGTCGCAGCATCACGTACCTGCTCGTCGACGGCGACAACGTCGTGCCGATCCCACGGCTCATCAACATCGAGGACTACCTCGACTACGTCAGCAACCGGGTGATGCCCGACATGGACATCCGCCAGGCGCTGGAGAAGCTGTGGAGCGCGACAGCGACGCCCGGCACCGAGATGACCCAGGAGCAGCTCGAGTGCGCGGTCTGCGGCATCGACCTGCCCGAGGCGCTGAAGTCGGTGACCGACACGGCGTTCATGATCGTGATCCAGGACTTCCAGGACCCGTACACGTTGAACGTCAAGCAGCTGATGAAGTGCTGCGTCGAGGAGGTCACACCCGACGGGCGCCTCATCCCCTTCTGCGCCTACAACTCGGTCGGCTACCGGGAGCAGGTCCGGGAGCAGTTGAGCGGCGTGTCGGTGCCCACGATCGTCCCGAACGCCGAGGGGCTCCAGCCGGTGCTGCTCACCACCCGCTACGGGTCCAAGACCCACGACGGCGACGGCGACGGGCACGTCCCGGCGAACGCGACGAACGTGGGCCAGTCGCTGCGATGACCGTGTCGGAACCCTCGGCCGCCGACGTCAAGGTCTGCTGCGCGACCGCCTATCAGCACGACGCGGTCGCGCTCATCCTCGGCGAGAGCTACCACCCCGGCGGGCTCGCGCTGACCCGCCGGCTCGCCCGTCACCTGGACCTGCGGCCGGGCGAGCGCGTGCTCGATGTGGCGAGCGGGCCTGGCGCGACGGCCTTCCTCCTCGCCGGTGAGTTCGGCGTCGAGGTCGACGGCGTCGATCTCGGCGAGCAGACCGTGGCGAACGCGACGCGCCTCGCCGCGGAGCGCGGCCTGGCCGAGACGGTCCGCTTCCATCTCGGGGACGCCGAGCGGATCCCCCTCCCCGCCGGCTCGGTCGACGTGGTGTTCTGCGAGTGCGCCTTCTGCACGTTCCCCGACAAGGCGAGCGCCGCGGCGGAGATGGCGCGGGTGCTCCGCCCCGGAGGGCGAGTCGGGATCACGGATGTGGCGCTCGACCCGCAGCGCCTCGACGCCGAGCTGCAGTCGCTCGCCGGCTGGGTGGCCTGCATGGCCGATGCCCGACCGGTGGCCGAGTACGTGGCGCTCCTCGACGCCGCGGGGCTGACGGTCACCCGCACCGAGGCCCACGACGACGCGCTGGCCGAGATGGTCGACCAGATCGACGCGCGGCTGCGCGCCTTTCGGATCGCGAAGGTCCCGGCGCTCGAGGGGATCGACTTCGACACCGCGATGGACCGGGTGGCGGCCGCGGCGCGGGCCGTCCGCGACGGGATCGCCGGCTACTCCGTGCTGGTGGCCGAGAAGCGCTGACCGGCGGGCGCCGGCGTCACACCTTCGCGGACCGCCGACCGGCGCTGAGCGAGTCGGCCACCATCGCCATTCGCTCGGGCACGACCGACCACCACACCCAGCGGCCTTGCTTCACGCCCGTGATCAGACCGGCGTCGGCGAGGGCCTTGGTGTGATGCGACACCGTGGGCTGCGACTTGCCGAGCGGCTCCAGGAGGTCGCAGGAGCAGATCTCACCAGCTTCGGCGATCAGGCTCAACAGACGCAGCCGGACGGGATCGGCGAGGGCCGCGAAGGCGCGGGCCAGGTCCTGGGCCTCCCCCTCGTTCAACGGGGCTTCGAGCACCGAGGCGCAGCAGGCGCTCGATGTCGGTGATCGCGTGCTCATGCAACCGCTCCCGCATTGACAATCGTGGATGTATTCGCGAGGATCAATCCATCGACTGAAGCGAATATATCAGGGAGTCGGCCATGACCAGGGTCCAGTTGGCGCTGAACGTCAGCGATCTCGAGGCGGCGGTGGCGTTCTACTCGAAGCTCTTCGACGCGCCGCCCGCCAAACGTCGTCCCGGCTACGCGAACTTCGCCATCGAGGAGCCCCCCTTGAAGCTCGTGTTGGTCGAGGGGCAGGGTGCGCCCGGCACGCTGAACCACCTCGGCGTCGAGGTGCCCAGCACCGATGACGTCCACGCCACGCAGCGTCGGCTCGCGGCAACGGGTCTCGCCACGGCCACCGAGGACGAGGTCGAGTGCTGCTACGCCCTCCAAGACAAGGTGTGGGTCGACGCCCCCGACGGGGAGCCGTGGGAGGTCTACACGGTCCTCGAGGACATCGAGATGGCGCCCGGGGACCTGCGCAGCGTCGAGCCCGCCGCCGATGCCGCGTGCTGTTCGTCGGCACCGGAGTCGGCGGCGCGGTGTTGCTGACGAGCAGGCTGGATCGCGAGCTCGCGCGCCGGCTGACCGCGGAAGGCCTCGGCACCGCGTTCCTCGTCGCGATCGTCATCGGCTCCGGTATCGCGGCGCAGCGGCTCTCGCCCGGCCAGACGGGCCTCCAGCTGTTCATCAACGCCGTGATCACCGGCGCCGGGCTCGTGGCCTTGATCCTCGCCTTCGGACCCATCTCGGGTGGCCATTTCAACCCGGTTGTCACGATGGCGGACCGGATCTTGGGCGGCATCTCGACGAGCAGCGCGCTGGCCTACGCAGCCGTCCAGGTGCTCGGGGCGTGCGTCGGCGCGATGGTCGCCAACTTGATGTTCAACCTCCCGGCCGTGACGCTCTCCACCCACAGCCGGTCATCGAGCGGGCTGCTGCTCGGCGAGTTCGTCGCCACCTTCGGACTGATACTGGTGATCCTCGGCGTGGTTCGATCCGGTCGCTCCGCAGTCGTGGCTTTCGCCGTCGGCGGCTACATCACCGCGGCGTACTGGTTCACCTCCTCGACCAGCTTCGCGAACCCGGCGGTCACGATCGGGCGGACGTTGAGCAACACGTTCGCCGGCATTGCACCCGCGAGCGCGCCCGCGTTCATCGTCATGCAGGTGCTCGGGGGCCTGGCCGCCGTCGCGCTCGCCCGGTTGCTGTTCCCGTCCGTGCCCGCCGACGCAGTCGTCGTCCCGCACGACGCCGTCGAGCCCGACTGATCGGAGCCACCATGACCCAGACCGGACCGACGGTCGAGCAGCACCTCGCGTTGCGAACCGCCGCCGAGCGGATTGCCCGCGAGTTCTCGGGCGTGTTCGGCAAGGAGACCATCGAGCTGTTCCTCACCACCAGCTGGGACCAGCTCGCGAAGTCGGCCACGACGACCAACTTCCTGCCCGTCTTGGCGGAGCGCTTCGCCCGTGAGCGCCTGCAGGCGCTGGCCCGCGTCGAAGGCAAGTCCGACACCGGGGTGCCCACCGTGCTGTTCTTGTGCGTCCACAACGCGGGGCGCAGCCAGATGGCGCTCGGCTGGTTCCGCCGGCTGGCTGGCGACCGGGCCGTTGCGTGGTCGGGCGGCTCGGAGCCCACGAGCCAGATCAATCCGGCGGCCATCGAGGCAATGGCGGAAGTCGGCATCGACATCGCCGATGAGTTCCCCAAGCCGTGGACCGACGAGATCCTGCGCGCCGCCGACGTCGTGATCACGATGGGCTGCGGCGACGCCTGCCCGATCTTCCCCGGCAAGCGCTACGAAGACTGGGAGCTCGACGATCCCGCCGGCCAGGAGCTCGCCGCCGTCCGGCACATCCGAGACGAGATCGGGCAGCGGATCCGTACCCTCCTCATTGAGCTGTCCGTGCCGGCAGCGTGAGCCAGCGCCGCGTCATCGAGTCCGGCGCGGTGTGGACCGCCGCCGATGTCCGCGACCCTCGCGCGTGGACCGACGAGCTCGATGCGGACGCCGTGGCGGTGCTGCACGCCGCGGTGCGCCACGCGCGCCGTCGCGGTGCCGACCCGATGACCGTGACCCAAGCGGACTTCCCGCTCGGCGCGCTCGAGGACCGCGTCGCGGCGTGGAAGCGCGACCTCACGCGCGGACGTGGCTTCGTGCTCGTGCGCGGCTTTCCTGTCGCCGAGCTGTGCCCCTTCGACGTCGAGCTCGCCTATATGGGGCTCGGCACGCACCTGGGCGCGCCGGTGAGCCAGGACGCCGTCGGGACCACGCTGGGCCACGTCGTCGACGAGCGGGTCACGCGCACGGGACCGGAGATCCGGCTGTACCGGACGAACCAGCGACAGGACTTCCACACCGACG
This sequence comes from uncultured Actinomycetes bacterium, assembly GCA_963731625.1. Lineage (GTDB taxonomy): Bacteria > Actinomycetota > Acidimicrobiia > IMCC26256 > PALSA-555 > PALSA-555. The sequence goes on from CAVSWH010000001.1 coordinate 866,663, forward strand.
GCGCGGACGTCATCGGTCTGCTGTGTCTGCATGCCGCCCGGCGCGGTGGTGAGAGCCGCATCGTGAGCGCCGCCGCGGTCTACAACGAGCTGCTGCGCCGGGATCCCGGGCTCGTCGACACGCTGTATGACCCGATGCCCTGGGACCGCAACGGCGAGGAGCGGCCGGATGAGCCGCCGTTCTATCTGTTGCCCGTCCTCAACGACGTCGACGGGCGTCCGCGCTTCTTCTATATCGGTTGGTACATCCGCGACTCGCAACGCCATGCCGGCGCGCCGCGGCTCACGACCGGGCAGCGCGCCGCAATGGACGCGATCGAGTCGATTGCGAACGATCCGATGTTCCATGTCGAGATGGACTTCCGGCCCGGCGACGTCCAATGGCTCAACAACTCGGTCATCCTGCACGCCCGCGAGGCGTACGAGGACGACCCCGATCCGACCAAGCGGCGCCACCTCCTGCGGCTGTGGCTGCGGGCCCACGACTTCGCCGCCGTCGAGGACACCCTCCGCGCGGGCATCCCAAGTCGGCAGGTGGGTTGCGCGGGCGGGTAGACGACCTGCTGGACTGAGTCGGTCGCTGCTCCCGGGAGGCTCGATGCCACGCTGGCTCACCGTCGTCGAGGCGCTGGAGGTGCCGTGCCCGCCGGCTGAGATGCTCCCCGCGATCTGGGATATCCAGAACGTCCAGCACGTGGAGCGCAAGGCCGACACGGTGACCGTGCACCCGGATGGGAATAGTGGCGGCACCTACGACGTCGAGGGCCACTTCGCCCGCGTGCCGTGGCGGGGGCGCTTCGACTACGAGCTCCACCCGACCGGCTTTCACAGCCGCGACGCCGACGTGCCCCGGGACCGGGCCACCGTGGAGGGCGGGTTCGTGGTCACGCCGCTCGGGATCGAGCAGTGCACCGTGATCCACTACGAGCAGTACGTGCTCTCACCGTGGCTCGCGCCGTTCGCTCCGCTCGTGCAGCGGTACCTGCGCCACAGCATGCGGCGCGAGCTGCGCGACCTTCGCCGCATGGTGACCGGCTCGGCCGCGGGTGCGCCGGCACCGCGCCGCACCCGCACCGGGACGGTGGGGCTCAAGCGGGCTTGACGCCGGCGAGGAGCGCCAGCTCCCGCCACTTCCAGTGACAGTCGACCTGCTCGAAGCCCAGCTCGCGGAGCCACGCGAGCTGGGTGTGGACGTCGAGCAGCTTGTTGGACGGGTCGTCGTGCTCGATGGAGCTGCCGAGCGCCCGGAGGAACGCCTCGTGGAGCTCGGGGGTCGGCGAGGCAACGTGCTCGAGGTTGCAGAACACCCCGCCGGGCTCGAGGCGGTCGGAGATCTCGCCGTAGAGGGTGCGCTTGCGTGCGTCCTCGACGTGGTGGATCGCGAACGAGGACACGACGGCGTCGAAGGTCCCCCACGCCGCGGGGAGCGGGTCGTCGAGGTCGTGCGCCACCACCGTGACGGCCGGGTCGTCGGCGTAGCGGGCGCGGGCACGCCCGAGCATCTCGGCCGAGAAGTCCACGGCGACGCCCTCGCCGGCGGGGTGGGCGTCCCGCACCCGGGCGAGCAGCTCCCCGTCGCCGGTGCCGAGGTCGAGCACCCGCCGGGGCGCGGCCGGCAGGAACTCCAGCAGCGCGGCGTAGCCGTCGAGGCGGTGCGGGAGGTCCTTACGCCGCGCCAGGTAGTCGCGGGCGTGCTCGGCCTCGGACCACAAGTTGACCGTCATGGCCCGACCGTCCGCTCCCGAGGCCGCGCGTCACGCAGGCGGACGAGCTTGTTCACCGCGTTGAGGTAGGCCCGGGCCGAGGCCTCGACGACGTCGGTGGCGAGTCCCCGCCCGGACGCCTTGTGGCTGTCCACCGCGAGCTGGATGACGACGTCGCCGAGCGCGTCGCCGCCGCCCGTCACCGACGACACCTTGAAGTCGACGACGGAGCCGTGCACGCCGGTCGCCTCGCTGATCGCCGCGATCGCCGCGTCGATCATGCCGTTGCCGTCGCCGTGACCCTCGACCTTCGTGTCGCCGTCGGTCAGCACGACCGTGGCCGTCGGCGTCGCCTGGGTCCCACCGTGGACGTCCAGGCTGGCGATGCCGTACCGGTGGACCGCGGCGGTGCCGAGCTCCTCGGCGACGATCGCCTCGAGGTCGGCCTCGGTGAGCTGCACCTTGCGGTCGGCCAGCTCCTTGAACCGCACGAAGGCCTGGTTCAAGGCGTCACCTTGGAGGCGCAGGCCCATCTTCTCGAGCGTGTCGGCGAACGCGTGGCGCCCGGAGTGCTTGCCCAGCACGATCTGCGCGGCCTCCTGCCCGACCGTCGACGCCTCGATGATCTCGTAGGTCTCGCGGTCCTCGAGCACGCCGTGCTGGTGGATGCCGGCCTCATGGGCGAACGCGTTCCGGCCGACGACCGCCTTGTTGTACTGGACGGGGTAGCCGGTGAGACGGGACACGACCCGCGAGGTGCGGGCCAGCTCCTCGGTGCGGACGCTCGTCTCGATGTCACCGAAGTAGTCGGGGCGGGTGCGGACCGCCATCACGATCTCCTCCAGCGCGGCGTTGCCGGCCCGCTCCCCCAGCCCGTTGATGGCGCACTCGACCTGGCGGGCGCCGGCCCGCACCCCGGCGAGCGAGTTCGCGACGGCCAGCCCCAAGTCGTTGTGGCAGTGGGTCGACACGACGAAGTCGCCCCGCACCGTCTCGAGGATGTGCGCGATGAGCGCGCCGAACTCCTCGGGCACGCCGTAGCCGACGGTGTCGGGGATGTTCAGGGTCGTCGCGCCCTGGTCGACGGCCGCCTGCAGGACGTCGCACATGAAGTCGACGTCGGAGCGGCTCCCGTCCTCGGGCGAGAACTCGACGTCCTCGCAGTAGGAGCGGGCCCGGCCCACACCGGCGACGATCTCGGCTCGCACCTGGTCCTCGGTCATCCGCAGCTTCTTCTTCATGTGGATCGGCGACGTCGCGATGAACACGTGGATGCGCGGGCGCTCGGCGTGGCGGACGGCCTCCCAGGCCCGGTCGATGTCCTCGAAGCCGGTCCGCGACAAGGCGGTGATGACCGGCCCGCGCACCGCCGTGGCGACCGCCTCGACGGCTTCGAAGTCGCCGGTGCTCGCGATCGGGAACCCGGCCTCGATGATGTCGACCCCGAGGCGCGCCAACTGCTCGGCAACCTCGAGCTTCTCGGCGACGTCGAGCGAGATGCCCGGCGACTGCTCGCCGTCCCGCAGCGTCGTGTCGAAGATCCGCAGATGGTCGGTCATGGCTGGCTCCTGTCGTCCTGCCTGCTTGGCACACGAAAAACCTCCTCGGCCCGAAGGCACGAGGAGGCGTCCGCGAGCACGGGTGTGCTCGCCGCTACGTAAGGAGCAGGCTCAGGTCAAAGCGGATGTAGGGCTGCTCGGTCATCGCCGACCATGATGACGGGCCGGCACGAAAAACACAAGTCACTTCGTGTCGCATGGGACACTCGCGTCGTGCGCAGACGCGGCCTTTGGCGTGTCGTAGGCATCGGGACCCTCGTGGTCACCGCGTACGCGCTGTGGCGCGTCGTCGAGTCCAGCCGGGCGTTGGACGACTCCGAGCCGGCGGCCCGAGCGACGCTCGAGCCGCCGCACGCCGGGCTCCGCGTCGTCGCGCCGACGGCCCGCCCGGTCCCCGCGGCACCCGTCTGGGTCGACCCGGACGGTCGGTCCTGTCCGGTCACCCACCCCGTGAAGGCGAAGCTGCGCAGCGGCATCTTCCACCTACCCGGCGGTGCCAGCTACGAGCGGACCATCCCCGATCGCTGCTACGCCGACCCGACGGCCGCGGCCGCCGACGGCCTCCGGGTCTCCCGCCGTTAGCACGCACAGACGCAGAACTCGTTGCCTTCGGGGTCGGCCATCGGGAGCCACCGGTGCCCGTGCTCCTCGATCACGTCCCCTCGCCGGTGCGCGCCCAGGGCCTCGAGCCGCTCGGCTTCGCCGGCGACGTCGTCGGTGACGACGTCGAGATGCATCCGGTTCTTCGTGGTCCGCGGCTCTGGGACCTGCTGCAGGATGAAGCGCGGTCCGGTCGCGCCGGCCGGTGGGACCAGCAGGCTGTACTGGCCGGCCGCGCCGACGGGCTCGTAGCCGAGCGCCGCCGCCCAGAAGGTGGCCTGCGCCTCGAGATCGGCGCAGTCGAGGACGAGCTCGATCGCCGGGCTCACCGGTCGAGCTCGAGGGCGCGGGCCTCGAGGATTCCTGTCTCCGTCCGGAGCCGCTCGACGACCCCACGCGGCACCGGGATGTCCGTCGCGATCACCATGAGGGCGGGCGCGCCCTCGGCGTTGGTGCCGACATCCATGTCGGCGATGTTCACGTTCGCCTCGCCGAGGATCGTGCCGACGGTGCCGATCATGCCGGGCTCGTCGGCGTTGTGGACGACGAGCATGTGGCGGGTCGGGGGGACATCGACGCTGTGCTCGTCGATCCCGACGATGCGCGGCGCCGCCCGCTTGCCGAACAGCGTCCCGGCGACGTGCACCGGCCGGCCGTCGCGCGTCCCGCGGAGGGTGATGAGGTTCACGTAGTCGAGCGCGGACGACGACGTGGTCTCCCGGACGGCGAGCCCGCGGCTCTCCGCCAGCTGCGGCGCGTTCACGAACGACACCGGCTCGTCGACGACGCGCTGGAGGACGCCCTTGAGGACCGAGAGCGTCAGCACACGGCAGTCGTAGTCGGCGATCTCGCCCTCGTAGGTGACGTCGAGGGTGTCGACGACGCCGCCGGCCAGGGCGGTGAAGAGCCCGCCGAGGCGCTCGCCGAGGGGCAGGAAGGGGGCCACCGTCGCGTTGGCCTCGGAGGCGGCGACGTTCACCGCGTACGGCACGAACTCGCCGCGGAGGGCAAGCACGACCTGCTCGGCGATGGTCTGGCCGGCCTTGTCCTGGGCTTCGACGGTGGACGCGCCGAGGTGCGGCGTGACGACGACGTTGGGGAGCCCGAAGAGCGGTGACTCGACGGTCGGCTCGGTGGCGAACACGTCGAGGGCGGCACCGGCGAGGCGCCCCTCCCGCAGGGCGTCCGCGAGCGCCGCCTCGTCGACGATTCCGCCCCGCGCCGTGTTGACGAGCCGCAGCGTCGGCTTGGCGTGGCGCAGCATCTCGGCGTCGAGGAGCCCGAGCGTCTCGGGCGTCTTGGGGAGATGGACGGTGAGGAAGTCGGCCTGTCGGAGGAGCTCGTCGAGCGCGCCCACCAGACCCACGCCGAGCTGGCGCGCCCGGTCCGCGCTGACGAAGGGGTCGTACGCGAGGAGGCGCATGCCGAACGCCGAGGTGCGCTGCGCGACGAGGACCCCCACGCGGCCCAGTCCGACGATCCCGAGGGTCTTGTTGTGCAGCTCGACGCCCTCCCAGCGGGAGCGGTTCCAGGCACCGCCCTTGAGGTCGGCGTCGGCCTGGGGGATGTTGCGCGCCTGGGCGAGGAGGAGCGCGACCGTGTGCTCGGCGGCCGACAGCACATTCGACTGGGGCGCGTTGACGACCATGACGCCGCGGCGGGTCGCGGCGTCGACGTCGACGTTGTCGAGGCCGATGCCCGCCCGCCCGACGACGACGAGGTCCCGGCCGGCCTCGAGCACGGGCGTGTTCACCTGCGTAGCGCTGCGGATCACGAGCGCGGCGGCGCCAGACACCGCGTCGAGCAGCTCGGGGGCGCTCAACCCGACGCGCTCGTCCACCTCGAGGCCGGCGCCGCGCATGGCGTCGAGCCCACTGGCCGCGAGCTCCTCGGTCACGAGCACGCGGGCCATCACGTTCGAAGATAGTGGCGAGGGGCTGGCACCCCGATGATCGTTCGGTCGGGGCGGGCTCAGCGCAGCAGCTTGCCGAGCCGCTCGAGGCCCTCGACGAGCAGCTCGTCCGACAGCGCGAACGACAGGCGGGCGTAGCCGGGCGCGCCGAACGCCTCGCCGGGCACGATCGCGACCCGCGCCTCGTCGAGGGCCAGCTCGCAGAGTTCGAGCGTCGTCGCCGGGGTCGACCCGCCGAACTCCCGACCGAGCAGCGCCTGGAACGACGGGAAGCAGTAGAACGCGCCCTCGGGCGGGAGGCAGCGCACGCCGGGGATCAGCGACAGCAGCTCGTGCATGATCCGCCCCCGCTCAGCGAAGGCCCGCCGCATCATCGCGACCGCGTCGAGGTCACCGGTCACCGCGGCGAGCGCGGCCTGCTGCGCGACGTTGTCGACGTTGGAGCACACGTGGGACTGCAGGTTCGTCACCGCAGCCGCGACGTCCCGCGGGGCGATGATCCAGCCGAGACGCCACCCCGTCATCGCGTAGGTCTTCGAGACGCCGTTCAGCACGACGCAGGTGTCGGCGATCTCGGGCACCATGACGGGCACGGACGTGAACCGGTGGTCGCCGTACGTGAGGTGCTCGTAGATCTCGTCGGTGACGACCCAGACCCCGCGCTCGAGCGCCCAGCGGCCGATCGCCTCGACCTCGCCCGGCGGGTAGACGACGCCGGTGGGGTTGCTGGGCGACACGAAGAGGAGCGCCTTCGTCCGCGGCGTCCACGCGGCCTCGAGCTGCTCGACCGAGACGCGAAAGCCGCTCGCCTCGGTGGTCGGGAGCACCACCGGCGTCCCGTCGGCGAGCCGGATCGCCTCGGGGTACGTCGTCCAGTACGGGGCGGGGAGCAGCACCTCGTCGCCCGGGTCCAGCAGCGCCTGGAACGTCTCGGCGACCGCCTGCTTCGCGCCGTTCGTCACGACGACCTGGCTGGCCTCGCATTCGTACCCCGAGTCGCGCGTCGTCTTGACCGCGACGGCGGCGCGCAGCTCGGGGAGCCCGGCGGTCGGCGTGTAGTGGTGGTTGCGCGAGTCGTGGCACGCCTCGACCGCCGCGTCGACGATGTGGGTCGGCGTCGCGAAGTCGGGCTCACCGGCGCCGAAGCCGATGACCGGCTCACCGGCGGCGCGCAGGGCCTTGGCCTTGGCGTCGACGGCCAGCGTCGCCGACTCGGTGATCGCGCCGACCTTGCGCGAGACGCGGGCCATGGCCTCATCCTCGCACGGCGGGGTCGGCCCGCCGGGATCGTTTCGTCAGGCGGGGACGGTCGCCTCGTCGGTCTCGAGACGATGCAGGTCAGCGAGACGGGGATCGTTCGAGAACACCTCGATGAACGGCTCGGTGAGCCCGAGCGGTCGCCGGATGGCACGCACCTCGTTCTCCTGGTTCCAGAGCACGAGGGTGACGGCGAAGCCGGTCTCGCCGGCCCGGGCGGTGCGGCCAGAGCGGTGGAGGTAGGCCTTGCTGTCCTCGGGCGGGTCGTAGTGCAGGACGACGTCGACGGCGTCGATGTGCAGGCCTCGAGCGGCGACGTCGGTGGCGACGAGTACGGGCACCTTGCCGCCCATGAAGTCCGCGAGCGACTTCTCGCGGGCCTGCTGGCGCAGATCGCCGTGGATCGCGGCGGCGCGTACGCCTTCGCGGCGCAGGTCCGAGACGAGCCGGTCGGCGCCGCGCTTGGTGCGGGAGAAGATGAGCGTGCGCTGGACCCCACTGGCGATCGCCGCGGCGACCTTGGGCTTGTCCATCTGGTGGACGACGAGGAAGCGGTGCTCCATCTCGTCGACGGTGGGGTCCTGCGACGCCACCTCGTGGAAGACCGGGTCGCGCATGTAGCGGTCGACGAGGCGGCGGATGGCACCTTCGAGCGTCGCCGAGAAGAGCATGGTCTGGGGATTGGACTCGAGGCGGTAGAGGATCTTCTGCACCTGGGGCAGGAAGCCCATGTCGAGCATCCGGTCGGCCTCGTCGAGGACGAGGACGTCGAGGTGGTCGAGGCGCAGCTCGCGGCGCTCGAGCAGGTCGATGAGGCGACCTGGGGTGCCGACGATCACGTCGACGCCCGCCTTGAGCGCGGCGATCTGGTGCTCGAAACCGACGCCGCCGTACACGGCGACGACCCGCTGGCCGCGCCCGGCGGCGAGCGCTTCGAGCACGCCGAACACCTGGTTGGCGAGCTCGCGGGTCGGGACCAGGACCAGCCCGGTCGGGCGGCGCGGCTCGGCGGGGCGGACCCGCTGGAGGAGCGGTAAGCCGAACGCCAGGGTCTTCCCGGAGCCGGTCTTGGCCTTGCCGCACACGTCGCGGCCGGCGAGACCGTCGGCGATGGTCAGCGCCTGGACGGGAAAGGGGGCGTCGATGCCTTGCGCGGCCAGGGTCGCGACGAGATCGGGCGCGACGCCGAGCGCCTCGAAGGTGGTGGTCTTCGTCATGGGGAAGTGCTCGCTTTGTTCACGGATGTCGGTCGGGCTGCCGCAAGAGGAGGCGGCGGGGTCGTCCTCGATCCCACAACCCGGTCCGTCCGGACTAGCGAGGAAGACCCGACGGCAGCCGTCGGCGGCCGTCGAATGTCCATGATACCGCATGGATGCAGCGCCGTCGGGGCGTCGCGACGCCCGCGGGGCGCGTGACGGCTCGGCTGCCGCGGCGCGACGGCGCCCGGCGCGTCGATCAGTCCGCCTTGCCCTTGCCGCGGCGCTTCTGGGTCCGCTTCCAGTCCCGCACGCGGGCGAGCGTCTCGGGTGAGTCGATGTCGGCGACCGAGCGGGGCGCGTCGTCCGAGAACGGCGCGGCGGCCCGCTCCCAGCCGTCGGGTCGGACCTCGAGCCGCTTGGCGAGGAGCGCCTCGAAGATCTTCGCCTTCTCGGCACCGAACCCGGGGAGCGCGACCAGGCGGGCGTAGAGGTCGTCGCCGCTGGTGGCGCCACGCCACACCGCCGCGGCGTCACCGCCGTACTCGTCGACGAGCTGCTGGCAGAGCGCGTGCACGCGTTTGGCCATCGAGCCGGGGAATCGGTGCAGCGCCGGCTTGGTCCGAAACACCGCGTCGATCTCGTCCGGCGACATCGCGGCGATCGCCGCGGCGTCGAGGCCACCGAGGCGCTGCTGCAGCGTGTACGGGCCCCTGAACGCCCACTCCATCGGGACCTGCTGGTCGAGCAGCATCCCGATGAGCAGCGCGAGCGGGCTCTCGGCGAGGAGCCGGTCGGCGTCCGGGTCGCCGGTCACGGGGATCTGGGGCGCCATCGGGCATAGTCTCACGCTATGCGACTCGACCACGTCAACCTGTGCGTCCCCCAGGATGGCGTGGACGACGAGACGCGCTGGCTCGTCGACGTGCTCGGCTACCGGACCGTGCAGCCCGGCCCGGAGATCGCCCAACTCGGCACCGTGCATTGGTTCGAGGCCGACGATGGCACCCAGGTGCACCTCACCGAGGACCCTGCGCATCACCCGTCCAAACGCGCGCACACGGCAATAGACCTGGGGGACCAGCTCGACCCGGTGATCGCCCAGGTGGAGGCGAGCGGGCGCGAGACGTTCACCATCACCAACGACGGGCGGCGCCAGGTGTTCGCCACCGACCCGGCCGGCAACCTCTGGGAGCTCATCGGCCCACCATCCTGAGGGTCCTCTCAGCGTTGGCGCGGGCCAGCCCGCGAGCGCGGGGCACAATCGGGTGGTATGCGGGTGCTGATCGTCGAAGACGAGGTGCACCTGGCCGACGCGATCCGAGAGGGCCTCGAGGCCGAGGGCTTCGACGTCGACGCCGTCCACGACGGGCTCGACGGCCTGTGGCGCGCCCGCGAGGGGTCCTACGACGCGATCGTGCTCGACGTGCTGCTGCCCGGCATGAACGGCTACCGGGTCTGCAAGACGCTGCGCGACGAGGGGGTGTGGACACCCATCCTCATTCTCACCGCGAAGGACGGCGAGTGGGACGAGGCGGAGGCGCTCGACACGGGCGCCGACGACTTCTTGTCGAAGCCGTTCTCGTTCGTGGTGCTGCTCGCCCGCCTCCGGGCGCTGTTCCGGCGGGGCGCGGCGCCCCGCCCGGCGATGCTCGAGCTCGGCCCGCTGCGCCTCGACCCGGGCGCGCGGCGCCTGACCCGCGACGGCGACGAGATCCGGCTCACCACCCGGGAGTTCTCGGTCCTCGAGTTCCTGCTCCGCCGCGACGGCACGGTGGCGTCGAAAGCGGAGATCCTGGACCACGTGTGGGGCATGGACTTCGCTGGGGACCCGAACGTCGTCGAGGTCTACGTCGGCTACCTGCGCCGCAAGATCGACCAGCCCTACGGGTCGCGCCTCATCCGCACTGTGCGGGGCGCGGGCTATCGCCTCAGCGCCGAGGACACCTGAGATGGCCCGGGGGTGGGAGCAGGCCCGACAGTTCTTCGGGTCGGTGCGCGTCCGGATCACGTTCGCCGCGGCCGGCCTCGTCGCCGTCGGCCTCGCCGCCGCCTCGTTCGGGCTCGTGCGGTCGGTGCACGCCAGCCTGCTGTCTGGGATCCAGAACACGAACCGCGAGCAGCTGTCGATGGTCGCCCGCCAGCTCGAGGCCGGCCGCGCGCCCAACCAGGTGAACTTCCCTTCCGACCCCGGTGAGGGCGGCGCGCCGTCGATGTTCCTCGTCGCGCCCGACGGGACGATCGTGGGTGTCGGCGTCGCGCCGGTGCCCGTGCCCCGCGACAGCCTCCCGTCGTTCAACCAGTCGGTGCGCGACCAGCAGCGCATCGCCACCCAGCAAGGTGACAGCACCCTGATCGCCGAGCGGTCGATCGGCGACGTGAACCGGACGGTGCACAGCATCACCGACGACCTTCTCCTCGGCGTGCCGCTGCTGGTCGCGGCGATCGCGATGCTCGCCTGGTACCTGACCGGCCGGGCGCTGCGGCCCGTCGAGCTGATCCGCGCCGAGGCCGCCTCGATCACCGGCTCGACGATGCACCGCCGCGTCCCGGAGCCGGACACGAGCGACGAGGTCGGCCGCCTCGCCCACACGATGAACGCCATGCTCGACCGCCTGGAGGAATCGTCGACGCGCCAGCGCCAGTTCGTCGCCGACGCGTCGCACGAGCTGCGCAGCCCGGTCGCGGCGATCCGCGCCCAGCTCGAGGTCGCGCTGCGCCGCGGCGACGAGGCGGACTGGCCCCGTATCGCCCGCCGGGTCCTCGACGAGGACCAGCGCCTCGAGGGCGCGGTCGGCGAGCTGCTCGAGCTGGCCCGCGTCGAGGAGGAGGCCCCGGCGAACCCGGTCGAGGTGGACCTCGACGACCTGGTCCTCGAGGAGACGACCCGGGTGCGGCCCGTGCCGATCGACACGTCGCGCGTGTCGGCCGGCCGGGTCCTCGGCAACCCCCGGCAGCTGAGCCGGGTCGTGCGCAACCTGTTGGACAACGCGTCGAGCCACGCCCGCAGCCGCGCCGCCGTCGCCGTGAGCACCGGGGAGGGCTCGGTGTGGCTCGTCGTCGACGACGACGGGCCGGGCATCCCGGCCGAGGACCGCGAGCGCGTCTTCGACCGGTTCACCCGCCTCGACGAGGGCCGGGGCCGGGCCGGCGGCGGTGCCGGCCTCGGGCTGGCGATGGTGCGGGCCATCGCCGAGGGCCACGGCGGCAGCGTCCGAATCGACGAGGCCCCGCTGGGCGGCGCGCGGTTCGTGGTCCGCCTGCCGAGTGCGGAGGCGAGCGCCTCGTAGGGTGACCGCCCTCATGGGCACGCTCGCCCTCGTCACGTTCAACACGCACTACGGGCTCGGGCCGCCGCGCCAGGGGGCCCGCCCCTACGACCTCCGGGCCGTGCTCGCCGGCCTCGCGGCCGACGTGATGATCATCCAGGAGGTGTGGCGTCCCGACGGCGAGCACGGCGTCGTCGACACGTTCGTCGAGGAGGCCGGCTACGCCATGCACCACGTCGCGACCGGCCATGCGACCGACACCGGGCGGTGGCCGCACCACGACCCGGCCGGGCGCGGCACGGTCGGCATCGCGGTGCTGACCCGCGTCCCGGCTCGACCACTGCCGTCGCTGCCGGTCGGGCCGACGCCGGGCGACCCGGCGCCGGCACGGGCGCTGCCCCAGGTCGAGGTGACGATCGACGGCGCCCGGCCCCTGCGCGTCGTCGGCGTCCATCTGACCTCGCGGCTGCCGCACGGCCCGATCATCCAGCTCCGTCGCCTGCAGCGCGACCTGCCCCCGCCGGGCACGCCGACGGTCGTGGCCGGGGACTGCAACTTCTGGGGTCCGCCGGCGACCGCGCTGCTCGGCGACGGCTGGCGCCGCGGGGTCACGGGTCGCACCTGGCCGGCGTCGCGCCCGCACAGCCAGATCGACCACGTCTTCACCCGTCCCGGCGACGTCACCGTGACGCGCCCGGTGGTGCTCGACGCGTGCGGCTCCGATCATCGGCCGGTGCGCGTCGGGCTCGACTGGTGAGCGCCGCCGCGCCCGCCGCTACGGCAGCAGGCCGGGCAGCAGGTTCGGCAGCAGCGGGTGCGGCAGCGGCAGCAGGTGCGGCGGCGTCGTCGGGACCACCTGCGGGAACTGCGGCAGCACGGTCGGGACGGTGACCGGCGCGGCGGGCGCGGGCGGCAGGGTCACCGGCACGTTCGGCACGTTCGGGGTGACCGCCGGGACCGTCGGGGTCGACGGCCCGAGCCGGCCGCCGTTCACCACGGCCTGCGAGCCGGGCCCGAGGTTGACCGAGCCGATGCTGGCCCGGCCGTCCGGGCCGGTCCGGACGATGCTCCCGTCGGGCAGCGAGAGGCCCGATCGCCCCGAGACGGTACGACCGTCGGGCAGCTGGACGGTCGTGTTCACGGCGTTGCCGAGCTGCAGGGCGGTGCGCTGGCCGCCCCCGAACCCGCCGAGCAGCGCCGTGGCGAGGAGCACGACGGCGACGGTCGCGGCGGCGGCCGTGCTCGCCCGCAGGAGGACCCGGTGGCGCGGCGTGGCGGCAACGACCGCGGCGCGCGTGTCGACGTGCTGGAGGCGGTCCTGGAGGGCGGCGACGAACACGGGCGACGGGCGCGCCCGCACGCGGCCGAGGCGCTGGAGCCCGTCGCGCGCCCCGGTGCGGGTCAGGCGCGGCGCCACCACGACGTCCGGCACAGCCGTGGACGCGAGGTGCTGGCCGAGCGCGGCGACGAAGCCGGCCGAGGGCGCGGCCGTCGGCCGGGCACCGAGCGCGCGGAGGCGGGCCCGCAGCTGGGCGCGGGCGGTCACGGCGCGTCGGTCCCGGCCTCGACGGCGCGACGCAGCGCGCCGAGCGCTCGGTGCAGCGTCACGGCGAGCACCGCCTTGGAGCAGCCCATGGCGTCGGCCGCCTCGTCGGCGGACAGCCCGGCGAGGTATCGCAGGGAGAGCGCCGTCTGGTAGCGGGGGCGGAGCGTCCCGAGCCGGTCGACCATGGCGCGCACCTCGTCGTCGCGCTCGACGGCGTCGAGGTCGTCCTCGACCGTGTCGGCGGCGAGGACGTGCAGGCCGCGCTGACCGCGGTCACTGCGCGTCCGTCCCTCCCGCCGGTAGTGGTCGACGAGCTCGTTCGCGGCGATGCGGAACAGCCACGGCCCGAACCCGGCACCGCTCGGGTCGAAGCGCGGGAGGTGGCGCAGGGCGCGCTCGAAGGTCGCCGCGGTGACGTCCTCCGCCGCCTCGGGCGTCCAGGTGCGGCGATAGGCGAAGGCGTAGATCCGCTCGACGTACCGGCGGTACAGCGGACCGAACGCCGCGGGGTCCTGCTGGGCGTCGGCGACGAGCGCCCGGTCGTCGTCGGGTTCGTCGGCGGCGCCGACCGGACGCAGCTCGGCCGGATCCATTGCCTGAAAGTCTGGCCACTCCGGCGCCGATCGGCGAACACGGAGGGGTGGCCGGCCGAGGCCGGTGACGCCGGGGGCAGGGATGGGGCGGGCGGCGCCACCGACCACGGCACGGCGTTGGTGGGAACACCACGGAGCCGCGGAGGGCAATGCATCGAGTACAACGGCGGGGCCCGACCCCGATTACACCCGGATCCGGCGCCTACCCTGCGGGCTGATGCGAGTCCAGGTCGACCTGAGCGCCTGCACCGGCCACGGCCGCTGCTACAGCCTGAGCCCGGACGTCTTCAGCGCCGACGACGACGGCCACTGCGTCCTCCTCGTCGAGGAGCTCCCCCCGGAGCTCGAGGAGCAGGCCCGCCGGGGCGCCGCGAACTGCCCCGAGCAGGCCATCACCGTCGAGGGCTGACCCTCCCCGGGCGGCGTCCGGCCCCTATTTCTTCCAGATCGTGGCCGTCGGGATCACGCCGTCGTAGAGGGGGAACGCGACGCCGGTGCCGTCGGGCAGCGGGCTGTTGATGAGGCCCTGGACGTTGGGCTGGGACGCCACCGCCCACTTGTTGTACCAAGCCCACAGCTCGTACACCTGGGAGGAGAAGCGCTCGTTCAGGTTGCGGTACAGGGCGACGCGCTGCGACGGGTTCGTCGACACCCGCGCCTGGTCGAGGTCGGAGTCGATGACCGGGTCGTTGATGTGGCTGAAGTTCACCGGCGAGCCGCTGTGCCACCACACGTACTGGGTGTCGGGGTCGCCCTGGGGGTGGTTCAGGAACGCCGACTCGTCGAAGTCGCCGGCGAGCGCCAGGCTGATGAGCGTTGACTGGTCGACCTGCTTGATCGTCAGGCCGATGCCGGCCTTCGCGTCCTGCTCCTTCACCACCTCGGCCTGCGCGAGCAGCTCGGGATCGGTAGAGGTGAGGAACTCGAAGTTGAGCGGCTGACCGCCGTGGGCCGCCGAGTAGAGCGCGGCATAGTGCTTCGCCTTGGCGATGTTGTGGTAGGGCGCCCCCGCGGCCCGCGCCTGCGCAGGGGTCAGGTAGTACGGCGTGTTGGGCGCGAAGGGGCCGGTGGCGATCGTTTCGAGCCCGCGGTTGCGGATCTGGTTCAGCTCGTTGGCGTCCCCGGCGTACGCGACCGCGAGGCGCGCGTTGATGTCGTTGAACGGCGGCTTCGCCAGGTTCAGGAGGCCGTAGCCGACCTCGGCGCCGGCGTCGGTGTCGTACTCGTTCGACTGCCCGGACGCCTTGCGCTCCCGCAGCGCGAGGATGCTCAGCGCGTCCGCCGTCTGGATGACGTCGTAGTCGCCCCCGACGAGGCCGTTCTGCATCGACGCCGCGTCGGTGACGATCTCGAACTTGATCTCGTCGAGGTACGGGAGCCCCGGCCGCCAGTAGTGGGGGTTCCGCTTGACGATGAGGTCCTCGTTGGGCTGCCAGCTCACGAGCTCGAACGGTCCGGTCCCGATCATGCGCGTGGGGCACACCTGGTTGCTGGCCAGCTGGGCGGGGGCGACGATGCCGGTGCGGCCCGTGCCGTACAGGTACCAGGGCAGCGCGGGCCACGGCTCGCTGGTCGTCAGCTCGAGCGTGAGCGGGCCGGTGACGTCGACGCTCGTGATCGGCTTGAGGCTGAACGGGCTGAGCTGCGACGCGATGTTCGGGTTGTCGCCGCGGTAGGTGTCGAGGTTCAGCTTCACCGCGTTCGCGTCGAGCGGCTCGCCGTCCTGGAACTGGATCCCGGAGCGCAGCTGGACCGTCCAGTGCGTGAACGTCGCGTCGGGTGTCACCGACTTCGCGAGGAACGGGACGATCTGGCCCTTCGAGTTGATCGTGGTGAGCGTGTCGTAGATGGCCGTCGCCACCTCGATGCCCTGGGTCGCGAGCTCCGCGGTGCCGGGGAGGCAGTATCCCCCGGTGGTCTCCGCGCCGAGCGCGAACGTGAGGGTGCCGCCGTGCGTGGGCCCGCTCGCCGCGCCGGCGGATGCGCCGCGGACCCCGGCCAGCGTGCCCGTCATCAGCAGGCCGGCGACGACGCCGACGAAGACTCGCGACGATCTGCGCATGGTTCCCCCCTATGCCCGGGGGCATCGTAGGTCCTCGCGCCCACGGCGGCACCCGCGGCCCCGCGGGTGGGACCGGGGCCTCAGCCGACCCAGCCGGCGTCCGTGAGCTTGCGGTCGATCGAGTAGGCGGCGCTGATGAGGCCGAGGTGGGTGAAGGCCTGCGGGAAGTTGCCGAGGTGCTCGCCCCGCGGGCCGAGCTCCTCGGCGAAGAGCCCGAGGTGGTTGGCGTAGCCGATCGTCTTCTCGAAGAGGAACCGGCCGCGCTGCACGTCGCCCGAGCGGGCGACGGCCTCGGCGAACCAGAACGAGCACATGTTGAACGTGCCCTCGTTGCCCATGAGGCCGTCCTGCGCCGCGGCGCCGATCTTGTACCGGTAGACGAGCGAGTCGTCGACCAGGTCGGTGGTCACCGCCTGGATCGTGTCGAGGAAGCGCGGGTCGGTCGGGCTGATGAACTTCATCAGCGGCATGAGCAGCGCCGACGCGTCGACGGCGTTCGACCCGAGGTGCTGCACGAACGTGCGCCGTTTCGGGTTCCAGAACGACGTCATGATCTCCTCGTAGATGGCGTCGCGCGCCATGCGCCACCGCTCGAACGGGTACGGGAACGAGCGGCGGTCGGCGAGGCGGATGCCGCGGTCGACCGCGACCCAGCACATGAGGCGCGAGTAGAGGAAGCCCTGGCGCTCGCCGCGCACCTCCCAGAGGCCCTCGTCGGGGAGCTGCCAGTGGTCGCAGACGTAGTCGACGAGGCGCACGAGGTTGACCCACAGCTCGTAGGGGATCAGCTCCCCGTACTTGTTGTACAGGTACACCGCGTCCATCAGCTCGCCGTAGATGTCGAGCTGGAGCTGGCCGTATGCGCTGTTCCCGATCCGGACCGGCGACGAGCCCCGGTAGCCCTCGAAGTGGTCGAGCACCACCTCGGGGAGCTCTTTGCGGCCGTCGCAGCCGTACATGATCTGGAGCGACCCGTCCGGGTTGAGGTCCATGCACCGGTCGTGGATCCACCGCATGAACGCCCCGGCCTCGGCGGTGTAGCCGAGGCGGATGAGCGCGAACAGGGTGAACGACGCGTCGCGGATCCATGTGTAGCGGTAGTCCCAGTTGCGCTCCCCGCCGACCTGCTCGGGCAGCCCGAACGTCGGGGCCGCGACGAGCGAGCCGTAGTGCTGCGAGACGAGCAGCTTCAGCACGAGCGCGGACCGGTTCACGATCTCGCGCCAGCGCCCCGTGTAGGCCGACCGGCCGATCCACTCGCGCCAGAAGTTCACCGTGTCCTTGAACGCCTGGGAGACGTACGCCGGGTGCGCGGACGGGCTGCGGAGGTGGCTGCCGACCTCCTCCATCACGAACGCCACCTTGTCCCCCGCGGCCAGCTCGAAGGTGGCGCGTGCCACGCCGTCGCCGTCGACGTGCAGCGGCACGGGGGTGCGGAGGCGCACCGCGGTCCGGTCGGCCCCCTTCGAGGCGTACACCACCTCGCCGTCGCCGACCTCGACGCTGCGCTCGGCGCGCCCGTAGTCGAAGCGCGGGTCGAAGACGAGGTCGAAGGCCATCGAGCGGCGGATGCACTTCACGCGGCGCACCAGCACCCGGGGGTGGTCGTGCGGGAAGAACCCGACGGGCATGAAGTCCGAGACTTCGGCGAGGCCGTCGTCGGAGAGGAACCGGGTGATGAGCACGTTCGTGTCCGGCAGGTACATCTGGCGGTGCGTGACCTCGTCCTGCACCGGCTGGATGGCGAAGCGCCCGCCCCGGTGACGGTCGAGCAGCGCGGCGAAGATCGTCGGCGAGTCGCAGCGCGGGAAGCAGCAGAAGTCGATGGAGCCGTCGACGCCGACGAGCGCGACCGTGTGCTGGTCGCCGATGATGCCGTAGTTCTCGATCGGCTGGTACGCGTGGTCGTCGGCCACCACCGCTCCTCGCTGGGGGCCCTCGCCTCTCGTTCGCTCCTGCACCGGGCCTGGATGTAGGAAGTGAGCAGCATCCCAGGCGCCGAGGAGGCCCCGCCATGCCCGAAGCCATGATCGTCGCCGCCACCCGGACCCCGATCGGGCGGGCCAACAAGGGCTCGCTGGTGGCGTGTCGACCCGACGATCTCTCCGCCCACGTGGTGAAGGCCGCGCTGGCCCG
Organism: uncultured Actinomycetes bacterium; assembly: GCA_963731625.1. Lineage (GTDB taxonomy): Bacteria > Actinomycetota > Acidimicrobiia > IMCC26256 > PALSA-555 > PALSA-555. The sequence goes on from CAVSWH010000001.1 coordinate 884,495, forward strand.
GGTGCCGGCGCTCGACCCGGCCGAGGTCGAGGACGTGCTGTGGGGCTGCGGCCAGCCCGCCGGGGAGTCGGGCTACAACGTGGCGCGGGTCGTGACGCTGCTCGCCGGGCTCCCCCACGCGCCGGGCGTCACCGTGAACCGCTACTGCTCCTCGTCGCTGCAGACGATCCGGATGGCGGCGCACGCCATCAAGGCGGGCGAGGGTGACACGTTCGTCGCCGGCGGCGTCGAGACGGTCAGCCGCTTCCGGAAGGGGATGTCCGACGGGCTGCCCGACACCCATAACCCGGAGTTCGCCGACGCCGAGGCCCGCACGACGGCGCGCACCGAGGGAGGACAGCCCGCCTGGACCCCGGAGGCCGGGCTCCCGGACGTCTACATCGCGATGGGCCAGACGGCGGAGAACGTCGCCGAGGCCGAGCACGTGACCCGCGAGGAGATGGACGAGTTCGCGCTGCGCTCACAGCAGCGGGCCGTCGAGGCCCAGAAGAACGGGTTCTTCGAGCGTGAGATCACGCCGGTGACCGCGCCGGACGGCACGACGGTCAGCGCCGACGACGGCCCACGTCCGGACACGACGCTCGAGAAGCTCTCGACGCTGCAGCCCGCGTTCCGTCCCGGCGGGACCGTGACGGCAGGCAACGCGTGCCCGCTGAACGACGGCGCTGCGGCGACGGTCGTGATGAGCGACACCCGCGCCGACGCGCTCGGCATCACGCCGCTCGCGCGCGTCGTCGCGTCCGGGGTCAGCGCGCTCGACCCCGAGATCATGGGTCTCGGGCCGATCGAGGCGAGCCGGCAGGCGCTGCGCCGCGCCGGGCTCGGCGTCGACCAGATGGACCTCGTGGAGATCAACGAGGCGTTCGCCGCGCAGGTCATCCCCTCGGCGAAGCAGCTCGGTGTGCCGTGGGAGAAGCTGAACGTGCACGGCGGGGCGATCGCGCTCGGCCACCCGTTCGGGATGACCGGTGCCCGCATCATGGCGACGCTGCTGAACGGCCTCGAGGACGGCGGCGGCCGCTACGGCCTCGAGACGATGTGCGTCGGCGGCGGGCAGGGCATGGCGATGGTCGTGGAGCGGCTCTAAGGCCCGGCGCTCACCCGGACCCGTAGATCGGGTCCTGGCGGGGCAGCGCCGCGAGGAGGTCCCGGACGACGGGACCGAGCGCGGCCGCGTCCCAGCGCTCCTCGCCCAGGCGCGCCGGGCCGTGGTGCCATCCGTCCGCGACGCTGAGGCGGGCACCCTCGACCTCGAAGACCCGGCCGGTCACGTCGGCCGATTCGCGGCTGGCCAGCCACGCGACGATCGGCGAGACGTTCGCCGGGTCCATGGCGTCGAAGCCCGACGTCGGCTTGGCCATCTGGTCGGCGAACACGTCCTCGGTCATCCGGGTCCGCGCCGACGGCGCGAGGGCGTTCGCGGTCACCCCGTACCGGGCGAGCTCGGCCGCCTCGACGAGGGTCAGCGCCGCGATCCCGGCCTTCGCCGCGCTGTACGCGGCCTGCCCGATGCTGCCGAGCAGCCCGGCGCCGCTGCTCGTGTTGACGATGCGGGCCTCCACCGGCCGGCCCGCCTTCGATTCCTCCCGCCAGTAGCCGCTGGCGTGGCGGCTCGGCGCGAAGTGGCCTTTCAGGTGGACCCGCACCACCGCGTCCCATTCGTCCTCGGTGGCGCTGACGACCATGCGGTCGCGGGTGAACCCGGCGTTGTTCACCAGCACGTCGAGTCGCCCGTAGGTGTCGAGCGCGCACGCCACGAGCGCCGCGGCGCCGTCCCAGTCGGCGATGTCGTCGCCGTTGGCGACGGCGGTGCCGCCGGCGGCCACGATCTCGTCGACGACGGCCTGCGCGGGCGTGACGTCGCGGCCGGTGCCGTCGAGCGCGACGCCGAGGTCGTTCACGACGACCGACGCGCCCTGCCGGGCGAGCTCGAGGGCGTGCGCGCGCCCGAGCCCGCGGGCCGCACCGGTCACGATCGCGATTCGCCCCTCACAGATCCCCATGGCGGCCGGTACCGTACCGCCGTGCGCCTCGGCCTCACGATGTTCGCGACCGACGTCTCGATGGCGGTGCCCGACCTGGCCCGCGAGGCGGAGACGCGCGGGTTCACGTCCCTGTTCCTGCCCGAGCACACCCACATCCCCGTGAGCCGGCGCACACCGGCGCCGACCGGGGACGCCGAGCTCGCGGAGGAGTACCGCCGCACGGTCGACCCGTTCGTCGTGCTCGCCGGCGCGGCGACGGTGACCGACACGATCCGGCTGGGGACCGGGATCTGCCTCGTCGCCCAGCGCGAGCCGATCGTGACGGCCAAGGCGGTCGCCACGCTCGACGTCCTCTCGGGTGGGCGCTTCGAGTTCGGGATCGGGTTCGGCTGGAACCGGGAGGAGCTCGCCGACCACGGCGTCGACGCGGCCGTGCGCCGAGAGGTGGTGCGCGAGCGCGTGCTCGCCATGCAGGCGCTGTGGCGCGAGGACGTGGCCGGGTTCGAGGGCGCCTACGTCTCGTTCGAGCCGAGCTGGGCCTGGCCCAAGCCGGTGCAGCCGGGCGGCCCGCCGGTGCTGCTCGGCGGGGCGCCCGGCCCGACCCTGTTCGCGCACGTCGCCGAGTACGGGGACGGGTGGCTGCCGATCGGCGGTGCCGGGATCCGCGCCGCCCTCCCGGCGCTCGTGGCGGCGTGCGAGGCCGCCGGCCGCGACCCGGCGACGGTGCGGGTGGTGCCGTTCGGCACGGTGCCCGACGAGCGCAAGCTCGAGTACTACGCGTCGCTCGGCATGGACGAGGTCGTGCTGCGCGTGCCGACGGCGCCACGCAGCGTCGTGCTGTCCGTGCTCGACCGCTACGCGCCGTTCGTGGCGCGGGCTGCGGGGCTTACAGCCGCTCGATGATCGTCACGTTGGCCTGGCCGCCACCTTCGCACATCGTCTGCAGCCCGTAGCGGCCGCCGCGCCGCTCGAGCTCGTTCAGCAGGGTGGCCATCAGCCGGGTGCCGGTCGCGCCGAGCGGGTGCCCGAGGGCGATGGCACCACCGTTCACGTTCACGCGGGCGAGGTCGGCGCCCGTCTCACGCTGCCAGGCGAGCACCACCGACGCGAACGCCTCGTTGATCTCGACGAGGTCGATCTCGTCGAGTCGCATCCCGGTGCGCTCCAGCGCGTACGCGGTCGCGGGGATCGGCGCGCTGAGCATGAAGATCGGGTCGGCGCCGCGGACCGACAGGTGGTGGATGCGGGCCCGCGGCGTGAGGCCGTGGTCCCGCACGGCCCGCTCGGACAGGACGAGGACGGCGCTCGCCGCGTCGGAGATCTGGGAGGACACGGCGGCGGTCAGCCGCCCGCCGTCGACGAGCGTCGGGAGCTTCGCCATCTGCTCGAGGGAGGTGCCCCGGCGCGGCCCCTCGTCCGCGGCGACGTCGCCGAGGGGCACGATCTCGCGGTCGAAGCGGCCCTCGTCCTGGGCGGTGACGGCCCGGTCGTGGCTCTCGAGCGCGAACGCCTCCATGTCGTCCCGGGTGATCCCCCACTTGTCGGCGATGAGCTCGGCGCCGCGGAACTGCGACACCTCCTGGGTGCCGTAGCGGGCCACCCAGCCGCTCGACCCCGAGAACGGGTCGCTGAACCCGAACGGCTCCGCGGCGGTCATCGCGGCGGCGATCGGGATCATGCTCATGTTCTGGACGCCGCCGGCGACGATCACGTCGTTCGTGCCGCTCATCACGGCCTGCGCCGCGAAGTGCAGGGCCTGCTGCGAGGAGCCGCACTGGCGGTCGATCGTCGTGCCCGGCACCTCCTCGGGGTAGCCGGCGGCGAGCCACGCCGTGCGGGCGATGTCGCCCGCCTGGGGGCCGAGCGCGTCGACGCAGCCGAAGTAGACGTCCTCGACCGCCGCGGGGTCGAGGTCGCTGCGCTCGACGACGGCGCGGAGCACGTGCGCGCCCAGGTCGGCGGGGTGGACCGCGGCGAGGCCGCCGCCCCGCTTGCCCACAGGGGTGCGCACGGCGTCGACGATGTAGGCCTCAGGCATCGGGGGCTCCCGGGGTGGACGTGCTCACAGGATCGCGCGCCCGACGCGGCCCCGGTGCCACGCGGCGTCGCCCCACGCCGCGGCGAGCGCCCAGGCGCGCTTCAGGTACAGGTGCAGGTCGTACTCGAACGAGTAGCCCATCGCGCCGTGACACTGCAGCGCCGCCCGGCCGGTGCGGTGGGCCGCGTCGCCGGCCTGCGCCTTCGCCATCGAGACGTGCAGCGGCGCCTCGGTGTCGCCGGTCGTGAGCGACCAGGCGGCGCGGTAGACGAGGGGCGCGGCGAACTCGAGCGCGAGGCGGGCGTCCGCGAGGTGGTGCTTCACCGCCTGGAACGAGCCGACGGGCACGCCGAACTGGCGTCGCTCCTGGACGTAGCCGACGGTGAGGTCGAGGAGGCGACGCGTCAGCCCGAGGAGCTGCGCGGCCGCGCCGAGCGCGCCGCGTTCGAACGCCGCGGGGTCGAGGACCCGGGGCGCGGAGGCCGGGACAGGTCCCACGCCGAACAGCCGGCGTGCGCCGTCTACCGAGTGGCGCGGCGAGAGCGCGAGCTCGTCGCGTGCCGCGACCGCGAGCGCGTCGCCGGTGTCGACGAGGACGAGGTCGGCCGTGTCGGCCCACACCGCGAGACCGCTCCCGTCCAGCGCGGCCGTGACGGTGCGCTCGCCCGCCGCCGCGGGCGCAGGGTCGGGCAGGAGCGGCATCGCGACCGCGGCGTGCTCCACGATCGGGTCGGGCAGGGCAACGTAGCCGGTCTCCTCGAGGACCAGCACGAGGTCGACGAAGCCGAGCCCGAGCCCGCCGGCCGCCTCCGGGGCGAGCGCGCCGAGCGCGCCCATCGCCGCGAGCGCCGGCCACGCGGTGACGCTGCGCCCCGTCTCGCTCGTCCAGGCGGCACGGACCGCGGCCGGTGGGCACTCACGCGCGAGCAGGTCGCGGGTCGCGTCGCGGAACGCGAGCTGGTCGGACGTGAACGCGAACCGCACGGTCAGCGGCGCGGGAGGCCGAGCACGCGCTCGGCGATGACGTTGCGCTGGATCTCGTTCGTGCCGGCGTAGATCGGGCCCGAGAGCGCGAACTGGTAGCCCTTCATCCACGGGGCGCTCACGGCGTCGTCCTCGAGCTCGGCGCGCGACCCGAGCACGGCGAGGGCGTGCTCGTGGAGGCGCACGTCGAGCTCCGACCAGAACACCTTCGTGAGGCTCGCCTCCGCGCCGATCTGGTCGCCTTCGGTCAGGCGTGTGACGGTCCAGAACGTCTGCCAGCGGTAGGCCTCGGCGTCGATCCAGTCCTGCACGACCGCGTCCGCGAGGCCCGGCGCGGCCGTCTCGCCGCGGGCACGCCACAGGTCGAGCAGCCGCGACGCGCCGGCCGCGAAGCGGCCCGGGCTGCGCAGCGTGAGCCCGCGCTCGGCGCCGGCGGTGGCCATCGCGACGCCCCAGCCGTCGTGCACGGCGCCGAGAACAGCATCGTCGGGGACGAACACGTCGTCGAGGAACACCTCGGCGAAGCCCTCGTCGCCGTCGAGGCGCCCGAACCCGCGCACCGTCACACCGGGCGCGTCGAGGGGCACCAGGAAGTACGTGAGGCCGCGGTGGCGCTCGGCGTCGGGGTCGCTGCGAAACAGCCCGAAGAGGTGGGTGCAGAACGCGCCGCGGGTCGTCCAGGTCTTCTGGCCGGAGAGTCGCCAGCCGCCGGTCTCGCGCGTCGCACGGCTCTGGATGCCGGCGAGGTCGCTCCCGGCGTTCGGCTCCGACCAGCCCTGGCACCACAGGTCCTCGGCGGCGGCCATGCGAGGCAGGATGCGGTCCTGCTGCGCCGGCGTCCCGAACTCGAAGACGGTCGGCGCGAGCAGGAAGATCCCGTTCTGGGTGACGCGCTGCGGTGCGCCCGCCCGGTAGTACTCCTCCTCGAAGATGAGCCACTCCATCGGCGACGCGTCGCGCCCGCCGTACGCCTCGGGCCAGGACACGACGGCCCAGCGGGCCTCGAAGAGCACGCGCTCCCAGTCGAGGTGCGCGGCGAAGCCGGCGCGGGTGTCACCCGACGGGAGGCCGCGCGGGACGTGGGCCTCCAGCCAGGCCCGGCACTCGCCGCGGAAGGCGTCCTCGGCGGGCGTGAACGTCAGGTCCATGGTGCGAGCGACGTCAGCCACGGGCGGCGCGCGCGAGCCCCACCGGGTCCTGGTAGTACTCGCGCCACCACACGATGCGCTCGTCGGCGAGCTCGCAGGCGCTCATCCCCCGCCACGTGACGGGCGTCCCGTCCGACCGGCGCCGGACGCTGATCGTCCAGTCGGCGAGCACGACCTCGCCGTCGACCGCGAGGTGGTGCACCTCGAAGGCCTCGGGCGACGCCCAGCCGAACGAGCCGCGCACCATCGCCTCGTAGTCGCCCCGACCGCGCACCACCCGCCCGGGGGTCTCGAGCACGAGGTCGTCGACCCAGCAGTCCAGGTACGCGCCGACGTCGCCGGCCAGCCAGGCCCGCCGCCGGCGGTCGAACACGGCCCGCGCCTGCTCGAGGGAGAGCGCCATCGGGTCATCGTCCCACGCCGGGAACAGGCCGGCGCTGGGCGTCGTTGACATCAGGTGATGACCATCGCCGTCGCCGCCCTCGCCGCCTCGGTAGCCGCCGTGGCCGCGGCCGCCGCGCTCGAGCGGCGCCCGCGCCCCCGCCTGATACCGGTCGTGGCGCGTCGTCGCACCCGTCCGAGCCGCTAAGACCGACTCCCGCTGGGTGCGGGCCCATCAGCTTCCCCGTCAACTGGCCGGCACATCCCGGTGATGTCGGCGAGTTGAGCCCGAGGTCTCGCCACGCGCTTCCCGGGCGGATCGCTGATTGAGCGACCGGCGTCCCGGCGCCTACGGTTCCAGATCCTCACGGTCGCGGCTCCCGGACGGCGCCTTCACAGCGCCGCACTCGTGTGAGCCAGCAAATCCGCGCCTCGAGCGCGCCACGACGGCGCACCTGCAGGTTCACCGCGGCGCCCGGTCGCGAACCTTCCAATGGCCGCGGTCGCCGCGAGCGCCGTGGCGGCACTGACCGTGATCCAGCTGTTCGTGCAGGACGGCGCTCGCTCGTGGCGAACGGTGTGGGCCGAGGACGGCCGGGTCTACTTCGGGCAGGCCAACCGTGACGGACTCCTCGCCCTGTTCCATACCAGGGCCGGATACTTCCAGCTCGTGCCACGACTCCTCGCCGTGCCGACGACTCTCATCCCCCTCGGGCGACTCGCCGACTATCTCGCCGTCGCCGGCGCGCTCGTCACGTCGCTCGCCGGGGTCGCCGTCTTCATCCTCACCCGCGATCTGATCAAGCCGGTCGCGTTGCGGCTGGTCCTCGCATCAGCACCGGCGCTGCTCCCGGTCATGGCGTTCGAGAACCTCGCGAACATCACGAACGTCATCTGGCCACTGTGCTTCGCGTGCTTCTTGGCGCTCCTCCGAGCGCCGGCCAATCGCAAAGAGGGTGCGTTCGCGGCCACCGTCGCCTTCGTCGGGACCGCCTCCAACGGCCTCGCGGCGTTGTTCCTCCCGCTGGCCGTCTATGCGGCCTGGAGGCGACGCACTCGCGCCCAACACGTAGTACTCGCTGGCTACGGGCTCGGTCTCGCGGTGCAGGCCGCGGCCCTGGTGGGCAGCGGGGGACCCGCCAGTGGAGGCCCGGTGCGCGGCCTCGGCCGGGAGTTCCTCGCCCGGGTGCTGGCGGGCTCCGCGGTCGGCGAGCAGTGGGCCCGGGCGCTGTTCGAAGGACACGGGTACGGGGTCCTCGTGATACCGGCCGCTGCGGTGCTCGTGCTGATCGCCTATCTCCTGGTCCGCAGCCGGGGAGAGCGACGGGAGCTCGGTTCCATCGCCCTTGGCTACTCGGTCGTCATGTTCGCCGCGCCGCTCCTTGTGCGCGGCACCGTCGGGTTGCGACTCGTCACGGGCTTGGGGTTCTCCGCCGCGGCCCGCTACGTCGGTCTGTCGACGCTGCTGCTGTTGAGCGGGATCTTCATCATGGTCGGCGCGCCGACGCTCAAACCGAGGGTCGGCGCAGCACTCACCGCGATCTTGCTCGTCCAGTACCTGGTGGTCGTCGGCTTCGCGATCCCAGCAGCCAACTTCAGGTCGAGCGGACCCGAGTGGACGGTCACGCTGTCACGCGCCGCCACCCGATGCCGCGAGACGAAACAGGACCACCTCGCCGTCCCGATCACCCCGGGCGGCTGGTCGGTCAGGCTCCCGTGCAGCCAGATCCGAGCGGGGTGATGGAGCCGACACCCCAGGTCACCTAGGCCCCGAGCCGCTTCAGCACGCCCTCGGCCTCCTCGACGATCCGGTCGATGAGCGTCGCGACGGTCGGGAGGTCGTCGATCACGCCGACGACCTGGCCGCTCGACATCACGCCGAGATCGGGACGTCCGTCGACCATCGCGGTCTTCAGGAGCATCGGCGTGTTCGCGGCCATCAGCACCTGGCTCCAGGAGAGGTCCTGGGCGCGGCGCATGGCGCGGCCCTCGCTGAGCATGTCCCGCCAGCGCAGCCCCGAGAGCGCCTTGAAGCGCGCCGCGTTGCGCAGCGCACGCGGGAAGCGGGTGAGGGCGCCGCTGCGGTCGAGCCGCTCCGTCAGGTCGGTGCGCAGCACCCGGTGGGGCACGCCGTCGACCTGGGTCGTGACGATCGTGTCGGTCACCGTCTTGGACCGGTAGAGGTCCTTCACGGCCTGGCCGACGGGGCTGTCCTCGGTGAGGAGGAACCGCGTGCCCATCGCGATCCCGGCTGCGCCGTACGCGAGCGCGGCCACGAGCCCGCGCCCGTCGAAGAACCCGCCGGCCGCGATGACCGGCACGTCGACCGTGTCGAGCACCTGGGGGAGCAGCAGCGAGGTGGGCACGGGGCCGGTGTGGCCGCCGCCCTCGCCACCCTGGACGAGCACGGCGTCGGCCCCCCACCCCACGACCTTCTCGGCGTGACGCTTCGCGCCAATCGACGGGATGACGACGACGCCACCGTCCTTCAAGGTGGCGATGAGCTCGGCGTTGGGTGCGAGCGCGAACGACGCGACCTTCACGCCTTCGTCGATGAGGAGCGCGCACCGTTCGGCCGCGTCGGGCGCGTCGGCTCGCAGGTTCACGCCGAACGGCGCGTCGGTGCGGGCCCGCGTCTCGACGATCGCGGCGCGCAGCTGCTCGAAGTCCATCGTCCCGGACGCCAGGATCCCCAGGCCGCCGGCGTTCGCGGTCGCCGACGCAAGGCGCGGCCCGGCCACCCATCCCATGCCCGTCTGGACGACCGGCACCCGGATCCCGCAGAGGTCGCAGAGCTCGGTGTGCAGGGTCGGGTGCATCAGCCGGGGATCTCACGCTCCCGCAGGCCCGCCGGGTCGAGCACGTCGCCGAGCAGCGCCAGCTCGTCGTCGGTGGGCGCCCGCGTCGTCGCCAAGGGCTCGGGGACGACGAGCGGGAACCCCGTCGCCTCCTGGACCATGTCGACGGTCACGCCCGGGTGGAGCGTACGGACCCGCATCCGGTGGTCGTCGGTCTCGAAGTCGAAGCTGCCGAGGTTCGACACCACACGGCGGATCTCGTGGAACCGGCTGGCGCTCGGCCCGGCCGCCGCGGCCCGGTCGTAGCCCACGCCCGAGACGCAGTCGACGGCCGACACGAACACCCGCGGCGAGTGGTTCGGCACCCAGTAGCTCGTCGGGTCGTTCACGGTGTTGCCCGGTGCGCCCCGCACGCCGAGCAGCTGCGCCTTCGGGTGCGCCCACGGACCGATGCAGGCGATGTTCTGGTTCCCGAACTGGTCGATCTGGGTCGCGCCCATCATCACGTGGCGCCGACCCGACCACACGACGTCGAACATGTGCCCGAAGGGCAGCCAGCCCTCGACGACGGTCGGTGTGCTGTCGTCGCCGAGCGGGATGGGCGCCCCGAGCGTGAGGGCGTCGCCGTCGGTGTAGACGAGGTCGGGCTCGAAGGTGCACGCGGCGAGGCGGGCACCGAGGACGGGGATGGTGCCGATCGGGCTCGCGACGATCTCGCCGTCGCCGCGGAACGCCTCGGCGCACGCCACCACGCACGCGTCGGCGCGGGTGGCGTCGCTCATGACAGCGCCGCCTCGGCCTGCCGGCGGTAGTCAGCCTCGGGGACGTCGACCCACCGGGCACGGAAGGCCGCCCACGCGTCGGGATCGCTCGCCGACGCCGCGTACTCTCGCTGCACGCGCCTCGTCGCGGGGGTAGTCGGGCAGGCAGTGGGTGAAGTGCGCGCCGAGCGGGGCCTCGACGACCCCGTCGGTCCAGAGCCGGCCGACCTTCACGGTCTCGGGCGGGCCCTCCTCGACGAGGGCGCCCGGTTGGACGACCCGCTCGCAGGACACGAAGGTGCGCGTCGCGGCCATGGCGAAGACGTCGTCGAAGTACCAGTCGACGCCGAGGTACTGGGCGTTGCCGCGCCAGTCGGCCCGGTTGGCGTGCAGCAGGGCGACGTCGAGCGGCAGGGCGGGCATGGCGACGAGCTCCTCGCCGCCGTAGGGGGACGTCACGGTCTTCATCGTCGGGTTGATCTCCAGGATCGCCGAGCCGAGCCCGGCACGGCACGGCAGGAACGAGACGCGCATCGCCGCGGCGCGGAGGCCCCACTGGAGCATCCCCTCGTCGAGCTCCATCGCCTCGACCGTGCCCGCCTGGCGGGCGGCGCGGAAGTGGGGCTCGAGCGGGATCGTGTCGAGCGACACGAACCCGTACACGATCTTGCGGGCCTGCCTGGTGGCGCAGAGCATCCCGATGTCGGGGCCGCCGTAGCTGACGACGGTGAGGTCCTGGAGGCCCGAGCGCAGGATGGCCCGCACGATGGACATGGGCTTGCGCCGCGAGCCCCAGCCACCGATCCCGATCGTCATCCCGTCGCGGAGCTCGGCGACGACGTCTTCCTCGGTGAGGCGCTTGTCGGTCGTCATGGCTTCCTTCCGGCGAGCGCGGCGCGCGCCTCGTCGGGCGCCGGCGTGAGGTTCAGCTCGAAGACCAGGCCCATCTCGCGACGGAAGGAGCGCCGCGCGTCGACGGGGTCGATGGCGTGCAGCGACGCACGTGCCCGACGCAGCACGAGCGGGCTCTTCGCCGCGAGGGTCGCCGCCACCTCCCGAGCGCTCGCCAGCAGCCCGTCGCGGGGCACCACGGCGTCGACGCCGCCCCAGCGGGCGAGGTCCGCGGCGCCCACCCGGCGCCCGGAGTACGCGAGCCAGCGCGCCTTCTTCTCGGGGACGAGCCGGGCGAGCTGGGTGACGGTGCCGAGCCCGCCCGCGTCGACCTCGGGGAGCCCGAACGTGGCGTCGTCGGCCGCGACGACGACGTCCGCGCCGCCGACCAGCCCGACGCCCGTGGCGAGACAGAAGCCGTGCACCGCGGCGACGACCGGTGCGGCGCACTCGTCGACCGCGGCGTACGCGTCGGCGCAGGCCCGGGTGACCTCGACCACGGCACGCGCGCCCCCCTCGGTCATCTCGCGCACGTCGACGCCGGCGGCGAAGCCACGGGGCACGCCCGAGCGCAGCACCAGCGCCCGCGTGTCGGGGTCGTCGCCCACCGTGCGCACGACGCGTGCCAGCTCCCGGAACGCGGCGGCGGGCAGCGCGTTCACCGGGGGGACGTCGAGCACCACCTCGGCGACGCCCGCGACAGCGCGCTCGGTGCGGATCGCCATGCCGCGGACCCTATCCCGGCGCGTGCCGCGTGGGTCCCGTGCGAACCCGCGGCGGAGGGAGCCCCGGCCGGTAGGTTCGCCCCGTGGATCCGCTGGCGGAGCTGAAGCGGGAGGCGGCCGAGGCGGCGGTGCGCGAGGTCCACTCGGGCATGACCGTCGGCCTGGGGACGGGCAGCACCGCGATCTTCGCGACGCGCCACCTCGGGGCGCTGCTCCAGTCCGGCGAGCTGCGCGACATCGTCGCGTTCGCCACGTCGACCACGACCCGGCTCGAGGCGGAGGCGCTCGGGATCCCGATGCTCCCCGACGAGCTCCCCCGCGACCTCGACGTCACCATCGACGGCGCCGACGAGGTCGATCCCGAGCTCAACCTCATCAAGGGCGGCGGCGGCGCGCACCTGCGCGAGAAGCTCGTCGCGCAGGCGACCCGCCGGGAGCTCATCGTCGTGGACGACACGAAGCTGTCGCCCCGCCTCGGCACGCACCATCCCGTGCCGCTCGAGGTGCTCGAGCTCGGCTGGTCGTCCCAGGACCGCTTCGTCGCGTCGCTCGGCGGCACCGCCACGATGCGCCGCGCCCGCGACGGCCGGCCGGTGCGCACCGATCAGGGCAACCTGATCCTCGACGCCGACTTCGGGCCGATCGACGATGCGCCTGCCCTCGCCGCGGCGCTCGCGGCGCGGGCCGGGATCCTCGCCGACGGGCTCTTCCTCGGGTTGACGAGCGCGGTCGTCGTCGCGGGCGCCGACGGGGTCCGCTGGCTCACGCCTCCTGGAAGCGGCGGTTCCGCCACCGGAACAGCGCGTACGCCGTGAGCCCGGCGGGCAGCGGCAGCCAGAACGAGACGAGCCGGTAGGTGAGCGTCGCCACGACGGCGTCGCCAGCAGGCACGCCGGCCAGGGCGAGCACGCCGGTGAGACCGGCCTCGACGAAGCCGAGCCCGCCGGGGGTGATCGGGATCATGGCGAGCACCGCGCCCGTGGCGTAGGCGAGCAGCACGACGCCGGGGTCGGGGCGGGCCCCGACCGCGGCGAGCGCCGCGAGCAGCGCCGCGTAGTCGAAGGCCCACTTCCCCGCCGACGCGAGCAGGGCCTCCCACCAGCGCTTCCCGAGCGACCGGGTGACGAGGTCGCGCTCGGCGCGCAGCCGCTCCGGGAAGTCGGTCACGGGCGCGTGGTGGCGCAGCACGAGGTTGCGCACGGCCTGGATGACGCCACCGATCTTGATGACCGCGGTGTCGGACAGCACGAGGACCGCGCCGACGGCCACGAGGAGCACGAACGCGCCGAGCCCAATCCACGCCGCCTGCTGCAGACCAGGGTTGAGGGGCGCACCGAAGAGGGAGAGCACGAGGCCGACCACCGGGATGGCGGCGAGCGTCGCCAGCTGCATGAGCGCCACCGCCGTGAGCGCCGAGCCGGCGGCCGGCGCGTCGACCCCCGACGCCGAGAGCATCCGGTACTGCAGCGTCGCCCCCGCCGCGGCGCCCGCCGGCACGACGCGGCTCAAGGCGTTGCCCGCGAGCTGGGAGGTCGCGATGGCGAACCAGTGACCGGTGCGCAGGGCCAACTTGATGAGCCACCAGACGCACACGATGCTCAGCGACTCCGCGAGGACCGCGGCGGCGATCCAGGCTGGGTCGAGGTGCGCGAGGCGCGGCCACGACGACAGGACCTCACCGAGCGTCGGGGCGAAGAGGTACAGGACAACGAGCCCGACGACGAGGAGCACGACCCGCTGGGTCGCCTTGCCCCACCGGGTCGCCCGCCCGGGGGCCTGGACGCTCATGTCGTCCACGGTCACCCCTCGACGGTATCGACCGGGGCCCCGGCCGGCCCACCCGCGGGGCGTAGCGTGCCGCCGTGCGGTTCGGGCTCCTGGCCCCCTGCGAGGGGTCGTTCCTGTCGGATCCCGACCGAATCGGCGCCTACTCGCGGGCCGCCGAGGCGGCGGGCTTCGAGTCGATCTGGGTGTTCGAGCACGCGGTGATCCCCGCCGACTACCAGTCGCGGTATCCGTACAACGCCGAGGGGCGGATCGGCATCGAGGATGCCGACATCCCCGACCCGCTCGGCCTGCTCGCGTACCTGGCCGGGGTCACGACCCGGCTCGTGCTCGGCACCGGCGTGCTCCTCCTCCCCCAGCGCAGCCCCGTCCTGTGCGCGAAGGAGTGCGCGACCGTCGACCGGGTGTCGGGCGGCCGGTTGCGGCTCGGCATCGGCGTCGGCTGGCTGCGCGAGGAGGCCGAGGCGGTCGGCACCCGCTTCGAGGACCGCGGCGCGCGCACCGACGAGTACGTCGAGGCGATGCGGGTCCTGTGGCGCGAGCCGGAGCCGACGTTCCACGGGCGCTACACGCACTTCGATCGGGCCAAGTCGAACCCCAAGCCGGTCCAGGCGGGTGGCGTTCCCATCCTCGTCGGGGGGCACAGCGCCGCCGCGGCGCGCCGCGCGGGGCGCCTCGGGGACGGCTACTTCCCCATCGGGCTGCGCCACGACGACTTCATCACCCGGCTGGACGAGATGCGCGCCGCGGCCCGCGAGCGGGGACGCGACCCGGACGCGATCGAGCTGACCTACAGCGGGTCGACGAAGCCGGACCGCGTCCGCGCGTATGGCGACCTGGGCGTGGACCGGTGGGTCGTCGCCGTCTGGGACACCGAGCCCGACGCCTACCGGCGCGCGTTCGACGAGCTGGCCCGCACCCTGATCGCGCCGCTCGGCTGAGCGCGCCGCCGACGCGCTGCAGCGCGTGACGATCGTGCAGGAGCCGTGCCCGAAGAGGCCCTGGTTGATCGCCAGGCCGACTGTGGCGCCGTCCACCTGCCGGTCGCCGGCCTCCCCGCGGAGCTGGGTGGCGAGCTCGCACACCTGGGCGAGCGCCTGCGCGGGGATGGCCTCGCCGAAGCAGGCCAGCCCGCCGCTCGGGTTCACGGGGACCCGGCCGCCGAGCGTCGTGGCACCGGAGTGGAGCAGCGCCTCGGCCTCGCCGGGTCCGCAAATCCCGATGTTCTCGTACCAGTCGAGCTCGAGCGCGGTGGAGAGGTCGTACACCTCGGCGCAGCTCAGGTCGTCGGGGCCCACGCCCGCCTCCTCGTAGGCCGCGGCGGCGATCGCGTCGCGGAACGGGCGCGGGGGCGGCGGCGCGCCGATCCCCGAATTGGTCGCGATGTCCGGCATGTCGAGATCGGTGTTCGGATAGGTGGGCGTCACCGTCGCCACCGCGGCGAGGCGCAGCTGGCGGCCCTCCTCGCGGCGGGCCGCGACGTCGTCGCGGGCGAGCACGACGGCCGCCGCGCCGTCACTCGTCGCGCAGATGTCGACCAGGCGCAGCGGATCCGCGACGACGGGCGACTCGGCGATCTCGTCCTCGGTGAAGACCTTCCGGTAGCGCGCGTTGGGGTTCGTGAGGCCGTGGCGGCTGTTCTTCACCTTCACGGCGGCGAAGTCCTTCGGCGTCGCCCCGTAGCGCTCCATGCGGCGCCGCGCGTACAGCGCGAAGTAGGTCGGGTTCGTCGCGCCGAGCAGGCGGAAGCGCAGCCAGTCGGGGTCCTCGGGCCGCTCGCCGGGCAGCGGCCCGAAGAAGCCCTTCGGCGCGGTGTCCGCCCCGACGACGAGCGCGACGTCGGCCTGGCCGGCGAGGAGCCGGGCGCGCGCCGTGTCGAGCGCGACCGCGCCGGATGCGCACGCCGCGTAGCTCGACGAGACGGGGAGCCCGGACCAGCCGAGGGCCTGCGCGAAGGTCGACCCGGCGACGTAGCCGGGGTAGCCGTTGCGCATCGTGTTGCCCGCCGCGAGATAGTCCACGTCGGTCATGGCGAGGCCGGCGTCGGCGAGCGCCGCCCGCGCGGCGACGACGCCGTACTCGGCGAAGGGGCGGCCCCACTTCCCCCAGGGGTGCATGCCGATGCCGAGGATCCGCACGTCGCTCATCCGCTGCCCTCCGGACGCCACTTCCACACGGTGTGCTCGGCGTCCTCGTCCTCGTAGAGCGTCTCGACAACGAGGGTCATCGGCTCGCCGAGGTTGAGCGCGCCGAGGTCGGTGCCGCGCGCGAGCTGGCCGAGGACGATGAGCTGCTCGTCGGGCAGCTCGACGGCGGCGACGCCGTAGGGCTCGAAGGGCTCACGCGCCGGGTAGGGCGGCGGCGGCGCATACCGGTTGTCGGTCCAGGACCACAGCCGGCCCCGCGACGAGAGCGGCGCGTCGTCCAGCTGGCCGCCGTCGCAGTACGGGTTGCGACAGAACGACCACTGCTTCGGGAAGTACCAGGCGCCGCAACGCGGGCAGTGCCCACCGACCAGGCGGGCGCCCCCGGCGTCGTCGCTGAACAGCCCCTCGAGGACCGGGACCCGGGACTTCACCCGCCCGCCTCCCGCGGGTGGCCGACGTCGGCGTCGCGCTTCTCGACGAACGCCTCGCGCAGCTCGTCCGAGTCGCCCCAGAGGTTCAGCTCGAACGTGAATCCCTGCTCGAAGCGGTAGGACCGCTTCACGTCGACCGGGTCGATGGCGTTGAGCGATTCCTTGGCGCGCCGGATCACCAGCGGGCTCTTCGCCGCGATGACCTGCGCCAGCTCGCGCGCCGTGTCGAGCAGCGCGGCGCGTGGCACGACGCGCTCGACGGTGCCGAAGGCGAGGAGCTCGTCCGCCGTGACGGACGAGCCCGTCAGGAACATGGCGCGCATCTTGTGATACGGGACGAGGCGTGCGAGGTGCGTGGCGACGCCGAGGGCCCCACGGTCGACCTCGGGGAGCCCGAAGGTCGCGTCGTCGGCCGCGACGACGACGTCGGCGTTCCCCGCGATCCCGACGCCACCGCCGAGGCAGTAGCCGTGCACGGCGGCGATGACGGGCACCTCGCAGTCGTAGACCGCGGCGAAGGTCTCCCAGCACCCACGGTTCACGTCGATGAGCGACTGCTTCGTCGGGTCGGCGGCGAGCTCCTTGATGTCGACGCCCGCCTGGAACCCGCGCAGCTCCGGGTTGGCCGACACGATCAGCGCACGCACCTGCTCGTCACGACCGTGCGCGCGGATCGTGTCCGCGAGCTCGAACCAGCCCTTCACCGGGAGCGCGTTGACCGGCGGGTTGTCGATGACGACCTCGGCGACGTGGTCGCGGACCTCCGACCGGATCACGAGCGCGAGCGTATCGGAACGGGGTCAGGTACGGTCACGGCGTGAGCGACGACGCGACGCGGCACGCGCTCGACTACACCGGCAAGACGGTCGTCGTGACCGGCGGGTGTCGCGGTGTCGGACGCGGCATCGCCGAGCGGTTCCTCGACGCGGGGGCGGACGTCGTCATCTGCTGTCGCCATGAGCCCGACGCACTGCCGAGCGTCCGCGACAACACGGCGGCGTTCGTCGCCGCGGACGTGCGCGAGCCCGATCAGATCGACGCCGTCGTACGGTTCACGACCGAGCGCTTCGGGCGTCTGGATGTGCTCGTGAACAACGCCGGCGGTGCCCCGCCGTCGGACACGGCGACGGTGTCGCCGCGCTTCACCACCTCGATCGTGGCGCTGAATCTCATCGCGCCGTTCGTGTTCGCGCAGCGGGCGTACGCCGTCATGAAGGATCAGGACGACGGGGGCGTGATCATCAACATCGCGAGCGTGAGCGGGATCCGGCCGTCGCCGGGCACCGCCGCGTACGGCGCGGCGAAGGCCGGGCTGATCAACCTCACCCAGACGCTCGGGCTCGAGTTCGCCCCGAAGGTGCGGGTGGTGTGCGTGACGGTCGGGCTCGTGCGCACCGAGCAGGCACACCTCTTCTACGGCGACGAGCAGGGGATCGCCGCCGTCGGCGAGACCGTGCCCGCCGGGCGGATGGCGGACCCGGGCGACGTCGGCGACGTCTGCGTCCTGCTCGCCTCACCGCTCGCGCGCTACGTCACGGGCGAGCAGATCCTGGTGCACGGCGGCGGCGAGTGGCCCGCGTACCTGCGCGCCGCGAACACCGGTTTCGAACCAAGCGGGTGACCCGGCCGCTGCTGAAGTGCTACGATGTAGCACATGGACCGGATCGGCGTGCGCGAGCTCCGACAGCACGCGAGCACGTGGGTCCGTCGTGCGGCCGCCGGCGAAACCCTCGAGGTCACAGACCGAGGACGACCGGTGGCACGGCTGGGCCCGATTCCCTTCGTCGAGCACAGCCTGGATCAGCTCGTCGCTGCGGGCCGCTTGACTCCTGCTCGAGGGCGAATCTCGGACGTCCCGCCCCTGGCCCCGAGCGGCACAACGGAGCTCAGCACCATCCTGGCGGACCTGCGATCCGATGAGCGATGACGGCGTGGTACCTCGACACATCGGCATTCGTGAAACTCGCGCGGACCGAGCGGCATAGCGCGCCGCTTCGCCAGTGGATCGCCGAACGCGAGGCGGACGGTGATGTGGTTGCGTCAAGCGATCTGCTTCGAACTGAGGCGGTTCGCGTCGCTCGGCGGGTCCCCGAGGCTGCGGTCCTCGATGTGGTGCAGCAGCTGCTCAGCCGCATCGCGATGATTCGCATCGACGGGACGGTCTGTGACCGTGCCGGCTATGTCGGGCCGGCATCGCTGCGATCGCTCGACGCGTTACACATCGCCGCGGCGCAAGAGCTGGGGGGAGACCTCTCGGGGATCGTGGCCTACGACGAACGATTGCGGGCCGCTGCCGGCGAGGCAGGCATCGAGACGGTCGCGCCACACTGACGTACGGGCGACGTTCGCGCCGCCTCCGGGCATCAGCGCACCCCGAGTCGCTGGTACCACCGCTGCTTGGATCGCTCGCTCATCTCGACGCGCCCGCCGCTCTGACGCCAGGTGACGACGAGCGCCTCGTCCTCGAGGAAGGCCAGCGCGTCGGTGGGTGGTCGTGCCGCGAACGCGATCCAGCCCCACACCTCGAGGCGGTCGTCGGCGTGGGCGCGCTGCAGCGACCATCGGTGCTCGCGGAGCTCACCCACGGCACGGGCACGATCGGGTCGGCTGGCGCCACCGGGCACGGCGTGGACGACGAGCAGGTCGCGGCTGCGCCGCGCCACGAGGCGGGTCGCGCGGTCGCGCAGGACGACCCCGACGGCGAAGTCCTGGGATCGCAGGAACGGCACGATCGAGGCGAGCAGCGGGTCGTCGATGGGCCGGCCGCGTCCGCCTTGTGCGGCGCGGCTGCGCCAGCTCGGCAGTCCGAGCGGTCGCAGGAGCACCTCGTCACGCTCGGCCCGGTCGTGCTCCCAGGACTGCACGGCCTCGAGGGCACGGGGCCGCAGGTCGAGGCGCTGGCCGCTGTGGAGGTCGGTGATCCAGCGGTAGACGAGCGTGGCCGGCATCGGGTCGACCATGAGTGTTCGCGTGCGGGTTCGGTCGAGCGCCACCTTGAACGACGGTCGCTCCCCGCGCCGAGGTGGGCGATGCTCGGCGCGCCCGACGGCGAGGATCCCGAGGTCGTGCTCCGTCCAGAGCAGCCAGATCGTGTCGCGGTCCTCCACGTCGGCGAGCGCGCCGCGCACATCCACGACGACCGCCGCGAGGCGGCCCGAGAGGCCCGCCTGCCGCACCGTCTCGAGCGTGGGGCTGATCGCGCGGCCCGACCGGTCGAGGAACCGCGTGCGGCGCGAGATCGGCACGAGCCAGTCGACCACGGCGACAGTGTGTCCGGCGGCGACTAGGGATGCTGGGAGCTGACCGACACGACCTCGCCCGTGAGGTACGAGGCGTAGTCACTAGCCAGGAACACGATCACATTCGCCACCTCCCACGGCTCGGCGCCGCGCCCGAACACCTCGCGGGCCGTGAGCTCGGTGAGCAGCTCGTCGCTCATCACCTTCGTGAGGAACGGGTGCGTGGCCAGGCTCGGCGCGACGGCGTTGACCCGGACGCCGCGCGGCGCCGCCTCGACGGCCGCGCAGCGGGTGAGTGCCATCACGCCGGCCTTCGCGGCGGCGTAGTGCGCCTGCCCCGCTTGCGCGCGCCAGCCGAGCACCGACGCGTTGTTCACGATCACACCGGCGCCCCGGGGCAGCATGTGGCGCATCGCCGCGCGGGTGCAGCGGAACGTGCCGTCGAGCGTGACCCCGAGGACCGCCTGCCACTGCTCGTCGGTCATGTCGACCAGGTCGACGGTCCCGCCGAGCCCCGCGTTGTTCACCATGACGTCGACCCGGCCGTGCGCGGCCACCGCGGCGTCGAGTAGCCCGCGCACGTCCTCCTCGCGCGTCACGTCGCAGCGGACGGTCGTCGGCCGCGAGCCCTGGCGCGCCGCGAGTGCGTCCGCCGCCTCGCCGAGGCGGCGCTCATGGTGGTCCGACAGCACGACGGTCGCGCCCTCCTCGGCGCAGCGCGTGGCGGTGGCGAAGCCGATCCCCGTGCCGGCTGCGGCCGTCACGACGACGACGCGGTCGGCCAGCAGGCCGTGGCCGTCGGGGTAGGGCGGCGGGCCGGTCGGCGTCACCGTGGCTCCTTCGGGAGGCCGAGCGCGCGCTCACCGATCACGTTGCGCTGGATCTGGTTCGCCCCGCCGTAGATCGTGTCGGCGCGGCTGTAGAGGAAGCGCCGCTGGACGGGCGAGAGGTCGTACGGCGACGCGTCGAGGACCGCGCCGTCCGCGCCGAGCACCCTCAGCGCGAGCTCGCCGAGGTCCCGGTGCAGCGACCCCCAGTAGAGCTTGTGGATGCTGGTCAGCGCGGTCATCTGCCCGCGCTCGAGCGCGGTGAGGGATCGCAGCGCGTTGAACCGCATGATCCGGAGGCGGATCCAGGCGTCGGCGAGACCCTGGCGCAGGACCGGGTCGTCGGACCCGCCTCGCTTGTGCGTGGTCTCGAGCAGCTCGGCCAGCTCGTTCTCGAAGCCGAGCTGCTGGCCGAGCGTGGACGCGCCGCGCTCGAAGGCGAGCGTGCCCATCGCGACCTTCCAGCCGTCGTTCACCGCGCCGACCACGTTGGCGGCCGCCGTGCGGGCACCGTCGAAGAACACCTCGCTGAACTCCGACGTCCCCGTGAGCTGCACGATCGGGCGGATCTCGACCCTGGGCTGGCGCATCGGCACGAGCAGGTACGAGATGCCCCGATGACGCGGCGCGTCGTGGTCGGTGCGGCAGAGCACGAAGCACCAGTCCGCCCAGTGGGCGAGCGACGTCCACACCTTCTGACCGTCGATCACCCACTCGTCCCCGTCGCGCGCCGCCCGGGTCTGGACGTTCGCGAGGTCCGAGCCCGCGTTCGGCTCGGAGTAGCCCTGACACCAGATCTCGGTGCCGGCGAGGATCCCGGGCAGGAAGCGGCGCTTCTGGTCGTCGCTGGCGAACTGGATCAGCGTCGGCCCGAGCAGCCCCTCCCCGATGATCCCGACGCGGCCGGGGCCCTGGGCGCGGGCGTACTCCTCGTAGAAGATGACCTGCTGGGCGAGCGAGAGGCCCCGCCCGCCGTACTGGCGAGGCCAGCCGATTCCGATCCAGCCGGCGTCGCCCAGCGCGCGCTCCCACGCGGCGCGCTCGTCGAACAGCTCGTGCTCGTCGCCCTGTCCGCCGCGGCCGCGCACGACGGCGAAGTCACCGGAGAGCTGGTCGGTGAGCCAGCCGCGCGCCTCGCGACGGAAGGCCTCGTCCTCGGACGAGAAGCGCAGCTCCACGCGGAGAGCGTACCGGCGTCCCTACGATGTGGTCATGAGCACGGAGTTCCACTCGGTGGACGAGCTGCGCGCCGCCATCGGCACCCATCTCGGCTACAGCGACTGGCTCGAGATCACCCAGGAGCAGGTGAACCAGTTCGCGGACGCGACCGGCGACCACCAGTGGATCCACGTCGATCCGGCGCGTGCGCGGGAGGGGCCGTTCGGGACGACCATCGCGCACGGCTATCTGACCTTGTCGATCACCAACCGGTGGCTCGGCAGCATGCTCCGCGTCCCGACCGCGAAGCTGGGCGTCAACTACGGCGCGAACAAGGTCCGGTTCCCCGCGCCCGTGCCGGTCGGCTCGCGGATCCGGATGGGTGTCGAGATCCTCGCGGTCGACGACGTCGCCGGCGGCGGGCAAGTGACGACGCGCAACACGGTCGAGCTCGAAGGCAGCGACAAGCCGGCGTGCGTCGTCGAGGCGGTCAGCCGCTTCCTCTTCTGACGCGGGCCTCAGCGGGTCCCGGCGCCGTTCACCCACTGGCTGATCGAGGCGCGCACGCCGGGGCAGTCGCTCGGTGACGGCAGTGAGCGCCACGCGGGCTCGAGGCCCGTCGCCAGGCCCGGCGCTTGCCACCCCGCGGCCAGCGCGCCGACGACGTCGCCCGCGCCCGACCAGAAGCCCGAGCCGGACGTCGGGCGGCCGGCCAACACGTCGTCGATGAGCCCGGCCGTCGTGTGGTCGCCGAGCAGGCCGCCGTGGAACGCAGGGACGACCACGTGGGGCAGCCCGATCGTCACCGGCGCGGGCGACGCCACGCCGGAGTCGAGCGGGATGACCGCGAGGCTGCGGCGACCCGGGGGCGCGCAGCGCAGCAGCCCCTGCAGCGCGGGCCCCTTGTCGACGAAGGACCGGAAGAGGCCGGTGTCGGCCGACACGTCGACCGGGCCGACGCCGCTCAGCGCGCGGGCGAGGCCGTCGAGCACCGTGCCGGCCACCGTCCCCCACCCGGCGTCGCCGACCGTCGGGTAGTAGACGCGCCCGGGGACGAGCAGCGGGCTGAGCGCGATCACTGCGGGTACCGGGGCGTGCGGTGTCGCGGCCACGTAGGCGAGGGCCACGAGCGCGCCCTCGCTCTCGGCCACGATGCTGACCGGCTGGCCGGTCGCCGCGCGGAACGCGTCGACCTGGGTCCGCAGCTCCTGTGCCAGGGCGGGCAGCGACTGGTGAGTGTCGGCGCGCCCGTACGGGCGCGCCTGGCCGTGCACGTCGAGTCCGGCGTAGGAGAAGCGACGGATCCGGTACCGGCCGTGCACCCACTGGCGGGTGATGCCGTCCCACTCCGAGTTGAAGCCCTTCACGATCAGGACCGGCGGGCCCGTCGCGGACGCGCGCTCGGGCGCGACTGGCGTCCGGCCGTTCTGGACGGCGATCGACACGGCGAACCCCGCGGCCGTCCCGCCGACGACGAGCACCACGATGCCCGCGAGCGCGACGACGACGAAGGGGCGGCGCCGGCGCTGCGGCGCCACGCCTGCCCGCGCGTGCACGAGGTGCAGCCAGCACCAGGCGTCCCCGAGCCCCGCCAACGCGGCGAGCGGCGGCTGCGCCCACGTGGGCACGGCGGTCAGGACGGCGCCCGCCGCGGTCAGCAAGGCGAACGCGAGGAGCACGACGCGCACGGTGTCCCACGTCGGGCGGTCCCGCCACCACGACCCCGACACGACGCCCGGATGGACGAGCGTCGCAGCCATGACGAGCACCGGGACCGACACGAAGAACAGCCATGACAGCGCGGTGACGGCCGTCGCGAACGCGAGGACCGCGAAGGGCAGGAGCGCGAGCGCCACGATCGCGACGAAGCGGGCGACGCGGCGCCACTCGGCCACGAACCCCGGCCACTCGACGGTCGCCGGCCACGCGGCCCGCACGAGCGCGGTGACGAACAGGCTGCGCAGGAAGACGAGCGCGACGGCCTCGAGCACGAAGGCGGGCCACGAGGGGTGGTAGACGAGCAGCCAGCGCAGGTCGTGGAAGACGTCGTAGGGCGTCGGCGCGGCCGCTTGGGGGGCGAGCGGCGCCGCGGCGGGCGCGCCGAACGCGGCGACGAGGACCGACTCGAGCGCGCAGGCGCCGACCGCCAGCAGGACGAGCCGCGGGTGGGCGCGGAGCTGTGGCCGGGCGCTCGAACGTTCCGCGGCGGCGTCGTCGATGGGGTGGCCTTGCCCTCGCCCCGAGCGGCGCCCGGGTCAGCGGGTTGGTGTCACGGCACGCCCAGCGTCGCCGCGACGCCGGGCAGCGTAGGTCGGTGCGTCAGGACGCCAGGGGCGCGGACGTCCGGCTGAGGTCGATGACCGTCGGGACGCGACGCCGGAGGCCGAGTCGCCGGCCCGCGACGTCGGCGCCCGCCACGAGCGCGACGAGCGTGGCCGCGGCGAGCGCCAGCCGCAGCCCCTGGGGCCCCGACGCCTGCCACGTCGCGATCGTCGTGAGGTTCAGGAGCGCGTGCGCCAGCACCGCCGGCCACACCGTGCCCGTGCGCAGGACCGTGTAGCCGAGCAGGAGGGCGAGGCTGGCGAACGCGACGCTCGTGCTCGGGCCGTTCACCTGCACGACGTGACCGGGCAGGCCCGAGAAGAGGGCCGCCGCGGCGAGGAGCCCGAGGAGGCCGGGGGCCGTGCCCCAGTCGCGCGGGTTGCGCCACGGCCGGCCGAGCAGGCGGGCGGCGAGCGCCCCGAAGACGATGACGGCCGCGAACCGGTAGACGAGCTCCTCGCCGAGGGCCGCGACGACGAGCCCCACCGCCTCGGCGGGACGCCCGAACGCGACCGCGTAGCCGACGGTCGCAAGGCCGAGTACGACGCCGACGGCGAGCGCGAACTCGCGCCAGGCGCGCACCCGGTCGCGGGAGAAGCCGACGCGGCCGAGGCCGACCCAGACGGCGAGCAGCAGCGCGAGTGGCAGTGCCGGCGACGTCGCGATGCGCCCGAACGACCCGAGCGCCGTGCCCGTCCAGGCGGTGGTGACGTCGAGGGCGACGGTGATCGCGGCGAGCGCGAGCAGCGGGAGCGACAGCGGCCAGTCCGCCCAGCCCTGCCAGCGGGTGACCCATCGGGCCCCCTCGGTCGCCGCCTCCGCGTCGCGGGCCACGACGGGCACCACCCGACGATCTGTCTGCACCCTGGCCTCTCCTCGCCCCCGCGCGCGAAACCACGCACAGTGTGCCTTATCGCGCGCTCCGCGACCAAGCCGGGCCGCTCAGGCCAGGTGGCCCTCGAACCAGGCCTGGGCCCGCGTCCAGCCGTCCTTGGCTGAGGCCTCGTGGTAGTCGGCGCGCTGGTCGCAGTGGAATCCGTGCGCGGCGTCCGGATAGCGGACCACGTCGGCGTCGGCGGGGGCCGATCGCAGCGCCTCCCGGAGCCGCTCGACGTCGTCGACGGGGATCGAGCCGTCCTGGTCCCCGAAGAGGCCGAGCCAGGGGGTCCGCAGGGTCGCGGCCTCGTCGATGAGCGGCGGGAACGGGAGGTGGCCGGCCGAGACGATCCCGCCCCCGTAGAAGCCGACGGCTGCGCCGAGGCCACGCCGCGCCGCGACGAGGAAGGTCACGCGGCCGCCGAAGCAGAACCCGATGATCCCCGTGTGGGCCGCGTCGAAGCCGGCGTCGGCGACGAGCCCGAGGGTCGCGTCGACGTCGGCGAGCACCGCGTCGTCGGTGACGCCCTCGAAGAGGGCGAGCAGCTTCGTGAAGTCGAGGTTGTCGTAGTCGTCGATGGTCCCGCCGCCGGCGCGGTGGAACAGCGCCGGCGCGACCGCGTGATAGCCGAGCGCCGCGAAGCGTCGGGTCACGTCCTCGATGTGGCGGTTGACGCCGAAGGCTTCCTGGATGACGACGATGGCCCGGCGCGCCGTGCTGTCGGGCGTCGCCTCGTAGACGTCCATCGGCCCGTCGGGCGTCGTGACGACCCGGTGCAGCTCAGGCATCGGCACCCCGCTGGTCGAACGCCACCTTGATCGCGCCCGACTCGTCCTGCGTGGCGAGCGCGACGAACGCGTCGCGCCAGCCGTTGAGCGGGAACGTGTGGGTGAGCATCCCGGTGAGGTCTACCCGGCCGCTGGCCACCAGGTCCAGGTAGTGGGCGATGCCGTGCTGACGCACGCCGTCGATCTCCTCGAATCCGAAGGCGTTCGACCCGACGAAGGAGATCTCCTTGAAGTACAGCGGCGTGTCCTCCCAGAACGTCGGTCCGTGCACGCCGGCCTTCACAAGCGTGCCGCGGGCCTCGAGCACGCGGCAGCCGACCTCGAAGGTCTCGCGCTTGCCGATCGTGTCGTACACGACGCTGATTCCGCCCGGGTACGCCATCGGGAGCCCGTCGGCGGGTTGCAGCACCCCGCCCGACCACGCCGTCGCCTCCTCGATCACCCGCGACGCAGGCTCGTGCCCGATGACGGTCGCGCCGAGCGAGCGGGCGAGGTCCGCCTGAGCACCGAAGCGCGCGACGACGAGCACCTCGACGTCCGGGTACAGGGCCCGCAGGATCGCGGTCGCGCACGTCCCCAGCGCGCCGGCGCCGTACACCATCGCCCGGCCGCCGGCCTTCGGCGGATGGCGCGTGATGGCGTGCAGGCTCACGGCAAAGGGGTCGGCGAACACGGCGAGCTCGTCGGGAACGCCGGCCGGCACCTTGTAGAGCATCGAGTCGTGCGCCGGCATGAGCGGCGCGTAGCCACCGCTCGCGTCCTTCGACGTGCCGGTGTGGATGCCCGGCGCGATCGGCGGCGCGGCAAAGTTCCAGCAGAGGCTGTAGTCGCCGCGCTCACAGGCGGGGCAGTGCGGGGTCACGCCGCGGGGTCCGCACGACAGCCAGGGGTTCAGCACCACACGGTCGCCGATCTCGAGGCCCTCGGCTTCGGGTCCGGTGGCGACGACGTCCGCGACGACCTCGTGCCCGAGCACCTGGGGCAACGAGAAGAAGGCCTTCATCGGGTTGTCCGGCGTGGCGACGTCGCCCCAGTCCATGAACACCTGCTTGGAATCGGAGCCACAGATGCCGGTGAGGCGAGGTTGGGTGATGACCCAGTCCGGGAGCAGGAATCCCGGGTCGTCGACGTCGGTGAGGCGCATCGGCGACTTGGCGAGGCTGCCGAGCAGCGGGTGCGCCTCGACATCGCCGGGCGGGTCCCACGGTTCGGGTCGAACGCCGTACAGCAGCGCCTGCATCGGGCGGATCGTACCGAGCGCAGCGCGCGGGCGTCGGGCGGCGGACGCTGCGGCGGTACCATCCGCGCGATGCCGCTTCCGACGATGACGCCTGTCGAGGCGCCGGCGCGGCCCACCACCGACGACGGCGATCACGACCGGTTCGCGCACTACGCCAAGAAGGCCGACATCGCGCGCGCCTACGTGACCGGGGAGCCCATCGTGGCGCTCTGCGGGAAGAAGTGGGTGCCGAGCCGCGACCCGGGCCACTACCCGGTCTGCCCGACGTGCGCCGAGCGCCGCGCCGCCGGCTGGCGCCTCTAAGTCACCCGCCCGCCGGGGGCAGGTCGAACAGGCGCCGAGCGGTGCCGCCGAGGATGGCGGCCTTCTCCGCCCGCTCGAGGTCGCTGGCGACGAGCTGGTCCAACAGGTGGCTGATGCGCCGTCCGACCGGCCAGGAGTAGAGGTCGGTGCCGAACACGACGCGCTCGACGCCGAAGCGCCGGGCGAAGGCCTCGATGAAGTCGAAGTTGTAGCTGAGGCTCGTGTCGAACGCGACGTTCGGCGCGACATCGGCGACGAGGTCGCACTGGCGCGTCGCCTCGAACGAGCTGAACGCGTCCAGGGCCAGGATGGTCACGTCCGGCACTCGGCGCGCCAGCGTCGCCAGCTTCCACAGCGCCTCCTCCGGCGTGTCGTCCATCGCGTGGATCACCGGGACCATGCCGCGCTCGGCGAGGCGCTCGACACCGCGTGTCACCCAGCCGCTGTCAAGCGACACGCCCTGGAACCGAGTGTGGTAACTCACGCCGGCCAGCCCAAGCTCGTCGTGGACGCGGTCGATCTCGTCGAGTGAGGCCGGCCCGTATGCGGGCTCCGTCACACCGACCGCGACGGGGAAGCGATCGGGTCGACGGTCGCGGTACGCGGCGATCCCGTCGTTCACGCGCCGCGTGTCGAACACGCCGTGCGGGCGCAGGTAGCCGTGTCCGGGGATGACCACGGCCTGGGCGACGTCGTCCCGGTCCATGATCTCGAGACGGGAGGCGAGCTCGACGCGTGCGTACTCGGCCGGGTCCATCCCGCCCGTCGGGTCGAGCGTCCCACCGAGCGCGGTGAACGCGTCCCCGACGTGGTGGTGGACGTCGAGCACCTCGTACCCGTGCCCCCGCATTGTCGAATCACCCCCCGGTGCCGGAACCGGCCATGATGGCAGCATGGCGTGGCAGGGCTACGCGGTCGTCGACGCGGACGGGCACGGCGGGGAGCCGCCCCGTTGGCGGCGCCGCATCCCGGACGCCTTCCGCTCGCACATGGCCGAGTACGTCGCCTCGATGAAGCGCACCTACGCCGACGTCCCGGGCGGT
This sequence comes from uncultured Actinomycetes bacterium, assembly GCA_963731625.1. GTDB lineage: Bacteria > Actinomycetota > Acidimicrobiia > IMCC26256 > PALSA-555 > PALSA-555. Next base: position 912,366 of record CAVSWH010000001.1, read on the forward strand.
GGACTCCAGCTGAGCGACGCCAACCCTCGCGAGGCGACCTGGGACGACGAGGACGAGGTCGACTTCGACCCGACCATGCGCGCCGGCATGTCCGACCCGGCGGCCCGACTCCAGGACATGGACCTCGAGGGCATCGACGTCACGGTGATGTTCCCGCCGGGCTCGGGTGAGGAGTGGGCGCTCGGCGACGCGGCGTTCGCCGGCGCGTTGTGCCGGACCCTGAACGACGCCCGCGCCGAGTTCGCGGCGTTCGCCCCCGAGCGCCTCAAGCTCGTCGCGAAGCTCCCGATGCTCGAGCCCGCGATGGCCGCCGAGGAGCTGGAGCGCTGCGTGACCGAGCACGGCTTCGTCGGCATGGTCACCGCGCAGCACATCCTCGACCGGAACCTCGACGACCCGAGCTTCGACGTGGTGTGGTCCACCGCCGAGCGCCTGCGCGTCCCGGTCTGCGTGCACGGCGGTGGGCAAGCACCTGGGCAAGTGCCCGTCGCCATCGACCGGTTCTCGACCCGGCTCGCCAAGCACGCGATCACGCACCCCGTCGGGGCGATGCTCGCCCTCACGAGCTTCACGGTCGGTGGCGTGCTCGCCCGCTTCCCGGAGCTGCGCGTCGCGTTCCTCGAGGCGGGCGCCGGCTGGCTCCCCTTCTGGCTCGAGCGCCTCGACGAGCACTGGGAGCTGCTGCCCGAGCAGGCGCCCGCCCTGGACCGCCCGCCGTCCGCGTACTTCGCCGGCCGGGGCTTCGTGTCGTGCGAGCCGGAGGAGCGAAGCGTCCCGTGGGTGCTCGACCGCGTCGGCGACGCGGTCTGCTACGCCTCGGACTACTGCCATTGGGACTGTGCCTTCCCGCGCAGCGTCGAGCTGCTCGCCGAGCGCGCCGACCTGTCCCGCGCTCAGAAGGCCGCGGTGCTCGCGACGAACGCCGCTCAGCTCTACGGGCTCGCCGTGCCCGAATCGGGCACACTGGGGCCATGACGATCACCGAGGTCCAGCCCACCGCCATCCACGTCGGCGCCGACGAGCTCCCCTTCGTCGACATCGGCGACGGCAACAAGCTCAAAGTGCTCCAGGTCAAAGAGCGCGAAGGGCTCTGGATCGTGGAGAACATCTTCCAGCCGGGCTTCACCGTGCAGACCCACCGCCACACAGGTCCGGTGTGGGGCTACACGACGTCGGGCGGGTGGAAATACAAGGAGTACGACTACGTGAACCGGGCGGGGTCGTTCCTCTATGAGCCCGCCGGCTCGGTCCACACCTTGACGTGCATCGAGGCCGACACCCGCGTGTGGTTCCACATGTATGGGGCGAACCTGAACCTTGGCGCCGATGGCAACGTCGAGAGCGTCACCGACGGCGCCGGCACCCTCGCCGCGTACTACCTGCTGTGCGAGGCCCAGGGCCTGCCGCGCCCCAACGTCCTCACGGACTGACGTCGCTCGCACGGATGCCCGCGCGCGGGTCGCAGACGCGGCGCCGCGCCCAGGGTCGGAGTCGAACCGACGACCTGCCGCTTAGGAGGCGGCTGCTCTATCCACTGAGCTACCTGGGCAGGGGGATGTCACGAACGCGGTCACAAACGTGGTGACGAACTCAAAGCGACGGTCGTTCCCCAGGAAAAACGGTACTGCGCTCGTCGTTTCGGACGAGTCAGGCCCTCGACGACTTCGCTGGCGCTCGCTCAGGGCTCGCCGAGCGGCTCTGGCCGCGAAGTGTTCGCCGGCCCCGGAGGTTCTCAGGTTCTAGGCGGCTTCTTGGGCCGGTCCGGCCCTGAGCCGGTGGCGCTGACGCGCGACCGAGTTCTGGACAAAGGCGTGGGCGATCAGGTCGAAGAGTTGGCGACGGGCGCCTCGGCGTCACTGCGCCGTCCACGACTACGCCCTCAAAGAGATCGACGAGCCCGGTCCCGAACCCACCGGCCCCGAACTCGAGCTGTGGCGCGAGGAACGTTGGGGCGCGGTCGTGCTGCTGGCCGGCCTCGCCGATGGACGACGCCGAGCTGCTCCGGGCCGCTGCGAACGAGGTCGCCGGCGAGTGGGGCCAGCGGGCCGTCTTGGCGTTGCTCCTGGACGCGGCGCAACTCGCCGACATCGGAACCTGAAGGCCCAGAGAGGACGCGCACGAGGCCAGGCTTGACGGATCTGCGTTCCGCGCCAAGAGTTGGCAGAGGAGGTGTCTTCTACCTTGCGGGTGGGCTCGCGCGAAGCGCAGCCTGTGAAACTATGCAACTTCATGAGGGCATCGGTTGGCTACGGCCGCATCTCGATCGACTCGGTGAGGCCTATGGAGACACACGCTCCAACCTCGACCCTATTCCGGCCTTCGAGCAGGCTCTGGCTCATGTGCTCGACGAGGCGAGCTATGAGCGTCTCCAGTCATTCTTCGATGGTGACCAAGACACAACGTATGGACAAGGCGAAGGAGAGCGGGCCCGGACCGCGCTGCGTGAGGCGCTGGAAGCTACACGCACTCCCGCGGATACACCAACGACCAGTCGTGTCAACGACGAGGCATCCCGGATACCGCCCGAGAACGGGCGCCATTTCGCGACGCAGGACGACAGTTCCGCTGTCGGCACGAGGGAACTGGAAGTCACGCCGGCTGGCGCGGCGGCCCGCAGACACGCCGGCTTGCTCTGGCTGCTAGCGGTAGGGATGGTGTTAGCGGCCGCCGGACTGACGGCGCTAGGCCTCTCCAATCTCAGGGACGTTCCCAAGATCGAAAACGACACCCATAGGGCCGCAGCGCAAGAACGCATCGAGGCAGCCGCGACGCGAGCGGTCGGGAAGCGAATAAGCACCCTGGAGAAAGCCGCGAGCGGTATTCCGAGTGTTGATTCTGCACATGCCCCCACCGAAGATTTGGTGCTGAATAACGAGAATGCCGTGGTGTCAGCCGGCAACGCTGCAGTTGCCAGCGCGAACAACGGCGACCTTTCCGGGGCGCAGGCCGCGTTCAGTGGTGCGGTCACATCCGCTTTGAATACTGCGAGCCAAAGCTTCGGGAGTGCGCAGCAGACCCTCGCGCAGTTTCGCGCTGAACTTCAACAGCTCGACGTGCTCCTCGCAACCAAATGACATCCTCCAAGGACTCGACGAGCTTCGCACCCCGCGGCGGCCGTCTAGCCACACGCATCCGCCGCTTCATCGTGTGGATCGAACGATCAGCGGGTCGAGTTGCCCTCGCTTTAGCAACGGCGATCTTCCTGGCGAGCGGCGTCTTTGTCATCGTCGTCTACAACACTCGTAGCAGCGCGATACGGAGGCGAGCCGATGCTGACCACGCCTTGGTCACAGCGCAATCACAAGACCGGGCGGAAGACACAACGCTCGATCAGAAGCTCGCTGCACTGAAAGGATACGCGCAGACCGCCCAAAGGGTGCTCGATAACGAGACTGAGTTGACAGCGATCGACGGCCAGGCCCTCTCCTATAGCGTGCAGATCAAGGATGCCGGACTTTCCGGCGATCAGGGCACCTACAACAATCTGGTTGATGCTTTCAATGCTCTGACCGGGCCACGCACCAGCACCCGCAACACACTTCAATCTTTGCGAACCAGCTTTTGGAGCACTGTGATCCCGTAAGTGTGGGTGCCGAATACTCGTCGGGTGTGGTGACCTGCGGGTTCGCGCTTGGGTGAGCGGCGCGGGTCGGGCGCTGCGAGGATTCGCGCGTGGCCCGTTTCTACCGTCTTGTCCGACTCGTGATCGACTTGCTGGTGCTGCGCGGCCGCACGGATCGTTCCAAAGACATCGAGATTCTGGGTTGGCATCGACACCTCGTCGCGAATCACTGGACCTATCCCAACCGGCCCGGCCGGCCATCCACCCTCGCGGAGACCCGACGCGTGATCATCCGTCTCGCTCGGGAGAACCCGACGTGGGGATACCGACGCATCCACCGCGAGCTCGCCCGGCTCGGCCTCGCGATCGCAGCGTCGACGGTGTGGGCGATCCTCAAAAAGGCGGGCATTGAGCCGGCGCCAGAACGGTCCTCGGAGTCCTGGGCGACGTTTCTGCGTGCCCAAGCGGCCGAGATCGTGGCGTGTGACTTCTTCACCATCGACGCTGTCGTGTTGCGGCGCTACTACGTGCTGTTCTTCATCGAACTCAACCGCCGCCGCGTGCATTTCGCTGGCATCACCACCAACTCGACCGGCGCCTGGACCACCCAAGCTGCCCGCAACTTCACGATGCGTCACCAACGAGCGATCCGGTTCCTGATCCGCGACGGCGCCGGCCAGTTCATCACCAGCTTCGACGAGGTCTTCCGAAGCGACGGCGCGACGATCATCCGCACGCCACCGCGCACCCCGGTCGCGAACGCCTATGCGGAACGCTGGGTCGGTACCGTGCGCCGCGAGCTCCTCGACCGCACCCTCGTCTGGAACCGTCGACAACTCGAACGGCTGCTCCATGAGTACATCGAGCACTACGACACCCGCCGGCCCCACCGCAGCCTCGGCCAACGCGCCCCCGACGATTGCCGCGTCGCCGAGTATCGGTCCGGCCAACCGGTCAGACGACACCCCACTTGTGGCGGACTCATCAACGAGTACCGCCAAGCAGCCTGAACAAGCCCGACAACGGCCACCGATCGCGACTGCGTCAGCTTCGACGCGCTTGCTCCCCGATCACATGCCCAATGCCAACCACCGAGGAAGTCCACCGACCAACCCGAACGCGCTTCCGGCACCCACAGGCTTCTGCAATCGAACGGCGCGAGGCCTATTCGCGTATCAAGCTTCGGCACTCCACGTCGTGATTCGCCCAGGAACACGCCGACAGCGCACCTGCCAGGACCGACGTTCGATCAGGGCTCGGACGAGTCTGCCAGTAGCTCCGCTGGTGTCTTCTCGAACGCAGCACGCGCGTCCGCCTTCACGTCGTCGCTCGAAGGCGCGGCCGGTGGTGTACGAGGGCGGGGCGCAGCTCACAGCCGCGTAGCAGACACATAGCGGTCGGTTAGCGACCGCAATGCTATAGATATGCTGTTCGCCGTAGCCGCCGGGTCGGATTGGTGGCCTGGGCACGCCAAAATCACACACTTACCCACGCCGTGTACCTCAATGTCGGGCCCTTCAAACCACGTCGCGTTTCGCCGCTCCGCACCGCCATGCCCTCTCGTCATAGTTGCGATCGTCAGAAAGATGTGAGAGCGTTGGCCGAGCAGACAGCCGAGACGCGCTGCGGGAACGCCAATGACGACATACGAGCAACAACTCGACGCCGCTTTTGCCCAAGTAGACGAGCAAGAACTTGCCGCCCTCGCATTGGACCTGACGGCCATCCCGAGCCCAACTGGCGAGGAACGCGACATCGGGGAGTTCATCGCGCGCTGGCTTAGCGACCAGGGCCTGGTCACCTTCACGCAAGATGTTGAGGAGGGTCGCGTCAACGCAGTTGGCGTCCTTGCCGGCCAAGGGAAGGGGGCGTCATTGATGTTGAACGGGCACATGGACACGGGTGGGCCCGTTCCCCACGAGCTTGCGGCACCCGGCGTTGCCGCTCAGCCCGAAGAAATCATGGAGCCGTATGAGGAGGACGGGATCCTCTACGGGACCGGCATGGACAACATGAAGAACGGGCTTGCGGCGATCATGGGCGCGGCGACCGCTTGCCGCCGAGCTGGTCTCGAACTCAGTGGTGACGTCATTGTCGCCGGAGTGTGTGGCGAGATGTGCGTTGCGCCTATCGATCAATATCAAGGCCGTAGGTACCGAGCACAGGGAATGGGCACTCGGTACTTACTGACTCACGGCGTTGTCTCAGACTACGCGGTGGTTGCCGACGGATCACACTTCGGTCTGACGTGGGCTGAATGCGGCGCCGTTTTCGCCAAGGTATCGACCTCCGGGCTTCCGCTCTACACGCCCTTCACGAGACGCTCGACTAGCCCGGCCGACACAGACAACGCCATCATCAAGATGACACAGGTCATTGAAGCGATCGAGGAATGGGCGGCCGAATTCGAGGCAGAGAACGTTTTTCGTTTCCCGGCTGGCGAGATCCGACCTCGAGTGAGCATCGGGGCGATCTCGGGTGGGATCCCATTCAAGGTCGCTGTGACGCCCTTAGCGTGCAGCGCCTACGTCGACATCCGATTGCCGCCCGGAATGCGGCCGATCGACGCGATGCGCGATTTCAAGTCAGCCGTCCACGGTCGGTGCTCCAATGCACGCGTGGACTTCTACATCTCACAACAGGGCCATGTCGGAGTCGGCATTGAACCGATCGTTGCCGCGATCACCGACGCCCACCACGCTGTGGCCGGATCAGCGCTCGATCCGATTGCACCCGGCGAAACCAGCATGTGGACGGATATCAACGTATACAACGAGATCGGGATCCCGGCAGTTAAGTATGGGATTGGCGGCTTGTTGCGTCAGCGTGACGGGCGCACCGAATGGGTTCCACACACCACGACAGTCGATGACCTCGTGAAGGCCACGCGCGTCTATATCGCGACTGCCTTGAAGTTGTGTGCGTGACGAGCCTTCATCAACTTCGGTACATGTGACCTGGCCTCGGCGCTGCGCTCGAACCCATTGCCCGCAGGGTTCGATCTTTCCCGCAAGCTGCTGACGAGAGGCTGCGTTGCCGTTCCCGTTCCATGCGGAAGGGCAGAACGCGCACGCCGTCCTTCCCGCGTCGGCCACCTGCATGAACAGGCAGATGCACAACGTTCATCAGCACTGGAAGCCGCTATCGATAGGGCAGCATCAATCTTCGACGCCGGCACCAACGCGGCGCCTCAGCTGAGCAGCGTCAGTCGTCTTCGGCGAAGGCTACGCCGAGGGCGCCGGGTTGGCTGCGCCGCCTGGCCAACACCACTAATGCAGCCAGAGCGAGTAGGTAGGGCGCTGAGACCAGCAACTCGGTGTTCACGTGGTACCCAATCGCCGGCAACGCGAGTCGCAGGGCGTCGGATCCTGCAAATAGGAGGCAGCCGAGCACGGTCCCGCGGATGGTCCAGCCGCCAAAAATCACGGCGGCAATGGCGATATATCCCAGCCCAGCTGTCATGTTCGCGCTGACAGTCCCCACGGCGGCGACGGCGAGATATGCACCACCGAGTCCAGCGAGAGCGCCGCACAGATAGATCGCTTGCCGACGTCGCAGATTCACCCGCACCCCGCTCATGCTCGAGGACTCCGGATCATCACCGCAGGCGCGGATCTCTAGACCCCACCGGCTACGCCAGAGAAGCCAGTAGACGAGCGGGAGAATCGCGAACAAGAGATAGAACGCCAGCGGCTCTTGGAAGAGCGCGGGGCCAACCAAGGGAATCGACTGTAGGCCCGGGATATTGACCGTGCTCATTGCGGTCGTATTGATCGCGTAGTTGTCCAGCACGTAGCCGGTAACCCCTAGTACGAGGATGTTGAGCGCGATACCGATAACAAACTGATTCACCGTAAGCCGGTGCGACAAGAGAGCCTGTGCGCTCGCGATCAAAACGCCGACCGCAACGCCCGCGAGCAGCCCTGCGGCGGGTGAACCCGTCACGTCCGAGGCCGCGCCGGCCCCGAACGCGCTCCCGAGCAACATGCCCTCAACAGAAATGTTGATCGCACCAGAGCGTTCTGCGATGAGTTCCCCAAGCGCAGCCAGCAGCAATGGAACGAGCAAGCGCGCGGTGCTATGCAGGATCAGGGACGTGTCATGCACTGCCTTGCTCCCGCACTAATTCTGCGGGGGACACGCTCTCCGCCTGGGCCTCGCGCACACCCTGGTGCCGACGTTGCCGCCGGCGCATGTAGAGCGCCGGAAGGGTCACGGCGATCACGATCAGCGCTTGGATCACGCCAGTCAAGCTGGTACTCACACCCGCAACGCTGAGAAATCCTCCGCCCGACCGAATCGCGCCGTACAGAAGAGCGACTGGTATAGCCGCGAGCGGGTCAAAACCCGCTACGAGCGCGACAAGTAAGCCCTCCCAGCCGTAGTCGCTTGAGAAGCCTGAAGTAACGCGGTAGGCCCCTCCAGTCAGAAACACCATGCTGGCGAGGCCCGCAAACGCTCCGGACACGAACAAGGCGACCCCACCGACGAAGGGCGGCCGAATACCGAACCTGTTCGCCGCTTGTGGGTTTGAACCCACTGCTCGCAGTTTGAAGCCCCAGATGGTCTTGCGGACCAGCAGCACAACAATTCCAGCGAGGAGCAGCGCGATGACGATCCCGAACTGCAGGTCGCTTCCGGCTGAACTACGGAGGATTGGGAGATGGGCCGCATCAGGGATGAAGGAGGTCTGTGGCTGGAGGTTCGACCCTGATACACCGGGCACGCTGGGGGCTTGCAACAGATAGGACTTATTGAGGACGTAAGTCGCCAACTCGATGGCGACAAAGTTCAGCAGCAGGGTCGTCAGAACCTCATTAACGCCAGCGGCGTACCTCAGAAGAGCTGCAATGCCGGCCCATAAGCCACCGATGAGGGCGGCGCCGAGGAAGACAAGCGGCAACACCAGCGCGGAACTGGCGTGGATGCCTAACGCGATGGCTACACCGCCGAGGGCGCCGACCATGAACTGTCCTTCGAGACCGATATTGAAGAGGCCCGCCTGGCCCGCAATGCAGGTGCCGAGGGCGACAATAAGCAGAGGCGCCGTTTCGTTGAGGGTCGCGGCGACGGAGTCCCATGATCCAAAGCTCCCCTTCCACATATCGGAGAACGCGCTCAGCGCGGGGTTCCCAGTAGCGAGGAGGAGCAAAGCGGCGAGGCCTAACGCCGCAAAAAGGCTCAGCAGTATCAAGAGACTGAAGAGCCCCGCGTCCAGCAGCGAAGACCTCCGCCGCGGCACCAGCGTTGGCTCAGCGAGCGCCGGCGGTTCCTGTTCTTGCGCGGGAAGGGTCACTCTGTTCGACCACCGAGTAGGAGTGCCAGCCGATCTGGGTCAACGGATGCCCGTGCCATGGCCCCTGCGATCCGACCTCGTTGCAGCACCACAATGCGATCGGACAAGGCGAGAACCTCATCAAGGTCTGTGGACACGAGCAGCACCGCACACCCAGCCTGAGCCGCTTTTCGCAATCGTTTCCAGACATCCTGCATGGCGCCGACGTCGAGGCCTTGCGTGGGCTGTCCGGCCACGAGAATGGTCGGTGACCGGGATAGTTCTCGAGCCAGGACCACCCGCTGTTGGTTGCCGCCCGAGAGCGACCACAGCGGTGCGTCCAAACTCGAGGTGACAATCCCGAATTCGTGGACGAGGGCCCTGGCGTTGTCCTTGAGTCTTCGCCGGCTAAGGATGCCGCAGCGGCTCACCTCCCCGATTGTCGTGAGGGCGAGATTTTCAGCCACGGACATCGAGAGGATCCCGGCCAAGGCGTGCCGTTCAGCCGGTATCACGCTGACTTTCGATCGGTCGATCCTTCGCCTGAGATCGACCGGTGACCCTTGGACGCGAACGCTCCCACTCTCAAGCGCGGTCATGCCGGAGAGCAGTGCGAGGAGCCCAGCTTGACCGTTGCCTTCTACCCCGGCCACACCGAGGATCTCGCCGCTCGCGAGCGTCAATGTCAGGTTGTCCAGTAATCGGCGTCCGTCGTGGTCGACGACGATCGCATCTCGAATGTCGAGGGCAGGATCGCTCTTTGGATCCACGCCCTGAACACCGTTCGGGCTAACGGTGTCGGTTCCCGAAACCCGTCCCGCTCCAGCGACTTCTTCTTCAATATCGACACCGACGACACTTGCGTCGCGGTCGAGTACGAAATCACGCCCAAGCATTCTTCGGGCTAGATCGGACTCCGAAGTGTCTCGCGTCTCCACCGTCGCGGAAACAGCACCCTCGCACATCACGACGACGCGGTCGGTCGCGCGCATGACCTCCTCCAGCCGGTGACTAATTAAGACCACGGCACGCCGTTCACCCGCGACGAGTTCCCGTAGCATGGCGAACAGTTGGCGGGACTCGGTCTGGCTCAAGACCGACGTCGGTTCGTCGAGAATGATGAGTTTTGGGTCTTTACGGAGACATTTGACGATCTCTACCCTCTGGCGCTCGCCGGGCGAGAGTTCACTGACGGTCTTCCTTGGATCGACCGGCATCCCGTAGCGGCGGCCGACTTCGTCGATCTGTTGTATGAGCTGCGCGGAGTTCACCTTTCCGCGGTCGCCGAGCCCAACATTCTCCCAGACAGTCATTGCGCCGACCAGACTGAAGTGCTGATGGACGAAGGCAACGCCAGCAGACGTCGCTCGCCGGGGCTCGCCAAGTGGGAGCCGCTCTCCATCGAGGACCACGTGACCTGCGTCAGGCTTGACGGTGCCGCCCACTACGCGCATCACCGTCGTCTTTCCAGCTCCGTTTTGGCCGAGGAGCCCGAGCACCTCACCGGCCCGCACTGCCAGCGAAACGCTCTTGCAAGCCAAAACAGCGCCATACCGCTTCGTCACCGCCTCGATCTCGAGGAGTGGGCGCGCCGTTGCGGCATCAGCGCTGGCTACGAGGCTCTTGACCAAAGTGCGCTCCGTTTGCTGCCGCGTGCCCAGCGGAAGTCAAAACGCGTCCCAGCCCGCCTCCCGCAGGTACCTGACCAAAAGGGCACCTCCGCTCCGAGCAAGCTCGGACACATCGCGAGCAGAAGCGACAGGGGAAACCGGGTCGCCACCGTCTGTGGTGACGACCCGGTCCCGGGGAAACGAGTTGACGACACAGTCCGATCCTCTGGATGTAATCCAGTCCCTCTCCTCGTCTGAGCCGTTCTAGGGCCGCTATTGCGGCGTTCGCGTCTGCTTCGTCGGGTCGTCCACGATCTTCACCTGGCCGCTCAGAAGCCGCTGCCTGGCTGCATCAAGCGCGCTCTGCTGGGAAGGTGTTGCGTTGCAGAGATCGGCACCAATGCCGGGCGTGTCAACGTGGAAAATGAGCGATGTTCCCGGAGGCAGCTTGCCGGCGGCGTACCGGTGTACAACCGCCGGTAGGAAGGCGGCGGGGCTATTCAAAATCGCGGCGACAAAGTGGCCGAGTGATGCGCCTGCCGTGCCGCACAAGGGACCCTGCGCCACAAGTGGGACACCTGCAGCCGTTGCGGCCTGATAAGAGGCCACGAGAGCGCCAGCAAGGTACGGATAGACCACGTCCGCGCCCTGCGCGATCTGAGCCTTCGTCGCCTCTGCACCAAGCGCAGCGTTGTCGAAGTCGCCCGTGAACGTAATGCGGAAGTTCGCGCTCGGGTCCGCGGCAAGCAGTCCCTGCTTCAGGGCAGCGTTGTCACTTTCGACGAACGACAGCTGGCGACCAGCAACGGTGACGAGAGTACCGTTCGGCTTTCCCGCCCCCTTCAAGTACAAGCCGACGGCGTAGCCGGTTAGATAGTGGGCTTGTGAGTTGTCTTGGTAGACCTGCGCGGCGTACTTGCACTGGGGCGGCAAGGGTGACTCGCCAATCCATCCGACGGACGTCTTGCCGGCCTGCTGGCACGCGGCCGTGAACCCGTCGTTCAGGTCGTAGTCCCCCAAAATGAGGCTCGGATTCTGCCGAACCGCAGCTTGAAACGCTGCCTGGCCATCTGCCGGCAAGACCTTGTCCACGACGGTCAACTGATAGTGGCCCGCTTTCGCAGCCGCCTGCATCGCCTCGACCTGACTTTGGTAGTACCCGTGGTCGCTCTGGTCGCCGGCGATGATGAAGGTCACTTTCGTCACGTGATGTGTCTGCCCGGAGCCACTAGCCCCGGCGAGCGTCGCGCCCGCTGAAACTGCGATCAGCGCGCCCGCTAAAGCAACGCTCAGCCAACGAACCTTGGCGATTCGCATTACCCCCCCTTGTGTGTTTTCTGGACCGAGCCTGGAAGTTCGCCGAACCCTGCGATCGCCCGCCACGCTGGGCGGGCGTCACGGGCCACTAAGCGTCCGCTCTCCCCTCGGAACGGGGACGCCGCGACGACCCCAGGTCAAGGGCCATACGGTATCATTAGCGATCGCAAGTTGTCCACTAGACAGCCGGTCGACTCAGGAGTCCATGAGCCCCGGTTGAGACGTTTCCGCGGCGGGCCAAAGCTGCCACGCCTTCATGAGGCGCGGACGTGCGACGGTAGGACGTTCACTAACGATCGCAAGGAAACTGCAAGACCAGACCAACTCCAAACGGCAATCGCATCGGTCATTCGCTCCGAGGTTCATACGCTCGCCGCAACTGACACCCGACATCGAGGCCCTCGCAGGCATGTCAATCACTGGCATGCTCCTCGGTCGGGACTAGTCGCGGGTACGAATCGCATCGCTGGAGCCGTGCGCGCAAGGTCGAACCCGGCTTCCCAAAGGGGATGCGCTCGCGCGAGTCATCGCAGGAACCGCACCGTCACCGTGAACAGCTGCAATCGCGCACGGTCCGGGTTCGCTTTGTGTACAGCCGACTCAGATTTCGCAAGAGCCAGCGCAACGCCTGCTCGGGAAGAGCCCTCTTGAAGCGTCGAGGACCGAGCCGGCGGCTGGCGCTAATCGACGTCCGCCACGTGTTCCGGTCGCTTCAAGCCAAGAACTTCCGCCTCTTCTTCGCCGGTCAGCTTGTCTCTATGGTCGGTATGTGGATGCAAGACGTCGGCCTGTTCTGGCTGGTCTTGCGTGTCACAAACAGCGCACTCGCGCTCGGCGTGGTCTCCGCCTTGAGCTTCGGCCCCATGCTGTTCTTCGGAATGTGGGGCGGCGTCATTGCCGACAGGTTCGACAAGCGCCTGATCCTGTTCGGGACGCAGTTCTCGATGGCCGTGGTCGCGATTGTGCTCGGCGCCATGACGCTCGCAGGACAGGCGCCTCTCTGGGCGATCTATCTGTTGACGCTCTTGAACGGATGCGCGTTCGCGATCGACAATCCGACCCGCCGCGCGTTTCTCCTCGAAATGGTCGCGCCGACAGATGTGTCAAATGCAGTAAGCCTGTGGACCGCACTGTCGGCAGGATCGAGGGTGATCGGCCCCGCGATGGCCGGGTTGATCATCGCTACGACAAGCGTCGCATACTGCTTCTTGCTGAATGCGGCGTCGTATGTGGCGGTGATCCTGGCCCTGCTGTGCATGAATAAGGCCCTTCTTCATCCGATCTCGCCATCCCGCCGAACGGGCCGCCCTGTCCGTGCAGCGCTTCGATACGCGTGGTCACGAAGCGCGATACGCGTGCCGCTCATCATGATGGCTGTGATTGGCACTTTGGCATTCAATTTTGAAGTGCTCTTGCCTCTGCTAGCTCGTTTCACGTTTCATCGAGGCCCAGAGACGTTCGGGCTCATGATGGCGCTCCTGAGCGTTGGCTATGTCATCGGCAGTCTTCTTGTGGCGACTCGCAGCGGCATCAGCGAACGTTATGTGGCGATTTGTGCTGTCACCTTTGGAGTGCTGCTGCTGACAGTGGCCGCAAGCGACACCTTGGCAATTACCTACGTAACGCTCGTCGTCATGGGAGTGGGCGCGTCAGCGTTCATCTCATCGAGCAACGCCATCATTCAGGTTGAGTGTGAGCCGGCAATGTCGGGGCGTGTGCTTGCGCTCTTCGGCGCGCTCTTTCTCGGAAGCACACCGATCGGTGGTCCGATCGTCGGCGCGATCGCAGGCGCATTTGGAGCCCGGACCGGGCTTGCTGTTGGAGGTTTCGCTGCGGCGACGACCGGACTTATGGCTTTGGCTTGGTACCGCCACGCGGGTGCGCAAAGACGATCGGACGCAGCTGAGCGGGACACCGAACGGCCTGTTCTCGCAAGCTGACGACGTCTCACCAACCGGCAACGACCGTGCGATTCTCGTCACAGCGTTGGGCCTTGGCGGCGTCGCTTAGGCGGGCTCCAATGCCAGACGCTCGATCGCGGTTCCGTACCGAACGCGTTGAAGGTCGGGCCCAGACATCCCTGACTGAACGAGCACGCGCTCAGCCTGCTTGAGGTCGCGCCGGTTCGCGAACGGGTAATCGGTCCCGAGCAGGAGTTGCGACACGCCTATTAGTTCGGAGGTGAGCGAAAGCGACTGAGGCGAGGGTGTCGCCGAGTCGAAGAGCAGACGACGGACCGTCTCTCGAGGAGGCGGACCGTCGGGTAGGAGATGCCTGTAACTCGCCCAGATTCGGTTAACCCGTTCGAGCAGAAACGGCAGAACGCCACCCGCGTGAGGCACGATCCAAGTGATGTTCGGAAAGCGCTCAAGGACTCCCGAAATCATCAGCCGCACAGCGGCGATGCAGTCGTCGAAGGGCGCGCCGAGCGCCCAGCCCATGAAATGCCCACCGAGGACCTCGGGGTTGCAGAAGCCGTCGGGGTGGACAAAGACAGTGAGCTTGAGGTCGTCCCACAGCGCGTAGAGGGGATCCCAGCGCGCGTCGTCGATCCCTATGCCGGCCGCGTGCGTGCAGATCGAGATTCCCGCGAAGCCAGGCAGATCCAGCGCCCTCTTCGTCTCAGTGACCGATGCCTCGATGAAAGGCAATGGAACGTTGGCAAAAAGCCGAAAGCGGGACCTATAGGAATCGGCAGCCTCGACGCACCCGTCGTTGAAGCGCCTGACGAGGTCTGCCCGCACACTCTCGTCTGGGTGCCACACGTTGCCAGCTGAGTAACTGAGGACCTGGACATCAACCTGTGCTGCATCCATCAGCTCGATGCGCTCTTCGAAGCCATCAGTGAACGCTGGATCGTTGTCAAGCGGTTCGTAGGAGGTCAGGAACCCGGTGGCGTCCGGTGGAACGCCTGCGTCGCTGAGCGTTGCACGCGCCTGGCGGACATAATCGGGCGGGAAATAGTGAGCGTGGACGTCGATGCTGCCGCGTGCGTTCCCTTTTCCGCTCCTCGCACTCATACGGGCCTCGACGCCGCCTGTCGCGCTACGTCCCTGAGGGCCTGGCCGACCAAGGTCCCAATGAGCTCGCGTCGGTAGCCAGCGCCCGCCTGGATGTCCTCAGTGATGCGTTCGGGCTCAGCCGTCGCGCGTCGCGCTGCCTCCGTGATCGCGGCAGCGTCGAGGCGGCGGCCCTTGAGACCGTTCTCGACCGCTTCCAGCCTCACTGGGGTCGAACTGATCCCGAACGCACCGATGCCTGCACTGGCGACGATGCCATCGCTTAGCTCAACGACGGCTGCGACACCCGCAATGGCAAAATCGCCGTGTCGTCTGGCGAGCTCTCGGACAGAAACGCGCGATTCGGGATTGACGGGGAACAACACACCCGCGAGTACCTCGTCATCGCGTTTCCTTGTCATAAAGGGACCTTCGAAGAACTCGCGAGCCGCAATTATGCGCTCGCCTTGCGCGCTTACTAGTAGCAAGCGCGCGTCAACTGCGAGCGCGACGGCAGGAAGCTCAGCGGCAGGATCGGCGTGAGCGATGCTTCCTCCTACCGTGCCCCGGTTGCGGTTCTGTACATGACCGATCAACGGAATGGCAGCCGCAACGAGGGGACCGTCGCGTCCAACCAACTCGCTACGGCCCGCTTCGTTCTGGCGGACCATCGCCCCAATCGCGAGCTCGCCGCCTTGGCGATCGATTGCATCCAATCCTGCGACCCGCTCTAGATCGACCAATACCGTCGGCTGCGACAGGCGAAAGTTCATTGTGGGGATGAGACTTTGTCCGCCGGCGAGCACCCGGGCATCTTCGCCGTATTCGACGAGAGCTTCACACGCGTCTGCGAGTGTCTCTGGGCGAACCAGTTTGAACGGCGCTGGCTTCATGAGCTCGTCACCGACGCCTCAGTGTCCATCTCCCAGGGCGGGCCGAGGCGATCCCGCACCCAGTCACGGACCATCTCTGGAGTTATCGGCATCGAGATGACATCGACATCGAACTCGGCCAGAGCGTTTGCGACCGCGTTCGCAACCGCAGCCGGAGTTCCGATCGTGCCTGATTCCCCTGCGCCCTTCGCTCCGAGCGGGATGCCTGGCGCTGGAGTTTCGAAGTGATCCACGGTGACCTCGGGTATTTCGATAGCTGTCGGGATCAGGTAGTCCATGAACGAGGCCGACTGCGGTTGGGCTTCGTCCGAGTAGCAAAGGTGCTCGTAGAGGGCGCCTGCGATTCCCTGTGCCACTCCTCCCTGAATCTGGCCTGTCACTATGGTCGGGTTGATGACGGTCCCGCAGTCGTGGACGACCACATAGTCGACAACCCTGATCACACCGGTGAGCACGTCCACTTCGACCACGGCGGCATGACTCGCGTTGGACCATGTGGATGCTGCATTCATCTTCCCGTGGGAGTCTGGGAAGTGCGTGACGTCGGGCGGATCGAACGTGGCGGTCGCCTCGAGACCGGGGTCGACTCCCTCTGGCAGCGCCATCGTTCGGCCGTAGGCCGCCATCGCGATCTCACCGAGTGTCACCGCCGGGGTCGCCGAACCGCGCACGTGGTACGAGCCTTGCTCCACGACGATGTCCGCCGGGGCAGCCTCGAGCATGTTCGCAGCGATCGTCGACGCCTTCTCGAAGATTTTCGCGGCCGCCTTAACAATCGAGCCCGACATCACAACGGTGCTGCGTGACCCCCAGGCTCCAAGCCCGTAGGGACACAGGTCGGTATCACCGATGGCGACGTTCAGTTTCTCCAAGGGGATCTGGAGCGCGTCGGCCGCGAGGGTTGCCACCATCGTCTCGGTTCCCTGACCAGTTGCCGCCACACCGACCGAGACGACAGCCCCCCCGTCGGGTGTGATCTTGATACTCGCCGCGTCGTAGGCCGTCCAGAGGCCGCTGGTCCCAAAGTGCGTGGGAGCGGTTGCTTCGACATAGGACGAGTACCCGACACCGACACGAACTCGACCGTTCGAGCTGTGCCTCTGCCGGGCTTTGGCCATCAGCGGTTCTGCCAGTTGGACAGTGCGTTGAAAGGACTCCAGGTGGCTTCCACTGTCCAGGATGCCGCCAGACGCGATCGTGTAAGGCAGATCTTCCGGCTTGACCAGCATCATTTCGCGCACAGCGTTCACGTCACGGTTCACCTGCTTGGCGATCCGTTCGATGGTGCGCTCCATCGCGAAAACGGCCTCAGGAACGCCAAACCCGCGGTACGCGCCGCTCGGGGTCTTGTTCGTGACCGCGCATGTGATGGTCACATCGCTATACGGGATCTTGTACGGGCCGGTGAGAACACCTGCAGATACCAGGCTCGTCGCAGTGCCCGGCGCGAAGATCTCGCCTGAGCCAACGTCGGTCACGAGGTTACAGCGCAATGCGTGCACGTACCCACGATCGTCGAAGGCAGCCTCAACCTCCATCACCTGATCGCGTGCGTGCACGGCGGACACCATGTGCTCGCTGCGGTCTTCAATCCAACGAACGGGTCGACGGAGCGTCTTGGCGAGCCATGCTACGAGAACTTCTTCTGGGTACTGGTGGAGCTTGGCACCAAATCCACCACCAACCTGTGGCGCAATCACTCGAATCTGCGCCTCAGACAGGCCCAAGGTGAATGACAACGTGGACCGCAGCATGTGCGGTGCTTGCGTCGACGACCATACGGTCAAGCGACCGCCGCGATAGTCCGCGACGACGCCCCGAGTCTCAATCGGATTCGCCGACTGACGTTGGGTGCGACAGGTCGTCTTGATCGACTGGTACTTCTCGAACGCTTCAGCAACCTCTGGGCTGCTGTGGGGAAAGTAGAGCACCTTGTTGTCAGGCCAATCCTCATACAGTTTGGTGGCGTCCGGCGCGAGCGACTCGTCGAGCGAGCGAACGACCGGCAGCTCCCTGTAGTCGACAACCACCTCCATGCAAGCGTCCTCGGCGACATAGCGATCGCCGGCCACGATGACAGCGACGGGTGCTCCGACATACCGCACTCGATCCCGAGCGAGCGGGAAGAGGTGAACGTTCTTCAGGAACTGGAGAAACTGAGGGAACTCTTGGACATCCGACAGGTCGGCCGCGGCAACTGCGAGGTGGACCGATGGAAAGGAACGGGCCGCCGCGAGATCAATGCCGTCGATTGCCGCATGCGCGTAAGGGCTGCGGACGAACGCAGCGTCCACCAGGCCGGGAAGCCGAATGTCTGCGACAAACGCAGCCGTGCCATCGAGCAGCTCTCGGTCTTCGCGCCGCGGGCCTGGCGTGCCAATGAGCGAACGACGGATCGCCAGTCCGAGTTCGAGATCAGCCGTCATCCCAAGACTCCCTCACTGGTGGCGCTGGACGCCCAGACTGTCCTGACGGCCTCAACGATGGCGGCATATCCCGTGCACCGGCACAGGTTCCCAGACAACAACTCACGGATGCCCTCGTCGCCCTGCCAGTCGGCGGGGTCCTCAGCATGAAGCGTCATGAGAAAGCCGGGCGTGCAAAAGCCGCACTGCAGTGCATGACACCTGCTGAAGGCCTGCTGCATCTCAGACAGCGAACCCGATCGTGCGAGCGCTTCGACGGTCTCTACGGAATGTCCGTCAGCCTGGATGGCGAGCACCAGGCATGACCGAACGGCCGCGCCGTCCATGACGACAGTGCATGCGCCGCAAACACCGTGCTCACAACCGAGGTGCGTGCCAGTTAGTCCAAGGTCGTCGCGGAGGAAGTCCGCGAGGAGCCGGCGGACCGGCACCCGCGCCTCGACCGAGCGGCTATTGACCTCGAGGGCAATGTCCGCCTCTTCGATTGCCTCATTCACAGTCGGCATGACATCCCCCCGACTCGACGCCGCCGTGGTCACCAAATGCCGCGATCCATTCGATCTCGGCGATGTTGGAATCCATATTCACTTGCGAACACCACCAATTGTCAGACGGTTACTCGGTGCGGTGACTTCTGTCGTGGATACTTCTTTAGCCCCCCATGAAGCGACCGCCGTTCACGTCGATCACCGCGCCCGTGATGTAGCTCGACGCGTCGCCGGCAAGGAACACAATAGGATCCGCGATTTCATGTGGCTCGGGCATCCTCGCTAGGGGGATCGAATTCGAGCACTTCCTTTTTCTCCGCTTCGCTTAGGTTCTCCCACATCCCCTGCAGCCTCGGCCCGGACAGGAACAACCCGGGAGCGACCGCGTTCACTCGGATGCCGTGCGGTCCAACTTCGCGCGCGAGGCGTCGCGTCAAGCCGATGATGCCGGCCTTCGCTGCGGCGTACGGAACTCCGGTCACAGGCGAATTGGTACGACCACCGATCGACGACACCGTCACAATGGAACCGCCGCCGCTCTGGATCATGTGGGGCACGACGCACTGACAGCACAGGAACGTGCCCCGAAGGTTCACGTCGACGACCAGATCGAAGTCCCGCTGTGAGATAGCCGCTAGATCCCTCGGCGTCGCCAGGCTGCCCCCGGCGAGCGTCACCAGCGCTCGCGGTGCCCCGAGGTCGCCCACAATCCCCTCGACGACGTCTCGCACCGCTTGGCCGTCGCTGACGTCCAGTCCAAATCCGCGCGCGGTTCCGCCAGTCGCCGAAACCACCCGGGCGACCTGTTCGGCTGCCTCTTCCTCGACATCGACAACCGCGACGGTGGCGCCGAGCTGCGCGAACCGAGTGCACGTGGCCCGCCCGAGACCACCAGCGCCACCGGTCACGACGACGGTTCGACCCTCGAGACCCAGCCTCGATGCCGCGCCAGGAATCTCAGCCAACGCGCCTGGCCGCCGTCATGGGTCGTGAGCCTGGCGAGGTCCAAGACTCACGACCTCCGACGGTCGGCCCACCGGGGGAATGGGCGAGCCGAACTCTCGCGGTTTCCAGCGGGGCCACAAACACGCCGAACTGCAAGGTCCGTGACCTCCGATAAGAACCCGAGCCGTAGCGAGCAACCTATAGAGTCTGAATTCCGATCGCAAGCCGAACACGATAGCGCTCGGACGCTGCCGCCAACTGGCTGGTTCTCATCGACACAAGAACCTCACGCCACGTTGGAGGACGGATCGAGGTTGGCAGAACGCGGCGGTTCACTCACGCCAAGGGGCCTCGTCTGCGTTACCAGCTACAGACGGCGGACAGGCGAAAACGAACGACCATGCCGCGGCTAGGGCCAACTCGCGATCACGTCTTGTAGTGGTTCTTCATCGACTCCAGTGGCCTGGACCTCGAAACAGGTTGCGCATGTTGGGCAGAAGAACTCTCGAAGCACGTATTCATTGCTGGTCGTCCTAGGGGGCCCTTCGAGCATCACGGGAGAAGTGCGCTGAGCCGCATGGTCTCTCCAGGGCTCTTTCGAAGCACAGAGGATGTCGCCGCAGCAGGTGCACTGCACCTCGCTGCCTTCCGGTGTCAACTGGAGGTATTCATTGATCCGGTATTTGGTGCGAGGTATCGACTCCGGGCGGATCGACGACTGAGCTACCGGCTTGCCCAACCGCTCTGCTCGCATGGCAAGCCGCCGCTCTTCCGTGGCCGCGACGTCGACGCGTCCGTCCACGTCATCGATCACGACGCCGTAGATAGCACGCGCGGCGTCGATCGTCACGATCTGAAGCGACACATCCTGGAGGACGAGGCTCGCGTCTCGATCCAGTGGATCGCCGTATCCTCCGCCGCCTTCCGCACGCAGGTAAAGGATGTCCTTGTTCGACACGGGCAGGGCAGCGGCGCGTGCATCGTCGACCTGCTCGCCCGTGGTCGCATCAAGTCCCCAAGGGAGTTCGTCAATGTTGCCCTTGCGGAAAACCCGGTGCGCCGACGTCGCACCGGGGTACCCACCGCTGGCTCCCGGCGTACCAGGTACGAGCTCACCGGTTCCCGGGATCACCACGGCTGTGAACATGTCCGTACCGCCGCCGTGGGGGACAACGGCGCGTTCGTGCGCCGGACCGCCGCGGTACTTGCCTGGCCCTCCGGAATTGGGCACCACGCGCCGGAAGAGGAACCGCTTGGGGACGGCCTGCTCTTCGGTTTCGACATTGGCCATCGCGAGTGCGACGTGTGCGACGAACCCCCCAGAGCCAGCACCGTCGGCGAACGCGCGCGCTCCCTCCGGCATGGCAAACACGTCGGTACCGACCTGCGCGACGTATTCGCCATACTTATTGACGCCGCCGACAACATCAGCCGCTTGTGAACCGGTCCAACAACCGACTGCCCGATCGCTGTGGGTCGTCGATGCGGCGAGCATCTTCGACAGAACCTCGTTGGAGAGGATCTTCACGGCATAGCCGCTCGAAACGGTGTTCAGGGAGATCGGGGAAGGTCGAACTGCGTTCAGCAACGAACCTTCGGGTACGACCACGTCGAGACATCGCAGGACACCGTCATTCCATGTGATATCCCACGCCAGCAGCGGCAGCACCGGTGCGATCGCCTCACCCTTCGTGTGCCAAAAGTGGCAATTGACGGGGAAGTCGGTCTGGTCGTCAGTTCCCGTGAAGTCATAGACAAGCCGGTCGCCTTCTTTGGTCGCTGCGAGCAGGAGGCGATACGTCTGATCTGGCAGGTCGAGGTATTTGCGGGCATGCCAGGTCCCGTCCGGGAGCTCGAGTAGGCGTCGGCGCAGCCGCTGCTCCGACTCGTCGATCAACTGCTTGCCGACCGATTGAACGACGTCGGCACCGTATTCGCCGTAGAGCCCCTGCATCCGCTCCTTGACGACGAAGTTGGCAGACATCTGCGAGTTCAGATCGAGGCCTGTCATCCCCGGATCACGGACCATATTGAGGAAGGTGTCGTACACGTCGCGACGGAACGCGCCACGGTCGACGATTTTCAGGCCTTTCGTGCTGAAGCCTTCGTGGAAGACTGATCGTGCGTTCGGACAAAAGCCGCCCGGGTCGACGCCACCAATGTCCGCAACGTGGACAAAGTTGACCACCCATGTGATCAGCTGGCCTTCGAAGAAAATCGGCGTGATGATGTAGACGTCCGGGCAATGGATCGCGATTGTGTACGGATCGTTGGCAAGGAAGACGTCGCCGTCGAAGATGCCTGGGTCGGTAGCGAACCGGTTCGTGATCTGCCGAACCGCTCGCGAGGCCGGCACGAGATGTTCAAGAAACCCGAGGCCGCATGTCAAGAGGCTGCCGTCGGGAAGGTACAGGGCAACGAGGACGTCGTGGCCGTCGGCTGTGACCGGCGTACCGGACACCTTCGCCAGGGTGATTAGTCCTTCGTCGATGACGCGAAACAACTTGTGTCGGATGATCTCGAACGTGAACGGGTCGATCGCGAGGTCGGGCGTGTTATCCATCTGATCCGCCTTTGTCCCAGACGAGCTCAAGGTTCTTGTACTGGTCGCAGCGCAGCGACTGCCCCGGGTTGACCACTACCGTCGTGTCTGGGCTCCACACGATCGCTGGGCCTTCGACGACGTTGCCGGGCATGAGCTGCTCGAAGGCGTAGCAACGAGCCTCGAGGAAGGCCCTGCTTGGCGCGAAGTACGCCTCGCGCGTCTCGACCAGCGCGCCCGAGGGGTCCGAGCCGCCTGCCGCTTGGCCGGTCAGGGTCGGCTTGCGAAGAAGGCCGGTGCCGTGGACGCGGAAGTTGACCATGTCGATCCCGGCTTCGCGATAACCGGAGCCTTCGCCGAACCGCTCTTCATACAGGCGGCTGAATCGTTCCACGGCTGCCTCAAGGTCCTCGGCGGTAAGCGCTCCAACGGTGTGTAGAGGGACGGTCACCACGTGGACCTGTCGCCCGTATCTCATCTCGATTGCTCGCGTGAGAATGATGTCGTCTTCAGTAAAGCCATCATCGATTAGCTGACGCCGAATGCGAGCCTCGATCTGATCAAGAATGACGTTGACTTCGTCGACGTCGCCGGGGACTCGGATGAGCCGGTTGACTTGCTCTTCGTACGAGACGTCGGATGACACTGTGCCTAACGCACCATGCACGGACGCCGCATGGGGAACAACGACGCTAGACACGTTGAGTTGCGGCGCGAAGCTGCCGACGTGCATGCCGGCTGTGCCACCGGTCGAGAACAAGACATACGTTCGGGGGTCGAGACCTCGTTCGACCGTCAGCTTGTGCAGCATGTCGTGGATCATGCTGTTTGCAAGCCGATACGCTTCACCAGCGGCTTCGCGTACGTCCATGCCGAGTTTGTCGGCGATCGCTACTTTGAACCTCTCCCGAGCCTTCTCTATGTTGAGAGGCTCTCGACCGCCCAAGAAGTACCGCTGATCGAGGTAACCGAGGATGAGGTCAACGTCGGTGATTGTCGGCTCTAGGCCCCCGCGGTCATAGCAGACAGGCCCAGGCGTCGAGCCCGCACTCTGTGGGCCAATTCGGGGATTACCCGTCTCAGGATCGAGCGAGATGATGCTCCCGCCGGCGACGCCGATCGATTCCATGTTCATCTTCGGCGATGCGTAGTGATATCTCGAGACCATCGGCTCGCGCGCATAGTCGATCAGGCCTTGATGGATGACTCCCGCTTTGAACGTGGTCCCGCCCATGTCCGCGCCGATGATGTTTTCGTAGCCGAGGATCTCACCAAGGGAACGACTGCCGACCAGTCCACTTGCGGGGCCGGACTCGATCATGCCGACGGGCTTTCGGGCGGCCTTGCCCGCATCAAGCAGACCGCCATACGCCTGCATGATTAACAGGGTGCCTCCGTAGCCCTGCTGTTGAAGATGGTCGCTCAACCGACCGAGGTAGCGCGTGACCGTCGGGCCCAGCCGGCTGTTAAGGGCAACGGTCTGGCAACGTTCGAATTCACCGAGGACTGGAGCAACTTCGTGCGACAAGGTGAGGAAGATCTCGGGATAGAGTTTTCGGACAACCTCTTCCGCTCGCAACTCGTTCGCCGGGTTGGTGAACGCCCAGAGGAAGCACACACCGAGCGTCTCTGCGCCCGCCGTCACTAGCCTCTTAGCAGTTGCGGCAAGCTCGTCCTCATCGGCCGCGCTGATGACCTCGCCCCATGTATCTGTTCGCTCCTGTACACCAACGATCAGTTCGGGTGGAACGAGCGGAGCCGGTTTTGAAACGTAAGGGACGTTCTTGATCTCTTCCTCGGAGCGCCCCGACCATTCGGCCAAGCCACCCCGCATCAAGATCAGCGTGTCCTCGAAGCCGCGAGTTGTCAGAATGCCAGTTCGCGCGAGATCACCTTCGATGATGGCGTTCTCCGCAACCGTCGTGGCATGCAAGAACAGGCGCGTGTCACGCAACAGGTCGGGAAGGGACAAGTGAAGTTGCCCTGCGCCAAGGCCCACGGCGTTCACGACTCCACCCGAGAAATCGGGCGGCGTCGAGAACGCCTTCGAAACCGTGATCCTGCCGGCTTCGTCGAGGATCACGCAGTCGGTGCAGGTGCCCCCGATGTCGACGCCTATCACGTAGCCCATCGCGCTCCTTGCGGATCCGGGAAGACTCAGCGACGGAGCCTATAGAGTTCCATTTCCGATCGCAAGACGAGCACGAGACGCCTATTCGACCTTGGCTCGACGCGTTTGTGTTGCGTCTTGGTCGAGCTCGACGCCGAGGGACGTCGTGCGGACCTCGACGCCGTACTTGTCGCCTGCGGCCTCGGCCGTGACCAAACCAAGGCGTACGTCGCGCACCACCGCGTCGGGGTCGCGATCGAACGCCCGGCCGTAGCCTCCGCCTCCGGCGAGCCGGATACTGACGACATCGTCGAAATCGAGGTCGAGCGACGCCTTGCTCCCGACAGTGCGTTCTTCGTGTGTTCCCGGATTGATGACAGTCGCGCCGAGCGCCCCTACTTCTCCACCGAACAGTCCGTACGACGGCACGACGTTGCGATCGGACAGGTTCGTGAACCGAACACGGTCGGCGAGGATCCGCAGGTCGCGGCGCAGTCCGTTACCGCCGCGGAATTTGCCGGCGCCCCCCGAGTCGGGGATCACCTCGAAGCGTTCGATGATCACTGGCTGGTCGACCTCAATTGACTCAACAGGAATGTTTGACGCGTTGAACGGTGAGGACATCGCCTCGCACCCGTCCTTGCCGGCGCGCGCTCCCGTCCCTCCGAACACAAGCTCGTAGCCGACGAACCGTGAGCCGGTCCGTCGGTCAATCCCACCGTAGGTGGGGTTAGCCATATGCGAGCATGCAGCCTGCACCTCGCCCGGTAAGGCCTGGCTCAACGCGCCGATCACGACTTCGAAGATGCGGTGGCAACATACGGCCCGAGGTCCTCCGCCAGCTGGCCGTCTCGGGTTCACAAAGCAGCCTTCTGGAGCGCGCACGGTCACGGGACGCAGCGCGCCTCCGCTCATCGGCCCGTGCGGGTCCGTAAGACATTTCACCGCCATATACGTGTACGACCGCGTGTAGTTGATGTAGCTGTTGAGGCCGGACTCGGTCTGATCATCCGTGCCGGTCCAGTCAATGTCGATGAAGTCATCACCGACAGTGACGGTTGTCTTCAACTTGATGGGCGGCGTCCCCGGGCCGCAGTCGTCCATGTAGTCCTCGAATTTGTACGCGCCGTTCGGTATCTCGCGAATCTGGCTACGCATCCGGACTTCGCTCGCATCCATGATCGCGACCATGCAGGCCTGCACAGTTTCGACGCCATGTTGGGCGAAGAGGTCGACGACGCGGCGTTCGCCTACGAGCATCGAGTTGCGCTGGGCACGCAGATCACCCAGCATCGAGTGCGGTGTCCGGGAGTTCGCCAGGATCAATTTCCAAGCTGACTCGACTTCTCGCCCCTCTTCAACGAGCTTGAGCGGAGGGATGAAGAGCCCTTCCTGGTGATAGTCGAAGACACCTTCCACAGCTTGGCTGCCCGGCCTTGAGCCGCCGACATCAGTCTGATGCACGAGGTTCGTCAGAAACGCTACGAGCGTTCCCTCGTAGAAGACCGGCTGTGTGAGAAAGAAGTCCGGCAAGTGTCCCGAGCCGAGGGCAGGATCGTTGAGCAGGATGGCATCCCCGGGGTGCAGAGTGCCGACTGGGTACGCGTTGATCGCGTTCAGGACTGCGAAGTTCATAGCGCCGAGATGGCCGGGCGTGTAGGGCCCTTGGACAACCATCTCACCGCTTGCATCGAAGATCGCGACCGAGAAGTCTTGGCCTTCGCGTACCTGTGGCGAGTAGGCGGCCCGGTGTAACGAAGTGCCGATCTCCACCGCGATCGAGTGAAACGCTCCCCAGATCACGCCGAGCGTGATGGGATCAGGCTGGGCCACGGCTATTTACCCCCTACCTTCGTCGTCTCTGTGTTCGTCACCTGACTGTTTCGAAAGCACCCCTTCGGCTCGCCAAACTTCGAGCTCGTCGGCCGTGTGTCCGAGCAGGTCCCCAAAGATGGCGTCGTTGTCCTCGCCGAGCAGCGGGGCCGGCTCGAACACGTCTTGGTCACCGACCTTGATCGGGTTGCCAACAAGCGCATGGTGGCCAACTCGCGGGTGCGGACTGGTGGTCTCTACAACCATCTGCCGGTGTCGGACCTGTTCGTCTGTCAAGACCTGATCGATGCTGTTGACCGGTCCGCAGGGGACACCCGCATGCTGGAGTCTGGTGAGCCACTCATTCGCACTTCGAGTGCGGAGTCGCTGCTCCAAGATCGGAACAAGTTGCTCTCGCGCCGCATGACGCGCTGGGTTTGTGGGATAGCGGTCGATGAGCTCGGAGCACTCAAGCGCGTCGCAGAACGGTCGCCAATGGCGGTCTACGAACACCGCGATCACGATGGGCGTCGTCGCTGTCTCGAACAGCTGATATGGGACGACGGACTGGTGCTCGGTTCCCATCGGACCAGGGACTTGGCCGTCGGTGAGCCAGTACTGCGCGACGTACGTAAGCAGCGACACCTGCGCGTCAAGAAGGCTGAGATCGATGTGTTGGCCTTCGCCCGTTCGATCCCGATGCCAGAGAGCGCCGACGATGCCGAGCGCACCCAGCATCCCGCCCGCTAGGTCGCCCATCGGGATGCCCATTCGCACCGGTGTCCCACCCTTGGGCCCGGTGATCGACATTGCGCCGCCCATCGCCTGAAGAATCAGATCGAATGCAGGCACGGTCGAATACGGCCCGCTTTCACCAAACCCCGTAATGGAGCAGGTGATGATGTCGGGCCGCGCGTGAACACACGCAGCATGGTCAATTCCGAGGCGGCGCGTCACCCCGACTCGATAGTTGTCGATGACGACGTCCGAGGCACCGACAAGTTCCATGAAGAGGTCGCGCCCGTCCTGCCTCTTCAGGTCGACGGCTACGCTGCGTTTGTTTCGGTTGATGCCAAGGAAGTAAGCGCTTTCCCCGTCCACAAATGGCGGGCCCATCCCACGGATCGGGTCGCCACCTATCGGATCCTCGATCTTGATGACCTCCGCGCCCATGTCAGCGAGCAGCATCGTGCCGTATGGTCCGGCAAGCATTCTCGTCAGGTCAAGGACGCGCACTCCTGCAAGAGTGTGACTCATGCGGCGTAGGCCCTCAGGACGTCGCGACCAATGATCATCCGAAGTATCTCTGAGGTCCCACCGCCGTAGAGCAGGAACCGCGCATCCCTGAAGTACCGCTGCGCCGGGTACTCCATTGCAAAGCCGTAGCTACCGAAGATACGCGTGGTCTCGTCAACCGTGCGCACACATGCCTCGGACGCGAACAGCTTCGCCATCGCCGTCTCTCGTACCGTGCTTGTGCCAGCTTCAACACGTCGTGCCACCTCGTCGGTAAGCACGCTGGCCGCGAACAGCTCAGTCTCCATGTCAGCCAACTTGTGCTGTATTGCTTGAAAGTCACCGATCTTGGAGCCGAACGCCTCCCGTTGATTGGCATATTCGACAGCGGCGTCTCGAGCCCGTCGACCGAGCCCGACGCTGAGGGCTGCAGTCATCGTCCGGATCTCCGACAGGATGCCGCCGACAATCCGGGCTCCGTCCCCCACGTCTCCCAACAGCGCGTCGTCGGGCACGAAGCACTGGTCGAGGCTCACCTCGGATGTCAGCGACGATCGAACTCCTAGCTTCTTGATCGGCTTGCCGACGGAGAATCCTTCGGTCTTGGCATCCACGAGAAACAGAGCGATGCTTTTGATGCCTGGCTCATCCGACGAACGCGCACCGACCGTAAGGACGTCAGCGACGGGTGCGTTGCTGATCCATGTTTTCGAACCGCTAAGGATCCAGCCCCCTTCTGCCTTCGTGGCGCGCGTCTGTATCCCTCCGAGGTCTGACCCGGCATTTGGCTCCGTGAGTGCGAAGGTAGCGACCTTGTCTCCTCGAAGCGCTGGCTCGAGATACTCCTGTCGATGCCGTTGTGTTCCGTAGCGGTGGATGAACTCTGTGCCCATGAGGCCCTGCATGGCACAGATCGCTGCGAGGGCGAGGTTCCCGTAGGCGAGTTCTTCCCAGAGGACACATGCAGTGGCCAGGCCGGCGCCCTGCCCACCGACGTTCTCGGGGTAGCGAATGCCGAGGTATCCGAGTTCTCCAAGGCGCCGAAATAGATCGAACGGGAACTCGCCATCCTGGTCGAGGTCCTCTTCGTGCGGGATGACTTCTTTTTCAACGAAGTTCCGCACGGTCGCCCGGAACAGCTCCATGTCCGTCACGGCGTCTGGCTGACCCATGTGGATGCTCCTCGCGCTAGGCTGACGATCGCAACAATACCTACATCCGAGGTGGCCGATGTTTGACGACGTCGCTATCCCGCTGGGCTTCGCTTGGTCGTCTCCGTTCGCACGTTGGCAAGGACCGTTGGGCTCCATGTCGTCAATCGATCTGGCGGTCGATGTCACCGAACGCGCGCTCGACCAGCGCAAGCTGGCGGCCGAGCGGATCTCGGAGCTCGTGCTTGGCTGGACAATTCCACAGCCTGGCATGTTCTACGGCGCGCCGACGGTCGCCGCGCGGATTGGCGCGCCGACCGTCACCGGGCCAATGATCTCGCAGGCCTGCGCGACGGGCGTCGCCGTCCTGAACGCGGCAGCGCTGCAGGTGGCGTCATCACCGCCTGACGAGATTGTTCTCGCCGTCACGACTGACCGGACGAGCAACAGCCCGTTGCTGGTGTACCCCGCCGAGACAACTCCAGGTGCTCAGCCAACGACCGAGCACTGGTTGCTTGACGCAATGGCCGGCGATCCTTGGGCCGGCGAGTCCATGGTGACGACTGCTGAGATCGTCGCTCGAAATGCAGGCTTCACGCGCGAGCAATTAGATGACCTCACGCAGTTGCGTTTTGACCAGTACCAGAGCTCTCTTGCGGATGACCGCGCCTTCCAGCGTCGCTACATGGTTTCGGTCGAGGTACCACAACGGAGGGGTGCCCTCGTCGTTGACGCCGACGACGGAGTCCACACGACGACAGCTGAGGGCCTTGCGAAGCTCCGCCCCGTCGACCCGGAAGGCGTCGTCACCTTCGGGACGCAAACGCACCCGGCAGACGGCGCCGGCGGTGTGGTCGTCACGTCAGGTGCCCTGGCACGAGAGCTGTCCGGCGATGGCATTGCGCGCGTATTAGGCATCGGGACCGCGCGCGCCGCGAAAGCCGAGATGCCCAAGGCGCCCGTTCCCGCGGCCGCACGAGCACTCGCCGGCGCTGGGCTGAGCATCACCGACATCGACCTGGTGACGACACACAACCCGTTCGCGGTCAACGATCTCTACTTCTCCCAGCAGACCGGGTTTCCTGTTGACCGCATGAACATCCGAGGCTCGAGCTTGATCTATGGGCACGCGCAGGCTGCGACGGGAACCCGCGCGATCTCGGAGCTGCTTGAGTCGTTGCGCGAGCGCGGCGGCGGTGTCGGGCTCTTTACCGGGTGCGCCGCCGGAGACACGGGCGCCGCCGTCGTCGTTCGTCTTGATGGCTGAGCTCGGAGGGTCTACCGGAAGCTCGAGAAGTCTGGGGACCGCCGCTCGTTGAACGCTGTGTAGCCCTCCATCGCCTCAGGTGTCTTGGTGAAGACGTCGAGTGCCGCATACGCGACGTTGCCGAGACCACCGAGGTGATCGGTGTCCGCGTTGAAGCTGTGCTTGAGAAAGCGCAGTGCAGTCGGCGACAGCGCGCAGATGCGGCGACCCCATTCGAGGGCGGTTGGCAGAAGCTCATCGAGAGGCACCACTTCGTTGAC
Organism: uncultured Actinomycetes bacterium; assembly: GCA_963731625.1. GTDB lineage: Bacteria > Actinomycetota > Acidimicrobiia > IMCC26256 > PALSA-555 > PALSA-555. Next base: position 942,259 of record CAVSWH010000001.1, read on the forward strand.
GAGGCCCCATCGCTCTGCCTTGCCGGCGTCGTATTGGTCGAGAAGGAACCAGATCTGGCGGGCGCGCTTCTCACCGACGACGCGTGCCAGATATGCCGTCCCAAACCCTGCATCAAAGCTGCCGACGCGCGGACCGGCTTGTCCGAAGCGGGCGTTTTCGGCCGCAATCGTCAGATCGCAGAGAACATGGAGTACGTGGCCTCCGCCGATCGCGACACCGTTGACGGCCGCGATCACCGGCTTCGGGATATTTCGGATCGTCAAGTGCAGACGCTGAATCTCGAACAGCCCAGAATCGGTGTCGGCCTCCCCGTAACTTCCCGTTTCGAGCCGTTGCTTCTGATCGCCGCCGGCGCAGAAGGCCCGGTCGCCAGCTCCGGTAAGTACGACGGCGCCGACGCTTCGGTCAGCCCACGCGCGCATGAAGGACTGGATCAGCTCTTCGACGGTGCGCGCCCGGAAGGCGTTCATGCGGTCGGGACGGTTGATCGTGATTACGGCGACGCCTTCATCAGTCTCATACTTGACGTCCTCGAGTTCTCTCATGGTTCAACCTCACATGCGACGGCGATTCCTTGACCGACCCCGATACAAGCGGCGGCGATACCGCTGCCTCCTCCACGACGACCAAGTTCACGACACAGATCGAAAATGATGCGAGCCGCTGACGCGCCGAGGGGATGTCCGAGAGCGATTGCGCCGCCATTGACGTTGACTTGCTCGATGTCAATCTCCGGCAGGTCGCGAAGTGTGCAAAGCACCATCGCAGCAAACGCTTCATTGATTTCGAACAGATCGAAGCCGTCCAGGGGCTTGCCGAGTTTCTTGGCGAGGGCTCGGATGGCGTCGACAGGCGCGATTGGAAAGCGATCGGGTTCCACGCCCACCGTCGTCGACGCCACAATCGTCCCGATCGGGTTGAGGCCAAGCTGTTCGACTGCCTCGCCGCTGGCGATGATCGCTGCGGCGGCGCCGTCATTGATTGGCGAGGAGTTTCCCGCCGTAATCGTTCCTTGAGGCGAGAACGCCGGCGGAAGCGTCCCGAGCGTCCCGAGACTTGCGTCCGTCCGGATTGTCTCGTCCCGGGTGACGCCGGCGACGGCAACGACGCCGTCGGCGTAGTGGCCTCGATCCCAAGCGTAGCTTGCGAATCGGTGGCTTCTAAGTGCCCATGCGTCCTGCTCTTCGCGTGCGATGCCGTACTCGTCGGCGACGATTTCGCAGGCACGCCCGAGCGAGTTCGTCCAGTGGGATGGCAGGGACGGGTTGACAAATCGCCAGCCGACAGTGCTGTCGACGAGGTCCATCCCTCGGGGAAAGGCCCGCTCGGGTCGTCGAACGACAAACGGTGCTCGACTCATGCTCTCGACGCCGCCAGCAATCACAAGTCGGGCGTCGTTGGCTCGCACGGCTCGCGCTGCTTGAACGAGCGCTTCTGCACCCGATCCGCACAGTCGGTTCACCGTTGAGCCCGTGACGGTCACAGGCAATCCGGCGAGCAATGCGGCCATGCGTCCCACGTTGCGGTTGTCTTCGCCGGCCCCGTTGGTATTGCCAAGCACGACATCGTCGATCGCCGCCGGGTCGAGCGTCGGGTTCCGTCGTACCAACTCGGCTACCGGGACGGCACCGAGGTCGTCAGCCCGAATGGCGGACAGGCCCCCGGCCCGCCTGCCGAACGGTGTACGTACGGCATCGACCAGAAAGGCGTGGCCCATATGGCATATTTTTGACGACCGTAAGAAGTTATGGCAAGTTGACCGCCTGCCTCAGCGGCCGGAGGACCACGCCGGAGTGGAAGTGTCACGGACGTGCCTTGTCACCGGTGCAGGACGCGGAATTGGTGCCGCCATTGCGCAGGGTCTGGCATCGAGCGGACATCGCGTCGCTTTGACGGCACGCACCGTGAGTGAGTTAGAGCACGTCGCGAAGCGGCTTCCTGGCCCGTCGATGGTCCTCGCCGGTGACCTGACCCAGGGAAACTTCGTCGAGCGGTTGTTTGGCGAGATCGAAGACAAGTTGGGAACCGTCGAGATCTTGGCGGCGAACGCTGGTTTCGCGCGCGCCGCGTCGCTGGCTGCGACGGATGACGCTCTGTGGGACGCGCACATGAGTCTCAACCTCACAGCTGTGTTCCGGTGCATCCGGCGTGCTGTCCCGTCCATGGCGCAACGCGGGTGGGGGCGTGTGGTCGTGACCGGATCGACAGCTTCGCGTGTCGGCGCGCCGTATGTCTGCGCATACACCGCCTCGAAGCACGGTGTGCTTGGACTCGTTCGAGCCGTCGCCACCGAAGTGGCTCGCAAAGGCGTCACCGTCAACGCGGTGTGTCCGAGCTTTGTTGATACACCCTTGACCGACACTTCGATCGACAACATCACCGCGGCCACAGGGCTCACGTCGGACGCAGCGCGTAAACGTCTTGAGGACATGCAGGGTCACGGCCGACTCATCACACCCAATGAGGTTGCGCACGCTGTTCTCTTCCTGATCGAACACGGGAGTATCAATGGCCAGTCACTTGTTGTGGACGGGGGCGCGCTGGTGGCATGACCGTTCGTCGCGTAAACCCATCGTCGCTAAGTCCCCCAGCCGGTTTCACTCACGTTGTGCTCGCCGAGGGCCAAGTCTTGTTCCTCGCCGGTCAAACAGCTCAGGACGCGTCAGGTGCGGTCGTGGGCACCTCGATCGTTGAGCAGTTCGATCAGGCGCTAGCCAATCTCGTCGTCGCGCTCACGGCCGCCGGCTCGGCAGCCGAGCAACTGACCAAGCTCGTCGTATACTGCGTCGACGTCGATGCATATCTCGGCAGCCTTACCGAGATCGGGCACGTGTGGCGAGCACGAGTTGGTCGTCAGTATCCAGCGATGACGTTCGTGGGCGTCCAGCGTCTATTTGACCCAGCTGCACTGATCGAGCTTGACGCGTTCGCGGTGGTCCGATGATGGACCGATCCAGCGCGATCGAGCGTTTGTGGTCCGCAAGGTCGATCGCGGTGCTCGGTGCCAGTGAGCGCCCAGGTTCGCTGGGTGCGCTCCCCATCTCCTATCTAATCCGCTACGGCTATCCCGGCGTTGTTGTGCCGGTGAACCCATCGGCCGACTGGATCCAGGGCCTCCGATGCTATCCGTCGCTGGATGCGGCGCCGAGGCCGATCGACCTTGCGATGATCATGGTCAGCGCGGCGCGTGTGCCCGATGCGATCGACGACTGTGGCCGGGCCGGCGTACCGATCGCCATCGTGGGTGCGTCTGGCTTTGCCGAGGCCGGCGAAGCCGGCGAGCAACTGCAGCGTGAGGTAGCGGAACGAGCTCGCGCGGCTGATGTGAGGCTTCTCGGACCGAACTGTATCGGTGCCGTCGCCTTCCGCCCGCGAGTGCTCGCGACGTTCACGCCTCTGTTCTCGGCACAGGAGGTGCCGTGGCGCCAGGGACGGGTCGGCTTCGTGAGTCAGAGCGGTGCACTGGGCTTCGGCGCGGTGAGCCTCGCACTCGAACGTGGCCTCGGCCTGGGGTGGGCAGTGAATACGGGCAACGAGGCGGACATCTCGGCCCTCGAGGTCCTCGAAACGCTTGCGACCGACGATGGGTGCGATGCACTGCTCGCGTACGTGGAGCAACTTACCGACGGTGAGGCGCTGCGCCGGCTTGCGGGCGCCGGCAAACCGCTCGCGGTGGTCAAAGCTGGGTCGAGTGACGCGGGGGCGGCCGCAGCGGCCTCGCATACTGGAGCGCTTGCCACATCTGACCGGATCGTTTCCGCCGCGCTGCGCCAACTAGGGATCGCGCGAGCTGGAGATGTCGACGAGCTGCTCGATTTCGGCGACGCGTTCGCCCAGCCCCGCCGTCCAGCCGGACCTCGCGCGGCGATCGTTTCGACCTCGGGTGGCTCCGGCATCCTCGCGACAGATGCGATCGCCTCGGCCCGCCTCGTGCTCGCAGAGTTGACGCCTGACACAACGAACCGGCTCGAAGAGTTCGTGCCGGCGTTCGGTTCAGTGGCGAACCCGGTTGACGTAACCGCCGCCGTTATGTCCGACATCACAGTCTTCGAACGATGTTTCGGCGCCGTCGCCGACGACCCGAACGTGGACCTTGTGATCGCCTGTTTTTGTGTCCTCGTCGACAAGGACGTTGACGCGATCGTCAGAACACTCGCGGCCGTCGCCGCGCGGACGGAAAAGCCAGTCTTCGTGGCACGAACTGGCGCGAACTTCTTGGCGCCGCGGGCGACCGAAGCTCTACGGGACGCTGGTCTGCCGTCATATCCGACACCCACACGCGCGGTTCGTGCCGCCGACGCTCTCTGGACTGTCAGCAGGCCGCGTGGGCATGCCGAACGGCATCAACGACCGGTCGGACCTCCTAGCATGACCGACGAGCACAGCCTCAAGACGCTGCTCGCCTCGGCAGGACTCTCAGTCGTAGATGGTCGCCTGGTCACATCCGCGGAGGACGCGACGAGTGCGGTCAAGGAACTCGGTGGGCGCGCGGCCGCCAAGGCGCTGGTGCCGGGTGTGCTTCACAAAACCGACCTCGGCGCCGTCGAACTCGACGTCGCGCCGTCAGGCGCCGCCGCTGTGTATGAGCGCCTGATTGGCTTCGGTGGCGCGATCCGGTTCGAGGCGATGCTCACTGATCACACCGAAGTGCTCGTCGGGGCAACATCGACGCCTCTCGGGGTCATCATCAGCGTCGGAAGCGGCGGCATTCATGCTGAGGCCATCAGCGATGTCGCTGTACGTCTCGCGCCCATCGAGCGCGACGAGGCAGCCACCATGGTCGCAGAAACGGCAGTCGGACGTGCCCTGGTAGACGAGCGCAGTCACACGCCAAATGTGGACGCGCTTTATGCTCTGATCTCGGAACTGTCGAAAATGACCTGCGACTGGCCGCCGGGATTTGAGCTCGATCTCAACCCAGTCGCGATCAGCGCCTCCGGGGCGACGATCCTCGACGCTGCCTACGCCGAGCACGCAGCCCCGTGACGCCCCTTGCGTGCGGCAGAGTTCTGATCGCCAAGCCGGGACTCGATGGCCACGATCGGGGTGCCAAAGTCGTCGCAATGGCACTGCGAGACGCCGGATTTGAGGTCATCTATTCGGGTCTGCGCCAGACGCCAGAGGCGATTGCCGAGGTCGCGCTCCAAGAGGATGTCGACGCAGTCGGCCTCTCGTCGCTTTCCGGGGCTCACGGCTCCGTGTTCCCTGCCGTCGTGCGAGAGCTCAAGGCCCGTGGCCTCGACACTGTCGTGGTATTCGGAGGAGGTGTCATCCCCGACGAGCACATCGACGAACTGCGCGACCAGGGCATTACGCGGGTGTTCACACCCGGGTCTTCCCTTGCCGAGATCGTCAACTGGCTCCACGGCGCGCTCGACAATAAGCGGCTCCAGGAAGCATAGCGATAATCTAGCGATCGCTAGCCCTTCGACAGACATACAAGGGAGCCTCGATGAACATCGGGACGCTCGTGAACCGGGCAGCGACCCGCTACGGCGACGCAGTCGCTCTCGAGGAGCCGGGGCGTCAACAGAGCTTCCTCTCGACCGCCGAGCGCACGAACCGTCTCGCCTCGGCGTTGCTCGACCTCGGGCTTGCACCTGGAGATCGCGTACTTGATCTTCAGAAGAACGCGATCACGTACGTGGAAACAGACTTCGGGATCTCAACGGCTGGACTGGTCCGCGTCGCCCTCAACTACCGCCTCAGTCCAAACGACTGGATTCGAATCGCACAGGACTGCGGCGCGAAGGCACTGATCTATGCCGCCGAGTTCGCCGAGGATGTCTCGGATCTTCGCAAATTCGTGGAGCACACGATCGTCATCGGCGACGGCGACGGACTCCCCTACGACAAGCTCCTGAGCAAATCGAGCGACAAGGCGCCACACTTTGATCTTCCACCGGATGCGCTCGTATCACTGAACTACTCATCCGGCACGACAGGCCATCCAAAAGGGTCCCGTCGAACCCATCGCAACCGCGTGGCGAGCTTCTACAACATCCTCACCGATATCGTGACGCCATTGCCGGGCGACACCTGGTGTCACGCCGGTCCAATCACCCATGCCAGCGGGCTGTTCGTTATTCCCTACTTCGTCAGGGGCGCCCGCCAGTACATCCTCCCAGCTTTCGATGTTGAGCATCTCGTCGAGTCGCTCAACGAGCAACAGATCACCGGAACGGTGCTTGTACCGACGATGATCACCCGCCTGCTCATGCACGATGCCATCGACTCTTCGCAAACAAGTTCGTTGCGCTGCTTGCTCTACGCCGGATCCCCGATGCCATCCGAGCAGATCCGGGAATGCTTCGAGCGCATCACTCCCAACCTGGTGCAGATGTACGGCCTGGTCGAAGCGATTCCGCCGGTAACCGTGCTCTCTATCCCGGACCACTTCGCGGGTGTCACCCAATTGCCCGAACTGCTCTCCTCCGCGGGCTTGCCCTGCTCGGGAGTCGAGCTCCGCATCGTCGACGAGGCCGGGTCAAGTCTGCCGACCGGCGACGTCGGTGAGGTCATAACCCGAGGTGACCACGTCATGTCCGGCTACTGGGGAGCTCAAGACCACACGGCCGCCAAGTCGGTCGACAACGGCTGGCTCCACACCGGCGATCTCGGAAAGCTCGATGACAGGGGCCGCCTCTATCTCGTGGACCGCAAGGGCGACATGATCATCTCTGGCGGATACAACGTCTATCCCCGCGAAGTCGAAGATGTGATCGCTGAACTCGACGGTGTCGCCGAAGTCGCCGTCATCGGCCTAACCGACCCCGAGTGGGGTCAACGTATCGTCGCCCTCTACTCGGTGCGGGAACGCCAGACGGTGACGCCCGAAACGGTGCTCGAACATTGCCGGACGCGCCTCGCAGCGTACAAAAAGCCGAAGGATGTGCGGCTCGTCGCCGAGTTCCCGCTACAGGCCACCGGCAAGATCTCCAAACGGCAACTTCGGGCCGACCTCGATGCAGATCGGGCGCCGCGGTGACGCTGCGCCCCGACTACGCCCCCGCCGACGCCGAGCACCCCGGGACTTTTCCATACAGCCGCGGCGTCTCGGATCAGCCGGGACCGTGGATTATGGGCCAATACGCCGGCTTCGGGTCCGCCGCGGCGACTAACGAGCGGTTCCGTGAGCTGTTGGACGCAGGACAGACGGGCTTCTCCGTTGCGCTGGATCTTCCTACTCAGCTCGGACTCGATTCGGACGACCCGCTGGCCGCCGGCGAAGTCGGTCGCGTCGGCGTCGCCATAGACAGCCTCGCCGACGTCGAAGTGTTGATGCGCGACATCCCCCTCGAGCAGATCTCTCAGGTCCGGACCACAGCGAACTCAATCGGATACCTGTGGGCAGCGATGTTCGTAGCGCTCGCTGAGCAGCGGGGCGTCAGTCCGAACCAGTTCGGGCTCTTTATTCAGAACGACGTCCTCAAGGAGTTCATCGCCCGCGGCACACAGATCTTCGAACCTGAACCTTCGCTACGTTTCGCTGTCGATGTCGTCGAGTTCTGCGCACACGAGGTCCCGAGATGGGTCCCGCTCGCTCTGTCTGGTTACCACATTCGCGAGTCGGGCGCGAATGCCGCACAAGAGATCGCGTTTACATTCTCAAACGCGATCGCGTATATCGACGCGGCGATCGAACGCGACCTTTCCGTCGACCAATTTGCGCCGAGCCTGTTCGCCTTCCTCTCCTCAGGAATCGAAATCCTTGAAGAGGTCGCCAAGTTCCGGGCCGCACGCCGCGTATGGGCCAACCTGCTTCAAGAGCGTTATGGAGCGCTTGATGAGCGCTCCAAGCAACTTCGGATCTTCGCCTTTACGGCTGGCTCGTCACTGACGGCCCAGCAACCGCTGAATAACGTGTGCCGAACGACCGTCGAAGCCCTTGCCGGCGCGCTGGGCGGCGTCCAGACGCTGCACGTCTGCGCGTACGACGAGGCGCTCGGCATGCCGACGAGCGCCGCCGCGAACCTGGCCCTGCGAACCCAGCAGATCTTGTCTTGCGAAACCGGCGTCACCCAGACGCTTGATCCGCTCGGGGGCTCCTACGCGATCGAGGCCCTCACCGATGAGCTTGAGTCGTCCATCCAGTCAGTCATGCGTGACATCGCAAGCCGAGGCGGCGCCATCGAATGCATCAACAGCGGATGGTTGCAGAGCGAATTGAACCGGGCGGCCTACGAGCATGCTCGCGCCGTCGAGACGACCGAGAAGGTAGTAGTCGGCGTCAATCACTTTCGGGCTGAGAAGGTGTCGCTTCCAGCATTTGAGATCGACCCTCAGACCGAGCGGGATCAACGGTCTGCAGTGGTTCGGCTACGCGACGGTCGTGACTCGGCTTCAGTCGCGTCGACGCTCGATCGGCTCACCCAAGCCGTCGAATTCGGCGGCAACATCGTCGGCCCGTGTATCGATGCCGTGAAGGCCTACGCGACTGTCGGGGAGATCGTTGGCCGGATCCGGGACGTAGTCGGGCCGTGGAAGCAAAGCCGCGTCATCTGATCGCAAGGTCAGGCGAAGATCTCCGCGATGGGCTCCTGGTAGGTGCCGAAGACGTCGCGCAGCGTGTCGAAGATCTCGCCCACGGTTGCGTAGGCCCGAACACATGCAACGGTTGCCGGCATGATGTTCTCGTCAGTCTCGGCCGCGGCATCCTTCAGGTGACCTAGCGCCTTTTTGACCTCGTTGTCGTTGCGCGAGCCGCGCACCTCGTTGAGTCGTTCGACCTGCTCGGTCATTGCGTCGTCGTTGTATGCAAACAAGGACGTCGGCGCGCGATCATCGTCCGTCTCGAAGATGTTCTCACCCACGATGAGCCGCTCGCCCGAGTCGACCGCTCGCTGGTCCCGGTACGCCTCTTCAAGCACCAATTGCTGCACGTATCCGCTCTGTATGCAGCGTGCCATGCCGCCACGTGCATCGATCTCGCCTATGAGTCCGCTGATCCGCTCTTCGTACTCATCAGTGAGCGCCTCGACGTAGTAGGAGCCGGCGAGCGGGTCAGCGGTGTCAGCGATACCCGCTTCGTACCCAAGTATCTGCTGGGTTCGGAGCGCAAGCAGCATCGCGTCTTCATCAGGGATCCGATACGCCTCCTGCCATGTGTTGACAGTGAAGCTCTGCACGCCGCCTAGGACCAACGCGATTGCCTCGACCGTCCCGCGCACGACGTTGTTGAGAGGCTGACGGGCGCTGTATGTCGAGCCGCATGTGCCTGCGAACCACAAGAACCGCCAGGAGCGCTCGTCAAGCGCCCCGAAACGCTCCCGCATGATCCGTGCCCACAAGCGGCGCGAGGCGCGGTACTTCGCCACCTCCTCGAACAGGTTCATGAACGCACCGAGGTTCCATGAGATGCGGGGCGCGAACGCGTCGACATCGATTCCGCGCTGGATCGCACGGTTGACGTATTCAATGGCGTTCGAAATTGCAAAGGCCATCTCTTGAACAGCGGTCGCACCCGATTCACGGATGTGATATCCGCACACCGAGATCGGGTTCGCCTTCGGCATTACCTTCGAGCAATACGCAAAGGTGTCCGCGACGATCCGAAGGCTCGGCTCGACCGGGAAGACGCACGCGCCGCGGGCGAAGAACTCCTTGAGAATGTCGTTTTGAACAATCGGCCGCAGCTGGTCCGCCGGAATTCCCTTCTTCTCGCCCACCGCCTCGTATAGCGCCAGGAACAAGAACGCTGGCGCGTTGATCGTGAACGAGCAGGAGATCTTGTCCAGCGGAATGCTGTCGAAAAGCACCTCGAAGTCAGCGAGCGAGTCAATGGCGACGCCGACTCGTCCGACCTCGGATCGCCACTCGGGAAAGTCCGAGTCGTAGCCCATCTGGGTCGGCAGGTCGAGCGCCGTCGAGAGCCCGTTGACGCCTTCTTGCTCGAGCAGCCGCCGGTGCCAAGCGTTGGTCTCGCGGACCGTCCCAAACCCTGTGTAGGTTCGCATGGTCCAGAGCTTCTGCCGATACATCTCCTTGTAGGGCCCGCGCAGGAACGGGTACTCGCCCGGATCTCCGCTATCGCGGTCGTAGTCGCGGTGCTCGATGTCGTCCGGCCGGTAGACGGGTTTGATTTCGACACCGGACGAAGTCTGGACCGTTTTCGTGGTTGCTTCGGCCTGGCTGCTGCGCGACATCGGCTTCCTCAGGGTCAGAGCCTACTGCCGGCCATGTCGCGCATGGCCAGGGCGATCTCAACGACGTTCGATGGCTCCCCGCGATGCCCCGCCTCGTCGCACGGGATCACCCGGTAACGGTACGAGCGTTCGCTCATAACCGAGTCATCGAGCTGGGACCACCGGGTGCATGAGGTCAGGCGCTCGTAAGGAGCGTCGTCCTCTGAGCGCAGCACGTCGAAGCGCACAGCCGGTCCTTCAGGCTTATTCCATTTCAATCGGATTTGCCCCGCTTCAGCAGTCGCTGTCAGAGGATCAGTCTCGTTCCACTTCATCGCGTTCGACTGCTGCTCGTGAGGTCGCGCTGCCTGAATCGCGCCCTTCGGCCAGAGGTAGCAGACGACAGTATTGAAGTTCTCGTCCAGTGACTTACACACGTTGCAATAGATACATCGGACGATCTCACCGTCACGACCTTGCCGATGTTTCAACAGCATGAATGGGTCGGCCAGGAGCGCACGAGCCATTCCCACGATGTCACAGGAGCCACGGTTAAGGAGCTCCTCGGCAAGCTCGACGGTGCCGATTTTGCCTGTGGCCAGTACCGGCGTGGTGTGTCCACGTTGTCGTAGTGCCCGCAGTACTGCCTCGGCCATCCAGATGTTGGCAGCATCGCTGTAGGTGTCTCCGGGCATGCATCGGTCGCCGCTGTAACCGGTATACGGGTACAAAGGCTTTCCTTCCCGGTGTACTGCGTCTTCGAACTTTCCGCCGGCTGATAGCGAGACGTACCCGGCGCCTAACTCAGCGAATCGGACTGCCATCTGCCCGGCTTCGATGACCGAGTATCCGCGGCGGATACTCTCGTCCGCGTCGAAGCGCACGCCAACGCCGAATGATGGTTCGACGATCGCACGTACCTTCGCGAGCACCGCTGATGGCAGGCGAAGCCGGTTCTCGAGTGTTCGCCCGTACTGGTCGGGTCTCCGGTTTTGCCGTGACAGCATCGACGACAGCGTGTAGGCGTGCGCCATATGGAGCTCGACGCCATCGAAGCCGGCCTCCTGGGCACGGAGCGCGGCCGCAGCGAATAGGTCGGGTATCGCCTCAAGCTCTTCGAGGCTGAGCTCGGAAATCTTCTGCCGCCAGCCAGACCGAGCGATCTTGAGGAAGTGGATTATCTGTAAGAACACTTTCGAGTCGGACGCGGCGTGGCAGGCCGCTGTCAGCTCGCGCAGGCCGGGAATGAACTCGTCGTCAGACACCTTCAGGAGCGGCCCCGACTTTCCTCCGTGCACCGACGACGCCTCGACGACGATGAGGCCGACGTTTCCTTCGGCGTATCGGACGTACCGGTCGATGACGTCGGGATTGACTCGGCCGTCCTCTTTCGACAGGCGCGTGACCATCGCAGGGACCGCAAGACGGTTGGGTAGTTGCACCGGGCCGATATCAAGCGATTCAAGCAACTGCATGGATGTGCCCTTCGGTGCCGCGGGCGCGGCCGGTCTGCCAACCCACTATATAGCACTTCTCTGACGGTCGCTAGATAGACGTCACAGAGGCAGGGAGTCGGTCTGGGAGATGAGCGCCGCCCGGCGAAGCTTTCCGTTCGCGGTCCGGGGCAGGGCGGTGACGTACTCGATCTCTCGCGGTGACTTATAGACAGCCAGCCGCGCTTTCACGAACTCCTTGAGTTCGGACGTCGGATCGGTCCTGGGTGCCCTGGTGAGTATCACCCAGGCTTTGACTACTGACGTGTCACCTCGTGGTGCACCCGCAACCCCGCAGTCGGCAACGAGCGGGTGGCCTAGCAGGACCTCCTCGACCTCGACCGGCGACACGTTGTATCCCGACGCGACGATCATGTCGTCGGTCCTGCCCTGGTACCAAAAGACATCCTCTTCATCGCGAGTGAAGGTGTCGCCCGTGTAGTTCCATCCATCGCGGACATACGTGCGTTGCCGCTCGTCGCGGCAGATAGAGGCACCCGGTTGGGCCTCGGACGGCGAGCATCCCCGACTCGCCGACAGAGACATCGCGGCCCTCCTCGTCGACGACCCGAGCTTGGTAGCCGGGCACCGCTCTCCCCGTAGCTCCGGCCGGTAGTTCAGTCCCGCGCGATGAGATGAAGTTGTGAAGCATTTCGGTGCTACCGATTCCGTTCGTGATCTTGATCCCGGTCGCTGCCTCGAAAGCCTCGGACGTCGCGGCCGGGAGATGTTCGCCACCGGACACCGCCTGTCGCAGCGACGACAGGTCGACGTCATTCCGATTACTGAGCTCGAGGTAGCCCTTTGGAGCGGTGAAGCAGATTGTTGCCGAGTGACGTTCGATGGCGGCCGCTAGGGCCTCGGGTCCTCCCCGCCTAAAAAGGACGGCAGACGCCCCGACACGCATCGGAAACACCAAGAGTGCTCCTAGGCCATAGGTGAATGACAGGGAGGGTGTCCCGCAAAAGACGTCATCGGCTCTTGGTTTGAGCACGTGCGCCGAGAAGGAATCAGCGATCGCCAGGACCGCTCGGTGAAAATGGCACGGACACTTCGGCTTGCCGGTGGTGCCCGACGTCAACCCGATGAGACACACGTCGTCGCTCGCAGAATCGAAGTTCGTGAACGTGTCGGGTTGTCGCTCAACACGACTGTTGGGGCCGCCCCAGCCGAAGACCTCCATGCCCGGCGGGGAACCTGCTGCCTCGAGTTCCTCGGTCAGGTCTTCCTCGACAACGGCGAGCTGGGGAACACATGCCTCCAAGACGTCACAGAGCTCTCTCTTCTTGAGCTGTGGGCTGGTGGTGACAACGACGGCGCCGATCTTCAGGCACGCGAACCACCAACCGACGGCCCATGGCGAGTTCCAGGCACGGATGAGCACTCGGTTCCCAGGCTTAATGCCGTGGTCATGCACCAAGAGGTTCGCGAGACGATTGGCGTTTTGCAGCAACTGGGCGTAGGTCCACACGCCAGCATCGGTGATGAGACACGGGCGCGTTCCCCAGCCTCGAGCAATGCTTCTATCCAGGAGTTCAGTTGCGGCGTTCAGACGGTCGGGGTAGTGCAGCTTTGCCAGTGTGAAGCGAAAGTCGGGCCACAGGCTTCGGGGCGGAAGCCCGTCACCAATGAACGGATCGACGTCTGGCCGCATGATCAGCCGCCTACGACATCCATGACTCTCTTGAAGGCTCTCATCTCGATCAGCGAGCGGAGTTCATTGAAGACGCGTCGTGCACGCTCTGCCTCCCAGTTCTTCGGCAGCAGCTCTGGCGGCAGGCCAGGATCCATATAGGGCAGCCGCCTCCACTCGGAGACGAGCCCCATCACATCGATGAACGCGTCACGATCGGTGAGTGAATCGTCCTTCTTCCAGCGCTTCAACACTGGTTCATGTCGCGCGAGGAACTCGCTATAGAGCGCCTTCAGGTAGTTCAGGTCCCACGCATGGGAGACGAACTGATCAAGGTCCAAGAAGGCAGAGTAGGCGCCCTCGAATAGGTGGACGTAGCGCGTCAAGTCATTGGTCTCCATGACCCGTTTGGCGTCGGGCAAGATGCGGCGCGGGGCAACCCAAACGCCCGATTCGACTTGACCGAAGCCGAGCCCGGTCAGCCGCGATCGCAGCGCGTAACGCTGGTCGCGTTCCTTTTCGGGTACCGAGAAGACAGCGATGACCCAGCCGTCGACGAGGTCAGCGGGGCGGTCTGAATTGAAAATTCGCTGGTCGCCAGCGGCGAGAATCTCGATCGCCTCGTCCGTGAGCGCATATCCCGCCGCGTCCTGGCGAGTCTCGGAGCGCAACAGTCCCCCACGCTTCATCCTCGAGACTGCCGACCGGGACGCCTGTTCGTCGATACCGAGGTCGGCCATCAGCACGACCAAATCGGCAACTGCTATCCATCCGCCTAGTCGTCGAACAAAGACGGCATAGACATCCAGAATGATGGACTTTGGTTGCATCGCAGGCATGCGAGCGCGTCCCCGCAGTAGCAATCAATCCCGGGGCGCCCGCCGCGGGAGTTGCTATCGAGCCTATAGCACTCCTCTAACGGCCGTCAGATTCATGCTCACTATTCCGGCTGCCGGCAGAGAGGCTTACGGTGGCCAGGAAGCACGTTTCAGGGTGCCGCTTGAGGAGCGCCGATGGTCAGCGTGCCGTACTCGTCGGTGACCGCCACGAAGCCTGGCGGTACGACGGTGGTCGATTCCTGCTCTTCGACAATCGCTGGCCCCTCGATGCTCGTGCCCGCAGCCAAGCGAGCGTGTAGGTAGGCAGGGGTGTTGACGTAACCGCCAAGCTCTGGGAAATACGCCGCACGGACCTCGCGGATGGCGTCGTCAGCACCCGCACCGCCTTCGATCTGTGCGAGCTTGACTTCGGGGGTTGGGCCGTAGGCCGTCACCTTCCAGGTTGTCGCTTCGATGCGTTGGCCACCGCTGCTGAACCCATATCGGTTGGCGTACGCGGTTTCGAAGCGTTCTTGAAGGACCTCAAGGTCGCTTTCTCCAAGGGCGCCGGCCGGTACTTCGACGGTGAGTTCATAGCCTTGGCCGACGTAGCGAAGCTCGACTTCGCGTACCAACTTCGAGTCGACCCCAACGCCGGCTTCCTCGATCGTTTGTCGTGCCTCCCGTTCAAGTTCGGCAAACACGACGTTGAGAGCGTCGAGATCGAAGTGTGACAGCACGCCGACGAGGCTTCGTGAAACGTCGCAACGAAGGTCCGCGGCCAGCATCCCAATCGCCGACGCGACGCCAGCCGCGGCCGGAACGATCACGGTCGGCATACCGAGGGCGGAGGCCATACGGCACGCATGTGCAGGGCCGCATCCTCCGGTGGCGACGAGCGCCAGGTCGCGAGGGTCGTAGCCCCGGTCGATCGACACGACGCGCGCCGCAAGCTCCATGTTGAGGTTCGCGATGCGATGGATGCCCCAGGCGGCTTCTTCGAGGCTCATCCCGAGAGGCGACGCAACCGTGCGTAGGATCGCCTCCCGCGCGGCCTGCGCGTCGAGTGCCAGGGTCCCGCCGGCAAAGTTCGACTCGCTCAGATACCCAAGCACAAGGTTCGCATCGGTGACGGTCGCGTCGTCGCCCCCTAGCCCATAGCACGAAGGCCCTGGGCTAGAGCCGGCGCTGTAGGGACCAACCTGGATTGTCCCCATGCTCGCTTGGGCGATGCTGCCGCCCCCAGCCCCGATCTCGACTAGGTCGATCGAACGCACACTCATCGGGAGTCCACTGCCGACCTGCAGGTCGACCTTGTGCAACTCGAATTGACTGACCGTTTCCGGAACGCCGTCCTTGATCATCGCGAGCTTGGCGGTGGTGCCGCCCATATCAAACGCGACGACGTCCGGGTTGCCTGTTAGCTGTCCGAAATAGGAGGCGACGATGGCGCCTCCGGCCGGGCCCGACTCGATCATCCGTACTGGCAGGCGGGTCATTGCCTCCGCGGTGGCGATGCCACCGTTCGACTGCATGATGAACAAGCGGCCCTTGTATCCCGTATTCCGGACCTCTTCGACCATGCGCTCGAGGTACGCGCGAACGGCCGTCATCACATATGCGTTCACTGCAGTTGTGCTTGACCGCTCGTATTCGCGGATCTGCGGTGAGACCTCCGACGAAAGCGACAACGCGATATCGGGCGCCTCTTCTTGCATGATCTCGGCAAATCGGCGTTCATTGCTCGGGTTGCGGTAGCTGTGCAAGAAGGAAACAGCCAAACTCTGGATGCCAGCATCGCGAACAGAGCGCGCAACTTGCCGAGCATCGGCGTCGTTGACGTCTTGAGCAATGGAACCATCGGCCAGGGTCCGTTCGCGTATCTCCCAGATCTCGGAGCGCGCGATCAGAGGCTGGGGTTTCTCAATCTGGAGGTCGTAAAGCGAGTAGCGCTTCTCGCGCGCAATTGCGAGGACGTCTCGGAAGCCTCTGGTGGTCGCCAAACCAACCCCGAACCCTTTACGCTCGATGATGACGTTCGAGCCCCAGGTCGTTCCGTGGATTAACTGGTCAAGATCTGACCAGTCGACGTCAGCGCGGTCGAGGATCTCGTGGAGACCCGCCATACACGCGTCCGACGGGTCGGGATAGGTCGTGAGTCGTTTCCCGGTGAAGATCTGCCCGGCTGATGTGAGCAACACGAAGTCTGTGAACGTTCCGCCGACGTCGAAACCAAGTCGCAAGAGTCCCTCCGCTGTGTCTGACTACGACCTTGCACGCGCCGTATCACGTGGCTCCGACGGAGTGTCCTCGCCGGCGAAAGCCGGGAGGACACGTTCGCTGAACAGTCGCACCTGGCCAGGCTGATCAACGGCGCCGAACCTACAGATGAATGTCGTCGTCCCGGCTGTGGCGAAGCGACGGAGCCATGCAATTACATCGTCGGGTGTGCCGACCGGTCCCCAGTCCACAAGCTCCAAGCGGCCTTGCAACTCCGGGTAGTAGCTGCGGATGTAGTCGGCCTGCATAGCCTGCGCGGCCCCGCGCGTCTCAGCCAACGTCATCGTGACCTGATAGACGACCTCGAACCCCGTCAGGTCCGTACCGAGTTCTGCGGCTGTCTCAACGAGGAGCTCGAGTTGGCGTTCCAACTCCTCTGGATGGGCTGCCCTGCAGCATGTCAACCACCCATCGCCATAGGTCAAGATGCGCCGACATGCTTTGACTACCTGCTGGTCCGCTGCGGAACTCAGGATGTTGGGATTGGAGACGACCCAAATGGGCGGCTTGTCCTGGTACGCCGTGAAGGGCGCTTGTTCGGTGCCCGAGTAAAACGACACGTCGTCGTAATGGAAATGCTGGCCCTGGAAGCTGACCGAGCCCGTCGCCCATACCTCTCGGACAACGTGAAGGCATTCTTCGAGGCGCGACATCCGTCGCGAGAAGTCAAGGCCGAGCGACGCGAATTCCTGTTTGACGCGGGGTTCGGCATTGCCGGCCCCCGCTCCCAGGATCATCCGGCCTTTGGACAGGTGGTCAAGCGTCGCCCATTGTGCGGCGAGGTACAGGGGGTCTCGCAACGATGCCACCAGCGCCGATGTGCCCAGCCGGACACGTGACGTCCGTTGCGTCAGCGCGCCGAGGAGTGTCAGGGCCTCAAAACGCGGCTTCGAGAATAAGCTGTCACCGACGAATAAAGCGTCGAAGCCAGCCCCGTCGACGTACTCCCCGAGCGCGAGGAGAGCGTCGAGGTCGTAGCCCGGGACGAGGAAGGGCTCTCGATTGTTGAGGTTGATACCGAAGCGCGGCTTGCTTCGACTGAGCGTCTCGTTCGCCAGCGTCACATGTAAGCTCCGCCGTTAATATCCAGAACCGCTCCGGTCATGTACGAGGCGTCCTCACTGCACAAAAAGGCCACGCCTCCCGCGACGTCGGCCGGTTGACCCTGCCGTGCGAGCGGGATGTCGTCGATTAGCTTCTGGCGCAGATCGGCGGGTACTGCCCTGGTCATCTCGGTGTCAATGAATCCTGGGCGGATGGCGTTGACGGTCGTCTGGTAGCGGGCAAGTTCGAGCGCCGCCGTCTTCACTAGCGACACGATGCCACCTTTTGCCGCGGTGTAGTTCGCCTGACCGCGGTTTCCCATGGCCGCTGATATCGACGAGATGCAGACCACTCGTCCGGGGCCTTCGGTGCGTAGCCACGGACTCGCCGCGCGCAAGCACGCAAATGTGCCGGTGAGGTGGACAGCGATGACGGCGTCCCATGCGTCGTCGTCCATCTTGTGCAGGAAGCCATCGCGGGCGATCCCAGCGTTCGTAATCAACCCATCGAGGCCACCTAACGCTTCGGCTGCTGCCGGGATGATCTCGCTGATTTGCGCTCGACTGGCGATGTCGCAGGGCAGGCCAACGACCTGGCTCCTCGACTCCTTCGCGATCGCCGCTGCCGTGGCGGTGGCGGCGGCCCCGTCGACGTCGAGAATGGCGACGGCCGTTCCGTCGGACGCGAGTCTGCGGGCAATCGCCTCCCCGATCCCGCGCGCGCCGCCGGTCACGACGACTCGTGAGACAGACAGCGTTGGCGCCATATACGCACGCTCCTCAGGCGGGCCGCCATCTTGCCATAGCGTGACGACCGTCGACAAGACGACATACAGGGCGCTACGATCCGAAGCGTGCCGCGTACTGCCCCTGTCCGTGTGCTCATCGCCAAGCCAGGGCTCGATGGCCATGACCGCGGGGCGAAGGTCATCACCCGGGCATTGCGCGACGCAGGCCTCGAGGTCATATACACCGGCCGTCACCAACCTGTTGACGCGATCGTGAGGACTGCCGTCGATGAGGACGTCGATGTCATCGGGGTTTCAATCCTCTCTGGCGCTCACATGGATTACTGCTCGCGTCTTGAGAAAGGTTTGAAAGCAGCGGGGTGCGACGACGTCACCCTGCTCGTTGGTGGCGTTATCCCGCAGAGCGATGTACCAGAGCTCAACGAGCTCGGTTTCGAGGTCTTTCCGACCGGTACTTCACTGGACCGGGTCGTCGAGTGCGTGTCGGTCGGCCGCAAGAAGTCATCTGCCTGACATCCGCTCATGCCGCCATCAGCGGTGTTGTCGAAAAGGAGAGACAGGCATGTCGCAGCATGTCCGCCAAGAGCCAGTCTCGACCCCGAAGGTGCAGGAACTGCCCGGTCTGGTCGGGCGCGAGCTCGGCGCCTCCGAATGGGTCACAATCCGGCAAGATGACATCGACCTGTTCGCGGACGCCACACGTGACCACCAGTGGATCCACGTCGATCCGAAGGCCGCCAAGGATGGACCGTTTGGCACCACCATCGCCCACGGCTTCTTCACGCTCTCCCTTTCACCGTGGCTTCTCGCCGAGGTCATGCAGGTTCCGGACGCGGTATCCGTCGTGAACTACGGATTAAACAAGGTGCGGTTTCCCGCACCGGTGCCAGTCGACTCGCGAGTCCGTCTTCGTGTCACACTGAACGCTGCTGACGCTGTCGAGGGCGGTGTCCAGGCGGCTCTGGGGATGACGTTCGACATTGATGGGACTGAGCGGCCAGCGTGCGTCGCTGAAATGGTTGTCCGCTACCTCGGATAGAGGGCCGTTTGTTCACACCCACCACCTTTGATCTTGAAGCGTCGTCTACGGCGCTGGTGGTGGTCGACATGCAGAATGACTTCCTCGTGCCAGGCGCTCCTTATGAGAACGCGCCCGGGCGACAGGCGATCGAAACTGTCAACCGGCTTGCTCGCGCCTGCCGGGCTCGATCCATTCCGGTGATCTTTACCGCTCAGCGGCATCGCACCGACCAGAGCGACCTGGGGCAGGTAGGACAACTTCATCCTGCAACCGCGCAGGGGCGTGCTCTGCGCGAAGGAACCGCCGGCGCGGACCTGCACGAGGCGCTTGAGGTGAAGGGGTCCGACTATTTGATTGTGAAGCGCCGCTTCAGTGCCTTCTATTCCACGGACCTGGACGTACTGCTCCGCGGACTCGGGGTGAAGCTTCTCTTGATTGTCGGTGTCGCCCTGAATGTGTGCTGCGAGTCGACGATCCGCGATGCCTTCTTCCGTGACTACGAGGTAATCCTGATCTCTGACGCGACCGGCGCCGCCTCTCTTGCTGATCGAGGGTGGGGCGAGTTCGACGTGGATGCCGCAAAGCGCTACACGCTCACGCTGGTCTCAACCTTTTTTGGTGAGGTGGCTCCTTCAGCCGAGGTGTTGCGCCGGATCGAGGCAGCACCTTGAACCAACCGCATTTCGAGCGATGATCTGGGAAGGCGTCCAGCCTCCATCGCATATGACACCAGACGAGTTCCGACGTCTCGGCCGGACACTCGTCGACTGGATCGCCGACTACCACGAAAGTCTCGAGGAGCTGCCGATCGCATCGTCGTGCCGCCCGGGTGACATTCGGATGCAGCTTCCCCAGCACCCGCCTAAGCGCGGTGAGCCGCTCGAGCGCGCGCTCGCGGATCTCGAAGAGATCATCCTTCCGGGCCTCACACACTGGCAGTCTCCCGGCTTTTTCGCCTTCTTTCCCGCGAATGTGTCGTTCCCGGCAATCCTCGGAGATCTCGCGTCATCCGGCTTAGGGGTTCAGGGCATGTCGTGGTCGACCAGCCCGGCGTGCACTGAGCTTGAGATCCACGTCCTCGACTGGGTCGCCGAACTCCTCAACCTCCCGTCGCGCTTCACTTCGGGCGGCGCCGGCGGCGGCGTAATCCAGGACACTGCGTCGGGCGGTGTGCTCTGCGCGCTGGCCGCAGCACGGCAACGTGTCTCCGCCGCGAACGTCGTGGCGTACGCCTCTCAAGAGGCGCATTCGTCGATGACCAAAGGTGCTCGCATCGCCGGCTATGAAGCACTGCGTTCTATCGAGGTCGATGCGAACCTTTCACTACGTCCCGACTGCCTTGCCGACGCCATTCGACAAGACCAGGCGGCGGGCCTGACTCCGGCATTCGTCGCGGCCACAGCCGGAACGACGTCATCGAACGCCTTCGACCCAGTGAGCCAGATCGCCGAAGTCTGTAGGCAACAGAATCTCTGGCTGCATGTTGACGCCGCCATGTGTGGAACAGCCGCGCTTTGTCCGGAGTTTCGGTGGGTGAACGACGGCCTTGATCAAGCAGACAGCTATTCGTTCAATCCGCACAAGTGGATGCTCACCAACTTCGACTGCTCTTGCTTTTTCACCGCTGACAGCCAGTCGCTTACAACTGCGCTTCGTGCCGATCCCGAATACCTTCGTGACCCGACAGCGCCGGACGTGGGACAGATGAACCTACGTGACTGGCAGATCCCGCTCGGGCGCCGGTTTCGGGCGCTCAAACTCTGGTTCGTGATCCGCTCCTATGGAGCCGAGGGGCTGCAAGCACATGTGCGCCATCACGTCGCGCTGAGCCAGGAGTTCGCTGCTTGGATCGAACGGCATGAACGGCTCGACTTGGCGTTTCCGGCGCGTCTGAACCTTGTCGGTTTTCGACATCGAGACGGCGACGAGGCCACCGGCAAGCTATTCGAACGGATCAACGGGTCCGGTCATGCGCTCGTTTCTCACACGCGTGTGTGGGGCCGCTTCGTGATCCGAGCCTCGATTGGCGGCACATACACGAAGGCCCGCCACGTCGAGATCTTGAAGCACATCATCAACGACTTCGTCGACTAGAGGAGACCGCCAGGCAAAAAACTGCATAGCCCGCCCCGCGATGTTGGCATGACAATGTCTCTAGCCGCCGTATATCGAGGCGAGCTGCCGAACGTGATAGTCACCGGTTGTCGTTGGTGGATGGCGCGGTGGATTGTCCACGCTCGAGCATGTGGGGATGCACTCGATGCATGCATCCCAGTTTGGCCATTCGAAGAACGGCACGGAGATTCGTTCATGTCGTGTCCTGTCCGGCGGCGGGTTCACGACCCGATGCATAGTGCTGACCCAGCGATCATTGGTCCACACTGCCATCAGGTCCCCGATATTCAGCACGAACGACCCGGGAAGGCTCGGGATATCGACCCAGGCCCCACTCTTGTCCATGACCTGTAGGCCGCCCGCCGCGTCGTCCTGGTACAGCAGCGTCAGGCTTCCCCAGTCGGTGTGCGGTCCTTGTCGCAGTTGACCGGCTGGCGGGGGCACAGGCTGTGGCGGGTAATGGTTGGCCACCAGGTTGTAGGCGGCGTGATCGACTTTGTCGTCGAACCAATTTTCAGGAAGGTCAAGCGCGAGCGCGAACAGTCGCATAAGGTCGCCCGACAGGGCGTCGAGCGCGTCGATATAGGTCAGCCACGCGTCACGGAAGCCGGCGATGTCCGGCCACCGGTTGGGCAGCCGGAGCTCCGTCGAAGCGTCGGGCGGCAAGCCGGTCGATCCCGGCTCGCCGAAGCGCACGATCACGTACCGCGAAACCAGGTCCGGCAACGAGCCGTCGGTGTCGTCGAGCAGCCGGGGATCGCTGTCGCTGGAGTTGCTAACCACACCGCCGCCCATAGGGTGATAGCCACGCAGAAGTGGGTCGTCGTCCGCTGCGGTCAGAGCCCGCAGCTGCTCGGCTGGCAGCGCGAAGAGACATTGGCTCGCGTGGTACATCGCCTCGATCGTGCTGGAGGGGACGCCGTGCCCGACGATGGTCATGAAGCCGCTCGTCTCGCACACCCGGCCGATGTGCTTGGCGACGTCGAGCCGGTCGTTCGGGCTGCCCTCACGCGCGCCGCGAAGGTCGACAATCGGGACGTAGCCGTCCGCGGCTCCTCTGCGCGCGCCTTCCGGTTCGGGGGGGATTGCCGTCATGGCTCCTCCTTGCGGACCGCGGATCCGTCGGGAAGTGCTTGACGCCCTATCCCGAGGAGTACGGACCCCATCTCGCCGTTTTCCCACCCTGCGCCCTTCGAGAGCGCTCAACGGATCCATCCCTATCACGTTCTCCTAACGATCGCAACGGGCACGGCATATTGGGCCCCTTTGTGCGACCCGTGTCAGAACGCACCTACCGGCAAGTCGGCGCTCGTGGTTGACGAGCCGGAGCGCGACTCGGAGTAGCCGCCGTCGCCACTCCGGCGGGCTTAGGTTCCTGGCATGTCTCGCGGTGAACGCGTCGGGATGCTGGCTATCACGATCGCGGCCGCGGGCATTTTGGTTGCTGCTGGATTCAGCGTCCGCCACGCCAACGGAAACCCGGCTACGGGGTCCGTGATCCTTTGGGTCGCCGCGACCCTGGTCTTCTTGCTGGGTGTGGGTGTGTCGCTGTGGGGCATTGGGATCCACCGGCGCGCTGCGGCGCCTCCCGCTGTGGTAGCGCCTACCGATCCCCCGCCAGCCGAGTTATGGATGGAACGGTACGTCTCGGACACCGGCGGCGGATGGACCGCCGGTGTCCGCATTCACAATGACGGGAACCGCTTGGCAGCGCTGTACGCCCAGATGGTCAGCTTCGACCCTGGGATATCCGTCCTGGAGATGGCGGACTTCAATGGTCCGGCGCCGTGGTGGATCACCGGCACAAACAAGGAACCGAAAGCACTTCAGATCCCGCCGCACACCAACGCCACACTCGACATCGCGAGCGGCACCGCGTACATCCGCATGGCCGACGGCCAGTGGGCTTGGGACGGTAATCGAACAACTCCGATCTCCGAATTTTCGTTCATCGTCCCGGGCGTCGCGATGGTGAAGTACCGCGGTGAACCCGTATCCGGCGTGGTCAAGGTCTGGGCAGACGGCTCAGACGGAGTTGTCTTCCAGTTCAGAATCGAGATCGACCTCGTTGAAGGGAACCAGAGCGTCGACCCGCGGGTAACGATCAAGGATCGAACCTGACGGGCCAGGTCTGACGCGTTAGTGGTGCGGACGTCCCCAAACGAGCGAATACTGACCGAACCGAACGCGAAGGAGGGAAGTTATGTGCAGCGACGGCCCCCCCCCCCCGCCCGATAGACCCTCACCTCAGCCATAAGCCACTGCCAATTCGCATACACCTTGCCACCGTCAACGTGGAAGTCATCTCGAAGTGCTTGGATCGTCGGCCACCAGTAGTTCCACCGGTCAATCACAGCGTCGCCAATCCAGCGCTCGATCGTCGATAACTCGATGACGTCTTCCTTGTGGAGCAGCGCGAGGTCTTCGTAGAAGTTCGCTTCTCGCAGCAAGCGGTAGGCATCCCGTCGCTCCGGGCCTTTGATGGCGTACGCGCGAGTCACAGCGCCCTTCAAGCCCTCGGGTGTCCAGGTGCTAGCCGCCAAGACCTTTGCGTCGATTAGGTCGTCGCTGTCCCAACGTCGGGCGATGTCGGCCATGATTTGGCCTCGTCTGGCTCCACGAAGGTCGCGCCCCTGCTTCAGCGCACGGATTGCAACGATGCCGAGCAGGAAGGTGAGCACGGCCAGGGCAAGTGTGGACGCCGCAGTGAGGGACTCCGCCCCGCTTGTCGCCCCGACCACGCCACTCGTTTTAGCCGCGCAGCGTCCCGTCTAGCTCGAGGGGCGGCGCGTATCCGGCATCTACGACTGTCCGGAGCCGCTTGGCTGGCGGTAAGAGAGCCGTCGGCCCGTCGTCTGATCCATCACCGCCGCGCGCCCCAACGACCGGCCCATGATCTTCCCTCCGCCTCGTTCTGGCCCGCAGGCTCAAAACCCCAGGGCGGTAACACCCTCCAAGCGAAGCCCCTCGGAGGCTGAACTCTTCGCCCGACGAGGATCGGCGCGACGCCACTGCCAACACTGGCCACGGAGCTACCTGGGCTTCAACACGTTCGCGATCAGCGCTTCCGGCGTTCGCGAAATCGGCCCTTCGGCGTTCGGGCTCGATCGGCGCGCGACGCCGCGACCTGCCCGAATGAGGTTTGTGACATGCCCCACCTGGGCAGGGGCATGTCACGAACGTGGTCACAAACCGGAGTTCGTGTGTGCATCCCTGGCGTAAACGCCAATCGTGCCCGGGTTCTGGACCGATCAGGCTCCGCCGCCATTGGACCGCGGGACGCGACTACCGGACGGTTGCCTACCCGGTGAACGCAGCGGTCACGACCAATGCAGTCGGTTGCACCTCGACGGCGCCGATGTCGCAGTTGGGACTGGCGGAGTCCGGGCGGGGTAGGCCGCGTTCGTCGGTGGTGATGCCGGACGCTCCGTCGGCCTGGCAGGACGCGTTGGGGATGGCGTCGATGAGGGGGCTGCCGACCTGCGGGAGCTGGGTGGGGCCTGGGCCGCCGTTGTTGGCGGCGGCGCCGAGGAGCGGGTCGCCGGGGCCCTGGTGGTCGCCGGAGGCCGTATTGGTGAACCCGCAGCTGGTGTCGTTGCTCCAGTTCCAGCCGTTCGAGATCGTCGGCGGTCCGGTCAGCACGCAATTGGCGCCGCCGTTCCCGAGGGCGACGACCGAGCCGAAGGAGGTGAGCACGCTGGAGCTGTCGATGTTGGCGCCGGTCTGGGCCTGGTTGCCGGCGATCGTCACGTACACGAGCACGGTGCCAACCGCCGCTTGGCTCGACACCGACCCGCGATCGTGCTTGCCCGATGGCCCACTCGTCGCGGCGGCGCGAGCGCCCGGCGCCGGACCGTCGTCGATGCCACCGCCCGTGCTCGAGGCCCCGGAGGACGTGTTGGCGCTAATCGTCGAGTTCGTCGCCGTCACGCTGCTGGCGTCGATCCCGCCGAACGCGGACCCGGCCGTGGCCGAGTTCGTGTTCCCGACGACCGAGGAGCCCGTCAACGTGGTCGCAGTCGAGTCGAAGACGCCGTTTGCGTCACCGGTCCCGGCCGCGGTGTTCGTGTTCCCACTCACGTTCGACCCGGTCATGGTGACGTTCAAGGTATCGAGGGTGCCGTTGGCGTCACCGCTGCCCCCGGCGGTGTTCGTGTTCCCGGTCACGGTCACGGCCGTCATGGTGAGGTTCAAGGTGTCGAGCGTGCCCTCGGCGCTACCGGTCCCGGCCGTGGTGTGGTTACCGCTGACCGTGCCGCCGGTGATCGTGGTGGCCAGGGTGTCGAGGGTTCCCTCGGCATTCCCCGAGCCGGTTGTCGAGTCGGTGTTGTTGCTCACCGTCGAGTTCGTGAGCGTCGTGATCCCCGAGTCGAGGATCCCGCCGTTGTCGTTGGTCCCCGTCGCAGTGGCGGTGTTCGAACTGACCGTCGTGTTCGTCAGGACGAGCGCGTTCGTTCTGTTGGACCCGACGCGCAGGGTGGAGGCGGTGTTGCCGGTGGCCGCGTTGCCCGTCACCGTCGAGTTGGCGATCGTGAGGTCCCCGTTGGTCTCGATCGCCCCGCCGACTCCGGGGTTCACATTCCCGCCGGTGAGGGTGAGGCCGCTGACGGTCAGCGTGCCGCTCGTGGTGCTGGTGATCACCCGGGCGCCTGAGGTCATCTGGTCGACCGTGTTGCCGTTCCCCACGACGCTCAAGTTGCCGGTGCCGTTGTAGAGCAGCTCGCCGCCGGCGAGGTCGATCGTGGGAACGATCGCCGGGATGTCGATCTCGGAGTCACCCGCCGTGGCCGAGGCGCTGTCGAACGCCTGGCGCAGCGTGCACGTGGACGGAGTCGGGCACAGCCCACCCGTGTCGAGATTGCTCGACACCGTGAACGCCATCGCGGCAGCAGCCGACTCAGCGAGGAGGCCCGAGGCGGCGACGCCCGCCAGGGTGCCGGCGCCGAGCGCCACCACGCTCAGCGCGGCGACCCACGCCCGAACCCGTCCCATGACGACCTCCCATGCGCCCCAGACCAAAGACCGCCGCTCGGCCCAAAGGCTCAGAACGCCAGGACGGTAACACCCTCCAAGCGAAGCCCCTCGGAGGCTGAACCCTTCGCCTGACGAGGATCGGCGCGACGCGGCTGCCAACACTGCCCGCGGAGCTACCTGGGCTCCAACACGTTCGCGATCGGCGTCTCCGACGTTCGCGAATCGACGCTTCGGCGTTCCGGCAGGATCAGCGCGCGACGCTGTGATCTGGACGAACGAGGTTTGTGACATGCCCCACCTGGGCACCTGGGCAGGCGCATGTCACGAACGCGGTCACAAACCTGAGTCGCGACTGCGTGCCCGTGCGAAACGCTAGCCGTGGGGGCTTGCGGGACCGATCACTCGGTCGAGGACGCCATCCGGCTTTGACCGAACGCATTCGCGGGCTTGAGGGCGCGAGCCGCTGGCGTGGGTCCGTCGCTCGGGCTCGCTCAGGCGGCCAAGTCGCTGGCTGGGCTGCTGCTCTGCGGGCTCGCCGACGACGACCCGGACGTGCTGCGCCGTGCCGCGAGTGACGTTGCCGACGAGTGGCCGATCACCGGGCGAAGACGTTGCTGCTCGACGCGGCCGCGCTTGCCGCGATCGACACCGACGACGAGAGCGGCGGTTAGCGCGCCTACCCGGTGAAGGCGGCCACGATCGGGCAGGCGTCGGTGGTCGGGTCGTAGGTGATGGTCACCTGGCCGTCGCCGGTGCGCGTACTCAGCGCGGACGCCACGGTCGTCGCGCTTGGGACCGCGAAGGACGACCCGCCGCCGCCACCCGAACCAAGCCCGCCGGCGCCGCCGCCGTAACCTGCACCGCCGCCGGCTCCCAGTGTTCCACTGGGGCCGCCGCCGCCACCGAACCCGATCCCGCCGCCGCCGCCCGCACCGGCTTGAAGCGCACCGTTGCCACCGTTGCCGCCGGTGTCGTCGCCCGGGCCGCCCGCGCCCGCTTGGACCGCCGCCAGGCCGCCGGCGCCGGTCTGCCCGGGTTGGTTGCCCATGCCGCCAGCACCGCCGCCGAGCCCAGCACCGCCGCCACCGCCGACACCACCAGCACCTCCGCCGCCGAGATTTGCGCCCGAGCCTCCAGTGGTCACCCCGCCGCCACCTCCCGTGTCGGCCGATCCGGTGCCGCCCCCGCCGGTCGGTGTTCCGTCCGTCGGGTTCACCGGGGCCTCGCCAGGAAGAAGAGCGGAGTCACCCGGGAGCGACGAGCCCCCGCCTCCGCCACCTGCGACGACGAGGGGCGTCTCGCCTGGTCCGCTAACGGCAGACGCGCCCCCTCCGCCACCTCCAGCGCCTCCGAGGCCCGTAATGCTCCCACCACCGCCACCGCCCACACCGCCGGTCCCCGGCACGTTGCTAGCGACATCTTGGCTCCGACCAGCCACTTCTACCGAAAGCACCCCTCCAGGCGTGACCGCCACCCTGGCCATCACCGTCACGCCCGCGCCGCCATCCACGCCGCTGCCCGCGCCGCCGTGCCCACCATCGGCGCTGATCGTGACAAAGCAGATTCCAGCCGGGACCGTCGCCGAATAGGAGCCCGGCGCGTCCGAGTTGAAGATGGTCGTCGCCGGGCAGCTGTCGGTGGTCGGGTCGAAGGTGATGGTCACCTGCCCATCGGTAAGGCGGCCACTGACAACCGGGGAACTCGTCGTGGCCACCGCAGCGACGAACGAGGAACTGCCGCCGCCCCCACCGGTCGACGCCCCGCCGCCGCCACCGCCGCCATAGCCGGCGCCACCACCCCCGCCGGAGAAGTCGCCGCCGCCGCCGCCGCCGCCGATGCCGACCCCCCCACCGCCACCCGCACCGGCTACCGGGGCGCCGTTGCCCCCGGTGCCGCCCGTGCCGTTGCCCGCACCACCATTTCCGCCTGGACCAAACAAGCCGGGCGCGCCGCCGCCCGTTCCCCCGCCACCAGTGCCGTTGCCGCCCGCACCGCCCCGGGTCCCGGTCCCGAAATGACCCGCGCCGCCGCCCCCGCCGCCGACCGTGCCGGTGCCTACCCCGCCCGCTTGGCCCCCGCCGGTGCCGGCGCCGGCCGCGTTGACGCCGCCGCCGCCCCCACCGGTCGACGCCACGCCGCTACTGCCGCCGTTACCCGTGCTGGTACCACCCAGCCCACCCGTGCCGGGAGAATCACCACTCCCGCCCTGGGACCCATCCCCGGTCGTGCCCGCAGCGCCGCCGGCCCCTTCGCCGCTAACGCCCGTCCCCCCACCACCACCGCCCGCCACGACGAGCGCGGTACCGGCGGCGCTCACCACGGACGCGCCGCCCCCGCCGCCTCCTCCATTCTGCGATGTGTTGTTGTTGCCGCCGCCGCCGCCGCCCCCGCCACCGATCCCGCCTTTGCCGCCACTCCCGCCCGCGGAGCCGGTAGAAGCACCACCCGCCGCACCTTCCCCGCCGACGAGCACGCTCAAGGACGCGCCGGGGCTCACCGGCACCCGCGCCGTCACACTCGCCGCCACACCGCCCGCAGCGCCCGCACCGCCATCCACGCCGCCGCCCGCGCCGCCGTGCCCACCGTCGGCGCTGATCGTGACAAAGCAGATCCCCGCCGGGACCGTCGCTGACGCCGGCCCCGCCGTGCCTGACGTGAACAGCGTCGTGGTCGCCGCACCCGCCGGGCCAGCCCCCACCCCCACCAGCGCCGTCGCCGCTGCACCAACACCCGCACCGAGCACGCGCAACCGCACCCGGGCCTCCCTCCGCCTCGCCTGGCCCGAAGGCCAAGAACGCCAGGACGGTAACACCCGTCGGTCAAAGGCCCTCAGAGGCTGAACCCTTCGCCCCACCAGTGATTCGGAACCGGCGCGGCACCGCTGCGAACACGGCCACAACGTCCCAGCGGTGGGCCAGCGCGCCTGCGGCGTTCGGGATCAGCACCTTCGACGTTCGCGAAATCGGCTCTTCGGCGTTCAGACTCGATCGGCGCGCGACGCCGCGACCTGGACTCACGAGGTTTGTGACATGCCCCACCTGGGCACCTGGGCAGGGGCATGTCACGAACGCGGTCACCAACGCGGTCACAACTCGTATCAGACGACTGCCCCGCCCTTTAACGGTACTCCCGGTGTCTTTAGGACCTCTGAGGACCCGTTGCCCCGGTTGAGATTGCCACTGCAGAGCGATCAGCGTCGCTCGGGCGCGCCGGTCTGACGACATTCATCTGCTGGGTCCCGAGATAGAGAACGAGACGGGCGGTTAGCGCGTCTACCCGGTGAACGCGGCGACGACCGGGCAGGTGTCGGTGGTCGGGTCGTAGGTGATCGTCACTAATCCGTTGGTGCCGGTCGAGTTGGGGTCAATGACGTTGGTCGCGGTCGGGACGATGAAGGAGGAGCCGCCACCGCCGCCGCTCATTCCTGCGTTGCCCTGGCCGCCGCCACCGGCGCCGTAGCCGCCGCCGCCGCCACCACCACCAGCCTCGCCGCCACCCCCGCCGCCGCCGAAGCCCACCCCGCCGCCGCCACCGCCACCGCCGACGTTCACGCTGGGGCCGTTGCCGCCGTTTCCGCCAGGCGTGTCGCCCGCACCCCCGGCGCCACTCAAGGAGCCGCCAGCGTTGCCTGCGGTGCCACTCCCCGGCGGGGAAAGGCCGGCGCCCGCGGGCATGGTGTTGTTCCCGGCGCCGCCACCACCGCCAACGGTCAGCGCCGCGTTGCCGGACCCACCCGTTCCGCTACCGGCACCGGCAGTCCCGCCGGTGCCCACGCCACCACCACCGCCACCGCCACCTTGGCCGCCGTTCCCGTTGGCCAGACCGCCCGCCCCGGGGGAACCACCCAGGCCCGGGTTCCCGGCACCGGACCCGCTCGCCGCGCCACCCGCGCCACCCGACGACCCGTCAAAGACGGCCCCACCACCGCCGCCACCGCCGACGACGACGAGTGGCTGCTGCGCCCCGTTCGCGACCGCCGACGCGCCCCCACCTCCGCCCGAGATCGGGTCGCCGTTGGCGGTCCCGCCACCGCCCCCACCCACGCCGCCACCGCCGCCCGTCGAGGCGCCCCCGTTCGTGCCGCCCCCGCCGACGAGCACGCTCAAGGTGTCGCCGGGCGTCACCGCCACCCGGGCGCTCACGGACGCGCCGCTGCCGCCCGCTCCGGCCGTCGGCGGTGCCGGCGTCGCCGGCGTCACCCCACCACCCGTCGAGAGGGGCACGGCGCTGCTGCCGGTGCCGCCGCTGCCGCCGGCCGCGGCAATCGTCACGAAGCAGATCCCGGCCGGCACCGCCACCGAATAAGCGCCCGGCGCGTTCGTCGACGGGAACAATGTCGTCGCCGCCGCCCCCGCCGGGCCAGCCCCCACAAACGCCACCACACCGACCAGCGCGGTCGCCGCCGCACCAAGACCCGCGCCAGCAACCCGCAACCCCACCCGGACTCCCTCCGCCAGCCGGCCCGTGCGGCTCAGAAAGCCTCCGGAACGTACCACCGTCCCCTTCGAGGGGCCCGGGATCGGCTCCTGCCCGCTGTCGGTTGCTGGAGGCTCCGGCGTCCCGGGCGCCCTCCAGGCCGCTTCGTCACTCGCGGACTCATCGGCGGACATGGCGTCTCCACCGTTCGCGATTGGTGCCTTCGACGTTCGCGAATCGGCTCTTCGGCGTTCAAGCTCGATCGGTGCGCGACGCCGCGAGCTGGCCTAACGAGGTTTCTGACATGCCCCACCTGGGCAGGGGCATGTCACGAACGTGGTCACAAACCGGGTTCGTGTGTGCATCCCTGTCGTAAACGCTAATCGTGCCCGGGTTCTGGACCGATCAGGCTCTGGGGCGTGGCCTCATTGGCGTATGCAGCCGGGGCGGTCATCTTGATCACCCGCGACCACGAGCTGTAGATCCCAAAGCCGGCGCGGCGGAGGTCGACTTGTGGCGTGAGGAACGGTGGGGTGCGGTCGTGCTGCCCTGCGGGCTCGTCGACGGCCGCGTCAGTCGCGCGCGAGCATGCACCTCGCGAGCCAGGTAAGCGTCGTCGTCGTCACCGGCGCGGCCCGAGGCATGGGCCGCGCGTGTGTGGAGCGCTTCCGACACGAAGCGACGCGCGTCCTCGCGGTCGACCTCGACACTCCGGCGATCGAAGACACGACGGGCCTCGCCTGCGACATCTCCGATCCTGAGGCCGTGCGCACGCTCACCGACCAGGCACGCGAGCTCGGGACCTTCCGGACGCTCGTGCACGCGGCAGGCATCTCGCCGACGATGGCCGGCGCCCGACGGATCTTCGAAGTCGACCTGGTGGGGACGCAGCTGCTGCTCGATGCCTTCGAACCCCTCGTGCAGCCGGGATCGAGCGCCGTGTGCTTCGCGTCGAGCGCCGCCCATCAAGTGTCGCTGCTCGGTCCCGACCCGACCCTCGACGCCCTCGTCGAGGACCCGCTATCGGAAGGCTTCCTGGATCGCGCCGCGTCCCGGTTAGATGACAGTGGGCTCGCGTACGGCTGGGCCAAGCACGGGGTCATCCGCGCCGTCGCACGAGCGGCACTCACGTGGGGGCCGCGAGGCGGGCGGGTCAACTCGGTGTCGCCGGGCCTCATCGATACCGGCATGGGACGTCAAGAATTCGAAGCCCAACCGATCATGCAGGTCATGATCGACCACACGCCCGTCGGCCGCCTCGGCCGAGCCGACGAAGTCGCCGCGGTCGTCCAGTTCCTCACCTCCGACGAAGCCTCGTTCCTCTCGGGCATCGACGTGCTCGTCGACGGCGGCTGTCTCGAGGGACTCCGCGAGCTCATGCGCGGCTGAGCCCGGCGCGGGGCGCTCCTCCGTCGAGGCGGCGGCGCCGGGTGGGAGGGTGGAGCGCCCGCTGGGGTGTGGAGACGCCGCACCCGGTGTCGCGGGGCTGAGAGGAGGTCGCAGATCCATGAGTCCGAACTGGGCCGAGCAGGTGACCGCCGTGGCCACGGCGATCGGCGCGGTGGGGCTCCTCGCGGCGATCGGCGCGGCGGTGTTCGGCGCGCTGCAGGTTCGCGAGGCTCGCCACAATCGACAGACACAGCTCGCGGCCGACCTCCTGCGACGCTGGGAGGAGGACGAGCTGGTCGAGGCGCGCCAGCTCGTCGCCGGGTTCCAGACCCGCGAGGATCTCTCGCGCGCCTTCGCCGGGTACCGGGCCCAAAACGCCGACGAGGCGTTCGTTCTCTACCGGGAGCTCGACTACTTCGAGCAGCTCGGCGCGCTCGATCGGCTCGGCGCCTTGAACTTCGAGCTCGTCCGCCTGCTGCTGGGCCGGCGGCTGCTCGACCGGTGGGATCTCTGGCAGCCGTCGATCGAGGCGATGGGTCCCGAGGGATCCGTCTACCCGAACTTCGCCGACCTGGCCGCGAAGATGCGCCGCACGCTCGCCGCCTGAGCGCCCCCGGGACCCGTCGGCTCCGTGCCTCACCCGCTCGGATCCGAGTAGCGGACGAGAGACGCGGTCCGGCGCGCGAAGCGCGTGACGACCACGCGCTGGCGGTACCGGCGCGCCAGCACCGCCTCGAGCGATCGCAGGCTCGCCGGGTTCGACGTCGAGGCACTGATCGTCGGCCCGCGAGGGTCGCGGAGCACGAGCCAGACCACCGGTGCTCGCACCGTCGCGGTGAGGACGAGCACGCTGGCGGCGCTCGGCGTGTCCCGACCATACGGCGCGTCCCAGTGCAGGGGCGGCCAGGACGGCCCGACGTGGTGGTCGAGGGGTGCGAGCGCTCGGGCGTAGTAGCCGAACGCGTACACGGCGTTGGCCGGAGAAACGAGGATCGCCTGCCCTGGCACGGCGCGCGACGCCACCGTCTGCGCGATCCCCGACCAGTCCTCGTCGACGTGACGGGCCGCCCACAGCGGGCCATACGCCGACCAGGCCAGCGCGCTGACCAGTGCCACGCCGGCGAGCATCAGCGGCAGGCGGTGGCGCGCGAGCGCGTCGAGACCGCACGCGACGAGCAGCACGAGACCGGGGAGGGCGACGAGCAGGTAGCGCGAGACGAGGAGCGGCTTGAGGAGCGACACGGCGACGAGCAGCGCCGTCGGGAGGACGAACCAGGTGGCGGCCACCGCGGCGGCCGTCGAGCGTGCGCCTTCGGCGGCCCAGAGGGAGAGGCGGACGGCGACGCCGAGGCCGAGGGCGGCGACACCGACGATGGCGAGCTGGCCGAGCACTGCGTGGGTGCTCGTGAGCGTGCGAGCGAGGTCGCGCAGCTGGGCGAGGCTCAGGGGTGCGATCCACCCGACGCCGCCGGTGTCGCCGGCGACGACGAGCACGACGATCGGTGTCGCGATCAGTAGCAGCACGGCCGCGGCGGCGACGGCGCGCCGCGAGAGGCGCGGGCGCGTCGTCATCCACGCGGCGACGAAGAACGCGGCGATGACGAGGGCCGAGAACCACTGCGTGTAGAGCGCCAGCCCGGCGACGACGACGAAGAGCCGCCAGTCGCGAGCGTCGTCGGTCTCGAGCGCTCGGAGGATCGCCCACGCCGCGAGGACAACGAGCAGCACGGCAAGCGAGTAGGCGCGCGCCTGGCGCGCATACGTCAGAAAGAACGGACTCGCCGCGAGCAGGAGGTCGGCGGTGAACGCGATTCGGCGTCCGAGTCGACGCGCGACGGCGTGGAGCGCGGGCAGCGTGGCGACGGCCGCTGCGACCGAGAGGGCGCGCAGCGCGGCGGCGCTCGTTCCGAAGACTCGGGTCCAGGCGTACAGCGCGACGTAGTAGAGGCCCGCGGCACGGTCTCCACCGGAGCTGCCGAGCACGTGGAGCAGGTCGCCGACGCCGTGCCCGCTGATCGCCCAGGTCGCCGCTTCGTCACCGGTGAGGCTCTGGCGCCCGAGGGTCCAGGCGGCCGCCACGGCGAAGCCGACCGTGATCCCGACGACGACGAGCAGCTCACCGCGTGACCAGGCGGGCGGCGCCGCGCCGCCGGCCCGCGCCGACCGTGGTGGCGTCGCGCCTTCAGGCGGATCGTCAGCTGGCGCCGCGTGCGGCGCGGCGGTGGTGTGCGGGATCATCGTCGACGGGCCGCCCGGGCTCCGGAGTCGACTCCCGGCCACCGAGGCGACGCCTGGACTGGATATCAGACGCGAGCGCCGACCGGGGATCGCACGGCGGTCGTTCCCCCGGAGAGCGTCAGCCGGGGTCGGGCAAGATGCACGCCGAAGGCTTGGGTCGCAAGTGGTGAATGGAGCCAAACCCTTGACGTCCGCGTTGGGCACCGTGGTCGATCGGTGGCGTGACACGGCGCGGCGCGACTGGCTGTTCCTCGTGACGCTCAGCGTCGGCTTCGTGCTCCGCGTCGTCGCGCAGGTCGCCTACCGCCCCGCGCTCCTCTACATCGATTCGTTCCGGTACCTGAAAGACCTGAACCTCGACCCGACGAAGAGCGAGCCCGTCGGCTATCCGGTGATGGTGCTGCGCCCGCTCCTGTTCCTGTTCGGAAACCTCGCGAGCGTCGCCGTGCTCCAACACCTCCTCGGCCTGGCGATGGGCGTGGCGATCTACGCCCTCTTGCGGCGCCGCGGCGCTCGGCCGTGGCTCGCCGCGGTGGCGACGATGCCGGTGCTCCTGAACGCCTACCAGATTCAGATCGAGCAGAACGTCCTCGCCGAGACGGTGTTCGAGGTCCTCATCGTCGCGGGCGTCGTCGCCCTGCTGTGGAATCCCGAGCCCAAGCTCACCGCGCTCATCATGAGCGGCATCGTGCTGGGGATGGCCGTCACCGTGCGGACCGTCGGGCTCCCACTCGTCCTCCCCGCGGCGGTCTACGCCGCGGTCGCCGGCCCGCCCGGGCGGGGCCGTGCCGTGCGCAGCGTCGTCCTGGCGGCCGCGTTCCTGCTCCCGGTCACGATCTACGTCGGCTACTACCACCACTGGTCGCATCGTGTCGGGCTCACGACGGCCGACGCGGCCGTCCTCGCCGGTCGGGCGGAGGTGATCGTCGACTGTCGCGGCCTGAGCCTGCCCTCCTACGAGCAGGTGCTCTGCCCACCCGAGCCGCTCGGCCACCGGCGGGGCACGGACGAGTACGCGCACGATGCGCACACCCCGATCTCGCACCTCGTCCTGCCCGCCGGGCAGACCCGCGACCAGGTGCTGCGGGACTTCGCGCGACGCGTCTTCGAGCACCAGCCGCTCGACCTCGCACACGTGGTCTTCGACGACTTCGCGAAGAACTTCGCCCTGTCGCCGACGACCTCGCACGGGGACCGACCCGTGAGCCGATGGCAGTTCCAGCGGTCCTATCCGTCGTTCCCCGGCATGAACGCCGCCGAGACGCTCGCCGAGCACGGCGGTGGCGGGCCCTCGGTCGTGCATCCGCTCACGACGTTCCTGCGTGACTACCAGCTGACGGTGGGGTTCGTGCCGGGTCCGGCGCTCGCCGCGATGTTCGTGCTCGGTCTCGCCGGCGGCGTCGGCCTCGGGCGAGCGCGACGGTCGGGCCTGCGTGCGGCGTGCCTGCTCCCGACGGCGACGGGCCTCCTGCTGCTGGTCGCGGCCGACTTCTTCGAGTTCTCATGGCGCTATCAGCTGCCGGCGTTGGCCGTCGCCCCGATCGGCGCGGCATTGGGGATCGTGGCGCTCACCGGGCGCGACACGCCGGGCCCGGCCGGGCCCGGCCATGTGCTCGACGCGTCGCGGCCGGGCTCGTCGGCCGCCGCGCCCGTCGGCGTCGCCTGACGACGCGCGCGTGCACGGACGTTCAGCCGCGCTGTGAGCCGACCGACGCGCAGGCCGGCGCCGTGGAGGGGCGCGTCGGCACCGCGAGCGGGCCCAGCGTCGGCGGCTGCACGCACTGAAGGCGCGCGAGGAGACCGGACCGGCCCGTGGCGCCGTCGTTGCGCCACGTGACGTCGAGGACGCCCCGGACGGACGGCTCGAACCAGGTCCAGGTCGTGCGCTCGGTGAGGTTCGCGCGCGCCAGCGGATCGGGCCCGACGTTCGCGCCTCCGTTGGAGCGCGTGCCATTGAACGCCCAGTAGCTCCAGTCCGCGTCGGACTGCGCCAGGTACTGCGTGAAGTACTCGAAGAAGTTGCCGGTGCAGCGGCGGTTGCGCACCGCCGGGCAAGCCATCGGCGTGATCGTGGTGCAGGCGGGCCGGGTGTCGCAGCCGCCGAACTCGCCCACCCAGATCGGCGCCGTGTACGGGTGACCCGGCGTGAGGATCCGCCCCCAGTGCGCGTCCAGGTCCTCGTGCATCTCATCGAGGCTCGTGCTGTTCACCTCCCACTGGTACGCGTGGGGCGAGTACACGAGCTGGCGCGCCGGCGCACCATTCACGCACAGGGTGAGCGGGAGCCCCCGGCCGCCGTCGCCGTTCCAGACAGCCGAGAAGTCGGTGCTCGAGACCGGGCCCTCGACGAAGAGCAGCCAGCTCGGGTCGACGTCGAGAACCGCGTCGGCCGTCTCCTGCGCGGCCTCTTCCCAGTTCGCCAGCGTCGCGACGCCGGGTCGTCCCGACGCCTGGCAGTCGGCGCCGAGCGACGTGCCGTCCCACGTGGCGTCGTGGCCGTACGCACCGCTCGGCTCGTTGCGGAGATCGGCCCCGATCACGTTGCGCGTGGTCGCGAACAGTCGGGTGAAGTCGGTCCAGTCGGTCTCGAAGAACTGCTGGCGCAGCTGCCACTGCGCGGGCCCGGCGCCGACGGCGTCGTCCCAGATCTGCCCGCCCCACCACAGCCCGTTGAACGCGTACGGCGCACAGCAGAACTCGGCGTCGGTGGTGTGGTCGTCGAGGATCACGCCGATCCCCTGCTGCCCGAGGCCGGCGACGACGGCTCGGAGGATCTCGATCGCGTCGCGGCCGCGGAGCCCCGGGTTCGCCTCCTGGTAGAGGCCGGGCGACACGCACGGCTGGTCGATCGTCGACGTTGAGCAGGTGCGCGGGTCCTCCTCGTACATGGCGTTCGACCAGGGCAGGCGCACGGAGTTGAACCCGTCGTCGCGGATCTCGCGGGCGATGGTCGCGATGCTCTGGCAGTTGAGGCCCCCCGCGATGAAGTCGGCGGCCTCGGCGCCGTACCAGTTGACGCTGGCGAGCTTCACGCGGTGACCCGTCGGGTTGACGATGAAGCGCCCGCTCGTCGTCAACGGGGTCTGGACGGCGGGCTGCGCCCGGTTGCGGGTCACAGGAGGAGGGCAGGGGCGCTGGCCCGCGGCGTGGTGCACGTCGCGGGTGGCGACCTCCACGGGGTGCAGCAGCGTGTTGCCCGCCAGGGGCAGCACGACCGAGTACCCGTCGCCGCGCGTCTCACCGATCACGCTGACCTGGTACTCCTCGTAGGAGCCGTCGTCGTGCAGCGGGACCATGAACGCGCCGGTGGTCGAGTTCCGCACGGTGAACGCGCGCGGGAGATTCATCGTCCGTCCACACAGCGTCCCCGACGACGACGTGGTCGGCCGGGCCAGCAGCGTCGCGCCCGCCTCGGTGTTCAGCAGCACGTCGATCGCCTGGGAGGACGCCAGCCCGCGCGCGTCGAGCGTGAGCACGCCGGCGGCGCGCGGGGTGATGCGCAGCCCGATCCCGGCGGGCAGACAGCCCGCGGGCGTGCTCGCGTGGCGCGGCGTCCTCGCCGTCGCGGCGCGGGCGGCACCGACTGCGAGCACCACGACCACCACCACGAGGCACAGCGCCCACGTGCGTCGTCGCGTTGCCGTGTCCACCCGCTCGTCCCTCAGCTGCCCACGCGGCCGGTCCCCGCTCATGGTGACACGGGCCGTCCAAAAATCGCGGCCACCGACCGCACGAGACCTCGCGGCGGCTGCCGTCACGCCGGGCGTCGCCACCTCGGGCGCGGCGCGCGCGAGGATCGACGTCGGCGCGCGGGAGCAGAACGCGAATCGGCTCGCGCGAGGCGGTCCGGGGCGGACCGGCTCGTAGACTCCCGCGCTTCGCCGAACCAGGAGGGGCTGGGTGCAGCACGGGGACGAGGCCGGGCGCCGACGCGGGACGCCGCGCCGAGCGGGCGCGTCCTCGGGGGCCCTCTGGGCGGTCGCCGCCGGTCGCGACGGCGCGCGAGCCGCGTACGGGATCGCGCACGAGCGCGCCGTCGTGGGGTGGTCCCGCACCGGGGACCTGGGCGGCGCGGGCGCGCGTCACGAGGTCGCCGGCGCGCTCCAGGCCGCCTACCCGCACACGCCGGCCTCGGCGGTCTCCTTCCTCGCCGCCGATCTCTGGGCGTTCGCGCACCAGATCGAGGTCGGCGACCTCGTCGCGACGGCGCTGCCCGGCGGCACGGAGGTCGCCTTCGGCCGAGTCACCGGCGCCTATCGGTTCGACACGGACGCGCCCGAGAACCGGCAGCACCAGCGCCCGGTCGAGTGGCTGCGCCGCCGGCCGCGCGCGGCCCTCGACGACGAGCTGCTCGCGGCTGTGGACGGCACGCGTGGCGCCCGGAAGGTCCGTGACCTGCCGCCGTCGGACACCCCGACGCCCGACGCGCCGGAATCCGACCGTCGCCTCTCCCGGCGGGCATTCGTGCGCCTCGGCGCGGCCGCGGGCGCGACGACCGCGATCGCCGCGGTGTGGCGCCCGTGGCGTTCGTCCAGCGAGCCGACCGCCGTGCCGACCGCCGATCAGCTCAAGGGAACGCCGGCCACGACCTCGACCCCGTTCGGCCGCACCGCCCGGTGGGTCCAGGTCGAGAACGCCAAGCGCGGGACAACGGCGTGGAACGTGTCGAACGGCGGGACCCCCGGTCAGGTCGAGGGCTGGGCGAGCCAGGTGAGCGCGCGGCACGGCGACACCGTCGCCCTCTACGTGTCGACGGTCGCGCCGACGTTCCACGTCGAGGCCTACCGGATGGGCTGGTACGGGGGGGCCGGCGGCCGCCTCGTCTGGAGCTCGCCGGAGCAGCCCGGCCAGAACCAGGGACCCGGCACGTTCACGCCCGGGATCAACATGACCGACGCGTCGAGCTGGACGCCGTCCGTGCACGTCCCGATCACCGCCGCGTTCCCACCGGGCTGCTACCTGTTCAAGCTCGTCGGCTCGAACGGTGTGCAGCAGCTCGTGCCCCTCACCGTGCGCGACGACACGAGCAAGGCGACGTACGCCGTCCAGAACTCGGTGACGAGCTGGCAGGCCTACAACGACTGGCACGGCTACAACCTCTACCAAGGCTCGAACGGGGCCTTCGCGACGCGCGCGCGCACCGTCACGTTCGACCGTCCGTACGCGCGCGGCCTCGGCCAGTCCGACTTCCTCGGTCTCGAGTTCCCGCTCATCATGCTGATGGAGCAGCTCGGCCTCGACGTGACGTACATCACCGACGTCGACACGCACGCGCGGCCCGAGCTCCTGCTCAACCACAAGGTGTACTTCTCGCTCGGCCACGACGAGTACTGGTCGGTGCAGATGCGCGACGGCGTCGAGTCGGCACGCGACCACGGCGTCAACCTCGCGTTCCTCGGCGCCAACGCCGCGTACCGCCAGATCCGCCTCGAGCCCTCCTCGATCGGCCCCAACCGCCACCAGGTCTGCTACAAGGACGCGACCGAGGACCCGATCCACACGTCGAACCCGTCGCTCACGACGGTGAACTGGCGGTCGCCGCCGGTGAGCCGGCCCGAGAGCGAGATGATCGGCGAGCAGTACGAGTGCAACCCGGTCCAGACCGACATGGTGATCGTCGACCCGCAGGCGTGGGTCTTCACGGGCGCGCACGTGGTCGCCGGCCAGCACCTGGCGGGGGCGATCGGCTCGGAGTACGACCGCTACGACCCGAACCAGCAAGGCCCGAAGAACGTGCAGATCCTCGCCCACTCGCCGCTGGTGTGTCAGAAGCGGCCGAGCTTCGCCGACATGACGTACTACAGCGCGCCGAGCGGTGCCGGCGTGTTCGCCAGCGGCACCATCGAGTGGATCACCAAGCTCACCCCACCGCCGTCGCCGCTCAACCAGCCGGTCGCGGTGCAGGTGATGAAGAACATCTTCTCGGTGTTCGGGGCGGGCCCCGGCGGGCTGCGCCATCCCTCGGTCCCGAACTATCCGGCGATCGCGGCGCAGTACGGCGCCACGTCCGGGAGCATCCCCGGCGCCGACTGACGGCTACGTCGAGGCGTCGAAGCGGGGCGGCCGCTTCTCCAGGTGGGACGCGAGCCCCTCCGCGGCGTCGGGTCCGGCGAACCCGAGGAACTCGTACGCCAGCGACGCGTCGAAGCTCGCCGCCTGGGCGCGGTACCAGTGGTTGAGCGCCTGCTTGGTCCAGCGCAGCGCCGTCTGGGATCCGCCGCTCAGGCGCGTCGCGAGATCGAGGGCGACGGCGTGGACCTGGTCGTCGTCGGTGCACAACGACACGAGGCCGATCCGCTCGGCCTCCTCGCCGGTGAGGGTCTCGCAGGTCAAGAGGTAGTACTTCGCCTTCGCCATCCCGCACAGCAGGGGCCAGCAGAGCGCGGCGTGGTCACCGGCCGCGACGCCGAGCCGCGTGTGACCGTCGATGATCCGCGCCGTGCGCCCGACGACCGAGATGTCGGCGAGCAGCCCGGCGGCGAGACCGGCGCCGACGGCGGGGCCATGGATCGCCGACACCACCGGCTTCGAGCAGTTCACCAGGTTGAAGACGAGGTCACGCGCCTCCTTGAGCACCCGGAGGCGCGCCGCCGGGTCCTCCACCATGCTGCGGATCAGGTCGAAGCTGCCACCCGCCGAGAAGGCGCGGCCCGCGCCCTGCAGCAGCACCACGTTGGTGTGTGGATCGCGGTCGATCGCGACCCAGACGTCGGCCAGCTCCCGGTGCACGTCCGGGTCCACGGCGTTGAGACCCGGCGCGTCGAGGGTCATCCGGAGGACGCCGTCGACCGGTCGGTCGAATCGGAGATGCGGATAGTCCGCGTACTCGTCCGTCGGCCGCCTCCTCGCTCGTCTCGCGGTGCCACGCATTCTCGCGGACTCGCCGCGGGTGCGACGGCGCCCGTCCTGCGGCCGGCACGCGCCCGTCGAGCGGCGCTCCTCGGGAGCGGCGACGACGTCCTTGCGCTGGGCGGGGCGACCCGACGGCTGGCGTGGGGGGACGACGCGGCCGTGGCTGGGCCATGCTGTGGGTTGCGCCCGGCCTCGGGACGGCACCGGGAGGACGAACCATGCGGATCGTGTCGCTGCTGCCCTCGGCGACGGAGATCGTGTGCGCGCTCGGTCTGGACGACGACCTGGTGGGCGTCACCTTCGAGTGCGACTTCCCAGACGCCGCGCGTTCGAAGCCGGTCGTCTCGAACACGTCGCTCCCGAGTGGTCTGACGCCGGCGGAGATCGACCAGGTGGTGAGCGAGCGGGTGGACGCCCACGAGTCGATCTACACCCTCGACGAGAACGCGCTGCGGGGCCTCGACCCCGATCTCATCCTCACTCAGGACCTCTGCGCGGTCTGCGCCGTGGACGTCAGTGAGGTCTCCGACGCGCTCGACCACCTCGGCTGCCGCGCCGAGGTGCTCACGCTCGACCCCAAGCGACTCGACGAGGTGCTGGCCTCGATCGAGACCGTCGGCGGCGCCGCGGGCGCCACCGGCGAGGCCGACCAGGTCGTCGCGGGCCTCCGGGACCGGGTCGCCGCGGTCGAGGCCGCCGTGGCGGGTCGACCGCGGCCACGCACGTTCGTGCTCGAGTGGACGGACCCGCCCTACAACGCGGGGCACTGGATCCCCGACATGGTGCAGGCCGCCGGTGGTGAGCCGGTGCTCACGCGCGCCGGCGAGTACTCGGTCCCGGTGTCGTGGGCCGACGTCGTCGGTGCGAGCCCCGAGACGGTGATCGTCGCGCCGTGCGGCTACCCGCTCGCCGGGTCGCTCGACCTCGCGGGCGGCGACGAGCGCCTGCGCCGCGAGCTCGCGCGCACGCCGGCCGCGGACCGTGTCTGGGCCGTCGACGCGTCCGCGTACTTCGTGCGCCCGGGGCCCCGTCTCGTCGACGGCGTCGAGATCCTCGCGGGCATCCTGCACCCCGACGCCTGGCCGGCGCCGCCCGCTGCGGCGGCGAGTCGCGTCTCGCTCACGGGCTGACGCGTCCAGGTCTCCGGGGAGCGGTCGGCGCGCCGCTACCGTGCACGACGTGGCGGCTTCCCCCGAGCATCGCCTCGAGGTCGACGGGCACGAGCTCGTCATCACCTCCCCCGACAAGGTCTTCTTCTCCGAGCGCGGCGACACCAAGCTCGACCTCGTCGAGCACTACCTCCGGGTGCGGGAGCCGCTGCTGCGCGCGATGGGCGGGCGCCCGACGCTGCTGCAGCGCTTCCCCCATGGCGCCGGCGGCCCGTCCTTCTTCCAGAAGCGCGTGCCGGCGAGCGCCCCGGACTGGCTGACGACCACGATCGTGAGCACGCCGAACGGCACGACGTCGCGCGCCCTCGTCGCCGCGGACCTGGCCCACGTGCTGTGGGCGGTGAACCTCGGCTGCCTCGGCTTCCACCCGTGGCCCTACCGGGCCGCGGATCCCGAGCACACCGACGAGCTGCGCCTCGACCTCGACCCCCAGCCCGGCACGGACTTCGGCGACATCCGGGCCGCGGCGGCCGAGGTCCGCGCGCTGCTCGACGAGCTCGGCGTGGTCGGCTTCCCGAAGACGACCGGCAACCGGGGGCTGCACGTCTACGTGCGCCTGCTGCCCCGCTGGGACTCCTACGCGGTGCGCTCGGCCGCGGTCGCGCTCGCCCGTGAGCTCGAGCGGCGGCGCCCCGACCTCCTCACCGCGGCGTGGTGGAAGGAGGAGCGCGGCGAGCGCGTGTTCCTCGACTTCAACCAGAACGCGCCGCACAAGACGGTCTTCGGCGCGTGGTCGGTCCGGGCCCGGCCGGGCGCGCAGGTGTCGACCCCGGTCGA
This sequence comes from uncultured Actinomycetes bacterium, assembly GCA_963731625.1. GTDB lineage: Bacteria > Actinomycetota > Acidimicrobiia > IMCC26256 > PALSA-555 > PALSA-555. The sequence goes on from CAVSWH010000001.1 coordinate 985,351, forward strand.
GTGGGACGAGATCCCGGCGATCCACCCCGACGACCTGACGATCGCGAGCCTGCCGGCACGCCTCGAGGCCCGCGGGGACCCGTGGGCCGAGATCGACGCACATCCCCAGTCGCTGGAGCCGCTGCTCGAGATGCACGAGCGGGACCGGGCGAACGGCCTGCACGACGCGCCGTGGCCGCCCGTGTACCCGAAGCAGCCCGACGAGCCGCCCCGCGTCGCGCCGAGCCGCGCCCGGAAGGAGTAGCGCCCGGGTTACGCGGCCGGCGGCATGCTGCCCTCGACCTCCTGGAGGGCGGCGATGCGCTGCTCGATCGGCGGGTGCGTCTCGAAGAGGCGGTTGAACCAGCCGTGGGCGTCGTGGGACTTCTTGTCGAGCGGCGACTCGATCCACATGTGCGCGGTGGCCGCCGGCGCGTGGTGCACGACCGTGGTGTTGTCCCGCAGCTTCTCGAGGGCCTGGATGAGCCCCTCGGGGTTACGGGTGATGTAGACGCCGGACACGTCGGCCAGGGCCTCTCGGCGTCGCGAGATCGCGAACTGCATGAGCTTGGCGGCGATCGGGGCGAGGATCAGAAAGAAGACCGACAGCGCCAGGAGGAAGATCGCGGCCTCGCCCCCGTCGTTGTTGCGCCCGCGGCCGCCGAGGCCGCCGAAGAGCAGCATCCGCAGCCCGAAGTCGGCGAGCAGCGCGATGAACCCGACGAGGGTCACGGCGATCGTCGAGACGAGGATGTCGTAGTTGTGCACGTGGCTGAGCTCGTGCGCGAGGACACCCTCGAGCTCGGCCCGGTTCATGATCTGCAGGAGCCCCGAGGTGACCGCGACGGCCGAGTGTTGGGGGTTGCGGCCCGTGGCGAAGGCGTTCGGCGCCGGGTCGTTGATGATGTACACGGCGGGCTTCGGCAGTCCCACCCCGATGCAGAGCTCCTCGACCACGTCGTGGAGCTGGTGGTACTGGGTCGGATCGGCCGGGACGGCGCGCGCCGCGGCGATCGCGATGCGGTCCGAGTAGAAGTAGCTGCCCCACACCAGGCACAGCGCCACGATGACGGCGATCACGATGAACGCCGGGCCGTAGGCGAAGATGATGTCGAACGCTGCGACCGCCCCGGTGATGACCAGCGCGAAGCCCGCCATCAGGTAGACGGTGCGGCGCTTGTTGGCGGCGATCTGCGCTACGAGGTCCTTGCGGCCTGCCACGTGATCCTCCCGATCGACGCCGACGGAACCATTATCGCGACGAGCACCGACGCGGCGCATCCGCCCCCCACCCGGCGGCGCCGCCGTGTCCGCCCGGCAGGCCCAGAGCACCAACGGGGGACCGGCCGGCAAGCCGACCGGTCCCCCGTGGTCAGGACGTCAGCGCCGTCAGAAGTGCGACGGCGGCGGCGGCTGGGTGCCCGAGTAGGTGCTGATCGAGCCCGTGTCGTGGGTCGTGTAGATCGGCCCCGACAGGGTCACCTGGCCGTTGTTCACCATCGCGATCTGCGCGCCGGTGTAGCCGCCGTGGTTGCTCGACGAGAACGCGAGCGGCACGAGGCCCGGACCCTTGTAGGACGCGCCCTTCGAGTTCAGCACGTTGACCAGCGACTGGCGGGTGACGTTCTTGCCCGCGCCTTCCAGCGCCTGCACGAACAGGTAGCCGGCCGACATGCCGTAGATGGTGTTGCCGTCGAACGGCTCGCTGGCGTCGTACTGGTCGTGGATCTGCTTGAAGAGCGCGACCCACGGGTTCGACAGGTCGTCCTCCGACGGCATGTACCCGTCGGTGATCACGCCGTTCTCCAGGGACGCGTTCGCGCTGCCGAGCAGCCCGTCGACGATCGGCGGGTCACTGCCGATCGAGGAGACCACGAACTGCGGGTGGTAGCCGATCTGGGCCGCCGACTTCAGCACCGACGCGGTGCCGAAGTTCACCGTGAACAGCACGACGACCTGGGCACCGGCGTTCTTCGCCGCGGCGACCTGGTTGGACAGCCCGGCGGCGCTGGTGAGGTCGTTGACGCTGTACGGCTGCTTGGTCACGACGGACGCCTTCGGGATCTCCTGCGCGAGCCCCTGCAGGGCGCCCTGACCGACGTCGTCGTTCTGGTAGATGTACGCCACCTTCTGACCCTTGAAGTTCTTGGTGATGTACATCCCGAGGATCTTCGCCTCGATCGTGTAGTCGGTCTGGTAGCCGAAGGTGTAGGGCGCCTTCGACGGGTTGTTCCAGCAGTCACAGCCCGACGCGACGAACAGGTCCGGCACCTTGTTCGAGTTGAGGTACGGAACGACCGTCTCGTGCGTCGGCGTGCCGAGCCCGCTGACGATCGCGAACACGTTGTCCTGCAGCACAAGCTGGCGCACGACCGTCGGCGTCTGGGCCGGGTTGTAGCCGTCGTCGACGTACTTGAAGGTGATCTTGCGCCCGTTCACGCCGCCCTTGGAGTTCACGTACTGGTAGAACGCGTTCTCCGCTGGGGCGATCTCGCTGTAGCCCGGCGCCGCGATCCCGGTCAGCGGCTGGTGGCTGCCGATCAGGATCGAGTTCGACGTGATGCCGGGGTCCTCGGCGCGGGACCGGCCGTTCGAGGCCAGCGCCGACGAGGTGCCGACCGCGGCGAGCAGCACGGCCACGCCGACGAGGGCCAGGGACCGGAACCCCCAGCCGAACCTTCCAGAGCGTTTCCTCACTGTTCCCCCATTTCATGCGGGGCAGGGTCTTGCGCGGCGGACGCCGCTTCCTGCCCAGGGCTATTGGCATGCAGCCCTGCGGCGGCAGGGCTACTCCAACGCGCCGCGAGAGCGCGCAGAGCGTTCCACAGGCGACGCACTCCGCCTTGGATACCCCCCGGGAAGGTGAGCATCACGACGATGAGCACGAGCCCGTAGAAGCCGAAGGCCAGGTTGGAGCTCACGGCCTTCGAGAAGCCGAAGTCGTTGGAGACCGACGTCGCCCACTGGGGCAGGTACACGATGAGGATCCCGCCCCAGATCGCGCCGGTGAGGCTGCCGAGGCCGCCGACGACGGCCCCCGCGATGAGCGCGATCGAGAGGCTGAGCGGGAACCCGAGCGGGTTCACGGTCCCGGTGGAGAGGGCGAGCAGCGCGCCGCCGAGCCCGGCACATGACGCGCTCACGACGAAGGCGAGCACCTGGGTCCGGGCGACGTTGATCCCCGCGAGCGACGCGACGATCTCGTCGTCGCGGACCGTGCGGAAGGATCGGCCGAAGCGGCTGCGGACGAGGTTGGCCAGGATGACGAGCGTGATCACCGCAGCGATCGCGCAGATCCACGCGATCCACTCCTGGGGGTCGAAGCTGGGGCCGAGGAAGCTGGGCGGGGTCGGCTGGTTGATCGAGAGCCCGGTGCCGCCGCCGAGCGCCCCGGGCCAGCGATAGGGCACTCCGGGCAGCCCGACGGCCAGCGCGAGCGTCGCGCCGGCGAGGTAGGGGCCGCGCAGGCGCGCCGCGCCGAGCCCGATGATCAGACCCGCCAGCCCGGCGGCCGCCGGCGCGAGCAGGAGGACCACGAGGAGCGGGAACCCGGTGTGGAGCATGAGCAGCGCCGCGGCGTACGCGCCGATGCCCATGACGGCGCCGTGGCCGAGCGAGATCTGACCGTTGAGGCCGGTGAGCACCGAGAGCCCGGCCACCGCGACGACGTACGCGCCGATCTGGGCGATCTGGAAGTTGTCGAACGAGCTCACCGACTGGGTGATCACGTAGATGACCGCCAGCCCGCCGATCGCGAGCACGATGTGGCGGACGAGGGGCTGGCCGAGCAGCCCGCGCCGCGCCCCCGGGCGACGCGGCGTGGGGCTCGCCGCCGTGGCGGCGCGCCGCAGCAGGCCGCTCACCAGGCCTGGCTCGGCGACCGGCCGGACCGGTGCCGGGGTTGGGCGGGACGCCGGCTGCTCGCGCACGTCCTCGGACGTCACGTCACACCCGCCGCGGCTTGATGCCGCTGAAGAGCCCCTCGGGGCGGACCATGAGCACGCCGACGAGCAGGACGAGCGCGCCCATCACCTCGAGGCTCGGACCGAGCGTCGACCACCCGCCGACGTAGCTCGTGACGAGGCCGAGCAAGACGCCGCCGACGACGGCACCGACCGGGCTGTCGAGCCCGCCGATCACGGCGGCGGTGAAGCCGTAGACGAGGGGCGCGTCCATCATGTTCGGTGACAGGAAGACCTTCGGGGCGACGAGCACGCCCGCGAGCGCGCCCACGAGCGACGCCAGCGCCCACCCGAGGGTCAGCATCCGTCCCACCCGGACGCCGAGCAGGCGCGCCACCTCCGGCTGGAACGCCGCCGTGCGCATGCGCAGCCCGACGTTCGTGGCGCGGAACAGCACCGCCAGCAGGATCGTCACGACGACCACCGACGAGATCACGAAGACGTCGAAGGGCGACAGGGCGATCGTGGTCCCGCCGACCTGCAGGCCGCGGATCGAGAAGTGCGACGGCAGCGCCCGCGAGTTCTGGCCCCAGATCATCCCGGCGATCGCTTCGAGGAGGATGAGCAGGCCGAAGGTCACGATCACCGCATTGAGGGGCGGCTTCGACTCGACCGGGCGGATGATCACCCGCTCGACGACGGCGCCGATGACGAGGCCAGAGGCCAGCGCGACGAGGAACCCGAGCCAGTAGCTGCCACCGCCGTTGATGACGCTGAACGCGATGAACGCGCTGATCATCGCCATCCCGCCGGCCGCGAAGTTGACGACGCGCGTCGCTCGCCAGATCAGCACGAGCCCCAGCGCGACCGACGCGTAGATCGCCCCGCTGCTGATTCCGTTCAGCGTCTCGTTCAGCACGGAGGACCTCCGCCGTCCCGGCTCGCGCAGCTCGAGCGTGATCTTGTCATCTAGAACCCCAGATAGTGGTGCCGCAGGTCCGCGTCGTCGGACACGCGACTCGCCGAGTCCGTGAGCACGACGCGGCCGAGGTACAAGACGACGACCTGATCCGCGATCGACAGCGCCGACTTGGCGTTCTGCTCGACCAAGAGGATCGTCAGCCCCGAGTCGCGGGTGAGCCTCCGCAGCAGCCCCATGATCTGGCGGACGATGAGGGGCGCGAGGCCCAGCGACGGCTCGTCGAGGAGCAGCGCGCGCGGTCGGCTCGCCAGCGCGCGTCCGATCGCCAACATCTGGTTCTCGCCGCCGGACAGGGTGTACGCAGCACGCTTGCGCCGCTCCTTCAGCAGCGGGAACAGCTCGTAGACCTCCTCGACGGCCCGGCGTCGATCGGCGCGATCGTGGCGCCAGAGCCCGCCGAGCCGGAGGTTCTCGTCGACGGTCAGCTCCTGGATGACGCTGCGTCCTTCGGGGACGTGGGCGACGCCGTGGCGAACGACGTCCTCGACGTGGAGCTTCGTGAGGTCGACGCCGTCGAAGAGGACCCGACCCGCACGGGGTCGCACCAGCCCCGTCATGGACCGCAGCAGCGTCGTCTTCCCGGCGCCGTTCGCGCCGAGCACGACCGTGATCGACCCGTCGGGCGCCTCGAAGGACACGTCGTGGAGCGCCTCGATCGACCCGTAGGTCGTCGTCAGGCCCTCAACCGCCAGCACGACTCGTCCGCTCGTTGGCAGGACCGCCGGACGCGTGGGGTTGCACTTCCTCACCGAGATACGCCGCGGTCACCGCCGGGTTGTCCTTCACCTCGTCCGGCGTGCCGGTCGCGATCACCTCGCCGAAGTCGAGGACGGCGATCCGGTCGCACACACTCATGACGAGGTCCATGTGGTGCTCGACGAGGAGGATCCCCATCCGCGCCTTGAGGCGCGTGAGCAGCGCGCCGAGCGAATCCAGATCACCCGCCGACAGTCCGCTCGCCGGCTCGTCGAGCAGCAGGAACCGCGGGTCGGCGACGAGCGCACGCGCCAGCGACACCCGCTTCTGGATCGCGTACGGCAAGGTGCTCGGCAGCCGCCCAGCGGCGTCGCCGACGTCGAGGTCCTCGAGGACGCTCATCGCGCGGGCCGCGAGCGCGTCCTCGTCCCGCGACGACGGCGGCAGGCCGGCGAGGGCGCTGGCGATCGTGGACGGCTCGTTGAACTGGCCCCCCGCCATGACGTTCTCGAGCACGGTGAGCCCCGGCCAGAGCCGGACACCCTGGACGGTGCGCGCCACGCCGAGCTTCGCGAGACGGTGCGGGCGCATGCGGCGGATGGCGCGGCCGTCGAGCACGATGCGGCCCGTGCGCGGGACCTCGAACCCGCAGATGACGTTGAACAGCGTCGTCTTGCCGGCCCCGTTCGGGCCGATGACGCCGACGACCTCGCCGGTCGTGAGGGACAGCGACACCAATTCCAGGGCCGTGAGGCCGCCGAACGCGACCGTGACGTCTTGGACGGCGAGAACGTCAGCGTCCGTGTCCGTCCCCCCGTTTGGCCGATTCGGGTGCTGTCAGCTCGGCGGGCGCGCCGCAGCGGACCGGCCCTCCACGCTGGGCACGGCTCGGAGCCTAGTGGTGGGCCCCGGGTCGTCGTGGTCGGCCGAGACGAGGAGGGGCGCGACGGCACGCTCGCCCGGGGCGGCCGCGGCGACTCATACGCTCGACCGCGTGCGTCGCACCGCCACGCTGCTCGAGGTCGCGTGTCAGACGGGTGCCGCGGCGCGCCACCTCGACGGCGCGGCGTCGTGCGAGCTGCTGGCCTGGGCCGCGTCCGGTGGGATGGCGCTGACCGGATGGCCCGATCGGGCGCCGCGGCCGCCGCCCGCACCGCTGCTCGCGCGCGCGGCGCAGCTCGCCGGGTCGCTGGCCGACGCGACGGGTCGCGTCGGCGCTCCCGTCGAAGTCGACGTGGCCACCACGCTCTTCGGTCGCGCCGCGCTGCTGGGCGGCCAGCGCGCCGGTCGGACGTCCGTCGGGGGCTCCTGCCAGCTGCTGCGCGCCGCGGACGGCTGGGTGGCCGTGAACCTGGCGCGTCTCGCGGACGCCGAGGTCGTGCCGGCGCTCGTCGGGCATGCCGTCGGGGACCCGTGGCGCGCGCTCGCCGAGCACACGGCGGCACGGCCCGCCGGCGAGCTCGCCACGCGCGCGCAGGAGCTCGGGATCCCGGCCGCCGAGCTCGGCGGACCCGCGACGCGTCTCGCGCCGGCCCGGACCCGCCGCCTCGGCGGTCGGCAGCGCACCCCGACGCGTCCGCTCGTCGTCGATCTCTCGGCGCTGTGGGCGGGCCCGCTCGCCGCATCGCTGCTCGGGCGGGCGGGGGCGCGGGTCGTGAAGGTCGAGTCGGCGGCGCGCCCCGACGGGGCGCGTCGGGGCCCGGCCGCGTTCTTCGACGGCCTCCACGCCGGGCACGAGAGCATCACCCTCGACTTCGCGACCGGTGACGGTCGGTCCCGGCTCCGGGCGCTGCTCGGGCGCGCCGACGTCGTGATCGAGTCGTCACGCCCGCGGGCGCTCGCCCAGCTGGGCGTCGACGCCGAGACGATGGTGCGGTCACGTCCCGGGCTGACGTGGCTGTCGATCACCGCCTACGGGCGCGCCGGGCCGTGGTCGAACCGGGTCGGGTTCGGCGACGACACGGCGGTAGCGGGCGGCCTCGTCGCGCGGGACGACGAGGGCGCGCCCGTCTTCTGCGGCGACGCGCTCGCGGATCCCGTGGCGGGGATCGTCGCCGCCCTGGGCGGCGCGGCCGGGCTCGCCGCGGGGGCGGCGTGCTCGTCGACGTGTCGCTGGCCGGGACGGCGGCGTGGCTGGCCCGTCCGGCGGTCGCCCCGGCGCGGCGGCACCGCCTCACCGAGGTCGGTCCCGACCGGTGGGTCGTGGCGCACGGCGCGCGGGAGACCGTGGTCGCGGCGCCGCACACCTCGGACGCCGCGGCGTCGGCCGAGTGCGCGGGCGCGTCGACCGAGCGGGTCCTGGCCGAGCTCGGCGGCGGCGTGCCCCGCCGCTAGCTCGCGTCGGCCGGGCTGTCCGCCATCGCGGACGCGGCCCGTTCGACGGCGCGAATGATCCCCTGGTACCCGGTGCAGCGGCACAGGTTCCCGGAGAGGGCCTCGCGGATCTCGTCGTGGGACGGGTGCGGGTGCTCGGCGAGGAACGCGTGCACCGAGACGACGAACCCGGGCGTGCAGAACCCGCACTGCAGGCCGTGCTCCTCGCGAAACGCGTCCTGCACCGGGGTGAGCGTCCCGGGCGTCCCGAGCCCCTCGATGGTGGTGACCTCCGCGCCGTTGGCCTGCACGGCGAAGAGCAGGCAGGAGCGGACGGCGGTCCCGTCGAGGAGCACGGTGCAGGCCCCACAGACGCCGTGCTCGCACCCGAGGTGGGTGCCCGTGAGCGCGCAGTCCTCACGGAGGAAGTCGGCGAGGGTCTTGCGCGCCTCGACGAGCGCGTGCCGCGCCTCGCCGTTGACGGTCGTCTGCACGGTGACCTCGTTCACGCGCAAGCCTCCGCGAGGGCGCGCTGCAGCCCGCGCCGCACGACGTGCGCGCCGACGCCGCGCCGGTATCGGGCCGACGCGTGCACGTCCTCCGGTGGTTCGAGGTCACGCACCGCGAGCTCGGCGGCCTCGGCCAGCTCGGCCTCGTCACCCGACCGGCCGACGAGCGCCGCCTCGGCCGCGGCGGCGCGCAGTGGCGTGCTGCCCATCCCGAAGAGGGCGATCGCGGCGCGCTCGATCCGGTCGTCGGCGTCGAGCGCGACGGCGCACGCCGTGCCCGTCAGGGCGAAGTCGCCGTGGCGGCGCGCCACCTCCTCCACCGCGTACCCGCAGCGGCCCGCCCAGACCGGGAAGGCGACCGCGGTGAGGAGCTCGTCGGCGTCGAGGACGGTGGTCCAGTTCCCGACGAAGAACTCGGCGGCGGGCACGACCCGGGGTCCGGCGGGCGCGGCGACGTGGAGCTCGGCGTCGAGCGCGAGGGTGACCGCCGGCAGCTCACTCGCCGGGTCGGCGTGCGCGACCGACCCGCCGACCGTCCCCCGGTTGCGGATCTGGAAGTGGCCGATGAGCGGCGCGGCGAGGCCGAGCAGGGGCACGTCGCGCGCCGGCCCGGGTCGCTCGAGGACGGTCTGGCGGGTCATCGCGCCGATCACGACCGCGCCGTCGCGCCGTTCGACGCTCGAGAGCTCGGCGACGCGGTTGAGGTCGACGAGGTGCTCGAAGCGGGCGAGGCGCAGCGAGAGCATCGGCACGAGGCTCTGCCCACCGGCGAGCGGCTTCGCCTCGTCGCCGTGCGCCGCGAGGAGGTCGACGACGTCGGTGACGGTCTCGGGCGCGTGGTACTCGAACGGTGCGGGCTTCACCTGGTCTCCTGGCGGCGGCAGCCTACGCCGACGCGCGCCGCGCCCGTGAGCGTCGTCAGTCGCTGTGGAACCGGTAGCCCATCCCGGCTTCCGTGTGGAAGTAGCGCGGCTGGGAGGGCTCCGGCTCGAGCTTGCGCCGGACGTGGGCCATGAAGACGCGGAGGTAGTGCGTCTCCTTCTCGTACCCGGGGCCCCAGACCTCGCGCAGCAGCTGGCGGTAGGAGACCAGCTTGCCCGGGTTGCGGACGAGCAGCTCGACGACGTTCCACTCGGTCGGGGTGAGCCGGATCTCCTCGTCCCCGCGGGTGACGCGCTTCGTGGCGAGGTCGATCGTGAAGTCGGGCGTCTCGATGACCGCGTCCTCCTCGGCCGGCGTGGCGCGCCGCAGCGCGGCCCGCAGCCGGGCGAGCAGCTCGTCCATCCCGAACGGCTTCGTGACGTAGTCGTCGGCGCCGGCGTCGAGCGCCGCCACCTTGTCGGGCTCGCCGTCGCGTGCGGACAACACGACGATCGGGACGCGGCTCCAGCCCCGCAGCCCGGCGATCACGTCCACGCCGTCGATCCCGGGCAGTCCGAGGTCGAGGACGACCGCGTCAGGGTGGTGGCGCGCCGCGAGGTCGAGGGCCGCCTCGCCGTCGGCCGCCAGGTCGACGTCGTAGCCGCGGATGCGCAGGTTGATGCCGAGCGTGCGGCAGATCTCGGGTTCGTCGTCGACCACGAGGATGCGGCTCACGCGTCGGCGCGCGGCATCGAGACGGTCACCGTCAGGCCGCCGCCGGGCGTGTCGTCGACGCTGATGCGCCCGCCCATCGCCTCGACGAACCCGCGGGCGACGGCGAGGCCGAGGCCGACGCCGGCCCCGTTCGGGCTGTCCCCGAGGCGCTGGAACGGGCGGAAGATCGCCTCGCGCTGCCCGGCGGCGACGCCGGGCCCGCAGTCGACGACCCGCAAGTCGACGTTGGAACCGAAGCAGCCGGCCGACACGCGGACCGGCTGGTCGTCGGGCGACCACTGGACCGCGTTCTCGAGCACGTTCGCGACGGCGCGCTCGAGGAGGCTGGCGTCGGCGCGCACCCGCGGCAGGGTCTCGGGGAGATCGAGCACCACCTGGCTCGCGCCGTTCGGGAGCTCCGTCACGACGGCCGGCACCACCTCTTCGAGCCCGACGTCGCGCAGCATCGGCTCGAGCGTGCCGGTCTGGAGGCGACCCATGTCGAGCAGGTTGTTCACGAGGGAGGTGAGGCGGTCGGCACCCCGGTCCACGGCTTCGAGCAGCTCGCGTTGCACGTCGGGTGGCCACTCGACGTCGCGCTGCATCAGGCTCGTCACTGACGCCTTGATCGACGCGAGTGGCGTGCGCAGGTCGTGCGACACGGCGGCCAGCAATGCGGTGCGGAACCGGTCCGCCTCGGCGAGCCCCGTCGCCAGCGCCGCTTCCGCCCGCAGCTGCCGGGACTCGAGGGCAAGCGACAGCTGCCCGGTGAACACCTCGAGCAGGTTCAGATCCTCGGGGTCGAGACCGGCGCCGCGCAGCACGAGCTGCTCGTCGTCGTCGAGCGGGATGGTCAGGTCGGCGTCCTCGGGACGTGTCGGGACGGGCTCGCCCGCCGAAGTCTCGACGCGCCAGCCGTCGCCCTCGCGTCGCAGCACGGCCGCGGCCTCGACGCCGAACGTGTCGCGCAGCCGAGCGATCAGCAGGCCGAGCGGGTCGGCCGCGCCGATCACCGAGCCGCTCAGGTTGGCCATCGTGCGGGCCTCGGCTTTGGCGTGCGCGGCTTCCGCGGCGCGGCGCACGCTCATCATCACGAAGCTGCTCACGGTGATCCCGATGACGAGCAGCACGACGACGGCGATGACGTCTTGCGTGGACGCGATCGACAGCTGGTGGATCGGTACCGTGAAGTAGTAGTCGGCGAGCAGGAACGCTGCGGCGCTGGCCGTCACGCCGGGTCGCAGCCCGCCGATCGCGGCGACGACGACGACGAGGAGCACGTAGAGCAGGAGCGCGCTCGCCAAGCTGACGCTGCTGCGGGTCGCGGTGAGCATGAGGGTCAGGACCGGCAGCCCGACGACCGCGACCGCCCAGCCCGTGAGCTCGCGGCGCCGTGTCGGCCCGCGGGGTGGCCGCGGGAGCGAGGCGACCGTCACGCGCTCATGCTCGGCGGCCCCGCTCGAGATGACGTGGACGTCGATGCGATCGGACTGGCGCAGGACCCGGGTCACGACGGAGCCCCGCAGCAGCTCGGTCCACCACGATCGCTGTGACGCGCCGATGACGAGTTGCGTCGCGCGCTCGGCCTTGGCGAACTCGACGAGGGCGCGGCCCACGTCGTCGCCCGCGACCTCGTGGTAGGTGCCCCCGAGCGACTCGAGCAGCGCCCGGTGCTCGGCGAGGCGGTGGTCGTTGTGGTTCTCGGCCAGCCCGCTCGTGTTGCGGATGTGGACGCCGAGCAGGTCGCCGCGCGTCCGTTGCGCCATGCGGGCCGCCCGGCGGATCAGGTCGTCGCCCGCCTGGGCGCCGGTGAGCGCGACGACGACGCGCTCGCGGGTCTCCCACGAGGTGTCGATCCCATGGTCCTCCATGTACTGCTGCAGGGATTCGTCGACGCGGTCCGCGACCCAGAGCAGCGCGAGCTCGCGGAGCGCGGCGAGGTTCCCGGGCCGGAAGTAGTTGGCCAGCGCCGAGTCCACGCGCTCGGACGGATAGATGTTCCCGTGGGCCAACCGCCGGCGCAGCGCCTCGGGCGTCATGTCGACGAGCTCGACCTGCTCGGCGGCGCGCACCACCGAGTCGGGGATCGTCTCGTGCTGCTTCACGCCGGTGATCCGCTCGACGAGGTCATTGACCGACTCGAGGTGCTGAATGTTCAGCGTCGAGATGACGTCGATGCCGCCCTCGAGGATGTCGTGCACGTCTTCCCAGCGCTTCTCGTGCTTCGAGCCCGGCACGTTGGTGTGGGCGAGTTCGTCGACGAGCACCTGCGTGGGATGACGCTCGAGGATCGCGTCGACGTCCATCTCCTCGAAGTCGCGGTCCCGGTAGTGGATGTGGCGCCGGGGTATGACCTCGAGGTCGCCGAGCTGCGCCGCGGTGTTCTCGCGGCCGTGCGTCTCGACGATCCCTGCGACGACGTCGGTGCCGCGGGAATGGCGCCGCCGCCCCTCGTTCAGCATGGCGAACGTCTTGCCGACCCCGGGCGCCGCGCCCAGATAGATGCGGAGTCGACCCCGTGCCACGGCGCGCCTAGCTCCGCAGGCTGTTCAACGCCAGGTTGAGCGACAGGACGTTCACCGTCGGCTCACCGAGGAAGTCGAGGGTGCGGCCCGACTCGTGCGCGTCGACGAGCCCGAGCACCGTCGCGACCGAGAGCCCCCGGGCGCGCGCGACGCGGGGCGCCTGGAGCCGCGCGTTGGCGAGTGAGATGTCGGGGTCGAGGCCCGACCCCGAGGCGGTCACTGCGTCGACCGGGACCGCCTGCCCGGGGGCGAGCCCGTTGAACGCCCGGTAGGCCTGGACCCGCTGCGCGACCAGCGCCGTCAGCGCGGGGTTCGTCGCCGCGAGGTTGGAACCCGAGCTCAGGGTCGGGTCGTAGCCGACCTTCGTCTTGCCGCTGACGCCGGTCGCCGCCGAGGGCCGGGACTGGAAGTACTGCGGCAACGGGCGGCCTCTCGCGTCGGTGAAGCTCTGGCCGATGAGGCGGGACCCGACGACCGTGCCGTGCTGGTGGACGAGCGAGCCGTTCGCCTTGTCCGGGAACGCGCTCTGGGCGATTCCCGTGACCACCAGAGGATACGCGAGCCCCAACAGCACGGTGAACACGAGCATCATGAGCAGCGCGGGCAGCAGCTGGCGTCGCATCACTTCACCCCCAGCGCGGTGATGAGCAGGTCGATGAGCTTGATCCCGACGAACGGCGCGATCACGCCACCGGCGCCGTAGATCAGCAGGTTGCGCCGCAGCAGCTGGCTGGCGGCCTTGGGCACGAACTTCACGCCGCGCAGCGCGAGCGGGATGAGCGCCACGATGATCAGCGCGTTGAAGATGACCGCGGAGAGGATCGCCGAGCGCGGGCTGGCGAGCCCCATGACATTGAGCTGGTTCAGGACCTTCACCGTGGCGAAGCCGGCAAACATCGCCGGGATGATGGCGAAGTACTTGGCGACGTCGTTCGCGATCGAGAACGTGGTCAGCGAGCCCCGGGTGATGAGCAGCTGCTTGCCGATCTCGACGATGTCGATGAGCTTCGTCGGGTCAGAGTCCAGGTCGACCATGTTCCCGGCCTCTTTGGCGGCCTGGGTCCCGGTGTTCATCGCCACGCCGACATCGGCCTGGGCGAGCGCCGGCGCGTCGTTCGTGCCGTCGCCGGTCATGGCGACGAGGCGCCCGCCGCGCTGCTCGCGCTTGATGAGCTCCATCTTGTCCTCGGGTGTGGCTTCGGCGAGGAAGTCGTCGACGCCGGCCTCCTCCGCGATCGCCGCCGCGGTGCGCGGGTTGTCGCCGGTGATCATCACCGTGCGGATCCCCATGCGGCGCAGGTCGGCGAAGCGCTGCGCGATGCCGGGCTTGACGATGTCCTTCAGGTAGACGACGCCGAGCGCGCGTGCCGGGGCACCGTCGCTGCGGTCGGCGACGACGAGTGGCGTGCCGCCCCGGCTCGCGATGCTGTCGACCGTCTCGTTCAGCTGGGCGGGGAACGAGCCACCGGCCTCCTCGACCCAGCGCCGCACCGAGTCCGCGGCGCCCTTGCGCACCGCGCGTCCCGGCAGGTCGACACCGCTCATCCGCGTCTGCGCGGTGAACGGGACGAGCTCGGCGCCGGCCAGCTCGCGCTCACGGAGCCCGTACTTCTCCTTCGCGAGCACGACGATCGAGCGCCCCTCGGGCGTCTCGTCGGCGAGCGAGGACAGCTGCGCCGCCTCGGCGAGGTCGTCCTGGCCGACGCCCTCGGCGACGAGGAACTCGTCGGCGGCCCGGTTCCCGAAGGTGATCGTGCCGGTCTTGTCGAGCAGCAGAGTGGCGCAGTCCCCCGCGGCCTCGACCGCCCGGCCCGACATCGCCAGGACGTTGCGGCGCACGAGGCGATCCATCCCGGCGATGCCGATCGCGGACAGCAGCCCGCCGATCGTCGTGGGGATGAGGCAGACGAGAAGCGCGACGAGGATGACGATCGTCTGCTGCGCGTGGTTGAAGATCGCGAACGGCTGCAGCGTCACGGTCGCGAGCAAGAAGATGATCGTGAGGGCGGCCAGGAGGATGTTGAGCGCGATCTCGTTGGGGGTCTTCTGGCGCTGGGAGCCCTCGACGAGCGAGATCATCCGGTCGAGGAACGTCTCGCCCGGCCGGGCGGTGATCCGCACGACGATCTCGTCGGAGAGGACGCGGGTGCCGCCGGTCACCGCGGAGCGGTCGCCGCCCGACTCGCGGATGACCGGCGCCGACTCGCCGGTGATCGCCGACTCGTCGACGCTCGCGATGCCCTCGACCACCTCGCCGTCGCTCGGGATGACCTCGCCGGCGGTGACCACGCAGCGGTCGTCGACGTCGAGGCCGGTGCTCGCGACGTCCTCGAGCGTCCCGTCCGCTCGCTGACGGCGGGCGGTCGTCTCCGAGCGGGTGCGGCGCAGCGTTTCTGCCTGCGCCTTCCCGCGGCCTTCGGCGACCGCCTCGGCGAAGTTGGCGAAGAGCACGGTGAACCACAAGAAGAGGGCGACGAGCCCGGCGAACACGTCCTCCTGGGTGCTGGCCGAGCCCAGGTCGCGGAAGAACAGGACGGTGACGAGGACGCTGCCGACGCCGACGACGAACATGACGGGGTTGCGCGAGAGGGTCTTTGGGTTCAGCTTGACGAAGCTGTCACCGACGGCGCGCCGGAGGATCTCCGGGTCGAGCATCGAGCGGGTCTGGCCGGGCATGGTCGTCCTAGAGCTTGAGGATGTCGACGAGGGGACCGAGCGCGAGCGCCGGCAGGAACGTGAGCGCCCCGACGATCACCAGCACGCCGATGACGAGGACGATGAACAGCGGCGTGTGCGTCGGGAAGGTCCCGGACGAGGCGGGCACGGTCTGCTTGCGCACGAGCGAGCCGGCGAGCGCCAGCGTGGGGATGATGAGGAAGAACCGTCCCACGAGCATCACGAACGCGAGGGCGTCGTTGAGGAAGGCGGTGTTGGCATTGAGCCCGGCGAACGCCGAGCCGTTGTTGTTCGCCGCCGACGTGAACGCGTAGAGCAGCTCACTGAACCCGTGCGCGCCCGGGTTCGTGATCGACACCTGCTTGACCGATGTGACGAACGTGGCGACGGCGACGCCGCCGAGGAGCACGAGCGGCATCGCGAGGATGTAGAGCGCGACGAGCTTCACCTCGGAGGCCTGAATCTTCTTGCCTAAGTACTCCGGTGTTCGCCCGACCATGAGCCCCGCGATGAACACCGACAAGATCGCGAACACCAGCAGGCCGTTCAGCCCCACGCCGACGCCGCCCGGTGAGACCTCGCCGAGCTTCATCAGCGCCAGGAGGAGGAACCCGCCCGCCGGCGTGAAGCTGTCGTGCATCGAGTTCACGGAGCCGTTCGACGTGCCGGTCGTCGAGGCGGCCCACAGCGCCGAGCCGCCCGGCCCGATCCGCACCTCCTTGCCCTCCATGTTCCCGCCGGGTTGGGAGGCGGTCGCGACCTCGGTCGCGCCCTGTTGGGAGAGCCGCGGGTTGCCGTTCGTCTCGAGGACCATGACGCCGATCGAGGCCCCGAGCCACACGACAAACATGATCGTGAACACCGCGTAGCCCTGCCGTTTGTCCTTCACGACGCGGCCGAATGTGAAGGCCAGGGCGAACGGGATGAGGAGGATGGCGTAGAGCTCGAGGAAGTCGGTCAGGTTCGTCGGGTTCGAGAACGGGTGCGCCGAGTTCGTGTTGAAGAAGTCGCCGCCGTTGGTCCCCAGCTGCTTGATCGACTCCATGCTGGCGTTGGGCCCGCCGGGGATCTGCTGGGTCGCGCCGGTGATCGTGTGCGCGGTGGTGAAGCCGTGCGTGTTCTGGATCACTCCCTGGGTCAACAGGACGATCGCGAACACGAACGACAGCGGCAACAGGATCCGAAGCGTCGTCCGCACGACGTCGACCCAGAAGTTCCCGACCGTGCGCTGCCCGGCGCGGGACAGGCCGCGGAGGAGCGCGGCCATCACCGCGAGCCCCGCCGCGGCGGAGACGAACTGCTGGACGGTGAGCCCGACCATCTGGGTGAGGTGGCTCATCGTCGACTCGCCGCCGTAGGCCTGCCAGTTCGTGTTCGTGACGAAGCTGACCGCGGTGTTCATCGACAGCGCCGGCGCGACGTTCGCCACGCTCGTCGGGTTGAAGGGCAGGCTCGACTGGACCCGCTGGAGCACGTAGAGGATGACGATGCCGACGACGCTGAACGCGAGGAGCGAGGCGGCGTAGATCGTCCAGCGCTGCTCACGCTTCGGGTTGATGCGACAGAACCGGTAGATGACCCGCTCGACGGGAACGAAGACCCGGTCGCCGATCATCGGGCCACCGTCGTAGACCCGGGCGATGTACGCGCCGAGCGGAGGGGCCGTGACCGCGATGAGCGCGATGAGCGCGAGGAGCTCCGCCGCGTCCGCGAACGTCATCAGAAGCGCTCGGGGTACAGCAGCGCCGCGACGAGGTAGCCGGCCAGCAGGACGGCGAGGACCAGCCCGACGATGTTGTCCGCGGTCATCCGGCCGCGGGCTCGCTCGTCGGTGCCCCCGTCGTGTCCTCGGCGGGCAACGCCTCGCTGTCCGGCCCGATGATCCAGTCGCACGCCCGGACGTAGAGGAAGCAGAGCGCGAAGAACCCGACGAGGAACAGCGCTACGAAGAGATCGGCCACCGCAGACCCCCTGGCTCGTGACCCGCCGCCCGCGCGGCGTCTTCGGGATCTCTTACCGGTTCGCGACACCGCAGGGAACCGTCTTAACGCCTGCTTAGCGCAGTGCGACGAACACTTAGCGGCCGCGCAATATCCCTGGTCAGCGCCCGATCCCGCCGGCGAATCCTCGCCCGCGCCGCGCGGAGGACGCCGATAGGGTGGGTCGATCGCACGGGAGCCCGGTGGGACCGGGCTGAGAGGAGGGCTGTCGAGCCCTCGACCGTTGGAACCTGATCCGGGTCATGCCGGCGAAGGGAGGAGGGTGACGCTCGGTCGGCTGCACGTCGTGACCGACACCCGCCCCGGTCGCGAGCCGCTGCGTACCGTGGCCGCCGCCCTCGACGCCGGCGCCCCGGTCGTCCAGGTCCACGCGAAGGCGTGGACGGACGCCGACGTGTACGAGCTGGCCTGCCGCGTCGCCGATCTCTGCGCCGCCCACGGCGCCACCTGCGTCGTGAACGACCGCCCCGACGTCGCCGTGGCGGTCGACGCGGGCGGCGCGCACGTCGGCGAGGACGATCTGCCGGTGGCCGCGGCCCGGCGCGTGCTCGGCCCGTCCCGGGTCCTCGGGGCGACGGCACGCGAGCCGGCGACGGCCCTCGCGCACGAGGGGGCGGGTGCCTCCTACCTCGGGGTGGGACCGGCCTACGCCACGACGACGAAGGCTGGCCTGCCGGCAGCGCTCGGCCCCGACGGCGTCGGCGCGGTCGCCGCCGCGGTCGCGATCCCGGTCGTGGCCGTCGCCGCGGTGACGACCGCACGCGTCGCCGCCCTGCTCGAGGCCGGCGCGTACGGGGTCGCGGTGATCAGCGCCGTGTCCGACGCCGCGGACCCGGCCCGCGCCACCGAGGCCTTGCTCCGGGCGATCGACGCGGCGGCGCCGCGGTGACCCGCGCCACGATCGTCGGCGGCGGCGTGATCGGGCTGGCTATCGCGTGGCGCCTCGCCGGGCGCGGCGTGGCCTGCACCGTCGCGGACCCGAACCCGGGCAGCGGCGCCAGCGACGTCGCCGCCGGGATGCTCGCCCCCGTCACCGAGGTCCACTACGGCGAGGAGCCGCTCCTCGGTCTGAACCTCGAGTCGGCGCGACGCTGGCCGTCGTTCGTCGACGAGCTCGAGGCGGGGTCCGACCCGTCCGTCGGCTACCGGCGTGAGGGGACGCTCACCGTCGCCGTGCACGACGACGACCGCCGCGCGCTGGACGTGCTCGTCCGGTTCCAGCAGCAGCTCGACCTGCCCGTCGAGCCCCAGACCGGGCGGTCGTGTCGCGAGCTGGAGCCCTCGCTGACACCGCGGGTGCGCGGGGGCGCGCTCGTCCCGGGCGACCGCCAGGTCGACCCCCGCGCCCTCGTCACGGCGCTCGGCATCGCGTGCGAGCGCGCCGGCGTCGCGCTCCGACCCGAGCCCGTGACGTCGATCGGCACGGGCCCGCGCGTCACCTTTCCGGGCGGCGAGCGGCTCGACAGCGACGTGGTCGTCGTCGCCGCGGGCTGTCGCAGCGCCGCGCTCGTCGACCTCCCGGTCCGACCCGTGAAAGGACAGATCCTCCGGCTGCGCGGCGACGTGGCGAGCCTGCTGCACCGCACGGTGCGCGGCCTGGCCGACGGCGTCGCCGTGTACCTCGTGCCGCGGGCCGACGGGCACCTCGTCGTCGGCGCCACCGTGGAGGAGCAGGGCTTCGACGAGACGGTCACGGCCGGGGCGGTGCACGCCCTCCTCACCGCGGCCACGCAGCTCGTGCCCGGCGTCGCCGAGCTCGAGCTGACCGAGGCCCGCGCCGGCCTGCGCCCGGGCACGCCGGACAACGCGCCGATCCTCGGTCCCCTCCCCGACCGGGAGGGTGTCCTCGCCGCGACCGGACACTTCCGCAACGGGATCCTGCTCGCCCCGGTCACCGCCGACGTCATCGCCGATCTGGTCACGACCGGCTCGAGCGCACGGGCGGCGCCGTTCGGGCCGGAGCGCTTCCGATGATGCTCACCGTGAACGGCGCACCGGCCGAGCTCGATCCCGATTCGACGGTCGCGACGCTCGTCGAGCGGCTGGGCCGGGATCCCCGCGGGGTGGCCGTCGCGCTCAACGAGGACGTGGTGCCACGGGGGAACTGGTCGGCGACGCGTCTGCGCGCCGGCGACCGCGTCGAGGTGCTGCGCGCCGCGCAAGGAGGATGACGCATGGATGACCCGTTCCCCCTCGCCGGCACGTCGCTGGCGTCGCGGCTGAT
This sequence comes from uncultured Actinomycetes bacterium, assembly GCA_963731625.1. Taxonomy (GTDB): domain Bacteria; phylum Actinomycetota; class Acidimicrobiia; order IMCC26256; family PALSA-555; genus PALSA-555. Next base: position 1,004,732 of record CAVSWH010000001.1, read on the forward strand.
CCTCGGCACGGGCGGCGCGCCGAGCCTGACGACGCTCGAGCGCGCGATCGTCGCCTCCGGCGCGGAGGTGGTGACGGTGGCGCTGCGACGCATCGCCCCCCGGGCGCCCGGCTCGCTCGTCGACGTGCTCGAGCGCACGGGCGTCCGCACCCTCCCGAACACCGCAGGGTGCTTCACCGCCCGGGAGGCCGTGCTGACCGCGAAGCTGGCCCGCGACGCCTTCGCGACCGACTGGATCAAGCTCGAGGTGATCGCGGACGAGCGCACGCTGCTCCCCGACCCGGTCGAGCTGCTGCACGCCGCCGAGCAGCTCGTCGACGACGGCTTCGTGGTGCTCCCCTACACGAACGACGACCCGGTGAGCGCGGTGCGCCTCGCCGAGCTCGGCTGCGCCGCGGTCATGCCGCTCGGCTCACCGATCGGGAGCGGCATGGGGATCCGCAATCCCTACAACCTGGCGATCATCCGCGAGCAGGTCACCGTGCCGGTCATCCTCGACGCGGGCGTCGGCACCGCGTCCGACGCGGCGCTGGCCATGGAGCTCGGCTGCGACGGCGTGCTGCTCGCCTCGGCGGTGACGCGCGCGCGCGATCCCGAGCAGATGGCCGAGGCCATGCGGCGCGCCGTCGAGGCCGGTCGGCTCGCGCACCTCGCCGGCCGGATCCCCCGCCGCCTCTACGCCGAGTCGTCGACGGCCTGGGAGGGGCGACCCGACCTGTGACCCTGCCCGACCCTCTGCTGGTGCTCACCGACGCGTCCCAGACGTCGGGCCGGCCGCTGCCCGACGTCGTCGCCGCGGCGACCCGCGGCGGTGCCCGCACGGTGATCCTGCGCGAGAAGCAGCTGCCGTCGGCGCGGCGGGTCCCGCTCGCCGCGGCGCTCGCCGAGGTCCTCCACGACGTCGGCGGCACCCTCCTCGTCGCCGGCGGGTTCGACGACGCGGGCGTCGCCGTCGACGGCGCGCACCTCGCCGCGGCGGACCCGTTGCCCGCCGTCCGGCCGCCGATCCTCGGGCGGTCCTGCCACGACGCCGCCGCGCTCCGACGCGCTGCGGCGGAGGGCTGCACCTACGCGACGTTGTCCCCGATCTTCCCGTCCGCGTCGAAGCCCGGCTACGGCCCGCCCCTCGGTCCCGATGCGCTGCGCGACGCCCCGCTGCCCGTGTTCGCGCTTGGTGGCGTCGACGCGGCTCGGACCGTCGCGTGCGTCGCCGCGGGCGCGCACGGCGTCGCGGTGATGGGCGCGGTGATGCGCGCCGAGGACCCGACCGCCGTCGTCGCGGGTCTCGTCGACGCGCTGCGCCTGGGAGCGTCGCGGTGACACCACCCGTCGCGCTGACCATCGCCGGCTCCGATTCGGGGGGCGGCGCCGGGATTCAGGCCGACCTCAAGACCTTCGCCGCGCTCGGTGTGTTCGGCACGTCCGCGATCACCGCGCTGACCGCCCAGCACACCGCCGCGGTCCGCGCCGTCCGGCCGGTCGACGCCGACTTCGTGGTCGCCCAGGTCGACGCCGTGCTCGAGGACCTGCCGGTCGCCGCGGTGAAGACGGGCCTGCTGGCGACGGCCGAGACGGTGGACGCGATCGCCGAGCTCGCGGCGACCGGCCGCCTGCCCAACCTGGTCGTCGACCCGGTCATGGTGTCGTCGACCGGCACCCGGCTCCTCGCCGGCGACGCGGCGCGCGCCTACCGCGAGCGGCTGCTCCCGCACGCCCGGGTCATGACGCCGAACTGCCGCGAGGCGGCCGCGCTGCTCGACCGCCCGATCGACGGCGTCGCCGACCAGCGCGACGCCGCCCAGGCCCTCGCGGCGCTCGGCCCGGCCATCGTCGTCGTGACCGGCGGCGACGGGCGCGCCGGCGGCGACGCGGTCGATGTCGTCGTCGGCGTCGACGGGCTCGACGAGCTCGCACGCCCGCGCGTCGACACGGCGAACACGCACGGGTCGGGGTGCAGCTTCGCCGCCGCGATCGCCGCCGGCCTGGCCCGCGGGTGTTCCCCGCTCGCCGCGCTGGAGACGGCGAAGGCGTTCGTGCACGAGGCGATCCGTGCCGCGGCCGCCTGGCAGCTCGGGGCCGGCCACGGCCCGTTGAACCACTTTCTCTGGGAGGAGACGCCATGACCACGATGAACCCGACCCGACGCAAGGTGTACGTCGAGGGACCCGACGACGTGCGGGTCCCCTTCGCCGAAGTGCCGCTCGGCGGCGGCGAGGAGCCCGTCCGCCTCTACGACACGAGCGGACCCGGCTCCGACCCGCAGCGCGGGCTGCGACCGGCACGCGAGGACTGGATCCTCGCCCGGGGCGACGTGGAGCGCTACGAGGGACGGCCGGTCGATCCGCGCGACGACGGTCGGGCGAGCGTCCGGGGCACGGCGACGACCGAGCGCTTCGACGGGCCGCGCCGCGCGCCCGTGCGCGGGCGTCCCGGCCGACGGGTCACGCAGCTGCACTACGCGCGCCGGGGCGACATCACACCAGAGATGGCGTTCGTGGCCGTCCGCGAGGGCATGGAACCCGAGACGGTGCGCGAGGAGGTCGCCTCGGGACGGGCGATCATCCCGGCGAACGTGAACCACCCCGAATCGGAGCCGATGGCGATCGGGCGCGCGTTCCTCGTGAAGGTGAACGCCAACATCGGCAACTCGGCGGTGACGTCCTCGGTCGCCGAGGAGGTCGACAAGATGACCTGGGCGACCCGCTGGGGCGCGGACACTGTCATGGACCTGTCCACCGGCCGCGACATCCACACCACGCGCGAGTGGATCGTGCGGAACGCGCCGGTCCCGATCGGCACCGTGCCGATCTATCAGGCGCTCGAGAAGGTGGACGGCGACGCGGCCGAGCTCTCCTGGGACGTCTACCGCGACACGATCGTCGAGCAGTGCGAGCAGGGCGTCGACTACATGACCGTGCACGCCGGCGTGCGGCTCCGCTACGTCCCGCTCACGGCCCGCCGCCTGACCGGCATCGTGAGCCGGGGCGGGTCGATCCTCGCCGCGTGGTGCCTCGCGCATCACCGGGAGAACTTCCTCTATGAGCACTTCGACGAGCTCTGCGAGATCCTCTCGGCCTACGACGTCGCCTTCTCTCTCGGCGACGGGCTCCGACCCGGCTGCATCGCCGACGCGAACGACGACGCGCAGTTCGCCGAGCTGCGGACCCTGGGTGAGCTGACCGAGCGCGCCTGGCGCCAGGACGTCCAGGTGATGATCGAGGGCCCGGGCCACGTCCCGATGCACAAGATCAAGGCGAACATCGACCTCGAGACCGAGGTCTGCCACGGCGCGCCCTTCTACACGCTCGGGCCGCTCACGACCGACATCGCGCCGGCGTACGACCACATCACCTCGGCGATCGGCGCGGCGATGATCGCCATGCACGGCACGGCGATGCTCTGCTACGTCACGCCGAAAGAGCACCTCGGGCTGCCCGACCGCGACGACGTGAAGGACGGTGTGATCGCCTACAAGATCGCCGCGCACGCCGCCGACCTGGCAAAGGGGCATCCGGGCGCGCAGGCGTGGGACGACGCGCTGTCGAAGGCGCGATTCGAGTTCCGTTGGCAGGACCAGTTCGATCTCGCGCTCGACCCGGACACTGCCCGCGCCTTCCATGACGAGACGCTGCCCGCGGAGCCGGCGAAGACGGCGCACTTCTGTTCCATGTGCGGACCGAAGTTCTGTGCCATGCAGATCACCCAGGACGTCCGCGCGTACGCCGACCAGCACGGCCTCGGCGACTGGGAGGCCATCGAGCTCGGCATGAAGGAGAAGGCGGACGAGTTCGTCGCGACCGGCGCCGAGGTCTACCGGCCGCCGGCCTGACGCGCGACGGATGAGCGGGATCCCAGTTCCCGCGGCGGTCGACGTCGACCGACGCGTCGGGCTGCGCATGACGTGGGAAGACGGGTCGGTGACGACGATCGACCTCGACACGCTCCGGCAGCGCTGCCCCTGCGCCGAGTGCCGTAGCCGGCGCGACCGCGGCGAGCCGGTGGCGCCGGGCGCGTCGGCGCTGCGGATTGCCGACGCCGAGACGGTCGGCGGGTACGGGCTCGGCGTCACCTGGGGCGACGGGCACCGCACCGGCATCTACAGCTGGGAGCTGCTCCGCACCCTGTGACGCGACGGAGCCCCGAACAAGCTCGCTCGGCGGTTCCGGGTGGAACGCCTCGCTTCCCCGCTCGGGACTCCACGTCGACGGTAAGCCCGCGGCCGCGGCAGGTCAAGAGCGGACGAGCGCCGTGGGCTTCTCGGGCCGGGTTAGGAGGTTTGCGCCGGGAGGTGCTGCACGTCGGGCGGCGACGGGGGCGCGCCGAAGCACTCCCGTGACACCAGCTGGTCGCTGAGGCCTTGGATGGGTAGGGACGGCACGTGCAGGTTCGGTGGCCGGGTGAGGTCGAGGGTGCTCGTGAGGTCCGAGGTGACGCCGCGACGCCAGGCCGAGAGGTTCGGCACCTCGACGTCGAAACGGGTCTCGAGGAAGCGGAGCACCGACGTGTGGTCGGCGACGTCGGAGTTGATGTGACCCCCGCGGCTGTACGGGGAGAGGACGAGCAGCGGCACACGGAAGCCGAGGCCGATCGGCCCGGCGATCCCGGCCGCGGCGGTCGGGAGCGGCGAGGTGGTGAGGTACTCGCCGGCCGTGCCCGGCGGTGCCGTCGGCGGCGCGACATGGTCGAAGAAGCCGCCGTTCTCGTCCCACGTCACGAACATCACCGTCTGGGCCCAGACCTGCGGGTTGCGCATGAGCGCCTGGAGGATCTGGCCGGTCACGCGCGCGCCGGTGTTGGACGGCGCGGGCGGGTGCTCGTCGTGCATGGGCGGGGCGTAGACCCAGCTGACCGACGGGAGCGTCCCGGCCTCGATGTCCGCGACAAAATCGGCGGGGTAGGTCGGCGTGAACGCGTGCTGGTACAGCACCGAGCTCGGGTCCGCGTACTGCTGGTAGGTGATGAGGATGTTGTTCGTGAGCGGCGTCGACTGCAGGCTGCCGGGCGCCTGGTACACCTTCCACGAGACGCCCTCGGACTGGAGCCGCTCGGGCATCGTCGTCCACGAGTAGCGCGCCGCGTTCGTTGCGACGGTCGACGGCGGCACCGCGGCGACGTTCGGCGCATTCGTCACGACCGGCCCACCCGCGACGCCATCGGGGTCGAGCGTCGCCGCCATCCCGTAGTGGTGGTTCGGGTCGCTCGGCGCCATCACGGAGCAGTGGTACTGGTCGCAGAGCGTGAACGCGTCGGCCAGCGCGTAGTAGAGGGGCAGGTCCTGGCGCTCGTAGTAGCCCATGATCTGCGGTGCGGCCGCGCGGCCGTCGACGGCGGTGTGCGCGATGACCCACCGGTCCATCGCCCCGTGGTTCCACGAGAAGTGCTGGGGCCCCCACTCGTGGGTCGGGTTCACCGTGCAGGCGGCGTTCATCGTCTGGGTGTCGAGGTGCCACGGCAGGAGCTCGCCCCGGGGGGAACCCGTCGTCTGCTCGGGGTCGGCCTGCGCGAACACGCCGGGCTTGCCCTTCGGGTGGTCGTTGAAGCCGAGCCCCTTGCGGTACGCACCGAAGTAGTGGTCGTAGGAGCGGTTCTCCTGCAGGAGGACCACCACGTGCTGGATCTTCTGGAGGTCCGCCGGCGTCGGTGGCACGACCGGACGCGCCGCCGTGGCGGCCGATCCGGGCAGCGTCGGAGCGAGGCCGCGCCACGAACCGAGGGCAGCGCCGGCACCCAGCACCGCCGCGCCGCGCAAGAACTCCCGCCGATCCACTGCCGTCCTCCCCCCGAGACGCGACGTCGCGCGGTCGCGACGGCCGCAGGGTACTGGCCGGCGCGCTGGCTTGGCCGGCGGACCTGTGGCGAACGACCGACGTAACCTCCGTTCCGACGTTCACGGGCGAGGAGTCGTGGCATGCGGGTCGGGATCTTCGGTGGCGACGTGGCGAGCGGACCGATCGACGCGCTCGTTGACCTCGCGCAGCGCGCGGCGGACGACGGGTTCCCGTCGTTCTGGCTGCCGCAGATCTTCGGCGTCGAGGCGCTCGCCGCGCTCGGCATCATCGGCCGTGAGGTCGGTGGCATCGAGCTCGGCACCGCGGTGATCCCGAGCTACCCGCGCCACCCGGTCGTGCTGGCCCAGCAGGCGCTGACGACCCAGGCGGCGGCCGGCGGCCGCCTGGTCCTCGGGATCGGGCTGTCGCACCAGCTCGTGATCGAGGGCATGTACGGCTACTCGTACGCCAAGCCGGTGCGTCATCTGCGCGAGTACCTCGAGGTGCTCGCGCCGCTGGTGCACGGCGAGCCGGCGTCGTTCACCGGCGAGACGCTCGCCGGGCACGCCACGCTCGACGTGAAGGGCGCCACGCCGGTGCCGGTCCTCGTTGCGGCCCTCGGGCCGAAGATGCTCGAGCTCACCGGACGCGTCGCCGACGGGACGGTCACGTGGATGACCGGGCCCGCGACCATCGCCGCACACGTCGTCCCGACGATCGCGGCGGCCGCGTCGGCCGCCGGCCGAACGGCCCCGCGCGTCGTGGTCGGGCTGCCGGTGTGCGTCACGAGCGACACCGACGCGGCGCGCGAACGCGCCGCACGGAACTTCCAGATGTACGGCCAGCTGCCGTCCTATCGGGCGATGCTCGATCGGGAAGGCGCGGCGGGTCCGGCCGACGTCGCGGTCGTCGGCAACGAGGAGGGGGTGCGCGCCCAGCTGGAGCACCTCGCCGAGGTCGGCGCGACGGACTTCCTGGCCAACATCTTCGGTTCGGGTGAGGAGCGCACCCGCACCTGGGCCTTCCTCCGGACGCTCGTCTGATCGGCGCCCGTCAGGGCAGCGTCGTCGGCACCAGGACCTGGGGCAGGTTCGGGCCGCCGATGCACGTGCAGCAATGGTTCGTGTCGTAGCGGGTCCAGGCCTGGCGCGCCGTGAGGTAGGCGGTGGAGTCGACCCGGGTCGAGCGCATGACCTGCACCACGGGCGCGATGTCGTGGGGCGCGAGCGCCGCGACCTGGGTCAGCAGCGGGTCGATCCGGGTCGGGTCGTGACCCCCGTACTGGGTGAGCACCTTCGCGGTCTGGCAGTAGCTCGTCGCCGAGGCGGCGCGGCTGGCACCGGACCCGACGGTCAGGAGGAGGCCCAGCACGGTGCCGGCGATGGCGACGAGGGCGAGCCCGCCCGCCCAGCGCACCCGCCGGGACGGCCGGGCCCACCCGCGCCTCGGGGCGGGGCCCTCGGCGGGGGGCATGCCGTCATTGTGCTCCGGGGCCGCCCCGGGCGGCCCCGGAGCTGTTGACCCGACATTCGCGCTGCATTTACACGGGTTTCACGATCGGATGTGCAGAGTGCAGGCATGGCCGCCGTCTTCGCCTCGCCCCGCCGCCGCCGGCTCCTGCGCTGGGTCCTGGCCCTCACGCTGGCGGGGCTGCTCGGCTACGTCGCCGTCGCGCTGATCTCGGGGTTCGCCGACGGCGCCTCGGCGATCGCCGACGCCGACCCCGGCTGGCTCCTCGTCGCCCTTGCGGTGGAGGCCGTCGCCTACCTCCTCCTCACCGCCCAGCTGCACCGCCTGATCGGCCCGGACGTCAAGCTCGGCCGGCGCAGCGCCGTCCGCCTCGCCATGATCCTGTGCGGGTTCGGCTGCGTCACCCCGGCGTCCCCGGCGGAGGGGATGGTGATCACCGGGGCCGAGCTGCACCGGCGCGGGATGCCCGTCCGCCGGGCCACGGTGACGCTCGGCATGGCCGAGTTCATCAGCGCGCTGGCGATGGTCTGCCTCGCCGCGGTGAACGTCCTCTTCGCCGCGTCGCAGTCGCACCTCCCGAGCGGCGACGCGCTGCCCCTCATCGTCGCGGCGCTGCTCCTGCTGCTCGGCACCGCGGCCGTCGACTACTTCACCCAGCGGCGATCGACCGCCGAGCGGCTCTCCGTGATCCTCGGCGGGCTGTGCTGCTGGCGTCCCCGCCACTCTGTCGAGGACCGGCGGGCGGCGGGCGCCGCCTGGCACGCCGACGCGAGCGCCGTGCTCGGGTCGCGTCGCAACCGGGTGCTGCTCCTCGCGCTGTCGGCCGCCGCGTGGCTCGCCGACGTTGTGTGCCTCTACGTCGCCCTCGCCTCGGTCGGCATCTCGCTGCCCTTCGACGTGGTGTGCCTCGCGTACACGGTCGGCGTCCTCGTCACACTTGTGCCGCTGCTCCCCGCGGGGCTCGGCCTGGTCGAGACGGCGGTGCCCCTTGTGCTCCACGGGTTCGGCGCCCCGCTCACCGCGGCCGTCGCGGGCGTGCTCGCCTACCGCTGCGTCAGCACGCTCCTCCCCGCGGCCGTGGGGATGGCCTGCATCCCGGGTCTTGCCGCGGCGCGGCGTCGCGCATCGGTCGCCACCGCGACCGCGCTCCCGGCCACGACCTGACCCGCGCGCGTCACGCGCGCATCCGGCTGTCCGTGTCGCACATGTCGGTCTCGCCCGGGCCGACGACGTGCTGCACGACCGCCGTCCGGGCCCCGACCTTCCAGAGGGCACGGCCCCGGACGAGGCGGCCGAGGACCTCCGTCTCGCGGGGGTTCAGGCCGAGCAGCGCCCGTGCCTCGGCGAGCTGGTCGCTCGCCTGGCGGAACAGGACGCGCGTCTGGGTGTCGGCGAGCAGGCCCATGGACACCTTCGCGGTGGTGGTGCCGTCGTCGGCCTGGGCCCGCAGGTCCGAGAGCCGGTGCACGACCGCGAGGTTCGCGACGCCGTAGTCGCGGCACAGCTTCCAGCACGCCTGGAGGTACCGGGTGGTGCGCTCGGAACCGAGGAGCCGCCACGCCTCGTCGAGCACCTGGATCCTCGGCACCCCGTCGCGACGGGCGAGCATCGTCTGGAGCCACGCGGTGGCGGCGAGGAGCACCAGGCGCAGCGCCTCGTCGTCGTGGTGGACGACCGAGAGGTCCAGCACGAACCCGCGCTCGAGCTCAGCGCGGGGGACGGTCGTCGCGCCGTCGAACATGCCGCGCAGCGAGCGCTCGAGCAGCTTCTCGAGGGCGTAGACGAGCGGGTCGAGGGCACGCGCGAGCGCGTCGCGCTCGAGGCGCGACCGATCGACCATGTGCGGCGTCGGCTGCGCGAGCAGCCGGCCGAGGTCGAGGAGCGTCGGTGCGCCGCCGCCGGTCTCGAGGGACTGCACGGCCCAGCCGAGGACCGCGTCCTCGAGCGGGCTCAGCTCGCGGCGCAGCACCTGCCCGAGCAGCGCGGCGACGAGGTCGGTGCGGCGGCGCAGCCGCTCGTCTCGGTCCTCGTCGCTCGCGACCGGGCCGGCGTCGAGCGGGTTGAGCCGCGTGACCCCACCCGGATAGAGGCGGACGACCGGCAGGTCGAGCCGCGCGGCGAGGCCCAGGTACTCGCCCTTCGGGTCGGCGACGGCGAGCCACCGACCCGGCGCGCGCCCGCCGGACCGGGCGTCGCGTGGCGGGCCGTACACCGACCGCGTGCGGGCCAGGTAGGTCTTGACGAACGTCGACTTGCCCGTGCCGGGCTCACCCGCGACGAGGAGGTTCGGGTTCGTGACGAGCCCGGCGCGGTAGGCCTCGAAGGCGTCGAACGCGAACCCGCCGCCCCCGGTGAGCAGGTTCGTGCCGAGGTAGACGCCGCGCGCGCCGAGCCCGCGCTCCGCCTGGAACGGGTAGAGCGAGCAGAGATGCGCCGTGGTCGACCGGTGCAGCGGGACCCGCAGCGTCCGCCTCACCGACGACCCCGCCCGGTCGGCACGCGCCCGACGGGGAGCGCGACGGCGACACCGAGGTCGTGCTGCCCGTCGAGCGCGCGCAGCTCGACGCCGCACTGGGCCGCGACCTGCTCCCAGTCGGCCGACTGCTCGTCGAGCGAGGCCTGATCGAAGGCCGTCACCGTGAGGAACCCGGCGTAGCGGAGCTCGGCGTAGCCGGCGACGAGCTCCGCTTCGCGGGCGAGGACCTCGGACTCGGCGCGCCGGTGCTGGGCCCGGACCCGGAACCCGCGCTTCACGCGCTCCTCCTCGTCGGAGCTCAGCCGGGTGACCTCACGGTCGATCGCTCGGCGTGAGCGGGTGGGCGGCACGGGCTCGTGCACGACGGTGACGGTGCGGATCCCGCCCGGGTGCAGCAGCAGCGTCGCGAGCCAGTCCGCCGGCATCTCGAGGCGCGGCCAGTCGGCGATCCAGAAGCAGCGGTGCAGCGCCTGATCGATCCGCACCTGGCGCCACCCGACCTCGACCGCGAGCGGCGCCAGGTTGTGCGGCGCGACGACGCGCGCGCGCTCGGCGAGACGCTGGCGACGGGTGGCAAGGCGCGACGCGGCGGACGGGTCGGCGCGGAGCCGCACGGCGATCGCCAGCTCGCCGGCACCGAGCGGCGGCTCCACGCCCAGCCCGGCGTGCTCCGCGCGGTCGATGAACAGCTCGACCTCGTCAAGCAAGGTGTCGACGGCGGGATCCGAGCCGGTGCCGCGCGTGCGGCGCTGGTCGACCGTGAGGGTGATGAGCGTCTCGTGCGCGATCGTGAGCGGGCCGGCGCGTCCGACGAGCTCGACGTAGTCCTGGGCGTGGAGGGCGGCGCCGCGCTCGCCGTGCTCGTCCCGCACGAAGCGCAGATGCTCCTCGAGGGACGCAGGCGCCGCCCATTCCGACCACGTCACCCGGGTGACCGACCCGCGCTCGCGGCAGAAGCCGGCGAGCGCGGCACCCCAGCTGTCGAGCACGCGGGCCTGGTCGTCGTGCTCGAGCAGCGCGAACGCGTCACCGTGCACGCGCACGGTCGCGCTGAGCAGCTGGGCGTGCGTGTCGACGACGAGCCCGACGCCGCTGGCGCGCGGTGTGCGGGGACGGCCGGCGGGACGCTCCTGCACCATCAGCCCCTCGAGGAAGGGCGGCAGGTCCGGTGCCGTCATGTCGCCGCCGAGCAGTGGGACCCGGGCCGCCCAGCGATGTCGTCGGCTCGAGCGCAGGCTCGCCCACCCGAGCAGCGGCGCGATCCACTCGTGGGCGGCGCGACCGTCGTAGCGGGCGAACGCGGCGACGGCCGCCACGGCGAGCGGTGTCGCCGCGAGCGGGGCCGAGGCGGTCGCCTTGAGGGTGAGGCCGGCGGCGAGGAGCCCGGCCCCGAGCACCAGGCACGGGACCGCGCCGAGTCCGAGGAGCCAGCCCGACCGGTCGAGCGGGCCGAACCGGTAGCGGCGCGGCGCGTCGACGGCGGTCACGGCGCCGCGTCGTCGCCGGCGGCGTCGTCGCCCCGGGGCCGGGTCGTCCGCGGCGGGTGCGGCAGCGCGCGGCGCCCGGCCCGGTCGGGCGTCCGGTCGGGTGTGCGCGCGCGACCCGTCGTGGCGGCCCCGGCTGGCGCGGCGATCGGAGTCGCGGCCGGTCCGGCCGCCGAGGGGGCGGCGGCCTGCGCGACGCCGGCCAGGCGGGTGACGGTCATCGCCGAGAGGAGCGCGGTCTGCGTCGCGCGTGCCGGCGCGCGGGAGATGCCGCGAGCGACGGTCGCGGCCTCGACCGCGGGGAAGAGCCGCAGGATGACGAACGGGGCGAACGCGGCGAGGAGGAACATGATCGTGCCGGTCAGCAGGGTGCCGAGCTGCGCTTCGGCCCGCGGCACCGTCGCACTGCCGGTCGGGCTCGCGGCGAGCGCCGATGCGGCGACGGCGAGCGTGATCGCGATCACGACCTTCGAGAGCACGAGCGCGACCACGAGCTCGGCGAGCCGGTGCAGGATGCGTCGGGCGCTCGGCCAGACGAACGCGGCGTACGCGAGCGGGCTCAGGGCGAGCAGCACGTAGAGCAGCGACGCGCGCACGAGGAGCTCGACCCACAGGAGGAACGCCGCGAGGACGGCGACGAGCCCGAGCAGGAAGACCACGAAGCTGGGCTGCCCGCTGAACGCCGACGCCTGCCCGATCGTGTGGAGCACAGCCGTCGCGTGGGCGCCCGCGTCGGTGCCGCGCAGGATCTGCTGCGACAGCTCGTCGGCCGCACCGAGCAGCACCTGCACGACGCCGATGGTCGCGACGATCCCGAAGATCGCGAGCGGGATGTCACGGGCAAGTCGCGCGAGGAGCGCCGCGCCCTCGCCGATCAGCAGGGCGTGCACCACGCTCAGCAGGACGCAGAGCAGCAGCAGGGTGAGTGCGAGCCCGGCGACGACCCCGTAGGGAGAGTGGGCGCCGCTGCCGATCGGTCCGCCGGCGAACCACGCGCTCGCGAGGTCGGGCGTGGACGCCCGGTCGAAGAAGGTCAGGACGGCGTTCACGAACCAGCTGAGCGAGTCGACGACCCAGCTGACGAGGCCCTGGACGATCTGGTCCCAGGCGGCGGAGGTGGCGTGGCCGACGGTCTGGTCCCAGATCCAGCCGAGGCCGCCGAGAATCCCGTCGAGGAGGCCCACGGGTCAGAACGGGTCCGGGCCGGGATAGCGGGTGAACCCGGCGAGCGCGAGGCGCAGCTGGTCGGGCGTGGAGGCGGTCTCGGACGGATGCCCGAGCGGCGTGGGCCCGGGCGTCTGAATCTCCGACCAGATCCGCCAGTCCCCCGTCTGCCACACGAGGTCGTAGGCGTCGGTCGTCCATTCGGCGAGCGGCGCCGTGAGCCCGCTGATGGAGAGGATGCCGACCCGCCAGACGCTCACGAGGGCTCGGCTCGAGGTGTACGCGTCGAGGCGGGTGGCGAGCACGGCGACATCCCAGGTGAGGGGTCCGGCGCCGCGTGCCGCGACTCCGTCGAGCTCGGCGAGCTCTTGGGTCTGCTCGGTCACGTAGGCGTCGGCCGCGCCGGGGGCGGCCATGGCGCGGAGCGCGGCGGCGCGCGCGTCGGGCGGCATGTCGAAGAGGCGCTGGCCTTGGCGGATGTCGGTCGTCGCGGCGGCGACCGCGCCGGCGCGGCTGTCCGCGAACCCGGCGGGGATCGGGGCGTCCGTGCGGGGGCCCGGGTCCGCGGCGGCAGGTGCCGCGGGGCGCGGCGTCGCGGGCGGTCGCGTCACCAGCCCACGTGCGCCGGCGCCGATCAGTGCGGCGCCGAGGATCGACACGGTGAGCGTCCGGGCCCGCACGTGCACCGTGGCGGCGTCAGGTCCTCGACGCATTGAAGATCAGGTTGATGACGCTGGGCGCGAGCCCGGTGATGGCCGCGCCGACGGCGCCGCCCAGGACCAGATGCTTGCCGCGCGACGCACCGAGGTAGTTGCCGACCTGCTGGGACATCCCGAACATGGCCGCCCCGATCAGCATCGCGGCGAGGCTGCCCCACAGCCCGACCTGCGCGGTCCAGTCGATCAGCCGCTGGACGAACCCCGCACCGGGCAGGCCGTTGGCGGACGGGCTGGCGTTCACGCTGTCGGCGAGCATGCGGGCGATGACGGACCAGTGCATGACGCTCCTCCCTCGTCGTGGATGTCAGGTCGCTGGGTCAGCGGTGGCTTCGGGTGGTCGCGACGCGGCCCGGGCCACGGCGCGTGCGTGATAGGCGTCGTCACGGAGCTCCTCGCTGTCAGGACACGCGACGAGGCCTTGCATGACCGCCCACACGGCTCGACGCGGCTGGTTCGCGGCGAGCGCCAGCTCGACGAGTCGCTGCGTCGCGTCGACGACGACGCGCTCGGCACGCTCCACGTGGCCCTCCCGCTCCGCCCACCGGTAGCCGGACAGGTCGAAGGGGCGCCCGCGCACGGCCGTCAGGGCGGCGGCGAGCACGTCGGCGGCGACGCCGGGACTCGCGGTGACGGCGGTGTCGAGCGCTGCCTCGAGGCCGGCGAGGTCGGTGCCGACGGACGGCGCGAGCTGGCCGACGTGGCGCCGGAAGCGGCGGAGGTACGGCTCGCCGCCCTCGTCGACGCCGAGCAGCTTTCGGGCGACCGAGACGCGGTTCGACCATGTCGCGGCCGTCGGGGCCTGGTCAGGCCACAGTGCGGCGCGGATCTGGTGGTCGGGTGCCCCGCCGGGATGGCACGCGAGGTAGGTGACGAGCTCGAGGCACTTCCCGCCGCGGGGACCCGGCGCGCCGTGCACCTCGACGGCTCCGAGCACGCACACTTGGACGCGGGTCGGCACCGACGGCACGGGGCTCGGCTCGACGATCGGGCTCGTCGCCGGGACCGGGTCGGGCGCGACCGACGAGACGGGCGGCCGCGGGGCGGCCACGGTGACGTCGCCGAGACACGACACCCCGATGCGCCCGTCCGCACAGTGCAGTCGGAGGTCGGCGGTGTCGGCGTCGCCGTCGACGAGCACCGTCACGCGGGAAGCGCCGATCGACGCGTCGACGAGGCGCGAGACGGTGCCGGGCGCGACGGCGCGTGGGACCGCGACGACGCATGCGGGCGTGTCGGGTGGTGGTTGTCGCCGGGTGCCGCGGTGGCGTCGCCGGCTCGATCGTCGGGCGGCGCGGCGCCAGAGGAGCGCGAGGGCGTCGTCGAGGTCGACGGTCCCGGCCCGATCGCCGTCGGCGCCGCGCAGCGCCACCGTCGCGAGGTCCCGGTGCTCGGCACCACCAGCGAGTGCGTCGAGCATCAGGTCGACGACGGGGGTCGTCGCGGCGGGCTCGCCCACGACGGCGACGACGCGAAAGGCGCCCACGTTGAGCCACAGCATCCCGGTGGTGGTCGGACCGAGCGCCACGAGCGTCGGCAGCGGAGCGACGCCCGGCGCCGCGAGCTGAGCCGGGGATGCCTCCGAGACCCACCCCGACGGGCTGGCGTGCCACGGCGGCCGCGCCGGGCCGGGCGGCCCGTCCCAGAAGACTTCGAGCGCGTCGTCGCTCAGGTGCGCGGCGAGCGGGGTCGGCCCCGGGGCTCGCTGCTCCGCCGCCAGGCGCGCGACCCACCCGCCGGGGTGATCGAGCGAGTCGGCCGGTGGCGTCGGCTGGGCGCGGTGGCGGGAACGGAACGCCACCGCCGCCGCGGCGGCGACGAGGACCGTGCGGACGACCGGCTTCGGGTCGGCGGGCGTGGCGGCGAGCGGCCGGAAGACGAAGGCGTCGAGCGCCAACCCGGCGTCGAGGGCGACGGCGACGGCGAGCGCGGCGCGCCCGGCGGGGGTGCGGGGCCACACCCTGCGGCGCGCCCAGGTCGCGTCCTGCTCATCCAATGCCCCTGGTGGACCACGCCGGGGCGCCTCGGTGACGCGCGAATCAGCCGATGGATGGTCGGACGAGCGCGCCGCCGTCGACGACGAGCGTGTGCCCGGTGATCCAGGAGCCCGCGTCGCTCGCCAGGAAGAGCGCGGCGTCGGCGACGTCCTCGGGGAGGCCGAGGCGCTGGAGCGGCGCGTGCGCGGCCGCGGCCTCTTCGGCGGGCTCCCAGAGCGCGCGGGCGAATTCCGTCTTCACGAGCCCGGGCGCCAAGGCGTTCACCCGCACACCCGGCGCGAGCTCGACCGCGAGCGTCTTCGTGAGGTGGATGAGCGCGGCCTTCGTGACGTTGTAGATGCCGAGGCCGCGTTCGCCGCGCAGCCCACCGACGGATGCGACGTTCAGCACGACGCCGCCGTGGTCTTGCATCCACGCGCGCCACGCCGCCTGGGTCCAGACCAGCGGGCCCCGCAGGTTCACCTGGAAGGTCTTGTCGTAGCGGCCGAGGTCGATGTCGATGGTCGGCCCGAAGTACGGGTTCGTGGCGGCGTTGTTCACGAGGATGTCGAGGCGCCCGTGACGCTGCATGGTGCGGTCGACACACGCCTCGGCCTGGTCCGGCTCGCCGGCGTTCGCCGGGCAGGTCGTCACGTTCGGGCCCATCGCCGACGCCGCCTCCTCGAGCGCGTCCGCCTTGCGGGACGAGAGGACGACGTCGGCCCCCGCGGCCGCGAACGCGGCGGCGATGGCCCGTCCGATGCCTTTGGACGCGCCCGTCACGAGCGCGGTCTTCCCGTCGAGGCGCAGCTCAGTCATGCGCTGATCCTGCTCCGTGGCCCGGCGTCCCGGCGAGCACCTCGTCGAGCACCTCGAGTGGGTGGCGGGCATCGACGCCGGCAGCGGCCAGGTGGAGCGCGCAGCCCGGGTTGGCGCTCACGACGATCGGCGCGCCGGTGCGGGCGATGGCCGCGAGCTTGCGGTCCCGGATCTCGGCGGCGAGGTCGGGGTGCAGCGCGGCGTAGGCGCCGCCGGCGCCACAGCACAGCCCGTCGTCGTCGAGCTCGCGCAGCTCGGCGATCGGCGCCAGCAGCACGCGGACGGCGTCCTGCGCGTGCTGGACGTGGCGGAGATGGCAGGGATCGTGGACGGCGACCGGCGAGTCGAACCGTCGGGCGCCGTCGAGCGGCAGGCGGTCACGGTGGGCCGCGAGCCATTCGTGGACGTCGAACACGCGGGCGCTGAACCGGACCGCCTCATCGGTGCCGAGCAGCTGGCCGTACTCCTTCAGTGCGGCGCCGCACCCCGCCGAGTCGACGAGGACCGGCGCATCCCCCGGCAGGGCGCGGATGACGCGGCGAGCGATGGCGCGTGCGTCGTCGCCGAGCCCGGCGTGGTGATGCAGCGCGCCGCAGCACGCGGCGCCCCGGGGGCTGGGCAGCGAGACGCCGACCCCGGCCGCCGCGAGGACGCGGATCACCGCGCCGTGGACCGGCCGCTGCCACGCGTCCATGACGCAGCCGGTGAAGAGCCAGACGTCGTCGCCGGTGGCGCGCAGCGGCGCGCTCCGCAGCGGGAGACGCGGCAGCGACACGCGCGACGGCACGACGTGCAGCCGCTGGGCCACGGCCAGCGCTCGCGAGCCGGCGACCAGCAGCCGGTGGTGGGTCAGCACCCGGTAGCCGAGCCGCTGCCAGCGTGGGACGTAGCGCGTCTCGGCCGTGAGGGTCTCCCGGGCACCCGCCATGAGATGGCCGAACTGCACGGACGACGGGCAGACCGCTTCGCAGGCCCGGCACTGCACGCACTCGTCCATGTAGCGGGTGAACTCGTCGTCGAGGCCGGCAGTGCCGCGCTGCACGGCGCGCATCGCGGCGATGCGGCCGCGGGGTGAGGCGCTCTCGTCGCCGGTGACGCGATACGTGGGGCAGTGTGGGAGGCACAGCCCGCAGGCGACACAGGTGACCAGCTCCTCCTCGTCGACTCGCAGCGCCACCGTGTCTCCCGCGTGGTCGTCGTTCGCGGCTCGGGGGTCCACCCTATGGGCGGACGACGCCGAGCCCGGCGGCCGGGTGGGACCACCGGCGCGGAGCCCAGCGCGAGGATGCGGGCCGTGACCGACGCGACGACCACGATCGACGACCGGGTGCGCCGGCTGGCCGTGCTCGTGGCGCGCGCCCGCGTCGGCGCCGGCGCCGCCATGCTCGCCGCGGCCGGCCCGCTCGCCCGGGTCGCGGTCGGCGGCACGCAGCCGGGCGGACGGGCGGCGCTGCGGCTCGCGGGCGGTCGCGACCTGGCTCTCGGCATCGGCGCGCTGACGAGCGTGCGCGAGTCCTCGCACGGGCCGGAATGGGTGAGCATGGGCGCGCTCGTCGACGGGATCGACGCCGTCGTGCTGCTCGTGACGCCACGCCTGCCGTGGCGGTCGAGGGTCTTCGGGCTCGTGGCCGGGGCGACCGCGGTGGCGGGGTGGCTCACCGCGCAGCGCCTCGCCGACGCCGAGGCGGCGAAGGCCGCGCCGGCCTAGCAGCTGTCGCGGGTTGTGGGGCGGGAGTCGCCCGGCCTCAACGGTCGGCGTCGGTCTCGAGCAGCCGTTCGGGGTGGCGCCCGTCGACGTAGCCGACGAAGGGCGGATAGATGCTGTAGCCGAGCAGCTCGCGCAGCCGCTTCGGCATGGTGCGGGCCTGTTCGGGCGTGACCACGAGCAGGTGCGTCTCCTGGGGCCGCAACCATCCGGCGCAGTACTCGATCGCGACGCCGAGCCGGGCACGGTCGGTTCGGTTGGGTCCACCGCCGTGCCAGAGCGACCCGACGTAGAGCATCGCCGACCCGGCGGGCATCTCGGCGAGCGCGGGTGTCGTGTCGGGCGCGGGCCGGTCGAGGTCGCGGTGGCTGCCCCGGAACACACGGGTCGCGCCGTTCGCCGCCGTGAAGTCGTCGAAGGCCCACATGACGTTCATGACGAGCTGCGGGTGGGGCCGCGGGACCGGATAGATGTCCTCGTCGCGATGCAGCACCTGCTCGTCCTCACCCGGACCGATCTCGATGCCGGTCGGGCCGCTCAGCTGACAGTGCGGCCCGAGCACCTGCTCGACCGCGCCGAACACGAGCGGATGGATCGCGAGGTCGTCGAGCACGCGGGTCTTCGCGAACACGGCGTAGAGCCGCCGCGTGTGGTAGCCCTCGAACGGGTTTCGACCGCATGGCACGCCGTCGAGCAGCTCGCGCAACTCGGTGCCGATGCCGAGTGCTTCCTCGCGAGACAGCAGATCCTCGACGATCGCGTACCCGTCGTGATCGAGTCGTTCGACGACACCCTCGACGGTCAGCGCGGGGTCGAGCGTGCGCGGCACACCTCCAACGCTACTGGCCACCGAGCCGCGCAGCTCGGGCCACCGAGCCGCGCAGCTCGGGCTGCCTCGCGGCGGTTGCGGCTTCGGCGACGGGATCAGGGGCGGCGTGGGCGGAGTTGTCGCAACGGCTCGCCGTGTGTCCACGCCGCGGGATCGCCGGGCAACCAGCGACGCCCTGCCCCTTCGACGCGCACGCGCGTCTGCGCGCGCTGCAGCGCCACCCGCTCCGGGGTGACGCCCGTGCGGGCGGCCTCAGCGAGCACCGCCTCTGCGGTCTCCTCGATGGACTCGGCGCGCCTCATCGCCCGGGACGCCTGGTACCCCGTGAACTCCTCGGCGATGTTGATGATGCCGCCGGCGCTGGCGAGGAAGTCGGGGACGTAGAGGATCCCGCGCCGGGCGAGCTGGCCGTCGACGCCGGGGCCGGCGAGCTGGTTGTTGGCCGCGCCGCACACCGCTCGGCAGGCGAGGCGCTCGACGGTTCGCTCGTCGAGGACAGCGCCGAGTGCGCACGGCGCGAGGACGTCGCAGGGGACGTCGAGGACGTCGCGGGCGGGCACAACCGTGGCGCCCACGGTGGCGGCGACCGCCTCGGCCCGGGCGTCGAGCCGGTCGGCGACGGTGACCGCCATGCCCGCCTCGCTCGCGAGCCGCGTCAGGTGGGCGCCGACCTTGCCCGCGCCCTGGATGGCGAGTCGCCGGCCCGCGAGCGTGGCGTCGGGCCCGTCCAGCGCGGTGACGACCGCCCGGCAGGCGGCGAGCACGCCGACCGCCGTGACCGGGGACGGGTCACCCGACCCGCCCGCGGCGGGGCTCACGCCGGTGACCCACGGCGTCACGGTGGCGAGCTGGTCCATGTCCGCGGTGCTGGCCCCGACGTCCTCGGCGGCCAGGTACCGGCCGCCGAGCTCGTCGATGGCCCGACCGAGCGCGGTCAGCATCGCTGCGGGGTGGGGGGCGTCGGGGTCGTCGACGAGGACCACCGCCTTGCCGCCCCCTTGGTGCAGCCCGGCGAGCGACGCCTTCCACGTCATGGCCTCGGAGAGCGCGAGGGCGTCGCGGACGGCGTCGCCCTCGGTGGCGTAGCGCCAGAAGCGGATACCGCCGAGCGACGGACCGAGCGCGGTCGAGTGGATCGCGATGACGGCCCGCAGACCCGCGGCCCGGTCGGCGACGAGCACGACCTGCTCGTGGCCGCGCTCGAGCATCGTGGCGGTGACGTCCACCGCCGCCGACGCTAGGCGCCGCGGTCAGTGGCTGAGGGTGAGGGTCAGGACGCTGGTGACGGGCGCGCTGGTCGAGCCCTGCCCGCCGACGAGGTAGCCGACGCCATTCACGACGGTCGCGGCGGCGTCGGACAGCGGCGCGGGAAGGGACCCGGCGGGCGTGACGGTCGCCGACGGCAGCTGGACCCGCAGCACCTGCGCGCTGACGACGTCGTTGACGAAGCCGCCGAGGAGATAGACGGAATCGCCGAGCACGACCGCCGTGGCGTGCGACAACGTCGCCGGGAGCTGGCCGACGATCTGGGTGGTGCCGGTGGCCGGGTCGTAGCGCTGGATGTCGGTCGTGTCCGTGCCCTGCGCGCTCGCCACACCGCCGAAGAGATAGACGGCGTTGCCGACGACGGCGACGGCCGGGTAGCGGACCGGCGCGGCGACGGTGCCCGCGGCCCGCCAGGTGACCCCGTCGCTGCTCGCCTCGACGGAGGGGTAGAGGGTGGTGGCCTCCAGCCCGCCACCGAGCGCGTAGACGGTCCCGTTGACGACGGCGGCCACGAGGTCGGCGCGGGGCATCGCGAGGTTGCCGATCGGCTGACTCGCGCCGCCCGCCGCGGGCACTGCCTGGACGGTGCTGCGCTGCGCGGGCGACCCGTCGCCGCCGGCGATGACGAGGTACCGGCCGCCGAGGAACGCACCGGACGAGTCGTGCACCGGGTCGGTCAGCGTCCCGAAGGAGCGCACCGCGCCGCTCGTGGGATCGAGGGACGTGACCGCCGCCGTCGAGGTCTTCGTCGCGTCCAGCCCGCCGAGCGCAACGAGCTGGTGCCCGTCGGTGAGGAGCACCTCGCGCGAGACCGGCGCCGGCAGCTGGAACGGCGCGGGCGCGAGGTGCAGCACACCACCGGAGGCAGCCGTCGTGGGTGGCGTCGTCGGGGTCGACGTCGTCGAAGGTGAGAGCGCGCTGTTGCTGCCGCCGCAGGCCGACGCGAGGAGTGCCACGAGTGCGCCGACCGCGACGGACCCGAAGAGACGACGCGGCACGGCGGTACGCTAGGCGCTGGCCAGGCGCGTCTCGCCAACTGAGGCGGCGACCGAAGGAACCACGATCAGCCCCGACGCCGCGCTCGTGTTCGCCGGCGGTGATCCCTCACCGACGACGCTCCGCACTCGCCTGCCCGAGGATGCCTTCGTCGTCGCCGCGGATTCGGGCCTGGCCCACGCGCGGGCCCTGGGATGCCGCGTCGACCTCGTCGTCGGCGACCTCGACTCGGTGGATCTCGTCCAGCTCGCTGAGGCGCGACGGGACGGGGCCGCCGTCGAGACCCACCCACGCGACAAGGACCAGACCGACCTCGAGCTGGCCCTCGACGCGGCGCTCGCCCGAGGCGCTCGCGCCGTCACCGTGGTCGGCGGGCACGGCGGTCGTCTCGACCACTTCGCGGCCAACCTGACGCTCCTCGCGTCGCCCCGCTACCGCGGGGCGCGCCTCGACGCCTGGATGGGCGAGGCGCACGTCGTCGTCGTCCGCGACGACGTCGAGCTGACGGGTACCCCGGGCGCGCTCCTCACGCTCGTGCCGCTGGGCGGGCCGGCGTGCGGGATCCGCACCACCGGGCTCCGCTACCCCCTCGACGACGAGGACCTCGATGTCGGCACGAGCCGCGCGGTGAGCAACGAGTTCACCGCGGCCCGCGCGCGGATCCGAGTGCGGGGTGGGACGCTGCTCGCGATCGCGCCGCACGCCCTCGCCGACCCGCTCGAGGGCTGACGCCGTCTGCATCAAATCCCCACATCTTCGTGAGGACTCCGCGACAGGCGCTCCCTAGCATGGTCATCGATGACTGAGGCCCTCACGGAGCGGGCACCGAGCACGAGTCGCACCGTGCTCGTGGTCGAGGATGAGACGTCGATCGCCCAAGCCGTCGCGGCACGTCTGCGCAGCGAAGGCTTCGCGGTCGCCGTCGAGGGTGACGGTGTCGCCGCCGTCGCGGCGTGCGAGCGGCTCCAACCCGACCTCGTGATCCTCGACCTGATGCTGCCCGGCCTCGACGGCCTCGAGGTGTGCCGGCGCATCCAACGCGACCGGCCCGTGCCCGTGCTCATGCTCACGGCCCGCGACTCCGAGACGGATCTCGTCGTGGGTCTCGCCGTCGGCGCCGACGACTACCTGACGAAGCCGTTCAGCGCCCGGGAGCTGACCGCCCGAGTGCACGCCCTGCTGCGCCGTGTCGAGCGCACGCCGGAGCGCGTCGCGGGCCCGAGCGCGACCGAGGTCCGCCTCGGCGACGTCGAGCTCGATGTCGACGGTCGGCGAGTCCAGCAGGGCGGCGTCGAGGTGCACCTCACCCCGACGGAGTTCGACCTGCTCGCCTACCTCGCCGGGAACCCCGGTCGCGTGTTCTCCCGACAGCGGCTGCTCGGCGACGTCTGGGGCTACCGCGACGGCTGTGGGGCGCGCACGGTGGACTCGCACGTGCGCGCGCTGCGCCGCAAGCTCGGTGCCGACGTGGTGCGCACCGTGCACGGCGTCGGCTACGGGGCGGGTCCGACGTGACCAAGCCTCGCCTGCCGATCGACGTGCACGACCTCGACGTCCGGCGTCCGCTGGACTCCTTCCCGTCGATCAAGCTCAAGCTCGGCTTCCTGCTCGCCGCAGCGGTCGCCGCGACGATCTTCGTGTTCTGGCTCGCGATCAAGGTCGGGATCTGGCCGTCGGCGAGCGGGATCATCGCCGGCTGCGTGGCGATGGTCATCGTCTGGTTCCTCGCGCGCGGCGTCACGTCCCCGCTGCGCGAGATGGCGAGTGCCGCGAAGCAGATGGCGACCGGGGACTACTCGCGTCGGGTCACGGCCACCTCCCAGGACGAGGTGGGCGCGCTGGCGGCGGCGTTCAACAACATGGCGGCCGAGCTGGGCGAGACGGACCGTGTCCGTCGCGACCTCGTCGCCAACGTGTCACACGAGCTGCGGACGCCGATCACGGCGCTGCAGGCCAAGCTCGAGAACCTCGTCGACGGCGTCGAGGAGCCCGACCGCGAGACGTTCGAGACGATGCTCGCCCAGGTCGAGCGGCTCGGCCGGCTGGTGCAGCAGCTCCTCGACCTGTCCCGCCTCGAGGCCGGCGTCGTGCCGCTCGAGCGGGCGGCGTTCCCCGTCGAGCCGCTGCTCGAGCACGCCGTGCGCGAGCAGCGCCTGCACGTCCCGACCGTCGACGTGGATGTCAGCGTCGAGCCGGCCAACCTCACCGCCGACGGCGACCCGGAGCGCGTCCACCAGGTCGTCGCCAACCTGCTCGAGAACGCCGTGCGGTTCACCCCGACGGGCGGCAAGGTCGAGGTGCGGGCGTGTCGCAGCCCGCGCGGCGTCGTCATCGAGGTGCTCGACGAGGGCCCGGGCATCCCCGAAGCGGACCGCGGCCGCGTCTTCGAGCGCTTCTACCGCGTCGACGCGGCGCGCTCCTCCCAGGCCGGCGGCGCCGGCCTGGGGCTGGCGATCGCCCGCTGGATCGTCGACCTGCACGGCGGCGACATCCACCCCGAAAAGCGAGACCCCAACGGCTGTCGCATGGTGGTCACCCTGCCGGCGACGCTCGCCCAGCAGCCATCACGAGTCGAACGAGTGTGAGGACCCCATGGAGCTGACATCGATCGAGGAGGCGCTGCGGCGAATCCGCCGCGGCGAGATGGTCCTCGTCGTCGACGACGAGGACCGCGAGAACGAGGGCGACCTCACCATGGCCGCGAGCTGGGTGACCCCCGAGGCCATCAACTTCATGCTGCGCTGGGCACGCGGTCTCGTGTGCATGCCGTGCGCCCCCGAGCGTCTCGACGCGCTCGGCCTGGCGCCGATGGTGCCGCCGGAGCACGCAGGCTGCGACACGGCGTTCACCGTGTCGATCGACCACGTGGAAGCGGGCAGCGGGATCGGCGCCGGCGACCGGGCGCTCACCATCCGACGCGCCGTCCAGCCGGACGCGACGCCGCAGGAGTTCAAGCGCCCCGGCCACGTGTTCCCGCTCCGCGCCCGCTGCGGCGGCACGCTCGAGCGGCGGGGCCATACGGAGGCGTCGGTCGACCTCGCCCGCCTCGCTGGGCTCCCGGCCGTCGCGGTGATCTGCGAGGTCCTCGCCACCGACGGCTCGCCCGCCCGCGTACCCGACCTGACCGCCTTCGCCGAGGACCACCGGATCGCGATGGTCACCGTCGACCAGGTCGCCGAGCAGCGGCGGGCGCTCGCCCGGCGCCACGAGCGCGCCCCCGCGCCCCTGCTCCTCTAGGCCTCCGCCCGGCGCGCCGTCGCGCCGCTACACGAGCGAGAGGACGAGCCCGGCGAGCGCCAGGTGGTACGTGACCATGATGGCCACGGCGGCGCCCCGGTGCTCGCGGACGAAGCGTGTCTCGGCGATGAGCGCGTCCGACGCGAGGAACAGCGCGGCGCCGGCGATGCCCCAGCCGTCAGCACCACCGATGGCGGTCGCCGCCATCGTCGAGATGGCGAGGAGATACGCGAGCACCGGGCCGATGAGCGCGGTGCGCCGCTCTCGGCGCAACGCGCCGACGAACCGCGCGCCGAGCGGGACCGCGACGACGGCGACGAGACCGGCCCCGAGCGCGTAGCCCCACGCGGGCCCGCCCCGGAGCGCGAACCCGACGGCGAACCCGATCTGGGCGAGGAGGAACGCCCCGAGGCCCGGGACGAACCC
Organism: uncultured Actinomycetes bacterium; assembly: GCA_963731625.1. GTDB lineage: Bacteria > Actinomycetota > Acidimicrobiia > IMCC26256 > PALSA-555 > PALSA-555. Next base: position 1,029,064 of record CAVSWH010000001.1, read on the forward strand.
GTCGAATCCGCCATCGGCGGACGGCAGCATCAGGAACACGTCGCCGCACCAGCACAGCCCGAGCGCGACGACGAAGCACAACTGGGTGTTGCCGGCGGTCGCCTCCACCGTCGCCGCGGCCGCGGCGAACGCCGCGGTCGCGAGGGGCTTGCACCAGTACTCGGCGCGTTGCGCCTCACGGCCGACCGCCACCCAGTCCCCAACAGCGAACACGCCGGCGACCGCCAGCAGCGCGGCGGCGGTCACCGTCATGGAGGCGTTCTAGCCGCCCGGGAGCAGCCCGTCCGGCACGCAGCCCGTACGATCGGGCATGCGTCGCATGGCGGAGGTCGCGGCCCTCGTCGATCGGGCGCGCACGCGCGTGCTCCGCCTGCCCGGCGCGCGGGCCGCGGTGGGCGTGCAGCGCCGCTTCGTCGGCGTCCGCGGGTCGGCGCTCGCCGCCTCGATCACCCTGTACTTCTTCCTCGCGATCTTCGCCGTGACCGTGCTCGCCGTCGCCCTGCTCGGGTTCCTCTCCGAGGGCGGTGCGAACCTGGCGCGGAACCTCCCGAGCCAGCTCGGGCTGAGCGGGCCCACCGCGCAGCTCGTCCACAACGCCGTCGATACCGCGCGGCACAGCCGCAAGGTCGCGACCGTCGTCGGGCTCGTCGGGTTCGCCTGGACGGGCACGAACCTGGGCATCGTGATCGGCGACGCGTACAACGCGGCCTGGGACGTCGACCGGCGCGGCATGGTCGACCGGCTCTACGCCGTGGCGTGGCTCGGCGGCGCGGCGGTGCTCATCGGCGCAGGGGCGCTCGCGACCGCGGGGTGGGGGCTGCTCCCCGGCGTGTTCGCACCGCTCGTGATCGTGCTGTCACTGAGCACCGACACGGCGCTCTTCGTGTGGACGTCATGGATCCTCCCGAACCGCCGCGTCCCGATCCGTGCCCTGCTGCCCGCCGCCGCCCTCGGCGCCGTCGGTCTCGAGGCGCTGAAGCTGATCGGTGCGTACGTCGTGCCGCGCCTCGTCTCGCACTCGTCGGCGATCTACGGCGCGATCGGCGTCGTCTTCGCGCTGCTCGCCTGGCTGCTCATCTTCGGACGCCTCGTCGTGTACATCGCGATCGCCGAGGCGCACGGCTGGGAGCGACACCACGGCGAGCGCGTCGTCGACCTCGAGGGCCCGGCGCTCCCCGCGGCGTCCGCGCCGCGTCAGGGCTGAAGCCGCTGCAACGCCCAGCCCGCGCCGGCGCGCTCGTACCGGAGCCGGTCGTGGAGGCGGTCGTCTCGGTGCTGCCAGAACTCGATCGACTCCGGGGTGACGAGGTAGCCGCCCCAGAACGGTGGGAGCGGCACGTCCTCGCCGGCGTAGCGCTCGGCGGTGGCCGCGGCGGCGTGCTCGAGCGCGGCCCGGTCGGCGATCGGCGCGCTCTGGTGCGACGCCCACGCGCTCACGCGGCTCGCTCGCGGCCGGTTCCGCCAGTAGTCCTGCGACGCGGCGGGCTCGAGGCGCGTCACCGCCCCGACGGCCCGGACCTGCCGGCCCATCGCCGGCCAGTGCCACACGAGGGCGGCGCGAGGGTTCGCCGCGAGGTCCTGGCCCTTCGCGCTGTCGTAGCTCGTGTAGAAGCGGAACCCCTCCTCGTCGACGCCGCGGAGCAGCACGACCCGGGCGCTCGGCGCCCCGTCCGCGCCGGCGGTGGCGACGACCATGGCGTCGTGGGCCTCGACGCCGGCCGCCCCCGCCGCGTCGTACCAACGCCGGAACTGCGTCACCGCGTCCGGGTCGACGTCGGTCTCTCGAAGCTCAGCCATCATGGTGGGCCAGCACGGGCGCTGGCGGCGTGCCAGGGTACTGAGCCAGCGACCCAAGGGCGACCGTCCGCCGACGAAGGGGCACACCGATGGGCTTTCACCACGTGGCGATCACGACCCGCGACGCGGACGCGACCCACGCCTTCTACACCGACGTGATGGGGTTCCGTCTCGTGCGGGTCGAGGCCGCACCCTCCGCCGAGGGCGGCTGGGCGCGGCACTTCTTCTACGACACCGGCAACGGCGAGTGCCTCGCCGTGTGGGAGCTGCACGACAACCCGTCGGTGCCCGGCGACTTTGACCCGTCGATCAGCCGCGGCCTCGGGCTGCCGTCGTGGACGAACCATCTCGCGTTCGCCATCGAGGACCTCACGGCACTCGCGGCGACGCGCGACCGGTGGCGCTCGCAAGGCTACGACGTCCTGCAGATCGACCACGGCTGGTGCACGTCGATCTATCTCGACGATCCGAACGGCATCGCCGTCGAGTGCTGCTGCACGACGCGGGCCTTCACCGACGCCGACGCGGCCCAGGCCGAGGAGCGCCGCCGCGCCGCACGCCCCGCGCTGGACGCGCCGCCTCACCCCGAGGTCTACGAGGCCGCGACGCTCGCCGCGACCTGACTCACAACCCGTCGAGGGTCGGTGGCGGCGCCGCGCAGCGCCCGCGCACACGCGCCACGAGCAGCGCGAGCCGGGCCACGAACTCGGCGTGCACCGACTGCAGGTAGGTGAGGCGCGCGTCGAGGCGCTGGCCGAGGCGGGCACGCCCGGTGCGGGTGAGCTGGCTCCGGAGCGCCGACGCCTTCTCGTAGGCGTTCTTGGCCTTCGTGTTCGCGGCCGCGAGGCGCGCGTACTGGGTCTGGACGCGGGCACAGATCGCGGGGGCGCCGTGGGCCTCCGCACCGGCCGGCGCGGCGAGCGCCACCGGCAGCGTCAGGGCGACGAGCGCGGCGGCGGCCGCTACTCGCCGTCGGGCCGTGCCCATGCGAGCGTCTCCTTCGTCGTTGCCACGATAGAAGACCAGCCTGACCAGCCCGTATGAGCCCACGATGAAGGCCGCGTCAGCGCCGCGTGCGGGGCGCCGGCACACCTGACCCGGGGCCGAGCACCCGCTCGAGGCGGGCGCGGTTGTACCGCTGCACGAGGAGGCACGGGACGTTGGCGAGCAGGCCGAAGGCGAGCATCGCCGTGGCGAGCCACCACGGGTTCCACGCGTAGAACACCGGGCCCAGCGCCAGGATCGCCCAGTGCGTCCGCTCGGCCCGGCGGGTCTCGCGGGCGAAGCGCTCCAGGTAGGCGCGGTCGTGGCGGACGATCCGTCGCTTCGAGAACCCGCCGCGGAACAGCGACCCCGCCTCGGGGAGGAGGTCCTTCCACGCCTTGATGCGCAGCACGCGCTCGTACACCCGGCCGTCGCGCTCGAAGGCGCGGAGCCGCAGCGGGCCCGAGCGGGCCAGCCGCTCGTCGGAGAGACGATGCGCCGCGTACCCGCAGATCGCGCTCCAGCCGGCCCAGGCGGCCGCGTCGACGAGCACCAGCAGGAGGTGCTGCGTCGACGCCAGGGTCGCCACTACGGCCCCTGGTCGGTGCCGCCCCGCAGCGGCACCGTCCGCCCCTTCCAGCGGACCCGGCCGCGCAGGTTCAGCACGACCGACACGCCGAAGAGCCCGACGAACACGAGGGCGAGCACCGGGTACAGGACGGCGGCGACCAGGCCGAAGTTCCCGAGCTGGCGGAGCATCACGTAGCACTGCACCGCGAACGCGGCGTAGACGAGCAGCCACACCCCGTTGCCGGTCAGCGCCGCGAGCCCGGCCGCGAGCGCGGCGGCGACCCAGACCACGATGGCGACGAGGCGCAGGATCGGCGTGGTCGTCGCGCCGGCCGCGAAGTTCTTCGTGAACCCCTCCACGAGAGCGCCGGGCCGGTCGTACATGTGGAACGCGACGAGGTCCCCGCCGGCGTAGGACCTCACGGGCTGCGACGCGGCGACGAACCGTCGGGCGAGCGCGACGTCCTCGAGGATGGCGCGCCGCACGGACCGGTGGTCGAGGTGGGTGAGCAGCGCGTCACGCGGGGCGATGAGGCACGGACCAAACGCCGCCCGCCCCCGTGCGCGCGCCGTGCCGGGCGACGCGAGCCCCACACCCATCACGGCGACGAGGTTGAAGAACGCCGCGGCGCGCTCCCACCACCGCTGCATCTCGTGGTACGGCTGCACTGACACGAGCCCACCCCGCTCGGCCCACACGTGCACCAGGCGGGCGAGCAGGTGCGGGGACGGGTCGACGTCGGCGTCGAGGCACACGACGACCGGGGCCTGCGCGGCGCGCACCCCCTGGTAGAGGGCCCACGGCTTGCCGCTCCACCCCGCCGGGAGCGGCGCGCCGGTGAGCACCTCGGCACCGCGTGCCGCGGCGACGGCCGCGGTGGCGTCGCTCGAGCCGTCGTCGACGACGATCACCTCGGGCGGCTCGGCCGTCTGGGACGCGAGGCCGCCGAGCACGGTCGGCAGGTTCAGCTCCTCGTCGCGCGCCGGGATCACGACGGCGACCCGCGTCGCGGTCGGGCCCGGCTCCGGCGCGTACGGCACGCCGTGCACGCGGAAGCACAGGTACCAGCCGAGGAGCCACGCCGCGCCGAGCGCGAGCAGGCGGAGGTCCATCTCGAGGGGCGAGGTTAGGGTGCGAAGCCATGGACTTCGCCCTCTCGCCCAAGACCGAGGCGCTGCGCGAGCAATTGCGGACCTTCATCGACGAGCACGTCGAGCCCGCGGCGCCGATCGCCCGCGAGCAGGTCGAGGCGGCCGGGGACCCGCACGCCCATCCGCCGGTCATGGAGGACCTGAAGGCCGAGGCGAAGCGCCAAGGTCTCTGGAACCTGTTCCTACCGGACGACCGGTACGGGCCCGGGCTGACGAACGTCGAGTACGCGCCGTTGTGCGAGCTGATGGGCACGAGCCTGCTGACCGCCGAGGCGACGAACTGCTCGGCGCCCGACACCGGCAACATGGAGATCCTCGCGACGTTCGGCACGCCCCTGCAGCAAGAGGAGTTCCTCCGCCCGCTGCTCGAGGGCGAGATCCGGTCCTGCTTCGCGATGACCGAGCCCTGGGTCGCGAGCAGCGACGCGACGAACATCCAGAGCCGGATCACCCGCGACGGCGACCACTACGTCATCAACGCGCACAAATGGTGGACGAGCGGCGCGGCGTCGCCGCGGTGTCGATTCGCGATCCTCATGGGGGTCTCGAACCCCGACGCCGACCCGTACCACCGCCACTCGATGGTCCTGGTGCCCCTCGACGCGCCCGGCGTGCGGATCGTGCGGACCCTCCCCGTGTTCGGCCACGACGCGGGCGGCGGGCACTGCGAGACCCTCTACGAGAACGTACGGATTCCCGCCGAGTACCTCCTCGGGGAGGAGGGCGGCGGGTTCGCGATCGCGCAGGCCCGTCTCGGGCCCGGGCGCATCCACCACTGCATGCGGGCCATCGGGATGGCCGAGCGGGCCCTCGCCCTGCTGTGCGCCCGCGCCCAGCAGCGAGTCGCGTTCGGCCAGCACCTCGCCGACAACGCCGTGGTGCAGGAGCGCGTCGCGGAGAGCCGCATCGAGATCGAGCAGGCCCGCCTGCTCACGATGAAGGCCGCCTGGCTCATGGACACGGTCGGCAACAAGGGCGCGCGCTTCGAGATCGCCGCGATCAAGGTCGTCGCGGCGCGCCTCGCCACCACGGTCATCGACCGGGCCATCCAGCAGTTCGGTGGCGCGGGCGTCTCGGACGACTGGCCGCTCGCGCAGCTCTACACGCACGCGCGGACGCTGCACCTCGTGGACGGGCCCGACGAGGTGCACGTCCAGCAGATCGCGCGGCGCGAGCTCCGCCGCTACGAGGCCTTCCGCTCGTGAAGGTCCGCGTCGGCTACGGCCTCGGCGTGCAGGGTCTGCGCGACGAGGAGCGCTTCGGGTCGCTCGTGGACGGGCTCGACGGCTGCGGGTTCGATTCGCTGTGGCTGTCCGAGCGCGTGGCGGGCGACGCGCCCGATCCCCTCGTCGGCCTCTCGTTCGCCGCCGGTCGCTCGGCGCGCCTGAAGCTCGGCACCAGCGTCCAGGTGCTCCCCGGGCGCAACCCGGCGCTGCTCGCGAAGGCGTGGGCGAGCCTCGACCGCCTCTCGGGCGGCCGGGCACTGCCCGCGTTCGGACTGGGCAACCCGATCGCCGCCGAGCACCAGGCGTTCGGCGTGCCCCGCGACAGCCGCGCGCCCATCTTCGACGAGGCGCTCCCGCTGATCCGCCGCCTCTGGACCGAGGACCACGTCGACCACGACGGCGACCACTTCCATTACCGCGACCTCACCGTGCGACCCAAGCCGCGTCAGCAGCCGCCAGACGTGTGGCTCGGCGGCCGGGCGAAGAGCGAGCTGCGGCGCTGCGGCCGACTCGGTGACGGCTGGCTCGCCAGCTTCTCGACGCCCGCGGACTGCGCCGCGGGCCGCGTCATCGTCGACGACGCCGCCGCGGGCGCCGGGCGGGCCGTCGATCCCGAGCACTTCGGTGCGATGGTCACGTACGGCCACGACGCCATCCCGGACGCGCTGCGCCAGCGCCTCGCCGCGATCCGGCCCGAGGTCGACCCCGCCGACCTGGTCGCGGTGGGCCTCCCGGCACTGCGGACGCGCCTCAGCGAGTTCGTGTCGGTGGGGTTCTCGAAGCTCGTGCTCGTCCCGCTGACGGAGCCGGACGACTGGACGCGTGAGCTCGAGCAGGTCGGCGGTGCGGTCCTCGACCTGCAGACCTGACCGTCACACCTCGAGCGCGGGGACGTGCTCGACCTCCTCGGTGACGAGCGGCGAGCGCGACAGCCACAGGATGCCGACGATCATCGCGGCGATCGCCGCGCCCGCCACGACCCAGGCGAGCGCGCTCTGCGCGTCGAGGTGCTCCCCGAAGAGCAGGACACCCATCACCGAGGCGAGCACCGGATTCGAGACCGACATGACGGGCAGCGACGCCGCGACGTGGCCCGCCTGGAAGGCGCTCTGGTTCAGCACGAGGCCGACGACCGACGCGAGGAGCAGGGCGTAGAGCTGCCAGTGCCCGAGGATCGGCAGGACGGACGGCGTGAGCCGATCGACGGTGGCCTTCGTCAGCACGGCCGTCAGGCTGTACACGACGCCGGTGGCCAGGCCGTAGTACATGGCCCGGTGGCCCGGCTCGCGGGTGCGCCGCCCGAGGGCGACGGCGGTCCCGGCGACGACGATCACGAACGCCGCCGCGAGCACCCACGCCAGGTGCGACGCGTGCGACGTCGTGCCGGTCGGCGCGCCGACCTCGACGTAGAGCGCCAACCCGACCGTGACCATCACCGCAGGGATCATCTCGGCCCTCGTCACGCGGCGGCCGGTGCGGAACGACGCGAACGGCAGCGCGAACAGCAAACCGCTGCACAGGAGCGGTCCGACCACGAGCACCGACCCGAAGCCGAGGGCCGCGGCCTCGAAGCCGTACGCGGCGACGTCGACGGCGATCCCGAGCAGCCAGAGCGGCCGATGGGCGAGCGACACGATGAGCCGCGGCGAGAGCGACAGCTCCGGCGGCTGCTGCGCGGCCACGCGCTGCTGGACGACCGAGGCGATCGCGTAGCAGAGCCCACCGCAGAGCGCGAGGACGACCGCGAGGGTCACGACTCAGACGCGCGCCGGCGGGTGCCGTGGGACCAGACCGTGGTCCCGCAACGGCCCGACGGCGAGGCCGCGCGCGTGGAGCTGCTCGGCGAGCGGCGCGAGGGCGCCCAGCGTCGAGTGCCAGGAGCCGGGCGCCGACTCGCAGTCGGAGTCGTGGAGGAGCACCGTCCCCCCCGCGACCGGGCGGCGCAGCACGTCGGCCACGACGGTGTCGGGGGTCGCCTCGGCGCGCCAGTCACGCCCCCACGTCGTCCACAGCACCGTCGTGAGGCCGGCCCGGCGCGCGCCCGCGACCGCGCCGTACGACAGGGCGCCGAACGGTGGCCGGAACCAGATCGGGGCGACGCCCGCGGCGCCGGCGATCGCGTCGGTCGCCTCCTGGATGTCGCGGCGGACGGCACGCGGCCCGCGGCTCATCATGCTCCGGTGGGTGTCGCCGTGGACGGCCACCTCGTGACCCGCCGCGACGAGATCGGCGACCAGCGACGGCGCACGTCGGGCCATGCCACCGAGCATGAAGAAGGTGGCGTGCCACCCGAGACGGTCGAGCTCGGCGAGGATCGCCGGCGTCGATTCGGGGTCGGGGCCGTCGTCGAACGTGAGCGCGACGTGGTCGTCGCGACCCCACCCGACCAGCCGGGGCGTCACCCGGTTCCCGATCGGCGCCACGCGAGCGAGGGCCGGCCCGGCCTGCACGACGCCGGCCGCACCGGCGACGCCGGCGGCAGCGATCGCGGCGGTGAGGGCGACGCTCACCGCGACGTCACGCGCGCACGCGGACGGGCGTCGTGGCCGCGGCTCGCCGAGCGGTGCGGCAGCGCGCGTGCGGCCCCGGCGTGGACTGCGCCCATCGACGCCGAGACGACCCGACTCTCCCGGCGCACAGTTCTGCCAGGTTACTCATGCCCTTTCGGCGTGCTCACCTGGTCGGCGCGCTCAGACGCCGAGCAGCACACCCAGCAGCAGGCCCACGATGAGCAGCGCGCCAGCACGGCGCGTGTGCACGAAGGCAAGCGCCGCGAACCAGAGTGGCCAGATCGGGAAGCCCTCCGGCGGCGCATCGGGCTTGGGCTCGGAGAACGGCCGCCAGATTCGGACGAGGCGGGTGATGCCGAGCAGGCACAGCACGGACAGGATCGGCAGCGTGCCGGCGACGGCGAGCCCGACCACGATCGGGTAGAAGGCGACCATCATCGCCTGGGTCAGCTGACGAGCGCGCCGCTCGCCGATGAGGACCGGGAGCGTCTTGGTGCCGTCGGGAGCGTCCCACGGGATCTTGTCGATGTGCTTGCCCATCAGCACGGCGGTGCAGAGCAGCGCGTACGGGATCGACGCGATGACGACGCCGACGGGCAGGTGGCCGACGGCGGCGTAGTACGTGCCGCCGACCATGAGCGGCCCCCAGACGACGAACACGGTCGGCTCGCCGAGGCCGTGCTTCTTCAGCCGCAACGGCGGTGCCGTGTACGCGAAGGAGAGGAGGAACCCGCCGAGTGCGAAGGCGAGGATCCACGCGTCGCGGGCAGCGACGAGGGCCACCAGGATGCCGAGGTCGACCACGTTGACGACGAGCACACGGGCCAGCAGCCCCCGTCGGCTGGTCATGCCGGACAGCACCGGGTGCGGGGCGTAGAGCGCCCGCGGGTACTGGGTCGAGTCGGTGCCGACGTCGAGGTCCCACAGGTCGTTCATCAGGTTGTTCGCGACGTGGGCCAGCACGATTCCCGCGACAGCGAGGACGCCGAGCCCGACGTTCACCTGCCCGCTGTCGTTCCACCACGCGAGCAGCAGCGCGAGCAGACCGGCAGTCACGGTCATCGGCAGCACCGACGCGCGCGACAGCACGAGCCAGCGGGTCACGGGGTCGGTCGGCCCGGGGGGCGCGTTCCCCGTGGTCAGCGCGACGCGCCAGCGAGCGACGGGACGCACACGTGAGGGCCCCGGGGTCGGTCGCTCGTCCTCGATTCGCGCCACGCCCAAAGCGTAGTAATCCCCCTTTCGAAGCACCCGACGTGGCAGGATCTACCGAATTCGGCCACGTGGCCTGCGAGGGAGTTGACGATGCCGGCCAAACGCACGACTCGGAAGGGCGCGAAGCGCCGGGCGCCGGCCCGCAAGCCTGCGAGGAAGGCACCCAAGCGCGCCGCCAAGAAGACCACCAAGCGCAAGGCGACCAAGAGGCGGGCACCGGCCCGCAAGCCCGCGAAGCGAGCCCCCAAGCGCGCGGCGAAGAAGCGCACCGCCAAGAAGACAACGAAGCGCAAGGCCACGAAGAAGCGGAAGGCGTCCAAGAGGCGGGCACCGGCCCGCAAGCCCGCGAAGCGAGCCCCCAAGCGCGCGGCGAAGAAGCGCACCGTCAAGAAGACGACGAAGCGCAAGGCCACGAAGAAGCGCGCGCCCGTCCGCAAGCCCGCGAAGAAGGCCGCGAAGCGGAAGGCGACCAAGCGCAAGGTCGCCGCGAAGCGGTCGCCGGTCGTCGCTGCGCCGCCGCCGCCGGTGATCAGCGCTCCGGCGCCGCGTCCGGCGGCGACGCCGAGCAACCCGGCCCCGCCGCCGACGATGACGCCCAGCCCGGCGTCCTCGCCGACCCAGGACAAGCGCAGCTTCTGGGACCGCCTGACCGGCAAGTAGGCCGGCTCAACGCGGTCTCGACGCCGCGCCGGGGAGAGCCGTCAGCCGCCGTAGTTCATGCGCGTGTCCTCCATGCGCAGCACCGGCGTCGACTCGTCGTCGCGGAGGAACCCGGCGTCGACGACCTCGCCGACGAAGAGCGTGTGGCCGCCCGTCTCGAGCGTCTCGCGCACCTCGCAGTCGCTGAAGGCGACCGCTTGACTCAGGACAGGCGCGCCAGTCACGCGCTCGAGGTACGGGACGTCGTTGATCGTCCGCGCCTCGACGTTGGCCTCGGTGGGCTTGGTGAACTTCCGCACGATCGCCCGGTCCTCGCGATCGATGAACGAGACGCTGAAGCAGCGGGTCGCCGCGATGAGCCCGTGCGTGACGGCGCTGCGCTCGACCGACACGCCGATGAGCTTCGGCTCGAAGGCGAGCTGCGTGACCCAGTTGGCGGTCATGAGGTGCCGGGTGGCGGCGTCCTCGCCGCGTGACCCGATGACGTAGAGACCGGACGGCATCGTCCAGAGCACTCGCCGTCGCAGCTTGTCGTACTCGACGCGCTGCTCGTCGGTCTCGACGCCGGGCGGGTACGGCCCGACCGGTCCGCTGCCACCGGGTTCAGCCACGGTGACGCAGGCTAGCGACTGGTTGTTCGGCGACCCAGGGTCGGCACGTTAGGGAGGCGGCGGGAACACCGTAGGGTCGGGCACGACGAAATGCGGTCCGTAGCTCTGAATCGTCGGCGGCGGCGGGTTGGACAGGAACGGTGAGACGTTCGTGTTGTACACGGTCGTCGGCCCGCTCGTGCCGGGCAGCGTGAGCTGGGTGTACGCGCCGTACGCGATCGTGCCGGGCTGCGTCGTGTCGGCCACCTGCCCGACGTAGGTCCACGGCCCGGCCGGCGTCGTGCCCGTGAACACCGAGACGTCGTTGGAGAATGCGTCGTTGAGCTTTTCGGTCAGCAGGTAGCCGCTGCCGTACGCGACCACGTTGGGCTGGGAGCGGGGGCCGTCACCCGGGCCGAACACGTGGCTCGGGTCGAAGTCCGGCATTCCGATCCACTGCAACGGCGCGGCCTGGGTGGGGTCCGTGACCCATCCACTTCCGTTCCAGAACGCCCAGGGGCCGGTCAGGACCTGGTCGACGGTGGCGCGCGCCACATACGTGTTACGGAAGCTCGACACGTAGGCGTACACGTCGCGCTGGGTCGGATCGGGGTTCGTAGCGTCGTAGAACGAGGTCGAGCCGTAGGACCCGCCGACCGCCACGCTGTTCACGGTGAGGGTGGTGGTCGGGAAGGGCAACGGCTGCACGCCGGTGAAGGTGAGGCTCGGCAGCGAGAACGTTGCGACGCTCGTACCGAGGATGTCGATGTCGAGGGAGGCCGGACCGGTCCGTAGACCCTGCAGCGCGAACACGAGCAGCTGATTGGTGGCTGGGTCGACGACGCCCGACGTCGGCCAGTACCACTCGCCAGGCGCCGGCGTGGGGATGAGGCTGCGTCCGCGCCAGCGGGACGCCGCCCAGCAGCGGCGTGAAGCACGCCCCGCTCTGCACGACGAAGCTGTTCGAGACCAACGTGTTCGAGGGGGCGAGCGTCCCGTCGGCCAGCACGTGGCCGACGGACGTGTCGTCGAAGACCCACACGACACGCCCGTCGGGCAGGTCGATCGGCACGGACTCGTCGGCGGATGCCCACTCGGTGTACGTGTGGCGCAGGGCGTCGAACGCGGCCTGATAAGTCGCCGGCGAGCTCGGGGGCGTCGCCGCGCAGTACGTCGCGACGGGCGGCGGCGGGGGCGGGGGCGCCAACGGGACACACCCGGCCGCCAGGAGCGCGCCACCCGCGGCCAGCACGGCCACACAGCGCCCGCGCCCGCCCACGCGACGCCACGGCATGCGCGTCATCGCGGCGTCCCTCCCGATCGGAGCCCTTCACCCACCTCGGCCGCCAGTCCCTCGAGCCGTCACCGCTACGTCGGTCCGTCCGAGCCCGCACTGGAGGCGACCTCCGCGACCCTAACGGTGGGGTCGTCCCGGCGACGGGGATGCGCGGTGCGACGACGTGGCGCCGACGTCGCACGAATCGGACAGCCGCCAGAGCCCGAAGACACCACAAGCCGCCGGCCCCGCTCTCGGGCCGGCCGGGTGGCCGACGCCCGGCGCTTTGGCCACACTGGCGGCGTGACGACCGACGGACAGGCCTACCAGTCGATGCGCGACACGATCGTGGTGCTCGCCCGCGGCCGCGCCGCCGAGCTCGAATCCATCCCGCCGACCACGCCGGAGTGGCAGGCCCGCGACCTGTTGGCCCACCTCGGCGGGGTCTGTGACGACGTCGTCAACGGGAACCTCGAGGGGGTCGCGACCGATCCCTGGACGGCCGTGCAGGTCGACAAGCGGCGGGCGTGGAGCGTCGAGGAGATCCTCGTGGACTGGGAGCGCAACGGCGAGGCGCTCGACGCCCTCATCGACCAGACGCCCCCGGGGACCTTCGGGCAGCTCCTGTTCGACACCTGGACCCATGAGCAGGACCTGCGCGGCGTCCTGGCGGCACCGGGCGGGCGCGACTCGGTCGCCGCCGGACGCTCCTATGCGTGGAGCACCGACGCGTTCGACCAGCGCGACCGGGAGGCGCAGCGTCCCGCGCTCCTGCTGATCACCGACGACGGCACGCGGTCCGTCGGGGTCGGCGAGCCGACGAACGAGGTCCGCACCTCGCGCTTCGAGCTGCTCCGAGCCATGACGGGCCGGCGCAGCGTCGCCCAGATGCGCGGCTACGAGTGGGCGGGTGGCGCGGACCCCGAGCGGCTCGTGCTCGCCCCCCTGTTCACGCCGTCGATCGAGGATGTCCGCGAGTAGTCGGCGTCCGCGCTGACATTCCTGGCCACGTCCCGTCAGAACCGGCAAGTCATCCGATGGCTCGCCGGCTCGATGATCGAGGAGCCCGCGAGCGCACGACGACGGGAAGGACGACGCCATGGCGAGCGAACCGACAGCCGAGCGGAACCTGGACGGCTACGACGCCCCGGTGATCCCCTGGACGAGGGTGCGCGATCTGCTCGCGCACGGGCTCGCCCAGATCACCCAGGGACCGGGGTCGGGCGGGCCGGGTCGGCACACCACCTGGCTCGCGACCGTGCGCGCCGACGGGCGGCCGCACGTCATGCCGCTCGGCGTGCTCTGGATGGACGGCGGCGGGTACTTCACCGCCGGCCCGACCACCCAGAAGGCGCGGAACCTGGCCCGTGACCCCCGCTGCACCCTGACCGTGGCGACGGAGCCGTTCGACCTCGTCGTCGAAGGCGAGGCCGTCCAGCTGACCGACGAGGCCGCGCTGCAGCGCGTCGCGGCCGAGTACGCGAAGGGGGGATGGCCGGTGTCCGTGCGGGACGGGGCGCTCTACGCCGAGTACAGCGCACCGAGCGCGGGGCCGCCGCCGTGGCACGTGTATCGAGCCACGCCCACGACGATCTACGCCCTCGGCACGGCCGAGCCCTCCGGGGCGACTCGCTGGCGCTTCTGATCGTCCGGCGCCCGGACCTCGCCGGCGCCGCTACCTTGAGCGCCGCATGCGGCGAGCCGATCAGCGGGCGGCGGCGGCCAACCGTCGGACGACGCCGGGGAGGACCTGATGGCGGACATCCTCGAGCGGGAGCGGCGCGGGCGCGTCGAGATCCTGCGCCTGAACCGGCCCGAGGCGCGCAACGCGATGAGCCCGGAGCTGTCGGCGCGGATCGAAGGCGCCCTCGACGACCTCGAGCAGGATGCGGAGGTGACGGTCGTCGTCATCGCGGGCAACGGGCCGGTGTTCTGTGCGGGCGCCGACCTGCGGGTCATCGCCTCGGGTGGTGGCGCGGGGATCATGACCAAGCGCGGTGGCTTCGCCGGCCTCGCGCAGCGCGACTACCCGAAGCCGGTGATCGCCGCCGTGCACGGCGCGGCCGTCGCGGGCGGGTTCGAGCTCGTCTTGTCGTGCGATCTCGTCGTCGCCGCGACGACCGCGACCTTCGGGCTCCCCGAGGCCTCCCGCGGCCTGCTCGCCGCCGCCGGCGGCCCGATCCGGCTGGCGAAGCGCGTCCCGCTCGCCGTCGCCCTCGAGATCGGCATGACCGGCGATCCGATCACCGCCGCGCGCGCCTTCGAGCTGGGACTGGTGAACCGGCTCGTCCCCGCCGAGGACGTGCTGGAGGAGGCGGTGGCCCTCGGCGAGCGCATCGCCCGCAACTCGCCGACGGCCGTCCGGGTCACGCGCCGCCTGACCCGCGAGGCCGTCGAGGCCACCGAAGCCGAGGGCTGGAAGCTCACGATGGCCGCCGCCGCCGAGGTCGGGGCCAGCGGCGACGGGGTCGAGGGCGCCACGGCCTTCATCGAGAAGCGAGAGCCCGTCTGGCGGACCCCCGGCTGAGCCGTCGGAGCCGCCGTTCCCATTTTGGGAGTGATCGCTCCTAGCATTGGGGTCGTGGACGACGAGCTGCGGGTCGAGGAGCTCGCACGACGGACCGAGACGTCCGTCGACACGATCCGCTTCTACCAGAAGCGTCGCCTGCTGGCCCCGCCCCGCCGGGAGGGCCGTGTCGCCTGGTACGGGTCGGAGCACGTGGCGCGCCTCGTGCGGATCCGCGAGCTGCAGGGCCGGGGGTTCTCCCTCGCGGTGATCCGGCGGCTCCTCGACGGGGAGCTCGACGCCGTCGACGAGCCGCTCGCCGCGGCCGTGGCCGAGGCCGGGGGTGAGGAGCTGCTCACGCTCGACGAGCTCGCGGCGCGCGCCGCGGTGCCCGCCGCGCTGCTCGAGACCGCGGTGCGCGAGGGCCTGCTCGTGCCCCGCACCCGCGACGGCGATCCGCGGTTCACGGCGTCGGACGGCGCGATCGTCACGGCCGGCCTGACGCTCCTCGAGGTCGGGCTGCCGCTCCCGGCGCTCCTCGCGCTGGCGCGCCGGCATCACGACGCCACCCGTGACATCGCCGAGGAGGCCGTGCAGCTCTTCGACACGCACGTCCGCGAACCGCTGCGCGGGAGCCCCGAGACCGAAGCCGACCAGGCCGACCACCTCGTCGACGCGTTCCGGACGCTGCTCCCGGCGGTGACGACGCTCGTCGCGCACCACTTCCGCAGCGTGCTCCTCGAGGTCGCCCAGGAGCACCTCGAGTCGGTCGGCGAGCCCGCCGAGCTCGACGCGGCGCGCGCCGAGCCGGGGTGGAGCGCCGCCGACGGTCAGGGCGCGCCGTGACCGCGCCGACGCCGACGTGCGACGCTGCCCGAAGGGGACGAGAAGCGTGTCGCCGTCGAGGCGATGTTCGACCGGATCGCGCCGACCTACGACCGCACGAACCGCGTCATCTCGCTCGGGCTGGACCAGCGGTGGCGCCGGCGGGCCATCGCCGCCCTCGACGCAGCCCGGGGGCGCGGATCCTGGACGTCGGCTGCGGCACGGGCGACCTGTGCCGCGAGCTGGTGCGCCACGACTTGCGCGCCGTCGGCGTCGACCGCTCGGCCGGGATGCTCGCGGCCGCGCGGGTCGACGCGCCGCTTGTGCGAGCCGACGCCGAGCGCCTCCCGTTTCCCGACGCGACGTTCGACGGGGTCATCACGGCGTTCACGCTCCGCAACGTCGTCGAGCTCGACGCGATGCTGCGCGAGTGCGTCCGCGTGCTCGTCCCGGACGGCCGGTTCGTCGCCCTCGAGACGGCGGTGCCGGAGCGGCTCGTGTGGCGCGTCGGGAACGCCGTGTGGTTCCGAGGTGTCGTCCCGCTGCTCGGTCGGGTGCTGGCCCGGGACGCCGACGCCTACCGGTACCTGCCCCGCTCCACCGCCTACCTCCCGCCGAGCGCGGCGCTCACGGCGAGCCTCGAGGACCTCGGGCTCGTCGACGTGCGCCACGAGACGATGACGGGCGGGTCCGTGCAGCTGCTCGCCGGGGTCCGGCGATGACGTCGCTCGCCACGGCACGCCCGCAGCTCGCGGCGGTGACCCGCCCCATCGCCGAGCACCCCGACCTGCTCGAGGAGCGCGACGACGACGGGTTCGCGTGGCTGCGCGACGGCGCCGGGATCGTCACGGCGGGCGTCGCGGCCCGCGTCCCGGTCGAGGACGCCGACACCGTGCTCGCCGAGATCGAATCGGACAACCCGCTCGGCTGGTCGGGCACCGGCCCGCTCGCCGTCGGCGCGCTCCCCTTCGATCGCACGCACGCCGCCGAGCTCGTCATCCCGAGCACGGTGATCGGCCGCCGCGCCGACGGTCGCTGCTGGGTCACCGAGGTCGGCGACCCTCCGGCCCGCCTCCACGTCTCGGCGACGACCGCCACGCCGTCGAGATGGACCGTCACCCCCGACACCGACCGCGACGGATGGCGCCACATGGTCGACGTCGCGCTCGACGCGATCGGTCGTGACGAGCTGACGAAGGTCGTGCTCGCCCGGTCCGTCGTCGTCGAGACCGACACGGCCCCGTCGGTCACCGACGTGCTCACGCACCTTCGGGCCCGCCAGCCCGGCTGCTTCCTGTATCACGCCGACGGGCTCGTCGGCGCGACCCCCGAGCTGCTGGTCCGCCGCGTGGGGCGGCACGTCGACTCGTGCCCGCTCGCTGGCACGGCGCCCCTCGGGCCCGACGCGGCGGCGCGGCTGCGTGCGTCGGCGAAGGACGCGTGGGAGCACCGACTCGTCGTGGATGACGTCGTCGCCGCGCTGGACCCGGTGTGCGAGATGCTCGCCGTCCCCGCCGAGACCTCGCTCACGACGCTCGCGTCCGTGCTGCACCTCGCCACGCCGGTGCACGGCACGCTCCGCGCGCCCGCCGCGTCCGCGCTGACGCTGGCCCGTGCCCTCCATCCGACGGCCGCCGTCGCCGGGACCCCCCGTGACGCCGCCACGCGGCTGCTCACCGAGCTCGAGGCGACCCCGCGGGGCCGCTACGCCGGGCCGGTCGGGTGGGTCGACGCCCGCGGCGACGGCGAGTGGGCCGTGGCGCTCCGCGGCGCGCAGCTCGACGGGTGCCGCGCCGTGCTGCACGCCGGGGCCGGAATCGTCGCCGGCTCGCGTCCCGACGCGGAGTGGGACGAGACCCGGGCGAAGCTCGAGCCCATGCTCGGCGCCCTCATCCGGCCCTGAAGCCGGCCCCGGCCGGTGCGGCAAGCCCGGCCATCACCTCGTCGGCGGTCGGGAACGAGGCCATCTCCGCCGCGAGGCGTCGCGCCGCGTCCCGATACGAGTCGTCGGCGAGGACCAGCCGGATCAGCTCGGCGAGGCGCCGGGGCGGCGGCGCCATCCCGCGGCGCGCGGCCCGGCGGTGGGAGCCCGGCACCCGCGGCCGCGACCCGGCGGCCGTTCTCGACCTGGTCGCCGAACGCCGGGACCACGACGAGCGGCACCCCGGCGGCGAGCGCCCCGAACAGCGTGCCGGAGCCGCCGTGGCACACGACGAGGCGGGCGTGGTGGAGCACGTCGGCCTGGTCGACCCAGGCCTCGACGTGGACGTTCGCCGGGATATCGCCGAGCGCGGCCGGATCGAGGCGGCGCCCACGGTGAGCAGGACGCGAACATCGAGGCCCGCCACGGCGTCGAGGAGGGTGCGGTACCGGGTGGCCGCGGTGGACAGGCGGCCGATCACGGTGCCGAGCGTCACGTAGACGAGCGGCGCCTCGGAGCCGCCCCACCAGTCCCCGAGGGGCGGCCGGCGGGCCACGGGGCTCACGGAACCGGACCGTCGTCGGGAACGGTGACGGGTCGAGCGCGAAGGGAAGCGCGTGAGGTACGGGGCGGCGTGCAGCGCCTCCACGACGCCCGCCTCGACCGGCTCGAGCGCCGGTGCCGCCACGGCGATCGAGCCCGCCTCGACCTGTGCGAGCGAGATGGCCACCTGCGCCATCGGCACGCCACGCCGACAGGCCACGATCGCGGACGCGTACTCGGCCGGGTCGCGCAGGATGACGTCGGGCCGCCAGGTAGCGCAGAGCGCACTCATCGCGGGCAGCATCGCGGTCGCGAGGCGACCGAACAGCTCGCCGTTGCCGAGGCGCGCCGCCTCGGGTGCCTCGACGACGGGCAGGCGCTCGCGGATCGGCGCGATCTCCGCTTCGGGCGGCTCGCCGCCCGGCTCGACGGAACCCTGCGTCGGTGACGAGGCGCGAAGCCCCGGCGGCCCGACGACGACGACCTCGGCCCCCCGCCGCCGTGCGGCGTCGAGGACCGGCACGAGAGGGTGCAGGTGGCCGGCGCCACCGAGCGAGCACGCGCCGAGCACCCGCATGGCTCGGCGAGGCTACCGGGCAGGTCGGGTCCCGGCGACCAGGACGGGGCGGCCCGCGGCTGGTCGGGAGGTCGTGCGGATGGGGTGCACCCCGACGCCGCGGCCCGGGCATCGATCGTGGGGGCCGACGGCGAGCGGACCCACGACCGCAGCTACCGACGCGACGGACCTGTTCGTAGACTGTCGGGCCTGCCGCGCACGAGCGTCCGGTTGCGCTGCCCGAGGAGTCCAGGATGGACAACGCCAACCCCTTGACGTCCTTCAAGATCGGATTTTGGACGACGTGCTGCCGGCTGATTCCGTGATCGTGTTCGGCGACATCTACATCGTCGAGGGCGTCTACGCGGAGTACTGCTTGGGGTCAGCGAAGCACGTCACCCTCATTGACGCGATCGAGACCCCCGGCTGGCAAGAGCGCCGACTCTCGAACCTTGCGCTGGACTACTACAAGGGCGACTTCTCGGACCCGTTCTTCATGCAGAAGATCCCGAAGGGCTTCGACGTCGGGGTGGCGTACGACGCGCTGCTGCATCAGCCCGCGCTGCTGCAGAGCTTGCACCTCATGCTGGAGCGGGTCGGCGACAAGTTCGCCGTGGTCCAACCCATGCTCGACGAGCTCGAGGTCCCGAACACCCTGGTCTATCTGCCCGGGAACCCCGATCCGAAGATGCACCCCGTGCCGCAGGGGGACTCGCAGTTCCCGGGCTTCGACCCGCAGGAGGTCAACCCCGCGCACTGGATCTGGGGGATGACCCCGTCGTTCTTCTCCTCTGCGGTCGAGGGGGAGGGCTTCCGCGTCACCAGCCAGCGGACGTTGAGCCGGTTCCCGGACAACCCGCGATGGCTGTGGTGGGGATGCGTCGCGACGCGCGTCAGCGACACCCCGCCGGGACACTGGAGCGAGTTCCGTTTCCCCACCGTGTTCGCGGACCCGACCGGCAACCCGCTGGACGCCGACGCGTCGCGGCCGGACGGGGATCGCGCCCCGACGGCGCGCTGACCCATCCCGCGGCGCCGAACGCGCCCGATTCAGGCTCCGCTGCGCGGCGGGTCCTCGAGTGCGTCCGCGACGGCGGACCAGACCTCCTCGTGGCGCGCCACGTTGGCCGCGCGGTCGGTGCGGACTCGCACGACGGAGACACCACCGGCGGCGAGCGCCGCCGTGAGCGCCGGCCCGAGCGCGGACGCCTTCTCGACCTCGGTCACCGGGACGTCGTGCGCCGCCGCGACGCCGGCGAGGTCCGTCCCAGGCGGCGTCGCGAGCACCTGCTCGAACGGCTCCGGGGCCACCCGCTGCGCGTACGGCAGGAAGGAGAAGATCCCGCCGCCGTCGTTGTCGACGACGACGAACACGGCGTCGAGGTCGCGGTCGCTCACGCCGAGGAGCGCGTTCGCGTCGTGGAGGAACGAGAGGTCGCCGGTGAGCCCGACGGTCGGGCCCCGGGTGACGGCCGCGACGCCGAGGGTGGTGGAACCGAACCCGTCGATGCCGTTGACACCGCGGTTCGCGACGAACCGCACGTCCGCGCGGGGCTCGGCGAAGGTCTCGAGGTCGCGGACCGGCATGCTCGACGCGACCACGAGGGTCGCGCCGCTCGGCAGCGCCGCGACGACGTCGCGCGCGATCCGCCCCTCGAAGGGCTCCTCGCTCCCCGCGAGCTGCTCGGCCATCGCACGCCGCGCGCGACGGTCGGCGTCGAGCCAGCCGTCCAGCCACGTCGTGTCGGTCGGTGCGTCCAGCGCGTCGGCGAGCGACGCGAGCAGCGGGCCGGGATCGACGGGCAGTCGGCGCGTCGCGGTGTGGGTCGGGTCGAGCCAGCGTCCGTCGGGGTCGACGAGCCACGAGTCCGACGCGCCCGCGAGCCATGCCCCGGTCGCCGCGCTGGTCGGCGCGGCACCGAGCCGGAGCACGAGGTCGGGCGCGTGCGTCGACGCGAAGGCTGCGGTGCGGAGGAGCGCGTCGGCGCTGGCGCACGCGAGCGGTCCCACCCGCAGACCGGACAGCGGGTCCGCGAGGATCGGCCAGCCGGCGCGTGCGGCGAATCGGGAGACGGTGGCCGCGTCGGCGTCGGCGCCCCAGCCGGCGACCACGACGCCGCGCGCCGCGTGGCGCACGGCGCCGGCGAGGTCGGCGATCGCCGCCGCGTCGAGGCGGCGCTCGGCCGGGACCGACACGGTCCACGGCGCGCCGTCGGCTCGCCCGGGCGCGTCGACGAGGGGCGCGCCGGTCGGGGCGAGCGGGTCGCGGAACGCGAGGTTCAGGTGGACGGGGCCCGCGGGCGGCCCGAGCGCCGCGGCGGCGGCACGGGCGGCGAGCGCGCGCCACCACGCACCCGCCCCGGGGCGGTCGGCGGGGGCGTCGACGTCGCAAGACCAGCGCACGGCGCCGCGGTAGAGGCCAACCTGGTCGATGGTCTGGCCGGCGCCGGTGTCGCGCAGCTCCGGCGGCCGGTCGGCGGTGCAGACGAGCAGCGGGACGCCGCCGTGCCAGGCCTCGAGGACGGCCGGATGGAGGTGCGCCGTCGCCGTACCCGAGGTGCAGCACACGACGACCGGGCGCCCCGATCCGCGGGCGGCGCCGAGGGCGAAGAAGCCGGCCGAGCGCTCGTCGAGGTGCGGATGGACGCGAATCCGCGGGTCGGCGGCGAGGGCCAGCGTCAGCGGGGCGTTCCGGGAGCCGGGGGCGACGCAGGCGTCGGTGACGCCCGCCCGCGCCCATTCGTCGACGAGGGCTCCGGCGAATGCGGTGTTGGCGTCAGGGCTCATGGAAGGATCCATCGGTGCGGCTACGCCTCGTGCCCGGGTTCACACTCACCGCGCGCTCCTGGGAGCCGGTCGAGCACGCCCTGCCCCGCGACTGGGACATCCAGACGATCGAGGTCCCCGACGGGCTCGACTTCGAGGCGACGGCTGACGCGGTCGCCCACCGCGGCGGCCAGGGCGTCTGGGTCGGCTACTCGATGGGTGCGCGGCTGTGCCTGCGCCTCACGCTCGACAACCCGGCGCTCGTGGACGCGCTCGTGCTGGTGAGCGGCTCGCCGGGGATCCGGGAGCCGGGACCGCGCGAGGCACGCCAGGCGGCGGACGAGCGGCGGGCCCAGGAGCTCGAGCGGGACGGCCTCGAGCTGTTCCTCGAGCGCTGGCTGGACCAGCGGCTCTTCGAGACGCTCCCGCGTGAGAAGGCGATGCTCGAGGAGCGGCGGCGACGCAACAACGTCCCGCGGGTGGCGCACCAGCTCCGGGCGCTCGGGCAAGGGGTGCAGGTGCCGCTGTGGGACCGGCTGCGCGAGCTGACCGTCCCGGTCCTGCTCATCGTCGGCGGCTACGACCGCGCGTACTCGGAGATGGCGCGACAGATGGCGGACGCGATCGGCGCCCACGCGGCCGTCGAGATCGTCCCGAAGGCGGGCCACGCGGTGCAGCTCGAGCAGCCCGAGGAGGTCGCTCACCGCATCGCCGCCTGGGTGTCGGGGCTCGAGACGGCGTAGCGGGCGAGCAGCGCCGGGTCGGGCGTCACCGACCGGACGGTCAGCGTCCCGTGCTCGGGCACGAGCGGCGTCCCGGTCACGTCGTGGGCGCGCTGCGCCGCGGTGGCCAGCCCGCACGCGTACGGGAGCGCGGGCAGCATCGCGGCGAGCGCGAGCCCGGCGGCAAGGCCGACCGACGTCTCGTGCATCGAGCTGGGGATGCCGGGCACGCCGGCGGCGTCGACCAGTGCCGCCGCGGCGCGCACCCCACCTGCAGGCTGCACCTTCACCACCAGGGCGTCGGCGGCGTCGAGCGCCCGTAGCCTCCGCGCGTCGTCGAGGCCGCGGACGCACTCGTCGGCGGCGAGCGGCACGGCGACGTTCCGGCGGAGGCGGGCCAGCTCGTCGAGGCGGGCCACGGGCTGCTCGACGAGCTCGAGGTCGTAGCGCGCGAGGCGAGCGATGGCGCGCGCCGCGGTGTCGAGGTCCCACGCGCCGTTCGCGTCGACGCGCAGCGCGACGCGGGGACCGATCGCGTCGCGGACGGCCGCGACGAGCTCGACGCCGTCGCCCGGGCCGACCTTCACTTTGACGGCCGGGTAGCCGGCGAGGTCGTCGGGGTCGACCGTCGGGCCGGTGACGAGGGCGTTGACCGCGACGACCGTGCGGACCGGGGCGGGCCACCCGACGAGTGCCGCCTCCTCCGCCGCGCGCCACGCGACGTCGGGGTCGCAGGGATAGCCGGGCAGCGGCGACCACTCGCCCCAGCCGGCCGGGCCCTCGAGCAGACAGACGGGCCGCCCGTCGATGACGAGGTGGTGGGCGCGCGCGTTCACCACACCAGGATCCCGATGGCGACGAGCGCGGCGACGACGAGCTCGAGGCGGACGAGGCCGACGAGCGCGGGGATGAGCGCGGGGCCGGTGCGCCCGCCGAGGATCGCCCGCGCCGGCGGGACGGCGACGGGCAGCGCAGCGAGGCCGAGCAGGGCACCGGCGTGGATCGTCCCGAGCGCGACGACGGCGGCGAACGCGGCGGCGACGAGCCCGACGCAGAGCAGCCGGGCGGGCCGGTCACCGAGTCGCACGGCGAGTGTGCGCTTGCCGGCCGCCGCGTCGCCGACGCGGTCGCGGACGTTGTTCACCGCGAGCACCGCCGCGGCGAGCAGGCCGCACACCGCCGACGCCCACCACGCGCCGGCCGTCAGGGCCCCCTGCTGCACGTACGCCGACCCGGCGGTGGCGGCGAAGCCGAAGAAGACGAGGACCATGAGCTCGCCGAGTCCGAGATACCCGTAGGGCTTGGGGCCGCCGGTGTAGAGCACGGCGGCGCCGAGCGCGGCCACGCCGACGAGCAGCAGCCACGGGTCGACGAGCAGCGAGAGCACGAGCCCGGCGACCGCGGCGACGGCGAAGGCGATCGCCGCGGCGCGACGCACCGCGGCGGGGGACACGGCGCCGCTCGCCGTCAGGCGCCGGGGCCCGACCCGGTCGGCGTCGGTGCCGCGCACCCCGTCGGAGTAGTCGTTCGCGTAGTTGGCGCCGACCTGGATCGCGACGGCGACCACGAGCGCCAGCGCGGCGCGACCGACGAGCACGTCGTGTCCGGCCGCGCCCACCGCGGTGCCGACGACGACGGGCGCGATCCCCGCGCCGAGGGTGCGTGGGCGCGCGCCCGCGACCCAGTCGCGCGCGCGCACCGGGGCGGCCGGCGTCACGGCCGTCGCGGGAACTGGTCGAACGCCGGCGGGCGGTGCTCGAGGAAGGCCTCCTTGCCTTCGCGCGCCTCCTCGCTCAGGTAGTAGAGGAGCGTGGCGTCGCCGGCGAGCTGCTGGAGGCCGGCGAGCCCGTCGTCCGTCGCGTTCAGCGACGCCTTCAGCAGCCGCAGCGCGAGCGGGCTGTGGCTCAGCATCCGGGCGCACCACGCGAGCGTGCGCTCCTCGAGCTCCTCGAGGGGCACGACCGTGTTCACGAGGCCGAGGCGGGCCGCTTCCTCCGCGTCGTACTGCTCGCAGAGGAACCAGATCTCGCGCGCCTTCTTCTGCCCGACGGTGCGGGCGAGAAGCCCCGACCCGTAGCCGCCGTCGAAGGAGCCGACCCGGGGCCCCGTCTGGCCGAAGCGCGCGTTGTCGGCCGCGATCGTGAGGTCGCACACGACGTGGAGCACGTGCCCGCCCCCGATCGCGTAGCCGGCGACCATCGCCACGACCGGCTTGGGGAGGCGCCGGATCTGGACCTGGAGGTCGAGCACGTTGAGGCGCCCGACGCCGTCCTCGCCGACGTAGCCGTCGTCGCCACGGATGCGCTGGTCACCGCCGCTGCAGAAGGCGTCGGGCCCCTCGCCGGTGAGCACGACGACGCCGACCGACGGGTCGTTGCGGGCCCGCTCGAACGCGTCCTGCAGCTCGAAGAGCGTCTGGGGCCGGAACGCGTTGCGGACCTCGGGCCGAGCGATCGTGATCTTGGCGACGGCGCCGCGCTCGAGGGTCGCCGTCTCGTAGCGGACGTCGCGGTAGTCGACGTCGCCCGGCTTCCAGTCGGCCCCCGGTCGGATGGCGCGAGTCATGGCCCCTCCGTCACACATCGATGGGCGCGTACACTCTGGGAGTGCTCACTCCCACGGTACGGGCGGGGCCGTCCCGCCACCAAATCGGCCGGTGAGCGGCCGGCTGGTCGCGGTCCTGCTGCCCCGATCGGGCGCGGCGCCCGCGGTGAACGAGGCGTGGGACGCCGGCGACGCGGTCGCCGTCCTCGACCCGGCCCAGCCCGCCGCGGTGCTCGAGGCCACGCTGGCGCGCCTGCGCCCCACCCACCTGGTCGACCGGGACGGGCGCCGCGCCCTCGCCGGCGTGCCGCCCGACCCCCCGGTGGGTGCCGTCGTCCAGACCTCGGGGACCACCGGGACCCCGAAGGCCGTCGAGCTCACGACGTCGGGGCTCGCCGCGGTCGGTGCGGGAGCGAACGCCTCGCTCGGCGTCACGGCGGCCGACCGCTGGCTCGTCTGCCTGCCGCTGCACCACGTGGCCGGGCTGGCGATCCTCGCCCGGGCCCGCGCCGGTGGGCAGTCCGTCGTCGTGCACGACGGCTTCGACGCCGACGTCGTCGCGGCGGCGCCCGACACCGAGGGCGCGACGCTGGTGTCGGTCGTGCCGACGACGCTCGCGCGGCTCCTCGACCGCGGGGCGCCGCTGCACCGCTACCGGCGCATCGTCGTCGGCGGCGCGCCGTTCCCGCCCGCGCTGCGGGCGCGCGCCGAGGCCGCGGGCGCGCCGGTCGTCGACGCCTACGGGCTGAGCGAGACGGGCGGCGGCGTCGTCTTTGACGGCTTCCCGATCCCCGGGGCGGGCGTCACGCTCGGCGGCGACGACGAGATCCTGATCCAGGGCCCGATGGTCATGCGCGGCTACCGCGACGACCCGGGCGGGACCGCGGCGGCGCTGGGCGAGGACGGGTGGTTCCACACCGGCGACGTCGGGCACCGAGACGCCGACGGCGCGATCCGCCTCGTGGACCGCCGGCGCGATCTGGTGATCACCGGCGGGGTGAACGTGAGCCCGACGGCGGTCGAGGCCGTCCTCGGCGACCATCCGCAGATCGCCGACGTCTGCGTCGCGGGCGCGCCCGACGAGGAGTGGGGTGAGCGGGTGGTCGCCTTCGTCGTCCCGCCCCCGGGCGCGGCGACCCCCAGCCTCGAGGCGCTGCGCGACTTCGCGCGGATCGCGCCTGCGGGCCGCGGAGCTGCCCCGCCAGGTCGTCGGCGTGGACGCCATCCCGCGCTCCGCGTCGGGCAAGGCGCACCGCCGCTCCCTGCCGACCCCGCCCTGACCCGGCGGTACGGTCGCTGGCCGATGCCCCGGCGCGAGCCGCTCGCCGAGTACGACGCGAAGCGCGACTTCCACCAGACACCCGAGCCCGGCCCCGCGCCCGGCGCGGCCGCACCGGGCGACGCGCCGCGCTTCGTCGTCCAGGAGCACCACGCCCGGGCGCTGCACTGGGACCTGCGCCTCGAGCACGACGGCGTCCTCTGGTCGTGGGCGGTGCCGAAGGGCATCCCGATGCGCAACCGCCCGAACCACCTCGCGGTGCGCACCGAGGACCACCCGCTCGAGTACCTGAGCTTCGAGGGCCAGATCCCGACCGGCCAGTACGGCGCGGGCTCGATGGGCGTGTGGGACCGCGGCACCTACGACCCCGAGAAGCTCGAGGACGACGAGATCATCCTCACGTTCCACGGCACGCGGGTGCGCGGCAAGTACGCGCTGTTCCACACCCACGACAACCAGTGGATGCTGCACCGGATGAGCCCGCCCGACGACCCGGCGCGCCAGGACATCCCGACGGGGCTCGCGCCGATGCTCGCCGTCGCCGGGGACCTGCCGCGCGACGACACCGGGTGGGCCTACGAGATGAAGTGGGACGGCATGCGCGTGCTGCTGCGCGTCGACGGTGGCCGCGTGCAGGCCACGTCGCGGGGCGGCAACGACGTCACGACGCGCTTCCCCGAGCTGCGCGGGCTCGGCGAGGCGCTCGGCTCGGTCGAGGCCGTGCTCGACGGGGAGGTCGTCGCGTTCGACGACGCCGGGCGGCCTCGCTTCGAGCGCCTCCAGCCGCGCATCCACGTGGCCGCGCCCGCGAAGGCCCGCCAGCTCGCCGCCGAGAACCCGGTGGTCGCGATGCTCTTCGACGTGCTGTGGCTCGAGGGCCATTCCACGATGGGTCTCCCCTACCGGGAGCGCCGCCAGCTGCTCGAGCGCCTGTCCCTCACCGGCCCGGCCTGGCAGACCCCGCCGTCGCACGAGGGCGACGGCGCCGCGGTCCGTCAGACCGCCGAGGAGCTCGGCCTCGAAGGCGTGGTCGCCAAGCGCCTCGACAGCCCCTACCGACCGGGCGAGCGCTCGGACGCCTGGCGCAAGGTGAAGCTGGTCAACGGCCAGGAGTTCGTGGTCGGCGGCTGGCTGGCCGGGAAGGGCCGCCTCGCCGGCCAGCTCGGGTCGCTGCTCGTCGGGTACTACGACGACGACGCAGCGCTGCGCTACGCGGGTCGGGTCGGCTCGGGGATCGACGACACGACCCGTGACCGCCTGACGGCCGCGCTCGCCGACCGGCGACGTGACACGTCGCCGTTCACCGCGACCCCGAAGCTCCCGGACCCCGTGTGGGTCGAGCCGGCGCTCGTCGTCCAGGTCGAGTTCGCCGAGTGGACGAGCGTCGGGTCGCTGCGCGCCCCGCGCTTCAAGGGGATCCGCGTCGACCAGGAGCCCGAGGCGGTGCGCCGAGAGCCGTGACGGGTCAGCGCGTCGTGACGGTGGTGGGCGCGCTCGTCGGCGCGGTGGTCGGCGCCGTCTGGATGCCGACGCTCGGGACCGTGGTCGTGGTCGTCGGCGGGGGCGGTGGCGGCGGCGGGAACTGCGCGCACCAGTTGTAGTGATTGGCGGTCGACTCGTCGACCGCGTCGGACGCGTCACAGCCGAGGTTCAGCAGGTACGGCGGCGTGCACGACACCATCCGGCAGGCGATCGGCCCGACGAAGAGGATGCCGGTGTTGCACTGCCCGTAGCGGAAGTAGTTGCAGTAGACGCGACGCGTGTTGCAGTCGCCGGCGCACCGACACGGGGAGCAGCCGTAGCAGAACCCCGTGTTGCCGTAGCCGGGGCCGCAGCAGACCTGGTTGCAGTCGATGTAGTAGCGGGGCGCGCCGTAGCAGAAGAAGGAGCCGTCGGCCCGCCACCAGCCCGCGGGGAGCGTGTTCGGCGGGCACGCGTTCACCCCGCCGTTGAGCGTGCAGCAGAAGTCGGTGTACCCGTCGGTGCAGAGCGTCCCGCCGGGGCAGTCCGTGACGACCTGGTAGGGAGCGCCCTGGCAGCCGGCCACCGCGACGCCGCCGACCGCGACGGCGGAGCCGAACAGCGTCGTGCGGGCGATGAAGCTGCGCCGGCTCAGCTTCGCGTCGAGCACCCCGCTCATCTTCGAGACGAGCCAGTTCCCCCAGGCGGTGCCCCAGCTCGGTTCGCTCACGATCGTCCCCCTCCGTGCACGAGGACCAGGACCCGCGGCAGCTCCGTCAAGGCAAGGTAGGCGAACGCGACGCCGCAGAGGAGCAGCGTCAGGAACGGCACGCCGGCAAGCGGCTGGTGCTGGACCACCGTGCCGATGCCCACGCCGGGTTGCACGGCCACGGCGACGGCCGCCGCCGCGGCCGCGGCGGTGAGCACGACGTGCAGCCGCGTCGGCGGGCTGTCCTCCTTCCCGAAGCACCCGCACGTGGCCAAGGGCGTGTGGTGACGCAGCGCCCGCGCGACGAACCCGGCGAAGGCGACGTAGGAGAGAGCGACGAGGACCGCGGTCACGCGGCTCCCCGTGGCGAGGGCCGCCGCACCGAGGACCGCCTCGACGAGGCCGCCGACGCGGACGACCAGCCGCGAGGCGGGCACGCCGCTCTCGCGCAGCGCCGTGGCCGTGTCGTCCGGGTGGACGCTCTTCAGGAGCCCACCGGCGACGAGCAGCGCCGAGGCGATCGCGAAGGGACCGGCGGCGGGGGTCACGGGGTCGCGGAGGGGTCGATGACGATGTTGGCGAGCACCTGGTCGACACCGGGCGCGACCTGGGTTCGGTTGGTGTAGGCGCCGAGGACCACGTAGAGGCAGAACGCGCGGGTGGCCTCGTGGAAGAAGTGCTGGTAACCGCCCTGCCCGACGATGCGACGCTGCAGCACGTTCGGCGCGAAGTCGTCGGGGTCGATCGCCCGCGGCAGGCCGACCGCCCCGAAGAGCGCGCTGGCCGCGTTCGCCGGCGCGAACTCCTTCAGCACGACGATCGAATCGTTGGCGCCGAGGTCCTCGACGGCGTCGCTGGCGTAGTCGGCGACGTTGGCCGGCAGCGGGATCGTGGCGACGTGGAGCACCGGGAAGGTCTGCGCCCCGGGTGGCGCCGCCGGTCCCACGTTGTCCTCCGCCGCGACCTCGCCGTGCGCGGGCCGGCGGAAGATCCGGCCCTCCCAGCCGGGCGGTGTCGTCACGCTGAGGCCGTGCGCGGCCAGCGACGGCATCACGCACCGACCACGAGAGCCACAAGGCTCACAGCCGCAACCACGCCCAGGCACCCTAGGGCCAGCACGCGCGCGCGGCCGGCCCAGCCGGCGGCCCGTCGCAGCACCCGTCGAATCCCCTCCGGGTCGCGCACCCGCCGCATCGCCAGGAGGGGCAGCGAGCGGACGAGCCCGAAGGTGGCGCCCACCACCGCGCCGCCGAGCACCGAGCCGGTGAGCACCGCAAGGAGCAGCGCCACGTAGACGGTCGCGGTGGTGACGATGGTGACGACGCCGAGCCCGAGCTGGAACCCGAACCCGCTCCCGTAGACCCAGCCGCGGTAGTGGGCGAGCCAGTTCTCGTTCACCTGCCGGTGCACGGTCGGGAGCGTGAGGCCCGGGACCGGGACGTCGAAGGCGAGGCCGGCGACACACGCCACCACAACGGTGATCCCGACCGCGAGTGTCGACGGGTCGGCGAGCGCGCGCACACCCACCCCGAGCGCCCCCGCGAGCGCGCCGATGAGCGCGCCGCCCGCCGTCGACGCGACGAGGTACCACCCCATCGTCCGTCCCCATCGTGTCCTGCGGGCCCGCTCCCCGAGCGGGGTGATGCTCGCGAGCATCGACTCGCCTCAGGGCGACCACGACGATCGGAGCCCGGCGACGGCCGCCACCACGACGCCCGCGACGGTGACCGCGAGGGGCGTCACTGCGGTCGTGTGGCGTCGGAGCCCGACGGTCGGGGCGCGTCGACGCCCTGGTAGAGGCTCGGGTCGCCCGGCTGGATGCCGGCCCGGCGCAGCTCGGCGTCCGTGTCCTCGGCGCGGTCGGCGTCGCGGGACCGGCGGCGGCGCCGGCGAGCGAGGCCGGCGTCCTCGAGCGCCTGCTCGAGCATCCCGCCGAGCTGCTCCCACGTGCCCGCCGCGCCCTCCCCGACGATCGCCCCGCTCGGACCGTCCACGTACACGAAGTACGGGGCGACCGGGACCTCGTACTCGTCCCACGCGGCGCTCGACATCACCACAGGCACGTCCCGGGGCGCGAACTTCGAGAGACGCGCCGGGCTCTCGGCCTCCGAGCCCTTCGTCACGGCGACGAGGCGCGCCTGCCCCGGGACCCGCAGGCGCGGCTGGGCGAACGCCGACCAGAACCCGGCGCACGTCGTGCAGCCGCTGGTGAGGAACGCGACGAGCGTGGGATGGGACACATCGACGACGCCGATGCTGACGGCGTCACCGGTCGGCGTCTCCCCCGAGATGTCGGCGGCCCGCCGGGCCGTCTCGGGCAGTCGCACCCGGTCGGCGTCGGCGATCGCCGGTGCCTCGTCCGGGTCGAGGCTCACGCCGAGCTGGTGCAGCCCCCGGAGGATCTCGGCGTGGCTGCGCAGGAGCCCGGCGACGAGCACGCCGAGCAGCGCGACGACGACCGCGAGCAGCAGCACGAGGATCGACACGCCTGCGCAGTCTGGCAGAGCAGCCCGCGGGAGCTGCGACGCGGGGCGTCAGGCGTCGCGCAGCGCTTCCTTCCAGGCGCGGAAGCGACCGTGGGTGCGGCCGTCGGGCCCGACGCCCTCCCCGTTCCCGTCCGGTCGGAGTCGGAACTGGTACGCCTCCCCGGTGTCGGCGGCGATCGCCGCGTAGCGGGCGTCCGCGCCCGCCGCCGGCCCGGCGCGCCAGAGCAGGAACCGGCCGATGCGTCGCTTGTACGCGACGAGGGGGACACCGAAGTCCGAGCCGAGGCTCGCCAGGTCGGCGGGCGCCTCGACCCAGCGCTCGGCCGGGATCAGGAAGTCCCGCTGCGGCGTCGCGGGCAGCTCGTCGGTGTGCCAGTCACGCTCGGTCGCGGGACGCTGCTCAGCGGGCACGGGCATCGCGCTCATCGTCGCGCGCCGACGACGGGTCCCAGCGCAGCGCCGGAGGGCCCCGTGTCATGCTGCGGGCGTGCCGTCGGTGCCCGAGCTCGCCACGCCGGCGCTCGTCGTCGACGGCGCCGCGCTGCGCCACAACCTCGACGCGATGGCGGCGGCACTCCCCGGCCCACGCTGTCGACCCCACGTCAAGGCGCACAAGACGACCGCCCTCGCCCGCGCGCAGTGCGCCGTGGGCCACACGACCTTCACGTGTGCCACCCCGCGCGAGGTGATCGGCATGGCGCGCGCCGGGCTCGGCGACGACCTGCTCCTGGCGAACGAGGTCGTCGACCCGACACGCCTCGCGGCCCTCGCCGCGCTCGACGCCCGGGTGACGGTCGCCGTCGACTCGTCGGCGACGGTCGCCGCCGCGGCCACGGCCGGGATCCGGGAGTGCCTGATCGACGTGAACGTGGGCCTGCCGCGCTGCGGGTGCGAGCCCGACGACGCGGGTCGCGTCGCCGAGGAGGCGACGGGGCACGGCATGACGGTGCGCGGCGTCATGGGGTACGAGGGCCACGTCGTCGGGCTCGAGGACCGTGCCGAGCGGGTCCGCCAGACGGCCGAGTGCATGGAGCGCCTCGCCCGGGCCCACGACCTCGTGGGCGGGCCGCTGATCTCGGCCGGCGGCACGGGCACCTACGACCTCAACGAGCTCGCGACCGAGATCCAGGCGGGGTCGTACGCGCTGATGGACACGGCGTACGGCGCCCTCGGGCTGCCGTTCCGGCGCGCCCTGTCGGTGCAGGCGACGGTGATCTCGCGCAACGAGCGCGACGGGTTCGCGGTCGCCGACTGCGGACTCAAGGCACTGGGAATGGACCACGGCAACCCGACGATCGACGAGGCGCTCGTGTGGTTCTGCTCCGACGAGCACGTCACCTTCTCGCGCGAGCGCGGCCTGCCCGCCGTCGGCGAGCGGATCGCCGTCTGGCCGGCGCACGTCGACCCGACGATCGCGTACCACGAGCAGCTGCACATCGCCGAGGGCGACGAGGTCGTCGACACGTGGGCCATCGACCTGCGCGGCTGGTAAGGGACTAGCGTCACGCCATGAGCGACGACCTGGCGTTCCTCGATGCGCTCGCGCAAGCCGATCTCGTGCGGCAGGGAACGGTGACGCCGGCCGAGCTCGTCGACGCCGCGATCACGCGTGTCGAGAAGCTCAACCCGGAGCTCAACGCGGTGATCCACCCGCGCTTCGACGCGGCGAGCGCCGAGGCGGCGGGTGCGCTGCCCGACGGTCCGCTGCGCGGCGTGCCGATCGTCATCAAGGACCTCGACGGCTCCACGAAGGGTGACCCGCTCCACTACGGGAACCAGGCGCTGAAGGCCGCGGGCGGCGCGCCGACCACGACACCTGGCTGGTCGAGCGTCTCCGCGCCGCGGGGTGCGTCGTGATCGGCAAGACGAACACGCCCGAGTTCGGGCTCATGCCGACGACCGAGCCGACCGCGTACGGGCCCACACGCAACCCGTGGAACACGGACCACGGCGTGGGCGGGTCGAGCGGCGGGTCCGGCGCGGCGGTCGCGTCGGGCATGGTCCCGGTCGGGCACGCCGGTGACGGCGGCGGCTCGATCCGGATCCCGGCGAGCGCCTGCGGGCTCTTCGGCCTGAAGCCGACACGCGGTCGCGTGTCGCTCGGCCCGGACGTCGGGGAGGCATGGGCAGGCCTCGTCGTGCGGCACGCGGTGACCCGGACCGTGCGTGACAGCGCGACGGTGCTCGACGCGATCGCCGGTCCGATGCCGGGTGATCCCTACTACGCGCCGCCGCCCGCCCGGCCGTTCGCCGCGGAGGTGGGCGTCGACCCGGGTCGGCTGCGCATCGGCGTGAAGACGACCGCGCCAGCCAACATGGGGGCGACGGACGAGGAGTGTGTCTCGGCGGCGCGCGACGCCGCCGACCTGCTCGCGTCGCTCGGCCACGAGGTCGTCGACGCCGCGCCGGGCGCGCTCGACGACGACGCGCTCGATGGCCCAGTTCACGGTCGTGCTGACGACGAGCGTCGTCCACGACGTGGAGGACGTCGCGCGGGTGATCGGCCGCGACGTCACACCCGACGACGTCGAGCCGCTCACCTGGGCCTACTACGAGGCGGGCCTGCAGAACACGGCCGCCCAGTACCTGGACGCCCTCGCCGCCGCGCACACGTGGTCGCGTCGGGTCGCGACCTGGTGGGAGCCCACCGCCCGCGGCGGCGACGGCTTCGACCTGCTGCTCACCCCGACAATGGCCGAGCCGCCGCCGCAGATCGGCGACGTCGTCGGCACCCGCGAGGACCCCTGGCGCGGCATGGCCCGCGCGTCGGCGTTCGCGGGCTACACCGCGCCGTTCAACGTCACCGGCCAGCCGGCGATGTCGGTGCCGCTCACCTGGGAGGCGTCCCGCAACCTGCCGATCGGGGTGCAGCTCGTCGCGGCCTACGCCCGCGAGGACCTCCTCTTCCGCGTCGCGTCCCAGCTCGAGGCGGCTCGCCCCTGGGCTGATCGGCGCCCCGTCGTCCACGCCTGAGCCGTGGGCGTCCGCATCGGCGGCGGTCAGGGCTTCTACGGGGACACGCCGCGCTCGGTCGCCGGCCTCCTCGACGCCGGCGTCGAGTACCTGTGCCTCGAGGCGCTCGCCGAGCTGACGCTCGCGATCCTCCAGAAGGACCGTCAGCGGGACGAGGCGCGCGGCTTCACCCGCGACCTGCCCGCGTACCTGCACGCCGCCCTCCCCGCGGTGGCGGCCGGACAGGTGAAGGTCATCACCAACGCGGGCGGCATCAACCCGACCGCCGCGGCGCGCGCCGCGATCGACACCGCGCACGAGCTCGGCGTCTCGGGCGTGCGCGTCGCAACGGTGCTCGGTGACGACCTGGTGCCCCACCTCGACACGCTCGCCGCCGACGGCGGCCTCGCCCACCTGGACACCGGCGCGCCCTACTCCTCGTTTCCCGGCCCCGTGCTCTTCGCCGCGGCCTACCTGGGCGCGCGCCCGATCGTCGAGGCGCTCGACGCCGGCGCCGACATCGTGATCACCGGACGGGTCGCGGACGCGGCGCTGTTCCTCGCGCCGCTCGTCCACACGCACGGCTGGGCGTGGGACGACTGGGACCGCCTCGCCGCGGGCACGCTCGTCGGGCACCTGCTCGAGTGCTCCGGGCAGAGCGCGGGCGGGAACCTCAGCACGGACTGGGCGAGCGTGCCCCATCCGTGGGACCTGCCGTACCCGGTGGCCGACGTCGAGGCCGACGGCACCGCGGTCATCACGAAGCCGGACTCGCTCGGCGGGCGGGTGACCTTCGACACCGTGCGCCACCAGCTCCTCTACGAGGTGCACGACCCGGCCGCCTACCTGTCACCGGACGTCGTCGCCGACTTCACGTCCGCCACCTTCGACGACGAGGGCCACGATCGGGTGCGCGTCACCGGCGTGCGGGGCACGCCCGCGACCTCGACCTACAAGGCGCTGCTCGCCCACCACGCGGGCTGGGCCGGTGAGGCACGCGTCGCGTTCTCGTGGCCCGACGCGGCCGAGAAGGCCACCGCCACCGCGGCGATCTTCGCCGAGCGGGTGCGCAGCGCCGGGCTGGACGTCGAGGAATGGCGCTTCGAGCGCTTCGGCGTCGACGCGCTCGGCGGCCCGACGGTCCCCCCGCCGCACGACGAGGCGCCGGAGGTCCTGCTCCGCGCCGCGTGGCGCTGCGCCGACGCGCGGACCGCGGCGCTCGTCGGGCGCGAGCTCGTCCCCCTCACCTTGTCCGGGCCGGCCGCCGGCATGACCGGCGTCGGCCGCGGCGGCACGAGCCCCTCGGAGCTGGTCGGCTTGTGGCCCACCCTCGTCGACAAGGCCGCGGTCGACGCGCACGTGCGCGTGTCGGTCGAGGAGGTGTCATGAGGCGCACGCTCCACGATCTGGGCTGCGGCTACCGCGCCGGCGACAAGGGCGACATCTCCAACGTCGCGCTGTTCGCACCCGACGAGGCCGTCTACGACCTCGTGCGTGCCGAGGTGACGGCGGCACGCGTCAAGGCCCACTTCGGCGCGTTCGTGCGTGGCCGCGTGGACCGCTACGAGGCCCCGAACGTCCGTGCGCTCAACTTCGTGCTCCACGACGCCCTCGGCGGCGGGGGTCCCCAGTCGCTGCGCGCCGACAACCTGGGCAAGACGCTCGGCGGTGCGCTCGTCCGCCTCGAGATCGAGGTCCCCGACGCGCTCGCCGATCGCCGCGCGCGGCCGCCCGACGTCGGCTGGGCCACGACGATCCTGCGCACCCTCCCCGGCACCGCGTCCTGACGCTCCGGCGGCGCCGGCGCCGGGCTCGGCCCCCGGTCGCGCCCTCCGGCCCCGATGACGCGCTGCGCTACTCGGGTCGGTGCTGCGTCGCCCATGCCTGGGCGAGGACCGGCGGCAGCGGCGAGGCGAACCAGTCGCCCTGGGCCCGCGCGCAGCCACTGGCCTTGAGCCGACCGGCCTGCCCGGCGGTGTCGACCCCCAGGGCGGTGGTCGTCAGCCGGAGCTGCCCGGCAAGATCCACGATCGCCTCGACGATCGCGTCGTCGACCGGATCCAGGCCGAGCCCGTGGACGAACCCGCGGTCGATCTTGACCTGGTCGACGGGCAGCTGCTTGAGGCGCACGAGCGGCGACGAGCCCGACCCGAACTCGTCGAGCGCCAGCCGG
Organism: uncultured Actinomycetes bacterium; assembly: GCA_963731625.1. Lineage (GTDB taxonomy): Bacteria > Actinomycetota > Acidimicrobiia > IMCC26256 > PALSA-555 > PALSA-555. Next base: position 1,064,487 of record CAVSWH010000001.1, read on the forward strand.
ACGCCGAGCTCGCGCAGCTGGTTGAACAGCGCACGGGTGCTCGCCGTGTCACGCAGCAGGACCTGTTCGGTGACCTCGAAGGAGAGCAGCGCGGGGTCGAGGTCGGTGTCCAGGACCGTCTTGGCGATGGTCGTCGCGAGGTGCGGGTCGGCGAGGTCGGCGGCGCTCAGGTTCACGCTCGTGACGAACGGGCCCCAGTCCGGGTGCTCCTGGTGCCAGACGGACGCGGTGCGACAGACCTGCTCGCGCGACCATTCGCCGATCGGGCGCATGAGGCCCGACTCCTCGGCCACGGTGACGAACTCCGCCGGCACGAGCAGACCGCGGCGTGGGTGCTCCCACCGCAACAGCGCCTCGAAGCCGGCCAGCGCACCGGTCGCGAGGTTCACCACCGGCTGGTAGTGGATGACGAGGCCGCCATGGTCCAGCGCGTGCCGCAGCTCGCGCTCGGTGTCGAGGCGCGCGACGACGTCCTCGCGCAGCCGCGCGTCGAAGAGCTCGGCGCGGTCGCGTCCCCGTTCCTTGGCGCGGTACATCGCCGCGTCCGCGTCGCGAATCAGCGCCTCGGGCGGGCGCCCGTCGGCCATGGCGATCCCGATGCTCGCGGTGACGACGACCTCGACGCCCTCCACCTCGAAGGGCTCGCGTGCGACCGCGAGCAGCCGCTCGGCGAGCGCCACCGCGTCGTCCGGACCGGTGAGCTGCTCGCACACGATCACGAACTCGTCGCCGCCGAAGCGCGCGACCAGATCGCCGGGGCGCAGCGCGTCGGCGAGGCGCTGCCCCATCGACACGAGGAGCCGGTCGCCGGCGTCGTGTCCGACGCTGTCGTTCAGGACCTTGAGGCGGTCGAGGTCCAAGAACATGACGGCGACGTCGGACCCGCCGCGGCGCTCGTGCCGGCCGATGAGCCGGAGCCGATCGAGGAGCTGCTCCCGGTTGGGGAGCCCGGTCAGGGTGTCGTGGAGGGCCTGGTGGGCGAGACGTGCCGCGCTGCGGTCCCGCTCGATGGCCACCGCCGCCAGACTCGCGGCCATCTCGAGGAGCCGTCGATGACGCGGCTCGGGCTCGGTGTCATCGCCGCGGAGCGCGAGCACGACGCCGAGGTGGCGTCCAGCTCCCGCGTCCCCGACGGGGATCCCCCACCAGCTGGCGAAGCCGTGCTCGGCGAGCGTCGCGCCGAGCGGCGGGTTGGTGGGGTTGATCGTGTAGCGCACCGGCGCCTCGGCGAGGCCCGGTCGGTCCGCCGGGATCGCCAGCCCTTCGAACGCCTCCACGCAGCGGCTCGGCAGGCTCGGCGCCGCCGCGACGTGCACGACCCGGCGCTCGTCGGTGAGCGCGACGACGGCACGAGCGTCGTCGATCCAGCCCTCGACGAGGCGCGCGACCGCGTCGAGCGTCGTGGTGAGCGGGACGCCCCGGGCGACGCCCTCGAGGATGCGAGCCTGCTCGGCCGCCACCAGCTCGGCGCGGCGGCGGTCGGTGACGTCGCGCCCGTCGACGAGCACCCCGCCGATCGCCGGGTCGTCGAGCAGGTTCACGGCGATCGACTCGATCCAGCGCCACGACCCGTCACGGTGACGGATCCGGTGCTCGAGCGGCACGGGCGGGCGATGGTCGAGGATCTGGCCGGCGAACGCGGCCGCCACATCGTCGCGTTCGGCCGGGTGGAGCAGCTCGACCGCCTGGCGGCCGATCAGCTCTTCGGGCGCATACCCGACGACCTGCTCGTGCGACGGGCTCGCGTACACGAACCGGCCGGTGTCGTCGTAGATGGAGAGGAGGTCCTGGGAGTTGTCGACGAGCGCGCGGCTGCGGCGCTCGAGTCGGCGGATCGCGGCGTCGCCCCGGAGCCGGTCGGTGACGTCGATGACCGTGCCGACGTGCCCGGCGAAGCGGCCGTCGGCGTTGTAGCGGGGCACGCCGACGTCGGCGACCTGGCGGTACGAGCCGTCGGCGACGCGCAGCCGGTAGTCGAGCTCGGAGGGCTCGGGGCGGCCGACGCGATCGCGGGCGCCGGCGGCGACCCGGGCGCGGTCGTCGGGGTGCAGCCCGTCGAGCCAGCCGTCGCCGAGCTCCTCGTCGGGGGTCCGGCCCGTGAGCTCGTACCAGCGGCGGTTCCGGAACACGACGTCGCCGACGGCGTCGCTCATCCACATCATGACGGGGGCCTGGTCGGCCGCCTCCCGGAACAGGGCCGGGCTGGAGGCGGCGGCCTCGGCCTCGACCCGCGCCGTGATTTCCCGGGCGTTGACCAGGAAGCCCTCGACGTCTGGGTCCAGCACCCGGTTCGTGAGCACGAGCTCGACGTGGCGCCAGTCCCCGTCGCGGTGGCGGCAGCGCACGGCGAGCGGCGGCGTCGAGGCCCGGTCGGCGAGGCCGTGAACCGCCGCGGCGAGCTCGGCCGTGTCGTCGGGGTGCACGAGGTCGAGCGCCGGGCCGTCGAGGAGCTCGTCGGGGCGGTAGCCGAGGACGGCCTCCACCGAGGGGCTCACCCACGCGACGGACCCGCCGGCGTCGTCGACGCCGATGACACCCCACGCGTGCGTGCCGGACAGCCGCGAGTCGGCCCACCGGGACGCAGCACGTGACGCCGGTCGCTCCCCCCGGTCAGTCACGAGCGCCGGTGTGGTCCGTCCCCACGGCCCGCGTCGTCGTCAACGGACCCACCTCGAGCAAACGGTACCCTCGCCCTCGTCGACGGAACTCTAGATCGCTTCTCGGCGCCCGTGCGTGCCTGGTTCGCCTCCACGTTCGAGGCGCCCACGCGCGCGCAACACGAGGCGTGGCCGTCGATCGGCGCCGGCGAGCACACGCTGCTCCTCGCGCCGACCGGCTCGGGCAAGACGCTCGCCGCGTTCCTGTGGGCGATCGACCGGCTGAGCACCGACCCCGTCCCCGGCCCGACCGAGCGCTGCCGCGTGCTCTACGTGTCGCCGTTGAAGGCGCTCGCCGTGGACATCGAGAAGAACCTGCGCGCGCCGCTGGTCGGCCTCCAGCGCCACGCCGAGCGCCTCGGCGCCGACGTGCACCTGCCGACCGTCGGGGTCCGCACGGGCGACACGCCCGCCGACGAGCGGCGCCGCCTCGTCCGCACCCCGCCCGACATCCTCATCACCACCCCCGAGTCCCTCTACTTGATGCTCACGTCACGGGCGCGCGAGACGCTGCGGTCGGTCCGGTGGGTGATCGTGGACGAGATCCACGCGGTCGCGGCCACGAAGCGGGGCGCGCACCTGGCGCTCTCCCTCGAGCGCCTCGAGGAGCTCACGCCGGCGCCCGCCCAGCGCATCGGCCTGTCCGCCACGCAGCGGCCCCTCGACGAGATCGCGCGGTTCCTCGGCGGCGTCGGCCCGACCGGCCCACGGCCGGTCACGATCGTCGACGCCGGCTCGGGCAAGGACCTGGATCTGGAGGTGATCGTCCCCGTCGAGGACCTCGGGGCGATGGGGCGCGAGCTCGACGAGCCGGTGAGCGGCCCGGCCGACCAGGGGCCGGCCCGGGCGAGCATCTGGCCCCACGTGCACCCGCGGCTCCTCGAGCTGGTGCTCGCCCACCGCAGCACGATCATCTTCGTCAACGCGCGCCGCCTCGCCGAGCGGCTCGCGGCCAGCCTGAACGACCTGTGGCGCGAGCAGCTCGCGGACGCCGGCGCGGAGACCCCGTCGGTCGACCTGGTCCGCGCGCACCACGGCTCGGTCGCGCGCGAGCAGCGCCTCGCGATCGAGGACGCCCTGAAGCGCGGCGAGCTGCGCGCCCTCGTGGCGACGAGCTCGCTCGAGCTCGGGATCGACATGGGCGCGGTCGACCTCGTCGTGCAGGTCGAATCCCCCGGATCGGTCGCGCGCGGGCTGCAGCGCATCGGGCGCGCCGGCCACGGCGTCGGCGAGGCGAGCCGCGGGAAGCTGTTCCCCAAGCACCGCGGCGACCTGCTCGAGGCCGCGGTGGTGATCCCGCGCATGCGCGCCGGGCTCGTCGAGGAGACCCGCTACCCGCGCAACCCGCTCGACGTGCTCGCCCAGCAGCTCGTCGCGGCCTGCGCCGTCGACGAGTGGGACGTCGACGCGCTCGCGGGGATGGTGCGGCGCGCCGCCAACTTCTCGGAGCTGCCCGACGACGCGCTCACCGCCGTGCTCGACCTCCTGACCGGTCGCTACCCGAGCGACGAGTTCGCGGGCCTGCGCCCCCGCCTCGTCTGGGACCGCGTGACCGGGCGCGTGCGCGCCCGCGAGGGCGCGGCGCACGTCGCCGTCGTGAACGGCGGGACGATCCCTGACCGCGGGCTCTTCGGGGTCTTCCTCCCCGAGGGCACCCGGGTCGGCGAGCTCGACGAGGAGATGGTCTACGAGAGCCGCCCGGGCGACTGCTTCGTCCTCGGCGCCTCGACGTGGCGCATCGACCAGATCACCTACGACCGGGTCATCGTCACCCCGGCACCCGGCGAGGCCGCGAGCATGCCGTTCTGGCACGGCGACAAGCCGGGCCGTCCCCTCGAGCTCGGCCGAGCCCTCGGCGCCACCGTCCGCGAGCTCGGCGCCGCCGGCGCGGACGCCGCCCGGGCGCGGCTGCGCGACGAGTCGGCGCTCGACGCGTGGGCGGCCGACAACCTCTGGCAGTTCCTCGAGGAGCAGCGCGCGGCGACCGGCGTCGTCCCCGACGACCGCACCGTCGTCGTCGAGCGCTTCCCCGACGAGATCGGCGACTGGCGGGTCTGCGTGCTCACGCCGTTCGGCGCACGCGTGCACGCCCCCTGGGCCCTCGCGCTCGAGGCGCGGCTGGCGGACCGGCTCGGGTCACCCGTCGAGGTCCTCTGGAGCGACGACGGCATCATCCTGCGCCTGCCCGAAGCCGTCGAGGCGATCCCGACCGACGAGCTGCTCCTCGACCCCGACGACGTCGAGGAGCTGGTCACCCGCCAGCTCCCCGGCACCGCGCTGTTCGCCGCCCGGTTCCGCGAGGCGGCCGCCCGGGCGCTGCTCCTGCCCCGCCGCCGTCCCGGTGAGCGCACGCCGCTCTGGCAGCAGCGCCAGCGCGCCGCCGACCTCCTCGAGGTCGCGGCCCAGTACCCGACGTTCCCGATCGTGCTCGAGGCCACCCGCGAGTGCCTGCGCGACGTGTTCGACCTCGCGGCGCTGCGCAGCGTGCTCGGCGACCTCCAGTCCCGTCGGATCAAGGTCGTCGCGGTCGACACCCGCACCGCGTCGCCCTTCGCGCAGTCGCTGCTCCTCGGCTGGGTCGCCGTCTACATGTACGAGGGCGACGCGCCCCTGGCCGAGCGACGCGCCGCGGCGCTGTCGCTCGACCGCGACCTGCTGCGCGAGCTCCTCGGAGGCGACGAGCTGCGGGAGCTCCTCGACGCCGGGGCGGTCGAGCAGGTCGAGCTCGAGCTCGCGCGGCTCGCGCCCGGGTCGCGGCGCGCCCGCCACGCCGACGACGTCCACGACCTCTTGGTCGAGCTGGGCGACCTCACCATCACCGAGCTCGACGCCCGCGTCGAGGGCGACGCCACCCCGCTCGTCGCCGCGCTGACCGCGGACCGGCGGGTGATCCCGATCACGGTCGTGGGCGAGCCCCGCGTCGTCGCCGCCGAGGACGCGGCGCGCTACCGCGACGCGCTCGGCGCCACCGTGCCGGTCGGGCTGCCCGCCGTGTTCACCGCGCCGGTCGAGGACCCCCTCGGCGACCTGCTGCGCCGGTACGCCCGGACGCACGGGCCCTTCACGACCGCCGAGGCCGCGGGGCGCTTCGGCCTGCCCGCACGAGAGACGAGCGAGACCCTCGAGCGCCTCGAGCAGTCGGGACGCCTCGTGCGCGGCGAGCTGCGCCCCGGCGGCAGCGGCCGCGAGTGGTGCGACGTCGAGGTCCTTCGTCGGCTGCGTCGCCGGTCGCTCGCGGCGTTGCGCGCCGAGATCGAGCCGGTCGACGCCGAGGTCCTCGCGCGGTTCGGCCTCGCCTGGCAAGGCATCACCGGTCGTCGCCGCGGCCTCGACGCGCTCGTCGACGCCGTCAGCCAGCTCCAGGGCGCGTCGATCCCCGCGTCGGTGCTCGAGCGCGACGTGCTCGCCGCGCGCGTCGAGGCGTACCGACCGGCGATGCTCGACGAGCTCTGCGCCAGCGGCGACGTCGTCTGGATCGGCGACGGTCCGCTCGGCACGAGCGACGGACGCGTCGTGCTCGCCTTCCGAGACCAGGCCGCCCTCCTCGCACCGACCTCCACGGACGACGCGCCGACGGGCGAGCTCGCCGACGCGATCCGGGCGCACCTCCGCGCGCACGGTGCGTCCTTCTGGCCGGAGGTGCTCCGCGCCGTCGGCGCCGTCGACGAGCGCACGGTGCTCGACACCCTCTGGGACCTCGTGTGGGCCGGTGAGGTGACGAACGACGGGCTGGCGGCGCTCCGCGCCCGGCTCGGCGGACGGACCCGCACGCCGCGCGGCAAGCCGCACCCGGGACGCCTCAGCCGGTTGGGCCCACCGGCCGCCGCGGGGCGATGGTCACTCGTCGACGCGCTCACCAGCCCGGCGCCGGCCGCGAGCGAGCGGACCGTCGCGCGCGCCCGCCAGCTCCTCGAGCGCCACGGCGTCGTCACACGCGAGGCGGTCCGCGCCGAGGGCTCCCCCGGCGGCTTCGCCGCCATCTACCCGACGCTGCGCGCCATGGAGGAGACCGGGAAGGTGCGCCGGGGCTACTTCGTCGCTGGGCTCGGCGCCGCCCAGTTCGCGCTGCCCGGCGCCGCCGACCGCCTGCGCGCCGAGCGGTCGACGGACGACACCACGACCGTCGTCGCCGCGACGGACCCCGCCCAGCCCTACGGCGCCGCACTCCCCTGGCCCGACACGCCCGGCCGTCCGGCACGCACGCCGGGCGCGCTCGTCGTGCTGCGGGCGGGGCGCCCCGTCGCGTACCTCGAGCGCGGCGCCAAGCATCTCCTGACGTTCGGCGCCGAGCCCGACGAGTGGATCGAGCCGCTCACCGAGCTCGTGAAGGACGGCCGACTCCGCGCGCTGACCTTGGAGCGCATCGACACGGTCCCGACGCGCGAATCGTCGGCGGCGGACGCCCTCCGGGCCGCCGGGTTCGTGCCGAGCTATCGGGGCCTCCGCCTCGGGACCTGAGCCGTCCGGGTCGACGCGATGCCCGAAGGCGACACGATCACGCGCACGGCACGCACCCTGCACACCGCGCTCGCCGGGAAGCGCGTGACACGCCTCGACATCCGGCGCCGAACGGGCGCGAGGCCCGTGCCGGGGACGAACGTCGTCTCGGTCGAAGCGCGAGGCAAGCACCTCCTCGTGCACTTCGGTGACGGGCGGTCCTTGCACACCCACCTGCAGCTCCACGGCAGCTGGCACCTCTACCGCGTCGGCGAGCCGTGGCGACGCAGCCGCGCGCAGGCGCGCGTCGTGCTCGAGGTCGACGACGGCACCGTCGCCGTCTGCTTCGCCGCACCGATCGTCGAGCTGCTCGACGCACGTCGACCCCGCCGCGCCGCGGCAGGGCTCGACTCGCTCGGTCCCGACCTGTGCCGAACCGACGCCGACCTCGACGACGTCCTCCGACGGCTCGCCCGCATCGATCCCGCCGTCGAGATCGCCTCCGCGCTGCTCGACCAGCAGGTCGCCGCGGGAATCGGCAACGTCTACAAGAGCGAGGCGTGCTTCGCCTGCGGCGTCGACCCGGCCGCGCCCGTCGGCGCGCTCGGCGCCGCCACCCGCCGGGCACTGTACGAGCGTGCGGCGACGCTGCTGCGCGCCAACCTCGGCCGGTCGCACCGCGTCACGGTCTCCGGTGGGCTCGCCGTCTACGGCCGCGCCGGCGAGGCCTGCCGACGCTGCGGCACGCCGATCCGGCGCCGCCGGCAGGGCACCCCGGCGCGTTCCACATACTGGTGTCCCACCTGCCAGCCGCCCGTGTCACCCTCCGGTCGAACGATGGGACCGACACCCAGCTGAGCGAGGGCGCCGCATCCGGCAGAAGGGCCGCGTGACCCGCTGATTCGGGTGGGACGCCCGTAGACTGTTTCGGCAGGCCGGGGCCCGTTCCGTGCGGAAGAGCAGTCCGATGAAGCGTCGCTACAGCCTCGCCGTCCCCCTGGCTGTCGCCGCGATCCTGCTCGGCACGGCGGCCGGCGCGGCCGCCCAAACCCAGCCCGGCCCGACAACGACCTCGACGACGCAGCCGCCGACGACGACCGCCCCGCCCAGCACCCCGGGCCACGTCCAGTCGGTGAGCCAGCCCGTCCCGGACCAGTACATCGTCACGCTCAAGGGCGTCACCCCGTCGAGCGTGCCCACCGAGGCGAACCAGCTCGCCAACAAGCACGGCGGCTCCGTCTTCTACGTGTACCAGCACGCCCTCCGGGGCTTCGCCGTCCGCATGAACCCCGGGCAGGCCGCCGCGCTGGCAGGGGAGCCCAGCGTGGCGTCCGTCACCGAGGACGGGCTCGTCCGCACCACGACCATCCAGCCTCCGACGCCTGGCACGACCCCCGACTGGGGCGACGACCGCATCGACCAGCCGAACCTGCCCCTCGACGGCCTCTACCACTACGGCGCCAGCGGCTCGGGCGTGACTGCGTACATCATCGACACCGGGATCCAAGGGCAATCTCACCGATTTCGGCGGGCGAGCCACCTTCGGGGTGGACGAGGTCGGCGGTGAGCCGCCGCTCGTCGACTGCAACGGGCACGGCACCCACGTCGCCGGCGAGCTCGGCGGCAGCACCTACGGCGTCGCGAAGTCCGTGTCGCTCGTCGAGGTCCGCGTCCTCGGGTGCAACGGGATCGGCAGCGACACGCAGGTCATCGCCGGCGTCGACTGGGTCACCAACAACGTCAACAGCCCCGCGGTCGCCAACATGAGCCTCGGCGGCGGCCAGGACGCGCCGCTCGACCAAGCGATCGTCGCGTCGGAGCAGCCCGTCCGCACGACGGCTGCTGACGGTCACACCACGCTCAACAGCACGCAGGTGACAGTGGCAGACGCGAACTTCACATCGGCCGACGTGGGGCAGCGCTTCCGGGACAGCCAGAGCCTCTTCCCCGCCGGGACGTTCGTCGAGTCGGTCACGAACTCGACGACCGCCATCGTGAGCAACCAGGCCACGAACACCTCCACGAACGACATCTTCTCGATCGGCGCGGGCGTGTCCTACGCCGTCGCCGCCGGCAACAGCAACGGGGCCGACGCCTGCCAGTTCTCGCCGTCGGACCTCGGCGGTGCGAACAGCGCGACGCTCACCGCGGCGGCCAGCGACATCACCGACCATCAGGCGTCGTTCTCGAACGTCGGCCCCTGCGTCGACCTCTACGGACCGGGCGTGAACATCACGTCGGATTGGCCCGGCAACGGGGTCGCGAGCTGCGGCGGGAACACGAGCACCACGACGTGCATCCTGAGCGGGACGTCCATGGCGACGCCCCATGTCGCCGGTACGGCCGCGCTCTACCTGAGCGCGAACCCGACCGCCTCACCCGCGGCGGTGAAGACGGCGGTGACAGCTGACGCGACGCCCAACGTCATCGTCGGCGTGACCGGCACCAACACGCCGAACAAGCTCGACTTCACCGGGCCGAGCCCGCCCGGCGTGACGGCCACCGTCAGCGGCCCAACCTCCGTCCATCTCTCGTGGACCGCACCGGCATCGAACGGCGGGAACCCGATCACCGCATACAACGTCTACCGGGGCACCCAGAGCGGCAATGTCAGCACGGTCCTCGCGATGAACCTGAGCCCCTCGACGACGACCTTCGATGACACCGGGTTGAGCTGCGGCCAAACCTTCTATTACGAGGTCTCCGCCGTGAACGTCGTCGATCCGGCGCCGAACGACGCCCGGTCGATCGCGGCCACCGCCGCGCCCTGCGGCGGCGCGTTTAAGTCCGGTGCCTCCCGCGCGGCTCCTCGACACGCGTCCCGGCGAGCACACGATCGACAACATGTTCGCGGGCGGCGGCCCCATCGGTGGCGGTCAGTCACTCACGTTGCAGGTCACGGGCCGCGGCACCGTGCCCAACGACGGGACGGTGACATCGGTCGTCCTCAACGTGACGGCGACCGATGAGACCGCTCCCTTCAGCTACGTGACCGTGTACCCGACGGGTGAGCCACTGCCGCTCGTCAGCAATCTGAACACCGTGCGGAGCACGACCGTCCCCAACCTGGTCACCGTCGAGGTCGCCCTCGAGCGGCCAGGTGACCATCTACAACAGCGAGGGCAGCACCGACGTCGATCGCCGACGTCTTCGGCTACTTCGACAACGGCACCGGCAACAACTCCCTGTACACCCGCTCTCCGCACCGCAGCGGGTCCTCGACACGAGGATCGGGCTCGGCGCGCCGCAGGCCCCGGTCAGCCGGGACAGACACTCACCCTGAAGCTGGCAATGGCGAGTCCGCCCCCGCCGGTGGGCGCGACGGCCGTCGTCATGAACGTCATCGCCGTCAGCCCGAGTGCCGCGGGCTACCTGACGGTCTACCCGGCCGACGAGTCACCCATGCCGCTCGCCGTCGAACCTGAACTTCGGCACCGGCGTGACGATCGCGAACCTGGTCACAGTCCCCATGAGCGGGGCGCGACCCCACAGGTAAGTCAACATCTACAACAGCACGGACACGACCGATGTAGTCGCCGACGTCGCCGGCTACTACGTCCCGAGCGGCACAGCGGCGCGCTCCACTACACGGCTGTCTCGCCGACGCGGATCCTGGACACCCGGATCAACCTCGGCGACTCGGGCCCGTGGGTGGTGGCCAATCGATCACGCTGGGCGTGGCCGGTCGCGGTGGTGTCCCCGCGTCAGGTGCGCAGGCCGTCGTGATCAACACGACCGAGACGCAGTCAACGTCGATGAGCTTCCTCACGGTCTGGCCCTCAGGGATGACGCCGCTGGCGTCGAACCTAAACTTCGACGCGAACGAGACGTTGCCCAACCTGGTGAACGTAGGGCTGAGCGGTGGTCAGGTACAGATCTACAACAGCCAGGGAACCGTTCACGTCATCGGCGACGTCGCGGGCTACTACGAGACGAACTGAGAGCGGCGCGACCGCCTGATTCACAGCGTGGCGAAGGCCGGCGCGGCCGCGACGAGCTCGGCGGCGAGGTCCGCATCACCCTCGACGCTGCGCACGAGATCGCCGGCGGGCAGGCGCTCCGCGGCGAGCAGGCACCAGTCCAGGGCACTGGCCGTCAGCGTCACGTCGGGCTGGCCCGACGCCGTGTCCTCTGGATCGAGGGCCACCTGCCATACGCCGCCACCGGGACCCGTGAGCACCATTCGAGCAGTGCGACCCGGCCGGGCGCGGCCCATCGCGTGGAGCCCCGGCGGGCAGTGTCCGCATCGCGAGCGCCGCCATGAGGCCGAGGTCATCCCCGGGCGGCGGGTCGCTCGAGGCGCCGCGGACACGACGGAGATCGTCGCGGTGCACCCAGCTCTCGAAGGACCGAGCGGTGAGCGCGTCGGCCGGTGACATCGGCAGGCCGATCCACTGCGACGTGCGACTCCGCGGGTGGGCGGCCTCGTGCCCAGCTGTCGACGGCGGCCACCGCCTCGCGCCAGAGTGCGAGCACGTCGTCGACGGACCGACCGCGGAACCGCTCGACCAGCACCGTGGTGCGCTCCTCGACGTCGTCGACCTCGACGTCGTCGACGGGGTGCCCGACCGCCTGGGCGAGCAGCGACTCCTGCGCGGCGAGATGCACCACAAGGGACCAGGCGCTGAGACCGTTCGCCGTCTCGACGTCGTAGTCCGCGGCATCGAGCCCTTCGAGCTCGCCGCCGAGCCGCTGCGCCTCCGCGTCGTACAGGCGTCGCGGCGACGTCGATCGAATCGCCGAGCGTCGTCGCCAGGACGGCAGTCGCGGAGCGGTGGGGGCGGCTCGCTCGCTTCGAGCGCGCCGAGCCACGCGGCCGCCGTGCCCAGGCGCTCGGCTTCGTCGGCCAGGTCGGGCTCGGCGGCGCAGCAGCGTCCTCGACGGCGGTCGGCCTCGTCGGGGTCGCAGGCGTGCAGCGCGTAGGCGCCGCAGGAGCTCCTCGAGCGCGCGGTCATCGAACGTCACGGTGCGTGCACTCCCGCCTCGGCCAGGGCGGCGGCAACCCGGCGCAGCCCCAGGCGCAGCCGGGACTTCGCCGTGCCCTCGGGGATGCCGAGCTCGACGGCGACCTCGCGGTAGGTGCGCCCACCGAAGTAGGCGAGCTCGATCGCCTCACGCTGCTCGCTCGGCAGCGCCGGCGAGCGCGGCCCGGACCTCCTCGGCCGTGAGGATCGCCGTCGCGAGCTCCTCGACATCGGGGACGGACGTAGCGCGGCGGGCGGCGTCGCGCTGGGACCGGCGGCGTCGCGCCTCCTCCCGGCGGATGTAGTCGACAGCGCGCCGGTGGGCGAGCGTCGCGAGCCACGTGCGCAGCGTCCCGCGATCCGGGTCGAAGGTCTCGGGCCGCTCCCAGAGCGCGACGAACACCTCCTGGGTGACGTCCTCGGCGGCGCGGGGCTCGCCGATGACCCGACGGGCGAGCCCGAACACGAACGACGCGTACTGGTCATAGACGTCGGCCAGCGCCGTCGGGTCGGCCGCGACGAGGCGCTCGCGCGACCGCCCGCTCCCAGTCCCCGCTCACCCAGGTCGCCGCCATCGCTGCCACCACCACGTGCCCGATTCGTCCGCCGCCAGGGTGGCGGATCAACCGCCGGCGTGCATGATCCGGCACCGACGTCAGGGCCGAACCGACTCTAGATTGCGACGACGCCCGAGCCCGGCGGGAGGAGCACGATGGCGGACGACTTCGATCTGGTGATCGTGGGCATGGGCTCGGGCGGCATGGTCGCCGCCGAGTTCGCGGCGACCCTCGGGCTGCGCGTCGCCATCGCCGAGCGGGGCCGGGTGGGCGGCGACTGCCTCTGGACCGGCTGCGTGCCGAGCAAGGCGCTCCTCGCCTCCGGGAAGATCGCCCACCACATGCGCCACGCCGACGAGTGGGGCATCGCGCCCGCGCCGCCGTCCGTGGACCGGGCGCGGGTGTGGGACCGAATCCGCGCCGTGCAGCAGTCCGTCGCCGACACCGACGACAACCCCGAGCGCTACCGGAACATGGGCGTCGAGATCGTCGCAGGTCACGCGAGGGTCACCGGCCCGACGAGCGTCGTAGTGAAGACGGCCGACGGCGACCGCGCCCTCTCGACCCGCTACGTGCTGCTGTGCACCGGCAGCCGCCCGGCCATGCCGCCGGTCGAGGGGCTCGAGGACGTCGGCTACGTCACGAGCGAGAGCCTCTTCGAGCTGCGCGACCCGCCGGCGAGCTTCGTGAACATCGGCGGCGGTCCGATCGCCGTCGAGATGGTGCAGGGCTTCACTCGCCTCGGGATCCCGACGACCCTCCTCCAGAAGGGCCCGCGGATCCTGCCCCGCGACGAGCCCGCGCTCGTCGACCTGCTGATCGGGCACCTGCGCGACGAGGGCGTCGACCTGCACTTCAACGTCGAGACCGAGAAGGTCACCCGCGACGGCGACAAGAAGACGGTGCACGGCACGGAGAACGGCGAGGCCCGCACCTGGGAGGCCGACGAGATCCTCGTCGCCGTCGGTCGCCGCCCGAACATCGAGAACCTCGGCCTCGAGGAGCTCGGGATCAAGACCGAGGCGAAGGGCGTCGTCGTCGACAACCGGGGGCGCACGAGCGTCGACACGATCTACGCCTGCGGCGACATCGCCGGCCGCTTCCTCTTCACCCACTCCGCGGCGTACGAGGGGGTGCGGGCCGTCCGGGACATGTTCTTCCCCGGCAAGGGCAAGGTCGTGGCGAGCGTCCCGTGGTGCACCTTCACCGACCCGGAGCTCGCCCACGCCGGGCTGACGGAGGCGGAGGCCCGCGACCAGTACAAGGACGGGATCGAGGTCTGGCACCAGGACCTGAGCCACAACGACCGGGCCCGCGCCGACGGCGCGACGACCGGCGCGGTGATCGCCATCACCCACAAGAAGCGGGTCGTCGGCGCGCACATCCTCGCCCCGGCCGCCGGGGAGATGATCCACGAGTTCGCGCTGGCGATCGAGCAGAACGTGAGCCTGAGCGGCCTGAGCGAGTTCATGCACGTCTACCCGACCGTGTCGACGTCCATCGGCCAGCTCGCCGGCGAGGCGGCGTTCGAAAAGGCCGAGAAGCTGCGCTGGCTCGTGAAGAAGAAGTAGCCGTGGTGGTGGAGCGCCTCGACGCGTCCCGGTTCGGCTTCCCCAGCCAGCTGCTTCGTCTGTGACCCGACGAACGAGCACGGTCTGCGGGTCCCGTTCTTCGCACGACACGGACGGCGCCGTCGTCTTCGCGGACTTCGAGCTGCCGGAGGCGTTCTCCGGCGCGCCGACCCTGGTGCACGGCGGCGCAACGCTGGCGCTGCTCGACGAGGCGATGAGCTGGGCGACCATCGCGCTCGCCGGCAAGTTCGCCTACACGGGCGAGACGACGGCCCGCTTCGAGTGGCCGGTCCGGATCGGGCGGTCGTATCGCGTCGAGGCCCGCGTCGTCGGCGGCGACGACCGGCGGCTCTTCACCGAAGGCGCGGTGCTCGACGCGAAGCGTCGCGCCTGCGTGCGCGCCACGGCGACGATGCTGATCCTCGACGCCGCGCAGGCCGCCGACGCCGTCGGCGACGCGGTCAAGGGCGAGGACCAGTCCTACCTGCGGGAGTAGGGCTCCCTTGTGTCATGGCGGGGTTGGCGCCGTCGCCAGGACGCCGCAGAGCCGCGTGCTGCCCTCCGACGGGATGCCGAGCGCGACAAGGATGCCCGACTTCGGCAGGTTCAGCTCCAGCCCGGTGGTGGTGCTGCCCGGGAGCGCGAACGCCCGCGTCGCGCTGGCCGCACCCTGCTCCGCGAGGCTGCAACGTCATGGTGCCGTCGGTACTCCGGCGTGATCTGCAGCGCAGCGTCGCCGGTCTCGCCGAGGAGCACCTCCGGATGGTTCGACGCGGCGGAGACGGTCACGCAGCCCGGACCGGCCGGGACCGGCGGACCGGCACCCACATGGCCCACGACGACGGCGCGCGGCGCTGCGGCCGGCGTCGGAGCCGACGATGACCTGCAGGTAGCTCAGCGCCGTGAGGGTGTCGCTCCGGGTGACCGGTCGCGCTGGGGAGCTCCCCGTCCTGGTCGAGGCCGTGAATGATCGGGACCGTCAGGTTGGGGATGTCCTCCGGGACGGGCACCGGGTAGATGAACGTGGCCGGCGCGCGAGCAAGCTGCGCCGTGGCGAGGATGCGGCGCTCCTGGGACTGCTCGATCGCCGTCTGCCTGTCGGCCTCGTTTTTCAGCTGGGACGCCCCGACCAGCACGAGCAGGGCCGTCAGCGAAAGAAGCACCACCGGCGCGAGGGGGCGCGCCGGAGCGTGGCATCGACCGCCATCGCGGCCAGTGGCGCCAGGAACGCGAGGACGATGTAGGCGTAGCGCGGCGTCGACGCGAACCCCGACCCGAACTGCACGCGGCCAATGCCCGTCAGCACGAGAAAGGCCGGGGCGCCGGCGGCGAGCGCCAGCGGGACGGTCCACGGCTCGGCGACGCGGGTGGACCGGATCGCCCACACCGCCAGCAGCACGATCACGACGGCGCCGACCCCGGCGAGGCCGGTCGCCGTCGAGATGGGAACGGTAAGCCCGTTCCAGACAAACGCGGGCAGCCGCTGGACCGCGGTCCGGAACGGCAGGCGACCCGCGGTGACGAGCTGATCGTGGTACTTCGCGTACCAGATCAGCCAGACGACCGCGACGGGAGCGACGGTGAGCGCGGCGACCCGGGCGCCTCGGCGGGCGAGCTGCACGAGCGCCACGACGAGCACCGTGACCAGGCCCACGTTGGAGCACATCACCGCGCCGATCGAGCAGCGCGGCGACGATGCCGTCGCGTCGCGAGAACCGGCCCTCGAGAGGGAGGAGGAGCAGCGCGGCGAACGCCGCGGCCACGGGCAGCACGAAGGCGATCTGGAAGGTGTCGAGGATGTTCTCCCAGCCGGCGCCGAGGAGCGCAAACGCGGTCGCCGACGCCAGCGCGACCCACACCGAGACACCGACGCGGAGCAGCAGCCGCCAGACAAGCCAGACGACGAGCAGGTGCACGAGCACGGCGACGGCTTCGTAGGGGAGGTGGTGCCGGACCCCGAAGAGCGTGAACAGCGCCCGGTAGATCACGATCGGGATGAGCACCCAGTGCTCGTTGAACGGGGCGACGGGGCTCGCCGTCCCGTGGCCGCCGAACAGCGTGCGGCTCACCAGTGCTTCCCACTCGTCGGCGCTGAACCAGCGGTTGCGATCGATGACGAGCAAGAAAACGAGGACCGCCGCGGCCATGACCCAGAAGCAGACCGTGGCGAGCCGGTCGCCGCGCGCCGACGACGGGCGCGCGGACCACCAGCGGGCGGCGCCTCGGGGATCGGCTGTCGGGCATGGGTGCTCCGCGCGGAGTGGACGGTCGGCCCTCGTCGTGCCCTCCGCCGCCCGTTGCGCTGATGCGGGTGCGACAATCTATTGCGAGGGCCGCCCGCGGCGTGCATCAACTGCGTGCGAGCACATCACGCGTGGCGCGGGTCAGCCGCTTGTGAGGTCGGCCGGGAAGAACACGGCACCGGCCGTGCCGAGCCCGGTGTGCGCCGTGACCGACGGGCCGACCTCGTAGCGGACCAGCTCCTCGACGTTGGGCCGCCCCTCGAGGCGACCGGCGAGCGCGGCGGCGAGCTCGGGCGCCACGGCGTCGCCTACGCCGACGCGCAGCCGGGACGCGGCCGGCGGCCTCCTCGACGACGGTGGCCATAGCGCCGACCGCGTCCTCGACGTCGCGGGCGTGCGCCACGACGTCCATCGTCCCCCCGCGCAGCGCCAGCACGGCGACGCCCAGCTCGGCCTCGGCCGCCGCGTCCCCGCGCAGCCGCCCGCCCCGCTTCGCGAGCTCGAGCGCCCCGACCACGAAGACGTTGCCGACCGACTCGCCCGCCGCGGCGCGCTGCGACCGCAGCGGCGGCGAGCGACCCGCCGGCCTCGAGAACGGTCCCGGCCGCCCACACGCAGCACGCCACGGGGAACGAGGCGGTCCCGGTGTCCACGAGCTCGACCGGGATCGGGCTCTGACGGGCGGCGATGCGGGCGCTGTCGAGCGTGGCCGAGGTGTTCGAACCGATGTGCACGGACAGGACCGCTTCGGCGCCGTCGGCGGCCGCCGCCTCGTAGGCCGCGACGAAGGCGCCGGGCGGGGGCGCCGCGGTGGAGACGCGTCGCGCCCCCGGCGAGCCGCTCGTTGAAGGCGCTCGTCGACAGGTCGACGCCCTCGGCGTAGGGCTCACCGTCGACGACGACCGTCAGCGGGACAACTCGGGCGGCGAAACGGGCGCGGAGCGCCTCGGGCAGCATGGCGTTGGAGTCGGTGACGAGGGCGATCATCGCTCGCGGGCGGCGTAGAACTTTACGAGGATGCAGGCCGCGCCGACCGTCTGCGAGATCGGCAAGCGCCACGCTCGGATGCGGGCCCCACAGGTTCGGGAGGTCGGCGAGCCACCACACCACCGACGCGGCGATCCACACGGTCGTGCTGGCCTGAATCGTCCGGCGAGCTGTCGCGCAGCACGAGCGCGCCGGCCGCCGCCACGGCGGCGTCGAGCGGAAAGAAGACGGGGAAGACCGCGAGGACGGTGCCCGCCGACGTCGCGACGCCCTTCCCCCCACGAAACCCTGTCCAGACGGGCCAGATGTGGCCAACGATCGCCGCCGTGGCACCGGCGAACGCTCCCGTCGGACCCGCGATCGCCCAGCCGAGCAGCCCGGCGCCGATCCCCTTCCCCGCGTCGACGGCCATCACGACGCCGCCCCAGACGCGGCCGACCACCTGCGCGGTGTTGAGCCCGCCGGGGTTGCCGCTCCCCGAGGTCCGGATGTCGAGTGACCCGCGCGTCGCGAGCCGCGTGACGAGCACCGCCGTGGGAAAGGTGCCGACGACGTAGCCGACGACGACGGCGGCCGCGACCGTCAACGCGTCGCTCACCGACGACGAGGCTCAGCCGCCGGACACGTCTTGCGGTCGCGCCTTGCCCTGGCCGATCCACGGCATCATCGACCGCAGCCGCTCCCCGACCTCCTCGATCGGATGCTCCGCGGCGCGGCGGCGCAACGCGTTGAACACGGGACGACCCGCCTGGTTCTCGAGGATCCACTCCTTCGCGAACTCGCCGGAGCGGATCTCGTCGAGGATCGTGCGCATCTCCTCGCGCGTCTCGTCGGTGATGATCCGCGGACCTCGCGTCATGTCCCCGTACTCGGCGGTGTCGGAGATCGAGTAGCGCATGTTGGCGATGCCGCCCTCGTAGATGAGGTCGACGATGAGCTTCACCTCGTGGAGCGTCTCGAAGTAGGCGGACTCGGGCTGGTAGCCGGCCTCGACGAGCGTCTCGTAGCTCGACCGGATCAGCTCGGTGAGCCCTCCGCACAGCACGACCTGCTCCCCGAAGAGGTCGGTCTCGGTCTCCTCCTCGAAGGTCGTGTCGAGCACGCCGGCGCGGGTGGCCCCGATCGCCTTGGCGTAGGCGAGCGCCGTCTGCTTGGCCTTGCCGGTCTCGTCGGCGCTCACCGCGACGAGCGACGGCACCCCGCCGCCCTCCTCGAACGTGCGCCGGACGAGGTGCCCGGGCCCCTTCGGGGCGATCATCCACACGTCCACCCCGGGCGGCGGCTTGATCTGGCCGAAGTGGATGTTGAAGCCGTGCGCGAACGCGAGCGAGTCGCGGTCCTCGAGGTTCGGCGCGATGTCGCGCTCGTACACCGCAGCCTGCTCGGTGTCGGGGAGCAGCACCATGATGACGTCGGCTTCCTTCACGGCCTCGGCCGTCGGGAGCACGCGGAGGCCGGCCTCCTCGGCCTTCGCCCAGGAGCGCGACCCCTCCCGGAGCCCCACGCGGACGTCGACGCCGGCGTCTCGGAGGTTCAGCGCGTGGGCGTGACCCTGGGAGCCGTAGCCCAGCACGGCGACCTTGCGGCCCTCGAGAAGGGCCAGATCGGCGTCGGCGTCGTAGTAGATCGAGGCGGGCATCGAGTCCCCCGTGGGTCTGGAATCGCTCGTCAGGCTACAGAAGAAACGGGCCCACCGAGCCGGCGAAACCCGGGAGCGCACCGAGCGCGTCGCCCGTGCGCGAGACCCGGAGCGGTCCGTGCGTTTAGCCTCGGGCGACGCGTCGGACCGGGGGGATCCGTTGCAGAAATACTGGCGCTGGCTCGGCCTGAACCTCGGCAAGCACTGGATCGTCGTGCTCGTCGTGGGCGCCGTCGCCACCCTCGCCATCGGGTTCGGCGCCACGAAGCTCCAGTTCTCGACGAGCCAGAGCAGCTACCTCAACACCAGCGACCAGGTCTACAAGGACAACGTCAAGTACCAGGGCCTCTTCGGCGGTGAGGCGATGGTCGTGCTCGTCACGATGGACCCGGGCCACACGGTCTCCGAGCTGTTCACCCCGGCCGACGTCGCGCAGTGGCAGCGCTTCGCGGCGCAGCTGCATCGCAGCGGGAAGATCGACAACGTCGTCACGCCGCTGAGCGCGCTGGAGTTCAACGACGCGCTCGTGTCGAGCCCGACCGGCGACCCGACCAAGAGCGTCGCCGGCCAGATCCTCCTCGACACGACGGCCCGTGACCCCTCGCCCACCAGCCAGGCGCTCCGCAACGCCGACTCGGCGCGCACGCTGCAGCGCCTCAGCGCCATCCCTGTCGCCCAGCGCACCATCCAGAACCCCGCCTACCTGAACTTCCTCCTCTACGACAACCAGGGCACCATCCGCACGCCGCTGCTGGCGAACTTCCCCGACCCCCACCACGCCCAGGTCGTGGTGCGCCTGCCGGGCAACGAATCGATCACGCAGGAAGGCGACGCGGCGGTCTACATCCAGCAGCTGGCCAGCCAGCTTCACCTGGGGCCGGTCACGATCGTCACTACCGGCGCGCCCTCGCTGCTGAAGAACGTCAACGACTACCTGACCGGCGGGATGTTCACCCTGGGCGCCCTCGCGCTGGCCGTGATGGCGCTGATCCTGCTCCTGCTCTTCAGCGTCCGCTGGCGGCTCCTCGCGCTCGGGATCGTGATGATCGGCGTGTTGTGGGCGTTCGGCATCCTCGGCTACCTCGGCATCCCGCTGACCATCGTCACGATCTCGGGGCTCCCGGTCATGCTCGGCATCGGCATCGACTACGCGATCCAGATGCACGCCCGCATCGAGGAGGAGGTCGTCGTCGACCGCGCAGCGCACCCGATCCAGGAGACGGCGGCCAACCTCGGGCCAGCGCTGCTCGTCGTGACCTTCGACGCCATCTTCGCGTTCGCCGCGCTGCACTTCGCGAAGGTCCCGATGCTGCGCGAGTTCGGGGTGCTGCTTGCCGTCGGGGTGGCGGCGATCTGCTTCAACAGCATCATGGGGCCGCTCGCCATCCTCGGGATCCGCGAGTACAAGTCGCCGACCAAATCGCGTGACTTCCGCACCGGCCCGCTCGGCCGCCTCGTTGTCTGGCTCGGTCAGGTGCCGGCGAAGTGGACCGTGTACCTCGCGGGAGCGAGCCTGCTCGTCTTCCTCGGTGGGATCGCGGTCGAGGGTCGCCTCGTGCTCCAGACCGATCCCCAGCAGTGGGTGAACCAGAAGTCGTCGGTCATCAAGGACCTCAACACGCTGAGCCGAGAGACGGGCTCGTCCAGCGAGCTCGGCGTCTTCGTGCAGTCCCGAGACGTGTTCGGCAACCCGACCGTCGCCTTCGTCGACCAGTTCTCCCGACAGCAGCTCGCCAAGCACCCGCAGACGCTGCTCACCGCCACGAGCATCGTCGAGGTGGTCAGCGACCTGAGCGACGTCCCCGGGGCCGGCCACGTCACGCCGACCGGGGCGGAGGTCCGCGCCGCGTGGGCGGTCGCGCCGCGCGACATCCAGGTCTCCACCGTCGCGCCGGTGAAGGACGCGATGAACCTCATCTTCCGGACGGGACCCAGCGGGCTCGCGGCACGGGCCGTCGTCGTGCACGAGATCCCCAAGACCACGAAGCCGCCCCCTGGCGTCCACGCCACGCCGTCCGGCCTCGCCGTCGTGGGCGTCGGGCTTCTGGACAACCTCGAGGCCAACCGCGTCGAGCTGACCTACTTCGCGATCCTCTTCGTCTTCCTGTTCCTCGCCGTCCGGCTGCGCAGCGTCATCCGCGCCGTGCTGTCGCTCGTCCCCGTGCTCATCGCCGTGGGGGCCGCGTCCCTCATCGCCTACGGCCTGAGCCTGAAGCTCAGTCCGCTCACGGCGGTCGGCGGACCACTCGTCGTCGCGGCCTGCACCGAGTTCACGTCCCTGATCCTGCTGCGCTTCGTCGAGGAACGGCGGCGGGGCTACTCGCCCCGGGCCGCGGTCGACGAGACCGCGTCCCGCACGGGACGCGCGTTCTTCGTGTCCGCCCTGGCCGCGGTCGCCGGCGTCGCCGTGATCGCCACCTCATCACTCCCGCTGCTGCGGGACTTCGGCATCGTGGTCGGGATCAACGTCGCGATCGCGCTGCTCAGCGCGCTCGTCATCCTCCCGCCCATCCTCGTGTGGGCCGAGCAGCGCCGCTGGATCACGCGTGGCCTCGTCCCACCGGAGCTGCTCGACCGCGCGACGACCAGCCGCGACAAGGTCACGGCGCCGGCGCCCGACTAGCGCGGGGCCGACCTGACGGGCCGATGAGGCCGCCGTAGTCGCACGGCGCGCGCTGGAGCGGGCATGATGCCTGCCCGTGTGGGTGCTCCGATCGAGGCAACGCTAGCGAATGGTCGTAGAACGTCGTCGACTGGTGCGACGGGTGCCCGAGCGCCTGAAGGAGTGGTGGATCGAGCGGGTCGTCAACGAGTTCGCACGGATCTACTACCAGCGAAGCGGCCAGACCTGGATGCGGACCTACTGGCTCGGCACCCAGATCTTAAAGAACCCCGCGGACATGTGGATCTATCAGGAGATCCTGCACGAGGTTCGGCCGCAACTCATCATCGAGACCGGCACCGCGCACGGTGGATCGGCGCTCTTCCTCGCGTCGATCTGCGACCTGCTCGAGCAAGGGCGGGTCGTCACGGTCGACGTGGCGGCGCTGGAGGGACGACCCGACCACCCGCGGATCTCCTACGTCCAGGGATCGTCGACGGACGAGGCGATCGTCGGCGACCTCGCGAAGGCAGCCGAGACGTCGAAGCCCGTGTTGGTCATCCTCGATTCGGACCACAGCAAACACCACGTCCTCCAAGAGCTGCGCACCTACAGCGACCTCGTCACGCAAGGCAGTTTCCTCATCGTCGAGGACACAAACATCAACGGGCACCCGGTCATGCGCGAGGCCGGCCCGGGTCCGATGGAAGCCGTGCAGGAGTTCCTCGCGCGACGACAACCGGTTCATCGTCGACTCCGACCGCGAGAGGTTCATGACCACCTTCAACCCTGGCGGCTACCTGCGGCGAATCTGAACGCGACGGCGGCGTTACGACGCGAGTGCCCGGCACGAACCGGTCACGCGTCGTAGAAGAAGGGCGGGTGCAGTCCGGCGACCGTCCGCTCGCGTTCGGTCATGGCGCGGGCGATCGCTGCGCTCGAGAGGTGATTGACGGAATCGGTGGTGCGGATCCGCTGGGCGATGTCCCGCCGGCCGTAGTGGACCTGTAGGAAGTAGCGGCCCCGGCCTCCGGGTTCGGCGGGCAGGCCCCGGTGCCACGCGTCGGACACGAAGAGCGCGACGTCGCCGGCGGCCAGCTCGAGGACGGCGGGTCGTCGCCCGTCGTACGTGACGTTCTCGTCGAGCGTGAAGGGCGCAACCCGCCCGCTCCGATGGCTGCCCGGAACGACGGCCGTCGGTCCGTCGGGGCGGCTGCAGTCCTGCAGCATGACGTGGGTCGCAACCGCGAAGACCGGGTACGGGATGCGGTCGTCCCACGGCACGTCGTCGGGGCGCGGGATGTGCGGGCCGGCGTCGCAGTGCCAGGGTCCGCCGGCGAAGTCCGGTGGGTTCCGCCACGCCGTGTTGGCGATGACGTGGCAGTCGTCGCCAAGCAAGGGCTCCACGACCGCGAGCATGCGGTCGTGGGCGAGCGCCTCCTGGCACGCCGCGCTGCGGTTGAGCATCTCGTAGCGGAACTGCGCACTGTCGGGACGCGAACGTTCGTCGGGAAACGCATCGAACGCGGCGTCGATCTCGTCGCGCATGCCGGTCACCTCTGCCGCGGTGAACACGCCGGGGAGCACCGTATAGCCGTCCCGCTCGAGCTGCGCGCTCTCCGATGGCGCCTCGGCAGGGTCGCGCAGGCCGAGGTTCATCATGAGGCGGCGAATCACGTCGGTACGGTATCGCCCGGCGTTGCTGACCGACGCGCGCTGGCGGAGCCCCTCGCGACCGCGGTGATCACCGTTTCGCGTCGCGCAAGAGTCCCGAGCCGGATGCGCGGCGCCGACCGAGCCCAAACGCGAGTCGGCCGGCGCACCGGATGGTCCCGGTGCGCCGGCGACTCGTCGCCCAGCCGTTGGCTAGGCGGGAGGACCTGCGACGAGCGCGATGCTCGCCTGCTGCTGGTTCCCGGAGCCGTCGACCCACGTGACGCTCACGTGGTCGCCGACGTGGTGACCGTTGAGCGCCGACGTGACGTCCGAGGACGTCGCCACGTTGTTGCCGTCGATCGAGGTGATCGTGTCACCGGCCGCCAAGCCGGCCGACGCCGCGGGCGTCCCGGACTCGACGCCGCTGATCTGGAGGCCGGACGTCGACTGGCCGCCGAGGCCCGAGCCGCCGCCGAAGTCGGAGCCGCCGGTGCTGCCCTGGCCGCCGGTGCTGCCCTGGCCGCCGGCGCTGCCCTGGCCGCTCGTGTCCTGCACCTCGATACCGAGGATCGCACGGGTGCCGACGGTGACGTTGCCGCTCGACTTCCCGGACTCGATCTGATGCGCGATCGTCAGCGCGTTCTGGATCGGGATGGCGTAGCCGGTCGTGCCCGAGCTCGAACCCGAACCGGAACCGGACCCGCCCGAGCTGTTCCCGCCGCCCAGACCCGAGCCGCCGCCGTAGGACCCGCCGCCCAGCGAGCCGCCGCCGAACGATCCGCCGCCGAAGGAGCCGCCGAGGCCGCCACCGAGACCGGAGCTCGGGTCGAGGCCGGCGCCGCCACTGGACCCGTACCCGGCGCCCGGCCCGTAGGCCGAGCCCGGCGACGTCGTGGCCGCCTGGCTCGACGAGCCGGCGCTGTCCATGCCGACCACCTGGCCGTTCGCGTTGACGAGCGGGCCACCGGAGTCACCCGGCTGGATGTTCGCGTTGATCTGGATGAGGTCGTTCAGCGTCTCGGGGTTCGAGCCGTTGTCGTCGGTCGCGGTGATCGTCTGGTTGACCCCGGTGACCTGGCCCGGCGCCGTCGCGGGCGTGCCGCCCTTGCCGAGCGCGTTCCCGAGCGCCAGGACGGAGTCACCGACCGAGGGCTTCGTGCTGCTCGCCGTGATCGTCGGGAGCTTCGGGGCGCCCTCGACCTGGAGGAGCGCCACGTCGTCGGTGGCGTCATATCCCTGCACCTTGGCGCTGTAGCTCTTCCCGCTCGCGATGGTGACGCTGACGCTGGTCGCGCCGTCGATCACGTGGTTGTTCGTGAGCACCTCCCCCGAGGAGGTGATCACCATCCCTGTCCCCGCGGCGGCACCCTGCGCGAGCGTCGTGTTCACGTCGACGATCGCCGGGTCCACGCTGGACGCGACGCCGTTGACGTCAACGCTGCTGGACCGCGTCGTCGCGGCCAGTGCGGGCGCGGCGAACGCCAGCGAGCTTGCCGCGACCGCGGCGGCCGCCAGTCCCAGCCCCGCCAGTCGGGGGCGCCGGCGGTCACGGGCCTCTGTCGAACCCCTGCCAAACCCCATCGTGCTCGTCTCCTGCGCTCACGGTGCGGTCGCTCCGCACCCTTCTCATGAGCAACGCCGGGTCCACAGCGGCGGTTCCCGCGCCGCGACGCGCGCGTGCAGCGCCGCAACCCTGTGTTTGCAACGGTCAGCGGCCGAAACCTGAGACGGGCCTGAGAGGGGCACGCGCGCCGCGCGGCGTGTACCCGCCGCGCGTCGACGGGTGAAGGCCTCAGAGGACGCGCGTCACGGTCCTTGGCCGGGCACCGCGAGGCGCAGCAGTGTGCCCGCCTCCGGCGACGGCTGGTGGAGGTGCGGCGCGGCGAGCCAGACGGCGCCGGCGCCGACCGAGATGCCCTCCGCGCCGCTCGGCGCGGCGTAGGTGGCGAGCACCGCACCGGTCGCGTCGTCGAGCTGGGTCACGACGGCGCGGTGGCTGAGCGCCCAGGCGGACGACCCAGCGACGGCGACGCCGTTCAACGCGTCGGTGTGGCTGTCGACGAGCGTGCTGGTGGAGGCGTCGAGGCGCTGCGCCGTGCCGCACGATCCCCAGACGGCCGCGGGGCCGCCGGCGAGCGCCGCGCAGTCCGGGGTGACGGCGCTCGGGGTCACGGCGCCCGTGGTCGGGTCGACCCGCCACAGCATGGCCTGCTGGTTGTCGAGCGACCGGCCCGACGCCCAGACGGCACCGTCGCCGATCGTGACCCCGAAGCCGATCGCGCCGATCTGCTCGCCGGCCGCGACGGCGGGTTCGACGCCGCCGAGCGCGACACGCGCCGTGACCGCGTTCGTCGTCGGGTCGATGCGGCTGAGCACGGCGCCGGAGTCGAGCACCCAGACGGCGCCGAGCCCGACGGTGATCGCCGCGGGCGCGCCGCCGAGGTCGACGCGGGCGACGACCTGGGCGGTGTCCGGGTCGACGCGGGCGACGGCGTCGGGCCCGTCGAGCACGCCGGCCCAGACCTGGTCGGCGGCGACGCCGATCGGCGTCGTCGCGCCGGCCACGTGCACCACCTGGTCGGTCGTCGGGTCGACCCGGGCGAGGTGACCGAGATCGCCGACCCAGACCCCGGTGGGGCCGACCACGACCCGGTCGGGCGTGCCGCCCACGACGACGCTGTGCACCGCGACGGTCGAGGCGCCGCCGGGACCGGCGGCCAGGGGCACCGCGACACCGACGGCGATCGTCACCGCCACCGCGCGCAGCGAACCGGCGAGCCGTGACGACCCGGTCACGCCGCTCCGGTTACGCCTCGCGCGCCTTGACGGCCCGCAGCTGCGCAGCACGGCGCGCCAGCGCGGGCAGCGCGATGCGCCCGGTGCGCTGGAGCTCGGCGATCCCGATCGGCTGGAGGAGGTCGGTCATGGCGTCGAGCTTCGCCGGGGTGCCGGCGACCAGGATCGTCATCGCGTCGTGGCCGACGTCCTCGATCTTGGCCTGGAAGATCGCTGCGAGCTCGGTGATCTGGGAGCGGCTGTCGGCCGTCGCCTTCACGGTGACGAGCATCAGCTCGCGCTCGACCGCCTCGCTCGGGCTCAGCTCGACGATCTTGATGACCGGAATCAGCTTGTTCAGCTGCTTCGTCACCTGCTCGAGCGGCGTCTCGTCGGCGTCGACGACGATCGTCATGCGGCTGAACCGCTCGTCGTCGGTCGGGCTGACGGCGAGCGAGACGATGTTGAACCCGCGACGCGAGAACAGCCCGGCGATGCGGCTGAGCACCCCGAACTTGTTCTCGACGACGACGCTCAGGATGTGTGGCCCGCGCGGTGGCACTCATCGCTCCTCCTTACCTGCCGCCCGGCCGGTCGTGCGCCGGGTCGAGGATGATGTCGTCGTTCGAGCCACCGGCCGGCACCATCGGGTACACCTTCTCCCGGTAGTCGACGCGGAAGTCCACGACGACGGGGCGGTCGTCGATCTCGTTCGCCTTCTCGATCGTCGGCACGACGTCGTCGGGGTGGTCGACGCGAAAGCCGCGACAGCCCATCGCCTCGGCCCACTTCACGTAGTCGGGCAGGTCGGGCGAGAGGTACACCTCGCTGTAGCGCTCCTCGTAGAAGAGCTCCTGCCACTGGCGCACCATGCCGAGGTAGGCGTTGTTCAGGATGGCGATCTTCACCGGGATGCGCTCGGCGCTCGCGGTGACGAGCTCCTGGGCGGTCATCTGGAAGCAGCCGTCGCCGTCGACGGCCCAGACGAGCTGCTCGGGGCGTCCGACCTTGGCGCCGATCGCCGCGGGCACGGCGAAGCCCATCGTGCCGAGCCCGCCGGAGTTCACCCACGTGTACGGATGGTTGAAGTGCCAGCGCTGGCTCGTCCACATCTGGTGCTGGCCGACGCCGGACACGACGATCGTGTCGTCGGGCGTGTGGTCGCGCAGGCAGTCGATGACGAACTGCGGCTTCAGCGGGCCGCGCTCGACCTGCTCGTAGACGAGCGGGTAGCGCTCCTGCCAGGCGCGCAGCTGCGTGTGCCACTCGTCGAGCGACGGCCACTCGTGCTTCGCGCGGTGCGATCGGGCGGCCTGCACCAGCTCCTCGATGACGAGCCGGCAGTCGCCGACGATCGGCACGTCGGGGCGGCGCACCTTCCCGAGCTCGGCCGGGTCGATGTCGACGTGGACGATCTTCGCGTCGGGCGCGAACGCGGACACCTTCCCCGTCACCCGGTCGTCGAAGCGGGCGCCGAGCGTGACGAGCAGGTCGGCGCGCTGCATGGCCGTGACCGCCGTGTAGTTGCCGTGCATGCCGGGCATGCCGAGGCAGCGCTCGTGGTCGTCGGGGAACACACCCCGCGCCATGAGCGTCGTCACCACCGGGAAGCCCGTGAGCTCCACCAGCTCGCGCAGGGCCTCGGCGCCACGGGCCTTCAGGATCCCGCCGCCCGCGTAGATCACGGGGCGGTGGGCCTCGGCCATGAGCCGCGCGGCGTCCTTGATCTGCTTCGGATGCCCGCGCACCGTCGGCTTGTAGCCGGGCAGGTCGACCGTCTCGGGCCAGTACCAGTCCATGAGCTGGTTCGAGATGTCCTTCGGCAGGTCGATGACCACGGGCCCGGGCCGGCCGGTCGTCGCCACGTGGAAGGCCTCGCGCACGACCCGCGGGATCTCCTGGGCCTCGGTGACGAGCCAGTTGTGCTTCGTCACCGGCATCGTGATGCCGACGGTGTCGCACTCCTGGAACGCGTCGGTGCCGATCACCGTGTACGCGACCTGGCCGGTGATGACGACGATCGGCACCGAGTCCATGTACGCGTCGCAGAGCGCGGTGACGATGTTCGTCGCGCCGGGCCCGCTCGTGACCATCGCGACGCCCGGGCGGCCGGTCGCGTCGGCGTAGCCCTCGGCCATGTGGCCCGCGCCCTGCTCGTGGCGCACGAGGATGTGGCGGATCGAGCTGTCGATGAGCGGGTCATAGACCGGCAGGATCGCCCCGCCGGGCAGCCCGAACATGACCTCGGTGCCCTCCATCTCCAGGCTCTTGATCAGGGCTTGGGCTCCGGTCAGCTGCATCTCGGTTCCTTGGACGTGGTCGGGATATGAAACGCCCCTCGCTCGGGGCGAGGGGCGGGGCAGCGCACGCGCGCGGTGGGGCGGGCGTGCGCTACGTAACTACGACGAGCGAGTGGGTCGCCTGCTCCATGACGCCAGTGTGACAGATCGACCGGGGATCGGGCAACCGGCTAGTGCGGATGCGGGCCGCGCCGCATGGTGCGCCACGCGTCGAGCGCGGCGCGCAGGATCAGGGCGGTGATGACGAGGCCGATGATCGGGTCGCCGCGGGGGAAGCCGAGCGCGACGACCGCCGCGCTCGCGACGACGCCGAGCGACACGAAGCCGTCGAGGCGGGCGTGGATCCCGTCGGCCACGAGCGCGGGGCTGGCGAGTCGCCGCCCGGCCCGGAGGCGGACCCGGGCGGCGACCTCGTTGCCGAGGAACCCGATCGCCCCGGCCACCGCCAGTATCGGCAGGTAGGAGAGGTGTGCGGGGTGCAGCAGCCGGTCGAGCGCCTCGACGCCCGCGAGGGCGGCGGAGGCGACGATCACCCCGACGACGACGTAGCCGGCGCCCCGCTCCCCCCGCTCGCTGCGGAGGACGAACGCGATCCCGAGGGGCACGGCGGTGAGCGCGTCGCCGCCGTTGTGGATCAGGTCGGCCAGCAGCGCGACGGAGCCCGACAGGGCGAAGACGACGGCCTGCAGGACCGCGGTGAGGCCGAGGACCGCCAGGCTCCAGCTGACGGCGCGGACGCCGGCGCGGGAGCGAAGGATCGACGGGTCGGTGCGACCGTGGGTGTGCGGGTGAGCGTGGCGAGGCGGTTCGGGCGGTGTGGGCGGGTGCGGGGTCGTCGGCGGGTGCGGGTGCTCGTCCGTCGAGCGGATCGGTACGCGGAGGTGACGGTGCGGGCCGTGGTGCTCGTGCGTGTGCGTCCAGGGCCCGTGGCGGTGCGTCAGCGTGCAGCTCACGACGTCGTCCGGTGCGCGGCCGGCATGCGCCCACCCTACGGCAGGGTCACCGGGCGGCGGCCACGGCGACTTAGCGCTGGTGCGTGGGGCACCACCACGTGCTGCGCCCGCCGACGGTGTCGTGGCGCAGCGGCGCGCCGTCGCGTGGGCAGCGGCCGCCCGGCTGACGGGACTCCATGACGTCGCCGGTGTGCGACCCGCCCCGGCGTCCGAGGGTGCGCAGCGTGGTGCGAATTGCGGTCGCGAGGCGACGCTGCTCCGGCGCCGTCAGCGACGACGCGTCGCGGCGCGGGTCGAGGTCGGCGCGCCACAGGATCTCGTCGACGAGGAGGTTGCCGAGCCCGGCGATGTCGCGCTGCTGCAGGAGCGCGGCCTTGACCGGGGAGTGGCGCCGGCCGAGCCGCTCCCGCAGCGTCGCCGTGGTGACGTCGAACGCGTCGATGCCCAACCTGGTCTCGTCCGGGTCGAGCAGCACGGCGCCGAGCCGTCGCGGGTCGCGCATCACGAGCGTGCCGCCGTCGCCGAAGCGGACGCTGAACCGGTACCAGTCGCGGTCGTCGCGGTTGCTCGCGTAGCGCAGCGGGTCGCCCGTCGGGTCGCCGTCCAGCAGCACGCGGCCGGTCATGCCGAGGTGCAGCCCGAGTGTCGGGCCCGCGTCGGCGTCGGCCCGGGCGGTGTCGGGGCTCGTGTCGAGCAGGAGGAGCTTGCCGTGGCGGCGCGCCGCGACGAAGCGCCGCCCGGGCAGCACGGCCGTGATCACCGCGGGCGTGAGCCCGCGCTTGAGGTACCAGGCGTCGGGCGCGTCGACCCCGACGATGGGCCGCCCCAGCGCGTGCGCCTCGACGGCCCGCCGGGTGGCCTCGACCTCCAGGATCTCGGGCACGGGCGGCCGGTCAGGGCGTGGTGATGGCCCCGCGCTCGGCGCCCTGGGCGAGCCGCGCGTACTTGGCGAGGACGCCGCTCGTGTAGCGCGGCTCGAGCGGCTTCCAGTCGGCGTGCCGCGCCGCGAGGGTGGCCTCGTCGACGAGCACGTCGATCCTGTGCGCGTCGGCGTCGATGACGATCCGGTCGCCGTCCTCGACGAGCGCGATCGGCCCCCCGTCGACGGCCTCGGGGGCGACGTGGCCGACGCAGAAGCCGTGCGTCCCACCGGAGAACCGCCCGTCGGTGACGAGCGCGGCGTCCGCGCCGCGCCCGGCGCCCTTCATCGCGCCCGTGACCGCGAGCATCTCGCGCATGCCCGGTCCACCCTTCGGGCCCTCGTAGCGGATGACGACCACGTCGCCGGCGTGGATGTGGCCCGCGAGGATCGCGTCCATGGCGAGCTCCTCGCCGTCGAAGACGCGGGCGGGTCCCTCGAAGCGGGGCGTGTCCATCCCCGCGACCTTCACCACACCGCCCTGGGGGGCGAGCGAGCCGCGCAGGATGGCGATGCCGCCCTGGCGGTGCAGGGGCGCGTCGAGGGGGTGCACGACCGCGCCGTCCGGTCGGGGCGGGTCGAGCGCGGCCAGGTTCTCGGCGAGGGTGCGGCCGGTGACGGTGAGGCAGTCGCCGTGGAGCAGGTCCGCCTCGAGGAGCTCGCGCATGACGACCTCGACGCCGCCCACCCGGTCGAGGTCGGCCATGTGATAGGCGCCGTGGGGCTTCATGTCGGCGATGTGGGGCACGCGGGCACCGACGCGGTTGAAGTCGTCGAGGTCGAGCTCGACGTGGGCCTCGACGGCGATGGCGAGGAGGTGCAGCACCAGGTTCGTGGACCCGCCGAGCGCCATGCCGACCGCGATCGCGTTCTCGAACGCCTCTTTGGTGAGGATCTGGCGCGGTCGGATCCCCGCCTCGAGCAGCCCGATGACCGCCCGTCCCGATTCGAACGCGTAGTCGTCGCGCCGGCGGTCGACGGCCGGCGCGGCCGAGCTGCCGGGCAGCGCCATGCCGAGCGCCTCGGCCGCCGACGCCATCGTGTTGGCGGTGAACATCCCGGCGCAGGACCCCTCGGTCGGGCAGGCGCGCCGCTCGATCTCGCCGAGCTCGTGCTCGGTGATCGTCCCGGCCGCGCACGCGCCGACGGCCTCGAACACGCTCACGATGTCGAGGCTCTGGTCCTTCCAGTGCCCGGGGAGGATCGAGCCGCCGTAGAGGAAGACCGACGGGAGGTTCAGGCGCGCGGCCGCCATGAGCATCCCGGGGAGGCTCTTGTCACAGCCGGCGAAGGTGACGAGCCCGTCGAGGCGCTCGGCGTGCATGACGCACTCGATCGAATCGGCGATCAGCTCTCGGCTCACGAGCGAGGCGCGCATGCCCTCGTGGCCCATCGAGATCCCGTCGCTGACGGCGATCGTCATGAACTCGAGCGGGAAGCCCCCCGCCTCGCGCACCCCTCCTTGGCCCGCTTGGCGAGCCGGTCGAGGGGCAGGTTGCAGGGGGTGACCTCGTTCCAGCTCGACGCGACGCCGATCTGCGCCTTGCCCCAGTCGGCGTCGGTCATGCCGATGGCCCGCAGCATGGCGCGCGCGGGCGCGCGCTCCATGCCGTCGGTGACCTCGAAGCTGCGCGGTTTCATCGGGTCGCTCATGCGCGTCAGCGTACTGGGGGCCTCGCCGGCGACCGTATGCTCGATTCGTGACCGTGCTCGTCGGGACGAACGACGGCCTCTTCGCCCTCGCCGCCGAGGGCGACCCGCGCCCGCTGGCGCCCGGGCGTGTCCGCGCCCTCGCCGCGGCCGGTCCGGACGACGTCTGGGCCGTCTTCGACGACGGCACCCTCCGCCACGGCGCGGCCGACGGCACCTGGTCGTCGGCGCCGGTCGGCCCCGATGCCGAGCTCACCGCCGCGCTCGCCCGACCCGACGGCCTCCTCGTCGGCACCGCCGACGCCCGACTCTGGCGCGTCGACGGCGACACGGCGGCGCCCCTCGACGGCTTCGACCACGTCGGCGGGAAGGACACCTGGCACGCCGTCGGGAGCGCCGACCCGTACGTCCGGTCGCTCACGGCCACGGCCGACGGCGCGGCGGTCCTCGCGTCGGTGCACGTCGGTGGGATCCCGCGCTCCACGGACGGTGGGGCGACGTGGCAGCCGACCGTCGACGTGGACGACGACGTCCACGAGGTCCGCGCGCACCCCGAGGACCCGTCGCACGTCGCCGCGGCGGCCGCCGTCGGCCTCGTCGAGAGCCACGACGGCGGGGCGACCTGGTCGCGGGTGCCACGCCGCGGGCTGCACGCCACGTATCTGCGCGCCGTGGTCTTCACCGACGACGCCGTGGTGGTCGGCGCGTCGGACGGTCCGTTCGGCGACCACGCCGCCCTGTACCGCCGCCCGCTCCAGGGCGGCGCGTTCGAGCACTGCGACGGCGGGCTCCCCGAATGGCTGCCCGTCCTGATCGACACCGGCGCCCTCGCCGCCGACGGATCCCAGGTCGTCGCCGGGTCCGGCGACACCGTGTACGTGAGCGAGGACGGCGCCCGCACCTGGCGGACGGCGGCGACCGGCCTGCCCTGGATCCGCGCCGTCGCGCTGGTCAGCCTCGATTCGGCGTCCGGGTAGGCCACCGCGGAAGGCTGGTGTCCGACCCGCACCCCACGGGGGTGACCGTGCGCCACGGAGCGTCATGACGACCACGCCCTCTCCCCTCACCGTGGCGCCGGCCGGACCCGGCGTCACCGACCAGACCTTCGCCCGTCACGGCGACGCCGGCGACGCACGGCTGCGCTGGTTCGTCGACGGGCTCGCGGCCGCGCTCGCCGCCGCGGGCTACGAGCCCCGCGACGCGCCCGGGCCCGACGTCCAAGTCGTGCTCCACACGGTCGACCTCGACCGGCCGCGGCCCTACCGCCGGCGCCACGCGCCGACGTTCGTCGTCGCGATCGCCGCCGTGCCGGTCCGTCCGGAGGACCGCCTGCGCGCCGGCTACCCGGTCCTCGTCCGCGCCCTGGCGAACGTCGTCGTCCTGGTGAGCGACGATCCCCCGGCGGCGCACTTCGTGACGCTCGAGCAGGGCACGACGACGATCGAGCACGACGGCGACGACGACGTGTTCTTCGCCCGCGTGTTCGAGCAGCTCGCGCCGCTCGCGTCGTCCCGGCTGGTGATCGCGAACGAGTTCCGCCCGGACCTCGAGCCGGCACTCCGGGACGGCGACGAGCAGACGCGCCAGATCGAGCGGGCCGGCGCCCGACTCGACGCGCTGCACCTGCTCCCCAACCCGTTCCCGATCGAGGAGCTGCTGTCGGCACGCGACCTGCGTCACGTGAAGCTGCTCTACGGGATCGGCGGGCTCAGCTACGGCAACCTCAGCGCCCGGCGCCAGCCGCCTGCCGACTCGGGCTACGGGCCCGAGTACTGGATGAGCGCCAGCGGCGTCGACAAGGCGCACCTGCGCGAGGTCGGGCGCGACGTGCTGCTCGTGCGCGGCTACGACCCCGGACGCGACGCGATGATCCTCGCCGTCCCGCCCGACGTCGCGCCGAACCGCGTGTCCGTCGACGCGATCGAGCACTGGATGATCTACCGCGAGCACCCCGCGGTGGGCGCCATCGTGCACGTGCACGCGTGGATCGACGGGACGACCGCCACCGAGATCGCCTATCCGTGCGGGACGCTCGAGCTCGCCGACGCGGTCGCCGGCCTCGTCCGCCAGGCACCCGACCCCTCGCGGGCCGTCGTCGGGCAGCGCCGCCACGGCCTCACCATCACCGGCCGGGATCTCGACGACATCTTCGAGCGGATCGACGGGCGGATCGTCCCGCAGGTGCCGATGGACTGATCAGCCCAGCTGCTCCTCGAGCAGGCGGCGCAGCACCTGCGGGTTGCCCTGCTTGTTGGTCGCGGTGACGGCCTGCCCGGTCAGGAACCCGATCTTCTTCTTGCGGACCTTGTCGTCGCCCGCGCGGTACTCGGAGGCCACGTCGGCGTGGGCCTCGAGGACCTGCGCGACGACACGCGCGAGCTCGCCCTCGTCGCTGACCTGGGCCAGGCCGCGCGCCGCCACGATCTCTCGGGGCGCCGCACCGCTGCGGAGCCCCTCGGTCAGCACCTCCTTCGCCTGGTTCCGCGACACGGTCCCGTCGGCGACGAGCGACACGAGCTCGGCGAGGCGCTCGGGCCCCCACGCCAGCTGCACCGGCGCGATGCCCTCGTCACGCAGGCAGGCGAGCACGTCGCCGGTGCACCAGTGCGTCACGTCGCGGGGCGTGCCCGCGGTGAGCGCGGCGGTCGCCGCCTCGGCATAGTCGGCGAGGCCCTCGACGTCGAGGAGCACGCGG
Source organism: uncultured Actinomycetes bacterium (assembly GCA_963731625.1). Taxonomy (GTDB): domain Bacteria; phylum Actinomycetota; class Acidimicrobiia; order IMCC26256; family PALSA-555; genus PALSA-555. The sequence continues at coordinate 1,099,092 of CAVSWH010000001.1, forward strand.
GCGTCGGCCGGGCTGATGCCCCACGCGTCGACGAGACGGGTGCGACGGGCGGACGGCAGCTCCGGGAGCGCGGCGGCGATCCGCGCCCGCTCGTCGGGATCCGGGGCAACCGGCACCAGGTCGGGCTCGGGGAAGAAGCGGTAGTCGCTGCTCCCCTCCTTGGTGCGCATCCCGTGGGTCCGACCGTCGGCCTCGTCCCAGTGGCGGGTCTCCTGCACGATCCGCTCGCCGCGCGCGAGGCACTCCGCCTGCCGGGCGATCTCGAAGTCGATGGCCCGGCCGAGGGAGCGCAGCGAGTTCATGTTCTTGACCTCGACCTTCGTGCCGAGCTCGTCGGTCCCGACCGGCCGGATCGACACGTTGGCGTCGACGCGCAGCGACCCTTCCTCCATCTTCACGTCGGAGATGTCGAGGGCGCGCAGCACGCCCCGGAGCTCGGTGACGTATGCCCGGGCCTGCTCGGCGGAGCGGAGGTCGGCGCGGCTCACGATCTCCATAAGGGGCACGCCGGCGCGGTTGTAGTCGACGAGGGAGTGGTCGGCCTCGTGGATGCGACCGCCGCCGCCGACGTGCACCGTCTTGCCCGTGTCCTCCTCGAGGTGGGCGCGCTCGATCCCGATCGACGTGCCGCCCACGTCGAGGTGGCCGTCGGAGAGGATCGGCTCCTCGTACTGGCTGATCTGAAAGTCCTTCGGCATGTCGGGGTAGAAGTAGTTCTTCCGGGCGAAGAGCGAGTGCGGAGGCACGCGGAACTCGAGCGCGGACGCGAGCCGCAGCGCGAAGTCAACGGCGGCCGCGTTCAGCACGGGCAGCGCGCCCGGGAGTCCGAGACAGACCGGGCAGATGTTCGTGTTCGGATCGGCACCGAACTCGTTCGGGCAGCCGCAGAACAGCTTCGTCGAGGTGAGCAGCTCGGTGTGCACCTCGAGGCCGATGACGGCCTCGTAGCGCTCGGCCACGTCGGTTGTCGCGGTCACGGGGCCGCCGCCTCGAGCGCCGCGCCGACCCGGAAGAGGGTCGGCTCGCTGAGGTTCGGGCCGAGCACCTGCACCCCGATCGGCAGCCCCATCTCGCCCTGCCCGAACGGGACGCTGAGCGCCGGGTGGCCCGCCAGGCTCGAGGGCACGGTGCACACGTCGGAGAGGTACATCGCGAGCGGGTCGGCCGTGCGCGCGCCGAGAGGGAAGGCGACCGTCGGCGAGGTGGGCGCCAGCAGCACGTCGCATCGCTCGTACACGCGGGCGAAATCGCGGGCAATCAAGGTGCGCACCTGCTGCGCCCGCCGGTAATAGGCGTCGTAGTAGCCCGCCGAGAGCGCGTAGGTGCCGAGCATGATCCGCCGCTTCACCTCGGCGCCGAAGCCGGCCGCACGGGTCCGGGCGTTCATCGTCGCCACGTCCGGCCCGTCGACCCGCAGCCCGTAGCGGACCCCGTCGTAGCGGGCGAGGTTCGACGACGCCTCCGCCGGCGCGATCAGGTAGTACGCGGACAGGCCGTACTTCGCGTTCGGCGTCGCGACCTGCTCGATTCTCGCACCCGACGACTCGAGCGCGCTCGCCGCGCCCTCAACCGCCGCGCGCACCGCGGGCTGGACGCCTTCGGCGTTCGTCAGGTCGTCGATGACCCCGACCCGGAGCCCGGCGACGCCGGCGTCGAGGCCGGCGCTCGACGGGCCGTGGATGTCACGGATGCTCGTCGAATCGCACGGGTCGTAGCCGGCGATCACGTCGAAGAGGAGCGCGGCGTCGGCGACACGCGTCGCGAACGGGCCGATCTGGTCGAGCGAGCTCGCGAAGGCGATGAGCCCGTAGCGGGACACGGCACCGTACGTGGGCTTGAGGCCGACGACGCCGCAGAGCGCCGCAGGCTGGCGGATCGAGCCGCCCGTGTCGGAGCCGAGCGCGACCGGCGCGAACCCGGCGGCCACCGAGGCCGCCGAGCCCCCGCTCGACCCGCCGGGCACGCGGGAGAGGTCGTGGGGGTTGCGGGTCGGGCCGAACGCCGAGTTCTCCGTCGAGGAGCCCATCGCGAACTCGTCGAGGTTCGTCTTGCCGACCACGACTCCGCCGGCCGCCGCGACGCGCGACGCGACGGTGGCCGTGTAGGGGGGCCGCCAGCCCTCGAGGATCCGCGACCCACAGGTCGTCGGTAGGCCGCGGGTGCAGAGATTGTCCTTCAACGCGACCGGCGTGCCGGCGAGCGGCCCAGGGTCGCGACCGGCCGCGACGGAGGCGTCGACGGCGTCCGCGGCGGCGCGGGCCTCGGTGGCGAGCACGAGCCTGAACGCGCGCACCTCGGGCTCCCGCGCCTCGAGGACCGCCAGGTGCTCCTCGAGCACGTCACGGGCCCGACGCTCGCCGGCGCGGACCGATCGGGCGATCTCGACCGCGGTCACGGCGCGTCGAGGATTCTCGGGACACGGAAGCGGTCGCCCTCGACGGCCGGCGCCTGCGCGAGCACCTCGGCGCGGTCCAGCGACGGCCGCACCTCGTCCGCCCGCAGCACGTTCACGAGCGGCAGCGGGTGCGCGGTGGGCTCGACACCATCCAGATCGAGCGCGGCCAGCTCGCTCACGTGCTCGAGGATCTCACCGAGCTCACCGGTGAGTCGATCGAGCTCGTCGTCGCTCAGCTGCAGGCGCGCCAAGGACGCGACGTGCTCGGCTACCGCCCGGCTGATCGGCTCCGACATCTCGGCGAGTCTAGGGGCGAAACCTCAACGACCAGCTGGGCAATCGCCGTCGCGCGCGTCGCGGCCCGCGGCGGCGGCGACGCGTGCGACGCTACGATCTCGGCTCTCGCGCGCGGAGGACGTCGTGGCCCGCTATCCGTTCCTTTCAGACGACTGGCTTCGCGAAGTCGATCGGCTCGTCGACCAGCACGGCGGTGCGGAGGCACCGGGTGCGCTCGACGTGATGATGAACCTCACGATCACTGACACGCCGTTCGGCGCCGAGCGACTCCTGCACCTCGGCTCGGCCAGCGGGCGGGGCAGCTGGGGCGCCGGTCACGTCGACGGGGCCGACCTCACGCTCACCACCGACTACACGACCGCCAAAGCGGTGTTCGCCTCGGGTGATCCGACCGCCGGCATGCAGGCGTTCATGTCGGGCCGGATCAAGGTCGCCGGCGACATGGCCAAGCTCCTCGCAGCGCAGTCCGGCGCGACGACGGGCGGTAGCACCGCGCTCGAAACCGCGATCCAAGAGATCACCGAGTAGGCCTGGCCGTGCGGCGATGCCGCGGTGGGTCCTATCGCCGGCCGGGCCCGTCGCGCCCGAGCACCCGCCCGAACAGCTCGCGCGCGGTGCGGCTGGCATTGAGCACACGCGAGCGCCGGAACGCCTCGAGCTCCGCGTGCGCGGCGTGGAGCCGGGCCTCGTAGTCCACCTGCTGGCGCCGGAGGGCAGCCGCGTCCTCCTCAGCCTGGTGCACCTGCCCGGCCAGCTCGCGCTCGGTCCGTTCGTGCGCCGCGATCGTGTCCTCCTGCGCTCGGATCCGGTTGGCAAGGATCTCGGGCGAGTTCGGCTCGATCGGCACGACGGGCGGCGCGGCGCCGCGAGGCGCGACGGGGCGGAGCGCCGCGAGCGCCGCCGCGATCGCCTCCCACCGGTTCTCCACCACCGGGCCGGGCACGTTCGCGGCGTGCTCGAAACCGAGCGGGTTGTACCGCTCGACGAGCTCGTCGTAGCGGTCCCAGAGCACGCTGGACGACGGGTCGAGCCCGCTCACGAAGGCCAAGCCGCTCGGCGCCGTCGGGACGGTGAACCACGACAGCGTCGGCCGTGCCTCCGCGAGGCAGTGGAGCAGCTTCCAGCAGTCGCCCGTATAGAACTCGCACGCGCGCTCGGGCCGCTGGGTCAGCTCGTCGAACGGCATCACGTCGTGGAGCACGACGATGGTCTCGGGGTCGGCGATGGCCTCGACGTGACGGAAGTCGTCGAGGACGACGGGGAACTGATGGAGCCCGTCGATGAACACGAGCGTCGGGCCTCCACCCAGCAGCTTGCGCACGTCGTGCTGCTCGAAGAACTCCGAGGAGCGCTCGGGGTAGAGGTGGTACTCGATGCTGATCGGGACCTTGATGGTGGGGTCGGGGTCGATCGCCACCGCGACCGTCGGCGGCCGGGCAAGCGACAGCGACGCCCCCTCGAACACGCCGATCTCAAGGTAGGTGGCCGGAACCAGCTCCTCGTGCACCTTCTTGAGCACCTGGTCGTACATCGGGCCGGGCATCCGGATGCGGCTCAGCCCGCTGTAGGCCGCGGCGTTCGTCGGCTCCGCCTCGAGCGCGCGCGTGAACTCGGCCGTCGCCTCCTCGGGCTTGCCCAGCCGCTCGAAGACGTCCCCGGCGAGCGTGTAGTACGAGGCTCGCCGGTCGGCAGGCAGTGCGTCGATGGCGTCGGCCCGGGTGATCGAGCGCAGGTACGGCACCCAGTCGGGTGAGCCCGGCCAGGCCCGGCGGGCGCGGCGGGCGAACGCCGCGGCGTCAGCCGTCCGCCCGTGATCCGTGAGCACCTGCGCCCAGTGCAACCAGCCGGATGCAAGCGCCCGTGCTTCGGCGTCGACCGGCGTCTCGGGCAGTCCGCGAGGTGCGTCGACCCCGACTCGGAGGAGCACCTCGAGCGCGCGGGCGAGCTGGGGCGGAAGCGACGAGGGCGGCGCGCCGAGCACCACCGGCCGGCGGCGTGGCGTCCTCGGCGTCGTGGCCGGGACCGCGTCGTCCGACGCGCTGACCTGGCGGAACGTCGCCTCGCTCAGCAGCACGACCCACTCGAGGTCGTCGAGGGCGGCCGCGGCCGAGAGGATGCTCGCAGCGTCACCGTCCTGTCCAGTGGCCGCGCCGGCGTCGAGGCGCGCCCAGACGTGCGCCGGCAGGAAGAAGGCGTGGCTCTCGGCGACGCCCGAGAACCACGTGTCGACGGCGGGGAGATCCAGCGTTGCAACGCGGAACAGCTCGTACCCCTCGGCCGGCCAGCCGATCGCCGCCAACAGGCGGTCCTCGTCCTCCTCGTGCCAGCCGGCTTCGCGCGCCGCGGCGACGAGGTCGTATCCGAGGTCCCAGTTGAAGGTGGCGATCGCCGCGCTCGGGTGGACGCCTGCGCCGGCGATCGCGTAGTGCACGAGCCCGGGGCTGGCGAGCGAGTCACCGTCGACGACGCCGACCGCCTGGCCGCGGGCGGCGCGGACCCCGGCTCGGATGGCCTCGCGGCGTGGCGCGGCGCCCACCAGTCGAGCGACGCGGAGTCCGGCGCCCCAGCCGGCGATCGATCCGACGGCGAGGGGAGGGGTCGCGCCGTTGTCGACGAGGACGACCTCGTAGTCGTCAGCGTCGACGTCCTGCTGGTACGTGGGTGCGAGCGACGCGAGGCATCGCTGGACGGCCGGCGACATCTCGGTCGCGACGACGACGATCGAGAGCGCTGGACGGTCCGATCCGGGTCGCCGTGTGACGTCGCGCAGTCGCTGGCCCCAGGTGGACGTCATGGCTTCGTCTCGCGTCGCTCGTCGAATCGCAGACGGCAGGATACTGCCGCGGATCGCTCAGTCGGCAGGCCGGGCGGCACGCCGCGGTGCGGCGTGGGACCGGGCGGAGCTCAGCGTGGGACCCGGCCGAGCTCGCTCGGGCCGCCCCGACGATCGTCGCCCGCGGCGAGCTTGGGGCCCTCCTCGACGAGCCGCTCGACCGTCCAGCGCTCGTGCTGGTTCGTGATCGTCTCCGCGAGCACGTAGGGCTGGTAGCGGGCGACAAGGTCACCTTGGACGAAGAACGTCTCGCCCGTGAACGGGCAGTCGGCCGTGGCGAGGTAGGCGATCATCGGCGAGATGTTCGCAGGATCCCACTGGTCGAAGACGGACGCGTCGTCGGGCGGCTTCACGAGGTCACTGAGCCCGGGTGTCTGCTCGGTGAGGCGTGTGCGCGCCATGGGGGTGATCGCGTTCGACCGGACGCCGTAGCGGCCGAGCTCCATCGCGCAGATGGTGGAGAACGCGGCGATGCCCGCCTTCGCGGCGCCGTAGTTGGTCTGCCCGGCGTTGCCGAGCACGCCCGACGTGGACGAGGTGTTGATGATGGAGGCCCGGACCTCCTGGTCCGCCTTCGTCTGCTCGCGCCAGTACGCCGCCGCGTGCCGCGTCGGGCAGAAATGGCCCTTCAGGTGGACGGCGATCACCGCGTCCCACTCGGCCTCGGTCATGTTCACGAGGACTCGGTCGCGCAGGATCCCGGCGTTGTTGACGAGGACGTGCAGGTCGCCGAACGCCTCGACCGCTTGGTCGATCAGGTGCTTCGCACCCTCGAAGTCGGCGACGCTGTCCGTGTTGGCGACGGCGTCGCCGCCGAGCGCGGCGATCTCGTCGGCGACCTGCTGGGCCGGGGCGCGATTGGCGCCCTCGCCGTGCATGTCCCCACCCAGGTCGTTGACGACCACCTTGGCGCCCTGCGACGCGAGGTACAGCGCGTGCTCCCGGCCGATCCCGCGACCGGCGCCGGTGATGATGCAGACCCGTCCGTCGAGCGATCCCATGCGTCTCCCTCAGAGCTCCTGCCCCGGCCCGGTGCGTCGGGGAAGCGACCTCGCGGGATCGTACGCAACGACGTGCCGCGCCCGCCCGGCGCGGGCCGCGTCAGAGGACGAGCGTGACGGTGCTGCCCTTCTTGACCATCGTCCCCGCAGCCGGCGACGTCGACTTGACCGGCTTGCCCGGCCCGTAGTTCTGGACGTCGGGCACGAGGCCGGCGGCCGTGAGCTGCTGGCTCGCCGCCTCGACGCTCAGGCCGACCACGTTCGGCACGGCGACGGGCTGGGGCCCCTGGCTCACGTTCACCGTGATCTGGGTCCCGGGCACGACCGCGTTGCCGGCGGGCGGGTTCGTGCCGATGACCTCGCCGACCGGGACGGTGTCGCTGTACGCGTTCTGCGCGACCGGGTTGAAGCCCTTGCCGGAGAGCACCTGCGCCGCGGCGGCGTACGTCTGGTTCGACACGTCGGGAATCGGGATCGGCGCGGGACCCTCACTGACGACCACGGTCACGGTCGACTCGGGGGGCGCCTTCGACGCGCCCGCCGGGGACATCGACATGACGACACCCTTCGGGATCGTGTTGTCGTACTGCTGGTTGACCTTCACCTGGAACCCGGCCTGCGTGAGGATCGCCTGCGCGTCGGTGACGCCGCGGCCCACGACGCTCGGCACCGGCACGGGCGGCGGGCCGAGCGACAGCACGACGTCGATCTGGCCCCCGTGGCTCACGAAGGTGCCGGGTGCGGGGTCCTGGGCGATGATGACCCCGGGCGGGTCGTCGGCGCGCTGCCTCGACGCGACCTGCACGAGGACGCCCGCGTCCGCCGCCTTCGAGACGGCGAGCTTCTCCGTCTGCCCGACCAGCGTCGGCGCGGCGACCCCCGGCCCTCCGCCGCCCGCGAACAGGAGCACCGCAGCGATGATGATCGCCGCCACGAGGGCGGCGCCGACGACGTAGGGCACGGCGCGCGACGTCCGGACCGGAGCCGGGCGTACCGGGATGGCGTAGACGCCTTCCTCCATCGTCTCGGACTCGCCCGTCCGCGCGGTGGTCGGCACGCCGGACCGGGTCGGATCGGGGTCCTCGACCGCGTCGCCGAGCCCGGGCAGCGGAAGCGACGCGGGCTCTGGCAGGCGCGTCGCGACGTCGGCGAGCGCGGCCGCCATCGTCGCCGCATCCGGATAGCGGTCGGCGCGGTCGGGTCGCCCGGCCCGCTCGATGACGGCGCCCAGCGCGCCGAGCTCCGGCGGCGCCAGGATGCCCCGCACCGTGCGCGCCGCGAGCGTGCCGATCGGGGAGTCCCCGACGATCGGCACCTCGCCCGTCGTCGCCTCGACGAGGACCACCGCGAGCGCGTAGAGGTCGGCCCGCCCGTCGACGGGGAACGCGCCGCCCTGCTCGGGCGCGGCGTACCGGGCGGTGCCGACGAGCGCGCCCACCGGCTCGGTCCACGACGCCTCGGCGAGCGCGCGGGCGAGCCCGAAGTCCGCCACGCGCACGGCGCCGTGCTCGTCGAAGAGCAGGTTGGCCGGCTTGATGTCGCGGTGGATGAGCCCCCGGTCGTGCGCGTAGTGCAGGGCCTCGGCGACCTGGCGGCCGACGAGCGCGGCCTGCGCCGGCGAGAGATTGGGTCCCTGGTCGAGGAGCGCGCGCAGCGACCCGCCGCGCAGCAGCTCGACGACCATGAAGGCGAGGCCTTCGTCCTGTCCCCAGTCGTAGACCGCCATGACGTGCGGGTGGTGCAGCGCCGCGGCGAGTTGCGCCTCTGCCTGGAAGCGGCGGACGAACCCGGCGTCGTCGCCGAGGCCGGGCTGGAGCACCTTGACCGCGACGCGGCGTCGCAGTCGCACGTCGTCCGCCAGGTAGACGCGGCCGCTGGTGCCCGCGCCGATCGGCGCGAGCAGCCGATAGCGCGAGACGAGAACCCGTCCGACGAGGTCGGCGACCGCTTGGACCATCGACTCCAGGCTAGGAGGCGCTCCTGCGAATCCCGCGGCACGCGCGCGACGCGATGGCGCGCCCGTCACGACACGCCGGTACCGTGGCGGCTCGTGAGCACGAGGCAACCGACGGCGCTACCCGTCGGGTCGAGCCCGGCGCGCCGACCGCTGTTCCGCCACCCGTGGCGGGTCGCCATCGTCGTGATCGGGCTCATCGCCGTGGCGAACCTCGGGATCCTGCTCCTGCAGAAGGCGGACACGACACCGCCCGCGCCGGTGGGGCAGCCGACGAACGTCATCAGCGTCCAGCCCTCCCCCGGCACGCTGGTCCGCCCCCAGACGACGATCGACGTCCAGCTGCAGACGAACCTGACCGGCGCGCTCGTGCTCGACGGCCAGGAGCTCCCCCTGAACCAGCTCGAGACGTCGGTCGCGGCCGGCGAGGTCGCGTTCCGTCCGGGACCGGGCAAGCCGTTCAGCCAGTTCGCGCCGGGCACGCACTCAGTGACGGTCGAGTACTGGGTCGCCGGCAAGCCGCGTCCGCCCGACCCCGGCAGCTACAGCTGGACGTTCCGAGTCGGTGCCTAAGCCTCGGCGTTGACGTCGAGCACGGCGGCGCCACGGACCGCGTCGTGCGCGATCGCGTCGAGCGCGTCGCCCGCCGCCTCGAGCGGGTAGGTGTCGAACTCGGCTCGCACCGGTGCTGCCGCAGCGATCGCCATGAACTCCTCGGCGTCGCGCCGGGTCATGTTGGCGACGGACCGCAGCGTGCGCTCCCGCCACAGCAGCCCGTAGTCGAACGACGGGATCGGCGACATGTGGATCCCCGCCAGGCTGACCGTCCCGCCCGGGCGGATGACCTGCAGCGCCACGGGGACCAGCTCCCCCGCGGGCGCGAACACGACGGCCCGATCGCAGGGTGCGGGAGGCAGCTCCGCCGCGTCACCGACCCACGCCGCGCCCAGCTCCCGGGCGAGCGAGCGGTGCCGCTCCCCTCGGGTGAGCACGACCGCCTCGCAGTCCCAGTACGCGAGGACCTGGAGCGCGAGGTGCGCCGACGCGCCGAACCCGAGGAGCGCGACGCGGTCACCAGGCTGCACGTCGGCCCGTCGCAGCGCGCGATAGCCGATCACGCCGGCGCAGAGCAGTGGCGCGGCGGCGAGGTCCGACAGGGTGGGCGGCAGCTGCACCGCGAAGTCCTCGCGGACGGTGATCGCGTCGGCGTAGCCCCCGTCCACGGTCCACCCGGTGAAGCGCGCCGCCTCGCAGAGGTTCTCCTCGCCGCGACGGCAGTACTCGCACACGCCGTCCGTCTCGTGGAGCCAGGCCACACCGACGCGATCACCGATCCGGAGCCGGTGGCACCCCTCGCCGAGCTGCTCCACGACCCCGACGACCTGGTGCCCCGGGATGATCGGGAGCACGGGCAGCTCGAGGTCGCCCTCGATCACGTGCAGGTCGGTGCGGCAGCAGCCGCAGGCGCGCACGGCGACGCGCACCGAGCCCGGGCCGGGGTGAGGCCGTGCGCGCTCCTCGAGCTCGAGCGGTCGGCGGTCCGCCGGCGCGGGCGCGTGCAGCACCTGCGCCCGCATCGTGTCGGTCACGAGGCGACCGGCGGGACGATCACGGGACGACGAACGTGGCCTGGCCCTTGATGGCCGTGCCGCCGCTCTCCTCGCGGGTCACGACGAGGTCGAGGTCGACGCGCCGCTCGCCGCCCTCCTCGAAGCGGCGCGCCACGGTGGCCTCACAGACGAGATGGTCACCGGGCCAGACCTGCTCGCGGAACTGCACCGCGAAGCGACGCACGTTCTCCGCGCCGAGCCAGTCGGTGCAGTAGCAGCCGAGGATCCCGGCTTGGAGCATGCCGACCGAGAAGACGGTCGGGAACCCGGCCGACTTCGCGAACTCCTCGTCGTGGTGGATCGGATTGAAGTCGCCTGAGGCCCCCTGGTAGCGGACGAAGTCGGTCCGCGTGAGCGGTCCGACCTCGCGGCGGGGACCCTTCGTGCCTTCCGTGAGGTCGTCCCAACCCATCGTCAGCCCTCCTGCTTCGGTGCTTGCCCGGTCTCGATCGCGGTCGAGCGCGCCTCGGCGACGAGCGTGCCGGCCGGGTCGCGGAACTCGGTGACCGTCTCGACGAAGGTCATCGTGCCGCCCCGGCGCCCCTCCTTCTCGTAGATCTGGTCGACCCGCGTCTGGAAGGTGAGCTCCGTGCCGGCCCGCGGCGGCGGGCCGTGGAACACGTACTCCTGACCGCCGTGGAGCAGTCGTCGGAGATCGATGTCGAGCTGCGCCAGGGGTGACGTCCCGCTCCCCATCCAGAAGTTGACCGTCGTGAGGAACGTGGGCGGGCTCACGGGCGACGGCGCGTCGACGTAGGCCGGATCTGACGACATGCACGCGCGGGCGAACTCACGGACCTTGCCCCGCTCGATGGGCATCGTGGCCGGGTCGTCGCGCAACCCGACCTTGGACTTGTCGACCATCACGTCGCTCCTTGCTCGGGTGGGCCGTGCTCCAGGATCTCCAGGAACGCGGCCTCATCGATGATCGGGACACCGAGCTGCTCGGCCTTTGTCAGCTTCGAACCCGGATTCTCGCCCACGACGACGTAGCTCGTCTTCTTCGAGACGCTCGACGTGACCTTGCCGCCTCGGGCCAGGATCGCCGACTCCGACTCCTCGCGGCTGAGGCTCTCCAACCCCCCGGTCAGCACAAACGCGAAGCCGGCGAGCGACGGTGCGCCGGGGGGCGCGGCGGCCGGTTGCTCGGCGGCACGCAGGTCGACCCCGGCGCGGCGCAGCTTCTCGACGACGTCGCGGTTGCCCGCCACGGCGAAGAAGCGAGCGACGCTCTCCGCGATGACTGGGCCGACGCCTTCTACGGCCGTGAGCTCCTCGGTCGACGCCGCCTCCACCCGATCCATGTCGCCCAGCGCCCGGGCGACGGCCTGCGCCGCCGTCGGCCCGAGGTGACGGACCCCGAGCCCGACGAGCACACGCGTGAGCCCGCGCGACTTCGAGGCCTCGAGCGACGCGACGAGGTTCTCGGCCGACCGCTGGGCCATCCGCTCGAGCGGCACGAGCTGCTCGACGGCCAGCGAGTAGATGTCGCCCGCGTCCCGGAGCAGCCCCGCGTCGACGAACTGCCGGACCCGCTCTTCGCCCAGACCCTCGACGTCCATCGCGGCGCGCCCGGCGAAGTAGACGATGCGCTGCACCCGCTGCTCGGGGCACTCGATGTTGACGCAATGCGCGTCGGCCTCGCCCTCGAGCCGCACGAGCGGGGAGCCGCAGACCGGGCAGTCCGTCGGGAACTTCCACTTGCGCAGGCCGCGCCGCCGTGTCGCCAGGACCGGGCCAACGACCTCCGGGATGACGTCGCCCGCCTTGCGGACGATCACCGTGTCGCCGGGCCGCACGTCCTTGCGCGCCACCTCGTCCTCGTTGTGGAGCGTGGCGAGCCCGACGGTCGAGCCGCCGACGAACACGGGCTCGAGCATGGCGAACGGGGTCGCGCGCCCCGTGCGTCCGATGCTGACCATGATCCCGTTCAGGCGGGTCGTCTTCTCCTCCGGCGGGAACTTGAACACGATCGCCCAGCGCGGGGCACGGCTCGTCGTACCCATCTCGGCGCGCTGGGCCAGGTCGTCGACCTTCACGACGGCGCCGTCGATCTCGTAGCCGAGCGAGTGGCGCTGCTCGAGCATCCGCTCGCAGAAAGTCACGACGGCGTCGAGCTCGTCGAACGACTCGATGTGCGGGTTCACGGGGAGCCCGAGATCGGCGATCCACGCCAGTGTCTCGTGGTGCGATCGCAAGACCGGGCCGCCTTCCTGCAGACCGAGCTGGTAGCCGAAGAAGTCGAGGGCTCGGGACGCCGTGATGCGCGGATCCTTCTGGCGGAGACTGCCCGCGGCCGCGTTGCGAGGATTGGCGAAGAGCCGCTCGCCGGCCTCGCCCTGGCGCTCGTTCAGCTCGGCGAACGCTTGCAGCGGCATGAACACCTCGCCGCGCACCTCGAGGCGCGTCGGCCGCGCGGCGCCCGTCAGCACCTTCGGGATCGAGCTGATCGTGGCGATGTTCGCGGTGACGTCGTCGCCGGTGAACCCGTCCCCGCGCGTCGCGCCGCGCACGAGGCGGCCCTCCTCGTAGAGGAGCGAGATCGCGAGCCCGTCGAGCTTGGGCTCGCCGACGAAGGTGATGGGTCCCGGTACGAGACGAGCGATGCGTTCATGCCAGGCGCGGACCTCGTCGGCGGTGAACGCGTTGTCGAGCGACAGCATCGGCTGGAGATGGGTCACCGGCGCGAACGTGGCGCTGGCGCGGCCCCCCGGCCGTTGGGTGGGCGAGTCGGGAGTCACGAGGCTCGGGTCGCGCGCCTCGAGGTCGAGGAGCTCGCGCAGCAGCGCGTCGTACTCGGCGTCGGAGATGATCGGGTCGTCGAGCAAGAAGTAGCGCTCGTTGTGGCCCTGAATCTCGTCGCGGAGCGACGCCGCCCGCGCTGCGGCGTCCTCGGGGACGCCGGGCTGCGCAGCCATCGAACGCAGGTTACCGAGGGACCGCGACGCGCTCATCGACGACGTGGCGCCCGCGCGGTCGGGTGCCCGGTGGCCGCGCGGGTGGCGCGTCGGCCGCGAGACTGACGCTCGTGAGGGTGTGGGTGCTCCGAGCGGCGTGGATCACGCTGCCGCTCACCGCGGCCCCGGCGCTCGCGGACGGCGTCCGGAACTGGGGCACCGCGGAACAGGTCGTCGCGGCGACGCTGTGCTGGCTGGCGTGGGGGATCGGGCTCGTCGCGGTGCTGGCCCCGCGGCCGGCCGGGCTCACGATCTTGCGCGTGATCGCTCCGACGCTGCTCGTCGCCGTCGTCGTCGCCGTCGGGAGCGGCAACCCGTCGACGCTCGCGGCCTTCGGAGGCCTCGCCGGGACGGTCGTGGCGGCCGTGCTCGCCGCCGACTCGACGTTCGCGATCGCGTCGGCGAACGCCGTAGCGTACGGCGACGAGCAGCGCTATCCCCTCCGGGTGCCGCCGGCACTGTTCCTCGGACCCCTGCCGGCCGTGCGGGCCGTCGTGGTCGCCGGCGTGATCGTCGGTCCGCTGCTCGTGGCCGGGGGCCACTACCTGGCGGGCGGTGTCACGGTGGTGGTCGGGCTCCCACTCGCGGCGCTCGCCGGGCGCGCGTTGCACCGTTTGTCTCGGCGCTGGCTCGTGCTGGTGCCGGCCGGGGTGGTCGTCGTCGATCGGATGTCGCTCGTGGAGAACACCCTGTTCCCTCGCGAGCACATCCAGCTGCTGCGGTCGCTCGCGGCCGACGAGTCGCCGGGCGCCGCGCTCGACCTCCGCATGGGCGCGACGCTCGGATCGCTCGTCGCGATCTTCGACGAGCCCGCCGAGCTCGTGCTCGCCGCTCGCCCGGGTCAGGACGCGCGGACCGTGAACGCTCCCGCGATCGCGGTCGCGGTGGCCCGCCGTTCGGAGGTGCTGGCCGGTGCGGCGCGCCGCCGGGTTCGGGTCGAGGTCGGGGACGTGCCGAAGCGCTGAGTGGCCGCGTGAAGCGACAGCTCCTCTGCGCGAACCACCCGGTCTAGGCGGCGAGGCCTCCGCCGACGAGCCGGTCGCCGTCGTAGAGGGCGACGACCTGACCCGGTGCGACTCGCGTCGTGGGGGCGTCCAGCCGGACGCGGTGGCCCGCAAGCCGCCCGGGAACCGGCACGCCGTGGGCCCGGGTCTGCACCAGCAGCGGCTCGACGCCGGGCGCGTCGCCGACGAATCGCAGATCACGCACGGGGATCTCGTTGTCCTCGAGCGCCGCGCCGTCGCCGACCGTGACCGTCGCGGTCGCGGCGTCGATCCCGACCACGTAGTGGGGACCGCCACCGGCGATGCCCAGTCCGCGCCGTTGCCCGATCGTGAACTCGGCGATGCCCGCGTGATGCGCCAGCACCCGCCCGGTCCCGTCGACGACGGGACCCGGGCGCCGCGGGCCGCGCGCGGCCAGAAAGCGGGTGCGGTCGCCGCGGGCGATGAAGCACACGTCCATGCTCTCCGGCTTGGTCGCGGTGCGCAGACCGAGACGGGCGGCCTGCGCCCGGACCTCCGCCTTCGTCACTTCGCCGACCGGGAACAACGCTCGCGCAAGCTCGCCCTGGCCGAGCATGTAGAGGACATACGACTGGTCCTTCGCGAGATCGGCGCCCCGGCGGAGCCGGTACGCGCCATCGGGACCGCGCTCCACGCGGGCATGGTGGCCGGTGGCGACAGCGTCGAAGCCGAGCGCGACGGCGCGGTCGAGCGCCCGACCGAACTTGATGGATCGGTTGCAGTCCACGCACGGGTTGGGCGTGCGTGCGGCCGCGTAGGACGCGACGTAGGGCTCCACCACACTCGCGGTGAAGGCGTCCGCGAAGTTGAACACGTAGTGCGGGATGTCGAGCTGCGCGGCCACGCGGCGGGCGTCCTCGACGTCGGACACGCTGCAGCATCCCGAGCCCGTCTCCCCGCCCCAGAGACGCAGCGTCGCGCCCGTGACGTCGTGTCCCGCGTGGACCAGCCGCGCTGCCGCGACCGACGAATCGACGCCGCCGCTCATGAGGACCAGCACGTTCATCGTGAGATCCGGACCGGCTCCCGCAGGCGGTCGACCGCACAAGGAATCGCGGCCAGCGCCCGATCGACGTCCTCGTCCGTGGACGCGAAGCCCAAGCTGAGTCGGATCGACGCCAGGGCGTCGGTTCGGGGGACGCCCATCGCCTCGAGCACGTGAGAAGGCTCGGTCGCGCCGGACGAGCACGACGAGCCCGCGGCGGCGTAGATGTCCTGTCGATCGAGCGCGACGAGCAGCGCCTCGGCTTCGACCCCATGGAAGCCGACGTGGCAGTTCCCCGCGACCTTGCGCCGGGGATCGCCGTTGACGAAGGTGTCCGGGACTCGGGCCGTGAGTCCCTCCACGAGCCGATCACGCAGGGCGGCGACGCGTCGGACGTCCTCGGCCCGGCGCTCGATCGTCGTCGAGAGCGCCGCGGCCATCGCGACGGCGCCGGCAACGTTGACGGTCCCGGCGCGCAGCCCGCGCTCCTGGCCGCCGCCCTCGAGGAGGGGCCGCAGGCTCGTCCCGTCCCGCACGACGAGCGCACCCACCCCTTTCGGGCCGCCGAACTTGTGCGCCGAGATCGCCACGAGCGCGGCGCCGGCTGCCGCGGCGCCGACGTCGAGCCACGGGACGGCCTGCACGGCGTCCGTGTGGAGCACCGCACTCGGTGCGCGCCGTCGAACGATCGCGGCCAGCTCCGCGAGGGGCTGGATGGTGCCCACCTCGTTGTTCACGAGCATCACCGAGACGACGGCCGTGCGGTCGTCGAGCGCCGCTTCGAGGGCCTCGAGGTCGACGATGCCGTCGCGGTGCGCGCCGACCCGTTGCACACGGAAGCCCTCGGTGACGAGCCGGTCCCCGGCCGCGAGCACCCCTTTGTGCTCGAACGCGCTGACCACGACCCCGTCGCGTCCCTGCGCCGCTCGCGCCGCGCCCTCCACCCCGAGGTTGTCCGCCTCGGTCCCGCCCCCCGTGAAGACGACCTCACCGGGCCGCGCCCCGAGGGCCGACGCGACGACCTCGCGGGCCTCCTCGAGCGCCGTCTTGGCGGCCCGCGCGGCCCCGTGGATGCCCGAGGGGTTCGCGAAGCACCCCGAGAGATAGGGCTGCATGGCCGCCACCGCCTCGGGACGCATCGGGGTGCTGGCGGCATGGTCCAGGTAGGTCACCGCCGTCGAGTGTATGAGCGCCCATTTCCACTCGCCGGCGGAGTGCCGTGCGTCACAGCCCGGAATGCTTGTCACACCCCCCGGCGATACTCCTGGTGTGAGCACGCAGCTGCGTCTCGTCGAGCCCCCCGCCACGGCGCCGTCGCGCCCGGTGGCTCGCCGCGCGCCCACGAAGGGGACACGTCAGCGGGGTCGTGCCGTGCCACGTCGAGCGCGGCGGGCTGTTCGCTGGGCGGACGACTGGCACCTCGACCCCAACCTCCGCCGCGTGGGTCGGGCGGGCGTGGCCGCCGCCCGGGCGTCGCTCGGCAAGGCCACCGAGGCCTCGCTCCGCCAGGCGAGCTGAGGCCGCGCTACCGGCCGGCGCCGAGCGGGACGAGGAAGTCGGCGGTCGGCAGGAAGTTCGGGCTGTAGTACGGGTCGTCGTACAGGGCAGGGCGCCAGCGGTCCCGGAGGCGGTCGAGCTCCTCTTGGGCGACCGGACCGGGCTCGCGACTCGAGGTCTCGTAGTGGAAGAGCTCGGCGTCGGGCGTCCAGACGGTGCGCAGCCCAACCTGGCGCAGCTTGAGGCAGAAGTCGACGTCGTTGTAGTTGGACGGGAACGCCGTCGAGAGCCCGCCGACCTGCTCGAACGCGGCACGGCGGGTCATGAGGCACGCGCCGGTCACCGCGAGGTAGTTGGCCGGCACCCCCACGTTGTCGTGGTAGCCGGGGTAGTCGGCGGGGAACCCGTAGTAGGGGTGGCCCGGGTTGCCGCCGATGGCGACGACGCCGACGTGCTGGTAGCGCCCGTCCGCGAAGCGCAGGAACGCGCCGACGGCGCCGATGCCCGCGTCGAGTGCATAGAGAAGGAGCGACTCGATCCAGCCTGGGTTGCGCACCGCCGTGTCGTCGTTCAGAAGCAGCACGTACTCGCCACGGCTGTGGAGCACCCCCACGTTGATCTTGTGAGCGAAGTTGAAGGGTTCGGTGTACTCGACGAGCCGGAGCCGGTCACCGGCTGCGGCGCGGAGCCGCCGGCGGGTCGTCTCCTCGACCGTGGGATCGGCGACCACGACCAGCTCGAGGTTCGGGTAGGTCGACCGACCCACGACGCTCTCGACGGCGTTGGCGACGAGGTCGAGGGTCTCACCGCGGACACGGCGCCGGCGCCCGCCGGTCGGGATGACGATCGACACGAGAGGCGTGGAGGTCAGGCGGGGGCGCACCCGGAACGTCCGCCCGTTCGGGTCGGGTTCGGCGACGGCGGCGAGGCCGCGCGTGCGGAGGTGCGGTCCGAGCACGTCGTCGGCGACGGCGTCGGCACCGTCGAGCGCCAGATCGCGGCGTCGCCGATAGCCGATCGCGGGCAGGTGCTCGACACGCCGGGCTGCGGCGGTGACTCGCAGCACGAGGTCGTACTCCCAGCCCGACGCGGCGACGTCCCGGATCCCGCCGACGTCGAGGATCAGCGATCGACGCAGGAGCGTGAGCCGACCGATGTAGTTGTGACCGAGCAGGCGCTCGGGTGACCATCCCGGCTTGAAGAACGGCTCGGCGCGCCTGTCGCGACTCGCCTCGTCGGTGTAGACGACGTCTACGTCGGCGTCGTCGCCCACGCGCCGCGCCTGCTGGAGGGCACCGACGTTCAGCGTGTCACCCGGCGTCACGAAGGCGACGAAGCGTCCTGTCGAGCGCGCGACCGCGTCACGGGCGGCGTCGGCGACCGGCCGGCCGACGTCGCAGTGCACGAGCTCGCATCCGGGCGGTCGACGCCAGCCCCGCCTCAGGTGGGCGAGGCTGCCCGCGGACCCTGGCAGCCGGATCAGCGAGACGTCGGGATGCGCTGCGCTCAAGAGGTCGGATGGCGACGGGCGCGTTCCTGCGCAACGAGCCGCCGGACGGCGCGGTAGGGCGCGAGCACACGCCACGTCACGGACTGCTTCAACGCCGCCAGCTCGTCGGCCGCCCCCTGATAGCGAATGAGTTCGGCCTCCAGCACGCGCAGCTGGCCGAGCGCGTCGCCCAGCTGCGCTTGGGTGGCGATCAGCTCGTCCCGGGTGCGCAGGAGCTCTTCGTGCTCGTCAGCGCCCGCGTCCGACACGGCGGCTGATGCTACTCGGGGGCCCGTCGCGCACCTCGGGTGAGAAGCGTGGACCACGTCAGCCGGGTGGACGGCCTCGGCTCAGCAGTCGGGAAGCGCGGCGTCGTCCGCGTCCGACGAGTCCCTGGAGGTCGCCTTCACGCACGTGCTCGACGATGATCCCGAGGTCGCGTTGCAGCCGACGTCGGAACCGACGCGTGTTGAGCGGGTCACCGATCGTCGACGCCATGAGCGGATCGACGAGGTCAGGCGCGCGGCGGGGCGCGCGGCAGAACTCCACGAGCGGACGCAGCGTCTCGGACCAGCGGAGTTCGTCGGCCAGGCCACGGGAGGCTTGGCCGGCCTGGCGGCGCAGGTCCGCGTCGTCGAGGAGTCGGAAGAGCGCCTCCTCAAGCTGATCGACGTCGGCGGGGGGCACGGTCAGGCCCGCGCCCCGCTGCTCGATGAGATCCCCGAGCGAGTCGCCGGCGGTGCACACGACCGGGAGCCCAGCCCAGAAGTAGTCGAGGATTCGGGTGCGGAACGAGAACTCGGTCTCGATGTGATCGAGGTGCGTGCTCACGCCGATGTCTGCCTCGAGCAGGTAGTTCTGTCGGTCGCCGTAGGGGACCCAGTCCTCGTTGAAGAAGATGTGCGTGTTCAGCAGCCCGAGCTCGGTCGCCAGGTTGAGCGTGTCCTCGGCGATCGTCATCTCGCCGACGTAGGGGTTCGGGTGCTTCACGCCGAGGAAGTACAGGCGGACCTCGGGCACCCGCGCCCGGAGCTTGTCGATCGCTCGCACCAGCGTGAGCGGGTCGAACCAGCTGTAGATGCCGCCACCCCACAGGATCACCTTGTCGTCAGTCCCGATCCCCGGCACCACGCCCTTGAGGACCTGGCGGTCGTGGTGCGGGGGCTCCTCGCTCACGCCGAACGGCGCGACGGCGATCAGCGAGTGAAGGTTCTCGTGCTCGTCGTAGGTCGACGGGTTGATGCGGCCGACGCCGGCAAGCTGCCCGAGCCAGAAGTGCCGCTGCTTCTCGCTGGCACACAGGAAGAAGTCGCCGCGCAGAAGCTGCTGGTTCAGGACCTCCTTGGTGGACCGCGTCATGAACCGCCGGTCGATCGCGGCGAGGCCGCGTGCCTGCTCGAGCACTTCGAGGTGGAAGGGGTCGTAGATGTCGGCGACGACCACCCGGTCGGTCTTCTGGAGGGAGGGGTGCTGGGCCATCAGGTTGCCCTGGAAGACGACGACGTCCGACGCCGCGACGAGCCCGCGCAGCTCCGCCTCGTCGACGCGACGAACCGGGAAGGGCTGGTTCTCGAGGTTGCAACGCATCGTCGTGACGAGCGTGACGTCGTGCTCGGCCGACAGGATTCGGGCGATCTGCAGTGCCCGGATCGCGGGGCCGGCCATCTTGGGCTCGAGCACGTCGCCGGTGGCGACGAGGATGCGCCGACCGGTCTCGAAGAGCTGCCGAACGCCGAGGGCGTCGACCACCGCGTTGAAGGGATGGACGAACCCCGGGTCGCCGATGTTCGGGAAGAGCTGCAGCTGGAAGAGGCGCTCGACCTCTTGGTCCGAGCGGCGCCGCTTCGACTGGACGGCGTGCCGGGCGTGCTGGAGCTCAGGGACCGCGCGACAGAAGGCGTCGACGGCGTAGGCGCCCGCCAGCGTCTCCTTCGCGACCTCGATGCGTTCGACGTCGTCGCCGCCGGGGCGCAGCTGGAGGTCCAGCGCGTCGGCGTCGTCCTGACCGGTGACGGTGCGCCGTCGGATCGCCAAGATCGCCGCGGCGCCCAACGCGCGACGGAGGTGGTCGTCGTCGTAGTTCTTGAAGATCGTGAAGAGCGCGTTCCGCTCCAGGAGGTAGTGCTCGCGCCACGAGGCGTAGTGGTCCACGGTCGCGTGGTGCCGGTGGTAGACGACCGAGGTGGGCACGTACCGGACCCGGTAGCCCTGGATCCACAGTCGCCACCCGAAGTCGACGTCTTCGAAGAACATGAAGTAGCGCTCGTCGAATCCGCCGGTGTAACGGAAGGTCTCCGCATCGACGAGCATCGCTGCACCCGACGCGAACAGCACGTCCGCGGGGCGGTCGTACACCGGGTCGTCGGGCTCGCCGGCGTGCAACTTGAACCCGTGGCCGTAGAAGCTGAGCGCCGCGCCGACGAAGTCGACACGCTGGCCCGACCAGTCGAGGATCTTGCTCGCGACGCACGCCACGCCGTCGTTGCGGAGGCCGGGGATGCCCTCCTGCAACCAGTCGGGCGCGGGCCGGGCGTCGTTGTTGAGGAAGGCGATCCACTCGCCCGTCGCCGCGTCGACCCCGCGGTTGCATCCGCCGGCGAACCCGGCGTTTTCGTCGAGCGCGACCACGGTGGCGCTGCGGCGCTGCGTCTTGGATGCGGGCGACATCGTCGCCGGCGGACGCGGTGTCGACGACGATGACCTCGAGCTGGCCGTCCGGCCACTCGAGCTCGTCCACGGCCCGAAGGGCCTCCAACGTGTGGTCGGCCCCATCGTGGTTGACGAGCACGACGGACACGACGCCGGGGCGCAGGATCCCGGCTTTGGACAGCAGGCTCACCCGACGCGCGCGCGCCGCGCGTACCGCACCGACGGCGGGACCGCCGTCACAGCTCCTCCGCGAGGCGCCGGCTGAGCTTGCCGAAGACCCAGAGCCCGAGCACGAGGAGCGCGAACGCCCAGACGGCTTCATAGAGGACGTCGGTGAGCCCGGGAAGTCGCAGGTCGTAGAGGACGGCTCGATAGTTCTCGACCATCCGCACTAACGGGTTCAGCATGTAGATGCGGCGGAAGGGGATCGTGATGCCGAGGGGATGCGCCTCCTTCGGCACGAGGGTCAAGGGATAGACGATGGGGATCGAATAGAAGAGCGCTTGGAGCGAGACGTTGACGAAGTGCTTGACGTCGCGGAAGTACACGTTGAGCGAGGCCAGGATCAGGCCGACGCCGGTGACCAGCACGGCCTGCAGGACCATGAGGGCGAGGAGCAGCGGCAGCCACGGGATGACGTCGTTGCCCACCGCGAGCAGCACCGCGCACAGCACGCCCATCTCGATCAAGAAGGTCGTGAAGAGCGACAGGACCGTCGAGAAGACGATCACTTCTCGCGGGAAATACACCTTCTTGATGAGGTTGGCATTGCCGAGGAGGCTCTCGGTTGATGCCGACATGCCGCCCGACAGGAAGTTCCACGCCAGCAGACCGCACAGCAGGAACATCGCGAACGAGTTGAGGCCGCTCGGGTGCCCGACCGGGGGCTTGACGCGCAGGAAGAACGAGAAGACGAGCGTGAAGACCGCCATGGTGATGAGCGGGTTCAGCAGCGACCACGTCCAGCCCAGGACCGACTTCTTGTAGCGGCTGCGAAGCTCTCGGAGCGTGAGGTTCAGCGTGAGCTCGCGAGCATCGAGGTACTCGCGCAGGCGCCCCATGGCCGGGTCACGATAGCCGATGCCCTCTGAGGCCCTCCGTCGGCGGCGGCGCGCGCGCACGCCGGTCCGGCCACGGCCACAGGGCTCGCACTCGACCTCGAGCGACGCCGGCGCGGCGCACCTCGCTCACGGCTGAACCCGACTCGCGACGCGATGGTGCTTGGACGCGTCCACCCGCGACGTCGTCGTGGCGCACGGGCCCGTGTGGGCTGGTGGTGCGAGCCCCGAGGGACGGCGTGGCTACTATTTCGTCGTGCGCTCGCCAACCCGGTGGGGTGGCTTTGTCGGCGGCGCGCCGCCCTCTCCCACAGCCCAGTAAGCACATGAGCGACGACGCTGCCATCCGGATTGACGCGCTCTGGAAGCGGTACCGCCTCTACCACGAGTACCACCAGACGCTGAAGGGCACGATCGTGCGCGGCAAGGGCCGCCGGGCCAAGTACGAGGAGTTCTGGGCGCTCAAGGACGTGTCGTTCGACATCGCCCATGGGGAGACGTTCGCCATCATCGGTGAGAACGGCTCCGGCAAGAGCACCATGCTCAAGTGCCTCGCCCGAATCCTCACGCCGGACAAGGGCGCCGTGCAGACCCGCGGCCGCATCTCGGCCCTGTTGGAGCTCGGCACGGGCTTCCACCAGGAGTTGACGGGGCGGGAGAACGTCTACCTGAACGCCTCGCTGCTTGGTTTGAGCAAGAAGGAGGTCAACAGCCAATTCGACGACATCGTCGACTTCTCGGGCATCGAGCGGTTCCTCGACACGCCGGTCAAGTACTACTCCTCCGGCATGTACATCCGGCTGGGGTTCTCCATCGCGATCCACGTTCAGCCCGACATCCTCCTCGTCGACGAGGTGCTCGCGGTCGGCGACGCCGAGTTTCAGCGCAAGTGCCTCGAACGGATCGACGAGCTGCGGCAAGGCGGTGCGACGATCGTCATCGTGACGCACGCGCTCGGGTCGGTGAAGCACCTTTGCGATCGTGCCGCGCTCCTCGACCACGGCGAGATGACTCGCCTCGGTCCGGCCGCCGAGGTGATCGAGGGCTACCTCGGCGACGTCCTCGCCGACCGCAAGCCCGACGGCGAGCACGGGCAGCGCTGGGGCACCGGCGAGGTCACGATCTCCCACGTCGAGTTCCTCGACGCGGCGGGACAGCCGGCCAAGCGGATCCGGACGGGTGACACGATCGTGTTTCGGGCCCACTGGACGACGGCCGAGACGATCGAGCGTCCCGTGTTCCAATTCGGTCTCACGCGAGTCGACGGCGTCGACATCACGGGGCCGAACACGCGGGCGAGCGGCGTCGTGCCCGACCGGATCACGGGTGACGGCCACACCGACCTGCGCGTCGATCGCCTAATGCTGCTCCCGGGCACCTACGATCTGAGCGCGTCGGTCATCAACTTCGCTCAGTCAAAGGCGTACGACTCCCGATACCGCACGTTCCGATTCGACGTCGAGACGGGCGACCCGGCCGAGGACTTCGGGATCATGTCGCTCGGCGGTCAGTGGGACGGCCCCACACCCGACTGACACGCGGCGATGGGTCGCCGCGCGTCGCGGCGGATGGGGACCCGACCGAACGGGCGTCTAGCCTCGTTCATATGGTCGAGCGCCCCGACCGCGCCGGGTGGGCCGAGCTTGCGGCCAAGGAGGCCAAAGGCGATCCCGAACGCCTCGTGTGGCACACACCCGAGGGGATTCCGGTCCAGCCGCTCTACACCGCCGAGGACCTCGCCGGCCTCGAGTTCGTCGACACGTTGCCCGGCTTCGAGCCGTTCCTCCGCGGCGTGCGGGCCACGATGTACGCCGAACCGCCCGTGGACGATCCGCCAGTACGCCGGCTTCTCGACGGCCGAGGAATCGAACGCCTTCTACCGCCAGAACCTCGCCGCGGGTCAGATGGGCCTCTCGGTCGCGTTCGACCTCGCCACCCACCGGGGCTACGACAGCGACCACCCGCGCGTGGTCGGCGACGTCGGCAAGGCGGGCGTCGCCATCGACTCGGTCGAGGACATGAAGGTCCTCTTCGACGGGATCCCGCTCGACCGGATGACCGTGTCGATGACCATGAACGGCGCCGTCCTGCCGATCCTCGCCGGGTACATCGTCGCCGGCGAGGAGCAGGGCGTCGACCAGTCCCAGCTCGGCGGGACCATCCAGAACGACATCCTCAAGGAGTTCATGGTCCGCAACACCTACATCTACCCACCCGAGCCGAGCATGCGGATCGTGGCCGACATCATCGAGTACACGGCGCAGCACATGCCGAAGTTCAACTCGATCTCGATCTCCGGGCTACCACATGCAAGAGGCGGGCGCGACGGCCGTCGCAGGAGCTCGCCTTCACGCTGGCCGACGGGCTCGAGTACGTGCGGGCGGCGCTGTCACGCGGCCTCGACATCGACGCGTTCGCCGGCCGCGTCTCCTTCTTCTTCGCGATCGGCATGAACTTCTTCATGGAGGTCGCCAAGCTGCGGGCGGCGCGCCTGCTCTGGTCGCGCATGATGCGCCAGTTCGACCCGAAGCAGCCGAGCTCGCTGATGCTGCGCACGCACTGTCAGACGTCGGGGGTCTCGCTCACCGAGCAGGACCCCTACAACAACATCGTCCGCACGACGCTCGAGGCGCTCGCCGCGGCGCTCGGCGGGACCCAGAGCCTGCACACGAACAGCTTCGACGAGGCGCTCGCGCTGCCGACCGAGTTCGCGGCGCGCATCGCGCGCAACACCCAGCTCATCCTCCAGGAGGAGAGCGGGATCACGCACGTGGTCGACCCGCTCGGCGGCTCGTACTACGTCGAGGCGCTGACGCGGTTCGCTCGCCGCCGCGGCCCAGGAGCTCATCGACGAGGTCGAGGCGATGGGCGGCATGACCCAGGCGGTGGAGGCCGGGATGCCGAAGCTGCGCATCGAGGAGGCCGCCGCCCAGCGTCAGGCGCGCGTCGACCGGGGCGACGAGACCATCGTCGGCGTGAACCGCTACCGACCGGACACCGAGGAGTTCGTCGACATCCGCGACGTCGACAACACGGCCGTGCGGGCCAGCCAGATCGAGCGCCTCGAGCACCTGCCGCGCGAGCCGCGACCCCGAACGGGTCGCGCAGGCGCTCACGGCGCTCACGGACGGTGCCCGCGGGAACGCCAACCTCCTCGCCCTGAGCATCGACGCGGCACGGGCCCGCGCCACCGTCGGCGAGATCTCCGACGCGCTCGAATCGGTGTTCTCGCGCCACCGCGCCACGATCCGTACGATCTCCGGCGTGTACGGAGGCGCGGCGGCGGGCGACGAAGAGTGGGAGCGTGCCCGAGCCGACGTGGAGGCCTTCGCCGCGGAGGAGGGACGCCGCCCCCGGATGCTCGTCGTGAAGATGGGACAGGACGGGCACGACCGGGGCGCGAAGGTGATCGCGACCGCGTTCGCTGACCTGGGCTTCGACGTCGACGTCGGGCCGCTGTTCCAGACGCCGGAGGAGGTCGCGCGCGACGCGGTCGAGAACGACGTCCACGTGATCGGCGTGAGCAGCCAGGCCGCCGGCCATAAGACGCTCGTCCCCGAGCTGCTCGCCCAGCTCCGCAAGCAGGGCGGTGACGACATCGTCGTGGTCGTCGGTGGCGTCGTCCCGGCTCAGGACTACGAGTTCCTTCGCGACGCCGGCGTCGCCGCCGTCTTCGGGCCCGGTACGAACATCCCTCCCGCCGCGTCCGAGGTGCTCGGCCTGCTGCGCCAGCGGCACCGGTGACGGCGGCGGGCACCCGCCCGGTGCCCCCGAGCGGCGTCGTCGCGTGACCGAGCTCGCCGCCCGGTTGCGGGACGGCGACCGGCGAGCACTCGCCCGGGCGATCACGCTCGTCGAGAGCACCCGAGCCGACCACCGCGGCGAGGCCGAGGCGCTTCTGACCGAGGTCCTCCCCGCGACCGGCCAGGCGCCGCCGCGTGGGGATCTCGGGCTCGCCGGGGTCGGGCAAGTCGACGCTCATCGAGGCGCTCGGCCTGCACGTCATCGACCGCGGGCATGCGGTCGCGGTCCTCGCCGTCGACCCGTCGAGCACCCGGTCGGGCGGCTCGATCCTCGGCGACAAGACGCGCATGGGCGAGCTGACCCAGCGCGGAGAGGCGTTCGTGCGCCCCTCCCCGACGGGCGGCACGCTCGGCGGCGTCGCGCGTCGCACGCGCGAGGCGATGCTGCTCTGCGAGGCTGCCGGCTTCGACGTCGTGCTCATCGAGACCGTAGGCACCGGCCAGTCCGAGGTCTCGGTGGAGGGGATGGTCGACTGCTTCGTCGTGCTCGTGGGCCCGGGCAGCGGCGACGAGCTGCAGGGAATCAAGCGCGGGATCATCGAGCTCGCCGACGTCGTGGCCGTCACGAAGGCCGACGGCGAGCTCGAGCGGGCGGCCGACACCACCGCGGCCGAGTACGCATCGGCGCTGCGGCTGCTGCGCCCGAAGCACGCCGAGTGGACCCCGAGCGTCGTGCGGTGCTCCGCCGTCACGGGTGTCGGGATCGATCAGCTGTGGGACGCGGTGGTGGCGCTCGGCGACGCGCTGGCCGCGAGCGGCGCGCTGACGCGTCGGCGCGCCGAGCAGGCGCGCGCGTGGCTCTGGGGCGAGATCGGCGCCGGCCTGCTCGAGCGGGTGCGGGCCGAGCCGGCGGTCGCCGAGCTCACGCGGCGCCTCGAGGAGGACGCGGTCGCCGGGCGGATCCCGCCACCCGTGGCCGCCGAACAGGTGCTCGCTGCGTTCCTACGAGGAGACGAGCCGCCGGCAACTAGGTCTTGAGGCCCTCGTCCCGGGCGCCGATACCACTACGGCTATGGGGACGGCCGGGCTGACGCTGGCAGGCGGATTCGTTGGTGGCACGTCCGCGACCGCGCTCGTCCTCTGGTTCCACGAGCGCCGCACCCGCCGGATGCTCGAGGACGTCAGCGGACGACTGCGCCGCAGCGAGGCCCGCACGCACACGTTGTTGCGCCATTCCTCCGACGTCGTCGCCGTCGTCGCCGGTGACGCCACGATCAAGTATCTGAGCCCCGCCGCCGAGCAGATCGTCGGTCGGCGCTGCGACCGCCTACGTCGGGGCGAGCTTCGCGTCGCTGGTTCATCCGGAGGACCTCGAGCAGGTCACGGCGGCGCTCGCCGCGCCCGCGGCCGGCGATGCCGGACGACGCGTCGAGTTCCGGGTGCGCCACCACGACGGCCAGTGGCTGCTCCTGGAGGCCACCATCCACGACCATCGGGACGACCCCGCGGTCGAGGGCCTCGTCGTGTTGTGCCGGGACGTCGGGGCGAGCCGTCACGTCGAGGCCGAGCTGCGCGAGGCGCACGAGCGCTTCCGGTCGACGTTCGAGAACGCGCCGATCGGGATGGCGCTCATCACCGTCGACGGGCGATTCGTGCGAGCAAACCGCGCGCTCGCCCGCATGGTCGGGCGGGCCGAGGACGAGCTCGCCGGCACGCCCGTGCTGGCCCTCACCCACCGCGAGGACCACGCCGCGATCGGTGACGCGGTCCGGCGGGTGCTCGCCGGCGACGCGAGTGCCCGCGTCGAACTGCGGTTCGTGCACCTCGACGGACTGCCCGTCTGGGTCGCGTCGACCGTGTCGGTGGTGCGCGACGCGGACGGCGGCCCGCGCTACCTCGTCGCCCAGGTCGAAGACGTGACCGAGCAGCGTGCCAGCGGCGCCCGGCTCGCCCACCAGGCGATCCACGACCCGCTGACCGGGCTCCCCAACCGGGAACGTTTCGTCGAGCAGCTCCAGGACGCCCTGCGCCACCCGAGCGGGCGCGGCCGCCCGGCGGTCCTCTTCGTCGATCTCGACCACTTCCAGGTCGTGAACGACAGCCTGGGGCACGCGGCGGGCGACCGCCTCCTCGTCGCCGTCGCTGACCGGCTCCGCGCCGCGACCCGGCCGATGGACACGCTGGCGCGCTTCACCGGCGACGAGTTCACGATCCTCTGCGAGGGCGTGCCCGACGAGACGACCGCAGTCGAGCTCGCCGACCGGGTCTCGCGGGCGATCGCGAAGCCGGTCACCCTCGTGGAGGGCGAGGTCTACGTCACGGCCAGCGTCGGCATCGCGCTGGCGACGGGCGAGCTCGAGACGCCGGAGACGCTGCTGCGCAACGCCGACGTCGCGATGCACGGCGCGAAGGAGCAGGGACGCGCCCGCGCCGGCGTGTACGACCCGCACGCCCACGACCAGGCGCTCCAGCACCTGCGCACCGGCAACGAGCTGCACCGGGCGCTGGAGCGCCACGAGCTCCGCATGCACTATCAGCCCATCCTCAGCCTCGAGACGGGCCGCGTGTCCGGCTTCGAGGCATTGCTGCGCTGGCAGCACCCCGAGCGCGGCCTCGTCGGCCCGAACGAGTTCGTGTCCCGCGCCGAGGAGACGGGGCTCGTCGTGCCCATCGGGGTGTGGGCGCTCGAGGCGTCGTGCCAGCAGGCCGTGCGGTGGCACCAGCGGGGCGCCCCCGTGACGATCAGCGTGAACCTCTCACCCCGCCAGCTCGCCGAGGCGGCCCTCGTGGACTCGGTCGCCGCCGTGCTTCGCCGGACGGGCATCGACCCGAACTCCGTCTGGCTCGAGATCACGGAGAGCACCCTGATGCACGATGCCGAGTCGGCCGTGCGCACGCTCACCGCGCTCCGGGCGCTCGGCGTGCACCTCTCCGTCGACGACTTCGGGACGGGCTACTCCTCGATGACCTATCTGAAGCGCTTCCCCGTCGAATCGCTGAAGGTCGACCGGTCGTTCATCGACGGGCTCGGACGCGACGCCGAGGACAGCGCCATCTGCACCGCGGTCGTGAGCCTCGCGCATGCGCTCGGGCTGCACGCCGTCGCCGAGGGCGTCGAAACGGTCGAGCAGCTCGCGGAGCTGCGCACGCTCGGCTGCGAGATGGCACAGGGCTACTTGTTCGGCAAGCCGGCGCCGCCCGAGATCTGGGGCGCGAGACCAGACGAGCGGCTCGCCCTCGGACGTCGCTGACCACGTCCGCCACCGTCACGGCGGCCGCCCGGCGGGGTCCCGACACGCGTCCGCGCGTTCGTTCGAGGAGCCGTCATGTCCGGGTCGCTCACCATCGTCCCCTGGCCGGATCCCGTCATCGACACCATCGGCGCGGGAATGTCCCTAACCCAGACTCGCGAGCAAGCGCCTGCCAATTCCGTCCGGCGGATCGGTCAGCCCCGGCGAGGCGCTCGCCGGGGCTGAGCCTTGCCCATCACGTCGTCGGCATCGACCGTCGCAACGTCCTCTCGGATGACCGCGAGCATCCGCACGAGCTCCAAGCGCTCCACCTCAGTCAAACGGGCGGTCACCGCTGACTGCAGGGCCACGATCCTGGCCAGGTACCGATCGACGACTCCCCGCGCCTCGGAGGTGAGGGACACGAGGACCTGCCGGCGGTCGCTCGGGTCTTGCTCGCGCACGACCAGACCTCGGCGGGCGAGGGTGTCGAGCAGCGAGGTGACCGACGCCGGGGTCTGGATCATCCGATCGGCGATCTCGGTCGGGGTCAGGGGACCCGCGTGCCCTTCCAGCGCAGCCAGCACGTGCCGGGCGCCCGCCGAAAGCCCAACGTCGCGCAGCGCCCGGTTCGCCATGGACATGAAGGCGTCAGCGGTGCCGACCAGCGCCACGATCGCTGCGTTCGCCGACTCGACGCCGCCGGGAAACTCGCGTGCAAATCCCGAGCGCGCCGAAGACTCCCCCTTCGGGGAGCCTTCGGGACCTGCGTCGCGGGAGCGACTCAGTAGACCACCGACTCCGCGTCGCTCCGGAAGGCGATATCCGGGGCACCCTGGAGACCAGCCCGTCCCATCGCCTCCTTCAGACTCGGGTCCGACGCGAAGCTTTGAGCCTGCGCCGCGTCGGGGAACTCGATCAGGATCAACAGATCCGTCCCGTCCCGCAGGACGCGGTGCCGCGATGCCCCGTGGCTTCGGCGAGCCGGCTCGTTCGAGTCGAACGCCTCTTTCCACTGGTCGTAGTCGGCGACGGTGTGCTGAACGGTCAGGGTGGTCATCAGCGCAACTCCTAAGTTGAGAAGGTCTTTCGCCTTCTGATTATTAGACTCCTGATAATCAGAAGTCAAATGAAATCTGCGCCATCGCCCGAAGGCCTCGGGGCGCTCGGCCCCACCGGATCCGCGCCGTTGGCCACCCGTCACTGAACCTGCCCGGCTGGGTCTCCATCAGACGCTCACCGCCCCGGGAGGCTCCCAATGCCAAGCACACTCACCATCGTCCCGTGGCCGGACCCAATCGTCGACACGATCGGGCATGACCCACGATCGCCGTACGCCGAGACGTTCTGGCTGCCGACGCTCGGCCCCACCTCGCTCCTCTTGCTGCGCCACCTCGCCAACCGGTTCGACCAGACGCCCGACGCCGTGGAGCTGCGCGTGGCGGATGCGTCCGCGGCGCTCGGCGTCGGGAGCCGTGAGGGGACCCGTTCCCCGATCGTGCGCAGCCTCGCTCGCCTCGAGCAGTTCGACCTCGCGGTCGCTGATCCGCAGCGACCGACGATCGCGGTGCGTCGCAGCCTGCCGCCGCTGCAGGAACGGCACCTGCGCCGGCTGCCGCCCGACGTGCAGGAGGTCCACGCACGGTGGGCGCGCCTCCGTCTCACCGACCCGCCGCACGCCGAGGCGAAGCGTCGAGCCCGCCGCCTCGCCGTTCGCCTCGTCGAGGAGGGCGCGGACCCCGATGACGTGGAGCTGATCCTCGGCGCGACGGGCTTCCACCCTGCGATCAGCGCCGCCGCCGGTCGCTTCGTCCGCGACGGAAACGTCCGACGCGCCGCGCCGCCGACCATGCAGCCGGTGAGCGTCGCCGCGCCGCCGACAACTCGGTGAGCCTGGCAGGACACCACCCGGCACCCCGGGGCCAGTGCCACCGGCGCGTGGGCCGCCGCCGGGCGCGTGATGCCGCCGCGCGCCGGCCCGCCAGAATGTCCGCGTGGCCGGCACCTCCGACACGATCGCCGCGTGGGTCCGCGACGCGGAGCATCTCGTCGTCCTGACGGGTGCCGGGATCTCCACGGAATCGGGGATCCCGGACTTCCGCGGCCCCGAGGGCGTGTGGACCAAGAACCCTGACGCCGAGAAGACCGCCACGCTCCACTACTACGTGAACGACCCGGCGGTGCGGGCGAAGTCCTGGCAGAACCGCCTGCACGGCGAGTACTGGACGGCGGAGCCCAACGCCGGCCACCGGGCCCTCGTCGACCTCGAGGGCAGCGCCGGCCTGGACACGCTCGTCACCCAGAACATCGACGGCCTCCATCACGCCGCAGGCACGACGCCCGACAAGATCGTCGAGATCCACGGCAACGTCCGCGAGGTGAAGTGCCTGTCGTGTCGCTGGCGGGCACCGATGGAGGTCGCGCTCGAGCGCGTCCGCTCGGGTGAGCCCGACCCCGCCTGCCCCGAGTGCGGCGGGATCCTCAAGTCCGCCACGATCAGCTTCGGCGAGAACCTCGTCGCCGAGGACCTCGTCCGCGCGCAGCGGGCCGCGGCGCGGGCTGACGTCTTCCTCGCCGTCGGCACCTCTCTCTCCGTGTATCCGGCGGCCGAGCTGCCGGAGTTCGCCCTGGCGAACCGGGCTCGCCTGGCGGTCCTCAACGCCCAGCCGACGCCCTACGACTCGGCGGCCGACGTGGTCGTCCGCGAGCCGCTCGGGACCGTCCTCCCGGCCATCGCCGGCGCCCTGCAACGGTTGGGAATTTCTGACCCCTGACGTAGCATTTCCTTCTCAGAGGGAGGAGCAGTGGCCTACCGAGATCTGCTCAGCGCGACGAAGGAGCGTGTCCGCGAGGTCGACCCCGCGGACGCCGAGTCGCGCCTGGGCGACGCCACGTTCCTCGACATCCGCGAGCAGGACGAGTACGACCAGGGGACCATCCCCGGCTCCGTCTTCATCCCGCGGGGTCATCTCGAGGCCCAGATCGAGAACCGCCTGCCCGACAAGGACCGCCCGGTCGTCGTCTACTGCGCCGGCGGGTTCCGGTCGGTGTTCGGCGCCGACACGCTGCAGCAGCTCGGCTACACCGACGTCGCCTCGATGACCGGCGGCTTCGGGCGCTGGAAGAACGAGGGCCGCACCTGGATCACCCCCGCGGTCCTCAACCCCGAGCAGCGCAACCGCTACCACCGCCACCTCCTCCTCCCCGAGGTCGGTGAGGCCGGCCAGCAGCGGCTGCTCGAGAGCAAGGTCCTCCTGCTCGGCGCGGGCGGCCTCGGCTCGCCCGCGGCGCTGTACCTCGCCGCCGCCGGCGTCGGGACGCTCGGCATCGTCGACATGGACGTCGTCGACGCGTCGAACCTGCAGCGCCAGATACTCCACAACATCGACCGCATCGGCGAACGCAAGGTCGACTCGGCCAAGAAGACGCTCACCGACCTGAACCCCGACGTCGACGTCGTCACCTACGACGTGCGGCTCGGGGCGGACAACGTCGTGGACATCCTCGAGGGCTACGACGTCGTCGTCGACGGGACCGACAACTTCCCGACGCGCTACCTCCTCAACGACGCGTCACTGCTGACCCGGGTGCCGGTCGTGCACGGCTCGATCTTCCGCTTCGAGGGTCAGGTCACGGTGTTCAAGCCGTACGAGGGGCCGTGCTACCGCTGCCTGCTTCCCGAGCCGCCGCCGCCCGAGCTGGCGCCGAGCTGCGCGGAGGCCGGCGTCCTCGGCGTGCTCCCCGGGATCATCGGGTCGATCCAGGCGCTCGAGGCGATCAAGCTCGTGCTCGACCTCGGCGACCCGCTCATCGGCCGGCTGCTCGCCTACGACGCGCTCGAGGAGAGCTTCCGCACCTTCAAGGTTCGGCGCGACCCGAGCTGTCCGGCGTGTGGCGAGGACGCGGCGCCGATCGTGATCGCCGAATACGACGACCTCTGCCTGCCGCACGCCACGCTCGCCGACGGCTCGACCGTCGGTCACTGAGTTCCATCACCGCCGCAACTAACCGGTGAACGCCACGGTCAGAGCCGGCGTGACGCTGGTCGCCTGAACCTCGACGGCGCCGATGTCACAGTTCGGGCTGAATGTGTCCGGGCGGGCAAGGCCCCGCTGGTCGGTCGTGATGCCGGCCGCGCCGTCCGCCTGACACGACGCCGCCGGGATCGCGTCGATTAATGGGCTGCCCGTTTGTGGCAACAGGGTCTGGGTTGGTCCACCGTTGTTCGCTAATGCGCCCAGTTGTGGGCTCGCACCGACATGGGTGTCGGCCGCTGGGAGCCCACATGAGGTGTCGTCGGTGAAGTTGAAGCCGTGTGAGATGGTCGTCGTGAAGGTGTTGTTGCAGTTGGTGGGCGTGCCGATGCCCCCTGGGCCGCTCTCGGGGAGCGCCACGACTGACCCGAACATGATCAGTGTGTTCGGCAGTTGCCCGAGGGAGCCGATCCCGGCCAGGTTGGCAGCACCGCCACCCGGTTGCGTGTTCCCGGCGACGGTCGAATACACCAGCGTCAAAACACCGACGCCACCCCCCACGCCCAAGACCCGACGCCATTGTCCGTGTTGTTGGTCACGGTCGAGTTCGTGAGGGTGACCGGGACCCCCTCAACACCGCCCGCCCCGGACGCGCCATCGTCAATGTTCGAGGCGATGGTGGAGTTCGTCACCGACACCGAGCAGGGGAGGCAGAGGATCCCGCCGCCAGGACCGGCGGGGCTCGAGTTGTGGGCGACCGTGGAATTCGTGACCGAGACGCTGGTGGCCGAGAAGATTCCGCCGCCGCCCGCACCGCTGTTGTCGGTGTTGCTCGTGACCGTCGAGTTCGTCACCGTCAGGGCTCCCTGAGCGCCGATGCCTCCGCCACCGAGGGCACCGGCAGTGGCGCCGGTGATCGTGAGGCTGTCGACGGTGAGCGAAGCCGATGACAGATCGCTGAGGACGACGTGACCGTTGCCGTTCACCGTGGCACCGTTGCCGTCAATGGTCAGCGCGCCAGTCCCGGCGCCCAGGGCCGGGAAATCACTCGCCAGCGTGATCGTGGTCGTCACTTGAGTTGTGTCGATGCAGATCGTCTGAGCCGACCCGACACCACTCGCGGTGGTGAGCGCCGAGCGAAGCGAACCAGCACCAGTGTCATTGCTGGTGGTGACCGTCAAGGGTCCCGCAGCGCAACTCGTCGCCGCTCCGCTCGGCGTCAGCGGCAACGCCCAGCCGAGAATCAGCGCCGAAGACGCCACGGCGACCGTCAACACGCGACGAACCCGCACGCCCAGCTCCCTCCGCCTCTTGCGGTCGGACGCTAGCCCAGGATCGATCCGGAGGGTCGTCCTCGCCCAGCTGACGGTTCGGGCCGAGGCACTCCTCGGGTTGTCACCGCACGTCGGTCAAATGAGCATCAACAGGAAGGCCCGGGATTTGTCGTCCGGGGCCTGCGACGTGGTGTTTGGTTGGTGGCGGGGGGATGTAACCCGCAACCTTCGGGTTATGAGTCCGACGAGCGCTTCTTCGCCGCCGGCCGCGTCGACCGCGCCGCGGGCGCCCCATCGAGCGTCGACACGAGCTCGAGGAGCGTGCGCACCCCGAAGCCTGTGCCGCCCTTCGTCAGCTCGCCGTCATCGGACCCGGCGCGGGCCGGACCGGCGATGTCCAGGTGGGCCCACGGCACGTCGTCGACGAAGCGCTCCAGGAACAGCCCGGCGGTGAGCGCGCCGCCGTACGAGCCGGTGCTGATGTTGCGCAGGTCTGCGACCTCCGAGTCCAGGAGTTTGCGGTAGTCCTTCGGGAGGGGAAGCGGCCACACCGGCTCGCCCGCCCGGTCGGCCGCGGCCTGCACCTGGTCGACCCAGTTCGGTTGGTTGCCCATCACGCCGGCGACCTTCTCGCCGAGCGCCACGACGCACGCGCCGGTCAGGGTCGCGAGGTCCACGATGGCCGACGCCTTCTCCGACGCGGCGAGCGACAGCGCGTCGGCGAGGATGAGCCGTCCCTCCGCGTCGGTGTTCAGCACTTCGACGGTGGTGCCGCTGCGCATCCGCAGCACGTCGCCCGGTCGGATCGCCGAGCCGCTCGGCATGTTCTCCACCATCGGTGCGTACGCGACGACGCGGTGGCGCACCCCGAGCGCCTGGAGTGCCGACATCGCGGCGAGCACGGCCGCCGCCCCAGACATGTCGGTCTTCATCGTCTCCATGCCCGACGCCGTCTTCAGCGACAGGCCGCCAGAATCGAAGACCACGCCTTTGCCGACGAGAGCGAGCGTGCCGTTCGTCGCCGCACCCCGGGGCTGGTACACGACCTTGACGAACCGGGGGCCGCGCACCGAGCCCTGACCGACGCCGAGCACCCCGCCCATCCGCTGCGCCCGAAGCTGGGCCTCCGACAGGACGGTCACGGTCACGCCGCGCCCCGTGAGGAGCTTGCGGGCCGCAGCCGCGAACTCCGCCGGCGACTTCCCGCCCGAGGGCTCGTTCACCATGTCGCGGGCCCAGGCCACGGCGTCCGCGATCGCGACGCCCCGGTCGAGCCCGGCGCGCGTCGCCGCACCCGCGCCGCCCACGACGGTGACACGGGTGAGCTTCGACGCCTCGCCCTCCGACTTGTAGGTGAGGAAGCGGTAGGAGCCGAGCGAGAAGCCCTCGGCGAGGGCCTGCGCGGCCGCGCCGGGATCCAGGTCGGGCGCGGCCTCGAGCAGCGTCGTCACGACGCCGCGCGCCCGTGAAGCGGCGCGCGCCACGGCGGCGGCACCCCGGCGCAGCTGGTCGGTCGTCACGCGGCCGCGCTCGCCGACGCCGACGAGCACGGCGACCTTCGGGCCGGCGCCCGCGCCCATGGGGACGACGAGCGTCTCGTCGGGCTTCCCGGTGAAGCCGGCCTCGGCGAGAAACGCCGCGAGCCCGTCGCCGAGCGCGGCCTGCACCAAATCCACACCTGGGCCGGACCGTGCGCCCGCGAACACCGGCACGGCGAGCACATCGGCCCGCACGCGCTCCAGCGGCTGGGTGCTGAGCGCGAAGGCGATCGCCACGCTGACCCTCCTCATCGACGTCACCCGACGCTATAGCCGCGGAGAGCCGACCCCGGTTCGAATGGCACTGCACCGTCCCTTACGCTGGCAGGGATGGTCGCGGCCACGACTCCGCGTGCACGACGCCAGCCGATCGGAGCCCGCCTGCCGCACCGACCGGCCTCGCGGCGCGCCGTCGGCGCCACCGCATGCCCGGGCCTCGCGCCCGACGCCGCCCGCACGCCCTGATGCAAACCGTCCTGACCGGGTGGGGCCGCACGGCACCGAGCGCGGCGGACCTCGTCACCCCCGCGGGGACGGCCGCGGTCGACCGCCTCGTGACGCAGGCGGGTCGGCGCGGCATCATCGCCCGCGGGCTCGCCCGCAGCTACGGCGACGCGGCGCAGAACGCCGGCGGGACCGTGCTCGACGCGACGAGCCTCGACGGGATCGGCACCGTCGACCGCACCACCAACACCGTCAGCGTCGAGGCCGGCGTGAGTCTCGACGCGCTCATGCGCCGGCTCGTCCCGCAGGGCTACTTCGTGCCCGTGACCCCGGGCACGCGCTACGTGACCGTCGGCGGCGCCCTCGCCGCGGACATCCACGGCAAGAACCATCACATCGAGGGCAGCTTCGCCAACCACCTCCAGTCGTTCACCCTGCGCGCGCCGAAGGAGACCGTGGTCGCGGAGCCGGGCACCGAGACCGACGTCTTCTGGACGACCGCCGGCGCCCTGGGACTGACCGGCGTGGTCACCGACGTGACGATGCGGATGCTGCCGATCGAGAGCTCGCTCATGCTCATCGACACCGAGCGGGTGCCGAACCTCGACGTGTTGATGGAGCGGATGGTCGAGGGCGACGCCCGGTACCGCTACTCCGTCGCCTGGATCGACTGCCTCCGGTCGGGTCGGTCGCTCGGCCGGTCCGTGTTGACCCGCGGGGACCACGCGCCGCTGGAGGCGCTGCCGGCGCGCCGTCGGAGCGACCCGCTGCGGTTCGCGCCGCCGACCGGCCTCGCCGCGCCGCCCTGGGCCCCGACGGGCCTGATGAACCGCGTGACGGTCCGGGCGTTCAACGAGTTCTGGTTCCGGCGGGCGCCGCGTCGCCGCCTCGAGCACCTCGAGACGATCACCTCCTTCTTCCATCCGCTCGACGCCGTCCAGGGATGGAACCGGCTGTACGGGCGGCGCGGCTTCGTGCAGTACCAGTTCGTGGTGCCCGAGGACGCCGCGCCGACGGTGCGCCAGAGCCTCGAGCGGCTCGAGCGCGGCCCGCTGCGCGTCGTTCCTCGCGGTGCTGAAGCGGTTCGGGCCCGGGAACCCCGGGCCGTTGTCGTTCCCCGCGCCGGGCTGGACGCTCGCGCTCGACATCCCGGCGTATGTGCGGGGGCTGGGCGACCTGCTCGACGAGCTCGACCGCCTCGTCGTCGAGGCCGGCGGGCGCGTGTACCTCGCGAAGGATTCCCGGCTGTCGCCGGAGCTGATCCCGGCGATGTACCCGGACCTCGACCGGCTGCGCGAGCTGCGAGCCCGGCTCGACCCGTCCGGGGTCCTGCAGTCCGACCTCGCTCGTCGCCTCCAGCTGCTCTGACCCGTGCGCGACGGGCTTGGCGCCGTGCAATCGGTGCTCGTGTTCGGCGGGACGTCCGACATCGCCGAATCGACGCTGCGCCGTCTCGTGCAGCACCGCACGCGCCGCGTCGTGCTCGCCGGGCGCGACGTCGACCGCCTCGGAGAGATCGCCGAGGATCTGCGCGCCCGTGGCGCGACCCTCGTCGAGTGCGTGCCCTTCGACGCCGTCGACACCGCGAGCCACGAGGCCCTCGTCGAGGACGTCTTCGAGCGGGTCGGCGACATCGACCTGGTCCTCGTCGCCTTCGGCGTCCTCGGGGAGCAGGCCGACGCCGAGCAGCACGCCGCGGTGGCGGTCGACGTGGCCCGCGTCAACTACCTCGGTGCGGTGTCCGTGCTCACGCCGACGGCCGAGCGGCTCCGCTCGCAGGGCCACGGCACCCTCGTGGTGCTCTCGTCGGTCGCCGGCGAGCGGGCCCGCGAGAGCAACTACGTGTACGGCTCGACGAAGGCCGGCCTCGACGCGTTCGCGCAGGGGCTGAGCGATCGCCTCGTCGGCACCGGCGCGAGCGTGATGATCGTCCGGCCGGGGTTCGTGCACACCAAGATGACCACCGGGCTCAAGCCGGCGCCCCTCGCGGCGACGCCCGACGCCGTCGCCGACGCGATCCTCGACGGGCTCGCCGCCGGTCGCACGATCGTGTGGGTCCCGCGCACCCTGCGGCCGGTGATGTCGGTGCTGCGGCACCTGCCGCGCCCGGTGTTCCGTCGGCTCGCGCTCTGACGAGGGCCCGGCGGCGCGCCGTCACGCGTCGGCACCTCGCGAACGCACCAATCGAGCGCAGCGACGCACCGAGCCCCCGGTACCCTGATCAGTCGTGACGGAACTCCTCACGACCGTGCGTGACCGCGTCGTCGTCTTCGACGGCGCCTTCGGGACGTGGGTCCAGGGCCAGGATCTCAGCGCCGACGACTTCGGCGGTCCCGAGCTCGAGGGCTGCAACGAGCAGCTCGTGCTGTCCCGGCCGGACCTGATCCGCCAGATGCACGACGAGTACTTCTCCGTCGGGGTCGACGCGGTCGAGACCGCGACCTTCGGGGCGTTCCCCATCGTGCTCGCCGAGTACGGCATCGAGGAGCGGACCCACGAGCTGAACGCGCACGCCGCGCGGCTGGCGCGGGAGGTCGCGGCCGACCATGCCACCGCCGACCGGCCGCGCTTCGTGATCGGCTCGATCGGGCCGGGGACCAAGCTGCCGTCGCTCGGCCACATCGGGTTCGCGGAGCTCCGGGACGCGTACGTGCCCCAGATCGAGGGACTGCTCGACGGCGGCGTCGACGCGCTGCTCATCGAGACCGTGCAGGACATGCTCCAGGGCAAGGCGGCGCTGCTCGCGGCCCGCCAGTCGATGGCTCGGAAGGGGCTCGAGGTCCCGGTCCTCATCCAGGTGACGATCGAGACGACGGGCCGGATGCTGCTCGGCTCGGAGATCGGCGCGGCGCTCAGCACCTTCGAGGCGCTGCGACCCGCCGGGATCGGGCTGAACTGCGCGACGGGCCCGGCCGAGATGGTGGAGCACGTCCGCTACCTCGGGCAGCACGCCCGGCCGTTCGTGTCGTGCCTGCCGAACGCCGGGCTCCCCTCGGTCGTCGAGGGCCGCACCCATTACGACCTCACGCCGGAGCAGCTCGCCGACGCGCACGAGCGCTTCGTGACGGAGTTCGGGGTCAACATCGTCGGCGGGTGCTGCGGGACGACCCCCGAGCACCTCCGAGCCGTCGTCGAGCGGATCGGCGAGCGCGCGCCCACGCGACGCGAGCCCGAGATCGAGCCGGGCTGCGCCTCGATGTACGCGCCGGTGACGTTCCATCAAGACACCTCCTTCCTCGTCGTCGGTGAGCGGACGAACGCCAACGGTTCCCGCAAGTTCCGCGACTCGATGCTCGAGCAGGACTGGGACCAGTGCGTCCAGATGGCGCGCGAGCAGGTGAAGGAGGGCGCGCACATCCTCGACGTCTGCGTCGACTACGTCGGCCGGGACGGGGCGGTCGACATGGCGGCCGTCGCGAGCCGCTTCGCCACGCAGGCGCCGATCCCGCTCGTGTTCGATTCGACCGAGCCCGCGGTCCTGGAGGCCGGGCTCCAGCACGCCGGCGGCAAGTGCATCCTCAACTCCGCGAACCTCGAGGACGGCGAGGGGCCGGGGTCGCGCCTCGACCGGGTCTTCACGCTCGCCCGCGACTACGGCGCGGCGGTCGATCTGCCTCGCCATCGACGAGGAGGGCCAGGCGCGCACCACGGACTGGAAGGTCCGGGTCTGCCGACGGATCTACGACCTCGCGGTCCAGGAGTACGGGCTCGACCCGACCGACCTCATCTTCGACTGCCTGACCTTCCCGCTCGGCTCCGGGCAGGCCGACCTGCGACGGGACGGCATCGAGACGATCGATGCCATCCGGCGCGTGAAGGCGGAGCTGCCGGGCGTGTCGACGATCCTCGGCGTCTCGAACGTCAGCTTCGGGCTGAAGCCGGCGCTGCGCCACGCGCTGAACAGCGTCTTCCTCCACGAGTGCGTGACCGCTGGCCTCGACGCCGCCATCGTCCACGCGGCGCGCATCGTCCCGATGCACCGCATCGACGAGCACGTGCGCGAGCTCGCGCTCGACCTGGTGTACGACCGCTCCCGCGAGGGCTACGACCCGCTCACCGAGCTCATGGCCGCGTTCGAGGACGTCGACGC
Organism: uncultured Actinomycetes bacterium; assembly: GCA_963731625.1. Classification (GTDB taxonomy): domain Bacteria; phylum Actinomycetota; class Acidimicrobiia; order IMCC26256; family PALSA-555; genus PALSA-555. The sequence goes on from CAVSWH010000001.1 coordinate 1,139,135, forward strand.
CGAGGCCGTCGAGCGCGAGGACCGGTCGGGCTGGCCCGTGTCGGAGCGGCTCAAGCATCGGATCATCGACGGGGAGCGCGACGGGCTCGAGGCCGACCTCGACGAGCAGCTCACCGACCTGAGCGCGCTCGAGGTCGTGAACGACGTCCTGCTCGACGGCATGAAGGTCGTCGGTGAGCTCTTCGCGTCGGGTGAGATGCAGCTTCCGTTCGTGCTGCAGAGCGCCGAGACGATGAAGACCGCGGTCGCCTACCTCGAGCCCCACATGGAGCGCAACGAGATCGGGGGCAAGGGCACGCTCGTCATCGGGACGGTGAAGGGCGACGTCCACGACATCGGCAAGAACCTCGTCGACATCATCCTCACGAACAACGGCTACGAGGTGCACAACATCGGGATCAAGGCCCCGCTGCAGGCGTTCGTCGACAAGGCGAAGGACGTCGAGGCGGACGCCGTCGGCATGAGCGGGCTCCTCGTCAAGAGCACGCTCATCATGCGCGAGAACCTCCAGGAGCTGAACACGCTCGGCCTGTCGGAGCTCCCGGTGCTCCTCGGCGGCGCGGCGCTCACCCGCACCTACGTCGAGCGCGATCTCCGCGGCGTCTACAACGGCCGGCTCTTCTACGGCAAGGACGCCTTCGAGGGGCTGCGCACCATGAACGAGCTGATGGATGGCAAGCGCGCCGGGACGCTGGACCCCGAGTTCGGCCGCGCGCCGGGCGGCCGCGACCTGCCGGCGCGGGCCCCCGTCGAGGAGGAAGCCGAGCCGGCGACCCGGTCCGACGTCGCGACCGACGTCGACGTCTACGCGCCCCCGTTCCTCGGCGGCCGGGTCGCGAAGGGGGTCGCGCTCGACGAGATCGCCACGTACCTGAACGAGACGGCGCTGTTCCGCAACCAGTGGCAGTACCGGCCCGAGAAGCACGACGGTCGGCCCGAGTCGGACCCGGACTTCAAGACCCGACTCCGGCCGATCCTGCGCGAGCAGCTCGCCGCAGCCCAGGCCGAGGGCTGGCTCATCCCGAGCGTGGCGTGGGGCTACTTCCCGGTGAACTCGGAGGGCAACGACCTGGTCGTCTGGGCCGACGAGGACCGACGGTCCGAGCGGCTGCGGTTCGCGTTCCCCCGTCAGCGCAAGGATCGCCATCTCTGCATCGCGGACTTCTTCCGATCGACGGAGTCGGGCGACGCCGACTACGCCGCGTTCCACGTCGTGACGATGGGCGCCGACGCCTCGACACGCGAGCGCGAGCTCTTCGCGGCCGACCACTACCAGCACTACCTGCTGGTCCACGGCCTCGCGGTCGAGATGACAGAGGCGCTCGCCGAGTACTGGCACCGGCGCATCCGCGAGGAGTGGGGCTTCGCCGACCAGGACGGCCCGACGCTGCAGGGCCTGTTCCGTCAGCAGTACCGCGGCTCGCGCTACTCGTGGGGCTACCCCGCGTGCCCCGACCTCGAGGACCAGGTGAAGCTGCGCGAGCTCTTGGACCTCGAGCGCATCGGCGTGCACCTGACGGAGGAGTTCCAGCTCGAGCCGGAGCAGAGCACCTCGGCGATCGTCGTCCCGCACCCGGAGGCGAAGTACTTCGTCGCGTGAGCGCGGGCCCGGGAGGACGTCGGGACCTCGGTGGTACCCTCATTCGTCACCCGCTCGTGACCGTCGCCGGTCAGCACGTTTGGACACCGTCAGGTGAAGGGCCTCATCCTCGCTGGAGGCGCCGGGACGCGCCTGCGGCCGATCACCCACACGAGCGCCAAGCAGCTCGTGCCGGTGGCGAATAAGCCCATCATCTTCTACGGCCTCGAGGACATGGCGGCGGCGGGGATCCGCGACATCGGGATCGTCGTCGGCGACACCCGTGACGAGATCCAAGCGGCGATCGGCGACGGGTCGCGCTGGGGCGTGCGCGTCACCTACCTTCCCCAGGAAGCCCCGCTCGGCCTCGCGCACTGCGTGCTCATCGCCCGCGACTACCTCGGCGACGACGAGTTCGTCATGTACCTCGGGGACAATCTCCTCCAAGAGGATCTCAGCGAGTTCGTGGAGGGTTTCGCGGCGGCCCGGCGCGACCACCCGGACCGGCCGCCGAGCGCGCAGATCCTGCTGGCCCACGTCGACGATCCCCGCCAGTTCGGCGTCGCCGAGGTCACGCCCGACGGCGGCGTCGTGCGCCTGGTGGAGAAGCCCCAGAATCCGCCCTCGGATCTCGCCCTCGTCGGCGTGTACCTCTTCGACGCGCGGATCCACGAGGCGGTGCGCGCCATCGAGCCCTCGGGACGGGGCGAGCTCGAGATCACCGACGCGATCCAGTGGCTCCTCGCGAACGGTCACCCGGTGCGCCACCACGTCCTGCGCGGCTGGTGGCTCGACACGGGCAAGAAGGACCCGCTGCTCGAGAGCAACCGGCGGATCCTCGAGGTGATCGACGCCCGCACCGACGGCAAGGTCGACGAGCTCTCGACGATCGAGGGCCGCGTCATCGTGGAGGCCGGCGCGGAGATCGTCGGCTCGCGGGTCCGCGGACCGGCGATCATCGGCGAGGACACAAAGGTGATCAACAGCTACGTCGGGCCCTTCACCTCGATCGCCGGCGGCTGCGAGATCCGCGACGCGGAGCTGGACCACTCCGTCGTCCTCGACAGCAGCCGGATCATCGGGATCGCCGGCATCACCGACTCGCTCATCGGGCGACAGGTCGAGGTCACCCGCTCGGGCCAGCGACCACGGGCCCTCCGACTCATGCTGGGTGACCACTCGGCCGTGGACCTGGAGTAGACAGAGCCGATGCCGGTCACCGTCGCGGAATCGGATGTGATCGCGGGCGTCTACGTCGTGGAGCCGATGCTGCACGGCGACGCGCGCGGCGTGTTCGTCGAGACCTACCGACGGGAGTGGTTTCCGGGCGGGCGCGAGATGATCCAAGGCAACCGCGCCGACCGGGAGCAGGGCAGCGTGGTCGGGCTCCACTACCACCTGCACCAGGCCGACTACTGGTACGTGCCCTACGGAACTGCCCGGGTCGTGCTCCACGACCTGCGTGACGGATCCGACACCGACCGCGCGACGCTCACGCTCGATCTCGGGAAGCGGCCGGACGGGTCCCATGACCACCGCGGCGTCTTCATCCCACCGGGCGTCGCGCACGGGTTCGCCGCGCTGAGCGACATGACGATCACCTACCTCGTCGACGGCTACTTCAACCCGAAGGACGAGCTCGGTGTCGCCTGGGACGACCCGGAGATCGCCGCCGACTGGGGCGTCTCGAGCCCGACGCTCTCGGCGCGCGACGAGGCCAACCCTCGACGGGCGGACCTGCCCGACCACCTCCGGCCCCGCGCGGGCCTGCGAACGTAGCGAGGACACGTGCGACTCTTCGTGACCGGCGGTGCGGGCTTCATCGGCTCCAACTACGTGCACCATGTCCTGGCCTCGACCGACGACCAGGTGACGGTGTTCGACGCGCTCACGTACGCCGGCAACCTCGACAACCTCCGTGACCTCGAGGGCAACGCCCGCTACACCTTCACGAAGGGCGACGTCTGCGACCGGGACGCCGTCGCGGCCGCGATGGACGGCCACGACGTCGTCGTGCACTTCGCCGCCGAGAGCCACGTCGACCGCTCGATCGTGAACCCCGACGCGTTCGTGCGCACGAACTGCGGCGGCACGAACGTGCTCTGCGACGTGGCCCGTCACGTCGGCGTGGAGCGCTTCGTCCACATCTCCACGGACGAGGTCTACGGCTCGGTCGAGACCGGCTCGTCGTCCGAATCGGACCGCCTGGACCCCCGCTCCCCGTACTCCGCCTCGAAGGCGGGATCGGACCTCATCGCGCTCTCGTACCGCGCGACCTACGGGCTGCCCGTCGTCGTCACGCGCTCGTCGAACAACTTCGGCCCCTACCAGTTCCCCGAGAAGGTCATCCCGCTCTTCGTCACGAACCTCCTCGAGGGGAAGCGGGTGCCGCTGTACGGCGACGGCCTGAACGTCCGCGACTGGTGCTACGTGCACGGACAACTGCGAGGGAATCGAGACGGTCCGCACTCGCGGCGAGACCGGCGAGGTCTACAACATCGGGGGCGGCAACGAGATCCCCAATCGGGCGCTGACCGACACCATCCTCGGGCTGCTCCAGCTCGACGACTCGATGATCGAGTACGTCACCGACCGCCTCGGGCACGACCGTCGCTACTCGCTGGACACGACGAAGCTGCGGGCGCTCGGCTGGGCCCCGCGCCACGAGTTCCGCGCCGCGCTCGAGGAGACCATCGCCTGGTACCGCGACCACCGCTGGTGGTGGACGGCGTTGCAGCAGCGAGGCTGACCGCCGACCCACCATGCGCATCCTGATCACCGGCGCCGGCGGACAAGTCGGCCACGCCCTCGCCGCCGCCTGCGCGGACGACGAGACGACGGCCGCGGACCACGAGCTGCTCGACGTCAGCGACCGCAACGCGGTGCTCGACGCCGTCACGATCCGACCGGCCCGACGCCATCCTCCACGCCGGGGCGTGGACCGCGGTCGACGCCTGCGAAGGAGACCCCGAGCGGGCCTTCGCGGTCAACGCGCTCGGCACCCGCCACGTCACCGAGGCCGCTCGCCGCGTCGGAGCCCACCTCGTCTACTTCTCGACCGACTACGTGTTCGACGGGACGAAGGTCGGCCCGTACGTGGAGTGGGACACGCCCAACCCGCAGACCGTGTACGGCCGCTCGAAGCTCGCCGGCGAGCTCGAGCTCGCCACGTCCGACGCGACGATCGTGCGGCTGTCATGGGTGTGCGGGGAGCACGGCGCCAACATGGTCAAGACCGTGCTGCGCTTGGCGTCGGATCACGACGAGCTGGCGTTCGTCGACGACCAGCGGGGACACCCGACGTTCGCCGAGAGCGTCGCGCCGCTCGTGCGTCGCCTCGTCGGCGAGCGCCGGCCCGGCCTGTTCCACGTCACGAACCAGGGTGTCGTCAGCTGGTACGAGTTCGCGCCGCGCCGTCTTCGAAGCCGCCGGCCACGACCCGGGCGCGTCCGGCCGATCACGACGGCCGAGCTCGATCCGCCGCGCCCCGCGCCACGACCGGCGAACTCGGTGCTCGACAACGCGGCGCTCCGGCTCGAGGGCCTGCCGCTGCTCCCCGACTACCGCGAGCGCCTCGCGGTGCTCGTGCGGCGTCACCGGGCTCGTGACACCCGCCCCCGCGGTCCGCGTCATCGTCGTCAACTACAACGGCGGCGAGATGACCCTGGACTGCCTGCAGGCGATGCGAGGCGACGGACTGGCCGCGGCCCGCGCTCGAGATCGTGCTCGTCGACAACGGGTCTCGGACGGCGTCTGGCGACCGCCGAGCGCGAGCTCCCGCAGGTCGCGATCCGCAGCGACACGAATCTCGGGTTCGCGGGCGGCGCCAACCTCGGCCTGCGGGACCTGCCGGACGACCTCGACTACGTCGCGATCGTGAACAGCGACGTGACCGTCCGGACGACCTGGCTCGCGCCCTCGTGGCCGCGCTCGAGCGGGACCCGACGCTGCGGTGCCGCATGCCCGAAGATCCTGCTCGCCGACCGGTACGAGGCGGTCGAGCTCGGCGGGAGGCCCGTCGCGCGAGCGCGCTCGACCGACGCCAGGTGACGGTGCGGTTCTCGGGCCCGCGTCGGCGGCACGGACGTGCTCCGCCGCATCCGCTTCGCCGACGGGTTTCTCGGGCCGGAGTTCGCCCCCGACGGCACGCAGCCGTTCCAGTGGGCATCGGGGGACGCGGAGCTCCTGCTGCCGGGCGCGCCCCCGGCGCGCGCCGCGAGCTGCTGCTCGCGGCGGCCCACCCGCTGCGGGTGCAGGTCGACACCACGGCCGACGGGGCCGACGGTCGACGTCGGCACCCGCCCGACGTGGGTCGACGTCCCCGCGCCGGCCGAGCCCTTCGACGTGATCAACAACGTCGGGTCGGAGGTCCAGCCGGACGGCTACGCGGCCGACCGCGGCTACCTCGAGCGCGACGAGGGGCAGTTCGACCAGCCCGCGGACGTCGACGCCTGGTGCGGCGCCGCCGTCCTCCTCCCGGCGTCGTATGCCCGGTCCGTCGGCCCCTTCGACGAGCGGCTCTTCGCCTACTACGAGGACGTCGACCTGTCGCTGCGGGGCCGGCGCGCCGGCTGGCGCTACCGGACGGTGCCCGAGAGCACGGTGCGCCACATCCACATGGCGACGAGCTCGGCCCGGGCGCCCGACGCCCTCTACTTCAACGAGCGCAACCGGCTCGTGGTCTTCAGCCGCAATTCCTCACCCGGGCGGACGGGCCGCGAGCTCGTCCGCTTCGTCGCCGTCACGCTCTCCTACTTCCGGCGTGACGTGGTCGCGCCGCTGTGCCGGGCCGGCCGCCCGTCGTGGACGATCACCACCGCCCGACTTCGCGCGCTCGTCGGCGCGTGCCGGCTCGGCCTTGTGCGGACGGCTGTCGCTCGACCCGTGGAGCCACCAACATGACCGGACACGACGTGGACCATCGCCGCGGCGAGCGCCACGCTCCCGCGGGTCACGGCGATCGTCCTGGCCTACGGCGCCGAGCCGCTGCTCGAGCCCGCGGTCGACGCCCTCCTGGCATCGGAAGGCGTGGACCTCGACGTCGTGGTCGTCGACAACGTGCTGCACGGACGGTGGCGTCGACCGCCTCGCCGGACGGCCGCACGTGCGCGTCGTCACCGCGGGGCGGAACCTCGGCTTCGCCGAGGGCTGCGACTTCGGCGCCGAGCACGCGACGGCGAGCTCCTGGCGTTCGTCAACTCCGACGCGGTCGCCGAGCCCGAGGCGATGGCGCAGCTCGCCACCGTCGCGACGCGCCCCGACGTCGGGATCGCTTCGGCGAGCCTGCGCCTGGCGGAGGACCCGAGCCGTCTGAACTCGGCCGGCAACGAGGTCCACTTCCTCGGCTTCTGCTGGTGCGGCGGTCTGGGCCGCCCCGCGACGGAGTTCCCCGAGGAGCGCGAGGTGGCCGCAGCGACCGGCGCGGCCATGATGCTGCGGCGCGAGACCTGGGACGACGCTCGGCGGGTTCGAGCCCCGGTACTTCGCGTACCACGAGGACACCGAGCTCAGCCTGCGGTGCTGGCAGCGCGGGCTGCGGGTCGTCTACGTGCCCGGCGCCGAGGTCGTCCACGACTACACGCCCGATCGCGCCGGCTCGAAGCGCTACCTCGTCGAGCGGAACCGCCTCATCACGGTCCTCACCGTGTTCGAGACCCGCACGATCCTCGCGGTCCTGCCCCTGCTGCTCGCGGCCGAGGTCGCGATCTTCGGGCTGGCGTGCTGGGAGGGCTGGGCCATGGACAAGGTCCGGGGCTGGGGCTGGCTCGCCCGGCACACCTTCTGGCTCCGCGGCCGTCGCCGGGAAGTGCAAGCGGCGCGCCGGCGACCCGACGTCGAGCTGCTGCTGCGGCTCTCCCCGCGGATCTCCGCGGACTACCTGCCACTGCCCAGCCTCGCGGTGCCGATCGACGGGCTGGTCGGGCGCTACTGGACGGCCTGGGCGCGTCGGGCGACGGTCACGAACTCGTTGTAGGGGAACACCCCGCCCGCCCAGCGCGGGAACGGGAACGAGTCCTGTCGGACGACGTCGAGGTCCGCGGCCGCGGCGATCTCCTCCTGGGCGGTGAAGTCCAGGAAGGCGACGTGCGTCGAGTCGGAGCGGTACCCGCGCTCCTGGGGCGTGATCAGCACGACCGTACCCGCCGGCCGGACATAGCCGAGGTACTCGCGGAGGAGCGCGACGCCGTCGATCGGCGTCAAGTGCTCGAGCACGTGGGCCAAGAGCAGGGTCGAAGCGTCCGCTCCGGCAGTACTCGGAGGACCGGAAGTCCTCGGACGTGAACGCGGTGTACCCGGCGCGGCGCGCGACCTCGATCGACGCCGCGTTGTGGTCGACCCCGACGCCGTTGCCGTCGAGGTTCGGAGGTTCCGACCGATCCCGCAGCCGACATCCAGCGTGAAGCCAAGGTCGAGGCGGCGGAGGTACCGCCGGTACGGCGCCTGGACGTCGAAGACCCGCTTCCACCACAACGAGCTGAGCCGCTCAAGGCGATCGGTGTACGCCGAATCGGCCGTGTCGCGCGGATCGTTCACGAGCGGGCATCCTCCGAGGTGCGCCGCCCAATCCTTCTACACTCGAACACGTTGTCAGACCATGTCGACGGCTGCAGAACACCGACGAAAGTATGACTCAGCGCAGCGGCTCGCACCCGGTCCTGACCACACGGCCTGACCAGGCAGCGCCGAGGCGCACCGCGCGTCGGCCGACCTCTGCGCATGGTGCCGGTGCGGTGACGTGAGCGACGACCCGCGCCGGGTCACGTCCGACGCCACCCTCATCGTCATCCCGGCGTACAACGAGGAGAGCGCGATCGCAGACACGATCAAGGAGGTCCGCTCCGACGTGCCCGCGCTCGACATCGTGGTCGTCGACGACGGGTCGTCAGATTCGACAACCGCCGTGGCACACGGCGCCGGCGCGCCGCGCCGTCCGCCTGCCCTTCAACACCGGCGTCGGCGGCGCGGTGCGCACGGGGCTGCGCTACGCCCTCTACCACGGGTACGACCGGGTCGTCGTCGTCGACGCCGACGGGCAGCACGATCCGGCGGGGGTGCACACGCTCCTGGTCGCCCTCGACGACGGCGCCGACCTGGCGATCGGCAGCCGCTTCGCCCAGGCCACCACGCCGTACCGGGTGGGTCGGCTCCGGCGACAGGCGATGCGCGTCCTCGCCACGGTGGTGCGCTGGGTGACGGGACAGCGCTTCACTGACGTGACATCGGGGTTCCGGGCGTTCGACCTGCAGGCCATCAAGCTCTTCGCCACCCGCTTTCCGTCCGAGTACCTCGCCGACACTGTCGAGGTGCTGCTCATCGCGTGCGCCAACGGGCTGACCGTGACGGAGGTACCGGTCACGATCCGCCCACGCTTCGCCAGCCTGCCGTCGACGCGACGCACCCGGCTTGTGCTCAACTACCTGCGGCTGCTCGTCGCGATCGCCGGATCCGACTACGCCAGCCGCTGCCGTGCGCTGAGAAAGGGCTCCGCATGACTACCCGCACCCATATCGTCGCGTTCGTCGTCGTGGTACTCGCCGCGCTCTCCGTCCTGCGGGTCGTGCGCGCCGGCGGGCTGCGCAGCAAGTACGCCCTCGTTTGGGGAGGCGTCGGCGTGCTACTCATCCCGTTGGCCGCGTTCTCCGGCCTACTCAGGCAGTACTCGCACCTGATCGGCGTGCAGTACCCGCCGACGGCGCTGCTGCTGACGGCGGCCGGACTCCTCTTCATGCTGTCGCTCCACTACTCGTGGGAGCTGTCGCGCACCGAGACGCGGCTGCGCCGGCTGGCCGAGGAGGTCGCCCTGTTGCTCGACGCGATCGAGGTGCGCCAGCCCGACGCCTAGGTCGCGACGGTCCGGGATCCCGCAGCTTTCGCACCACGACAGCGGCCTTCGTGCAAGCGAGAACCGCAGCGCACCGGCCCAGTTGCTTATCAGGCGAGGACCCAGGGAGGCTGACTGGGACGGCGGAGCATGATGTTACGGGCTAGTGCGCGGGTGTACGGAGCAGGACATCGGTGATGTTTCGTTCTTCGACTCGTCCCCGACTATCTCACGATGCGGCGTTCGCGCTGGGCTGTTTTGTCGTGTGCGTCGCCGTGTCGGCTGTTTGGGCTCTGACGGTTCCACCATTTGCGATTGCTGATGAGTCTTCACAGGCCGTGGTGGCCGAAGCGGTGGCGGGGCTTCATCTGCTCCCTAAGCTCGAATACCAGGCGACGCGGAGTCGGCAGCGCTGTTCTCTGAACCGATCACCGCCACCTATGTCGCCGTACCGGTACCCGCGGTGCTGGCCGACCGCGTCTTCGCGACCTACGGGCAGCAGGTCATGCGAGTCGATCCGGAGACACCGCGGGGCGCCAGGTCGGCCGCCCAGCCAGCTCGCTTCGAACGAGGACCACGCGGCTCGATCTCGCCTGAGCGGGGCTGCTCTATGATCACCCGCCGACGGCATGACCGGTGGGAGCACACCTGAGACCCGAGCCGCCAACTCAACTGCTGCACCGGGCCTGGACGTGTGTGCATCGAACGAGGCGAGCACGCTGGTGGTCCACGTTCACGCTGCTCGTGCTCATTCTGTCCGCCTGGTCGATCGCCACACCGCTCTTCGCCGCACCCGATGAGCCCTCGCACGTCATCCGCGCGGTTGCCGCGGCGCACGGTGAGTTCTCGGTCAAATCGGCCCGGCTGAGCCGCACTGCGCTTGCCGCGCTGCAGCGCCGTGGAACGCTCGGGAACCTGCGCGGCGCGGAGACCATCCGCGCCGCGACGCGGGAGCTGATCCCGGAGATCTACGCGAGCGGTTACAACGTCGGCTGCTTCGCCTTCTACCGCGACCGCACGGCCGCATGCGAGTCGTTCACGGGACCGACCACGCTCGCGAACGTCTACACGACGTCGGGCCGCGAGCCTCCTGCGTACTTCGCTGCCGTCGGACTCGTGTCCTGGGTCACGTCGCCAGGCGCGCAGACCGTGTACGTGATGCGCTTGCTCAGCGCGCTGCTGTGTGCTGCGCTCCTGGCGTCAGCCTTCGTCACCACCGAGCTGTTCCGTCGGCCAGCGGTGGCGGCGCTCGGTGTCGCGCTGGCCTTCACGCCGATGGCGCTGTTTCTCGGCAGCGTCGTCAACCCGAGCGGAATCGAGATCGCGGCAGCCATCACCGCGTGGATCTGCGGCGTGGCGCTCGTGTGGCGCACAGACGGGGAGATCGATCGCCGCCTCGTGGCCCGGCTCGCCATCGCCGCCTCCGTCCTGGCGCTCGCCCGACCGCTCGGACCCCTGTGGGTCGCCTTCGTCGGCGCGTCGATGCTCGCGGTCGCCCGGCGCGGGACGGTCCGACGGCTGCTCCGCGTACCGACGGTCCGGTACGCCGCCGAGCTTGTCGCCTGCTTCGCCGCGTTCCAGGGGATCTGGAGCGTGGCGGCAGGGACGCTCAACGCAGGGCTGAACAACAACGGGGGCGCCGTCGGGCCGTACGACCTCCTCCTGCGCGACTCGATCGGTGGGACCTACCCCCGGTTCCAGCAGATGGTCGGCATCTTCGGATGGCTCGACACGACGTCGCCGTCCGTCACGTACGTGATTTGGATCGTCGCGCTGGGTCTCCTGGCCGTCCTGGCGGTCCTGCTCGCCTCGCGGCGCATCAACATGACGCTCGCGGGTCTCGCCGCGCTCGTGATCGTCATCCCGGTCGCCTTCGAGGCGCCGGACCTGCACACGAGCGGTTTCTACTGGCAAGGACGCTACACGCTGCCGCTCGCCGTCGGCGTCCCAATTCTCGCGGGGCTGACCGTCGCCTCCAGCGGCGAACTCTCAATGATTCCCGGCGCCGCCGTGTCCTCTACCTGCTGGCGGCGCACTCCTCGTTGCGCAGGCCGCCGCGTTTGTGCAGACGCTCCGCCGATACATGGTCGGGTACGAGGGCAAGCTCCTGTTCTTCGTCGGGCCGGCCTGGCAGCCACCGCTGCCCGCGCTGCTGCTCATCGTCGTGTTCGTCGCGGCCTACGCGGCGCTCCTGGTGCAGCTGACCGGATCACGGCGCGTCGGCGCGGACCGGCCCGCAGTGCGCGCACCCGACGGCACCGAGTGACGCACGGCGACGGCCGTACGTCGCATCCGCTCCGGTCGGGCCGGCGCTGGCGGACGGTATGCTGATGTGCTCTGACTATGCGTCGAGGACGTGTACGGATCGCCCTGGTCGGGGCTGGGGCGATGGGAAGCCTGCACGCGCGCGTCGTGAGCCAGTCGGCGGAGAGCCACCTGGCGTGTGTGATCGATCCTGACCCGGAGGCGGGCCGGGCGCTCGCCGATCGCTACGACGGGTTGTGGTTCCCCGACGTCGACAGCCTCGACGGGTTCGACGCGATCATCGTGGCCGCGCCGACGCCCGAGCACGTCGCGTGGGCCGAGCGTGCTCTGGATGCGGGGAAGCCGGTCCTGGTCGAGAAGCCCGTCGCGGAGGACCCCCGCGAGGTCGAGCGACTCGTCGATCGAGCGCGCCGGACCAACACTCCGATGATGTGCGGCCTCCTCGAGCGGTTCAACCCAGCGGTCATGACGGTGTCGTCGATCGTGGAGGAACCCATCCACATCGCGACGGTGCGGCACTCGCCCTTCGTCCAGCGCGCCCGCACGGGGGTCGCGTTCGACCTGCTGATCCACGATGTCGACCTGGTGCTGCGAATGGCACGGGCCATGCCGGAGCAGCTCACCGCGGACTTCGGCTACGCCCACCCCAAGTCGGAGCCGGGCACGGAGGACGTCGCAGAGGCGACGCTGGCGTTTCCGACCGGCCTGCTGGCGTCGTTGTCCGCGAGTCGTGTGTCGCAGCGCAAGATCCGGTCGCTTGAGATCGCGGAGCTCGACCGGCTCTTCGAGGTGGACCTCGTCCGCCAGGACATCACGATCTACCGCCACGTCGAAGAGGACTTCTACGCGAGCAGCATGACCGAGGGTGGGCAGACGAGCGGCTATCGGCAGCAGACGGTCATCGAGGTCCCCGCGATCCAGCACAGCCGCGAGCCGCTCGCGGGCCAGCTCGACCATTTCATCGCCATGCTCCACGGCGACGTCGATGCCAACGAGGAGCTGTCCTCCGTCTTGCCCTGTCACGACGTCGTCAGTCAGCTCGTCGCCGCGGCGCACGATCAAGGGTCCACGACGCTGTAGCCGGCGTCGACTCGCGCCGCCCTGTACCTACTCGCCGGTGGACTCGCGCCACAAGGTGATAGGAGCGCCGCCGGTGGGCGTGCGGCTCCCGCGACCTACGCGACCTGCTCGTAGAGCTCGAGATGCTTGCGCGCCACCGCGCCGATCGTGAAGTCGGTGCGGATGAACTCGCGCTCGGCCTTCGCGATTCGCGTCGCGAGCTCCGGCTCGTCGAGCAGCCGCACCATCGCCCGAGCCAGGGCGTGATAGTCCTCCGTACCGATCAGCACGAGGTTCTCCCACGAGCGCAACTCCAACCCGGGAAAGTTGTCGGTGTCCGCGGCGGCGATCACCGGCCGTCCGGTCGCCATCACTTCCAGCGTCGTCGTCCCCAAGCCGAAGCCCTGGTGGTCATGGGTCTCCATGTCGGCCGCCGCGACGATGTCGGGGACCCTCGTCCGGGCCAGTGCGCCGATCGCCAGGATGCTGTCACGCACGCCCAACTCGTCGGCGAGCTCGAGAAACGCCGTGTCATAGACCTCGCCGACGACGACGACCCGCGCCGTCGGATAGCGCTGGAGGAGCTCGGGCAGCGCGCGCACCAGGGTGAGCCGGTTGCGCAGCGGGATCACATGACCGAGCGACAGGATCAGCGGGTCGGACCCGATCCCGAGATCGCTGCGGACGGTGCTCCCATCCGCGCCGTCGAAGCGTGTCGGGTCGATCCCAACGACGATGGGCGCGAGGCGTCGATCGGGAACGCCATAGCGCGCCTTGACATAGCGCCGCATCCACTTGTCGAAGACGACGACCGTGGGACGACTGAGCGCGATGAAGGGGCGGACGAGGATGAAGTCAGCGACTCGCAAGACGAAGCCGTAGAGCTTCGAGGTGTGGATCAGCGGTGTGTGCACGGTCAGGACGACCGGGGCGCCGTGTCGCCGGGCCCAGATCGAGGTCATCCAGGTCAGGTCGAAGAACTGCCCGTGCTGATGGATGACCTCAGGCCGATGCGCCGCGAGCAACGCCTTCAGCCGCGACCAGTTGCGAGGTGACGCGACCAAGGGGATGTCGTAGTTCATGCCCAGCCGCGTCTTGGGCAGGTGCCAGCCCGGGAGGCGCACGACGCGATAGCCATCCCGCATCTCCTCCCGGGGCGCGTCCTCGTACGCCGCGGTGATGACGAGCACGTCATGGCCATCGCGAGCGAACTCGACCGCCAACCCTTCCGTCATGTGCGCACTGCCGCTCGCGCGCGGCACGAAGAAGTTGTTCACCAGGGCAATCCGCATGGTCGCTCGCCCTACCGTCCGCCCCGGCCTACGCCCTGCGACCTGGCCGCGTGCCGCAACCGAGCGGTACGACCACTCCACTTCGGCCCCCAGGCCCAGCCTCGACCCACGTCACAGATGATGACTATCTCACCCCGACGGGGGGGCCAGCAGGTGCAGGCGGGCAGGCGCGCCATCGACCTCGCCGCGCTCCAGCCGGTACGAGCGACCACAGGTCGCGCACTCGACACCCTCGTCCGGCTGGGCGTCCAACCGGCTGTGGCACACGCACGACCAGCCCTTCTGGCGGGCCGTGTCGCCGTACACCAGCGCGTAGGGCAGCACGTCGTGGCGGACGACCGATCCCGTCCCGAGAAAGGCACCCGCACCGATGCGCAGCAGCTGGTTCACGCTGGACGCCGGCCCGATCCACACGTCGCTTCCCAGCTGCACCCAGCCCAGCAGGATGACGCCGGCGCCGATCGTGCAACGCGGGCCGCACGCAACCGCGTGCGCGACGTACACGTGATGGTCGGTCAGCGTCTGTACCCCCAAGTACGTGAAATCGCCGTAGAGGCCCTTGTCGACGCAGCTCGTCGAGCCCAGTCGCGTGTCCCGGTCGAACCAGACACCTCCGGCATGGCGCAGCACCCGTCGCGGGCCGGTCGGGCTCGTGGTCTCGAATCCGTCGTCGCCGACCACGCTGTTCGCCTGGAGCCGCGCACCGACCCCCACGTACGTGTTCGGATAGACGACGACGCCCGGGCCGACGTCGGCGTCGTCGTCCACGTAGACGTGCTCACCCACCGTCGCAGTCGGGTGCACGCGTGCAGTCGGGCTGCGGTAGCTCGCGAGGGTCTCGTATCGGCCCTGGTCGATCGCCCGCTCAGCCAGGCGGCAGAACGCCTCCTTCGGTGAGCCGGTCGTGACGATGCAGTCGTTGCCCTCGGGGATCGCCTCGGCGAGCTCGGGCCGCGTGACCACGACATGGCCGGTTGCGTCGCGCAGGACACCGGCGAAGCGCGGTGACTCCAGGAACGTCACGAGACCCCCGCTCGGGAGCGCCGCGAGCAGCGAGAGGGGGCCGAACCGCCGCGGCGTGACCCCGCTCGACGTCCGGAGCTGCATGTCCGACTCGACGAGTGACGCGAGGTCGAAGTCGATCACGTGCAGCGCTCGCGGTTGACCGTCCGCGTTGATCAGTTGGTGCGGCTGCAGTTCGGGCGGCAAGGTCCAGGGCGCGGAGCAGAGGTCGCCTGTGACGCCAAGCAGGCGCCGTTATCCTAGCCTGACCCCATCACGGGTTCTCGTAACGCATGACTGCACCGCACTTGACCATTCCGCTGACCGACATCCGCATGGGTGAGGACGAGGAGCGGTCGGTCATCGACGTGTTGCGGTCGGGTCAGCTCGCGCAAGGTCCGGTCGTCGCCCGACTCGAGACCGACGTGGCTTCGCTCTGTGGTGTCGGCCACACGGTGGCCGTGAGCTCGGGTACGGCGGCGCTGTGCACCGCGCTGCAGGCGCTCGAGATCGGGCCCGGCGACGAGGTCGTCACAACGCCGTTCTCCTTCATCGCCACGTTGAACGCGATTATCGGCACGGGCGCGACGGCGCGCTTCGTCGACATCAACGACGACGACTTCACGATGGATCCCGCGCTCGTCGCCGACGCGGGACCCCCCGCACCAAGGCGATCCTCCCCGTCCACCTCTACGGTCTGCCGAGCCAGATGGGCACGCTCGCGCGCCTCGCCGACCAGCACGACGTGGCGATCGTCGAGGACGCGGCCCAGGCGATCGGGTCAACCGTTGACGGCCGCCCGGTCGGCGGATTTGGGCTCGGCTGCTTCTCCCTCTACGCGACCAAGACCATCACCTCGGGCGAGGGCGGCGTCGTCACGACCAACGATCCCGACCTGGCGGATCGACTCCGACTGCTGCGCAACCAGGGCATGCGGGACACGTACGACTACGTGATCCCCGGCCTCAACCACCGGATGACCGACCTGCAAGCAGCCGTCGCGCTCCCACAGCTCGGCCGGCTCACCGAGATCGTGGCGGCCCGGCGCCGCAACGCCGCCGCGCTGCGCGAGGGGCTGGCGGACATCCCTGGCGTCACCACGCCGTCCGAGCCCCGCGGGCGTCACCACGCCTACCACCAATTCACTATCCGCATCACCTCCCAGGCCAGCCTCGACCGGGACGCACTCGCGGCGGAGCTCACCAGCCGAGGCATCGGCAACGCCATCTACTACCCCCGGCTCATGTTCGACTATCCGTGCTTCCGTGCGAACCCCCGCATCGTGGGGACGGACGTGCCGATCGCCCAGCGCGTCACAGGCGAGGTGCTCTCGATCCCGGTGCACCAACACCTCGAACCGTCGACACTCGGCGTCATCGTCGACGCGATGCGAAAGCTCCTGACGTGAGCCGCGCTGGCGTCGTGCGTTCGGTCCTGGCGTGATTCTCCGCAGGACGGGTGCTGCCGATCCCACGCCGCGCCACGCATGAGCGTCGAACGGCTGCGGTCCGCGCTACGACGTGTGCGCGGTGGGGGAACGACGGCCCAGGCGCTCGCGGGATTTCCGTTCCCGTCGTGGATTGAGAGTCCTCCGCCCGGCACCACGGGCCCCGCTCGCTCGCTGCTGGTGCGGGGCTATGTTGCGGTGCCGCGGACCGCGACGCTCGCGGCGCCGACGGTCGTCGCCGGTCCATTTCGAGCCGAGACTGACCGCGAGCAACGGCCCGAAATCAGGCCAGGGTTCCGCAACCGTCAGATCTTGGCCTTCCGCAGACTCGTCACGTTCTCAGCCGAAAGCGCGGGACATCCGGTCGAACTCGAGGTCCGGGTCAACGACGAGGCATGGCGAGCGCCCCTCGGCGTCACGGTGGCCGCTGACACGGGTAACGTGGCGCGGGCACGGGCGGCAAGGCTCGACGCGGTCGAGCCCATGCTGCGCTGCCCACGCCTCGCCGAGTCTGGGCAGTACTCCTCGGTCTGCCGAGGTGCGCTCACGCGTCGCCAGAACATGCTGCAGTGCGTCCGTTGTGGCGCGACGTACTCGGCGGATGACCGCCACTTCGACTTTCTCGGCCCGGAACTTCGTGCGCTCGCCACCGCCGACGCGACGGGCAACGTGTCGTCATGGGGCTATGACCCCATCGCCACGGATGTCATCAAACGATGCGCGAACGGATGGGTGCTCGACGCTGGTAGCGGTCTCAAGGAGACGACCGAGCCGAACGTTGTGAACCTCGAGATTGTCAACTATCCGACGACCGACGTCCTCGCGGTCGGGGAGTCGTTGCCCTTTGCCGACCAGTCGTTCGACGGTGTGCTATCGCTGTGCGTCCTCGAACACGTTCGAGACCCGTTTCGCTGCGCGGCTGAACTGGCACGGGTGGTACGTCCGGGCGGCGCCATCTACGCCGCGGTTCCGTTTCTCCAGCCATATCACGGCTATCCGCACCACTACTACAACATGACGGACGCGGGTTTGCGGAACCTCTTTGAGTCGTCGTTCTCGGTCGATCAAGCGGGCACGCCGCCCTACGGGTGGCCGATCTGGTCGCTGTCCTGGTATATCAACAGCTTTCTCGCTGGGCTGTCCGCTGAAGACGGCCGAACGGTTCCAGGACCTCGCACCGTGTGCAGACGTGCTCGGGCCCGCCCAGTCGGCGGCTGGCGCGAGTCTCGTGCAGGCCCTCGCGTCCGAAGCGGTCGTTGAACTCGCGGGCGTCGAACTACGTCGTCGCCACTCGCCGGTGAGCATCCGACGCGGGACTACTAGCGCCTCGTCGCCAGGAGGTAGTTAACGGATGCCAGCTCGAGTCGGGCTTCGGCGGAGAGCTCCGTCACATAGTCACGGTCAATCTGCTCGTATCCCGAGCCGAGCAGATCCACGCACTCGCATCTCGAGGAAGCGAGTGGCGGTCTCAGGTGGGAGCCCGTGCGGCATAGCTATTGAGGAACCACGACAGGGTGTGGATCGGGTGCCCGTAATCCGGCGTGTCCGATCGATCGATGTCGAAGTCGCGCTCGAAGAGGTTCTCCAGCCCTCGACGCGTCATGTTGTAGTAGTGGTGCGGGAACCCGTGATACGGCTGGAGAAACGGCACCGCGGCGTAGATCGGTCCCACCGGGCTTAACCACGCGGGCGATCTCGGCGGCGCAGCGGAACGGGTCGCGGACGTGCTCGAGCACTGCGAGCGAGAACACGGCGTCGAACGTGGCGTCGGCGAACGGCAAGCGACTCGCCGATCGCCGAGCACGTCCGTACTCGGGTAGTCCGCGATCTCGAGACACACGACGTTGTCGAACGACTCGCTCTTGTAGCCGCTCCCGTTATCGAGGACCAGGCCGTCGGGATACCGCTCGATGATCCCCCGGGCGATGTCGTCGTAGCCCCACCCCGACACACTGTCCGTGTCGGTCACGCTGGCCACCGACGCGATCTCGGGACTGAGGAACTGGAAGTGGTCCGACGTCGCCTCGTACTGCGCTCCGCACGTGCGGCACCGAAGCGCGTTGCCATCGCGGGCGAGCCGCGCCGCCACAGCGCGAGCCCTCGTCGGCGCCGTGGGCAGGCCATCGAGTGACCCTCGAGGCGCGCCAGCTTGTTGGCCTTCCCTTGGCGCGGACTGGCGGACATCGTCGGCGCTCGGGTCCCCTGCCGATCGGTGACTGGAACTCCGTCCCGTCGACCGTCGCGACCACGTGCCATTCGGTCCCGGCCATGCCGTCGGTGACGTCGACGAATCGCTGGAAGCCGACGACCGTCTTGTCGAGGTGAAAGCGCGCGACGTCGGGCCGTGACTCGCTCGTGGCGAGCGGCACCGCGTCGATCCGGCGCGCGAGGGCGAACCCATCAACGTGGGATCCAGGTGGCAGGGCGATCCAGCCCCGAACAAGCGCCGAATGCGGTGCGAAGCGGCGCCTTGGGGGCCGGGAACTCGAGCCAGCTCAGTCCGGGCAGGCCGCGCGAGAAAGCGGCCCGGCCGCGCCCTCGGCGGGTTCGTCGGCATCAGGCCGCGGCTCCACGAGCGTGCTGGACGCACCGCTCCGACGCCGGCGAAACATAGAAGGCCTGAGACTAGCGATCCGGCGTTCCCGGCACCGTTGGCGAGCGACATCGGCGGCGTCCGTCGACGCTCGCTCAGTCGGATGACGGCACGCCAACCGGGCGAGGCACGCACGACGGCTGCTCCGCTCTTCCCGTCCCGTTTAGCCTGCCGACTAGGGTCCCGCCGATGGCCAGCGACGCGCCGAACCCGCTCGACGACTTCGCCAACCGATATCTCACCGACAGTCGGGCCGCGCGCACCACAATCCTGCATCTCGGCGACGAGTCGCAGCACGAGGCCGTGCGTGCGGCGCTCGCGGCCGAGGGACGAGGAGCTCGTCACGGTCGCAGATCGGCCGCGACGATGACGTGCGCAGCATGCTCGCACAGCTCAAGCCTCGATCGGCTGACGTCATCGTTGCGACCGAGCCGATCCTCGAGACGGACTTCCCGTGGGTCACGATGATGCAGGTTGCCCGAGCGCTCCGGCCGGGGGCTACGCGTGCTTCAGCCTCGGCGGAGCGCACGCCCGCGGCCTGTCCGACTCGTGGTTCGCGACCATCGACGGCGTCGTCGAGCTCGCCGAGTGGGCGAACCTCGAGGCGCTCGACTTGATCTCGAACCGCGGCGGACGCCTGCTCGTCGCCGCGACGCCCGACAGCCGAAGGGCTCCGCGGCGGCATCAATCAGCGAAGCTGCGTGCTGCGCGCCGTGTCCCTCCAGGAGTCGGAGCGCCGCGTCGAGCATCTTCGGATCCGTCGTGACCAGCGCCGCCAGGATGCCCGGGCGGCCCTGATCCTCGACCCGAGCCAGGGCCAGCTCTCGAGGTCGCAGTACAAGGAGACGTGGCAGCGCGTCTCGGCGGATGTCGACACGCGCCAAGATCACTGTCGCCGGCTACGTCGACGAGGACTCCTTCGCGACGGCGGCACGGTCAGACGCTCGAGACCCTCGAGCGGACGACGGGGCTGAACGCCGACGACGTGGTGCTCGAGATCGGGGCCGGCGTCGGACGCATGGGTCCGGCGATCGCCCCCAAGGTGAAGCAGTGGATCGCCACCGACGTCTCCGGCGAACATGCTGCGCCACGCTCGGCAGCGATGCGCAGGACTCGAGAACGTCGACTTCATCGAGATCAGCGGGTGGGACTTGGCGCCGATTCCGGACGAGTCCGTCGATGTCGTGTACTGCACCGTCGTGTTCATGCACCTCGATGAGTGGGACCGCTACGCCTACATCGTGGAGGCGATGCGGATCCTGCGACCGGGAGGCCGGCTGTTCGTCGACGGCATCAACCTCTGTGGCGAGCCGGGGTGGGAGCTCTTTGTCGACCACTACACGTCGTATGCGCCCCTCGAGCGCCCCCCGAACATCTCGAAGACGTCCACGCCTCAGGAGCTCGAGGAGTACTTCCGGCGCGCCGGCGTCGAGGACTACCGAGTCGAGCAGAAGCCCGACGACATGTGGGTGTACGCGTACGGGCGGAAGCCCGCCTAGCGACCGCATCCCGCTCGGGCGGCGTCACCGCGTGAAGAGCGCTCGGGCGAGGACGTCGGTGCCGAACGCCGTGAGGATCGCCAGGTAGAGCAGCCCGGTCGTGGCCATCACGGCCGAGTAGTACGGCTCGGCGAGTGCCTTCCAGGCGACCCCGAGCAGCGCCAGGGTCGTGAGCGCGCTCACCACCCACGTCACCCCGAGCAGTCCGCCGTAGCCGTCGCTGATCTGCCCGTTGAGCACCTGGACCATGCCCGTCGGGACGAGCAGCAGCGCGACGTCGAGGGGCAAGGCGAGCGCGGCGAGGCGCACCAGCTCCTTGATCGGCTCGCGGCTGAGCCCGGGCTGCACGAGATACCAGTGGCCGAGCAGCATCGCGTCGGTCACGAGCCCGAGCAGGAGCGCGCCGGCGACCAGCCGCGTCGCGGTCAGCGCATACGGCCCGCCCACGGTCTGCGCCGTGGCGAGCAGGCCGACGAGGCCGACCGCGGGTGCGACCAGGTCCAGGGTCGGTGGATAGGACCGCTCGCCCTCGAGACCGCGGCGCCGCCGAGCGACCGACACGATCAGCGCGGCCGCAGCGACCACCGCGGTCGCGACGGCGGCGCCGTCGCGCAGGCTCGCCGCCGTGCCGGACCCGCCGCCGCTGATGGCCGCCGCCGCGGCCCCCGCGGCGAGCACGGCGTAGATGCTCCGGAGCAGCCAGCCGTAGCCGATGCCGACCACCCGGTGCCGGGTCGTGATCCACAAGCCGAACAGGCCACCCGTGGACCACTGCAGGAGGACCGAGGAGAGATCGAGGCGCATGCCGCGTCACTCGACGGCAGCGAGGTCCCGCGGCGCCTCGTTCAGACGGCGTGGACCGTCGTCGGTGGCGACGACGATGTCCTCGAGCCGGAGGCCGAACCGGCCCGGGAGGTACACGCCGGGCTCGACGCTGAAGCAGTACCCGGCCGCCAGCGGCTCGGGGTTCCCCGCGACCAAGTACGGGTCCTCGTGCGCCTCGATGCCGATGCCGTGGCCCGTCCGGTGGACGAAGTAGTCGGCGAGCGACGCCTCGGCCAAGGAGTGGCGAGCGACGCCGTCGACGTCACCGCACGCCACCCCGACCTGTGCCGCGTCGACCGCCGCCTCCTGCGCCACGCGGAGCGCGGCGTAGGCGTCCCGCACCTCCGGGGCCGCCTCGCCCACGACGTACATGCGCGTGATGTCGGAGCAGTACCCGTGCACGGCGCCGCCGACGTCGCAGAGCACGACGTCACCCTCGCCGATGCGTCGATCACTCGCCTCATGGTGAGGGCTCGCGGCGTTCGGGCCCGAGGCGACGATCGCGAAGTTGGCCCGCTCGTGGCCTGCGTCGAGCATGAGCTCGATGACCTCCCGCTGCACCTCTCGCTCGGTCTTGCCACCGAACCGACGATCTCGGAGGGTGCGGACGACCCGGTCGATCGCTCGGGCGGCGGCCCCGAGCGCCTCGATCTCGCCGTCGTCCTTGTGGGCCCGGAGCGGCCCGAGGACGGCGCTGGCCGGTCGGAACCGCGCCTCGGGCAGCTCGGACTGGAGCGCCAGGAGGAAGCGAGACCAGGTGTGGTCACCGATCGCGACGGTCCGGTCGCCGCGGATCAGCTCGGCGACGCGCTGCACCGGGTTGTCGGTCTCGTCCCACGCCTCGACGGTGAAGACCTCGGGTCGGTCGACGACCCGTGGGGCCTCGAGTCGCGGGATCACGAGCACCGGCTCCGCGGTGGCGCGCAGGACGAGCATCGTGAGGCGCTCGAGCGGCAGCGCCTCGTAGCCGGTGAGGTACGGCAGGTCCGGCCCGACCGAGAGGAGCAGCGCGTCGATGCCGAGCTCGGCCATCCGGCCTCGGGCCCGCGCCACCCGAGCGGCGTAGCTCACTGCACGTCCAGCGCCGGCAGGCCGTCGATGCTGACGCGGTTCGTCTTCCCCCGGTAGTCCGAGAGGTCGGCGCCCTTCTTGTCGGCCCACGCCAGCAGCTCGTCGCGGTCCTCCTCGTAGCGATACTGAGGCACGCCGTAGCCGCAGGACGTCGAGACGCGGTCGACGTCGACGCTGATGACGGTCCGCGCGCCCGGGAGCGGGTCGAAGTGCTCGAGGAGCGGTCGCGCGCGAGGGTCGTCGACCGGGATCGCCTCGCCGCTGCCATAGACCCGGACGATGTTGGGCGGCCCTTCGAACGCGCAGAACATCAGGGTGATCCGCCCGTTGTCGCGCAGATGGGCGATCGTCTCCGCGCCGCTCCCGGTCAGGTCGAGGTAGGCGACCCGCGTCGGGCTCAGCACCGCGACGCGGTTCAGCCCCTTCGGGGACACGTTCACGTGTCCGTCGCTGCGACTCGGCGCGGTCGCGACGAAGAACATGCGCTGCGTCGCGATGAACTCCTCGATGGCGGGCGAGATGTGGTCGAACGCCTTCGCCATCAGACCGCCAGGCTCGCGCCGACCGGCGCCGACGCGGCGTCGGCCGCCCGTCGGGCGTGGTAGCTCGAGCGCACGAGCGGCCCGGCTTCGACGTGGGCGAAACCCAGGTCCCCGGGCGTAGCGCCCGAGCTCGTCGAACTCCTCGGGTGTCCACCAGCGGACGACGGGCGCGTGCTGCGCCGACGGGCGCAGGTACTGGCCCAACGTCAGGATGTCCACCCCGACGTGTCGCAGGTCGGCGATCGCCCCACGGACCTCGGCGGGGTCCTCGCCGAGCCCGAGGATGATCCCCGACTTCGTCGTGAGGCCGTCGTTCTTCGCACGCGCGAGGACGCTGAGCGAGCGGCTGTACCCCGCGTTCGGTCGCAGCGCCCGCTGGAGGCGCGCCACCGTCTCGAGGTTGTGGTTGAGCACGTCGGGACGCTCGTCGAAGATCGACCCCAAGGCGTCAGGGTTGCCCTTGCAATCCGGGATGAGCAACTCGATTTGCGTGCCGGGCGTTCGCTCGCGGATGGCGCGGACCGTTCCGGCGAAGATGGAGGCGCCGCCGTCGGGCACGTCGTCGCGGGCCACGCTGGTGATCACCACGTGCGCGAGGCCCAGCGCCGCCACCGCCTCGGCGACTCGCCCGGGCTCGTCGACGTCGACGCCGCTCGGACGTCCCGTCTGGACCAGGCAGAACCCGCAGGCTCGGGTGCATCGGTCACCGAGGATCATCATCGTGGCGGTGCGGTCCGCCCAGCACTCGTAGATGTTGGGACAGCCCGCCGCCTCGCAGACCGTGTGCAGGTCGAGGGTTCGCATGAGCCGCTGCACCCCCCGGAACTCGGGTCCGAGACGGGCGCGCACGCGCATCCAGGGCGGCCGCGGGGCGTCATCGACATCGGCGTTCGGCATGACGTCGGCGGCCGCGAGGCGGGCGACGAGGCGGCGACCGTTGGTCCCGGCGGAGGCCGACTGGACCGCTTCGGCCGCGCCCGCCGGTGCGGTGACCGCCTGACGATCGATCGCCGGGTACTCGAACTCGCTCGCGAAGCGCGCCACGACCCGGTCGAGCACCTCCTCGAGCGGTGGCGCCGTCCCGAGCAGCGCCGCGAGCGACGTCACACCCTTGTCGGCGATCCCGCACGGCACGATGTGCGAGAACATCGTGAGATCGGGAGCCACGTTCAGCGCGAAGCCGTGCCGGGTGCGCCCCCGCGCGACACGCACGCCGATCGCGGCGATCTTCTCGTCTCCGACCCAGACGCCGGTGAGGCGCGCGCGCCGCTCGGCCTCGACGCCCAGATCGGCGAGCGCGCCGATGAGCACGGTCTCGAGGCGGCGCACGTACCCCACGACGTCACGGAGTCCGTCGGCCCATCCGGGCAAGGTGATGATCGGGTAGCCCACGAGCTGCCCTGGACCGTGGTACGTCACATCGCCGCCGCGGTCGCAGTGCACCAGATCGGCGCCGACGGCGGCCGGCGGTGTGAGAACGTGCGACGGGTCGGCGCGCGATCCCATCGTGTAGACGGGGTCGTGCTCGAGGAGGAGCAAGTAGTCGTCGGCGCTGCGCTCGTGCAGGGCGCGCTGGAGGACATCGCCTTCGCCGTAGGGCACCCGTCCGAGCCAGCGGACGCGGAGCGGCGGCGTCAATCCAGCTCGGCTTCCCAGTTGCGGCCCTCGAGGTCCTCCTTCAGCGTGCGGAGAAATGCGGCCGCGTACGCGCCGTCGAAGGCCCGGTGGTCCCATGCGAGCGCCAGCATGCCTGTGTGCCGCACAGCGATCACATCGGCGCCGTCGCCGTCGGTGATGACGGTTGGGCGCTTGCGGATCCCGTCGGTCGAGAGGATCGCGACCTGGGGCTGGCTGATGATGGGCAGGGTCATGAACGTGCCGTAGGGCCCCGGGTTGGTGATCGTGAACGTCGCGCCGAGCACCTCGTCGGGTAGCAGCTGCTTGTCGCGGGCCCGGTCGGCGAGGTCTCGGATCTCCCGCGCGAGCAGCCGGAGGCGCTTCCCGTCGGCGTTGCGGACGACGGGCGCGACGAGGCCCTGAAAGTCGAGGTCGACGGCGATCCCGAGGTGCACGGAGCGGTGCACGATGAGCGCGTCGTCGCCCACCGTCGCGTTGACGTGGGGGTACTGCTGGACGACGTCTCCGAAGGCGCGCGCCACGAACGGGAGGAACGTGAGCGGGAAGCCCTCGCGGGCGCGCCAGTCGGCCTGCCGATGGTCCCGCAGACGAGCGATCCGCTCGAAGTCCACCTCGGTGGATGTGTACGCATGCGGGCTCGTCGCCTTCGAGCGCAGCATGTGCTCGGCGGTGCGTCGACGGATGTTGGAGAACGGGACAATCTGGTCGGCCTGGCCCTCGGGACCCACCACCCCGACGGGCAGCGGGGGAGGCTCGGGTGCGGCGCGGCGCGGGGGCCGGTGCCGGCGGTGGCGCGGCGATCCTCGCGGGGGGCGGTGCTGGCTCGGGCGGCGGCGCCGCAGGTGCCGGCGGCACCACCCGCGGGGGTGGCGGCGCGACGACGAGCGGCGGCTCCGGCGGCGCGGCGGCGGCGCGGGCGGCGGCGTCACCGTTGGGGCGGGCCGGCGGCGGCGACGGGCGGGGTCGCGGTCGTCGAGGCGCCGGCTCCTGCAGCGTCGAGGACGTCCTTGCGCGTGATGCGCCCGCCTTCGCCCGTGCCGCGGATCTGGGCGGCGTCGAGCCCGTGCTCGGCGATGAGACGCCGCACCACCGGCGACGTGAGCGCGGCTCCGGAGGCTGCGCTGGCGGGCGACGAGGCGGGGGCGGGCGGCGGCGCAGGCTCGGGAGTGACCGGCCTGATCGGACGCGTGTCGTCGGCGACGGGTGCGACCGGCGCCGACGGGCGGCGCGACGGGCGCGCTGGGCATCGGGCTCGCGATCTCCTCGGTCGGCGGCTCCGTGGCCGGCTCGGGCACCGCCGTCAACGTCGGCGCGGCGGCGCTCGGCGAGTCGCCGATCACGGCGAGGACAGTCCCGACGGCGGCGGTCTCGCCTTCCTTCACGCGGATCTCGGACAGGTAGCCGGCGCTCGGCGCGGGGACCTCGGAGTCGACCTTGTCGGTCGACACCTCGAAGAGGGGCTGGTCGACCTCGACGCGGTCACCGACCTGCTTCAGCCAACGAGTGATGGTGCCCTCAGTGACGGTCTCACCGAGCTGGGGCATCGTGATGTCCACCGGTACCTCCGGGGGGTGGGGGGTTAGCCGTGGAGTAGCCGACCGGTGAGCGCAAAGACCGACTCACCGAAGAGTTCGCTCAGGGTGGGGTGGGCATGGATGAGGGGCGCCAGGTCGTCGGCGGTGGCCTCCCAGTTCACCGCGAGGTAGCCCTCGGCGATGAGCTCGGTTGCCCAGGGCCCCACGATGTGGACGCCGAGCAGGCGGCCGCCGCGCTCCGCGACGATCTTCGCAATGCCGTCGGTCTCGCCGATGATCACGGCGCGACTGTTGCCGGCGAAGCGGTGGAGCGACGTGACGACGTCGTAGCCGCGCTGACGGGCCTGCTCCTCGGTCAGCCCGGCGAACGCGACCTCGGGGCGCGAGTAGATGCCCCAGGGCACGTTGTCGTAGTTGATGGGCGCGGGGTCCTCTCGGAGGATCGTCTTGACCGCGACGATGGCCTCCGAGAAGCCGACGTGGGCGAGCTGGGGCGTCGCGACGACGTCCCCGACGGCGTAGACCTCGGGCGGCGAGGCACGCAGGTGGTCGTCGACCTCGACGCAGCCGCCGGCATCGAGGCGGATGCCGGCCGCGTCGAGCCCGTCGCTCCGCGGCGCGCGGCCGATGCTGACGATCACCTTGTCGACGACGACGGTGGCGGCGCCGTCGGGCGACTCGAAGCCAACGGTGAGCTCTCGGGTCCCTTCGATGCTCGTGACGCGGATCCCGGAGTGACAGCTGATCCCGCGCTTCTTCAGCGAGCGCTCGAGGATGTCGGACGCGTCGGCGTCGGCGCCTGGGAGCACGCGAGGGAGCGCCTCGAGGAGCGTGACCTCGGACCCGAGGTCGCTGAGCAGCGACGCGAACTCGCAGCCGACCGCGCCGGCCCCGATGATGGCGACGCGGGGCGGCACCTCCTCGAGTGCGAGCACGTGGTCGGAGTTCAGGATTCGCTGCCCGTCGAAGTCGAGCCCGGGGAGCGGGCGCGGTGAAGAGCCGGTCGCGACGATGAGGGCGTCACCGGTGAGCTCGGTGCCATCGCTGACGCGCACGTGATGGGAGGGCGCGTCCAGCACGCTGCCGGTGCCTTGCACGACCGTGACCTTGCGTCCCTTCAGCAGCGTCTCGAGACCGCGGGTGAGGCGATCGATCACCTGCTGCTTGCGCGTCTGGCTCACGCGCAGGTCGAGCGCGGGCTGGCCGGCCTCCACGCCGAACTCCTTGGCCGCGCCGACGGTGCGGAGCACCTCCGCGGTCTGCAGCAGCTCCTTCGCCGGGATGCACCCGACGTGGAGGCAGGTGCCGCCGACCTGCGCCTCCTCGACCATCGCGATGTGGAGCCCGGCCGAGGCGCCGTACAGCGCGGCCGCGTAGCCACCGGGCCCGCCGCCAAGCACGACGACATCGAAGTGTTCCGCCACAACCGCTCCTTCTCTCGGCCCTCATTCTTCCCTATCGGTCCTGGCCTCTTGGCGATCCGGGTGTCAGCGGGCCAGCAGCACCTGGATGGCGGACGCTGCCAGGATGGCGACGGCGCACAGCGCCGCCAGCACGATCAGCGTCCGGGTGCTCACGAGGTCATCTTGCTTGATCCGCGACGCGGCGCCCGGCTCAGCGTCGGACCGTCGGTAGGCTGCTCGACGGTGTCCTACGCGGTCTCGTCGACGGCGCGCCTCACGCTCGCCGCCAGGCGGCCAGCCCCGCGCTGGAGGACCCGACCGGCCGCCGCCGGCGGGTGACGGCGGGCGCACGGGCCGGCGGGGATCCCACGACGGCCCCCGGCCGGGGAGGCGAGACGGGGGCGCCGCTCCGGGTCGCCGTCGACGCGACGTCGCTGCTCGGTGTGCGGACTGGCGTGAGCCGGGTGACGAGCGGGCTGCTCGACGAGCTGGCACGCCGCGAGGACGTCGCGGTGTCGGCGTACGCCGTGACCTGGCGGGGTCGCGAGCGCCTCGCTGCGTCCCTCCCCCGCGCCGTCCGGGCCGCCCCCCGGCCGTTCCCGGCGCGCGTCGACGCGCCTCTTCTGGCCCCGCGTGCGGTGGCCGTCGGTGGAGGGATGGACCGGCCCCGTCGATGTCGTGCACGCCACGAACTACGTCGCCCCGCCGGCTCGCGTCCCCGTCGTCGTGTCGGTGCACGACCTCAGCTTCATCCGCTTCCCGGAGCTGTGCACCGGTGACGCGGCCCGCTATCCCGGCCTCGTCCAGGTCGCGATCGACCGCGGTGCCGTCGTGCACACCGACAGCGCGTTCGTCGCGGCCGAGGTCCGCGAGCACTACGGCGTGCCCGAGGAGCGGGTCGTGCACGTCGCGCCGGGGCTGGGCGGGGCGCCCGACGGCGACGCCCGGCGGGGGCGGACGCTCGCCGGTCACGACCGCTACGTGCTGGCGATCGGGACCGTGGAGCCGCGCAAGAACCTGCCCGTGCTCGTGGAGGCGTTCGACGTGCTCGCCGCCGAGGTACCCGATGTCGCGCTGGTGGTGGCCGGTCCCGACGGGTGGGGCGTGACCGAGTTCACCGACGCCGTCGACCGCACGCGGCATCGTGATCGCATCCGGCGGCTCGGGTGGCTGGAGGACTCGGCGCGGGGCGACCTGCTGGCCGGCGCGGCGGCGCTGGCCTATCCGTCGCGCTACGAGGGGTTCGGGTTCCCGCCGCTGGAGGCGATGCAAGCCGGCATCCCGGTCGTCGCCTCGACGGCGGGCTCACTGCCGGAGGTCCTCGGCGACGCGGCGGTGCTGGTCGACCCGACCGACGTCGAAGGGCTCGCCGCCGAGCTACAACGCGTCGTGACCGACGACGCGGTCGCGGCCGACCTCGTGCGGCGCGGCCGTGCCCGCGCGGCCGGCTACCGCTGGGATCGAGCGGCCGACGGGTTCGTCGCGCTCTACCGCCGCGTCGCCGGGTCCTGACGAGCCGACCGGGTCGGGCACACGGCGCCGCCGGTACGCTGACGGCATGACGACGCCGGCGTTCAAGGAGTGGGCGGTGATCGTGCGCGCCCTCCTCACGGGCGAGCAGATCCTCGACGTGCGCAAAGGCGGGTTGCGTGAGGACGGACGGCACTTCGCCGTCCAGGCGAACCGCTGCTGGCTATACCCCACGACCGAGCACCAGCGACACGAGCTGCTGAAGCCGGCGTACGAGCGGTGGGTGGCGGAGACGGAGGCGGCCGGCCCGGCCCCGGGCACCGTGCGGATCGAGGGCTGGGCCGACGTCGTCGCGTCGGTGACGCTGACCGACCCCGACGAGCTCGCCACGCTCGCCTCGAAGCTCATCTGGACGTCCGACTACGTCAGCGCCCGACTCAACTGGAAGCGCCGAGACCCGCTCTGGGTGCTGGCGCTGCGGGTGCACCGCCTCGACGAGCCGCTCGTGGTGCCGTATCAGGAGGCCTACGGCGGCTGCACGTCGTGGGTCGACGTCGACGGGCTGCCCGACGACCCGGAACTCGGTGGCGAGCGAGCCCGCGATCAGCGACGAGAGCTTCACGGCCCGACTGCGGCTGACCGAGCAGCAGCTCGGACGCGAGTTCGAGACCGTCAGCGCCTGACCGTCAGCTCGCCTCGGCCGCCAGCCGGATCGACGGATGCGGGCGGTAGCCGCGATTGCGGGCCTCGGCCAGCGTGTCGGGCGCGAACGACGTGAACTGCTCGGATGTCATGAGCTCGTCGACCGCCGACGCGACCGACGGGTCGTCGACGTCGAGGTCGTAGACGGTCAGCGTGCGCTTGTCGCCGAGATAGCGGAAGCCGCTGAAACGGCCAGGTCGAGCCATCGCCGCGGATCGTATCCAGGCTCGGCCTCAACGCGATGGTGCGGGGCGCGAACGCCCCGCACCATCAAAATCGGCTGCTTGCTGCATCGTCCGTTGCTACGGGAGGGACCGGTCCCCGCCGGGTGCGATGCCGGTGCGGCGTGTGAATTCCGCCTGGTGGTCCAGCCGGGGTACGACCTACGGGCCGCGCACCTCCAGGGTCCCATATCGATCATGCATGCGTGGACCACCTCCTTTCCCTGGTAGCCACACTTGTAGCACGCCGACCGTCACCCCGACGGCGATTCACGATGGTCGCCGGCGTTGAGGTCCGGTGGCCCGACCGCGCCGATCGCCCGGAGGTACGCAAGCTGCGTCTCGACCACGCCGTGCACCTGCTCGGGGAGGTAGGCCTCGCCCGTCTCGGCCGACCGCTTCAGGATGTACGCGATCGTGTCCGGCCCACCGAAGACGACCGGGGCCAGCGGCCCCTCGTGGGTCCCGTTGCCCGTGATGCCGCGCTGGCGCAGGTACTCGAGCTCGAAGTCGAGGATCCGCCGCACGTCGCCCGGTGTGAGCGTCGCGGCCACCAGGTCGTCGAGCTGCTCGACGACGTAGTCGTACGCGTCATCCGGATCGAAGAGCGCCGGAGGCGGCTCACGCGCGATCCGGCCGGCCTCTCGTACCACGAGGATGGCGGCGACCGCGACGACGAGGCCGAAGGCGAGCATGCCGGCCACGAGCACACGCGCAGGCTACCGGCCGCGCCGCCGCCGCTCCGCGCCCGTCGCCCGCGGCGACGGCCGCGTCAGCCGACGGGACCGACGTGGAGCTGCGCCGCGATACCCAAGATGAGCGACGTGGCTGCCGCCAGCCAGGCGGTGCGCACGATCAGCTCCTCGGCGAGCGGGTTCATCCGTCTGCCTCCTCGGCGCCCTTTGCGGGCGCGTGACCTCTCAATCGGCAGGCACTGCGCCCGACTGGAGGCACTCGCCGCTGTGCGACCGCAGGCGAGCTACTGCTCCGACCAGCGCCGAAGGTCCCGCCGCGTTATCGGGATGGCCCGACGTCGGCGTCGCGGACGGTTCAGCGCTTCGTGACCAGCACAAGATTCAGGTAGACCTCGACGGACGCGACGTCGTGCCGGAGGCGAGCGCGCGCAGCCTCGGTCACGGCCGTCGGGCTGAACGGGTTCTCGCGAGCGGTCGTCGGCTCGTCGACGCTGTCGAGGAGGTCCTTCACCATCGCGACCGACGTGCCCGGTTCGCCGATGTCCTTCCCGCCGTACGCCACCCAGTACGCGGTCCCGGTGTCCTCGATCGCGTAGGTCCCCCCTGCGCGCACGTGGGGAAAGAGGGTCTCGAAGCTGGTGATGACCTGGTGCTGGTGATGCCCTCCGTCGTCCACGACGAGATCGAACCCGCCACCCGCGGACACGAACGGGTCGACCAAGGCGGCAAGCTGCGCGGCGTCACCCTGGTCGGCGATCCAAATCGTCACCCCGAGCTCCGTCTCGAAACGGCGCACCGACGGATCGATATCCACGCCGATGATCTCCGCGTGCGGGAGATAGCTCCTCCACAGCGCCAACGACGCGCCATCGAGCACGCCGATCTCGAGGAGGCGGAGTCGCTCCCGGCGTCGCCCGGCGAGCAGCCGCTCGTACTGCTCCAGGTACACGGTCGTCTTGTCGGTCCCGAACCGCCGAGCCAAGTCGCTCAGCGACGGCGCCCGGCGAATCACGAGGACGGATCGTAGGGGGAGCCGAGGACGACGGCGGCGCGGTCCACCGGTCACCCGCGTTGCCCCCTGTGCAGGGAGCCCCCGCCTAGAGTCACGGCGGAAGTCTGGAGTGGCGTTGCAGCATGGTGATGACGTCGCGCCCGCGTCGTCGGCGAGCGGCCAGCGGCCTCGACCGTCGCAGCGCTGCCTGATCTTCAACCCGTACTTCGCTGTCCTCGGGGGTGGCGAGCGGTACACCGTCGCCCTCGGTGAGGCGCTCCGACACGCGTACGACGTGACTTACGCGTCGTCGCTTCCGCCGCATCCGTACCTCGCCGGGCTGCTCGGCTTCCCGCCGCTCGATGTGATTTACCTCGAGCCGAGCCAGCTGCCCCGCGTCTCGCTGGATTATGACCTCGTGGTCGCCATCACACTCCATCTTCCGCCCCCGTCCTTCGCGGCTCGGTCCGTCCTCGTCGTGCAGTTCCCACTCGATGCCCTGCCCCAAAGCTCGTGGCGCCGCTGGCTGACGGTCCACAAGCTTCGTCGCTACCACTGCGTCGTGTACTCGGACTTCGTCCGCCGCGAGCTTCGCCGGCGCTGGTGGGTTCGTGCCGACGTGCTGATGCCCGGCGTCGAGCTCGCCGAGCACCCAGGCGTCGAGAAGGAGAACCTCATCCTTTCGGTGGGGCGCTTCGTCGCCCGTGATGTCGACGCGTGGAACAACAAACGGCAGGACGTCCTGATCGAAGCATTCGCGCAGCTGCCGCCCACGATTTCGCGCGTCGTGGCGGCTCGTGCTGGCCGGGGGCGCGGCGCCGTCGCCGGAGCTGGACGCGTTCGTCGACGCGCTCAGGGAACGCGCGATGGGGCTGAACGTCTCCTTCGAAGTGAACGTGCCGCCGCAGCAGCTCAGCGACCTGCTCGGCCAGGCGCGCCTGTTCTGGCACGCGGCGGGGTTTCAGCGACCGACCGACGCGCCCGAAAGTGCCGAGCACTTCGGCATGTCTACCGTCGAGGCGATGAGCCACGGCGCAGTGCCGCTCGTCTACGCCGACGGCGGTCAGCTCGAGATCGTCTCGGCGGATGTCGGCCGCCTGTGGCGCTCGGTCTCCGAGCTTGTGGAACAAACGACCGAGCTGATCGAAGGACCTCGGGCGGAGCTCGACGCGCTCAGCCGCGCCGCCCGGACTGCGAGCGAGCACTATGGGAGTGAGCGCTTCTCGCACGAGACCCGTCGGCTGCTCCGTGCATCACAACCCCGAACTATGGGCCGGGTGCGCCACGCGGTGCGTCGCGTGGACCGGACTCGACGTCGGATGCTGTACGGCCTCTATGTCCAGCGAGGGCGGCTGAGCGCCCGTCGCACCGGTGCCGAGGCTACGGGTGCTTGACGGCGTAGAGGTAGCAGCTCTTGCCGAAGTGCCGTCGGGCCAGCCCCACCGCCGGGCGCAGACCAGGAGTACGGCTGGCCCGTCCGACGACGCGCGCCACGATGGGATCCACGCCGGTGTGATCGAGCATCCACCCCGTCGGATGGGCATTGCTGCGCAAGACCGAGTGGATCATCCACGCAAGGGCCGGCTCGAAGTTCTCGGTGCTGACTCGTTCGACGGTCATTCCTGACGCTTCGATCTGATCGCGAAGCGCGCGCCGCCTGAAGATGCGGACATGCGTCGCATTCGCCATGTACCGGGGGTGGACACGGGAATAGACGTGCTCGGTGTAGGCCGTCGGGACAGCCACGCACAGCGCCCCATGCGGCCTCAACACCCGCACCGCCTCGCTGAGCATGCCCTGCGGGTCGGTGACGTGCTCGAGCACCTCGAGCATGGTGACGCCACCGAAGCACGCGTCGGGAAACGGCAGCTGGACGCCGTCGCCCACACACACGCCGATCGGCGCCGCGTCGGCGTCGGCGTCGGCGTCGGCGACCGACCGTGCGAGTGCCTCGTCGAGCTCGACAGCGACCACGCTGCGCTCGCTGTAGCGCGCGGCAGCCAGCGAGCCGATCCCCGGTCCGACGTCCAGCATGCTGAAGGAGCGGGCGTCAGGGAAGAATCGGGTGTCGAGGTCAACCACGACTCACCTCGGTGGTCGTGCGGTGGCCTTCCTGGTGGCAGCCGAACTCCAGCGTCGCGGGCCCGGGTACCCGGTCACTCGTCGCGGCGAGTCCGGCGTCCGGCATAGACCCGGCGCAGCGGCTGGGTCCACCGCAGCACCCGCGAGCGACGGAAGGCGGCGATCTCCGCGTTGGCCCCTGCGAGGGCGGCTCGCGTCTCGTGCAGCTGGCGCTGACGCAGCTGCGCGTCGGCACGATCCCATGACGATGAATTGTCACCGACGACCGCCAGCTCGGCGCGGAGGGCGTCGATCTCCCCTGGGTGTGCCGCTTGCCCTCTCGTGCGGGCGAGACCAGTCGACGCTTGCAGGCTCTGGGGTTCGGCGTCGAGGGCTGCCCGGAAGTGGCCGTTGGCCTCGGGCAGGGCGCCGCGCGCGAGATGGACGTCTGCCGCCGCGAGATGGAACTGGGCCTGTCGGGCGGCTGGCAGCTTCTCGATCGTTGCGTCGATCCTCACGACGTGGGCGAGCAGCGGCCCGACCGACGACAGCGCCGCGCCGGCCCGCCGCGCCAATCGGGCGAAGGTCATCGTCTCGGTCTCGTGCCCCCGACGAGCCGCGTCCACCGCCTTGGTGAGCCACAGGGCGGCGACCGGGTCGGGCTCGTCTGCCGGATTGGGAAGCGGGACGGGCGGTGGCACCGGTTGGTCGAGCAGTCCGGCCTCGTAGAGGATCGTGTTCAGCCCGGCGGCATAGTGCGCGCGTAGGCCACAAGGAAAGGTGGCGAGGAACACCGGCTCCGGAACCCCGATCGCCTCGACGATCTCACCGCGAAGATCCCAGTATTGACTCATCCAGTCGACCATCAGCGCGTCCACCGTCGTCCGGGGCGCGTTGGTGGCGATCCCGCCGTGCATCTGATGGAAGGTCGCCTCCCCGAGGAGGATCACCCAGCCCAAGTCCTCGAGCTCGACGGCGCGCCGCAGCGTGTCGAGGTTGACCAGGCCACCGCCGGGACTGTCGAAGCGCTCGTCGTATCCGCCGAGTGCGTCCCACGCGTCGGCCGGCAGGAACAAGAGGCTGGCCTCGAGGAGCGCCTCCCACCACCCACTGAGCAGTGACACGTCGTCGGGGGTGGAGATCTCGAAAAGTCGGTAGCCGTCGTTCGGCCAGTCGATCGAGGCCAGCAGCGCGTCCTCGTCATACGTCGTCCAGCCCGCGCCGATGGCCTCGCGTTGATAGTCGTAGCCGACGTACCACCCGTGTGTGATGACCGCCGAACGATCGTGGATCCGAGAACCCGCGAGCGCGTACCGCAACATGCCTGGACTCGTCAGTCGGGCCCCATCCAGCAGGACGCCGATCGTCTTGCCCCGCGCCGCCGTCAGGCCCGTGTTGACTGCGCGGGCTGGCGAGGTCGACGCGTCGTCGACGCGGAGAAACCGGAAGTCGCCTTCGAGCTCGCTGTAATCTCCCGAGTCGACGGGAGTGGACGACCCGTTGTCGACGACGATCACCTCGTAGTCCTCGGTGCGCACACCCCGCTGATATGCGCCGGAGAGCGAGTAGAGCGTCCGAGGCAGCTCTCGAGTGATGTTGTAGACCACGACGATGACCGAAAGCTCTGGGCCAGAGCGCGACGTGTCGGGCTGATGCGGCCCCACTACCGAGGAACGCCTCATCGCTGGCTCCTCGGCCGATGCCACCGTTGACCACCCACGAAACGCTTACCTACGCCCGCGCCGACCATCAGCGGCACACCGTAACCGAGCCACCCCTCGGTGAGGGACAGGAACTGCGCACACTGGGCGGGCGACGGACGCCAAGACTGGGACGTCACCGAGCCCGGCGCGACCTCCACCAACCTCCGCCACCTATCCGAAATGGCGTGTCACCGATTGCGGGATCGGCCTTTCTCCGTTCGCGCTCGCATCCGCCGAGTGGGCATGTACGCGTGCTTCAGGTGTAAGCGCTTACTTCACCGGCGACGCCACCGACAGCGATGCCACCATCATTCATTGCCGCGGACACTGCTACGGCTCGTAGCGGACCGCACCGCTCACACCCGCACCTTCCGCTCGATCCGAGCCACGCAAGCGCTCCTGAGGCCACTAGGTGTGGATCCCAGTCACGTGGTCGGGCGGCGGTCAGCCGAGTGACCGGCGGTCGATGACCGAGGGCGCTCCGTGGTCGCCGGTTGCGGGCGCCGACGGCCGATCTTGCCCAGCGAGCCGGGTTGTCAGAGACGTTCCCTCGACGCGGCGCGTTCGGCCACATCGTGGCGGAGTGCGATAGTGGATCACCAGTGACGCATCGGATGCGAGGTGACGCTCAGGGTCGTCCGCCCTAATGTGCGGTGACCTCTGGTCGCTCCCCGCAACCCACCGGCTGTTCCATCTGGCGAACTCCCGCTGCAGTCGGTGGGCGAGAGCGCCCAGCACTCACGCTCCCGCGTCGCCGGGCAACCGCCGCGAGCGGGTCAGCGGAGCCGGCCGTCGTCGGCGCCGTCCTGCTGGCCGTTGCCGAGCTTGCGCTCTTCGCCAGGTTGGCGGCGCGCGGCTGGTTCAGCCAGGACGACCTCCACAACTTCGGGGTGGTGCGCAGCACCGGGCTGAGCTGGTCCTACCTCAACCAGAGCCTCATTGGGGGCCACTGGGCACCGGGCGGGCACGTCCTGATCTGGCTCGTGTCGCTGCTGCCCCTCAATTGGACGTCGCCAGCCTTCGCGGTGACCATCATCGCCGGCGTCGTGCTGCTCGGCTGGTTCGTCCCCGTGGCGACACGGTCCGACGTCTTGCTCGCCGACCATTCGCCAGCCTTGGACCCTGGCAGCTTCAACCCGAACGTCCAAGCGCCGAAGTACTTCCTCGCGAACACGCGGGAGGACATCAATCGGTTGACCCGACACCGTGCCAGCGTCGCCGTGTTCGATGAGCCCTTGCCCGTACTCCTCTATAGCTACTTCCCCTACGGGCTTGCCTCGAGGCTGATCCCCCAAGTGAGTGATCGAGTGTCGTTTGACGGTGTTGACCCCTCCTATCAGGTGGACCCAAGCAGCGGGCACGTCGTGCCAGCGACGCTCAGCGTCCGAGCATCGGGTATGCCCGGGACGGCGCCGAGCGGTCCCGGCGCCGCGACCTGCATCGGAAGGGGACAAGCAAGCCCGACCACGATGCTCGCGATTTCGCCTGCTCTGACGCCCGGTTGGTGGACCGGACGGCTTCGCCTGGTTCCGGGTCCGGAGGTCCACGTGCGGCTCACCGCCCACAACAGCCGCGCAACGTACGAGATCGGTGACCCTCCGGGTTGGCCGGACGGTCGTCCGGTCCCCATGACGATTCCTTCTGGTGCGCGGATGTTCGTCTTCAGCTTCCTCGCGATCGGGACGGTACAACGCATGCGCGTGGCGGTCGTGTCGCACGACGCGCTGTGCCTGGTCGGGCCAGTCGACTTCGGGACGGTGGTCCCGACGGCGAGGTTGTGATCGCCGGCGCGGACCGGAATGTGGCCCCCCAAACGACCGCGCCGTCCTGGCACCGCGGAGCACCCGACCGGGCGTCGCGCCGGTCCAGGTGCAGCGCGCTCGCAAGGGCCGGTTCACAATCACGACCCCGCACCGCGCTACGTCGATGACGAACAGACCGCTGTCCGCCGGCATGTCCTCGAGGTAGCGCGGTGCGTCTGGGTGCCGAGCGTCGCCTCGTCGATGAGCAGCACTTCGGCGCCAGACGAACTACGGCATTCGCGGACCACGAGCCAGCGCTCCTCAGGCGGGCGCTGCTCGGCGAGGCCAGGGGCGCATTGGACGGTCTCCTCACCATTGCCGATCAGGCGGCTGGCAACGCCCGACTCGTTGGTCGCGCTGGCGGTGTAGACGGTCGTCGGGGTACGTGAGTCATTCGTGGATCTTCCGCGGGTACGCCGACCACAGTGGTCCCCCCGGGGACATCATGAACGACTACCGCGTTGGCACCGATTTGGGCGCCCGGGCCGACAGTAACTGGCCCAATGATCCTGGCCCCCGTTCCTATGGTGACGTCCCTTCCGATGACCGGTCCCTGCAAGTTGCCGGCTTGAACGCCAATCGTCACCCACGGAAGAATGACCGTGCCCGAGTCAACCTCGATGAATCCATCGATCACTACCTGGCCATGCGCGAGAAGAATTCCGCTCCGCATGATGACCGGGTCGCCGATGCACACCTGCGCCGTCATCATCGCGAGGTGGTGGGCTAGGCGCGGCAGGATCCGAATTCCCCGAGATTGCATCCAGGCCTTCAGGCGGTACAACGACTGGGCGAAGAACGCGTCGGTCACCCACATGAGCCGGAGTGCCTGGACGAGCGCATCGATCCTCGAACGAAACACGCATCGCTCTCCGCGGAGCCTTGCAATGAACTCCGCGTCAGCGACCAGGGCATCCCATAAGGGCGGATGCTGCGCTCGGACGTGGGCGCGAGCGGCAAGCAAGGCAGTGCGGCCGTCCGCTTCAAGTGGAGTCAATCGTCCGCTGAGCGCCCGCCAGAGCCCACTGCCCAATCGGAGCACCGTGACGGCGCCCCGTCTAGATGTAAATCCCAGGCACGTTGGTCATGCGGCGGGGAGCCGTGTGTCGGGGGCCTTGTGACCGAGGGCGCTGTGTGGTCGTCGTTGGTTGTAGTACTCGATCCAGGGTGTGAGGGCCAGGTTGCGTTGGTCGCTGGTCTGGTAACGGACCGCGTAGGCCCAGTCGTGCAGCATCGTCTGGATGAATTGTTCTGCTTTTCCGTTGGTGCGGGGTCGGTAGGGCCGGGTGCGCAGCGGGCGGATCTGATGGCGGGCACAGGCCTGGGTGAAGGTCGCTGAGCAGTAGCCGGGGCCGTTGTCGGTGAGGACCCGCTGGAGTTGGACACCTCGTTGAGCGAACCAGGTGATCGCGGTTCGAGGAACCCGACGCAGGTCTGGCCGCGTTCGTCGTGGAGGATCTCGACGTAGGCGACGCGGCTGTAGTCGTCGACGGCAACGTGGACGAACTCCCAGCCCTGGCGGAGCTGACCGCGGGACCCGGGCACGCCGTGGCCGGTGAGACGCCACCCGGGCCGCACGAAGCGGCTCAACCTTTTGATGTCGAGATGGACCAGCTCGCCGGGATGGCGCCGCTCATAGCGGTTCGCCGGTTCGGGTGGCTCCAGGCGTGAGAGCCGGTTCAACCCGAGCCGTGCCAACACGGCACCCACGGTGGAGACCGCCATCCCCAATTCGGCTGCGATCCGCGTCGAGGTCATCCGCAGTCGTCGCAGCCGTTCGATCAGGACCTCGACCGCCTGGGGGGTGCGGCGGGGCACCCGCCGCGGTGCTGACGAGCGATCGCTCAGACGCTGATCGCCGGCTCGAAAGCGCGCCAGCCAGCGATACACCGTCCGCTCCGACACCCCCTGCGCGGCCGCAACCTCCGCGACCTTCCAGGACTCCTCGAGCACCCGTCGCACCAACAGCAACCGCGTCGACGGGACGAGCTTGACGTTACCGTGAACCTGCACCGGTGCCCTCCTTGGGACTGATGGCGTAGAGCACCTTCAGTCTCCAGGGAGGCCCGGGCTGACGAACGTCACTGGGATCTACATCTAGAGCCTGGGAAGGGGACCGAATGTCCCAGGTTCAAATCCCGGCAACCCGACCACGAACGCGCAGGTCACACGGTCGCGACGGCATGCCCGCCCAGCCTGTGGTCGCGGCGGCGGTAGGGATCGTCCGGACGCGGGCGGCGGCGGAACAGCAGTTGGCGAACCCGGGGCTGGCGAAGGGTCGTCGTGGTGCGCCGGAGGCGCAACCGTGGGAGCGGTGGAACTGCCCGCCCATCAAAGCGCTGCGTCAACAACGCTGACGGGAATCACAGCTAGTTGGCCACTGGCGTCCCGAATTCAGCCCCCTGCAGGCACAACGATTCGCCCGCGGCGACGGCGATGCGGAGCGCATGGATGTGGCCCTCACCGAGGAAGCTGAAGACGAACTCGGACGTGTGCGCCGGCACGGCGACGCCGGTCGTCGTGCCGTCGGGCCACGATGGCGGGTCACCAATGTCGTAGGACTGGCGAGTGTTGCTCACCACGAGATGTATGGATGCGGCGTGGGTCGGTATCAGGTGGATCCGACCCGTCCAATAGCCGGGGGAGAGCGGCGGGTTGATGTCAAGCCTGATCGACTCAGGCGTTCGTGTCGCCCCGATGCACGCGACGCCTCCCGGGGTCGGCGCGATCGAATGGATCTGGAGGTGTGCCAATCGAACGTGGCCGCTCAACTCGTCAACGAGATACTGCGGGCTGCTTGCGCCGTTGAACGCTGACCCGTGGGTTGATTAGTGGCACGATCCCTGATGCTGGCCCGTAGGGGAACTGTATGAAGCCCCAGGCGACGAGGAGCGGCTCGTCGTAGAGGGAGACCACGCCGCCTCGCGTTCGGCCGTCGAGGTCAGCTCTCATTTGTGCGATGTACTGCTTGGGAGCAGCGACCAGGCTCCCGTACGCAGATTGCGAGGCGTTCAGGCCAGGCGACTGATCCTTCAAGTGAACCGCTGATGCTCCCGCGGCGGCCACGTACCCGGTGAGCGCGGCGGCAAGTACGAACGCGGCCGCGGCCAGCGCGACCGGCCGCCTCCGCGTCGCACGGCGGGGCCGAGCGGCAGGCGTCGGTGGGTTGCCTCCGAGGCCGGGCGGGGCGATGGCGATCACCACGACGATGAGCAGGAGGGCAAACAACAGGACCTGGTAGCGGAGATCGGTCGCCGTCAGTGCGGTGAAGTTGAGATTGAAAAGGACCGCACGGTCCCAACCGACGAAGGTCGTGTTTGCAACGAATGCGATGCCGAGCAGCGCCCAGGCGCGCCATGCACGGCGACGAGTCCAGATCGTCACAATGATCAACAATGCGAGGCCGACCTGCGCGGCGCTCGCCACGAGCGCGTTCACGTGCGCTGGTCGGCCCTGCACGATGCCCAGCGAAGCGGGGACGAACGCCTGTGACCAGGCGGTCCAGAGGAACTGAAGCAACGTCGACAAGTTGGGATGCTCCTGCGGCAGACGCGGTTGCCGCGTAGATGGCGATGTAGCCGATCGCCACGAACGTGAGCCAGGCCCAGATCGGCCACAGCCTCCGGAGTTCTGCTGAGGCGGCGCGGAGCGAGAGTCGATCGGGGAGCAGCACCAAGGCGAGCAAGGGCAGCACGCCGATCAGGAGCAACGGCAGCAGATTGAACAGCAACGCCAGCGCGAAGCCGCCGACGCACTCGCCGAGGTGCACCGGCGCGGCGAGTCGTGCGGTAGCGCAAGAACCCATGGATCGAAGCCAGAGTGAACGCCAACGCGGGCAGCGCTTGTACGCCGGCGGCAAACCACGCGGATGGCCTGACCGCGAACGGCGTCAACGCGAAGACAAGGAGGAGCGCGTAGCGGAGCAGCCCGCGGTGACTGCAGGGTCCGCAGGATCCGATCGAGGAACACCAGCGCGAGCACGGCGAAGATGGTCGTGATGAGTTGCGCCGCATGCCAGCTCATGGGCCGCACGGTGTACGCAAGCCAGATGAGTAGGTGTCCGCCAGGTGCCCAGTGACCAAACAGGTCGTGGTTCACGTAGTGCCATGACAGCCCGCTCTTCCTTACGTACGAGAAGTTCTCGAGATCATCGGCATTGAAGTATGCAGGCCATGTGATTCCGACGAGGAAGATGACCTGGACTGCGGCAATGCAGCACACGACGCCCACATCCCGCGCCGGCTGTCGTGGTGTGCGACGTCCTGGGGTTGCTGGCGTGTCCTGACGGGCCCGCACTTCACCCTGCTTCACATGGCGAGCAGTGTGAGAACCGCAAGGATGCCGTCAGTGCGTGCCTCACGTCAACGGACGCCACCAGCGCCGCGTCTCAGTGAGGTCGACGCTTCAACCCTCACCGGACGCACGACGACTCCGGCCGACATGCTTCCGTCGTGTACCACGACCGTGACGGGGGGAGGGAAAGAACCCGACCGGCCGACACCGCGGCGCTCACGGCTCGGCGGAAACCTCATGTTCATGACGAGGAGCGTCACGCTCTCCGACCCGTCGAACGACCGCGCCGGCAAGGTACGGAGCGCGGCAACGGGCAGCGCTAGATGCCGATGCGCTGCGCGAGCAGCTCCCGGTGGTACGTGGCGTCGCCGAGGAGGATCTCGGAGCTCTTGGCCCGCTTGAAGTAGAGGTGGGCCGGGTGCTCCCACGTGAACCCGATCCCGCCGTGGATCTGGATGTTCTCGGCCGCGGCGTGGAAGTAGGCGTCGCTGCAGTACGCCTTCGCCAGGCTCGCGACGACGGGCAGCTCGTCGTTGTCCTCGGCCGCGGCCCAGGCGGCGTAGTACGCGGCCGACTTGCCGGACTCGACCTCGAGCAGCATGTCGGCGCACTTGTGCTTGATCGCCTGGAACGACCCGATCGGGCGGCCGAACTGCACCCGGACCTTCGCGTACTCGACGGACATGTCGAGCACCTTCTGCGCGCCACCGACCATCTCGTTGGCGAGACACACCGCGGCCTGGTCGAGGGTCTTCGACAGCGGCTGCCAGCCGCCACCCGGGTCACCGAGGGGTCGGGCGGCGACACCGTCGAAGTCGAGCCTCGCCTGCTTGCGGGTCTGGTCCATCGTGGCGAGCGGCGTGCGGACCAGGCCGTTCGCGTCGCCCTCGACGACGAAGAACGAGATGCCGTCCTCGCCGCTCGTGCCAGCCTGGCGCGCGACGACGACGATCCGGTTCGCGGTGTGCCCGTCGATCACGAACATCTTCGTGCCCGACAGCGTCCAGGCGTCCCCGCTGCCCTTGGCCTCCATCGTGATGCCCGACGCGTCCCACTTGCCGTTGGGCTCGGTGAACGCCAGCGCGGCGATGGTCTCACCGGACGCGATCGAGGGGAGCAGCTCGTGGCGCTGCGCGTCGGTGCCGGCGTTGATGATGGCGTTCGCCGCGAGGCACACGGTGGAGAAGTACGGCGCGCACAGCAGCACGCGTCCCATCTCCTCGAGCACGATGCCGAGTTCGACGAAGCTGAAGCCCTGCCCGCCGTCGGCTTCCGGGATGTGGAGGCTCTGCAACCCGAGCTCCTGGGCCATCTGGGTCCAGACGGCGGGGTCGTAGCCGTCGGTCGTCTCCATGAGGCGTCGGACCTCGGCCTCGGGGCTCTTGGCCTCCAAGAACTTGCGGACGGCGTCCCGCAGCTGGTCCTGCTCGTCCGAGAACGCGAAGTTCATGCCGTGCTCCCCTCGTTCCGCCGCCTCGAGCGAGGTGTCGGAAAGTCCGTGACCGGCGATGACGCTACTCGGCGCCTGCGGAACGCGGCGAGGCGACACGGGTCGGCGGCGGGCGGGCTGGCGGGGCGCCCGACGTACGCTGGTCTCGTGGCTCGCCCCGCACACTTCGAGGACAGCGACGTCCGAATCGACAAGTTCGTGGTCGGCCCGTTCGAGAACAACGTCTTCGTCGTGCGCGACAAGCACAGCGGCGAGGCCGTCCTGATCGACGCGGCGAACGAGCACGAGCTCCTCCTCGACGTCGCACGCGCCACGGGGGTGCGGCGCGTGCTCACGACCCACGGTCATTGGGATCACATCCAGGCGGTGACGGCGATGCGTGACGCCGGGCTCGACGTCGGCATCGCCGAGGCGGACGCCGCGATGCTGCCCTCGTACGACTTCGTGATCCCCGACGACGAGGTGTACGCGGTCGGCGACGTCACCCTCCGGTCGATCCACACGCCGGGTCACACGGCGGGGTCGACGTCGTTCCTCCTCGAGGGCAAGCCGTTCCTCTTCACCGGTGACACGCTCTTCCCGGGCGGCCCGGGCAACACCTCGACGGAGGGCG
This sequence comes from uncultured Actinomycetes bacterium, assembly GCA_963731625.1. GTDB lineage: Bacteria > Actinomycetota > Acidimicrobiia > IMCC26256 > PALSA-555 > PALSA-555. Next base: position 1,182,708 of record CAVSWH010000001.1, read on the forward strand.
CGAGCTTCGAGCAGCTCATCGGCTCCCTCGATCGGCGACTCTTCACGCTGCCCGCTGAGGTCCTCGTGCTCCCCGGTCACGGGCTGGACACGACGCTGGGTGAGGAGCGGCCGCACCTCCAGGAGTGGGCCGACCGCGGCTGGTAGCGGTCGGCCGGCGCGGTCTACGCGGGCGCCCCGAGCAGCTCGTGGTACACGGCCCGCGTGCGCGCGATGCAGCCCTCCCACGTGAAGTGGCTCGCCCGGGCGCGGCCGGTGGCGGCGAGGTCACGGCGGGCCCGCTCGTCCCCGAGGAGCCCGACGAGCGCGTCCGTCCACGCTTCCACGTCGGTGGCGGGCACGTAGCGCGCGCCGTTGCCGGCGACCTCGCGTAGGACGGGGATGTCCGAGCAGAGGACGGGCACCTCCTGGGCCATCGCCTCCAGCACGGGCAGACCGAATCCCTCGTGGAGACTCGGGAACACGAACAGCGAGGCTCCGTGATAGAGCGCCGCGAGCCGGTCCGCTCGGATGGGGCCGGTGAAGAGCAGCCGGTCGCCGAGGGCTGAGGACGCCGCGGCGATCGTCTTGGGCGCGCCGCTCCACCCGGGCGGCCCGACGACCACGAGCCGCTCGGGGATCCCGGCGCGCACCGCGGCGGCGAAGGCCTCGAGCAGCAGGGGCAGGTTCTTCCGCGGCTCGAGCGTGCCGACCCAGAGCAGGTACGGCGTCGTCGCCCAGCCCGAGCGTCGCGCGCGTCGCCGCGACGACGCCGGACTCCACGCGGCCGAGCGCGACGCCGTGCGGCACGATGCGGATCCGCTCGACGGGGATCCGGGAGTTGCCGACGATCTCGTCGGCCGCGGCCTGCGTCGGTGCGATCACGCGGTCGGCGCGGCGGGCCGCGGCGGCGAGGCCACGCCCGTGGAACCAGCGACCGCGCGGGGGATAGGTCTCGGGGAACAGCAGCGGGGCTGCGTCGTGGACGGTCACGATCAGCGGCGCGTGGCCGGCGCGTGGTGGCACGGCAAGCGACGGCGCGTGCACGAGGTCGACGTCCCGCAACTCGCGGTGCAGCAGGCTCAGCGGCGGCGCGGCCAAGGTGTTCCACGTGTCGTAGAGGATCGGCCGGGGCAGCAGCAGCGACACCGGCTCGAGGCCGGTCAGCCCGAACTGGCCGAGTGCCGCGTCCACCGTGCCACGACGGTGGCGGGCCACGAACGGAACGACCTCGATACGCTCGGCGCCGTCCGGGTCCGGGCCGGGGAGCAGGCGGGCGAGCTCGGCCGTGTAGCGGCCGACCCCACCGGGAGGCCGGGTCAGCAGCTGCTCGAGGTTGAGGGCGACACGCATGCGACGGATCAGAGTGTGCTCGATCCAACCGGTCGCGGAACGCGGCGGGTCGGATCAGGCACAGCTGCGAATGCTGCGGATGCTGCCACGGGCCGAGTTCGAATGCCATGTCGTCGTCCCGGCGGAGCCTCCGCTGCGCGCCGCGTTCGAGGCTGCAGGCATCACCGTGCACCTCATCCCGATGCGGCGGATCTCGCGCAGCCACCGCCCGCTCGACTGGGTCGAGTACGCGCTCGGCGTGGCCGGTGAGCGTCGTGCGCCTCGCCCGCCTGTTCCGCAGACTCGATATCGACGTCGTGCACACGAACTCGTTCCACTCCTGGTACGGGTGGGCCGCGGCCGCGCTCACCGGCCGACCGCACGTCTGGCACGGACGGGAGATCGTCGTGCAGTCGGCCGCCGCGCTGCGCCTCGAGCGGTTCCTGATCCCGCGGTTCTCGAAGCGGGTGCTGTCGATGTCGCACGCGATCGCGGACCAGCTCGACGGGGTCGACGTGACCGTCGTCCACGAGACACCCGACCCGTCGGAGTTCCATCCCGAGCAGGCCGGCGCGTTCCGGCACCGCGTCGGGATCGGCGACGACGTACCCCTGGTCGGGGCCGCGGGACGCGTCGACAGCTGGAAGGGCTTTGACGTCCTCCTCGACGCCTTCCGCCGCGTCCGCGAGGCCCGCCACGACGTCGAGCTCGTCGTGGCGGGCGGTGCCGTCCGCGGCAAGGAGGACCTCTACGAGCGGCTGGTCCGCGAGGCCGGCGAGATCCCCGGCACCCACTGGGTGGGGCCGCGCGACGACATCGGCGACCTGCTCGCCGACCTCGACGTGTTCGTGCTTCCCTCGACCGAGCCCGAACCGTATGGCCTGGTACTCGTCGAAGCGCTGATGAGCGGGGCGCGCGTCGTCGCCACGGACGCCGGCGGCCCCCCCGAGATCCTGGACGAGGCCGAGCCCCACAGCGGTCAGCTCGTGCCCGTGCGCGACCCGGCCGCGATGGCGACGGCGGTCCTCACCGAGCTGGGGACGATCCCCGCGACGTCCACCACGCTGCGCGCGAGCCGGCGCCCGCGCCGCACGCCCGAGCCCGAGCGCTTTGCCGCCATTTTCCGCAGCGTCGTCCGTACGGCGCCGTAATTCCGAGAACCGTGCGGTAGGGTCGATGCACCGGCCCGGAGGCTTCATGCACGCCTCGCTCCTCCCCCCTCAGCACCTGGGTCCCTCGCGTGCCCGATGCCCTCGCGCGCCCGCACCGCACCCATCCGCACGGACCCCGAGCAGCGAACCAGCTCAACGAACCCACCACGAACTGCGATCTCCCATGCACGACGCGCTCCTCCACCACCTCCAGCTCGGCCCGGTCCGCAACCGCGACTGGGTCACCGCGCACTTCGGTCACCGGTAAGCGATGCCGTCTCCCGAACGCGTCCTGACCGAGGCCGAGGCCCGCCGAATCGTCGGCGAGTCCGGGTTTCGTGCCCCGGCGGGCGCCGGGAGTGCGCCGCGCGTCGGCGTCGAACTCGAGTGGCTCCCCGTGGAGGCCACCGACTTCGCCCGCCCGGCGCGACACGAATCCGTCGGCGAGGTCGTTGCCGCACTCGGGCCGCTCCCCGGTGCCAGCACGATCACCTTCGAGCCTGGCGGCCAGCTCGAGCTGAGCTCCCCCGCCGTGCCGGGACTCGGCGCGTGCGACGTTCTGTGCCGAGACGTCGGCGTCGTGCGCGAAGCCCTGGCCGCAGCCGGCGTGGCGCTCATCGCTGTGGGTCTCGAGCCGGGCCAGCCCCGCGACCGAGTGGTCCACAGCCCTCGCTACGACGCGATGGAGGTCTTCTTCGACCGGGACGGCACCGCCGGCCGGACGATGATGCGCAGCACTGCGGCCGTGCAGGTCAACCTCGACCTCGGCGAGGGACCCGAAGCGGAGCGCCGCTGGCGCGCCGCCCACGACGTCGGCCCCGTGCTCGTCGCCGCGTTCGCGAACTCGCCGCTGGCGCGGGGGCGCCCGACCGGCTGGCGCTCGACCCGCCTCGCCGTCTGGTTCGAGGTCGATCCCGGGCGCACGACGCCCGTGCTCTCGGGGACGGCCGGTCCGGCCTCCTGGGCCGACTATGCGCTGAACGCCCGGGTGATGCTCGTTCGCCGCTCGGACCAGGAGAGCGCGCCGACGGGCAGCGATCTGCCGTTCGCGACGTGGTTGACGGCGGGGCACCCGCTCGGCTGGCCGACCGCCGACGACCTCCAGTACCACCTCACGACGCTGTTCCCGCCCGTGCGGCCCAAAGGCTGGCTCGAGCTGCGCATGATCGACGCGCTCCCCGACCCGTGGTGGCGCGTCGCCGCCGCGGTCACGAGCGCCCTGGTGACCGAGCCGGCGATCGCCGACCGTGTCGAGGCGGCGACCCGTCCGGTGCGCGGGCGGTGGCTGGATGCCGCCCGCCACGGGCTCGCCGAGCCGGCGCTCCGCGGGGCCGCCGTCGAGTGCTTCCGGTCCGCCATCGAGACCCTGAACGGCGACGGGTCGGCGCGCGACGTGACCGCGGCATTCATGGACCGCTACGTCATTCGCGGGCGCTGCCCTGCCGATGACCGGCTCGACGCCTGGATGCGGGCCGGCCACGCCGAGGGGTCGCCCGAGGACGGTGCCCCGGCGTGGACCTGACCGCGCTCGCGGCGACGCATCTCGAGCACGCACGGGCACGCACCCTCGACGTCCTCGCGCCCTTCGACGACGAGGAGCTGCGTCGACAGGTGTCACCGCTCATGTCGCCGCTCTGCTGGGACCTCGCGCACATCGGCCACTACGAGGAGCTCTGGTTGCTGCGCCAGCTCCACGGTGCGGCCCCCACCGACGAGCGCTACGACGACCTCTACGACGCGTTCCGCCACCCGCGCCGCGAACGCGCGGGCCTCCCGATCCTCGAGCCCGACGGCGCGCGCGCCTACGTCGCCGACGTGCGGGCAACCGTCCTCGACAGGATCGAGCGCGGCGCCCCGGACGCCGCGCTCGCCCGCGACGCCTTCGTCTACGGGATGGTCGTGCAGCACGAGCATCAGCACCAAGAGACGATGCTCGCCACGATCGGGCTCATGGATCGTCCCTACCCGGTACCCGGGAACGGCGCGCGCCGGCGGGTCAGCGACGCCTCCGCCTCGCGGGAGGTGCGACTGCCCGGCGCGCGGGTGGTGATGGGCACCGACGACGAGCCGTGGGCCTACGACAACGAGCGGCCGGCGCACCTCGTCGACGTCGCGCCGTTCCGCATCGATGTCACCCCGGTCACGAACGCGGCGTACCGCGCGTTCGTCGAGGCTGGGGGCTACGAGGACGCCCGGCTCTGGTCGCCGGCCGGGTGGTCGTGGCGCCAGGAGGCCGGCCTCGAGCACCCCGACGGCTGGCAGCGCGAGGGCGAGGGCTCGTGGAGCGTGCGCCGCTTCGGCCATCGCATCGACCTCGTCGCCGACGAGCCCGTCGAGCACGTGTGCTGGTACGAGGCCGAGGCGTTCGCGACGTGGGCCGGGAAGCGGCTGCCCACCGAGGCGGAATGGGAGTACGCCGCGTCCTGGACTCCCGACGGCGTGAAGCGCCGCTATCCGTGGGGCGACGACGATCCCACGGTGGGGCGCGCCGGCCTCGGGCGCGAGCACTGGGCACCGTCGGCGGTCGACGCCCACCCGAGCGGCGCGAGCCCGCACGGCGTCCTGGCGATGGTCGGCGACGTGTGGGAGTGGACCAGCTCCACCTTCCACGGGTATCCCGGGTTCCGCTCCTTCCCCTACCGCGAGTACTCCGAGGTCTTCTTCGGAGACGAGTACCGCGTCCTGCGCGGCGGGTCCTGGGCGACGCACCCGAGCGCCTGCCGGACGACGTTCCGGAACTGGGACTTCCCGATCCGGCGCCAGATCTTCTGCGGATTCCGCTGCGCGCGAGACGACTGAGATGTGCCGCCACCTCGCCTACCTGGGACCTGCCGCGCCCCTCGCCGACCTGCTCGTCGACGCGCCGCACGGGCTGGTCGCCCAAGCGCGCGCGCCGCGCTGGCAGGTCAGCGGCAAGGACAACCCGGACGGCTACGGCGTGGCGTGGTGGACCGACGACGCCGACACGCCGCGCCGGCACCGGAGCACGACGTGCATCTGGGAGGACCCGCTGCTGTCGCGCGTCGGGGACCACCACACGGGGGCCGTCGTCGCGGCGGCCCGGCTCGCCTCGCCGGGTTCACCGCGTCGACGTGACGGGCAACGCGCCGTTCGTCTCGGGCCGCTACGCGTGGTCCCTGAACGGCGTCGTCGACGGCTGGCACGACGGGATCGGCGACGAGCTGCGGGGGCAGGTCACCCCCGAGCGGCGCGTGTGGATCGAAGGGGTGACCGACGGGGAAGCGCTGTTCGCGCTGGCGCTCGACGCCGTCGAACAGGGGGCGAGCCTCGAGGACGCCGTCGCCGGCGTCATCACCACCGTCGAGTCACGCACCACCGGCCGCCTCAACATCCTCCTGGGCGACGGCCACCGCGTCGTGGCCAGCGCGCGAGGCAACAGCCTGTTCGCCCGCGGCACCGACGGGTCCTGCCTCCTGGCCTCCGAGCCGCTCGACGACGACGGCCCCTGGGAGCAGGTGGCGGACGGCACCGTGGTGGTCGGCGACGCGACGGGCCTGATCAGGTCCCAGACCCTGTGAGGCCGCGAATGGTGACGAGGGACGCGGCCGACGTGCGGGTCGACGTCCACCTGACCCCCGAGGACGTCGCCGACGCTCTCGCGACCGACGTGCGCGACGGGCTGCAGCGCGTCACCGAAGACCCTGCCGCCGAAATGGTTCTACGACGATCGCGGATCTGAGCTCTTCGACGCGATCACGCGGCTGCCCGAGTACTACCCGACGCGCGCCGAGCGGTCCGTGCTCGTCGCGCACGCGGGCGACATCGCGAAGGCCACCGGCGCCGACACCCTCGTCGAGCTCGGGTCCGGCACCTCCGAGAAGACGCGTCTCCTGCTCGACGCGCTCGCCGAGGCCGGGACGCTGCGCCGGTTCGCGCCCTTCGACGTCAGCGAGGCGACGCTCCGACAGGCCGCGACGGCCGTCGCCGACGAGTACGACGTGGGGGTCCACGCCGTCGTCGGCGACTTCGAGCGCCACCTCGATCGCCTGCCCGACAGCGGCACCCGCCTCGTCGCGTTCCTCGGCGGGACGATCGGCAACCTCGCGCCGGCCGCACGCGGCGCGTTCCTCTCGGAGCTCGCGGCCGGACTGGACCAGGGCGACACGCTGCTGCTCGGCACCGACCTCGTGAAGGACGTCGCGCGCCTGGAGGCCGCCTACGACGACGCCGCGGGCGTCACGGCCGACTTCAACCGCAACGTGCTGCACGTCATCAACCGGTCGCTCGGCGCCGACTTCGAACCGGAGGGCTTCGAGCACGTCGCCCGGTGGGAGCCCGAGCCGGCATGGATCGAGATGCGCCTCCGCGCCGCGGCCCCACAGCGGGTGCGCGTCGAGGCCATCGACCTCACGGTCGAGTTCGCGGCCGGCGAGGAGCTCCGCACCGAGATCAGCGCCAAGTTCACCCGCACGCGCGTCGAGGACGAGCTGGCCGCCGCCGGCCTGACGCTCCGCGAGTGGTGGACCGACCCCGCCGGCGACTTCGGCGTCTCCCTCTCCGGGCGGTCGTGAGCGGCACGGTGCAGGGCCGCATGTGGCGGTCCGAGCTCGCCGACCACAGCGTCGTGCACCTGGACGCCGCCGGATGCGCCTGTCCCTCGCGTGCCGTGCTCGACACGACGATCGCGTACCTGCGCCGCGAGGCCGCGGTGAGCGGCTACGCCGCCGAGGCCGAGGTCGCGCCGACGCTCGCGGCGCTCCACGGTCGACTCGGCGCGCTCGTCGGGCTCGACGCCGACGCGGTCGCGCTGGCGCCCAACGCGACGGCGGCGTTCACGACGCTCGTGGCCGCGTGGCCGCTGCCGGCGCGGGCGCGCGTCGCCACGCTGCCGAGCGAGTACCAGAGCAACCGGATGGCGCTCGGCGCGCTCGCCGAGCGTGACGCGATAGAGCTCGTCACGCTCGACGCGGATGCCCAGGGGCGCGTCGACCTGGAGACGCTCCCCCGGGTGGTGTCGTCCGGGATCGACCTGCTCACCGTCCCCGTCGTCGCCAGCCAGCGGGGCGTGGTGCAGCCGGCGGCGGCGATCGTGTCGATCGCCCACGAGGCCGGTGTCCCCGTGCTGCTCGACGTCGCGCAGGCGGCGGGCCAGGTGCCCGTCGACGGACTGCTCGCCGACGCGTACGTCGGCACCGCCCGCAAGTGGCTGCGCGGACCGCGCGGCACGGGCTGGCTGGCGGCGACGGCGCCCCTCGCCGCCCGACTCCGGCCGGAGTACCCCAACCTCGTCGGCGTCGACCGTGCCGGCGTCGGGCGGCTCGCCACCGGCGAGGCATCGGTCGCGGCCCGGGTCGGGCTCGCCGCCGCCCTCGACGAGCGTGCGTCGGTCGACGAGGCCGCGGTGTTCAGGCGAATCGCCGCGCTCGGCGCCGAGGCCCGGGCGCAGCTCGACGGCATCGCCGGCTGGCGGGTCCAAGAGCCCCACGACGAGCCGTCGGGGATCGTGACCCTCGCCCACCCCTCCCAGGACCCCGTGGCCGTCGCCGCCCGCCTCCTCCAGGAGGGGATCGCCACGACGGCGATCCCGGCCGCCCGGGCGCCCGCCGACCTCAGCCGCGGGGTCCTGCGGGTGTCCCTCCACGCCTACTGCGACACCGAGGATTTGGACGTCCTGGAGTTTTCACTACGGCGATAGTGACAATAAACTGCGGGATATGAGCGCAACGGCTGCGCCGGAATCCCCCGCCCTCGAGGTCGAGGACCTGCACGCCTCGGTGGACGGCCACGAGATCCTGCGGGGGGTCTCCCTGGCCGTCGGCGCCGGCGAGCTCCACGCCCTCATGGGCCCGAACGGGTCCGGCAAGTCGACCCTCGCCAAGACCCTCCTCGCCGACCCGGCGTACGAGGTCACGGGCGGTCGGATCCTGCTGCAGGGCGAGGACGTGACGACGCTGCCGACCGCGGAGCGGGCCGCCCGGGGGCTGTTCCTCGGCTTTCAGCACCCCGAGGAGATCCCGGGGGTCAGCGTGCTCAACTTCTTGCGCCAGGCGATGGCCGCCCGCAAGGGGATCGACGACCTGTCGGTGCTCGAGGTCCGCATGGCGCTGCTCGACTGGACCAAGAAGCTCGGGACCGACGACCGGTTCGTGGGGCGCTACCTGAACGAGGGCTTCTCGGGCGGCGAGCGCAAGCGCAACGAGATCCTCCAGATGGCGCTCCTCGAGCCCGACGTCGCGGTCCTCGACGAGACGGACTCCGGTCTCGACATCGACGCGCTGCGCGTCGTCGCCAACGGGATCAACGCCGTGCGGGCCAGCCGACCCACGCTCGGCGTGCTGCTGATCACGCACTACCGCCGGATCCTGGAGCACCTCACCCCCGACCGCGTCCACATCCTCCTGGAGGGGCGCGTCGTGGCCTCCGGTGGTCCCGAGGTGGCGACGCGCGTCGAGCACGAAGGTTTCGACGGGATCCGCCGCGAGGTCGAGGCGGCCGCATGAGGTGCCCACGATGACCCTCGACGTCGCCCGGGTGCAGGCCGACTTCCCGATCCTGAAGCGCCAGGTCCACGGCAAGCGCCTCGTCTATCTCGACTCCGCGTCGAGCTCGCAGAAGCCCGTCGCGGTGCTCGACGCGATGGACCACCTGTACCGCGAGTCGTACGCCAACGTGCACCGCGGCGTGTACTCGATCGCCGAGGAAGCGACCGCCGCCTACGAGGGTGCCCGGGCCCGCCTGGCGCGCTTCCTCGGCGCGGCCGCGCCCTCCGAGATCGTCTTCACCCGCAACGTCACCGAGGCGATCAACCTCGTCGCCTACTCGTGGGGTCGCGCCAATCTGCAGACCGGCGACGTCGTCGTGCTGACCCAGCTCGAGCACCACGCGAACGTCGTCCCGTGGCACATCCTCGCCGCCGAACGGGGGATCGAGCTGCGCTGGGTGCCGCTCGACGAGCAGTACCGCCTCGACACCACCGGCCTCGACCGGCTGCTCGACGGGGCGAAGCTGTTCGCGTTCTCCGCGGCGTCGAACGTCCTCGGCACGATCAACGACGTGCGGGCCCTCGCCGACGCGGCGCACGCCCACGGCGCGCTCGCGCTCGTCGACGCCGCCCAGTACGCCCCGCACCGCCACGTCGACCTGGCGGCGTGGGACGCCGACTTCGTCGGGGTCACGGGTCACAAGATGCTCGGCCCGACCGGGATCGGCGCGTTGTGGGCCCGCCCGGAGCTGCTCGAGGCGATGCCGCCGTTCCTCGGCGGCGGCGAGATGATCCGCGACGTGCGTCAGGACGGGTTCACGCCGAACGAGGTCCCCTGGAAGTTCGAGGCCGGGACGATGCCGATCGCCGAGGCGGTCGGGCTCGGCGCGGCGATCGACTACCTCGACGCGCTCGGCATGGACGCGGTGGCGGCGCACGAGATCGCACTGACCGGGTACGCGCTCGGCGCGCTCGAGGACCGCTTCGGTGAGCGTCTCTCGATCTACGGCCCGAAGGCACTGGACGCCCGCGGGGCGACGATCTCCTTCCTCTTCGAGGGGATCCACGCGCACGACATCTCCCAGGTCGTCGACGAGCACGGCGTCTGCGTGCGTGCCGGCCACCACTGCGCGAAGCCGCTCATGCGGGTGCTCGGCGTCCCGGCGACGACCCGGGCGTCGTTCTACGTGTACAACGACGAGGCCGACGTCGACGCCCTGGTCGACGCGCTCGCCGCCGCCGAACGCTTCTTCGCGAGCTAGGGGAACCTGCATGGCCGGCCTCGAGGACCTGTACCGCGAGATCATCCTCGACCACTACCGCGCGCCCCGGAACCGCGGGGAGCTGCCCGTGCCGCCGGCATCGAAGGTCGAGGGCTTCAACCCGCTCTGTGGCGACGAGGTGGTCCTCTACCTCGACGTCGACGACGGCGTCGTGCGCGACGTCCGCACGAGCGGGCAGGGCTGCTCGATCAGCCAGGCCTCGACGTCCATGATGAGCGCCGCCGTGAAGGGACAGCCGATCGAGGACGCCCGGCACCTGATCCGGGCGTTCAAGTCGCTCATGTCCATCCACGAGTCGAAGCTGGACGGCGAGGTCGACGGCGACGGGGACGCGGCCAGCGTCCTCGACGGCGTCAAGCTCGGGGACCTCGAGGCCCTCCAGGGGGTCGTGAAGTTCCCCGTCCGGATCAAGTGCGCCACCCTGGCCTGGAACACCCTCGAGCAGGGCCTCGACGAGTCCGGGGCCGCGAGCGCCTGACCTGGGCCGATGGTGTGCCCGAGGACCCGGATTTCGACGTTCATCCGGGTGTCACGGGCATGAAACAGGCGGGCGCTAGGTTGCATCAGGAGCGAGCACCGGAGGGGACATGGACCAGCAGCTCAGTGACCAGCTCACGACCCTCATCGACGGGGCGATCGAGAGCTACCGCGGCCGCGATCTCGTCGCCGCGTCCGAGGTCACCGACCTGCTCCTCGACCTCCGGCTCCTGCTGCTCGCCGCCGACGCCACGGCGCCCGCCCCGAACTGACGCGGCCCTCGGGCCTCAGCTCGAGAGGAAGTCGCGGGTCAAGACGGCGAGCTCCTCGGGTCGCTCGAGCACCAGCCAGTGCGCGGCGCCCTCCAGGACCGCGAGACGCGCGTCGGGGATCTCGGCCACCAGCGTCTCCGCGTGCTGCAGCGGGACGAGCCCGTCCTGCGCGCCCGCCACCACGAGGGTCGGCGCCGTGATGCGGCGCAGCCGGCGCCGCAGCTTCGGGTCGTGCAGGTAGGGGTCCCAGCCGAGCCGGGCGGTCGCGCCGAGCGCCTTCCACATCGGGAGCACCAGCTCGATCGGGATCTCGACGCTCTTGCCCACGTCGCCGGTGAACTCTTCCATCGCGTGCATCGCCGCCGCGATCGGGTGCTCCTGGTCGACGAAGAGCATCTCGGCCAGCTCGGCGGGTGACCGACCGAACATCTCCGCGATCGGCGCGTCGGCCAGGTAGAGCCCCACCGGGTTCACGAGCACCATGCGCGCGACGCGCTCCGGGTAGCGGACGGCCAGCTCCAGCGCCATCCATCCGCCGAGCGAGGAGCCGAGGACGCACGGCCGGTCGAGGCCGAAGAGTGCCCACAGGTCGAGGAGATGGAAGACGGCGTCGTCCATGTCATCGATCTCCTCGATGCCCTCCGATTCGCCGAACCCCGGGAAGATCGGCGCGAGCACCTCGAAGCGCTCCGCGAGGTCCTCGAGCACGGCGAGGCCCGCCGCTTCCCCGCCCGCGGAGTGCAGGTACACGAGCGGCGCGCCGGTCCCGCCGCGGAAGACCTGGATCTTGCCGACCGGCGCGTCGACGAACTCCTCGTGCAGCGCCGCCATCAGGCCGCGGCCGCCGTCGGACGGTAGACCGGCGCGCCTGCCGGGAACTCGCGCTCGAGCGCCGGCTTCACCTCCCGGGCGAACAGCTCGAGGTTCCGGCGCGTCAGGTCGCCGGGCAGGCTCCCGATCTGGAAGAGCCCGAGGAGGTTCCCGGTGCCGAGCGCGCCGAGCGCCTCGACGAGCTGCTCGGTGACCGTCTCGGGCGAGCCGACGATCGCGTAGCGCCCGGCCACGATCTCGTCCCAGTCGGTCACGTTCAGCATGAACGTCCCCGCGCCCTTCAGGATGTTCGCCAGGGAGCGCGCCGAGGTGTACCCCGGCGGCTGGATGGTGATCCCGGGCAGCAGTCGCTTCACGAAGTACCAGAGGTGCTCCTCGTACTCGCGGCGGGCCTGGGCGTCGGTCTCGGCGACGTAGATCGGCACGAGCCAGCCCGCCTGCAGCGGGTCGGCCTCGTAGCCCTCGGCGGCGCAGGCGTCGCGGAACATGCCGAACGTGCGCTTGAACACGTCGAGCGAGAAGTACGGGATGCCCATGTAGGCGTAGCGGTGCCGGGCGACGAACTCCATCGTCTCGACCGACCCGGCGCCGGGGATCCAGATCTCGGGGTGGGGCTGCTGCACGGGCCGCGGCCACGGGTTCACGTACCGGATGCGGTAGTGCTTGCTCACCCACTCGAACGGGCCGGGCGTCGTCCACGCCTTCAGGATGAGGTCGTGCGCCTCCTGGAACCGCTCCCGAGCGTACGCGGGGTTGACGGAGAACGAGTAGTACTCGGGTCCGCCGCCCACGACCATCCCGGCGATAAGGCGACCGCCGCTGATGCAGTCGATCATGGCGAACTCCTCGGCCACCCGCGTCGGGGGGTCGTAGAGCGGCAGCGCGTTGCCGACCACCGCCACCTTCATCCGGGTGCTCTGGCGGGCGACGATGGACGCCATCAGGTTCGGGGACGGCATCAGCCCGTACGCGTTCTGATGGTGCTCGTTGACGCACACGCCGTCGAAGCCGAGCTCCTCGGCGTAGAGCAGCTCGTCGAGGTAGCGGTTGTACAGCGCGCCGCCGTGCACCGGGTCGAACAGCTGGTTCGGGCACGTCACCCACGCCGGCCCGTCGTAGGACGGATCCAGTCCGATGTAGGGCATCAGATGGAAGGAGAAGAACCGCACGTGTGCACCTCCCGGTCGGGCGCGACCCTAGTGGGCGCCGTCGTCCCCCGACCCGGGCGGCGGTGCCGGCGCACGCCCGATGAGCAGGAACTGCCGCCCGACGAGTCGCCACGCGAGCGGCATGCCGAGGTAGGCGCGCACGAGCCAGGGCGCGCGCGGCGTCCGGCTGCGAAACGAGAACGGGAGGAAGCGCGGGATCACCCGCTCGACCGTCATACGACGGGTCGAGGCCGATGTAGGGCATCAAGTGGAACGAGAAGAACCGCACGGCGCACCTCCGCGCGTCGACTGGACACCTAATGACGGCCAGCGGGCCAGCCAGCGTCGAGTCGGGCTCCGATGCCAGTGCCATGCTGCGGACCCGTGTGGCGACCAGCTCCTGCCCCGCCGCGTCGTCGTGAGCCTCGGTCATCGCCACCGCGCTCGTTGGCGGGATCGTGCGTCGCCGGCGCGGTCGTTCCGCCACCATGATCCACCGCACAACCCTTTGACTGCGACCCGCCTCGGCCCCAAACGTGTCCCCATGAGCGATCTCGTCACGCTGACCAGGGGCCGGGCGTTCCTCGAAGGGCCGCGCTGGCACGACGGCGCGCTCAGGGTGTCCGACATGCACGCCCCGAGGTGCTGCGGGTCACGCTTGACGGCGGCATCAAGACCATCGCCGAAGTCAGCGGCGACCCCTCGGACCTCGGCTGGCTCCGGGATGGGACGATGCTGATCCGGTATTGCATGGCGTGGAACAGGCCGAGCTCAGCGCGGCGCCACGTCGGCAGGCCGAGCAACTCCGTCCCGTCGAGCTGCACGGACCCGGCCGTGATCTGGTAGTCGGCGCGGCCCAGGAGGACGTGCGCGAGTGTCGTCTTCCCCGAGCCGTTGGGACCCCATCAGCGCGTGCACCTCGCCGCCCTGGACCTTCAGGTCCCCCCCCGCAGGACGGTCACGTCACCTACCCGCCGCCCTGGTGGAGGCCGGCAATCACAAGTCCGCTGCTACAGCGGCGCCGCGGAGGCTCACACCGGGCCCGCGCAGCCCCGTCGGTCCGATGGCCGGAGCACCGAACGGAGGGGTCAACCCGACTCTCCCATCCGCACGCCGTGCGCCGGCGTCGGGCCGCGTCGACTGCCGCGTGCCGCTGCAACGTTCGCTCGCCGGTCGGCGGCGGCGGGACCATCGACGCCCGTCGCCGTCGCCACACCTGACGGGGAGGAGGCCGCCGTTGGCTCGACGGGCTCGGGCAAGCCCTGCGTAGGAAACCAGAACAGCACCGCGGCCAGCACGAGGATCAGCACGCCAAAGGCGCCGAGCAAGACGATCGGGTGGCCGATGACCGCCGGCGCCCAGCTGTAGCTGAAGACACGCAGGAAGAACAGGACCTCCCCGTCTCGCCCGACGGTGTAGCGGCGCAGCTCCTGGCCGTAGGCCAGCAGCTCGGCGGTGACGAAGAGCCCCGCGAGGATCGCGACGAGGCGACTGCGGATCACCATCCGAGCACTATCCGAGCGAGCGATCGCAATACCCGCAATGATCGGAACCCCGACCGAGTACGGCAGCCCGTACCGGCCGGACCAGTACAGGCCGTCCTTGCTGGCCTTCAGCGCGAGGAAGAACATCGGGACGCCGACCGACGCCAGGATGGCGCCGGCGAGGACGGCAGCATGCCGGCGAACGCCGAACAGCCAGGCCAATCCGACGAGGAAGGCGAGCCCGGCGGTCCAGAGGAAGATCACGAGCATGCGGTGAGGTGTCCACGAAGTAGCCGAGGTTGCCGATCTGCTGGACGTACAGGACCCAGCTTTGTCCGATCGACGCCGCGGATCGCCGTCGTTGTCCCCTGGTAGAACGCGCCGTATTGCGGATAGGTGATCGCCAGGGTCTTGAAGTGCACAACCCACGCCGTTTGCAAGAGCGCGAGCGTCCCGATCGCGAGGCAACACCAGCGGAACGCGCCGATCGCAGCGCGAGCTCGCGCAACCGGGACCAGGGCGCGAGACAGGCGAGCGTCACGAGGATGAGCGCGAGCCAAAGCGGCGAAGTCTGTCGGTTGATGGCCAGGATGACACCTGCCGCGGCGAAGCTCGCGAGCTCTCGGCGACCGGGCGGACCTGACCCGAGGGCGATCACCGCGCCGGCGCACCACAGCGCCGCCGCGGCGGCCATCTCGAGGCCGTTGGCGTCCACGATCCCCGTCATGTACAGGAGTGTCGGCGTCAACGCGAAGGCGAAGCCGACCAACGGTAACCAACCCAGTCGGAGCCTCCGGAGGCTGACCACCGCCGACGCCAGCAGCGCTGCAGACAGGAGTGCGGTGGCCAGCCGCATGAGATACAAGCCCAGAAGCGGCGGTGCCGGCTTCGCGATCGCTCCCATCACCGCGTAGTACGCCGGCGGGTTTAGCCCGGCACCCGTTTGATATCGCGTCGGGCGAGTCGATCCTTGCCACCGAGCGCAACTCGGCGGCACCTCTGGCTTCTCGATGTAGCACAGCGTCGTTCTCGCCGAGTCGGCGTAGACTTCCGGCGCAGTGACCCAGTAGCCGTATCCGCGCCCGTTCTTCCCGTGGCTGACGAGCTGCCCATCGACGAGGCTCACGGCACGTGCAACCTCGGACAACTCGTCACCCGCGCCGAGTGGGGGCGTCGTCACCGCCCACACCGCGCCGATGCCCGCGAAGATGAGGAAGCAGGTGAGCCAAAGTCGGAGCGGCGTCGCGCGCGCTGCGTTCAAGAGGCGAGAAATGCGGGCGACGAGCGAGTGAATGTCGGACCCTAACACGCCGATCCGCTTCGCCGCCGACGCGATCACAGAACCGCGACAGCTCTGTGTTGACGACGTGCGGTCGCAGCGTCCCGCACCGTCACGGCGCACCTCACCCAACCGGGCTCGGCAGGTCGATCGACTAACGTCTTGCGCCGTGCGGGGCAGTTCTGCCGTAGGCACGCGGTGAACCGGACGCCATGGCTCGCGCGGATGACCTAGCCTTCCGACGCTGTGTCCGCGTGGCGGCCGGGGGTACTTCGTGGCACAACTCGAGGCTCATCTCCTGCAGCAGCACGACCTGCCGACCGCCTACTTCTGGCACGAGGTGCGCTGGCGCGCTGTGCGGCAATACCTTCCCCGCCGGACGCCAGATGACCCTGGTCGACGTCGGTGCCGGCGCCGGGAGGCTCGGCCGCCAGCTCGCCCTGTCCCGTCCCGAGGTGCACTACCGCTTCATCGAGCCGATCGAGTCACTGGCAGCGAACCTGACGCAGGAATATGGCGCAACAGCGGTCGCGGACATCGACAACCTCGGTGACGCGGACATCGTCACGCTGCTCGACGTGCTCGAACACCAGGACGACGACGTCAGCTTTCTCCGCGCCCTGACCGCGACGATGCGACCCAATGCGCAGCTGGTGATCACGGTCCCAGCGCTGCCCCACCTGTGGTCCGCCTGGGACGTCGAGCTCGGTCACTACCGGCGGTACACGAAGCGGTCGCTCGTGCGCTGCCTGCACGACGCGGGGCTCGTCGTCGACGAGGCCGCCTACCTCTTTCCGGAGCTGTGGCCCGCCGGGCTCGCGCGGCGCGTGCGCCACCCGGCGCGCCGGGCGGCCGCGGCCCCCGCGGCAGAGTTCCGGCCGGTGCCCGCGCCCGTGAACTCGCTCCTGATCGGTGTCGGGACGATGGGTGTCCGGCTGCGCCGCTGGCTCCCGTTCGGCACCTCAGTGTTCGCCGTGGCGCATCGGCGCGACGACCAGCGATGACGACGCGTGCCGACGCCAGCCACCGATCGGCTGTGGATCGTGACGCCGGTGTACTTCGACGTCGAGTCGTTCCACCTCCTGCGCAAGCACGTCCTGGACGTCGTCGGGCCGTCGCCGACCCGCGAGACCCGCTTCGTGGTGATCGACGATTCTGCAGGGTCCGACGAGGCGATCAACGAGCTCGACCGCTACGACGACGTGCAGGTCATCGGGCCGCCTTACAGCCTCGGGCACCAGCGGGCGCTCGTGCTCGGGACTGCGGACCATCGCCGCCGCGGCGCGCGACACCGACGTCGTGGTCACGCTCGACGCGGACGGCGAAGACCGGCCCGAGGACATCCCGCGCCTGCTCGCGCCGCTCGAAACCCACCCCGACAACGTCCGGGCGATCGTGATCGCCCAGCGCACATCGCGCCACGTGTCGATCAGCTTCCATGTCTTCTACGCGTTCTTCCGCGCCGCCTACCGCCTCCTCGTCGGCTCGGTGATCGACAGCGGCAACTTCGCCGCGTTCCGGGGCTGGGCGGCGCGCCGGGTCGTCTTCCACCCGAACTTCGACCTGTGTTACTCGTCGAGCCTGGTCAGCCTCGGGCTGCCCGTCACGAAGGTGCCCTGCGCGCGCGGCGAGCGCTACGCCGGGCGCTCCCGGATGACGTTCACGCGCCTCGCCATCCACGGGCTGCGGATGCTCATGCCGTTCCTCGACCGCATCGTCCTCCGGGCGCTCGTCCTCTTCGGCACCGTGCTCACGCTGTGCGTGCTCGCGCTGCTCGCCCTCGCCGGCGTGGCCGTCGCGGGCGGCGTCGGTCAGCGTCGCGGTGTGCCTCGCGCTCGGCGCCCTCGCGCTCGTGAGCCTCGGCGTCGCGCTGATCCTTCTCAGCGAGTTCTCCAACACCCGCGGGGTCCGCGTCGGGCTCCCGGAGGCGGAGGCCATGCCGACCGCGCCCGACGAGGCGTGAGCACCGCGGGCCACCCCCCGGCCGGGGCCACCCTCCCACTGCCCGCAGCGTGTCGTCGCATGGTGGGCCGCACGGGACCGGCCGCGCTGGGAGCGTGTCGGCGCCGTCGCCTACATCGGCGGACTGACCCTGCTGTTCTTCGCCGCCCTGCTCGGCGGCAAGACGCTCTCGAACATCCCCGGCGCGCAGCTCTTCCTCGCGCCGTGGCAGCACCAGCCGTTCTCGTTCCCGTATCCGCAGGCCGACCAGGCGTACTTCTTCTACCCGTACACGCTGGTGCAGACCCACGCCTGGCGTGCCGGCACGATCCCGTTCTGGAATCCGTACAACCTCGGCGGCATCGCGCTGCTCGCCAACGGGCAGTCGGGGATCCTCTATCCGGTCCGGATCCTGCTCGCGCTCTTCGTCTCGCCGTCGTGGAACCACGACCTCTTCGTCGTCGGCCACGTGCTCGCCGGCGGGCTCTTCATGTTCGCGTTTCTGAAGGAGCTGCGGCTGCGGTTCCTCGCCGGCCTCCTCGGCGCGACAGGCTGGATGCTCGCCAGCTTCAACACCTCGTGGATGCAGGTGGAGGCGTACCTGCCGTTGGTCGCCTGGTTGCCAGCGGCGCTGTGGCTCACGCACCGCGCCGCTCGGCGGCGCTCGTGGCGCACGGCGCTGGCCGCCGGGATGCCGCTCGCGGCCATGGCACTCGGCGGGAACGTGCAGGACGCCGCCATCGCGTTCGGCGTCGTCGGCACGTACGGACTCGCGCTCGCGATCGTCCCGCCGCCGGACCGGCTCACCCTCGATCGGCTGCGTCGACTCGACTGGCCGCGGATCTTGTTCCCGGTGCTCTCGCTCGGCGCCGGCGCGGGGCTCGGCGCCGCGACCCTCCTGCCCACCCTGAAGCTGGCGAACGAGGGCGGGCGCGCCACCGTCTCGTACTCGGCGTTCGTGTCGCAGCACACGATCTCGGCGAGGCAGTTCGCGCACGTCTTCTCCGCGGGCGGGCCCGACGTCCTGACGCTCGCGTTCAAAGGCGAGTACGTGGGGCTCGTCCCGCTCGCCTTCGCGTTCGTCGGCTTCGCCCTGCGCCGTCCCGGCGCCGCGCTGGGCCGCTGGCTCGCGGCCGGCACGTTCCTCGTCGCAATCGGTGCGCCCGTGCTGAGCTGGGTCGTCTTCCATCTCGTGCCCGGCATGTCGCGCCTGTCGACGACGGGGTACCTCCTCTGGCTCTTCGACTTCGGGCTCGTCCTGCTCGCGGCCGTCGCGCTCGATGGCCTGCTCGCGCTCGCGCCGCGGCTGGCCCGATGGTGGCGCGTGCCGGGGCACGGCGAGGGGCGCCTGCCGATCTCGGTGACACAGGCCGCGGCATGGTCGGGATCCTCGCAGTGCTCGGGACGACGATCCAGCTGTACCACTTTGCGCGCGGGATCAACCCAGCGTTCACGCCGCGGAGCAGCACCGCGTCCTTCTATCCGACGACGGTCGACGTGCGCGCCGTGGAGTCCGAGCGCGCCACGCGACACCCGGACAGCCCACAGCGCATCCTCGGGCTCACGGCGTTCCTGGCCAACACCAACCTCGTGGAGTCGCTCGACGACGGCGGTGGCTACGACAGCGTCGTGCCGCTGCGCCAGCGCCAGCTCTGGAACGTCGTCGGGGGGGTCTCGGTCGAATGCAGGCGCTCAGCACGCCCGCGCTGGGCGGCTTCCTCAGCACTTACACGCCGACCGCGGTGCGCGGCGACCTGCTCGCCCGTGTCGGCGTGACCACCGTCGTCGCCGATCCCACGCTCACGCGACAGGTGGCCGCGGCACCGAACCTCGACGGACTGCAGCCGATCTACCGGGGCCCCGACCTCGCGATGTATCACGTGCCGGCCAACCCACCCCGCGCGTGGGTCGTCCACCAGGCGGACGTGGCCCCGAACGGGCCGGCGGCGCTCCGCGCCTTCACCGCGCCGGGCTTCGCCTACCGCCAGGCGATGGTCGTGGAGCCCGACGAGGGTCTCGGCGGCGCGAAACGTGTCGTGCACCGGGGTGCGGGGCCGAGCAGCACCGCCGTGCCCGAGCCCATCGCATTGAACGGCGCGGGGTTCACGGTGCGGACCCCACAGGCGGGCTGGCTCGTCATGGCCGACGCGTACGCGCCCGGCTGGACCGCCACCGTGAACGGCCACGTCGCGACCCTGCTCCGCGTCGACTACACGCTGCGGGCCGTCGCGATCCCGGCCGGTCGCTCGCACGTCGCCCTCACCTACCGACCGCCCGGTTTCGACGCCGGGCTGGCCGTCAGCGTCGCGACGTCCTCGTGCTCCTGGGCGTCGGCGGCCAGCTCCTGTGGTCCGCGTCGACGACGC
This sequence comes from uncultured Actinomycetes bacterium, assembly GCA_963731625.1. Taxonomy (GTDB): domain Bacteria; phylum Actinomycetota; class Acidimicrobiia; order IMCC26256; family PALSA-555; genus PALSA-555. The sequence goes on from CAVSWH010000001.1 coordinate 1,202,692, forward strand.
TCGGGGAGCGAGACCGTGCACGGATCCGCCGCGCGGCACGAGACGCCCGACGCCGTGCCCGGCCGGGTCGGCGCGCCGGTGCACAGCGGGACCGGGGGACCGTAGGGCGCTGCCCCGAGACGGACCCGGCGGCCGAGCACCGACACCGTCCCGCTACGATCCCGACGCCGTGTTGCGCGCGATCCTGCCTCGCCGGGTGCTCGTCAGCCTCGGCATCGCGACCGTCTTCATCGGTAGCCACGGTGCTGGCCGGTGCGGTCTTCCGCCATCACGACGCGTCGCCGAGGCACCCGTCCGCGTCGACCACGACGACGCTGCGATGAGCGCCGAGCCGACGACGCTGCTCGACGGGCGCGCCTTCCTCGAGGGGCCCCGATGGCATGACGGCGCCCTCTGGGTGTCCGACATGCACGCCCAGCAGGTGTTACGGGTCCAGCCCGACGGGACCGTCGATGTCGTGGCCGAGGTCGCCGGCGACCCGTCCGGGCTGGGGTTCTGGTCGGACGGATCGGTGCTCATCGTCTCGATGCGTGACCGCCGTCTGCTGCGGATGGTGGACAGCGAGGCGCCGGCGCTGCTCGCGGACTGCTCGGACCTCGCGCGGCACCGTCGACGTGGTGGCCCGCGTGCCCGGCGATCCCTCAGGGTTGGGGTTCTGGGCCGACGGCAGCGTGCTGATCGTGTCGATGCGTGACCGCCAGCTGCTGCGGATGGCGGGCGGCGGGCCGCCCGAGGTGCTGGCGGACTGCTCCGACCTCGCCCCGTTCGAGATCAACGACCTCGTGGTCGACGACGGCGGGTCACGCGTTCATCAGCCAGTTCGGCTTCGACTTCCACGGCGGCGCCAAGTTCCAGCGGGCCCCGCTGCTCCGCGTCGATCCCGACGGCTCGGCACGCGCGGTCAGCGACGGGCTCCGGATGGCGAACGGGCTCGTCATCACCGCCGACGGGTCGACGCTCGTCGTCGCCGAGAGCACGGGCAAGGACCTCGTCGCGTTCGACCTGGCGGCCGACGGGACGCTCTCGAACCGCCGAGTGTGGGCCGAGCTCCCGGAGTATCCGGACGGGATCTGCATCGACCGCGAGGACGGGGTCTGGATCGCGTCGCCGGTCGGGGACCGCTGCGCGCGGGTGCTCGAGGGAGGCGAAGTCACCGACGTCATCGAGTTCCCGGGGCGCCACACGATCGCCTGCGCGATCGGCGGCGAGGACGGTCACACGCTGTTCGTGTGCACGTCCTCGACCCAGGGCGAGCCCGAGCGCTCCCGCGCCGAGCGTGGCGCGGCGCTCGAGACGGTCACCGTCCGCGTCCCAGCGCGGTAGGTCAGAAGCCGGGGTCGGCGAAGGGATCTTCAGGCTCGGGCGCGCGCACGGCGAGGTCCTCCACGCCGAGCTCGGCGGCGAGGCCCTCGTAGCCGACGGACTCGAGCCGGTCGGCGAGCTCGGGGCCGCCGCTCGTCACGACGCGTCCCGCCATGAGCACGTGCACCCGGTCGGGCCGCAGCTCGCTCAACAGCCGGGCGTAGTGCGTGATGGCGAGGACGCCGAGGTCGGCGTCGCGGGTCATGGCGACGACCCGCTGGGCCAGCTCGCGCAGTGCGTCGACGTCGAGCCCCGAGTCGAGCTCGTCGAGCAGCGCGATGCGCGGGCTCAGCACGGCGAGCTGGAGCGTCTCCATCCGCTTCTGCTCGCCGCCCGAGAACTCGTCGTTCACGCCGCGGGTGAGGAACTCGTCGGGGACTTCGAGGCGCGTCGCCTCGCGTGCCACCGCGGCGCCGACGCCGCCGACGTGGCCGTCGCGCGCCTGCACGGCCGCGGCGAGCAGCGCACCGACGGGCACGCCCGGCACCGCCACGGGATACTGCATGGCGAGGAAGAGGCCGAGCTCGGCCCGCCGCCACGTCGGGAGCCCGAGCAGCTCGGTGCCGTCGAGGCGCACCGACCCGCTCGTCACCTCGTAGTCCTCGCGGCCCATGACGACGTGTGACAGCGTCGACTTGCCGGACCCGTTCGGCCCCATCAGCGCGTGCACCTCGCCGGAGCGCACGGTGAGGTCGACGCCGCGCAGCACCTCCACGTCGTTCACGCGGGCGTGCAGGTCCTCGATGACGAGCGTCGTCACGGGAGCTCCACGTACACGTCGTCGCCCTCGACGCGCACCGTGTACACGGGCACCGGCCGCGTCGCGGGGAGGGTCTGGGGCTCGCCGGTGCAGAGCGAGAACGTGGAGCCGTGCTTGGGGCACTCGATCTCGCGCTCGTCCTCCCACACGTCGCCCTCCGACAGCGAGTAGTCCTCGTGGGAGCAACGGTCCCCGATCACGTACCAGTCGTCGGGCTGGCCGTCCTCCTTCGACGGGGAGCCGCACGACGGCGAGGCGATGCCCGTCGACGTCCACGCGCTGGGCGCGGCCGACCTCCACGTCGTCGACCGAGCAGGCCCGCACCTCAGGCACGGAGCCGCCCCAGCTTGCGCTCGACGCTGCGGCGCAGCGCCCCGGCGAGGCTCGGGACGGGCAGCCGGTCGAGGACAGCGTCGAAGAAGCCGAGCACGATGAGCTGCTCGGCCTCCTCGGGCGGGATGCCCCGCGACTCGAGGTAGTAGCGCTGGTCGTCGTCGATCGGACCGACCGCGCTCGCGTGCGAGCAGCGGACGTCGTTCGCCTCGATCTCGAGGTTGGGGATCGACTCGGCGCTCGCCCCTTCGGTGAGCACGAGGTTGCGGTTCGTCTGGGACGCGTTGGCGTGCTGGGCCTCCTCGCGGAGATGGACGAGCCCCGAGTACACCGAGCGGGCCTGGTCCTCCACCGCGCCCTTGAACAGCAGGTCGCTTCTCGTGTGCGGCGCGGCATGGTCCTGGAGGGTGCGGAAGTCGAGGACCTGGTGCCCGTCCCCGAAGTAGACGGCGAGGAGGTCGCTCTCGGCGCCGGTGCCGGTGAGCAGCGATTCGGTGCGCATCCGGGCGTAGTCACCGCCGAGCGCGACGGCCGAGGACCGAAGCGAGGCGTCGCGCCCGACGTGGGCGCGCTGCAGCCCGACCTGCCAGGTGGTGGCATCGTGCTCCTGCATCGAGACGTAGCGGACCCGCGCCCCGTCTCCGACGATCAGCTCGATGACGATGTCGCAGAGGTGTGGCGCGCCGTGCGCGGCGAAGCGGTCGATGACGGTCACGTCGGCACCCTCGCCGACCACGACGAGGGTGTGCGGGAAGCTCGCCAGGCCGTCGCCGCCGGACCGGTGCTCGAAGATCAGCGGCTCGTCGACGACGACGCCGGGCGGCACGCGCACGTAGGAGCCGCCGACGACGAACGCGTCGTGCAGCACGGTGAACGCGTCCGGGGAGGCGTCCGAGCAGGTGCCGAGCCAGTCGGCGGCCTCCGCGTCGTCGACGTCGCGCAGGTCGCCCACGACGACGCCCTTCGACGCCAGCCCGGTCGGCAGCGCGGGGACGTCGAGGGAGCGCTGCGTGGCGCCCCGCGGCGTGAAGCGGTCGAGGTCGAAGGTGTCGACCGGGAGAGAACCGCCACAGATCCTCGCTGGCGCTCGGCCACGCGAGGCCGTCGAGACGCTCGGCCGCGGCGACGCGACGAGCCGCGAGCCAGGCCTGCCCCCCGAGCGCCGCCGCGGCGTCGGGCGTGAAGCCGGGCACTACCCGACGGCGCCTTCCATGTTGAGCTCGATGAGGCGCGTCAACTCGACGGCGTACTCCATCGGCAGCGTCTTGGTGACGGGCTCGATGAAGCCGTTCACGATCATCGCGGTGGCCTGCTGCTCAGTCAGCCCGCGGCTCATCAGGTAGAAGAGCTGGTCGTCGCCGACCTTCGACACGGTCGCCTCGTGGGCGATCCGGGCGTCCTTCTCGTCGATCTCCATCGTCGGGTACGTGTCGGAGCGGCTGTCCTCGTCGAGGATGAGCGCGTCGCAGCGCACGTGGCTCTTCACCTTGTGCGCGTCCTCGAGCACCTTCACGAGGCCGCGGTAGGTGGTGCGGCCGCCGTCCTTCGAGATCGACTTCGAGTCGATGATCGAGGTCGTCTCGGGCGCGGCGTGGGTCATCTTCGCCCCGGCGTCCTGGTGCTGGCCCTCCCCGGCGTAGGCGACCGAGAGGACCTCGCCGTGCGCCTTCGGGCCGACCATCACGACCGCCGGGTACTTCATGGTGAGCTTCGACCCGAGGTTCCCGTCGATCCACTGCACGGTGGACTCCGCCTCGGCGCGGGCGCGCTTGGTGACCAGGTTGTAGACGTTGGGCGACCAGTTCTGGATCGTCGTGTAGCGGATCCGCGACCCCGGCTTGGCGATGAGCTCCACCACGGCGGAGTGCAGCGAGTCGCTCGTGTAGACCGGCGCGGAGCAGCCCTCGACGTAGTGCACCGAGGAGCCCTCCTCGGCGATGATCAGCGTCCGCTCGAACTGGCCGGCGTTCTCGGAGTTGATCCGGAAGTACGCCTGCAGCGGCATCTCGACGTGCACCCCGGCGGGGACGTACACGAAGCTGCCGCCGCTCCACACGGCGGAGTTCAGGGCGGCGAACTTGTTGTCACCGGGCGGGATCACGGTGCCGAGGTAGCGCTGGACGATCTCGGGGTGGTCGCGGAGCGCGCTGTCCATGTCCGTGAACAGCACGCCCTGGCGGGCGAGGTCCTCACGGTTCTTGTGGTAGACGACCTCGCTCTCGTACTGCGCGGTGACGCCGGCGAGGAACTTGCGCTCGGCCTCGGGGATGCCGAGCTTCTCGTAGGTCGTCTTCATCGCCTCGGGGAGCATGTCCCAGTCGTTGACCTGCTGCCCCTCCATCGGCTTGAGGTAGTAGTAGATGTCGTCGAAGTCGATGTCGGGCATGTTCTGGGCGAACCAGGCGAGCATCGGCTTGCGCTCGAAGCGCTTCAGGGCGTTGAGACGGAACTTCGTCATCCACGCCGGCTCGCTCTTGTGGCCCGAGATGTCGCGGACCACGTCCTCGTTCAGGCCCTTGCGGGGCGCGTAGGCGTAGTCGTCGGTGCTGTCCGACCAGCCGAGCTGGTACTTGCCGAGATCGATGCCGCTGACGGTCATCGGCGGGGCTCCTGTCCGGGTTCGGTGCTACCCGGAGGGTCTACCCCGGGGACCGAATTTCCACTACGCCGATAGTAACAATTGCCCGGGGGCCAAACAATCCCGGGGCTCAGCCGGCCGCGAGGGCGTTCTGGGCCTGCTGGACGAGGTTCTGGGCGGCCGTGATGTCGGCCTGGTAGGTCGCCAGGTCGCCGTTGCGCAGCGCCGTCTGAGCGTTGGCGAACTGCTGGGACGCCTGGTTCAGGAGGCTCTGGACGTTGGTGCTCGTCGAGGGCGTCGACGGGGTCGGCGTGGCGGGTGTCGTCGGCGTCGCGGGCGCCGACGTCCCGCTGAACAAGGCGTTCAGGGCGGCGTTCACGGTCGGGCCACTCACCGGGTTCTTGCCCTGGGTGAACACGACGACGAAGCGGAACTGCGGGTAGCCCTGCTGGGTCGACTGCTGCACGAAGATCGGCTGCACATACACGATCGAGTCGCCGACCGGGATGAGCTGGATGTTGCCCTTCACGACCGCGGAGCCCTGCTGGCTCAACAGCGTGAACTGCTGGGCCAGGTTCTGGTCGCTCTGGATGCTGTTGGCGACCTGCACGGGCCCGTTCACGGTCGAGCCCTGGGGCATGACGAAGGCCTGGATCTGCCCGTAGTTGCCAGGATCCGACTTCGCCGTCATGAACGACACGAGGCGCGTCTGGGCGTTGTTCTGCGACACCGGCACGAAGGGCTGGAGGATGAGGAAGCTCTCCCGCGTGTCACCGGGCAGGCGGATGTACAGGTAGTAGGGGTCCTGGCGCGGCGTGGTGGCGGTGATCTCGGGGGCGCGCTGGGAGCCGCGGGCCGTCGTCGGGGTGACCGTCTGGCCCAGCACGGCGTTGGGGTCCGGCGAGAGCAGCCAGCGCTCGGTCCCGGAGTAGAAGGCGCTGACGTTCTGCACGTGGTACGTCGAGTACACGTTCGACTGGAGCTGGAAGAGGTTCTCCGGGTAGCGCAGGTGGGCCCGCAGCGTGGCCGGCATCCTCGACCCCGAGGTGAAGAGGCTCGGGAACGCCTCCTCGTACGCCCGGATGATCGGGTCCTTGTTGTCGATCACGTAGAACTTGACGGTCCCGTTGTACGCGTCGACCGTGACCTTCACCGAGTTGCGGACGTAGTTCTCGTTGCCCGAGAGGCCGCCCTCACCGCTGTACACCTGGGAGTACGGGTACTGGTCGGTCGACGTGTACGCGTCGAGCATCCAGTAGATGCGCCCCTTCATGATGATCGGGTACGGGTCCGCGTCGTAGTGCAGGAACGGCGCGAGCTTCTGGACCCGCGTCATGATGTCCCGGATCATCAGCACCTTCGAGCTCGACGTCACCTGACCCGAGATGAGCGGGTTCAGGTCGCCGAAGCGCAGCGCGAACGCGGCCCGGGTGAAGATGTTGGAGAGCCGGACGCCGTCCTTGCCCGTGTAGCGCGACATCGCGTTCGTGTTGTCCGCCCGGGCGTAGTTGAACTCGTCCTGCTTGGCGTTGACGATCGTGTAGCCGCTCAGGTTCTCGCCGAAGTAGACCTGTGCGCCCTGGTTCGAGAGCGAGATGCCGTTCGACTGCGGCGGGATGTTCGACAGGTTGAAGGTCGGGTTGCCGCTCGTGTCGGCCTGGTTCGTCGGCGACACGACCGCGCCGTAGCCGTGCGTGTAGACGAGGTGCTCGTTCACCCATGACTGGGTCGGCAGGCTCGAGCTGTTGAGGTCGCGCGCCGCGATGAGGACCTGCGTCTCCTGACCGTTGATGTCGTAGCGGTCGATGTCGACGTCGTTGAAGCTGTAATACGGCTGCAGCCCTTGCAGCGTCTGGTACGTCGAGCGGATGACGGTCGGATCCCAGAGGCGCGCGTTGTCGATGGTTGGTCGATTCGTATCGACGACGCTCGGATCGAGGTTGGTGTTGAAGTTGAAGTTCTGGACGCTCACGTTCGAGAGGCCGAACGCCGCGTTCGTGGCGGTGATGTTGCGGGCGATGTAGGGCTTCTCGAGGGCGAGCTCGTTCGGCTTGACCTTGAAGTTCTGGATGGCCGCCGGGTAGATCGTGCCGACGACGATCGACACGAAGCCCCAGAGCCCGACGGCGATGATCGGCAGGACCCAGCCCTGGCGGATGATGTTCCAGATGAACAGACCGGCCGCGACGATCGAGATGAAGATCAGCAGGTTGTAGGCCGGGAGCTGGGCCTTGACGTCGGTGTAGGTCGCGCCGTCGACGCGGCCCCGTGACGACATCGTGAGAGCGAAGCGCGAGAAGTAGTACTGCGACGTCTTCACGAGCGCCATGACGGCGAGGATCACCGAGAGGTGGGCCTTCACCTGCGGGGTGACGCGCTGACCGGGCGTCTGGAAGCGGATGCCGCCGTTCAGGTAGTGCGCGACGGCGGTGACCAGCAGGATGATGACGAGCCCGGCGAAGAGCCAGTTCAGGATGAACTGGATGAACGGCAGCTGGAAGACGTAGAAGCCGATGTCCTTGTGGAACTGCGGGTCCTTGATCCCGAAGTTCACGCGGTGGGTGAAGAGGATCCAGTTCTGCCACTGGGACGACACGCCGATCCCGGCGATGAGCGCGAAGAACACCGACACCGCGACGCGGATGCGGCCCTGGTACCGCCCGGTGGCCTGCCGGTACCGGTTCACCAGCTCGTCCTCGGGGCTGGCCGGTCCGGTGGCCCGCACCTTCGGGGCGAGCCGGTCGGCGATCAGCAGGCTCGAGAGGATGAGCACGAAGAAGATCGCGGTGAACACGACGGCCGGGACGATCCTGGCGCCGAGCAGCTCCCGCCACGTGCCGCCCTGGCCCAAGGAGTGGAACCACAGGTAGTCGGTGTAGAAGCTGGCCAGCCCGCGCAGGCTGAACAGCAAGATGATCAGGATCACCACCAGGGCGATGATCCATGCGCGCAGACGGAACGAATGCCGTTGCTGTTCGGGGACCCGCATTCCGGCGCAGCCTAGACGGAGGGGTCGGACGTTCCCACGTCACGCGGCACGACGAGGCACCGACATCCGGGGTGGGCTGGTGGGCACGACTGGCCCGTCGGGAAGTCGTGGCCCTTGATCGTGGGCTCGAGCGCGTTGTCGTCGGCGTCGGGGCACTGGCCCACGGCGGCCGGCACCCAGCGCAGCGTCGCGCCCGACGGCGTCGCGTCGAACACGCCACGCGCGTACGCGGCCGCGAGCAGGTCCACGAGATGGGCCTCGAGGTCGCGGGCCCGCCACTCCCGATAGCGCGCGCTGATGACCGGCGCGACGGCGTTCTGGAGCTCGCCCGGTCCCTCGTAGGGCCCGTCGGCGATGACCCCGTCGATCGACGCGGTCAGTCGGTCGCGCAACGGCGTGACGAGCCCCGCCGCGAGCTCGGCCACGAGTCGTTGGGGCGCGCTGGTCGGCCGGCGACCCCGGCCGGTCAGCGCGCGTCCGACGGCGTAGGCCTCGTCGATCGTGGGCGCTAGCACGACCGACCACGCGTGGTGCTGACGCTCCGGATCGGGCAGCAGCCGCGACGCGTCGACGCGGCCCCGGCTGCGTCGGACGGCGTCGAGGAGGTCGTTGTGCTCGTCTTGGAGCAGGCGCTTCGACGCGCGCACGACGACCTCGGTCAGCGGCGTGAGGACCTCGTCGCGGCGATGCCGGATCGCGTCGTCCGGGTCGACCGCCGCGGCGGGGGGCGGCTCGGCCGGCGGGGTCGGGGCGGGCGGCGCCGGCGGCGCCTCGTCGGGTGGTGCGCCCGCGGCGGTCCCCGCCATCGGCCGGCCGGCGCGGCGACGGCGCGGGCGCCGGCGCCGGGACAGCCGGCCGCGCGTCCTGCTCGGCCCGGAGTCGGGCGAACACGTCGCCGGCGGCGTCCTCCGCGCCGGCCGGTGAGGCCGCGTCGGCGGACAGGGGCGTCTCGGGCTGCTCGCTGCGCTCCGGGCGCTGCAGCGGTGCAGCCAGGTCCTCGGCGAGCTCGTCGACGGCGGCGCGGACGCGCTCGAGCTCGGCGAGCAGGGTGGCGCGGCGGCGCTCGAGGTCGTCGAGCATGCGCTTGCGCACCGCGCGGGCCTCGTCGACCATCGCGCGTCCCTTCGCCGCGGCGACCTCTTCGGCGTCGCGGAGCAGCGCGGCGGCTCGCGTCTCGGCGTCGGGCTCCGGCGAGCTGTCGTCGGGTTCGGCGGTGTCGGGATGCGCGTCGTCGCCCGACGAGGAGCCTGCCACCCGCTCGATGCTATTGGGCAGACGGCGACGCCAAGGGCGTCCCGGTCGCGACCGGCACGCCGCCGAGACGGTGGAGCGCGGCGAGCGCGTCGTCGACGGTCTTCACCGCGATCACGTTCAGGTGTGGGGCGGCGCCGCGGGCGTCCCGCTCCTGCCCGGATGGGACGAGCATGGCGACGGCCCCGCTGCGCTGCGCGGTGATCGCCTTCTGGGGGATGCCGCCGACCTGCCCGACGGTGCCGTCGGGGTTGATCGTCCCGGTCACGGCGACCGGACGACCGCCGGTGACGTCGCCCGGCGACAGCGCGCTCGATGAGCGCGAGGGTGAACGCGAGCCCCGCCGACGGCCCGCCGATGTTCTGGGTGTTGATCCGGAGGTCGAGCGGGAAGTGCCACATCGTGAGCGTCTGGGTGATGATGCCGAGGAAGGCAGTGCTGCCGTTGCGCCCGCTGTGCACCGTCACCGGCACGGTCTGGGTGCCCCGGCGCACCGTCAGGTGCACGACGGCGTGGGGCGCCAGGCTCACGACGGCCTGATGGACGTCGTCCGCCGAGGAGACCGGGTGCCCGTCGACCGCCGTGATGATGTCGCCCTCCTGGAGATGGTGGTCGGACGGGCCGCCACACGCGATGTCGAGGACGAGGGCCTGGTCACCGGTGGGCGTCACCGGGTAGCCGAGGCGACGCAGCGCCACCTCCTTGGCCGCGTTCTGCGAATCGTCCATCAACAGCGTGTTGAGCCGGGCGTCGGCCGCGTACGACGCGCAGCCGAGCACGTCCTGCTTCCCGACCACCGCGTCGTCGTTGCTCAGGCTGGCGAAGACGTAGCTGTACAGGTTCGGGTCGCTCGTCGTGACCTGCACCGTGAGAAAGAGGAGCTGGCCCCGGTGCTGGTAGGTGCGGGCCCCGCTCACGGTCACGACCTGGGACGTGAGCGGCGTCGCGGCGCCCGGCGACTCGATGACGTAGGGCACGTGGATGACCGCGGCGGCGACGGCCGCGACGACGAGCAGCGTGCCGACGATCGTCGCGATCGTCTGGAGGACGCGGCGGCGCCGGGAGCGCCCGGGCGGGTGCGGCGGAGGCTCCGCCGACGGATGGGACACCGCTTCCCCGCTCCTTGCGTGATGACCGATACTGGTGGGGTGGAGAACCCCCAGCCTGCCATCCGGGGTCCGCAATCCTCCGGGCAGCCCCCGAGCCGTCCTCCCACGCCCGACTCGCCGACGCGGCCCGCCGGAGGCCCGGGGCCGCGACCGTCGGCCGGGCCCGGACCGCGACCCGCACCGGGCGAGGCCCGCCCGACCGCCGACTGGGCCACCTTCGTCGAGAGCTGCAAGCAGCTCGCCGACCGGATCGCGTCGATCCGCCAGGTCCGCTGGATCCGGAAGAGCTCCGCGAGCGTCCGGTGGGTGCTCCTCGTCGCCGCGGTGGGCCTGGGCTCCGCGTTGCTGATCGCCTTGACGGTCAGCATCCTCGTCTCCCTGATCCCGCGGTCGGGCTAGTCGCCCGGCGGTCACCGCGCGCGGTCGGGGTCCCTCGTGACGGATTCCGACGACCCGATCGTCCGTGCCGCTGCGTTCGCCGCGCTCGGACACCAGGCACGCCTGCCGCGGGGCGCCGAGGCACAGCTCTCCCGCGCCGTGACCGACGACCCGGACCCTCGGGCGCGGGCCGCGGCGCTGGCGGCCGCCGTCCGGCGCGCGCCGCCACGAACCGCCGCCGACGCGTGGACGTCCGCCGCGCGCGACCGCGACGCCGCGGTGCGCCGTCGCGCCGCCGAGCTCACGCCCCGGCTCCGCCGTCCTCCCGACGACCTCTCGCCGGCGCTCGCCGCGCTGCTCGGCGACACCGACGTCACCGTCGTCGAGGCGGCCGCCTGGGCGACCGGCGAGCTCGCCGCGGTCGACGCCCTCCTCGTCGAGGCCCTCGAGGCCGTCGCGGCCGGGCATCGCGAGGCCCTCGCGCGGGAAGCGGCGGTCGCCGCGCTCGGCGCGCGGGCGGCGGGGCTCGACACGGTCCTCGCCGCCTGCGAGGACGTCGCGACGGTCCGGCGCCGCGCCGTGCTCGCCCTGGCGCCCTTCGACGGGCCGGCGGTCGACGCCGCGCTGGCGCGGGCAGCCACCGACCGCGACTGGCAGGTGCGCCAAGCCGCCGAGGATCTCCTCGGCGTCGGGCAGGCGACCCCGATCGAGCTCAGCCCGCCCCGACGCCCACCCTCGCCGCCCGGCTGATCCCGCCCGGCGCTAACGCGCCGCCGGGCGCGACGGCCCCCACGACCGCGAGCGACGCGGCGCGCGGCGCGACGTCGTCGAGGTCGCGGTCGAAGCCCCGCCGCAGCGCGCGGATCGCGAGCACCGAGACCGCCAGCAGCACCGCCGTCGCCGCGGTGACCGCACGGAGGCCGAACGTGTCGGCGAGGGCGCCCTGCACGATGCTGCCGAGGGGGTAGAGCAGCCCGAGCAGCACCATGAGGGCCGCCAGGACGCGCCCGCGCAGCGCAGGTGGCGCCCGCAGCTGGGCAATCGTCGTGAAGCTCGACAGGCAGCCGAGGTACGTCGCGCCGACCGCGAAGATCGCCGCCGCGCCGAGCGCCAAGGTGGGCGCGGCGGCGTAGGCGACGAGCGCGACGGGCAGCAGCGTGAGGTTCGCGAGCACCGTCCGGCGCTGGCCGTAGCGGTGGGCGAGGCTGCCGAGCAGCAACGCCATGAGCACCGCACCGAGGCCCTGCGCGGTGACGAGCAGCGCGGTGCCCGACGCCCCGTGGTGGAACACGCGGAGCGCGACCGCGGGCACGAGGGCGATGAACGGCGCCGCCAGCAGGGAGTTGAAGGAGAGGTAGACGATGACCGCCCGGATCCCGCGGTCGTCCCAGGCGAAGCGCGCGCCGGAGCTGATCGAGCGACGGATGCTCTCCCCCGGCGTCGGCGTGGGCGCCGGCAGGCGCAGCGGCGCGATGGCCGCGATCACCGCGAGGAAGCTGACCGTGTTGATCGCGAACGCCAGCCCGTAGCCGCCGGCGGCGATCGCGATCCCGGCGAGCGCCGGGCCGATGACGCGCCCGAGGTTCCACTGCGCCGAGCCGAGCGCGACGGCACCGGTGAGCTCCTCCCGCGGCACGAGGTCGGGCATGAGCGCCTGATAGGACGGCAGCCCGAGCGCGTTCGCGCACCCGGACGTGAACACGATGAGCGTGACCGCCCAGGGCTGCGCCGCGCCGAGGTAGGCGAGCGCGGCGAGGGTCCCGGCGAGGATCGTCTGCACCGTCGTGGTGCAGAGCAGGATTCGCCGCCGCGGCACCCGGTCGGCGAGCGCACCACCGAGCGGCCCCGTCAGCGCGTTCGGGAGGAACGCCGCGGCCGCGACGATCCCGGCCCAGCCCGCTTGGCCCGTCGAGGCGGTGACGAGGATGCCGACCCCGACGGTCTCCATCCACGTCCCGATGTTCGACGCGAACGCGCCCACCCACAGCGCGGCGTAGCGCCGATGGCGGAGCGGAGCGAGGGAGCGAGGCCAGGCCACGGGCCTGGTCACCGTACCGGCGCGCCGGGGCGCCGCGACGGGAGGTTTGCCGGCGGGCCCTAGTAGGCGCGGCGCTGCGTCGAGGGCCGCGGGCGGTCCAGGAACATCTCGCGCACCTTGTCGAAGGACTCGAGGCAGCGGCCGGCGCCGAGCACGACGGTCTCGAGGGGCATCTCGGCGAGGCGGACGGGCACGCCGGTCTCGTACTCGAGGCGTTGGTCGAAGCCGCGCAGCATCCCGCTCCCGCCGACGAGGTGGATGCCCATCTCGAGGAGGTCCTGGGAGAGCTCCGGCGGCGTCTCGGCGAGGGCCTGCTTCGCCGAGGTGACGACGCGGATGATCGGGTCCTCGATGGCCTCGCGGAGCTCCTCGGGCTCGAGGACGACCGTGCGGGGCAGCCCGCTCATGAGGTCGCGGCCGCGGATCTCCGCCTTGAACTCCTGGTCCGTCGGATAGGCCGAGCCGACGGCGATCTTGATCTCCTCCGCCGTGCGCTCGCCGACGGCGACGCCGTGCGCGCGCCGCAGGTAGTTGGAGATCGCCGCGTCGAAGTCGAATCCGCCGACGCGCACGGCCTGGAGGGCGACGATGCCGCCCATCGAGATGACCGCCATCTCGCTCGTGCCGCCGCCGACGTCGATGATCATGTTGCCGAGCGGCTCGTGGATCGGCATCGAGGCGCCGATCGCCGCGGCCATCGGCTGCTCGATGAGGTAGGTCTGCGCCGCGCCGGCGCGGCGGGTCGCCTCGAGGACGGCGCGCTGCTCCACGTGCGTGATGGCCGACGGCACGCAGACGAGCACGCGGGCCCGCTGGAGGCGGGTGATGCCGGCCCGGGCGAAGATGAGGCGGATCAGCCGCTGGGTGATCTCGAAGTCGGTGATGGCGCCGCCGCGCAGCGGCCGCACGGCGACGATGTGCCCGGGGGTGCGGCCGATCATGTGCCACGCCTCGTGGCCCATGGCCAGCACCTCCTGGGTGCGGCTGTTCAGGGCGATGACCGTCGGCTCGTTCAGGATGATGCCCTGCCCGCGCGAGTAGACGAGCGTGTTCGCCGTGCCGAGGTCGATGGCGAGGTCGCGGGCCATCAGCGGGGCGCCAGCGAGGAGACCGACCGGAGCGGGTGGGCGCCGGTCGCCCAGTCGGAGCCGCCGGCCCAGTGCTCCCGCTTCCAGATCGGCACGGTCTCCTTCAAGGTGTCGATGGCGAACCGGGCGGCCTCGAAGGCCTCGGCGCGATGGGGCGCGGACACGACGACGACGACCGAGGTCTCGCCGAGCGCGAGGTCCCCGAGGCGATGGAGGCACGCCAGGCGCTCGACGACGGGCCAACGGCGACGTGTCTCGGCCGCGACCGCCGCGAGGCGCCCCGCGGCGGCCTCCTCGTAGGCCTCGTAGGACAGCCCGACGACGCCCTCACGGCCTTCGGCGTGGTCGCGCACGACGCCGCTGAAGGTGACCACCGCGCCGGCGCGGGGCGTCGCTGCCCAGCGCGTCGCATCGTCGACCGGCAGCTCCTCACCGGTCAGCGCGATCCAGTCCGCGGCTGCGCCCGGCTGCTGCACGGCGGCAATGGTACTGAAGGGGCGCGACCTTGCTCACAGGCGGTGTCACCCGCGACTGGACCGCAAAAGCCCGTCGGTACGATTGATGTCCTGTGCCGGACGAGCCCGATGAGGACGATCGGCCCGCAGGGTTGCCGCCCGATCCGCTCGATCGCGTGTGGTTCCACCCCAGCGAGGTCGGAGCCGCGATCACGGCCTGGCGCAGCGGCACGCCCAAGCGGCGCGACCTCGGGGTGGTGCTCCTCGGGTCGCTGCTGAGCGTCGGCGTGATGGTCGGGGTGCTCGCCGCGGCGGGCGTGTTCCACAGCACGAATCACGCGCCGACGCATCAGACGGTGGTCCTGCCCGCCTCGCCGTCGGGCGGCTTCGCCAACCTCGTGAGCGGCGCGGCGCCGAGCATCGTCTCGGTCATGGCGGTCTCGGCCACCGGCGCGGCGCGCGGCTCGGGGGTCGCGATGGCGCCCAACCGGGTGCTCACGAGCGCCGCGCTGGTCGGCGCGGCGACGACGATCACGGTCGACAGCCTCGGCGGCCGCCAGCTCGACGCCCGGGTGCTCGGCACCGACCCCGAGACCGACCTCACGGTCCTCGCGGTCGACGACGGCGACTTCCCCGCGGCGCGCCTCGGCGTCAACGACGCGCTCCGGATCGGCGACAGCGTCGTGGCGCTCGGGCTGGGCGACAGCCAGAATCCCAGCGCCTACGAGGGGATCGTGAGCCGCTTGAACGTCGTGACGCCGCTGCCCGCGGGCGCGATGACGCCCGGCTTCATCGAGACGGACGCCCACATGGGCGTCGACGTGCCGGGCGGGGCGCTGATCGGCAGCGACGGGGCGGTGGTCGGCATCCTGTCGGCGGCGCTACCCGCCGAAGCGGTGCCGATCGTCGTCGCCGACGACGTCTTCATGCAGATCCAGGACAGCGGGCAGGTGCACCACGCGTGGGTCGGCGTCTGGGCGATCGACGCCGAGGACCTTCCCGGCGGGGGCGCGCAGGTCACCGTCGTGGCCCCAGGCGGACCTGCGGCCGCCGCGGGCGTCGACTCCGGCGACGTCGTCACCGCGGTGACGTCGGGCACCCAGACCGAGGACGTGCACAGCGCGGCGGACCTCGTCGCGGCGATCGCGCAGACGAAGGACGGCGACACGGCGACCCTCCACATCGTGCGGGGCAACGGCCGGACCGTCCGCCAGCTGTCGCTCGGCGAGCGCGGCCCCGCCGCCCCCACGATCGCCGGGCTCGCGGCGTGAATTTGTCTGCCCGGAGGCGTCCCGCGACGATGGGATCGTCATGACCACCGCGGCGCTCTCCGATACGGACCGCGAGCTGCTGAACGCCGTCCAGTGGGACTTCCCGCTCGAGCCGGCTCCCTACGCCGCGCTCGGTGCCCGGCTCGGGTTGTCGGAGCCTGAGGTCCGAGCACGGGTCGCCGCGGTGAAGGAGGCCGGGGTGCTGCGCCAGCTGTCGGCGATCTTCGACACGCGCGCCCTCGGCTACCACTCGTCGCTCGTCGCCGCCAAGATCGACCCTGACCGTGTCGACGACGCGGCCGCGGTCATCAGCGCCCACCCGGGCGTGAGCCACAACTACAAGCGCAACCACGCGTTCAACCTCTGGTACACGATCGCCGTCCCACCCGACGAGTCGCTCGACGAGCACCTCGACGTCCTGCACCGCACCTCGGGGGCGATCGTGACCCGCAAGCTGCCGACGCTGCAGCTCTACAAGATCGGCGTGAAGCTCGACATGACGGGCAAGACCGCAGCCGACGCGAAGGCGACGGTCGCGGAGCACGAGCGGCCCGAGCGCCGCGAGCACATGCCCGCCCCGACGCTGTCGGACCTCGAGGTCGCGGCGATCCAGATCGTCCAGGAGGACCTGCCGCTCGTCGAGCGGCCCTTCGCCGCCCAGGGCGAGCAGCTCGGCTGCTCGGAGGACCGCGTCCTCGAGCTGCTGCGCTCGTTCAAGGAGCGCAAGCTCATGCGGCGCTTCGCCGCGGTGATGAACCACCGCAGCGCGGGGTTCAAGGCGAACGCGATGGGGGTGTGGGCCGTCCCCGACGATCGTCTCGGCGAGCTCGGCCCGATGATGGCGGACTTCGCGCTCGTCAGCCACTGCTACCGGCGCCCCACCTACTCCGATTGGCCGTACTCGGTGTTCACGATGGTGCACGGCCAGCACGCCCGTGACTGCGAGGCGACGATCGCCGCCATCCAGGCCGAGACCGGCGTCGAGGACTACGCGCTGCTGTGGTCGGTGAAGGAGTACAAGAAGACGCGGGTGCGCTACTTCACGCCCGACTGGGACGCCTGGCGCGCCGGCCATCTCGCCGACCACGGCGCAGCCGCCACGCCGTAACCGCGGCGCCGGCGAGCCCGCCGGCGGCGAGCGCGAGCAGGACACGCCCCGAGGTCCGCCGGCCGAGCGACGACAGCCCGTCGACGATCGCTTCCTCGTTGCCGTGGCGCGGCGCCCACCCGAGCCCCCGCAGGGCGTCGTTGGCGATCACCCAGGGATGCTCGAGGTAGGGCACGACCCCGGGCGGGATGTCGCCGATCCCGAGCTGCCAGGTCACCCGCAGCACGCGCGCCGCGAGGTCGCGGGGCAGCGCGGGCAGCACGGGCGGCGACACGAGGGCCTGAAGCGCGGCCGGCTCGAGCCAGCCGTCGGACGCGACGTTGAAGGTGCCCGGGTGGTCCTCGAGGACGAGCAGCGCGAGCGCGGCGACGAGGTCGTCGACGTGGACCGCCTGCACCGGGGGCGTGGCGCCGCGGATGCGCAGCGGCGGCCGGCCGAGCAGCAGCCGCGCCGGGAGCCGCTCCGCGCCGAGGCCGAGCACGGGCGCGCTGCGCAGCGTGGTGACCACGACGCCGGGATGGTCGTCGCGCCAGTCGGCGAGGAGGCGCTCCACCTCGGCGGCCTGCACCGCCGGGGAGAACCCCGGGTTGGGCCGCAGCGGCGCGGCCTCGGTGAGCGGCACCGGGTTGTTCGCCCAGGCGCCGTAGACCGCGGCGCTGGACACGCGCACGACCTTGCGGACGCCGACGTCCGCCGCGGCGTCGAGCACCCGACGCGTCCCGTCGACGTTGACGCTCGCCATGAGCGACTCGTCGGGGATCGGGTCGACGACCGTGGCGAGGTGGATGAGCACGTCGGTGCCCTCGAGCAGCGGCTTGAGCTCCGAGCGGGCGATGTCGACGAGATGGAACTCCAGGTCGCGGACGCGTCGGCGCGGGGGGCGGACGTCGAGGCCGACGAGGCGGGTGATCGCCGGGTTCGCCGCGAGCACGGGCAGGAGCCGCTGCCCGACGACCCCCGATGCGCCGGTGACGGCGATCGATTCCACGTTCCTAGACTGGCCGCGTGGCTGGCGCTCCTCAACCTGGCGACGAGCCGTCACTGCCGTTCGGGTTCGGCCACCTGGAGCTGAACGACCTGCTGCGCATGCTGCAGTCGAGCGGCCCGGTCAACTGGGAGATCGCCACCCAGGTCGCGACCCACGTCGCCACGGACGGCGAGACGGAGCCACCGATCGAGTCGGGGGCCGCCGAGCAGCTCGAGGAGCTCGCCCGCGCCGCACAGACCCACATCGTCGCCGAGACGGGTCTCGCCGCGACGTTCACCGCGCCGGTCCGCAGCTTCGGGCGGCGAGGCTGGGCCGACCTGCACCTCGAGGCGCTGCGCCCGGTCATGGAGGCGCTCGCGGTCACGCTCGGCGGGGCCTTCGGTGGCGGCGGCGACCTGATGGCCGCCGGCGCCGGGGGCGGCGACCCGATGGCCGCGCTGCTGCCGATGCTCGCCCCGCTGCTGCTCGGCGTGCAGGCCGGCTCGATGATCGGCTACCTGGCGCAGCACGCCCTCGGTCGTTACGACCTGCCGCTGCCGACGTCCGACGAGCCGTCGCTGTGCTTCGTCGTCCCGAACCTCGACGCGTTCGAGGCGGCGTGGTCGCTCGAGCGTGCCGACCTGCGCTTCAGCGTGGCGCTGCACGAGGTGGTCCACGCCGCCGTGCGCTCGGTGCCGTGGGTGCGCGAGCGGCTCGTGGGCCTCGCGACCGACTACGTCTCGGCGTACGAGGTCGACCCAACCGTCCTGCAGGCACGCCTCGGGCACGTCGACCCCGCCGACCCCGAGGCGCTCCAGGCGCTCGCGGAGCGACCCGAGGAGCTGCTCGGCGCGATGACGTCGCCGCGCCAGGCCGACATGCTCGCGGCGCTGCGCCGCTTCCACGCCGTGCTCGACGGCTACGGCGACGTCGTCCTGCGGCGGATCGGGGACCGGCTCGTGCCGTCGTTCGGGCGGATCCACGAGGCGCTCGCCCGGCACCGCCTCGAGCGCGGCGAGGCGACGCGCTTCGTCGAGCAGCTGCTCGGCCTGACCCTCGAGCGCGAGGACTACGAGGCCGGCGCGGCGTTCTGCGCGGGCGTCGTCGAGCGCGCCGGGCCGGAGGCCCTGAACCGGCTGTGGGACGCGCCATCGTTCACGCCGACGGAGTCCGAGCTCGCGGCGCCGGGCCTCTGGCTGGCGCGCATCGAGCTCGACCTCTAGGGGACGCCGTCGTGGACGTGCCGCGCGTCGGCGTGCTCGGCGCGGGTGTGATGGGCAGCGGCATCGCCCAGGTCACGGCGACCGCGGGCTGCGCCACGGTGTGCTGCGACGTCGATCGCGACGCGGTCGCGAAGGCCGAGTCGCGGGTCACGACCGGCCGCTACGGGTTCGACCGGGCGGTCGAGCGCGGCAAGCTGAGCCGCGCCGACGCCGACGCGGCGGCCGCGCGGCTGACGTTCACGACCGCGGTCGAGGACCTCGCCGCGACCGACCTCGTCATCGAGGCCGTCCCGGAGCGCCTCGCGCTCAAGGTCGCCGTGTTCCGTCAGCTCGACGAGGTGACCCCGTCGGCGACGATCCTGGCGTCCAACACGTCGGGCTTCCCCATCGCCGCGCTCGCGGCCGCGACGAACCGGCCCGCGGCCGTCGTCGGCTGGCATTGGGCCTCCCCCGCGCCGGTGATGCGCTTCGCCGAGATCGTCCGCACGCGCGACACCTCGCCGGAGACCGTCGACACGGTGTGTGCCCTCGCGACGCGATGCGGCAAGCACCCGATCGTCGTCCGCGACACCGACACCGCGTGGGGGTTCGTCGCCAACCGGGTCTACGGGGCGATGCTGGCGGAGGCGCGACGCGTCGTCGACGAGGGCGTGGCGACCGCCGAGGAGGTCGACGAGCTGATGGTGGACTGCTTCGCGTGGCCCGTCGGGCCGTTCGCCATGATCCGGGGCGCGACGAGCGGCTGGTGACTCAGAACCAGGTGAACGGGAAGGGCTGCGGCTCGCTGGCGAAGAGCTGGTCGGCGCGCCGGAGCGCGCCGGCGCTGCGCTCCTCGACGAGCCCGGCGGCGGCGAGCGTGGAGAACCGGACGCCGCCGAGCCACGCGGCCGAGAGGGCGCTGACCTCGCCGGCGAGCTCGGGCTCGCCGCCCGCGACCACGACCGCACCGTCGGGCCCGCCCTCGAGGGTGAACGTGCCCTCGGCCGGCCCGCCGGGACGGAAGGCGTCGGTGACGGCGATGGTGAGCCGGTCCGTGGTCGCGTACCGGCGGGCGCCGAGCGTGGCGGGGACGTCGAGGATCCGAGTCCACACGGCGTCGGTGACGCCCTTCACCCGCATGGCGCGGTTGGTCGTGAGCAGCCAGGGGAGCGGCAGGTCGACGGGCGCGCCCGGCTCCATGATCGTGCCGACGAGGTCGACCTCGCAGAGGTAGCGCCAGAGGCCGTGGAGCGCGTCGGGCGTGGCCGCGACGAGGTCGCGCACGGTGAGGCGGTTCGCCGAGCCGACCGCTGGGTCGAAGCCCTCGTGGACGCCGTAGCACGCGTAGCCGTCGACGACGCCGTCGGGGCTCTCGAACACGACGTCGACGCGCGACCCGAAGCGCGGGTCGTACTGCTCGTCGCTCCACCACGCGTCCGGCCGGCTGACGGCACCCGGGTACACGCGGCGCACTCGGTCGAAGAGCGCCGGCTCGACCTTCGCCGCGTCGTCGGCGTCGAGGATGCGGAGCCGGCCGGGCGGGCGCGGGCGGGCGAACTCCACGTCGCGCCGGCGCAGCTCGATCACCTGGTGGCGCGTCGAGATCCCGAAGCCGAATCGCTCGTAGATCGAGCCTTCGCTCGCGGTGAGCATCGCGACCGGCTCGTCGTGCGCGACCGCGTCGTCGAGCAGGTCGCGCATCATGGTGCGCAGCAGGCCGCGGCGACGGTGCGTGGCGCGCACCGTGACCGCGCTGACGCCCGCCGCCGGCAGGATCGCGCCGCCGGGGACGGTGAGCTCGAGGCCGTAGTTCCGGCAGGTGGCCACGATGTCGTCGCCGTCGAAGCCGGCGAACACCCGCTCGGGATCGAGGGCGTACCACCGCGCGTGCTGCTCGGCGCCCGTCGGGCTCTCCCCGAAGGCGAGCGCGCAGGCGCGCCCGTACGCCGGGAACTCCTCGGGGATCACGACCCGGAAGGTGACCGTCACGGCCGTGATGCTCGCACGGTCCGAGCCTGGCGCGCGGGGCTTTGTCTACCGGCCGCCCGTGCCGGAGCGCCGCCGCCGCGGCGGCGGCGCGACGGGATCCCCACTGGACGCGACCCCCCGGGGCGGTGCGGCCGGGCGCGGGTTCGGTGGCGGGCTCGGCGGGGGCGGCTCCTCGTCCACGCCACGGGGGCGACGGCGCGGCGAAGCGCGCCGTGGCGCGCTCGGGCGCTGGCGGCGGCGCTCCTTCAGGTTCTCCCGCGCCCGGTCGAGCGCACGGTCGACCGCCTCGGGGCGCAGCTTGGTGCGCGACGGCGCGCTGCGGGCGGCGCGCAGCGCCGCGAGGTAGGAGAGCCCGCCGAAGGCGAGAACGAGGCCGAGCACGCCGAGCCCGGCGGCCGACGCGACGGGGATGATGCCGAGCAGCGCGCCGAGCACCCAGGCCGCCTGGAAGCGCGTCTCGAAGCGGGCGAAGGCGCGGCCGCGCACCGCGTCCGGACCGTCGCGCTGCAGCAGGCTGTCGAAGCCGATCTTCCCGGCGGCCGCGCCGAGGCCGACCGCGAGGAACGACAGCGGGATCCCGAGCGTCGCGCGCAGGACCACCGCGAACAGCGTGGTGGCCGCGCAGACGAGCAGCGAGCCCGCGAGGATCATCTCCTCCCGGAGGTGGTTGCGCAGGCGGGGCGCGATGAGGTTCCCGCCGAAGAGCCCGATGCCGGCCGCGGTCGCGACCGTGCCGAGCGCGAAGAGGTCGTTCTTGAACGTGAACGCGGCGAAGAACTGGAGGAAGCCGATCGCGCCGCGCAGGATCGCCATGGCCGACCCGGCGAGCAGGATCGAGGGCTGGTGCAGCTCGGTGCGCTCGAGCTCCGCGTCTACTGGCGCCTGGGTGCGACGGACCCGGGGGATCCGCGTCGCGAACACGGCGGCGATGAGGAAGATCACCATCGCCATGCGAAGCGACCAGTCCGCGCCGAAGAGCTGCTGCACGGCCAGCGCGGGCGCGCCGCCGACCACCGCGGCCGTGGCGCTGATGAGCGCCAGGCGCGAGTTCGCCTTCACGAACGACGACTCGTCGTCGACGAGGCTCGGCACGAGCGAGCTGCGTGCGACCGAGTAGCCCTTCGAGAGCACGAGCGCGCCGAACGCGAACGGGTAGATGAGCAGGCCCTCCGGGGAGGGCTTCGTGACGACCTGGGCCATGATCAGGCACAGCGCCGCCCGACCGAGGCAGGACACGATGACGAGGAGGCGCCGCCCGCCGCGCAGGCGGTCGAGCGCCGGGCCGATGATCGGGGCCACGATGGCGAACGGCGCCATCGTGAGCACCAGATAGAGCAGGACGGACCCCCGGGCGCCGCTGCTCGGCTTCTGGAAGAACAGCGAGCCGGCGAGGGACGCCGCGACGCACGCGTCGGCGCACATCGTCACCAGGTGCGTCCGAACCAGGCGCCCGAACGGGGTGGGCGGCATGAGCCCCAGGAACCGTTCGACGAGTTCCCGGTGGAGGGGGAGGCGATCCTCAGGCATCGACCGGGCTGACAGTAGCGGCGGTGCCTGCCGACGACGCTGACGACGCTCGCCCGCCCCGCCACCCTCGTTCATCCACGCGTCGTCGCCGGTTCACGCCGTGCGTCGCCCCGCGCGATCGCCCCGGAGGACGTTCGCGACGCCCGGGTAGCATGCGCAGATGGCCGTGCCGACCGGCGGGCCGGCCGCCCCCAGCACGCGGGACGACGGGGACGCCGACCGTTTCATCAACCGCGAGTTCTCCTGGCTCGACTTCAACGCGCGGGTGCTCGCCCTCGCCGAGGACGCGGCACGGCCACTGCTGGAACGGGCCAAGTTCCTGGCCATCTTCTCCTCGAACCTCGACGAGTTCTTCGAGGTGCGCGTCTCGGGGCTGCAGGAGCAGATCTCCGCGGGGCTGCGGCCCCGCTCCCCCGACGGGCTCGATCCCCTCGAGACGATCCGGGTCATCCGCGAGCAGGTTCGCACGCTCGTCGAGCGCCAGACGACGACGTTCACGAAGGACGTCGGACCCCGACTCGAGGAGACGGGCATCCGCTTCCTCGACTGGGACGACCTCGACGCGCCCGACCAGGCCGAGCTGCAGCGGACGTTCGAAGAGCTCGTGTACCCCGTGCTCACGCCGTTGGCCGTCGACCCGGCGCACCCCTTCCCCTACATCTCCAACCTGTCGCTGAACCTCGCCGTCGCCGTCCGGGACCCGGAGAGCGGCGTGCAGCGCTTCGCCCGGGTGAAGGTCCCCCCGATCCTCCCCCGGTTCGTGCCGCTGTCGGGCGGCTGTCGCTTCGTGCCGCTCGAGCAGGTGATCGCCGCGAACCTCGGGCGGCTGTTCCCGGGCATGGAGATCCTCGACCACGTGCCGTTCCGCGTCACCCGCGACGCCGACTTCGAGCTCGACGACGAGGACGAGGACCTCCTCGAGGCGATCGAGACCCAGCTGTACCGGCGCACGAAGTTCGGGCACACGGTCCGTCTCGAGGTCGACGCGTCGATGAGCGACGAGGTCCTCGACGTGCTGTGCCGCGAGCTCGAGATCCCGCCGGCGGCGGTGGTGAGCGTCGACGGCCCCCTCGACCTGACGGGCCTCTTCGACATCTACGCCCTGGACCGCCCGGACCTCAAGGACGAGCCGTGGGTCCCCCAGACGCCGGCGACGCTCGCGCCGGTCAGCGAAGAACCCCCGGACTTCTTCGGGCTGCTGCGCAGCGGCGACATCCTCGTCCACCATCCCTACGACTCGTTCGCGACGTCGGTCGAGGCGTTCGTCGACCAGGCCGCGAGCGACCCGCAGGTCCTGGCGATCAAGCAGACCATCTACCGGGGCGCCGGACCCGAGAGCGCGATCGTGACCGCGCTCGTGCACGCGTCCCGCGAGGGCAAGCAGGTCGTCGCGCTCGTCGAGCTGAAGGCGCGCTTCGACGAGCAGGCCAACATCGAGCGCGCCCGCGTCCTCGAGGAGGCGGGCGTCCACGTCGTCTACGGCCTCGTCGGGCTCAAGACCCACGCCAAGATCCTGCTCGTCGTCCGCCAGGAAGAGGACGGCGTGCGCCGCTACTGCCACGTGGGCACCGGCAACTACAACGCCCAGACCGCGAAGCTCTACGAGGACCTCGGGCTGCTCTCGGCCGATCCGGCGCTCGGCGCCGACCTCACCGAGCTGTTCAACCACCTGACCGGCTACAGCCGCTCGGTGCGCTACCGGCGCCTGCTCGTCGCCCCCGAGAACCTCCGGCCGGGGGTGCGGGACCTCATCCGCGGCGAGGCGGCGAAGGGGCGCGACGGGCGGATCATCATGAAGATGAACAGCCTCGTCGACCCGGAGCTCATCGACGAGCTCTACGCCGCGTCCGCGGCGGGCGCCGACGTCGACCTCATCGTGCGCGGCATCTGCTGCCTGCGGCCCCAGCAGCCGGGCCTCTCGGAGCGCATCCGGGTCCGCTCGATCGTCGGCGGGTTCCTCGAGCACTCCCGCATCTACCGCTTCGGCGCCGACCCCACCCGCGCCACCTACCTGATCGGCTCGGCCGACCTCATGCCACGCAACCTGGACCGCCGCGTCGAGTCGCTCTGCGCCGTGGAGTCGACGGCGGTGCGGGGCCGCCTCGACGAGATCCTCACCGTGAACCTCGCCGACGACGTCCTCACCTGGGATCTCGCAGCCGACGGCGTGTGGCACAAGGTGGAGACGATCGTCGGGTTCGACGCGCAGGTGCGGCTGCGGGAGCTGGCCGTGGAGCGAGCGCAGCCGCGGACGTGACCGTCGTCGAGCGCGAGATCAAGCTCGCCGCCCCGCCCGCGAACGCGCTGCCACCACTCTCGGACCCGCTGGCGGGCGTCGTCGCCGAGCCCCAGCACACCGAGCAGCTCCTCGCGATCTACTACGACACCGACGACCTGCGCCTGACCCGCGCCGGTGCGTCGCTGCGGCATCGCAACGACGAGGGATGGGCGGTGAAGCTTCCCCGCCCCGGCGCGGGCGACGGCCGCCTGGACCGCACGACGTACGCCTTCCGCGGGGAGGCCGGCTCGCCCCCGACCGAGGCGCTCGACATGGTCCGTGCCCTGGCGCGCAGCGCCGCGGTCCGGCCCGTGGCCCGGCTCCGCACGACGCGGCGCGCCGTGCGCCTCCACACCACGGCAGGCGCGCCGATCGGCGAGGTCGTCGACGACGACGTCACCGTCCTCGGGCCCGAGGGCTCGATGACCGGCTTCCGGGAGCTCGAGTTCGAGCTCGCCGACGAGGCGCCCGAGGCGCAGGCCGCGTCGATCGTGGCGCGCCTGCGCGCCTCGGGGGCCGGGCCGCCCGACCCCACCCCCAAGATCGTGCGGGCCCTCGGACCGCGGGCGGCCGACCCGCCCGACGTGCGGGTCCCCGCGGAGGCCCACACGGTCGGGGACGTCGTGCGGGCCGCGCTCGCCGGACCCGTCGAGCGGCTCATCGCCCACGACCCGGGGGTGCGCCGGGGCGACGACGCGGAGGACGTGCACCAGGCCCGGGTCGCGACGCGCCGCCTCCGGTCGCACCTGCGCACGTTCGGGCCGCTCGTCGACCAGACCTGGGCGGAGGCGCTCCGCGACGAGCTCGGCTGGGTCGGCGGCGCGCTCGGCGCCGTCCGGGACGCCGACGTGCTGCTCGAGCGCCTCGAGGCCCGCGTCGAGCAGCTGCCCCACGGCGACCGCCACGCCGCCGACCGGCTCCTCGACCGGCTGCGCGTCGAGCGCGACCGAGCGCGCGACGAGCTGCTCACGACGTTGCGCAGCCACCGGTACGCCGTGCTGCTGGACCGGCTCGTCGACGCGGCGCGCCAGCCGCGCCTGGTGCCCCGCACCGACGGCGTGTCCGACGAGGACGTGCTGCGCGGCCTCGTGCGCGAGGCATGGGAGCACCTCACCGAGGCGGTGGACGCGCTGCCCGAGCATCCCGAGGACGAGGAGCTGCACGCGATCCGCAAGCGCGCCAAGCGCGCCCGCTACGCGAACGAGGCGGTGGAGCCGGCGTTCGGCAAGCCGGCGCGCGCGCTGGCCCGCTCGATCACCGACGTGCAGGACGTGCTCGGCGAGCACCAGGACGGCGTCGTCGCGAGCGACTGGCTGCGTCGCGCCGCGGCCGCGGTGCACGACGAGGGCGCGGCGTTCGCCGCCGGCGAGCTCGTCGCCGCGGAGCGCGCCGCGGCCGACGCGGGCCGGGCGGCGTGGTCGGCCACCTGGCGCGACACGGCCCGCAAGAAGCACCGCACCTGGCTGTGAGCCCGAAGGCCAAGGGGGCCGACGGCCCGGTGCGGGCCGCCGGCGGCGTGGTGCGGCGCCGTGTCGGACGCCTCGGCCGCCGCCACGTCGAGGTCATCCTGATCCACCGCCCGCGCTACGACGACTGGAGCTTCCCGAAGGGCAAGCTCGACGACGGGGAGGGCTTCGAGGCCGCGGCGCTCCGGGAGGTCGAGGAGGAGACCGGGCTCGCCTGCCGGCTGGTCGCCGACCTCGGCGAGACCCGGTACGCCGACCGGCGGGGCCGGGAGAAGGTCGTGCGGTACTGGCTCATGGAGGAGGCCGACCCGGCGCCCGAAGAGGCCGGCTTTGTCCCGAATCACGAGGTGGACGAGGTGCGCTGGATGCGGCCGGCGGAGGCTGCCACACTGCTCACGTACCCACACGACCGAACGCTGCTGGACCTTCTTCCCCGGGGCCGCCGACCGCCATGAGCGAGACACCCGTCTACCTCGTGCGACACGCGAAAGCGGGCAGCCGCAGCCGCTGGGACGGCCCCGACCGCGACCGGCCCCTCAGCAAGGCCGGACAGCGCCAGGCGGCCGGGCTCGCCACGCTGCTCGACGACCCGCGCATCACGCGCATCGTCACGAGCCCCTACGTCCGCTGCCACCAGACCGTCGCGCCCCTCGGCGAGCGCCTCGCCGTCCCCGTCGAGACCTCCGACCTGCTGAGCGAGGGCACAATGCTCCGCGACGCGCTGCGGGTTGTGGAAAAGATGTCGGATCGCCCGACGGTGCTGTGCACCCACGGCGACGTCGTCGGCGAGCTCCTCGACCACCTCGAGCGGGCCGGCGTCCTCGCCGACGAGGCCCGCCTCGAGAAGGGCTCGACGTGGGTGCTCGGGACCGAGGCCGGCGAGGTCGTCTCGGCGCGCTACGTCCCGCCACCCGCCTGACCCGGGTCAGGTGAACGACACCCGTCGCCCCGGTGACGCTTCGCGCCTCCCGAGGTGAATGAAGCGTGGTGCGCCTTGTGGTGAGCGCGGCGCCGCGGACAATGGAGCGGATGGCCAAGGCCTCGCTGACGGTGCGCTTCCGATCGAGCGACGAGCTGGTGACGCGGCTCGAATCCGCGGCCGAGGTGGCGGACGACGAGCCGGTCGACCTCCTCGCCCACGCCCTGCAGTGCGCGACGATCCTCGAGCGGGTCGCGCCGGGCGACCGTGAGCTCCAGATCGCCGGCCTCGTCCACGACGTCGGCACGCTCCTGCCGCCGGGGCGCCCGGAGAGCCACGCCGCCGTCGGCGCGGCCGCGGTGGCCGACGTGCTCGGGCCCCGCGTCGCCGACCTCGTCGCCCACCACGACGACGCCAAGCGGTACCTCGTCACCACCGAGCCGCGCTACCGGCACCGGCTGAGCACCCGCAGCCTCGAGACGCTCCGCCTCCAGGGGGGCCTCCTCGACCCCGAGGAGCGGGCCGTCCTGGACCGCTACCCGGACCTCGAGGCCCTGCTCACCCTCCGCCGGGCCGACGACGCCGCGAAGGTGCCCGGCGCCCGGGTGCCGGGCCTGGGGCACTGGCGGACCGTCCTCGAGGGGCTCGCCTGCCCCGCCGCCTGACTCAACGACACAGCGCCGGGAAGTCCTCGATCGAGTCCAGCACGTGGGTGTGCGGCGCCGCCTCGAGCGTGGCGCGGTCGTGCGCACCGGTGAGGACACCCGCGACGACCGACGCGCCGGCGCACGTCCCGGCGAGCAGGTCGCTGGCCGTGTCCCCCGCGACGGCGACCCGCCGCACGTCGTCGATCCCGAGCCGCAGCACCGCGCTGAGCACCAGGTCCGGGTGCGGGCGTCCCCGCACCCCGGGGCCCGGCGCGAGCGCGAGGTCGGCCCGGTCGTGCCACCCGAGCGCGTCGAGCAGTGCGGTGAGCGTCGCCGGCGAGAAGCCGGTGGTGAGGCACACGCGCACGCCGGCGCCGCGGAGCGCGGCGATCGCCTCCTCCGCGCCGTCGATGGGTCGCACCGCCCCGGCCGTGAGGCGAGCCCCGTACGCGGCCTCGAAGCCCTCGTTCGCGCGGCGCGCCGTCGCGTCGTCGCCCAGCATCTCGCGGAACACCTCGAGCTTCGAGCGACCCATGGTCGTGCGCAGGTGCACCAGCCGGTCCGTGAACCCGGCGGTGTCGGGCCCGGCGCCCACCGACGCGAGCGCGTCGACGAACGCGTCCTCGACCACGCCGTCGTCGCGCACGGTCGTGCCCGCGAGGTCGAGCACGGCGAGATCGACGGCGCTCATCGCGGCGCCCGCGGCGTTCCGATGATGACGACGGCCACCCGGTCACGTTGGCGCATCCGACGCCACCCAGGCAACGTCGCGCCGGCAGCCGACCCCGTCACGGCCGCGGCTACCGTCCGGCGCGTGCGAGTCCTCGTCACCAACGACGACGGTGTCGAGGCCCCGGGCCTCAAGGCCCTCGCCCGTGCCCTCGTGGACGCGGGACACGACGTGGTCGTCGTCGCCCCCGACGGGGAGCACAGCGGCGCCGGTGCGGCGATCGGCCGGTTGCACCGGTCGGGCCCGATCGGGCGCCTGACCGTCGACTGGCCGGACCTGCCCGGCGTCCCGGTCCACGCGCTCGCCGCGCCGCCCGCCGTGACCGTCTACGCCGGCGGGCTCGGCGCGTTCGGACGCTCCCCCGACCTCGTGGTGTCGGGCATCAACCGCGGCCTCAACACCGGCCACCTCGTCCTGCACTCCGGGACGGTCGGCGCGGCGCTCACCGCCGCGGTGCTGGGCATCGGGGCGCTCGCGGTGAGCCTGGCGTGGGGCGACGAGGAGCACTGGGACACCGCGGCGGCGCTCGCGGCGAGCGTCCTGGCGGAGGTCCCGGCACGGGGCGTGCTGAACCTGAACGTCCCGAACGTGCCGCTCGACGAGGTGCGTGGGGTGCGCGGCGCGCGGCTCGCTCCCTTCGCCGAGGAGTGGCGCGCCACGGCGCCGCCCGGCGAGGCGCGCCTCGAGTTCGTCGGGCACGACGGCGAGCCGCCACCCGACACCGACGTCGCGCTCGTGCGCGACGGGTACGCGGCCCTCACCGAGCTGACCGGCATCACCGGGGTGCCCGCAGCGGCCGCCGCGGCGCCGGCGTCGTGGCCACCGGAGGCCGTCGCCGGCGCCTGACGGGCGACCGCGTCGCGCGCACCCCGGACACGGTGCGTGACGAGCGAGCCACCGAGGCCACGAAGCGCGCGACCGGTGCGTCGAGCGTCACGACCCGTTCGCCTCGTGTTCGCTTGCGGCGGCAGGCGGGTCCGCCAGACTGCGCTCAACTCATCGGCAGGGAGGCCCAGGATGCCCGGCTCGGTTCGTCGCGCGCGCGTGCGCCGGCGGTCACCGGTGCTCGTCGCGCTGCTCGGCGCGGCACTCGTCGGGGCGCTCGTCGGGGCGCTCGCGTCCCTGCCCGGCGCCGGTGCCGACGGGACCACCCGCGACCCGGCGGTGTGGCCGTTCGCGTCGACCTCGCCCTGGAACGTGCCCATCGGCTCGGGCGCGCGCTTCGCCGCGGCCAGCGACCCGAGTACCCTCGACGTGCAGGCCCTCTCCGGCGTGAACATCGACGCGGGTGCATACTCCCAGCCGATCTATCGCGCGAGCGCCACCGACCCGTTGCGGACGGTCACCGACTCGCACGGCTCGACCCAGTACCGGATCCCCGACGCGGCGACGCCGGCGCAGGGCAGCGACGCCGACCTGCACGTCGTCGACCCGACCGACCACTGGGTCGACGAGTGTTGGAAGGCGCAGCGCCTCCCGACGGGTGACCTGTCGTGCGGCTACCACGTCCGCACCGACCTCACCGGCAGCGGCGTCGTGGGCGGCGTGCGCGCCGCCGGGGTCAGCGCGGTCGGCGGCCTCATCCGCCAGTGGGAGCTCGACAGCGGGCAGATCCACCACGCGATCGCGCTCGCGCTGCCCTTCGCCGCGCAGGCGGGCGGCCCGATCTGGCCCGCCACCGCGCAGGACACGAACGCCGCCTCCTACCGCGGCCACATTCCCCTCGGCAGCCTCCTCGCGATCCCGTCCTCGGTCGACGTGACCACCCTCGGCCTGAGCCCGGGCGGGCTCGTGCTCGCCCGCGCGCTCCAGGACTTCGGCGCCTACGACGTCGAATTCGACGGGGACCGGCGTGCCGGGCGCGCTCTACGCCGACCCGAGCGCGGAGAGCGACCCTGTCCTCGCCCAGATGCGCCAGGACGCGGCCGCGGTCGTCCGCCTCCTTCGGGCCGTGACGAACAACGCACCGCTCGCCGTCGGGGGCGGGGGCAACGCGCTCGCCGCGCTCGCGCCGGCCCTCGCCGGCACCGTGGTGTCCGGCGTCGAGTCGATCCCTTCGCCGCCGAGCCCGCCGCCCTCCAGCACCACGACGACGACCGCCAGGACCCCGACGACGCCTCCCCCCGCTCCGACGCCGGCGACCCCGCCCGCGGCGGCCGCGACCCGGACTCCGCCGGTTCCGACGGCGCCACACGCGGCGGGGGCGACGGCGTCACCGCCCGCGCTGTCGGTCCTGGCCCCGACCCCGTTCCCGAGCGGCCCGCCGCCGGTCCCGGTCGCGGCGGCCGGGCCCGTCGCCGCGGTGAGCGCCAGTCGGACGGTCGCGGCGGCGGCGCGGCGGACGAGCCGGCCGCGCGCGCACCGGCGGACGACGTCGCGTCGGTCGACCCGACGGAGGCGGCACTTGACGACCCGGACGCGTCGGGCGCGGCCGGCCCACGCGAGACGGCCGCGCCGGGCCTCCCGCACGCGTCGCGCGGCGCGGGCGCGTGGTGGGTCAGCTCGTTGGCTTGCTCAGGTCCGCTCGTAGCGGTACCCGACGCCGCGCACCGTGACGATGCGCGAGGGGTTCGCCGGGTCCACCTCGAGCTTGGCACGGAGGCGCTTGATGTGGACGTCGAGCGTCTTCGTGTCGCCGTAGTAGTTGGGGCCCCAGATGCGGTCGATGAGCACGTCGCGGGTGAGCACCCGACCGGCGTTCAGCAGGAGCAGCTCGAGCAGCTCGAACTCCTTCAACGGCAGCGGCACGAGCGAGTTGTTGACGAAGACCTCGTGGCGGGCCGCGTCGACCTTCACGTCGCCGACCTCGATGACCTCGAGGGACGTGTCGGGGCCGGTGCCGTCGTTCGGGGCACGGCGCAGCGCGGCGCGGACCCGGGCAACGAGCTCGCGCAGCCGGAAGGGCTTGGTCACGTAGTCGTCGGCGCCGACCTCGAGCCCCACGACGGCGTCGATCTCGGCGTTGCGGGCCGTGACCATGATGATCGGCACCTGGGAGCGGGTGCGCAGCTCCCGGCACACGTCGACGCCCGACATCTGGGGCAGCATCACGTCCAGGAGGATGAGCGCCGGGCGGGTCTGGTTGAAGCGGTTGATCGCCTCGGCGCCGTCGGCGGCGGTCTCGACGACGAACCCCTCCCGCTGGAGGGCGACCGAGAGCGCGTCGCGGTAGGAGGGCTCGTCGTCGACGACGAGGATCGTGGGCGGTTCGGCGGTCATGACATCTCCGCGACGGTGGTGGCGTCCGCCAGCGGCAGCGCTAGACGGAACGTGGAACCCTCGCCCTCTGTGGACTCGACCATGACCTCGCCGCCGTGCGCCTCGGTGACGTGGCGCACGATCGCGAGGCCGAGCCCGGTGCCGCCGGTGGCGCGGCTGCGCGCCTTGTCGACCCGGTAGAAGCGCTCGAAGATCCGCTCGAGGTCGCGGCTCGGGATCCCGATCCCGTGGTCTCGCACCTCGATGAGGACCTGCCCGCTCTCGCGGCGGGCGCCGATCTCGACGACCCGTCCGGGCTCGGAGTACTTCACGGCGTTGTCGAGCAGGTTCGTGATCGCGCTCACCAGCTGCCCGGGATCGCAGTTCACGAGGAGATCATCGGAGACGGGCTCGGTGAGGAGGGGGATGCCCTGCGCGACGGCGAGCGGGCCGAGGCGCTCGACCGCCTCCTCGACGAGGATGCGCACCGGCGTCGGCTCCCGGGTGGGCGCCTCCTGGGCCTCGATGAGGCTGAGGTCCAAGAGGTCGTCGACGATGCGGCCGAGGCGGTCCGATTCGCGCACGAGCTGCTCGGCGAGGCGGCGCACCACCTCGACGTCGTCGGCCGAGGCCATGGTCTCGGCGAGCAGCCCGAGCGCCCCGAGCGGCGTCTTGAGCTCGTGGCTGACGTTGGCGACGAAGTCACGCCGGACGCTCTCGACGCGGCGCGTGTCGGTCACGTCGTGGATGAGCGCGACGGCGCCGAGGAGGTCGGCGCCGTCGACGAGCGGCTGGGCCCGGATGACGAGGATCTCGCGGGGCGGTCCGAAGAGCGGCAGCTCGCGCTCGTCGACGACGCCCTGCCGGGCCGCCTCGAGGAGCTGGTCCACCGCGTGGGCCGCGAGCGCCTCGGCGTGGCGCGCGTCGCGGAAGCGCATCGCCGCAGCGTTGCGGAAGGTCTCGTTGCCATCGGCGTCGACGACGACCACGCCGTCGGGGACGCGCTCGAGGGCCCGCGCCAGACGCCGGCAGTCGTCCTCGTCTGGGGTTGCCTCGTCGGCGCCGGGGCCCACCCCCGGGGACGGCGGTCGGCTCAACCGAACCGCCCGGAGATGTATCCCTCGGTGCGTTCGTCGGAGGGCTGGGTGAAGAGCTGCTCGGTCCTGTCGAACTCGACGAGGGCGCCGCAGCGCCGCCCGGCTTCGTCGGCCTCGGCGGTGAAGAACGCCGTCCGGTCCGACGCCCGCGCCGCCTGCTGCATGTTGTGGGTGACGATCACGAGCGTGTAGTCGTGCTTGAGCTCCTGCATCAGGTCCTCGATGCGCGCCGTGGCGATCGGGTCGAGCGCCGAGCACGGCTCGTCCATCAGCACCACGTCCGGCTCCACGGCGAGCGCGCGGGCGATGCAGAGCCGCTGCTGCTGGCCACCCGAGAGGCCCAGGGCCGTCTGCTTCAGCTTGTCCTTCACCTCGTCCCAGAGCGCGGCGCGGCGCAGCGCCGACTCGACGAGGTCGCCGATCTCGCCGCGCCGCTTGCCGTTGATCCTCGGGCCGTAGGCGATGTTGTCGTGGATCGACTTGGGGAACGGGTTCGGCTTCTGGAAGACCATGCCGATCCGCCGGCGCACCTCGGCGACGTCGACCTTCGCCGCGTAGAGGTCCTCGCCGTGGTAGCTGATCCGGCCCTCGACCCGCGCGCCGGGCGTGAGGTCGTGCATGCGGTTGAGGGACCGCAGCACGGTCGTCTTGCCGCACCCGGACGGGCCGATGAACGCGGTGATCTCGCGCGCCGCGACCTGCAGGTTCACGCCGCGCACGGCGGTAGCGCCGTGGTAGCTGACCTCGACGTCGCTGAGCTCGAAGACGATCTGGCGCTCGCCGGTCTCGGTCCCGTCGCCGGTCGCCGTGGATTGCGCCGCCGGTGGCCGGGTGAGCACGGGCGCGACTGTAGCGGCGGCGGCTGGGGTGTCCTGCAGCCGTGTGGTGTCCATGGTCACGCTCCTGCGGTTGATCGACGGGCGTAGATCGTGGTCACCAGCCGCGCCAGGCCGGTGAACACGAAGGTGAGGAGCACCAGCGTCAGCGCCGCGGCGTAGGCGCGGTCCTGGGCGCCGACGAACGGCGACGTCGCGCCGTGGAAGATCTGCACCGAGAGTGTGGTGTTGGGCCCCTTGAACAGGTTGTGGTTCGCGGCGGTGACGGTCCCGATCACGAACAGGAGCGGCGCGGTCTCGCCGGCGGCGCGCGCCACGGCGAGCAGCGCGCCGCTCACGATCCCGGGCGCGGCGTTGGGCAGGACGACCGTGCGAATCGTGCGCACCCGGCGGCTCCCCAGCGCGTAGCTGCCCTCGCGCAGCTCCTCGGGGACGAGGTGCAGCATCTCCTCGCTCGTGCGGATCACGATCGGCAGGATCAGACAGGCGAGGGCGAGGGAGCCGGCGAAGCCGTTCAGCGTCTTGAAGTGCAACGTGATCACCGTGAAGATGAACAGGCCCATCACGATCGACGGGACGCCGAGCATGATCTCGGAAAGGAACCGGATGACCCGGGCGAGTCGGCTGTGCTGGCCGTACTCGTT
Source organism: uncultured Actinomycetes bacterium (assembly GCA_963731625.1). Lineage (GTDB taxonomy): Bacteria > Actinomycetota > Acidimicrobiia > IMCC26256 > PALSA-555 > PALSA-555. The sequence continues at coordinate 1,236,912 of CAVSWH010000001.1, forward strand.
GAGGTAGATGGCGCCGAGGATGCCGAGGGGCACCGCCATGATCGTCGCCCCGGCGGTGATGACGAGCGTCCCGACGATGGCCGGGAACATGCCGCCGCCGCTCAGCTGGTCGATGATCGGTGGGTCTTGGGTGAGGAAGCTCCACCCGAACGTCGACCCACCCTTGCGGACGACGAACGCGATCACGAAGTAGAGGGGGATGAGGGCGATGAGGACCGTGGCGAGGATGCAGGCGGTCGCGACGTGGTTGCGTAGCTTGCGCGCCACCGACTGCTGGCCCGACGAGAGGAGCGGCGGCGGCGCGGCGTCGGTCGTCACGGTCATCGGATGATCCCCATGCGGCGGTCGGCACGGGCCAGGACGGCCCGGGCGACGAAGCCGATGATCACGGTCATGATGAGCAGGACGAGCCCGAGGCCGATGAGCGCGGAGCGCCACGTGCCCGACGCGTCCCCGAACTCGTTGGCGATGATGCTGGCCATCGTGTCGCCCGTCCCGAAGATCTGCGCGGTGAGGCGCGGCGAGGAGCCGACGACGAGCGCGACCGCGATCGTCTCGCCGACGGCGCGCCCGAAGCCGATGATGACCGCCGAGGCGACGCCGCTGCGGCCGTGGGGGAAGACCGAGCCGCGGATCATCTCCCAGCGGGTCGCGCCGAGCGCCAGCGCCGCCTCCTTCTGGGAGGCGGGTGTGGTGGCGAACACCTCCCGGGTGATCGCGGTGACGATCGGCGTGATCATGATCGCCACGACGAGGCCGGCGGTGAAGAACGCCTGCCCCGACGCGCTCGGGTGAGCGAAGAGCGTGTCGAGGATCGGGATGCCCGACGTCGCGCTCGAGATCGAGCTGTAGATGTTCGCCAACGGGTGCGTGAACTGGTTCAGCGCCCAGAGGCCGAACACGACCGAGGGGATCGCGGCCAGCAGGTCGATGATGTAGACGATCGGGCGGCGCAGGAACCGAGGCGACACCTCGGTGACGAAGAGCGCGATCCCGACGCTCACCGGGACGGCGAAGAGCAGGGCGATCGACGACACGAGGACGGTGCCGTAGGCGAGCCCGAGCGCCCCGAAATGCTGGTGGGCGGGATCCCAGTTCGAGCTGAAGAGCGCGCTGAGGCCCTCGGCCTTGAACCAGTCCTTCGCCTGCCCGGCGGTCGTGACGATGATGAGGCCGAGGATGACGAGGACGAGCAGGCCCGCGGCCAGGCACAGGACGCGAAAGATCTGATCAGCGGCCCGCCCGGGCGGCGGCTTGCCCTCCCGGAGACCCTGGGAACTCGGTGGAGCGAGTGTCTCGGTGGCCATGGCTCGCAGTGCAGCTGGCAGGTGCTGGCACGGGAGGGGCGGGCGGGGGAAAGTCTCCCGCCCCTCCCGTGTCGAGCGGTTAGCCGACCTGGATCTTGGCGATCGCCGAGAGGGCGGCCTTCTGGAACGAGGGCGGGATCGGCGCGTAGTTCACGGCGGGCGCGAGCTTCGTGCTGTTGTCCTGGATGTAGGTCAGGAACGCCTTTACCGCGTTGCCGATCGCGGCGTTCGGCTGGGTTTGGTACACCATCAGCCACGTCGGCGACGTGATCGGGTACCCGCTCTTGTTCTTGGTGTTCAACGGGTTGTACGTCAGGTCCGGGTTCAGCTTCACGCCGATGAGGGCCGTGGTCGCCGTGGCGATCGACGGCGGGATGTAGCTCCCCGACGCGTTCTTCACGGAAGCGACCTTCAGGCCCGCGGCCTTGGCGTCGGCGAAGTCGTTGTAGCCGACGGCGCCGGGGGTCGTCTTGACGCACTGGGCGACGGCGGTGTTGCCGTTCCCGCCGACCGACGAGGCCGGCCAGTTCACGGTCGCGCCCTCACCGAGCTTCCACTGCGCAGACGCCGCCATGAGGTAGGTCGTGAAGTTCTGCGTCGTCCCCGACGAGTCCGAGCGCCGACAGATCTGGATGGTCGTGCTCGGCAGCTTCACCCCGGAGTTGCCCGTCGCGAGCGCCGGGTCGTTCCACGTGGTGATCGAGCCGTCGAAGATCCCGGCGACCTGGTCGGCGTCCAGCTTCAGCTTGGACACCCCGCTCAGGTTGTAGGTCACGGCGATCGGCGAAACGATCGTCGGGATGTAGTCGAAGGGCCCGGCCGGCTGCTGGGCGCTCGCCGCATACGGCGCGTCCGAGGCGCCGAACTGCACCACCTGGTTCGCGAAGGCGGTCCGTCCGGCACCCGAGCCGCCCGCGCTGTAGTTGATCGTGACGCTCGGCTGGACCTTCTTGAAGGAAGCGATGGCGGCCTGCAAGAACGTCTGGGTCAGGGTCGACCCGGCGCCATTGAGCGTCGCCGGCGGCAGCGTCGGCGCTGCCGCTGTGGTCGCGCCCGCCCCCCCGGCCACGCCGGCGACGAGCCCAAGCGCCAAGAGCGGGACCACGACCCGCGTGAGGCGCGTGCGGAGAGTCATATCAGTGCGTCCTCCTCGTGAACGTCGAATGACCTCCGGGAGGCTAAAGATCGTGTCTGGCGCGGGGCCGACCAGGACATGGCCGGATGGTGAAGCGCGGGTGAACGTGCGGTAACGGGATCGCGGGGCCGTGTCAGGTCCCCCGCGGTGGGGTCAAGATGGGCCGATGACGGGAAGCCCGCGGATGGACGACGAGCGGCAGGAGGAGGCCCGCAAGGTCTTCGCGAAGGAGCTCCAGGAGCTGCGGGCGGACGTGATCCGCCTCGCGGCGCTGGTCACCGAGGCGATCGCCGGCGGGACCCAGGCGCTCCTCGACGCCGACCTGGGCGCCGCCGAGCGGGTCGTCGAGAAGGACAGCGACATCGACGAGCTGTCCTATGCCATCGAGGACCACTGCTTCGTGCTCATCGCCCGCCAGCACCCGGTGGCGACCGACCTGCGGACGCTCCTCGCCGTGCTGCGCATCGGCCACGAGCTCGAGCGCAGCGGGGACCTCATGAAGAGCGTCGTGAAGGCAACCCGCCAGCTGTACCCGCACAGCATCGACCCGAAGCTGCGCGGGATCATCGGGCGGATGGGCGAGCAGGCCGCCGAGGAGACCCGCCTGGCGATCGACGCCTTCGCCGACACCGACCCCTCGCGGGCCGCCGCGCTCTTCGACATGGACGACGTGATGGACGACCTCACGAAGAGCCTGTTCCGTTACATCATGACCCGGGAGGGCCCCCTCGACGAGGGCCGGCTCCTCGAGTCGATCCAGCTCTCGCTGGTCGGGCGCCACTACGAGCGCATCGCCGACCATGCGGTGAACGTGGCCGACCGGGTGGTGTTCATCGCCACCGGGCTGCACGGCGCCGGCGACAGCGAGAGCTACAGCCCCGGCGCGGACGACTGACCTAGCTGGCGGCCTCGTCCTCGGGGTACCCGAGGTCCCACTCGATGATGAGGCGCTCCCGCTCCGCATCGCGGTTCACGCGCTCGCGGTTACGCCGGAACTGCGGGTCGTGGGGCGGGAGGAGCTGGAGGCGCGCCAGGGCGCGCTGGCGGAACTCGTCGACGACCCGGCCGTCGCCGAAGACGCCGTGCACGTCCCAGTGCGGCGCCACCGGGCCGAGGTAGACGACCTTGACGTGGCCCTGCGGCGGGAGCTGCTCGAGCTCGTCCTGGTTGATCGCCATCGATGCCACCCTACCGGTGCGGTTCCGAGCCGGCGGCCCCGTCCCGGCTACCGTGCCAGGCATGGCGGGCACGGGGCTGCCCAGGTCGTGGCGCAGGCCGCGGCCCGCGGGCTGCGCCGGACGGGCGGGGTTTGCCAGACTGAACACCTCGTAGCCCTTCGACCCCGCGGCGGGCGGGAACCGTTTCTGAGCGCCCTCCGTTTCACCAGCATGGACGACCTTCCCACGACGGGCGAGCTCCCTCGACCGGATCATCAGACGCCCGCGTGGATGCTGCGGGCGCGCTGTCGCGAGGCGGCCCCGGGGGCGTTCTTCCCCTCGGACGGGGTCGGGGTGGACCGGGCGCGTCGCGTGTGCGCCGAGTGCCCGGTGCAGACCGAGTGCCTCGAGTACGCCCTCGAGTTCCGCATCGATCACGGCGTATGGGGCGGGTGCTCCGAGCGCGAGCGCCGTCGGATCCTCCGACAGCGCCGCCTCACGGCGTCGCGCTGACCGGTCCCGGCCGGCGCATCCCGACGCTCAGCGCGGCCAGCACCGCAACCGGGATCGCGAGCGACCACAGCCGCCACGACGTGTCGAGCGCCGAGCCGCACACCGCGCCGACGAGGTAGGACGCGACGAGGCTGCCGTGGATGCGCGCCCGCCGCGGCGCGTCCGGCTCGTGGCGCGCCGACGCGACGAGCTCCTCGGCGAACGACGTGATCATCCCGGTGACGAACGTCGTGTGCACCGCGACGTCGCACACGTGGCGCAGCGACGAGGTCTGGAGCCCCATCGCCGCGGTCGCGAGCACCGCGAGGCCGTAGTAGGCAGCGGAGCGCGGGGTGACGTCGCCCGCGTCGTGGAGCGCGGTGCCGACGACCATGAACGTGGTGACGAGCAGCGCCTCGACCGCGAGGAGCGGGGGCAGCGTGTTGCGGTCGCGGTGGGCCGCCATGAACCACGAGCCCGCCATCACGCCCCCGATGAACACGACGATCGGCACGAGGTAGGTGAGCGCGAGGCTCACCTCGCCCTGGCCGAGCTCAACGCCGAGCCGTGCGGTGTTGCCGCTCAGGTGCGCGGTGAAGAGCCCGAAGAGGGTGAGGAAGCCGACCGCGTCGACCCACCCGCCGACGGCCGCGAGGGTCGCGGCGACGCGGGGTTGCGGCGCGCGGGGCGGTCCCGGCATGCCGGCACGCTACGCGCCGGCGGTCTCAGTTCCAGCCGAACGGCCCAAGGACGAAGTGGGCGATCTGGGAGCCGAGGCCGCTCGCGCTGCCGCCGCCGATCACGTCGTGCACGGCGAGCGTCGCCTGGTCGGGCGGGGCGTCGGAGACACACGTGATCACGAGGCCGTGCGATCCCCAGACGACGGCGCCGGTCGTCGCCGCCGGGTAGGAGCGCAGGTCGACCCCCTGCCAGCGCCCGGCGGTCCCCGGCGGGAGCGCGCTCCAGTCGATCGTGCCCCGCTGCTCGAAGAGCGAGAGGGTGAAGAGCCCGTCGCTGTAATACAACTGGAGCGTCCCGTCGGGCTGGCGGTACTGGCCGAGGAGCCGGTAGCCACGCCCGAGGTCCTTCGGCGCCCGGTAGCCGGACGGGACGGCGACCAGCGGGGTGGGCTCGTCGGAGTGGCCCCCCGACGGCGTCACGGGCGGCTTCGTCGCCAGCGGCACGACCACGTCATATCGGGTCTGGCGCACGACGGTGCCGTGCGGGTCGAGAACGTCCTGGCGCAGGATCGTGTCGGTGGCCACGTCGATGTAGAAGCGCGCGCGCGTCGCACCGGTGCTCGGGTCGACCGCGGACACGACGGTCGTCGCCCGACCCGCCACCACCGGGCCCGGCGCCGTCTCCAGCGTCCAGTTGGCGTCGATGGCCGGCGCTGGCGCCGAGGGCTGGTCGGGACCGAGCACGAGATTCCACGCACCGGGGCTGCCGACCCAGCGCTGCCCGCCGAGCGACACGACGTACTGGTCGCCGACGCCCATCTCGACGACCCCGTTCTCGACCTGCGCGAGGACGCGGGTCTGGTGCAGCGCCCCGCCGTCGCGCCATGAGACGACGACGACGCCGGCGTACGAGGCCCGGCCGGCGGCCCGGCGCGCGGCGGCGAGCAGCTGCGCGCCTTGGCTCGACGGCTGCGCGACGACCGACGGGCCGAGCCCGACCACCGTCGCGACAGTCGCCGCGGCGATGCCGAGCGACGCCCAGCGCGTCCGGCTCATCGGCCCATCCCGTGCAGCATCTCGACCCCGGCGAGGGTGCTCACCGGGTCACCGGCGATCGAGGCCCGGGTCTGGTGCTCCGTGCTGAACGCGTTCACCTTCGGCGTGATCTCGTGCGGGCCGGGCAGTACGAGCGCGGCCACGACGACCACGGCCGCGGCGGCGCCGGCGATCGAGGCGGCCCAGCGGACCGGCCGGTCGCGGACGCGGTCGCGCCAGGTGCGCGGCCAGGCGAACACCGGTGGCGGGGGCGGGGGCGCCACGGCCACGGGCTCGTCGAGCGCGACCCGGGCGAGAAGCGCCTCCCAGGCGTCCGCGGGCAGGTCGAGGACGGGGAGGTCCCGCACGGCACGCTTCGCGGCGCGGATCTCCTCGAGGACCGCCCGCCACGACGCCGACCGCTCGAGGCGCGCCTCGACCGTGGCGCGGGTGGCGGCGTCGAGCTCGCCGTCGACGTACGCCGAGAGGAGGTCCTCGGACCGACGCGGGCTCATGCCGCGCCCTCCGCGGTGAGCGCGGCGCGGAGCAGGCGCCGGCCGCGGTGGATGCGGGACCGCACCGTCCCGACGGGGACGCCGAGCGCGACCGCGATCTGCTCGTAGGACTGATCGGCGACGTCGCAGAGCACGACCGGCACGCGGAAGTCCTCGGGGATCTCGGCGAGGGCGTGCTGGATCTCCTCGGACAGCTCCTGGCTCGCCTCGTCCGCGCCAGGCGTGGTCGGCAGGACGCGCTCGGGGTCATCCGGGAGCGCGTCGGCAGGGCGCCGGCGCCGCCGGCGCATCTCGTCTAGGAACACGTTCGTCACGATGCGGGCCAGCCACCCCTCGAGGGATCCCGGCTCGTAGCGCTCGAGCCCCCGTCGGACCCGGACGAGCGCCTCCTGCACGAGATCCTGTGCGTCGTCTGCGTTGCCGGCCAGGCGGTACGCCACGCTGAAGAGGAAGGCCCCGTGGTCCCGGGCCACCTCTTCCCACGTGGGGACGCCGTCAGCCATCAGCCAGAACGACGGGGGCGACGGGTTGGGTTCCCGGGCGGCTACCCCGCGGGGGGTTCGTCCTCCCGGGCGCCGGGACCGGACGGGTGATCGTCGCCGGCCCGCCGGGACCGCCCGGCCACCCAGGCGACGACGAGCAAGGCGCACACCACGACCAGGACGATGAGCAGCGCCGTCGACCCGAACGACACCGGGACCTCCCCTCGCCGGGCCGGGTCACCCGACCGGGGACCCTGTCAGGGCGGTGGCGAGCAGCTCGACGTCGTCGAGCGCCCCGACCTGGAAGGGCACCGCGCCGGCACCGACGATGAGCGTCTCGACGCCCAGCTCGGCCCACTCGGCCTGCTGCTCCTGCACCTGCTCGACCGTGCCGACGAGCCGCCCCGTGCGCCACTCGTCGAGCGTGACACCGTCGAGCACGCCGGCGGGGGTCGCCGCCCGCAGCCGCTCGAAGCGCCGCGCGAGGTCGCGCTCATCCTCGCCGACGAGCGCGTAGAGCCCGAGCGAGCGCCAGAACTGGTTCGGGTCGCGACCGGCGTCCTCGCACGCCGCGCCCACGACGTCGAGGCGGCGCGCGTACTCCCCCGGCGTCCAGACCCAGCAGGTGTTCCAGCCGTCGGCGACGTCGACCGCGGTGCGGATGACGCGGTCGCCCTTCCCCCCGAGAAACAGCGGGGGCCGCGGGGTCTGCTCGGCCGGCGGGTCGATGACGGCCCCGTGCGCCTGCAGGTAGTCGCCGCGATAGGTGAGCGGCTCCCCGCCGAGCAGCCCGCCGACGATCTCGGTGGCCTCCTTCAGCCGCGTCACCCGCACGCCCGGGCTCGGGAACGGCAGCCCGATCGCGGCGTACTCCGGCTCGTACCAGCCTGCGCCGAGGCCGACGTCGAGGCGCCCGCCGCACACCCGGTCGAGGGTCGCGAGGGTCTTGGCCAGCGTCACGGGGGGCCGCAGCGCCTCGCACAGCACGAGCGTCCCGAGGCGGGGCCGGGAGACGTGTGACGCGAGGGCGGCGAGCGTGGCGAGCGGCTCGAACGCCCCGTAGCGCGTCGGCGGCCCGCCGTACTTCGCGACGTCCAAGAAGAGGTGGTCGGAGAGCCACAGCGAGTCGTAGCCCCAGGCCTCGGCGTGCTGGGCGTGCGCGACGATGGTCTCGAAGCGCAGCGGCGACTCGCCCGGCACCGAGTAGTCGTACTGGGGCAGCGCCAGGCCGATCCGCACCGCCGAGACCCTAGGTGGGTGCGCCCACCCCCCGGTCGCCCGAGGACACGCCCCTACCGTGGTGGCGTGCTCGAGTGCGTCGTGAACATCGCCGTGGGCGCCGGCTCGGCGCTCGACGCGCTCGCCGCGGTGTGCGGCGATGCGCTGCTCGACCGCCACGCGGACACGGACCATGACCGGTCGGTGTTCACGCTCGCGGGACCCGCCGACGGCGACACCGAGTCGGCCGCGCTCGTCGCTCGCCGCCGCGGCGGCCGCGCACCTCGACCTCGCCACCCGACCCGAGGGCGTCCACCCTCGGCTCGGCGTCGTCGACGTCGTCCCCTTCGTCGCCCTCGGCCAGCCCGGCGACACCGCCGTGGCGGCAGCCCACCGCGTCGGGGCGCACCTCGCCGAGGAGCTGGCGGTGCCCGTCTTCTTCTACGACGACGCCGACCCGGCCGGCCGGTCCCTCCCGACGGTGCGTCGCGACGCGTTCGCCGACCGGGCCCCCGACCTCGGCCCGCCGCGACCGCACCCGCGGCTCGGCGCCACCGCCGTGGGCGCCCGACCGCCGCTCGTCGCGGTGAACTGCTGGCTCGACCGGGACGACGTCGGGCTGGCCCAGGCCGTCGCCCATGCCGTGCGGGCCCGTGACGGCGGCCTCCCCGGCGTGCGCGCCCTCGGGCTGCGCCTGGCGTCCCGCGGGGTCGCGCAGGTGTCCCTGAACGTCGCCGACCTGGCGCGGACGGGCGTCGAGGAGGCCTGCGAGACGGTGCGGCGGGCGGTCGAGGCCCGCGGCGCCGCGGTCGAGCGGGTCGAGTGGGTGGGGCTGGTGCCCGAGGCCGAGCGGGCGCGCTGCAGCGCCGCCTTCCTCGCCTGGAGCGGCCTCGACCGGTCCCGGACCGTCGAGGCCCGGCTCGCCGGCGCGGCGCGCCGGTGACTCAGGCCGAGGCGAGCCGGCGCCGCTCGAGCGCCCGCTGGCGTCGGACCCGGCGGCGCTCCCGCTCGGACAGGCCACCCCAGATCCCGAACTTCTCCCCGTGGTCGAGCGCGTACTCGAGGCACTCGGCCCGGACCTCGCAGCCTCGGCACACCCCCTTGGCCTCCCGGGTCGACGCCCCGCGCTCCGGGAAGAAGAGGTCCGGGTCCACCCCGAGGCAGTTGGCCCGCTCTTGCCAGCGCCGACCCTCGCCGTCGGGCGGGAGTCCTCGCACCAGCTCCATGAACTCGTGAATCTGCACCGGCATCCCCTCGAAATCACATCGATGGAATTCCATCAGTGGTACTCTGCGGGCCGCCCGGGACCGGACGCAAGCAGAACTTTCGCGCTCGCGCAGGTTTCGTCCCTTTTGCGGAGATTCGTGCGTCAGTTTCTGCCGAGATTTCGGCCATGACCCGCCTCGACGCCGCCCAGGGCGACATCACGAGCGTGGCCGTCGACGCCGTCGTGAACGCCGCGAACACCTCCCTGGCCCCCGGCGGCGGCGTCTGCGGGGCGATCTTCGCGGCGGCGGGGCCTGGTCTGCGGGAGGCGTGCGCGGCCCTCGGCGGCTGCGCCACCGGCGACGCGAAGGCGACGCCGGGGTTCGGCCTCCCAGCGCGCTGGATCGTCCATGCCGTCGGACCGGTGTGGCAGGACGGGCGCCACGGCGAGCCGGCCCAGCTGGCCTCGGCGTACACACGCAGCCTCGCCGTCGCCGACGAGCTCGGCGCGGGGTCCATCGCCTTCCCGGCGATCAGCACGGGCATCTACGGCTACCCACTCGAGGACGCCACGGACGTTGCGGTCGATGCCGTCCGCTCCGCCGACACGCGCGTCGAGGTCGTGCGCTTCGTCTGCTTCGACGCGCGGTCGCTCGCCGCCTACGAGCAGCGCCTGGGGTGAGTCAGCTGGCGCGCCGCTGGTGGCGGCGCTGCTCCAGGAAGTCCACGAGGACGTAGTCGCCGAGGGTGTCCGGCGTCGTGAAGAAGGCGCGGCCCTGGTTCAGCTGCATCATGCGCTCCACGAAGCTGCGCAGGTAGTAGGTCTCGTCGAGCATGAAGGTGTTGATGCGGATCCCCTCACGGGTGCAGCGCATCACCTCCTTCAGCGTCTCCTCGATCGTGATCGGTGACGGCGGGTACTGGAAGTAGGGCTCGCCGCCCTCGATGTGGGCGGTCGGCTCGCCGTCGGTGACCATGATCACCTGCTTCGTCCCGCTCTGACGGCTGAGCATGCGGCGGGCGAGCAGCAGCGCATGCTGCATGTTCGTGCCCCACTCGAAGTCCCAGCTCATCTCGGGCAGCCGCTCGGGCGGCACCTCGCGTGCCACCCGCCCGAAGCTGACCAGGCCCATGTAGTCGCGGGGGAACTGGCTCGTGATCAGCGCGTGCAGCGCCATCGCGACCTTCTTGGCGGAGAGGAAGTTGTCGCGCATGGGCATGCTGAGCGACACGTCGAGGAGCAGCACCGTGGCGCTCCTCGTGGTGAGCTCGGTGCGCTCGACCTCGAAGTCGCTCGGCGAGAGCCGCACCGGCGTCCCGGCGCCCTGGCGCCAGATCGCGTTCTTCACCGTCTGCTCGACGTTCAGTCGGAACGGGTCGCCCCACTCGTAGGGCTTGTGCTCGTAGGCCGGGTCGTGGCCCTCGCCGGTCCGCTCGACCTCGTGGCGGCCAGCCCGGTCCTGCATGAGCTTGCGGAACAGGTCGCCGAGCGCCTTCTGGCCGATGGCGCGGATGCCGCGCGGCGTGAGCTCGAGGCGACCTTCGCGCTGCTCGATCAGCCCCGCCTCCTCGAGCATGCGGGCCAGCTCGGCGAGGCGCTCGAGGGAGCGAGCCGCGTCGTCGCCGAGCAGCTCGCGGGCCCGGTCGAGGTCGACCTCGGCGAGCTCGCCCGGCTGGGTGGCCTGGCTCAGCAGGTGCTCGAGGTCGTCCATGTCGCCGAGGGCGTCGAGCAGGCCGGGCATCTGGCCCATCGACAGCGGGTCGTCGCCCCGGAAGGGCATCGAGCGCTCCCACGGCAGGTTCGGGAACGCCCCCTGGAGGTTGCGGGCGAGCTGGTCGACCTGCCAGCGCAGGTCCATGTCCTCGAGCAGCAATTCGGCGAGCCCCTGGAGCTGGGCGCGCTGCTCGGGCGTCATCGAGTTGAGGAGCTGCTGCATCTGGGCCATCGACTGGGCCATCTGCTCGAGCAGCTCGTCGAGGCTCTGGGGGTTGCCGGGGAAGAAGTCCCCGTAGCGGTCCATGAAGCCCGGGAAGTCGGGCTCCTCGCCGCGCTCACGCTGCTCGAGCATCTGGTTCAGCTCGGACAGCATGTCCTTCATCCGCTGCATGCGCTCCGGTGACATGTTCTGCATGCCCTCGGACATCTGGTTGAAGTAGCTCTGCATCAGCTGCTCGCGCAGCTTGTCCATGAGCTCCTCGAAGCGCTGCCGCGCGCCGTCGTCCATCCAGTCGCTCGACTGCAGCTCGGCCACCTTGCCGGCGAGGTCGGGCGGGAGCGAGTCGAGCTGCTCGCGGCGCTTGTCGGCGAGGTCGTCCACGATCTCCTGGCGGCGTGTGTCCCCGGACTGACGCGCCTCGTCGACGCGCTGGTCGATGCCCTCGCGCTCCTGGTCGACGATCTCGCGCAGCTGCTCGGCGATGTCGTCGTAGACACCGCCGAGGTCGTAGCGGTCGAGCATGTTGCGCCGCTGCTCGCGCAGCTTCTTCAGCATGTCGCGCAGGCCCATCATCTGCTGGCCGTCGCGGTCGCGCATGCCCTGCTGCATGAGCCGCCGCAGCGACGCGTGGAGGTCGCCGTGGTACAGCAGGTCGTCGGTCATCTCGTCGAGGAGCGCGTCCGCGTCGAGGTCGAAGCCCTGCTGGGTGCCGTCCCAGGCTGAGTAGCGGAACCCGCGCGCCTCTCGATCACGACGGCGGCGGCGGAGCACCGGGCCACGGTAGCGCCGAGCGGACTGGGGCGACGCGACGGCGCCACAATGGCCACGGTGGTCGCCCGGCTCCTCGTCCTGCTCGTCGCGTTGGCCTGCGTCGCGGGGTGCAGCAGTGCGTCGAGCACGGGCTCGACGACGCCCACGACGTTCCCGAAGCGGTTCTGCGCCGCGGCGACCAACTACGAGAACGAGCTGAACCGGGAGGCGAGCGGCGACAAGCGCGACGTCGCCAAGCAGCTCACGATCGTCACCCAGATCGCCAGCACCGCCCCGCCCCAGGTGCGCGCCGACGCACAGACGTTCCTGCACGCCCTCCAGGGCGTCGGCCACGACCCGAAGCTGCGGAACAACCCGTCCGTCGAGACGGCGGTCAACAACGTGAACCGCTACGCGTCGGACAAGTGCGGGTTCTTCACCCAGCAAGGCCCGTCGACCGGCTTCTGAGTCCTGGTCCTAGCCCCGCCCGCGGTAGGTGGCGCGTGACCCGACCGCGTCCTTGTTCAGCCGCTTCGAGAGGTGCAGCCCCTCGAGCACGAACTCGAGGGCGGACGCAACGCCGGCCGGGGTCTCGCCGACCTCGAGGTCGCTCAGCGTGTCGGACAGGCCGGGGAGATTCGGCACGAGCGTCGCGTACTCGCTCGACGCCACGTCGGGGCCGGTGTGGACCACGAGGCCGTTCTCGAAGGCGGTGACCATCCCGGTGAGCTTCTCGGGTCGACAGCAGGCCCGGAACGTGTCGAGCGTGGCCGCCTTCACGATCCGGTCGAGGATCTGCTCCTCGCGGCCGTCCTCGACGGTCTCGAACTCGAGCTTCCCGGCGGTGCTCGAGACGAGCGCCTCGAGGTCGCTGACCCGCGGGACCACCTCGGGCTCGCCGGCGCGCAGCGCGCGGCGGGTCGCGTTGGCGACGAGGGTCTCGTAGTTGGCGATCGAGAGGCGCACCGACACCCCGGACCGCTGGTTGACGTGTGGTGACTTGCGGGCGTGCTGGCTGATCTCGGCGACGATCTCGGTCATGAAGCCCGGCACGTTGACCGACAGGCCGTCGGCCGGCACGACCCGCGCCTCCTGGTCGACGACGTCCATCTCGACGTCGGCGTCGAGGGGATAGTGGGTGCGGATCTGGGCGCCGAAGCGGTCCTTCAGCGGCGTGATGATCCGGCCGCGGTTCGTGTAGTCCTCGGGATTGGCCGACGCGACGAGCATCAGGTCGAGGGGCAGGCGGATCTTGTAGCCGCGGATCTGGACGTCGCGCTCCTCCAGGACGTTGAGGAGCCCGACCTGGATGCGCTCGGCCAGGTCGGGGAGCTCGTTGATCGAGAAGATGCCGCGGTTCGTGCGCGGGACGAGCCCGTAGTGGATCGTGAGCTCGTCGGAGAGGTACCGGCCCTCGGCGACCTTGATGGGGTCGACCTCCCCGATGAGGTCGGCGATCGAGGTGTCGGGCGTGGCGAGCTTCTCGCCGTAGCGGCGCTCCCGGTGGATCCACTCGATCGGCGCTTCGTCGCCTCGCTCCGCCACCAGCATCCGCGCGTGGTGCGAGACGGGGTCGTAGGGGTCGTCGTTGATCTCGCTCCCCGCGACGATCGGCAGCCACTCGTCGAGCAACCCGACGAGCGAGCGGATCATGCGGGTCTTCGCCTGGCCGCGCTCGCCGAGGAAGATCACGTCGTGCGCCGCGAGGAGCGCGTTCTCGAGCTGGGGGAGGACGGTGTCGTCGAACCCGACGACACCCTCGACGACCGGCCGGCCTTCGGCGATGCGCCCCATGGCGTTCTCGCGCACCTCGAGCTTGACCGGGCGCGACACCCACCCGCTGGCTCGCAACTCACCGAGTGTGCCGGGACGGGTCATACCGAGCCTCCGAGACGAGGGGAACGCGCGGCAGCGTACCAACGGTCTCCGGCACGCCGATCGGCGTCGCCGCGGGTCCGAAATGTGTCCCCGGCCGGCGCGGCGCACGACCTCGCCACGGCGACGCCGCGTGACCCGCGCCACGGGCGGGCTCGTCGAGCACCGCCGGAACGCCAGTAAGGCCCGGCGCGCGCCGCGGGGCTAGCGTCGATGCTGCTTATGAGCAAGGTCGGCGAGACGCTCTCGACCGAGGACCAGCGAGAGGACGCCGACGCCGCGGAGCGGCTGGCCCGATCCACCGGCGCGCCGGTCCCGCGCTCCCGCCCGGTCCCCTTCCCGATCCAGTTCTGGCGCTCGGCGATCGGCAAGAAGTGGGCGATGGCCGTCTCGGGCATCGCCCTGCTCGGGTTCGTCCTGGCCCACATGATCGGGAACCTGAAGGTGTTCCTCGGCAAGACCGAGATCAACACCTATGCCCACTGGCTCCGGACGCTCGGCGAGCCCGCGCTCCCCTACACGGTTGTGCTCTGGGCGCTCCGGGTGGGTCTGACGGTCGCCTTCGTCGTCCACATCGTCGCGGCCGCGCAGCTGACCCGGATGAACCATCGGGCCCGGCCGCAGCGCTACCAGTCGAAGCGTGACTACGTCGCGGCGAACTACGCCTCGCGGACGATGCGGTGGACCGGGATCATCGTCGGCCTCTTCGTCATCTTCCACCTGCTGGACCTGACGTGGGGCCAGCTGAGCCCGCACTTCGTGCGCGGCGATCCCTACGACAACATGTACCTGAGCTTCCAGCGCGTCTGGGTGGCCGTCGTCTACATCGTCGCCAACATCGCGCTCGGGATCCACATCTTCCACGGCGCCTGGTCGATGTTCCAGAGTCTCGGCTGGAACAACCCGCGCTACAACCGGTGGCGCCGCTACTTCGCGACGGGTTTCGCCGGCCTCATCATCGTGGGCAACTGCAGCATGCCGCTGCTCATCACGACCGGGGCGGTGAGCCGATGACCGAGTACGCGCTCGACGCCAAGATCCCTGACGGCCCGATCGCCGAGAAGTGGGACGAGCACAAGTTCGCGGTGAAGCTCGTCAACCCATCGAACCGGCGCAAGTTCCGCGTCGTCGTGGTCGGCAGCGGCCTCGCCGGTGCGTCCGCCGCGGCGACGCTCGGCGAGCTCGGCTACCAGGTCACGATGATCACGTACCACGATTCTCCGCGGCGCGCGCACAGCATCGCCGCGCAGGGTGGGATCAACGCGGCGAAGAACTACCGCAACGATGGCGACAGCGTCTATCGCCTCTTCTACGACACCGTGAAGGGCGGCGACTACCGCTCACGCGAGGCGAACGTGTACCGGCTCGCGCAGCTGAGCGTGAACATCATCGACCAGTGCGTCGCGCAGGGCGTGCCGTTCGCCCGCGAGTACGGCGGGCTGCTCGACAACCGGTCCTTCGGCGGCGCGCAGGTCTCCCGGACGTTCTACGCCCGGGGCCAGACCGGGCAGCAGCTGCTGCTCGGCGCCTACCAGGCCCTGCTGCGCCAGGTGCATCTCGGGACCGTCACCCTCTACCACCGCACCGAGATGCTCGACGTCGTGCTCCACGAGGGCCGGGCGGTCGGCGTCGTCACCCGCGACCTCATCACCGGGGACGTCCGGTCCCACAGCGGGCACGCGGTGGTGCTCGCCACCGGCGGGTACGGGAACGTCTTCTTCCTCTCCACGAACGCCAAGCAGTCGAACGTCACCGCGATCTGGCGGGCGCATCGCCGGGGCGCCCTGATGGCGAACCCCTGCTACACGCAGATCCACCCGACGTGCATCCCGGCGAGCGACGACTTCCAGTCGAAGCTCACGCTCATGAGCGAGTCGCTCCGCAACGACGGCCGCATCTGGGTGCCCGACCAGCTCGACGACCCGCGCGCCCCCGACCAGATCCCGGCCGCCGACCGCGACTACTTCCTCGAGCGCCGCTACCCGGCGTTCGGGAACCTCGTGCCCCGCGACGTCGCGTCGCGCGCCGCGAAGCGCGAGGTGGACGCTGGCCGCGGCGTCGGGCCGCTGAAGAACGGCGTCTTCCTCGACTTCTCAGACGCGACGGCACGGCTCGGCCGCGACGTCATCGAGGAGCGCTACGGCAACCTCTTCCAGATGTACGACCGCATCACGGGTGAGGACCCCTACACGGTGCCCATGCGCATCTACCCGGCGGTCCACTACACGATGGGCGGGCTGTGGGTCGACTACAACCTCATGTCCACCATCCCGGGCATGTATGTGCTCGGCGAGGCGAACTTCTCGGACCACGGCGCGAACCGCCTCGGCGCGAGCGCGCTCATGCAGGGCCTCGCCGACGGCTACTTCGTGCTGCCGGCCACGATCAGCGACTTCCTCGCGCCGCTGCTCGGCACCGACCCCGTCCCGACCGACCACCAGGTCTTCCAGGACGCCGAGGCCCAGGTCGCCGAGCAGGTGCGCGCGCTCCTCGACGTCCGCGGCTCCCGCTCGGTCGACTACTTCCACCGCGAGCTCGGCCACGTGCTCTGGGAGAACTGCGGCATGGAGCGGAGCCAGGCCAGCCTCGAGAAGGCGCTCGCCGAGATCCCCGCGCTCCGCGAGGAGTTCCACAAGGACGTCCGGGTGCTCGGGGACGGCGAGTCGCTGAACCAGTCGCTCGAGAAGGCGGGCCGCGTCGCGGACTTCCTCGAGTTCGGCGAGCTGCTCTGTCGCGACGCCCTCCACCGCGAGGAGAGCTGCGGCGGGCACTTCCGCGTCGAGCACCAGACCGAGGAGGGCGAGGCCCTGCGCGACGACGAGCACTTCGCCTACGTCGGCGCCTGGGAGTACACGGGCGACAACGCCCACCCGAATCTGCACAAGGAGCCGCTGGAGTTCGAGACCGTCCATCTCGCCCAGCGGTCCTACAAGTAGGACGGACGGGGAGGGCACGAGCACCGGTGAAGGTCACGCTGCGGGTCTGGCGCCAGCCCGGCCCGAACGCCCGCGGTGCGTTCGAGACCCACGAGCTCGACGACCTCAGCCCCGACATGTCGTTCCTCGAGATGTTCGACGTGCTGAACGAGCAGCTCATCGCGGAGGGCAAGGAGCCCGTCGCCTTCGACCACGACTGCCGAGAGGGCATCTGCGGGTCGTGCGCCATGATGATCAACGGGCGCGCCCACGGACCCGAACGCGGCACCGCGACCTGCCAACTGCACCTGCGCAAGTTCGCTGACGGCGCCCACATCACCGTCGAGCCGTGGCGCGCCGCCGCCTTCCCCATCATCCGGGACCTCTGCGTCGACCGCGCCGCGTTCGACCGGATCATCGAGGCCGGCGGCTACATCACGGTGACGACGGGCAGCGCGCCCGAAGCCAACCTCACGCCCGTCCCGAAGGCGGTCAGCGACGCGGCGATGGACGCCGCGGCGTGCATCGGCTGCGGCGCGTGCGTCGCGGCGTGCCCGAACGGCGCGGCCCAGCTCTTCACCGCAGCGAAGCTCCAGCACCTCAACCTGCTGCCCCAAGGTCAGCCCGAGCGCTTCGAGCGGGTCCTGCACATGGTGGACGAGATGGAGCGCTGGTTCGGGTCCTGCACCATGCACGGCGAGTGCGAGGCGGCGTGCCCGAAGGAAATCTCCATCGACTTCATCGCGCTCATGAACCGGGACTACATCAAGGCCCAGTTCAAGCAGCGCCGCCTCGCCGGCCAGCACGCCTGACCCGCGATCGTCGGCGACCTCGAGGCGGGCCGCTGCCTCGACGGCCCACGACACGAAGCATTCGACCGGTCCGCTGCGGCGCCGACGAGCGGGTGGGTCGGGCGCGAGCCTCAGACCACGGCGTCGAGCGCCTGACGCAGGTCCTCCGCGAGGTCATCGGTGGTCTCGAGTCCCACGGACAGGCGGATGAGCGCGGCGTCGACGGCGTGCGATGAGCCCGCGACCGAGGCGTGCGTCATGCGCCCCGGATGCTCGATGAGGCTCTCGACCGCGCCGAGCGACTCCGCCAGCGCGAAGAGCCGCGTCCCGGCGGCGATCCGCAGCGCCGCGTCCTCACCGCCGGCGGCGAGGAAGCTGACCATCCCGCCGTAGTCCCGCATCTGCGTGGCGGCGACGGCGTGGCCCGGGTGGTCGGGTCGGCCGGGGTAGAGGACGCGGGCCACCGCCGGATGCTGCTCGAGCATCGCGACGACGGCACGGGCGCTGGCGCAGTGGCGCTCCATTCGCACGGCGAGCGTCTTGACCCCGCGCAGGACGAGGTAGCAGTCGAAGGGAGCGGCGACCGCGCCGACCGCCTTCTGCAGGAAGGCGAGCCGCTCGGCGAGCTCGTCGTCGTCGAGCGCGAGGAAACCGCCCAGCACGTCGGAGTGCCCGCCGAGGTACTTCGTCATGGAGTGCACGACCACGTCGGCGTGCCGCGCCAGCGGCTGCTGCAGGTACGGGGTCGCGAACGTGTTGTCGACGATCACGCGTGCGTCGTGCGCGTGGGCGACTGCGGCGAGCGCCGCGATGTCGAGGCAGGTCAGCAGCGGGTTCGTGGGCGTCTCGACCCACACCACCCTCGTCCGGTCGGGCCAGGACGCGTCGAGGGCCTCGGGGTGGGTGAGGTCGGCGCTGCCCCACGTGACGCCGTCGTCGGCGAGCACCTGGTCGACGAGGCGGACCGTGCCGCCGTACGCGTCCTCGGGGAGCACGACGTGGTCGCCCGGTCGCAGCAGGGCGCGCAGGACGGTGTCCTCGGCGGCCATGCCGCTCGCGAACGCCAGGCCGTGCCGGGCGCCCTCGAGCGACGCGACGCAGGTCTCGAGCGCCCGCCGAGTCGGGTTCCCCGCGCGGGAGTAGTCGAAGCCCCGGTGCTCGCCGACGTCGTCCTGGGCGAACGTGGTCGCCAGCGTGATCGGCGGCACGACCGCACCCGTGGCCGGGTCGGGCGGTTGGCCCGCGTGGATCGCCCGTGTCTCGAATCCGTCGTCCACGTCAGCCCGGTGCCCGCGAGGCCAGGAACTGGAGCACGTCCTGGCGGGCGAGGATCCCGACGGGATGGCCGCCCTCGAGGACGAGCACGGAGGAGCCGGCTTGGAGGCGATCGACGACGTCGCTGACCGTCTCGCCCACGCCGATCATCGGCATCGCCGGCTCCATCACCTCGCCGACGGGCCGCTCGAGGACCGACGGGTCGCGGAACACCTTCTCCATCAGCTCCAGCTCGCTCAGCGTGCCCGACACCTCCTTGGCCGCGAGCGGCTGCTCCTTTGTCACGCTCACCACGAGCTGGCTGATCCCCAGGTCTCGCATGAGCGAGAACGCGAGTCGCGCCGGTTCGTCGGGGGTGGCGAGCACGAGGTCGGGGATCGTGCGATGGCCGGCGTGCTTCGCGGCGAGCACATCCCCCGCGGTCGGGCCCGGCTCGGTCAGGAAGCCGAAGCGGGTCATCCACTCGTCGTTGAAGATCTTCGACAGGTAGCCCCGCCCGGAATCGGGGAGCAGCACGACGACGAGGTCGTCGCGCCCGAGCTCCGCGCCGATGACGAGCGCGGCGTGCACGGCCGTGCCGCACGACCCGCCGACGAGGAGCCCCTCTTCCTGGGTGACGCGGCGCGCCGCCGCGAACAATTCCGTGTCGCTCACCATGATGGTGCGGTCGACGAGCGCCGGGTCGTAGGTCGGCGGCCAGAAGTCCTCGCCGACGCCCTCCACGAGGTACGGGCGGCCGTGCCCGCCCGAGAACACCGACCCCTCCGGGTCGGCGGCGACGATCTGCACCGCCGGGTTCTGGGCCTTCAGGTAGCGCGCGACGCCGGTGATCGTCCCGCCGGTGCCGACCCCCGCCACGAAGTGGGTGATCCGCCCGGCGGTCTGGCGCCAGATCTCGGGACCCGTCGAGCGCTCGTGCTCCGCCGGGTTCGCCTGGTTGAAGTACTGGTTCGGCCGGAACGAGTTCGGCGTCTCGCGCGTGAGCCGATCGGCGACCGAGTAGTACGAGTCGGGGTGCTCTGGGGGGACCGCGGTCGGGCACACGACGACTTCCGCGCCGTAGGCGCGCAGCAGGGCGACCTTCTCGTCCGACATCTTGTCGGACATCACGAAGATGCAGCGGTAGCCGCGCTGCGCGGCCACGATCGCCAAGCCGACGCCGGTGTTCCCTGAGGTGGGCTCGACGATGGTGCCGCCCGGCCGCAGGAGTCCCTGGCGCTCGGCGTCGTCGATCATCGCGATCGCCGGACGGTCCTTCACGCTGCCGCCCGGGTTGAACAGCTCGACCTTGGCGACGAGGTCGCAGCGCAGGTCGCGTCCAACCCGGCCGAGGCGGACCAGCGGCGTGTTCCCGACGAGATCCAGCAGCGAGTCGGCAATCACAGGGGACGTGCGCGAGGGATCGGACGCCGCGCCCATCTCGGCGAGCGTACTGCCGGCCAATTTCGGTCCTCATCGTGGGCGGCGGTCAGTCGCTTCCGGGGTCGGGATCCCGTTCGGCGAGGGCCTGTCGGGTCACACGGGCGATGAACTCGGCCTTGCCGAGGCGGTAGGCAGCCCGGTCGTTCGCGTCGTGGCCGAACTCGGCAGCAAGCTGGCCCTTAAGGTCGGCGTACTGGTGCGCCAGCACGGGATCCCGGCGGAGCGCGTCGCGAAACGCCAACCAGCCGACCCCGTCCGGGGACGCGGCCTCGACGACGTGCAAATGGTGGGTGCGGCGGGCCGCGCTCGGGAAGCAGAAGGAGAGGTGGCGCTCGGCGTCGTCCTCGGGCTCGGGCGCGTGGTGCCATCCGAGCTGCGCCAGCGGCTCGATCGCGTCCCGTGCCGCCTCGGTGTCCGAGACGACCGCGAGCATGTCGACGATCGCTTTCGCCGAGAGGCCCGGGACGGCCGTGGAGCCGATGTGCTCGACCGCGCGTGTGCGCCAGGGCCGCAGGGCGGGGCTGATCCGCTGGCGTTGGGTCTCGAAGCGCGCCGGCCACGACGCGTCGTACGGGCGGATGATGATCGGGTCGAGCCGCACGCCAGCAGTCCAGCCGACCGGCCGGGGCCCGCGTCGCGCCATTCCGTCGCGCGGGGCGGCGCGGCCGCTGTTCCGCCGGTCACCCGTCGCGTACGCTCCGGCGCGATGCAGGTGCACGAGTTCTCCGTCGATCTCGACGCGCCGCGGGACGAGGTCTGGGAGATGTTCTGGTACCGGGCTCCGGACCGGCCCCAGCCCCGCGACGTCAAGACGCGCATCGAGATCCTCCACCCGGGTGACGAGGTCGGCGAGGGCTTGGTGCGCCACTGCTACTTCCCGGTCCCGCGCTTCCTCCTCTCCGGAGGCGTCGGCCAGTCGTGGGAGTGGCTCACCCAGGTGCGACCGGTCGAGTCGTGGCGCTACGACGCCGTCGGGAAGCCGCTGTGGTCGCGCGCGACGGGCCTCACCCGCCTCGAGGACCTCGGTGAGGGCCGGACCCGGGTGCACTTCCAGGAGACGTACGAGACCTTCAATCCGTGGATGCGCCGCATCGGGCTCGAGCGGTACGTGCACCGCCGCCTGTCGCGGGACAACGACACGATCCTCGCCGCGCTCCAGGGCGGGCTGGCCTGGCACCGCCGTCGGCGTGCCGCGGCCGCGCCCGGCCGCTGAGCCCGCACGATCGCCCCGTCAGACGTCCTCGCCCAAGCCCCGCGCCGCGGCGATGATGAACGTGAGCGCGTCTTCGGTGATGCTGGTCGGCAAGTCATCCGGGTCGACGAGGCGGTCGAGGTCGATGCCGCCGAAGAGCGCCAGAGTGATCGTCGCGACCGCCCGCGCCGAGAGCTCCGGCTCGAAGTCCTGCGTCGCCCAGGTCTGCTCCACCATGCGTTCGACGGCGTCGCGGGTCCGCCGGCGGTAGGCGGCGACCTTCGCCTGCGCGGTCGGGTTCCGAAGGGCGTAGAGCACGAACTCGAGGTAGAGGACCGTCCAGTTGACCTCGTACTGGGGGGTCAACAACTCGCGCATGACGGCGTAGTCCACGTCCGCGGGCCGCTTCTGGTCGGCGAGCAGTGCCTCGACCTGGGCGAGCTGGGCCTGCACCTGCTGCTCGAGGACGGCAACGAAGAGGTCCTCTTTGCTCTTGAAGTTGGAGTAGACGGCACCCTTCGTGAACCCGGCCATCGCAGCGACCTCGTCGAGCGAGGCGCCGTGGTAGCCGCGCTGGCCGAACACCACGGCGGCGGCGTCGATGAGGTGCTGACGGGTGCGCTCCCGGCGGCGCTCGGGCGTCAGGGGATCGATCGCCACTGACTCCCCCTTGACATACGCACGAGTATATTTGATACTCACCGGTATGCAGCGTACTGACGGGTACCAAACTGACATCTGCGCTGAGCGGGCCCGGGCCGTGACGTGGCTGCGGCGCCAGGACCGCTGGGACCAGCGCCTCCGTGCGCTCGAGGGGGCGACCCCCGCGCCCGTGCTCGAGACCCGGCGGCCCGACCGGCGCGGCCGGACCGTCACCGCCCGCTCGCGACGTCCCGACTCGGCGCAGCGGTAGTCGAAGGGGACCGCGGATGCTGCAGGTGCGGGGCCTGCACAAGGCCTACGGGTCACGGACGGCGCTCGCGGGCGTCGACCTGGACGTCGGGGCCGGCACGATCGTCGGGCTCGTCGGCCCGAACGGCGCCGGCAAGACGACGCTCGTGTCCATCATCGCTGGACTCCGACGCGCCGACGCCGGCACCGTTCGCGTCGGGGGGTTCGACACGGCGGCGTCACCGCGGCAGGCGCGATCGCTCGTCGGCTTGGCGCCCCAGGACACCGGGGTCTACCTGTCGCTCCGGGTCCGCGAGAACCTCTTCTACTTCGCGGGGCTCGCGGGCCTGCGGGGACGAGCCCGGCGCGCCAGCGTCGAGTCGGTCGCCGAGGCGCTGGGCCTCGCGCCGCTGCTCGATCGGCGCGCCGCGCAGCTGTCGGGGGGCGAGCGACGCCGCGTGCACACGGCGATCGCGCTCGTGCACCGGCCACCCGTCGTGCTGCTCGACGAGCCGACCACCGGCGCCGACGTGCGGACCCGCGCCGAGATCCTGACGATGGTGCGCCGGCTCGCCGAGGCGGGGTCGGCCGTCGTCTACTCGACCCACTATCTCCACGAGATCGAGGACCTCGACGCGGACGTCGCGGTGATCGACCACGGCCGCATCGTGGCTCGCGGCGGCGCGAGCGAGCTCGTGGGGGCGTTCGGGTCGGGCATGCTCGAGCTGACCTTCGTCGACGGTGTGCCGGCCGCGGCCCGGGACGCCGGCGCGGTGGTCGACGGCTCGTCGGCGCGCCTCGCGGCAGAGGACCCGGCGGCCGCCGCGGCCGCGCTGCTCGTCCAGCTGGGCGACGCCGCGACTCGGCTGCGATCGATCGAGGTCGTGCACCCCAGCCTGGAAAGCGTCTTCCTCCAGCTCACGGGGCACCGGTTCGAACGCACGAGCGAGGGCACGAGCGCGTGATCTCGTGGCGGCGCGTCGGGGTCATCGTCGGGCATGAGCTGCGCCTGATCCGGCGCGACTCGCTGCCGGTCCTCGTGCTGCTGGTGTTCCCGCTCGTGCTCATGGCGTTCTTGAAGCCGGCGTTCCGGCCGGCGCTCGTCGCCGCCGGCCATCCTGGCGCGAACGGCGCGGAGCAGGTCGTGCCCGGGCAGGCGACCGTCGACGGCTTCTTCATCGTGAGCCTCACGGCAATCGCGTTCTTCTCGGAGTTCGGCGCGGGCACGTGGGATCGGCTGCGTGCCAGCCCGGCGACGTCGGGGGAGGTGATCCTCGGCAAGGGCATCCCCCGGTTCGTGATGTCGGTGGCCCAGTTCGCGGTGGTGTTCGCGGTCGGGATCCCGCTCTTCGGGCTCCACATCCGGGGAGACGCCGCGGCGCTCGTGCCGCTGGTGGTCGCGCTCGCGCTGTGTCTCGTCGGCCTCGGCGTCGCCGTGACCGCGGTGTGCCGGACGGTGCAGCAGGCCAACGCGTTCGCCACGGTCGGGCTCGTGGTGTTCGGTGCCGTCGGTGGCGCGTTGGTGCCGTTCAGCCTGCTGCCCGGCTGGGCGCAGGCCATCGCACCGGTCACCCCCGACTACTGGGCGATGCGTGGCTTCCGGTCGGTGATCCTCGACGGGCGGTCCCTGGGCGGCGTCGAGCTGCCGGTGCTCGTGCTGCTCGGCATGGCCGCGCTGTGCGCGCTGGTGGCCCTCACCCGCTTCCGCTTCGAGGACGCCAAGATCAGCTGGGCGTAGCCGCGGGCGGGCCGGCCGGCCGGATGCCTCGGGCGGCACGGAACTGGGCTCGGACACGTGAGCCGTCCCCGGCGGCGTCCGGCTCGAGCTCGTTCGTCGGTGCCAGGTTCCAGAAGCGTGCGAGCTCGGCAGGTGATCGGTCGTGCAGCGCGGCGGCCGCTTGCACGGCGGCGCCGGCCGCCACCCAGTTCCCCGGCGCGACGATGACGGGACGCTCGGCCAAGTCGGCGAGCACGTGGCGCACGGCGCGGGACCGCGCGCCGGCGCCGGTGAGGAACAGCCGCCCGGCAACGGGCACGTCGGCGCTGCGGAGCGCGTCGAGCGCCTCGAGCAGCCGGCACACGATCCCTTCGACGGTGGCGCGTGCCAGCTGCTCGGCGGACACGTCGGCGCCGAGCCCGACGATCATCCCGCGGTGCGCGAGGTCGGGCGGTCGGCCGTCGCGCGCGAACTCGGGCAGCACGGTCACGCCGCCGGCGCCGGCCGGCGCACGCAGCGCCAGCTGGTCGAAGCGCTTCGGGTCGGCGATGCCCATCAGGCGCGCCAGGGTCGACACGACGTTCATCCCGTCGGCGAGCCGGACGCAGGGGAGGTAGCGACCCGTCGCGTCGGCGAGGCCGGCGACGGCGCCCGTCGCGTCCTCCGTGGGCCGTTCGCGCAGCGTGAAGACGCGCGCCCCGTGGTCGAGCTCGATCACCACGTCGCCGGGCTGCAGGCTCAGGCCGAGCGCGGTCGCCATCGCGTCGCCGGTGCCGGGGGCGATCACGACGCCCTGTCGGTCCCCCGCCTGCTCCTGGGGTCCCCGGAGATGCGGCAGGCACATCCCCCAGTCCTTCGCGTCGTCGACGAAGGCGAGCAGGTCGACGCGCCACTGGTTCTCGCGGGGCGACCAGTAGCCGGTCCAGGAGGCGTCGCCGCGGTCGGTGACGAACGCCCTGCTCAGGCGGTGGGTGAGCCAGCTCGCGGGCGAGAGCACGCTGGCGATGCGGTCCCACAGGCCGGGATCGGTGCGGCGAAGCCACGCGAGCTGCGCGATCGGCGTCGACCGCCCCGGCACCGAGCCCACGGCGACGACCCAGTCCTGGCGACCACCGAGCGCGTCGAGGAGCGCCGTGACGTCTCGGTCGGCGGCGCGCGACCGGATCGCGGGCCGGAGCACCTGCTGCGAGGTGTCGAGCAGCACGAGGCCGCTGGGCGGCGCCGCGACCGACATCGCGCCGACACCGAGCGCGCCGCCGGCCTGGCCGCGCGCGTCGACGAGCGCCTGCCACCAGACGCTCGGGTCCTCGTCACCGTTCGGCTTTGCGGCTGGGGTGGCGCGCCGTCCCGGACGCGAAGACCTGTCCCGTGTCGGCGTCGCGAAACTCCGCCGTGGTCGCGGTCGCTGCCGAATCCACCCCGAGCACCAGGGGCATCACCGCACCTGCTTCCGAGACTGTCCGCCCCTCAGCACTGAACGATATTGTCCGCGCGCATGAGCGCGCCACCACCGAGCGCAACACCGCCACAACCCAACGCACCCGGGTGGCCGACGCCGCCGGCGATGACACCGGTGACACGCCTGCAGATGGCCCGCAACGATCGGGCACGCAGCGACTACGTGTTCAGCGGCCCGGGCCTGAACATCTTCCTCACCATCATCACGTGCGGGATCTTCGGCTTCTTCCTCTTCTACCAACTGATGCGCCGCGACAAGGAGCACAACGAGCGACGGCTCGAGTTCCTCGACGCGGCGAACGCCTACGCCTGGGAGCAGGCGAACAGCCGCGGGGTCGCCGACGAGCTGCGCCCGGCGTTCGAGCGCGTCGCGGTCGCGCTCGAGCCGCTGCGGCGGATGACGCACGACTTCCGCGACCCGACGATCTGGCTCATCCTCGACATCCTCGTCGGCGGGCTCCGCTTCGCCGGGCTGGGCGCGGGCATCGGCGAGATCATCGGCTTCATCCTCATCGACATGGACCTGGATACCCACGACCGGGCCGAGGGCACCGCCGAGGCCGAGCTTGCGGCGATCTACGGGCGGCTCGGCATCGCGCTGCCGGCACCCGACCCGGCTCGCGTGAAGGGCCGGCACAACTACGTCGCCCGGGTGATCGTGAGCATCCTGACGTGCGGCGTCTACACGCTGTGGTGGCTCTACGACATGCAGGTCGAGGGCAACCGCCACGTGGAGGGCAACTGGGCCTTCGAGGACGCGCTCGTCGCGGCGGTGTGATCAGCCGTCGTCGGGCTCGGGCGTATCCCCGAGCTCGACGTCTTCGAGGTCGGCGACGATCCGGTCGACGTCCTGCTGGGCGCGCACGATCCGCGCCCGGCACGTCTTGAGCAGCTCGCTCGCCCGCTGCACCCGCGCCGCGAGCACGTCGACGTCGAGGTCGTCACCTTCGAGCTCGGCCAGGATCGCCTCGAGCTCCTCCATCGCCTCGCCGTAGCCCGGCTCGGGGGTCTTCGCGGTCATGGCTCCTCCACGCGACTGCGCAGCCGGCCGTCGGCCGTCTCGGTGACGAGCACCGCGCCCGCGGGGACGCCCGACGCGGCGCGCACCAGCGCGCCCTCGTCGTCCCGCGTGATCGTGTAGCCGCGCTCGAGGACGCGCTGGGGGTCGAGCGCGCGCAGCCGCGCGTCAACACCGTCGAGCTCGAGCGCGCCGGCGCGCAGCGCCCGCCGCGCCGACGCAACGAGGGCGCGCTGGCTGCCGGTGACAGCCTGGCCCGCGTCGCGCGCGTGGCGTCGGCCGGCGTGCACGGCGCGCCGCCGATGGTCGTCGAGCGCGCGCCGCTCGTGCCCGAGCGCGGCGGGGCCGGCCCGGCGCACCCGGTGCGCCAGGGTGCCGAGCTCGCGACCGGCGAGGCTGACCGCGGTGCGGCTGCGCACGGCCACCCGCTGGGCGGCACGTTCGAGGTCGTCGAGGTAGGCGTCGACGGCTCGGATCAGCACGCCGGCCGCCGCGGTCGGGGTCTTCGCGCAGGTGTGCGCCACCTCGTCGGCGACCGTCCGGTCGGTCTCGTGGCCGATACCGGTCAGGACCGGGACCGCCAGGTCGGTGATCGTGCGGGCGACCACCTCGGCGTCGAAGGCCGCGAGGTCGCTGCGGGCCCCGCCGCCCCGCACCAGCGCGATCGCGTCGAGGTCGAGCCCCGCGAGGCGTCGCAGCGCCCAGGCGACCCGACGCGACGCCGCCGCGCCCTGGACCCGCACGTCGCAGTGCACAACCCGGAAGGCGTAGCGGCTGCGCTCGAGCTCGTGCACGAAGTCCCGGTACGCGGCGCTGCCGCCGCTCGTCACCAGCCCGACGCGGAGCGGCACGAGCGGCAGGGCGCGCTCGGCGTTGCGGCCGAGGCGACCCTCCGCCGCCAGGACGCGGAGGAG
Source organism: uncultured Actinomycetes bacterium (assembly GCA_963731625.1). Taxonomy (GTDB): domain Bacteria; phylum Actinomycetota; class Acidimicrobiia; order IMCC26256; family PALSA-555; genus PALSA-555. The sequence continues at coordinate 1,264,294 of CAVSWH010000001.1, forward strand.
CCGCTCGCGGTCGGCGGCGAGCCGGCCGACGGTGAACGTCGGGTCGATCCCCGACATGAGGAGCTGCAGTCGGCCGGTGGGCGGGTAGTAGTCGACGCGGCACCGAATTCGGACCTCGACGCCGTTGGCGAGTCGCAGCCCGGCCTCGCGCAGCGCCCGGTTCACCGGGGCGCGGTCGTCCCGGAACAGGGCGACGCGGATCGTCGCCTTGACCTGGTCGCCCCGCTCGTGCTTCTCGACGAGCTCGAAGTAGGTGTGGTCGTTGCGCGAGACGTGGAGCTGCTGGATCTCTCCGCGCACCCACACCAGGCCGGGGAACGACTGCGCGAGGGCGCCCTGGATCGCCGCGTTCAGCTCGGCGACCCCGACCGTCGGCTCCGAGCCGGCGAGCCCATCGAGCAGGGACGGCTGGTCATCGGGTCGCACGACACCTCCTCGCTCGACGGCCGGCCAGTATGGCGCCCGGTTCCGCCCCCGCCGGGGAAGGCACCGTTTGGGGAGCCCGGTCTGCTTCGATGGGACGGTGACCGCCGGCGGGCCGCCCGCCTCCTTCGAGGTGCGCTGCGGTGACGCCCGGGACCTCATCCGCACCGTCCCGGACGGCGCCGCCGACCTGATCTGCACCGATCCGCCCTACAACCTCGCCCCGTACTCGACCGGCAACATCGAGATGTCCTGGCGCTCGGACTTCAACAACGACGTCGCCGAATGGGACCAGGTGGCCTTCGACCCGAAGGACTGGGTGGACGAGCTGCGGCGGATCCTCGCCCCTGACGGGACCCTCTTCGCCTTCACCTCCTACAACCTCCTCGGCCGCTGGCACGAGGTGTTCGACCCCGCGTTCGACACCTTCCAGATCCTCGTCTGGCACAAGACGAACCCGCCCCCCAAGCTCCGGCGGGCGGGGTTCCTCAACTCCTGCGAGCTCGTCGTGTGCTGCTGGGACCGGGGCCACACCTGGAACTTCGGGCGCCAGCGGGACATGCACAACTTCATCGAGGCCCCGATCTGCTCCGGCAAGGAGCGGCTGCGGGAGCCCAAGCACCCGGCCCAGAAGCCGCTGGCCGTGCTGCGGCGCCTCGTCGAGCTGGCCAGCCAGCCCGGCGACCTGGTGGTCGACCCCTTCATGGGCGTGGGCTCCACCGGGGTCGCCGCCGTGGAGCTCGGCCGACGGTTCCTCGGCTTCGAGCTCGACCCGGCCTACGCCGCCGCCGCCCAGGGTCGACTCGACGGCACGATCGGCCGATAGATGTGCCAAGCGTCACATGGGAACGCTCCGGGCATCCAGAAGCGTTGATGGTGACGTAGCACCCAAGGGAGTGCCCATGGCTTCGCGGAACCGCAAGCAGACAGCTGAGCAGCAGGATGCGGTCGGCGCCTACCTCGAGGCGATCGGCCGCCACGATCTGCTGACCAAGGACGATGAGGCGCGCCTCGGCCGCCTCGTCATGGATGGCCTCACCGCGCTCGAGCGCATCGACTCGAACGAGAAGCTCTCGGCCAAGCAGCGACGGCGCCTCAACGACGAGATCGCCGCCGGCCAGCGCGCCCGCGACCAGTTCGTGGTCGCCAACCTGCGCCTCGTCGTCTCCATCGCCCGCCGGTACCAGAGCACCGGCCTGCCCCTCGGCGACCTCATCCAGCTGGGGAACCTCGGGCTCATGCACTCGGTCGAGAAGTTCGACTTCCGCAAGGGGTTCAAGTTCTCGACCTACGCCACCTGGTGGATCCGTCAGGCCATCACCCGCGGCTACGCCGACACCGCCCGCCAGATCCGCCTGCCGGCCCACGCCGAGGACACGTTCCGCCTCGTGGCCCGCGTGTCGGACGACCTCGAGGCCCGTCTCGGGCACAGCCCGACCGACGACGAGATCGCCGAGGCGAGCGGCGTCGACGCCGACCGGGTGCGCGAGGTCCGGCGGTTCCCGACCCGCATGGCGAGCGTCGACGCGCCGATCGGCGACGGCGACAGCGACGACCTGCTCCTCGGCGACACGATCGCCGACGACGAGATGTCCTTCGCCGACGACATCGCCAACCGGGACGCGCGCATTCATGTGGTGAAGACGATGCTCGGCGTCCTCGACGACCGGGAGCGGCGCATCGTGGAGCTTCGCTACGGGCTCGACGGCGGCGGCCCGCGCGATCTCGCCGAGGTCGGCAAGGAGATCGGCGTGACCCGCGAGCGCGTCCGTCAGATCGAGGCGCGCGTCCTCTCGAAGCTGCGGCACCCGTCGATGGCCGGCATCGACGCCGGCGAGGCGCTCGCCAGCTAACGCTCTCGGATCGTCGGCGCGCGCCGACGACCCATCACGCGGTGTCCCGGCTCGGCACGTGACGCGCCGTGCTTAGGCCGGCAGGATGATCGTCTGGTACTCGGTGTAGGGCGCGATCCCTTCGGGTCCGAGCTCCCGGCCGATCCCCGACTGCTTGAAGCCGCCGAACGGCGCGTTGAAGTCCAGGATCATCGAGGAGTTCACCGCGACGACGCCGGTGCGCACCTGCGCTGCCACCGCGGCGCCGTGCTCGGGGTCCGCGGTCCAGACCGACCCGCAGAGCCCGTAGTCGGAGTCGTTGGCGATCGCGACCGCGTCCTTCTCGTCGTCGTAGGGGATGACGGACAGCACCGGGCCGAAGATCTCCTCCTGGGCGATCTTCATGTCGTTGCGCACGTCGGCGAACACCGTCGGCTCGATGTACCAGCCGGTCGGCAGCGACTCGGGGCGACCCCCGCCCACGACGGGCCGCGCGCCGGCGGCCTTGCCGGCCTCCAGGTAGCCCTCGACGCGGGTGCGCTGGCGCTCCGCGACGAGCGGCCCGACCTGGACGCTGTCGTCGAGCGGGTCACCGACGGTCAGGGCCCCGACGGCGCCGGCGAGCGCGTCGACCACGTCGGCGTAGCGCTTCGTCGAGACGAGGATGCGGCTCTGCGCGCCGCAGACCTGCCCGTTGTTCATGAGGCCCGACATGACGAGGTTGCCGAGCATCGCCTCGTCGAGCGTGGCGTCGTCGAGCACGATCGCCGCGGACTTGCCGCCGAGCTCGAGCGTGACGCGCTTGAGCATGCCGCCACAGACCTCGCCGATGTGCTTGCCGACCGCAGTCGAGCCGGTGAAGGACACCTTGTCGATGCCCGGGTGGCGGATGAGGTGCTCGCCGGTCTCGCGCCCCGCGGCGACGATGTTCACCACGCCCGGCGGGAGGTCGGCCTCGTTGACCGCCTCGGCGAGGAGATACGCGTCGAGCGGCGTCTCGGGCGCGGGCTTCAGCACGATCGGGCAGCCCGCGGCCATCGCCGGCCCCAGCTTCAGCGCGCTGATGAACAGCGGGACGTTCCACGGGATGATCCCGGCGGCGACGCCGACCGGCGCACGCCGCACGACCACCGGCGTGCCGAGCGCGCCGGTGCGGTGGTCCTCCCACCCGTACCCGGACGCGAGCCCGGCGTAGGTGTCGAGGACCATCGTCGCCGAGAAGACCTGGCCCATGAGCGACCACGACTTCGGCGAGCCGTTCTGCGACGAGATCACGTCCGCGATGTCCTGGGACCGGGACTGCAGCGCGCCCGAGAGCCGCTTGATGCCCTCGGCCCGCTCCGCTGGGGTCATGCGCGGCCACGGGCCGTCGTCGAACGCGTGGCGCGCCGCGGTGACGGCGCGGTCCATGTCGGCCGGTGAGGCGTCGGGCACCCGCCCGATGACCTCCTCGGTGTGCGGGGAGATGACCTCGATCGAGCCGGTGCCGTGGGGCTCGACCCACTCGCCGCCGATGTAGAGCTTGTCGTAGTCCTGCACGTCGCCTCCTCGGAGTCTTCGCGCGCGACGCTACCCGCTGCGCGGCCAGCGGCTCCCGGGCGGGCGACGGCCGGCTGACGCGTCCCGCGTGGCCGTGGAAGGATGCCGCCCGTGCCCGGCGCGCTCGACGGTGTCCGAATCCTCGACCTGACCTGGGGTGCCGCCGGGGCGCTCGGGGTGCTGCTCCTCGCCGAGCAGGGCGCGGACACCATCAAGGTCGAGCCGCCCGGCGGCGATCCGTTCCGCGGCTACGACGGCTACCGCGTGTGGACGCGCTCGCGCCGTGCGGTGCAAGTCGACCTGCGCGGCGACGCCGGACGCGAGGCGCTGCTGCGTCTGGTCGCCACGTCGGACGTACTCGTCGAGTCGTTCCGCCCCGGCGTCATGGACCGACTCGGCGTCGGCTACGAGGCGTGCGCGGCCGCGAACCCGCGGCTCGTGTACTGCTCCGTGCCCGCCTACCCGCCGGGGCACCGGAAGGCGGGCCGACCGGGCTACGACGCGCTCGTCCAGGCCGCGTCGGGCCAGCAGTGGGAGCAGCCAGGGTGGCGGCCGGGTCCCATCTTCCTGGCGATGCCGGTGCCGAGCATGGGCACCATCTATCTGGTCGCGAGCGGGGTACTCGCCGCGCTGCTCGCCCGCGAGCGCACCGGCCGGGGCCAGCACGTCACGACGAGCCTCCTGCAGGGCGTGTTCCTCTACACGACCCAGCTGTGGCAGCACATCGAGCGCGGCAACGCCACCCTCTATGGCCTGATGGCCAAGACCCACCCGCCCGGGGTGCACCAGCCGATGATCTTCGAATGCGCCGACCGGGAGTTCCTCCACATCTCGGTGATGAGCGGCAAGACGCCCACGAAGACGCTCGACGAGATCCTCGGCGTCGAGCCGCTCCCGGCCGAGCAGACGGCGGGGCTGCTGCCGCTGCAGGCCCAGAACATGATGAACGAGGCGCGCCAGGCCGCGTTCAAGACCCGCCGCCGTACCGAGCTCGTCGCCGAGCTCGTGGCCAACAACCACATCGCCGAGGCGATCGTGACGCCCGAGGAGCAGTTCGCGCATCCCCAGCTCGTGGCGAACGACATGGTCGCGACGGTGGACGATCGTGACCGTGGCGCGACGACCCAGATCGGCGTGCCGATCCATCTGCTCGGGACACCCGGGGGGATCGTGGGCCCGCAACCCGCGGTCGGCGCGGACGACACGGCGATTTGGGGCGAGCTCGGCTACGGCCCCGACGACATCGCGCGTCTCACCGGCGCGGCGACGCCCGCGCCCGCCCGGGGCGGTGCCTGATGCCGGCGCTGTCGGGGCTGCGGCTCATCGACTTCGGGCAGTACCTCGCCGGGCCGTTCGGGCCGATGATCCTCGCCGACCTCGGCATGGACGTCATCAAGGTCGAGCCGGTCGCCGGGGACGGCATGCGGATGGCCGGGACGCCGTTCCTCGGCTGTCAGCGCGGCAAGCGCGACATCGGCCTCAACATCAAGGATCCCGCCGGCCTCGACCTGGCGCTCCGCCTCGTCGAGACCGCCGATGCCGTGCACCACAACATGACGAAGGGCACCGCGACCCGGCTCGGGCTCGACTACGAGGCCTGCCGGGCCGTGAAGCCCGACATCGTCTACTGCAACACCTACGCCTACGGCCTCGAGGGGCCGCTGAGCGAGTTCGGTGGCCTCGACCCGCTCTACCAGGCCTCGGCCGGCCTCGAGTACGAGGCCGGCGCGGTCCAGCACGGCCACGACCCCCTCTATTACCGGTTCGGGATGGTGGACACGTCGAACGCGATGCTGTCGGTGGTCGGCGTCCTCGCCGCGCTGTTCCACCGCGCGCGGACAGGCGAGGGGCAGGAGCTCTGGACCTCGCTGCTCGACGGCGGTGCGGTGTTCAGCTCCGACGTCATGCTCCTCGCCGACGGCACGCCCACTGTCCGGCCGAAGCTCGACGCGGACCAGCGCGGCTTCGATCCCGCGTACCGCCTCTTCGAGACCGACGACGGCTGGCTCCAGGTCGCGGCGATCGGTGACGGCCAGTGGGCGGCCCTCTGCACGGCCACCGGCGTCCCGGACCCGCACGACCGCGCCGACGCCGAAGCGCGCCTCGAAGCGGCGTTCCGCACCAAGACCGCCGTGATGTGGTCGCACACCCTCGACGACGCCGGCGTCCCGAACGAGGTGGCGCTCGACGTCGACGGCGGCGAGTCCGCGCTCTACGACGCCGACGCCGAGCGACTCGGCCTCGTCACCGAGTACGAGCACCCCACGCTCGGGCTGCTCCGCCAGTTCGGCGAGACCATCCACTTCTCCGACACCCCCGGGCGGATCGTCGGTCCGCCACCCCGGGTCGGGGAGGACTCGCGCGAGGTCCTCGAGGAGCTCGGAATGTCCGAGACCGAGATGGACGACCTCAAGGCCCGCGGCGTCGTCACCTGGCCCGACGACGACTATCCCTGGGGCTGGTAACGAGGGGCATTCATTCCGCGGACCGACACATCCACACACGAATGCCAACCGCGGGCGCGCTCAAATGGGGTGCACCGTGATCGCGACGGTGGTCCCGACCGGGACCTCGGCGCCCGCCGCGGGGGCCTGCGCGATCACGATGGCGAACTTCCGCGCGGTGGGTGGTTGGAGCTGCACGCGCAGACCGGCGCAGGCCGCGTGGTCGACCGCGTCTTGCACGTCGATGCCGACGAGCACGGGGACCGACACCGTCGCCGGCGCGGTCGTCGGGTACGGCGCGGCGCAGAGCACGGTGAAGGACGGCGCCTGGGGCAAGGCGGTCAGCGGCGCCTCGGGCGGCCCCCCGACGAAGCGCTGAGCCGGTGGTGGGCGCGCTCGTCGGCGTGGTGCCGGCGCTGCACGCGCCGAGGATCAACGCCGTGACGCCGATCAGTCCGGCGCGCCGACCACCCCGGACGAGCGGCGGCGTCATCCGTGAGGCGGCCGAGGCGCGAAGCCCTGGTCTTGGTGCTCGCCGGGCTCTGGCGCGGGCCCTGGGGGCCGCGCGGCGCGGTGCCCGAAGTGCACCGGGTACCCCATGTACGCGTAGCCGTCCGGCGTGGAGCCACCGACGAGACCCCGCGCCACGAACTGTGGGTGGTGGAGCATCTCGTCGCGCGTCAGCGCCGGCGCGACCGGCGCGTCCGGTCCGAGGAGCTGGAGCAGCTCGTCACGGGGTCGCGCGGCGATGGCGGCGGTGAGTCGGGACGTGATGTCGTCGGCGCGCTGGCGTCGTTGCGTGAGGTCGAGGTTGCGGAGGTCGGCGAGCCCGAGCCCGTCGCACACGCGCGCCCAGAAGTGCTGCTCGTTGATGACGCCGAGCGTGATCCAGGAGCCGTCCGCGGTGCGGAACGACCCGTAGCTCGCGAGCCGGCCCAGCGTCTCGCCGCGGCCGCCCGCGAGCGTGAGCCGACCGATCGGCCCCGTCCAGGTCGCGAGCACGTCGGCCATCGCCACGTCGACGTGCTCGCCCTCGCCGGTGCGGGCACGCCCGACGAGCGCGGCGCACACCCCCATCGCCGCGGCGAGGCCGCCGGCGAGGTCGGCGATCGGCACCCGCCCCTCGACGGGGTCCCCGCCGTCGGGGGTCAGCACGGCGGCGTAGGCCTGGTAGTTGAGGTCGTGACCCGGGACCGGCGCGAGCGGTCCGTTCTGGCCGTACCCCGACACGGAGCAGTAGACGACGCCGGGGTGGATGGCGCGCACCTCAGCCTCGCCCATCCCGAGCCGCGCCGCGACGCCGGGCCGGAAACCCTCGACCACCGCGTCCGTCTCACGGACGAGCGCGTGGGCGCGCGCCCGGTCGTCGGGCTCGTGGAGGTTCAGCACGACGCTGCGCTTGTTGCCGTTCAGTGTGGCGAACAGCTCGGGGAAGGCGCGCATGGGGTCGCCGCCCGGGGGCTCGACCTTGATGACGTCCGCGCCGAGGTCGGCGAGGAGCTGCGTGGCGTAGGGACCGGGCCGCCAGATGCTGAGGTCGAGCACGCGCACGCCGTGCAGGAGACCGTCCGTCGCGCCGGAGCGGTCAGCAGCGCCCATGCGGCCGCATCCTACGAGCGTGACGCGCCGCGGCCCGGTGAGGCGTTCGCTCGCCGCGCGAGAGTGGGCGCGATGCCTTCGTCCCGTCCCGATGGTGACGCGCCCCTCGTCGTGGGGGTCCTCTACCCGCCGGCCTGGTACGGCGACCGAGCCGGCTTCGGCGACGCGGTCGCAGCGATCGACGCGGTCGACCCGCGGGTCGAGGTCCTCACCGAGACGTACGTCGAGCCGCACGACCTGCGCAGCGCCCGCGGCAAGCCCGACGCGGACGCGCACCGGGACGAGGCGCCAGCGCTGACCGACGCCCAGCGCGCCGCGTTCGCCCGGGTCCACGTGGCCCTCGCCATCGACCTGCCCTACGACGTGCGGAGCGTCGCCCCGAACCTGCAATGGGTACAGGCGGTCGGCGCCGGCACCGGCCAGCTCCAGTCGGCGGGGCTCGCGGAGCACGGGATCCGCCTCACGACGGCCGCCGGCGCGAACGCGGTCGCGATCGCCGAGTTCGCGCTCGCCCGCCTGCTGCAGGTCTGGAAGCGGCTCCGCGAGATCGACGACGCGCAGCACCGTCACCACTGGGAGCCCCTCTACGGCGAGCAGGTCGCGGGGGCCACACTCGGGCTCCTCGGCCTCGGCGCGATCAACTCGGCCGTCGCCGCACGCGCCAAGGCCTTCGGGCTGCGCGTCGTCGCCACCCGCCGCTCCGCGACACCCGGCGCGACCGCGCCGGACGTAGACGAGCTGTTCCCACCGAGCGACCTGCACACCATGCTCGGACAATGCGGCGCGGTCATCGCCGCCGTCCCCGAGACCGCGGAGACGACGGGCCTCTTCGACGCCGCCGCGTTCGCCGCCATGCCCGCCGGCTCGTGCTTCTGCAACGTCGGCCGCGGGTCGCTCGTGGACGAGCCGGCGCTCGTCGACGCGCTGCAGCGAGGCCATCTCCGCGCCGCGGCGCTCGACGTCGCGAGCCGGGAGCCGCTCCCCGCCGACGACCCGCTCTGGGACGCACCGAACCTGTATCTCTCGCCCCACTCGGCGGCGGCGCCCGCCGCCCTCTTCGCCAACCTGCACGAGCTGTTCGAGGACAACCTCGCCCGCTACCTGGCGGGGGAGCCGCTGCGCAACGAGGTCGACATGCGCCGGGGGTACTGAGCGCGCCTCGGCGACACAGAGCCGCTCGGCTACCGTCCCCGCGGTCCGGCGACGAAGGTGAGGCGCGCGGGGTGTTCGGCGGAGGATGCGGCTGCCTACCGGACACGGTGATCCGCTGGCTCGTCTTCAGCGTGCTGCTGCTCGGCGGCCTCGCGATCGTCGTCGCCGGTCGGCGTCGCCCCCGCGCCGGGGACGCCTCCAATGGTCGACGCCGGGGAACGCGGGCGATCGTCGCCGGGACGATCGTGGCCGCCCTCGGCGTACTCGTGGCTGTCGGCGCGCCCGAGGCCGACATCTCGCTCGCGTTCCTCGCCGCCGGCGCGGTGATCGCCACCGCCGGCGTCGCGCCGACCCGACGCGGCCTGCCTGTCGACGAATCGACCGTCGAGCGGGCACCGTGACCGCGCAGGCGCTCCCCTGCTACACGACGCGGCCGCGCACGGCGCCGCCGTGGCCCGGCGTCCTCGTGATCCACGAGGGCAACGGGATCTCTCCCCAGCTGCTCCGGGTCTGCGAGCGCCTCGCCGCCGAGGGGTACGCGACGGTCGCACCCGACCTCTTCTTCCGCTCCGGCGGTCCCGAGGCCGCCGACTTCGGCACACTGATCAGCGCGCTCCAGCCCGACGAGGTGCGCGCCGACCTCACGGAGGCGCACGCCCGGTTGCGCGAGCTGGGCGCGGACCGCATCGGGATCACCGGCTTCTGCCTGGGCGGCACGATCACCTACCGCGCGGCGCGCTGGGGCCTCGACCTCGGCGCCGCCGCCCCGTTCTACGGCGGCCACATCGCGACCGAGCTCGGGCCGGTCGCGTGTCCGCTGCTCCTGTTCTTCGGCGGCACCGACGAGTACATCCCCTCGAAGGCCGTCGAGACGGTGCGGGCCACCCACCCCGACGTCGTCCTCTATCCCGAGGCAGGACACGGGTTCATGCGCGACGGGTCGTCGAGCTACGACCCGGCCGCCGCGACCGACGCCTGGGACCGGCTCCTGACGTTCTTCGGCCAGCACCTCCGCGCCTGACGGAATGACGGGGCCCGTCCCGTCGGTTGCACACTCCCGCGGGTCGCGGAGCCCGCGCGAGCCCTGAGGAGGCGCCATGCCCGCCGTCACCGTGGAGGACCCGCTCACCCTGCCGCCCGTCGGCCCGATCGACCCGGCCACCCCGGCGCGCCCGGTCGTCTCCGTGACGACCGCCCCCGCAGGCTTCGAGGGCCTCGGCTTCCCCGTGCGGCGCGCGTTCGCCGGCGTCGACCCGCGCCAGCTCGACCCGTTCGTGCACATGGACCAGATGGGTGAGGTCGAGTACGCGCCCGGCGAGCCGAAGGGCACCGACTGGCACCCGCACCGCGGCTTCGAGACGGTCACGTACATGATCGACGGGACATTCCGGCACCAGGACTCGACCGGCGGCGGCGGCCTCATCACCGACGGCGCCACGCAGTGGATGACCGCGGGGAAGGGGATTCTCCACATCGAGGCACCACCCGAGGAGCTCGTCGCGACAGGAGGGCTCTTCCACGGCATCCAGCTCTGGGTGAACCTCCCGGCCGCCGAGAAGTGGGTGGCGCCCCGCTACCAGGACATCCAGGCCGGCAAGGTCACCCTGCTGCGCTCCCCCGACGGCGGCGCGCTCGTCCGCGTCATCGCCGGGTCGGTCGCCGGCGCGTCCGGGCCGGGCGTCACGCACACGCCGATCGCGCTCGCGCACGCCTCCCTGCGTCCCGGCGCCGAGCTCGAGCTGCCCTGGCCGAGCGAGTTCAACGCGCTCGTCTACGTGCTCGCCGGCGACGGCACCGTGGGCCCCGAGCAGCGACCGGTGACGACCGGCCAGCTCGCCGTGTTCGGCGCCGGCGACCGCATCACGGTGCGCGCCGCGCCGGAGCAGGCCCGGACACCGGACCTCGAGGTGCTGATCCTCGGTGGCCGGCCAATCCGCGAGCCCGTCGCCTGGCAGGGCCCCTTCGTCATGAACACCCGGTCCGAGCTCGCCCAGGCCTTCGAGGACTACCAGGCCGGCCGGATGGGCAGGATCCCCCGCTCCTGAGCCCCTGGGGCCCGCCGACCCGGGGTCGACGCAGCGTGGCGGGGTGGCCCACGATCGGCGCCTCCGCGCGCTGAGGGTGGTCGCGCGGCCTCTGGGGGGGTTGCTCCTGGCCGTCCGGTACGTGACAATTGCTCTCCCCTGTTGTGCATGTGAGGAAGGGAGCGCTGGCCGGGCCTCGTGGGCAGGGTCCCGGGTCTCGTGAACAGAGGGCAAACAGCCCCTGCTTCAGCGGAGCGGATCTGCGGTGTGACCAATAGCGGACGTCACATCAGCTCCAACGGGGAGGAGGGGGTGTGGCGTGAGCAAGCGTGTCATCGCCCGCGTCGCTCTCATCGGCTCGAGCATCGCTGCGGTTGTGCTAGCCGGGGGAGCAGGCCGGACCTGGAAGTAAAGACCGAGACCCACACCGAAGTTCCCCCGGGATCCTGCCCCCGGGGCCCGGACACCACATGATGGACGACCCCGCGTACTCCCGGGCGCTCGACGCCTGGTGCAGCGCCGTCGCCACCGTCGCGGTGGGCCTGGCCGTCGTATTCGCCCTCGACGGCGAGCACGCCGCGGTCGGCCCGCTCCTGCTCCTCGCCGCGCTCTGCGTCTTCGCCGAGCACATCATCGTCCGCCTGCCGAACGGGTCGTCGGTGTCCGCGTCGGTGATGATCTCGCTCGCCGCGGTGTTCGTGTTCCGTGACAGCGCGCCCCTCCTCGGCCCGCTGCTCGTCGGGATGGCCGGCGGGATCTACTGGCCGCACCTCCGGACCCGCGACTGGCGGCGCGTGGCGTTCAACGTCGGCGCGCTCGGGCTCGCCTCCCTCGCGGCGGCGGGCGCGTTCACGCTCGTCGCCCAGTCGGCACACAGCGTCCTCCAGGAGCTGCTCGGCGCGGTCGCCGCCGCCGTCGCCTACTGGCTGGTCGACGTGGCCCTGCTCGGCGTGACGATGCGCCTCCGCGACGGCGGGACGCTCCGCGGGCAGGTCGTCGACCTGTGGGGATTCGCCGACTTCGAGATCGTCGTCTTCGCCGTGCTCGGCGTGTTCCTCGGCCGGCTCTACGAGGCCCACGGCGTGCTCATCGTCGCGCTCTTCATCACCCCGATCCTCGCCGCCCGCCAGGCGTTCGCCTCCTACGTGGCGGTGAACGAGCAGCACGAGGCGACCCTCGCCGTGCTCGTCCAGGCCCTCGAGGCAAAGGACCCCTACACGGGCGGCCACGTCGCCCGGGTCGCCCGCTTCGCCCGCTACATCGGCACCGAGCTCGGGTTCTCGCCGGCCCGGCTGCGACGCCTCCACGACGCCGCGCTCATGCACGACATCGGCAAGCTCACCGTGTCGAACCGGCTGCTGAACAAGCCGGGGCGCCTGACCCCCACGGAGTACCAGCAGGTGCGCAAGCACGAGGACATCAGCGTCCAGCTCGTGCGACGCATCGAGGTGCTCGCGCCCTGCGCGGCGGCGATCGACGGCGAGATGCACGGCGTGCAGGCGCCCCTCGAGAGCCGGATCATCCACGTCGCCGACGCCTTCGACGCCATGACGTCGACGCGGGCCTACCGCCAGGCGATGTCGCAGGAGACGGCCATCGGGGAGCTGCACGCCAACAGCGGGCACCAGTTCGACGCCGCCTGCATCACCGCGCTGGTGCGGGTGCTCGACCGGCGCGGGGAGCGGTACGGCGCAGGCGTCGAGCTCGAGGCGGCCGTCCGCCAGTACAAGGTCCTGCCGCCGGTCGTCGGGGTCGGCTCGGCGGGGCTCGGCGACCTCGCGCCGGAGCCGTCGCCCTAGCCGTAGCCGCTCGGAGGGCGCGCGCGAGACTCCCGGCGTGGGCCGCATCGAGACGCTGACGGCCCGGACCGGCGGCGCGGCCGAGATGGTCACGCCGGCGAGCGCGTGGGCCGCCGCCGCGATCGTGACGGACCGATTCGGTGCCGGCGCGGCGCGGGGCCGGCCCGCGGCACAGATCGTCAACTGGGTCCGGCTGGGCTTCGTGTCACGGGCCATCACGAACCGGGACCGCACCGCAGTGGTCGGGGTCGGCGGGCCACGCCCCGGGGTCGTCGCCGTGGCCGCGCTCGGCGCCGGATGGCTCGCGCCGCGGCTGCCCCGCTGGGTCGTGCTCGCGGCACTCGCCGGGGTGGTCGGCTTCGGGATCCGGAAGGGGCGGCTCCAGCGCCTGGCGTGGATCACCCAGACGCTGCGGCGTGAGGCACCCGACGCCATCCTCGTCGGCGAGTTCGCGGCCCGCCAGCCCGGCGCCGGGGTGGCGTTCGCCGAGGACGTGCTGCACGCGATCGGCGCGCAGGCGACGCTGGCGCTCACGGTGCAGGGCGGCGCGTACGACCGCCACACCCGGTCCCTCGAGCGGCTCTACGAGCGGCGCCTCGGCTTCGAGGTCCTCGACCGCCAGGTGATCGCCGGGGACGACGTCGTGCTCATGGTGCGCCGCGCCCCCGTCCCGGAGCCGCCCCCGCCGCTGCGCGCCGTCGGGTAGGTCAGCAGGTCGACGGGGCGGGCCGGCCGGCGACCCGGTCGGCCATCCACGCGGCGACATCGTTCACCGACGCGTCCCGGGCACCGACATGGTCCTCGCCCGGATAGATGCGGTAGTCGACGCGGTCCCCGAGGGCGCAGGCCCGCGCCACGAACGCGTCGGTCTCCGCCTTCGGCACGAGCGCGTCCTGATCGCCCTGGACGACGAACAGCGGCGCGGGCGTCGCCACGTTGCCCGCACGGTCGTCGAGGAGCACCGACGCGACGCCGGGCACGTCGACGGGATTCTCGAGGACGACCTGGCTCGGGGGGAACTGGGCGTAGTAGTCGACGAGGTCGTCGCTGCAGAGCCGGTCGACGACGCCGAGGTTCGCGAGGGTCTGGGGCGTGAGGATCGCCGACAGGTCGATCGGATAGGTGGTGTGCAGCCCGACGGCGGCCATGACCAGGTAGCCGACGAGCGGCGCGGCCCCGCTCGCCACGGGCAGCAGGTCGCTCAGATCCGAGACCGGCGCGACGGCGGTGACCCCGAGGACGTGCAGGTCCGGCGCGTACGTCGGGGCGATCTGACCGGCGAAGAGCGCGGCCTGCCCACCCTGGGAGTGGCCGTAGACGAGGGTGGTGGCGCTCGCGCCGGCACCGGGGAGCTGCGCGGCGGCGCGGACGATGTCGAGGACGCCGCGACCCTCGCTCTCCCCGACCAGGTACGGGTGCTCGCCGGGTGTGCCGAGACCCTCGTAGTCGCTGGCCGCGACGACGTACCCGGCCTTCAGGAACTGGTGGATGCCGGTGATGCGGTAGGTGCTGTCGATGGCCTGTGACGGCGCGCACATGTCGGCGAGCCCGTGCGTGCCGTGCGCCCACGTGACGACCGGTCGACCGCCGGGCGGCGGCTTCGATGTCGGGGCGACGATGACGCCGGAGACCTCGATGTCGCGCCCGTCGAGGGCACGGGAGTGGTAGAGGACCCTCCAGGCACGCGACCCCGCCGGCGCGATGACGGGGGTCGCCGAGATGAGCTCGCCCGGCTTCCCAGTCCGAAGCCGCGGCGGGGAGGAGGCGCCGCTGCCCGACGGCGTGGCCCCGGCGAGCGGTGCCCCGATGACGACGAGCGCGGCGGCGATGAGCAGCGAGGCCCCGCGGGCCCATCCGTGCTCACGCATCACCGTGTCTCCCCGCCGTGGGCGCCCCGCCCTCGGTTGCATCGACGCGGGCGTCCGCCGCCTTGATCCTGCGGCCGCGTCGGCGGCGACCCACCGGGGCGACGGTAGAGCAGCGGCGCGCCTGCGGCGGGGACAGCACCGGCGATACTCGCCGTCGTGGGGTCGGCGCCGTCACGCAGCTTCGACCGGGCGGCGTCGTACTACGACGCCACCCGTGGGCTGCCGGCGGCCGCGGCGGCGGAGATGACCGCGCTGCTCGCCGCCGAGCTGACCGGCCGCGGCGCGTGCCTCGAGATCGGCGTCGGCACCGGCCGGATCGCGCTGGGCCTGCACCGGGCGGGCGTGCCCATGACGGGGGTCGACCTGTCGCGACCGATGATGGCCGTGCTCGTGGAGAAGGCCGGCGGTCGGGCGCCGTTCCCGCTGGCGCAGGCCGACGCCACGGCGCTGCCGTTCCCGGCGCGCCGCTTCGACGCCGCGGTCGCGTCGCACGTCTTCCATCTCATCCCGGCGTGGGACACGGCCCTAGCCGAGCTCGTGCGCGTGCTGGCCCGCCGCGGGCGGGTGCTGGTGGACCGGGGCGGACGCAACCACGGGTCGTTGCCGCGCGCCGTGCGCGCCCGGTTCCGCGCCGAGCTCGGTGAGAGCGGCGGACATCCCGGGGTGGACCACGCCAGCCACGACCTCGACGAGGCGCTGCGCAAGCTCGGTGCGAGGGCGCGCCCCCTCGCGCCGGTCCGCACCTCGTGGACCACGACGCTCGCCGCGTTGATCGACGGCCTCGAGGCGGGCCAGTGGTCGTGGACGTGGAGCGTCCCGCCCGAGGCGCTGCGCCGCGCCGCGACCCGCACGCGCGCCTGGGCGCTCGAGACGCACGGCTCGCTCGACAGCCCGGTCGTGGTCGACGCCGAGGTGCGCTGGGTCGCGTACGACCTGCCGTGATTAGGCGAGGATCGTGACCGGCGTGCCGAGCGGCAGCAGGTGCGCCAGCATCGTGATGTTGTCGTTGCTGAGCCGGATGCAGCCTGAGCTCACGTCCTGGCCGAGCAGTTGCGGCTGGTTCGTCCCGTGCAGCCCGATGATGGCGTCGCCGCCCTCGAACGTTGTGAGCACGTTCGAGTAGCCCGACAGCGAGTACGCGAACGGGCCGTACGCACCGTTCGGGTCGGGCGTCTTGAACAGCTGCGTGAGGTAATACACGCCGCCCGGCGTCGGCGTGTTCGCCTTGCCGACGGCGACGGCCGCGTGGAGCACGAGCTTCTTGCCGTTCGTCACGGTGATCTCGTGGTCGTGGAGGACCACGCTGACGCGGTACGTGTCGTTGGCGAGGACGACGTCGGTGCCGTGGATCCAGCCCGTCGCGCCGTTCGGTCGCACGGGAAGGAGCACCTGCAGCCAGCCGTCCGGGCGGACCGCGTCGACGAGCAGCACGACCTGCCCGTGGTACTGGTTCGGGTTGGCGAGCGTCTGCGCCGGCGCTCCGTCGCCGGGATGGGCGTACACGGCCAGGCTCGGGACGGTGACCGACGCCACGATCGCGGGCGGCGGCACCGGCAGCCGGCGCGGGGCGGGCGTGGCCGCGGCGACCCCCGGCAGCGCGACGACGACGCCGAGCGCCATGGCGACGAGCGCCGCCACCCACCGACGGTGACGCCCCTCCGGCACGGGGGCCACCGTCAGTCCGGTGACGGCAGGGTGGTCGGTGAGCCGGCCGCTCACCCGGTGAGCGTCGGCATCGCGCTCGTGACGCTGGCCGCGCTGGCGCTCGCCGCACCCACGAGCGAGAGCCCGCAGTCCGACTCGCTCAGCACGATGTCGGTCGGCAACGGCGGGTTCGTCGTCACCTCGAGCGCGCGGACCCGCAGCCCGCTGGCCGAGCTCGACTGCCCGTTCAGGGTCACGGCCCCGAGGCCCGGGACCCCGATCGACGTGTTCGGGGCAGGGTTCACGCCGACGGGCGTGCCGGCCACGGTGGCGCCGACCAGCGTCGAGTTCCCGACGGTGCCCGCCGGGCTCGCGCTGCATGTGCTCCCGACGGCGACAGCCGACACGAAGCTGGGCACGTTGGCGTTGGCCGCCGTCGCCGTGCTGTTCGCGCTCGTGCTCGAACCGCTCGCGGACACGCTGAGCACCGAGGCGAGGCCCCCGGGCACGCTGACCGTCGAGGCGGAGCCGCCCGGCGGGAAGTTCACCAACGGCGTGGGCGGCACCGTGACCACGTTGCCGAGGATCGAGACCTGCAGGCCCGAGCCGCTGCTGCCGGGCTGGGCGCCGGCGGTGCCGCTCAGCCCGACGGCGAGCGCGGCGGCCGCGGCGAGTGCGATTCCTAATCGGATGGTCGTACGCAAAGGGTCCTCCTCGACGGGCGGTGGTCTGGAGGGTCCCGGCGTGGCGCCAGGACGCTGGGTTCTTACTCGTCGGTAGGAACGGGCGACCCGTCCCGAAATGTCACCGGACGCGCGATTAGGGGATCGGCAGGTGACCCAGGGTGGCGGGCGGCAGGCTGATGGGCGGCAGCGGGCTCGGCCGGCCGAGCTCGCCGGACAGGGTGCTCGTGATCCCGCCGAGCGGACCGGCGAGGACGGGGGGCACGGTCGTCGGGACGACCGGCACCGACGGCGGCGGGGCCGTGGTCGGGCTCGTCGGCCCCGCCGGTGCGGGCTGCGCCGCGGCGCTCACCACGGCCGACGGACGCGGGCTCGGCGCGCCGGGCTTCGGTGGGGCGACGGCGACGATGGCGCCCCCGATTGTGATCGCGCCGATGCCGGCGATCGCCCCGCCGGCGAGACCCGGCGTGATCCCCGCGATGACGGCGTTGCTGGCGACCGCGGCGGTGCGGGGGAGGACGCCGACGAGGGGCAGGTCGGCGAGGCAGGCGAGCACGCCACCGGTCCAGCGCAGCCGACCGACCGAGATGTCGAGGAACGAGCGGACGACGCCGGGGTCGAAGTGCCGGCGCGAATCGCGCACGAGCTCGGTGCGGGCGTCGCGCACGCTCATCGCCTTCTTGTAGGAGCGGACCGCGGTCATCGTCTCGAACGCGTCGGTCACCGCGACGATGCGCCCGGCGAGCGCGATGTCGTCGCCGGCGAGGCCGTGGGGATAGCCCGACCCGTCGAAGCGCTCGTGGTGCTGGTCGATCGCGTGGCGCCACTCGCCGAGCCACGAGGCGAGCGGCTCCGCGATCCGCGCGCCCTCCGCCGGGTGGGTGCGGATGACCTCCATCCCGGCCGGGCTCGGACGTCCGGGGTCGTTGAGCAGCCGGGCCGGCACCGTCAGCTTGCCGATGTCGTGGAGCAGCGCGGCCCAGCGGAGTCGGTCACGGTCCTCGGGCGAGAGGCGGCGCTCCTCCGCCATGAGGTCGGTCAGGGCCTGGACCCGCTCGGAGTGGCCACGCGTCCGTCGGTCGTGGCTGCCGAGCGCCACGATGAGCGTGATCGCCGTCTCGGCCTGCTGCGTGGCGCCGCCGGTCGCGCCCACCTTCGCCTGCTCCTGCGCCCACGCCTGGAGCCGACGGGGATTGGCGGCCCGCAGCGCGAGGGCGAAGCGGGAGGGCGCCCGGTCCGGGAACACCAGCGAGAGGCGCAGCAGGACGGCCAGCGGGAGCAGCCGCGCCGCCAAGCGCTGAATGAGGAAGTAGGCCGCGGCCGTCGCGGCGAAGACCCCGCCCAGCCAGCCCAGATGGCCGGGGACACCGGTCGGGTGGGGCAGCAGCTGGCTCACCGCGAACCCGGCGGCGGCGCTCGCCACGACCGGCACCAAGAACGCGACGATGCGCACTGCCCCGGCGATCAGGCGGCGCTGGGGCCAACGGTTCGGCTCGGACTTGGCCATCACACTGCTTCGCTGCCAGCCCTGCCCGATACCACTCAACGTGGTGAATCACCACGGAGAGTAGCCGGGCCAGGGGCGTGCTCTCCACTCGAACATCGGCAGGTGATGCGGGTCCTGTACCCCGTGGGTTCAGCGGACGGCCGGGGCGGTCATGCCAACGTGGGGCCGTGCAGCCGAGCGTGCCGACCGTGACCGGGCTGCGCGCCTTCCTCGACCGGGTCCAGCGCTACCGCGCGTCGACGTTCGGTCCGGTGTCCGAGGAGCCCTACCGGCGACGCACGACCGACTGGATCCGGGTCGTGGTCTCGGCCGCCCTGCTCCTCGTGGCCGCCCGCCACGCCGGCGGGGTCACGGTCACCGAGCAGGCGATCTTCGACTTCTTCAACTCGGCGCCGGGCTGGCTGCTGCCCGTGTTCCGGACCGTCTACCGGCTCGGGGCGCTGTGGGCGGTCGGCCTCGTGGTCAGCGCGGCGGTCGTCGGGCGGCGCTGGCGCCTGGCGCGCGACCTCGTCCTCGCGGGCGGGCTGGCTTCGGTCGTCGGCCGACTGCTCGGCCACATCGTCGTCGAGGGCACGGCACTCGAGCTCGGCCTGAAGGCGGCCACCGGGGCGGGCGCGTCGCCGGCGTTCCCGGTCGTGCGCCTCGCTGTGCTCGTCGCCGTCGCCCGCGCCGCGCTTCCGTACGTGACGCGCCCGACGCGACAGGTCGGGCGCGCGCTGGTGGTCGGGACCGCGCTCGCGCCGATGTGCCTCGGGTCGGCGTACCCGAACGACGTGTTCGCCGGGCTGGCGCTCGGCTGGGCGATCGCGGCGTTCGTCCACCTCGTGTTCGGCAGCCCGGGCGGACGGCCGACCGCGGAGCAGGTGCGCCGGTCGCTGCTCGAGCTCGGGATCGTCGCCGAGAACGTCCGGCTCACGCCGCGCCAGCCTCCCGGGTTCACGCTCATGACCGCGGACAGCGCCGACGGCCCGCTGCGCATCAAGGTCATCGGACGCGACGAGGCCGACGCGCAGTTCCTCTCCAAGCTGTGGCGCTACATCGTCTACCGCGACTCCGGGCCGCGGCTGCAGTGGACGCGGCTCCAGCAGGTCGAGCACGAGGCCTTCCTGGTGCTGCTCGCGCGTGAGGGCGGGGTGCACGTCCCGCGGATCGTCGCCGCCGGGACAGCCGGGCCCCGGGCCGCCCTGCTAGTGCAGCGCCCCGTGGCCGGGACGCGACTCGGCGCGCTCGGCCCCGACGCGGTCGATGAGGCCCTCGTCGGGGCCGTCTGGGAGCAGGTGCGGCTCCTGCACGCGGCCCACGTCGTCCATGGTCGGCTCGACGCCAACCACGTCGTCGTCGCGCCGGACGGCCCCTCCCTCGTGGGGTTCGCGGCCGGCAGCTCGACGGGGTTCTCGAAGCACGTGGTCAGCGACGTGGTGCAGCTCCTCGGCACCACGTCCGCGCTGGTCGGTGAGGACACGGCGGTGCGCGCCGCGACGGCGGCCGTCGGACCCGAGGCGGTCCTGGCCGCGCTCCCGTTCCTGCAGCCACCCCTCCTGACCCGGCTCACCCGCCAGCGGCTCGGCGTCGGCAAGGGCAGCGTCCGCGGCCACCTGGCGAAGCTGCGCGCCGCCGCCGCAGCGCAGCTGGGCGTCGAGGCCCCCGAGCTGCACCAGCTCGAGCGCGTGAAGGGCACGAGCCTGGCGATGGCGGTCGGCACGCTGATCGCCGCGGCGGTGCTGCTCAGCGACGTCGGGAACCCGGGGCAGGTGTGGCACACGCTGCAGGGCGCGACCTGGTGGTGGATCGTCGTCGCGTTCGTGCTGTCGTTCGCGTCGAACATCGGGTTCGCCCTCGGGCTCCAGGGCACGGTGCCGGTCCGGCTGCCGCTCTGGACAACGACCGAGCTCGAGGTCGCGCTGTCGTTCTCGAACGTCGCTGTCCCGGCCATCGGGGGGATCGGCCTGCAGATCCGCTACCTCCAGAAGCAGGGCGTCGACCTGAGCTCGGCGATCGCCGCCGGCGGCCTGCTCAGCACGGTGGGCAGCCTCATCGCCGCCGTCGGCCTGTTCGGGATGGCCGTGCTCATCCAACCCGCGAAGATCAACCTCAACCTGCTGCCGACGCAGGGCCTGGCGCTCTCCATCCTCTACGCCGCGGCGGCGATCGCGGCCATCGCGGCGCTCATCGTCGGGATCCCTCGGGTGCGCCGCGCCGTCATGCCGCCCGTGCGGCGCGCCGCGACGACCATGGCGATCGCGTTCCGGTCGCCCCGCCAGCTCGCGCTGCTCATCGGCGGCAACGTGCTCGCGACGCTGCTCTCGACGTGGTGCCTGCTGGCGTGCGTGCTGGCCTTTGGCGGGAGCGTGCCGTTCTGGCCGCTGCTCGCCGTCAACATCGGCGTGGTGACGATCGCCTCGCTCGTCCCGATCCCCGGCGGAGGCACCGCCGTCGGGACCGTCGGCCTGGCGGCGGCGCTCGTCGCCTTCGGGGTCCACCGGGACGTCGCCGTGGCGGCCGTCCTCGCCAACCAGCTCGTGTACTACTACCTGCCGGCCGTGCCCGGCTGGTTCGCCACGGAGCACCTCGTGCGCCGCGACTATCTCTGAGGCCGCCGCGGGGCGGACGGGCCCGGCAATACCGTGGAGCCGTGCACCTCGGCAGCACGGACCGCCTCGAGATCTTCAGCGACGGGGTGATCGCGATCGCCATCACCCTGCTCGTCTTGGACGTCCGGGTCCCGGTCGCGAAGGACGGGGCGCTGTTCCACGACCTCGTGAGCCACTGGACGTCCTACGTGGCCTACGCCCTCTCCTTCGCCGTGGTCGGGATCATCTGGGTGGCGCACCACTCGATGTTCGAGCACATCGCCACCGCGGACCGGGGGCTGCTGTTCTGGAACCTCGCGCTCCTGGCCGGAATCGCGTTCGTCCCGTTCCCGACGTCGCTGCTCGCCGAGTACGCGCACGACGGCGGCCGGAACGCCCAGGTGGCGACGGCCGTCTACAGCGCCACGATGACCGTGATCGGGCTGGCGTTCCTCGCCATCTGGATGCACCTCGCGCGCCATCCCGACCTCCTCGGCGAGGACGCCGACGCCGCGAACCTCCGGCGCTCCATCCGCCGCTCGCTCGTGAGCCCGATCGTCTACGGCCTGACGATCGGGCTGGCCTTCGTGAGCCCGCCAGCGTGCCTCGTGGTGTACGCGCTCCTCGCCGCCTACCTCGCGGGCGGGCCCGCCTCGCGCGCGCTCGTCGCGAAGCCCTTCGCCGCGGTGCGCGCCGCCGCCACCGGGGAGCGAACACCGAAGCCGTCGGGTGACGGCGCCCGGTCCTCCGATCCGCTCCCCTGACCGGTCGCGGGCTTGACCCGCGTGGCGACCGGCCGTACTGTAGTCAGATGACTACAGTCGCGACGGCACCGCGGCGGGCCGACCGGGCCCCGGCACCGCGGGGGCGCGACGAGGTCCGCGCCGCCCTCCTCGACGCCGCGGCCGACCTGTTCGCGGCACGGGGACCCGCCGCCGTGTCCGTGCGCGACGTCGCGGCCCGGGCCGGCGTGAACCACGGGCTCGTCCACCGTCACTTCGGCTCGAAGGAGGCGCTCGTGGCCGCCACGCTCGAGCAGCTCGCCGCGGCCGCCGCGGCGCCTGTCCCCGACGCACGCTCGGCCGACGAGCTCGGCCGGCTCGTGGGTCGCACGGTGGACGAGCGGTTCTGGCGGGTGCTCGCCTGGTCGCTCCTGGAGGGCCGCGAGCCCGCCGGGCTCCAGGCCCACTTCCCCGTGCTCGACGAGCTCGTCCGGCTCGTGGGCCGCGAGCACCGCGACGCCGGGTCGAGCGACGACCCGCGCCTCGTCGTCGTCCAGGCCGTCGCGTTCGCGCTCGGGTCGCTGCTCTTCGAGGCGTATCTCCGCCACGCGGTCGGGCTCGGTGACGCCGACGACGCGCGCGCCGCGAACCGCGAGCGCTGGCTCTCGCTCTTGGCCCCGAAGGGAGCACCATGACGAACAGCACCGTCACGGCCGCGCGCGACCCGGGCGGCCATCTTGCCGCCCGCCGGGTCCACCTGGACCAGTACGGCATCGTCGTCGGCCCGGTCGGGCACCTGCACGAGGAGCGCGCCCGGCTGGCGGGCCTCACCTGGGAGCACTTCGACGCGACGCCGCTCGGCGCGACGGTCGGTGCGGAGCTCGCCGGCGTCGACCTCACCGCCGAGCTGCCCGACGCCGTCATCGACGAGCTCCGCCAGGCGCTGCTCGACTACAAGGTGATCTTCTTCCGCGACCAGCCCCTGACGCCGCCGCAGCACGTCGCGTTCGCGCGTCGCTTCGGCGAGCTCGAGATCCACCCGTTCATCCCGGCCAACACCGGCCAGCCCGAGCTGGTCCGCTTCGCGAAGTCCGCCGACGTCGGCGGGTACGAGAACGGCTGGCACCACGACGTGACGTGGCGCGAGTGCCCGTCGATGGGCGCGATCCTCCACGCCCTCGAGGTGCCCCCGACCGGGGGCGACACGCTCTTCGCCGACATGTACGCCGCCTACGAGGGGCTCGACCCCGAGCTGCAGGCCCGCGCCGACGAGCTCGTCGCCGTGCACGACTACGCCGGCGTGTTCGGGCGCCAGGTCGCGCCCGAACAGCAGGAGGCGATGCGCGCGAAGTATCCGCTCGGTGGAGCACCCCGTGGTGATCCGCCATCCCGGCACGGGGCGCAAGCTCTTGTACGTGAACCGGTTCTTCGTCAGCCACCTCGTCGGCTTCGACCGCGAGGAGGGCACCGCGCTCATCGACCGTCTCGCCCGCCAGGCCGACACGATCGAGTACCAGTGCCGCTTCCGGTGGGCGCCGCACTCTGTCGCGTTCTGGGACAACCGGGCGGTGCAGCACTACGCGGCGTCGGACTACTGGCCCGACGTCCGGGTCGTGGAGCGGGCGAGCATCGTCGGCGACCGCCCCGCCCGGTAGCTCAGGGCCGGGGCGGCCCGAGGTAGCGGCCCGGGAAGTACTCGGCCGCGGGCGCGAGCAGCGCGTTCACGATGTAGGGCGTGCCGGCGCCGAGCGCGCGCTCGAGCGCGGGACGGATCTGCTCGGGTCGCTCGATGAGCTCGCCCTCCCCGTCGAAGCCCGGCGCGAGGCGCTCGTAGTGGCGCACGCCGAGCGGCACCCACTGGCCGCTCCACCCGCGGTTGTTCATGACCACCGCCACGATCGGGAGCCCGAAGCGCGCCGCGGTGTCGAGCTCCATCGTGTGGAACCCGAACGACCCGTCGCCGACCATCCAGACGACCTGCGAGCCGGGGCGGGCGAGCGCCGCGGCGAGGGCGTAGCCGATCCCGCCGCCGATGTTGCCGAAGTTGCTCATGCTGGGCTGGCAGCCCGGCTGGTACGCGGGGAAGGCGGCGCGCGTCCAGATCATGTTGAACGCCCCGTCGGCGACGACGGTCGCGTCGCGCGCGAGCAGGTCGCGCAGCTCGAGGCAGAGCCGCATCGGGTGCATCGGCACGTCGTCTGCCTTCGCCATGTCGGCCTGGCGCGCCGCGATCGTCGCCGCCTGGTCCTGTAGGTGCGCGACCCACGGGTCGATCGAGAGGGCCGGGACGGCGTCGGTGAGCTGGCGCAGCGTCGCCTTCGCGTCGCCGACGATTCCCACGCTTACCGGCACGCGGTTGCGCCCGATCTCGAGCGGGTTCACGTCGACTTGGATGAGGTGCTCGAGGTTCGGGAAGCGGCCGTACCCGAAGAAGTAGTCGAGCTGCTTCCCGACGCAGCAGAGCACATCTGCCTGGTAGCAGACGTTCTGCCAGTCCTGGCCGAAGCAGCGCGGATGGTCGTCGGGGATGGTGCCCCGCCCGGCCTGCCGCGTCACGACGGGGATCCCGGTCCGGTCGACGAACGCGCGCAGCTCCTCGTCGGCGTCCGCCCACCAGACGCCGCTGCCGGCGACGAGCGCCGGCCGCCGCGCGGCCTGGAGCAGCGCGGCGGCCTCGTCGATGAGCGCAGGTGCGGCGCCGCCGCCCCCGGCCTGCGAGGGGAGCAGGCTCGGCTGGGTCACCGCGGCGTCGTCGATGCTCGAGTGGATGAGGTCGATCGCGATCTCGAGGTAGACGGGTCCGGGCTTCCCGGCGCGTGCCGCGCGGAACGCCATCGCGACGTACTCGGGGAGCCGCTCGAGGTGGTACACGCGCCGGGCCCATTTCGTCACGGGGCGCACGACCTCGAGCTGCTCGAGCAATTCGACCTCGCCGCTGTCCTGGCCGCGCAGCGTCGCCGCGCCCGCGATGCAGACGAGCGGCGTGCCGCTCGAGAGCGCGTTGGCCAGCCCGGTGATCGTGTTGGTGATCCCGGGCGCGGCGGTCACGAGGCACACCCCGGGCTGGCGGGTGGCGAGCGCCCAGCCCTCCGCGGCGTAGGTCGCGGCGGCCTCGTGGCGCACGTCGACCAGGGTCATGTCCGGCGCCGCCTGGATCGCCCACCAGGTCGGGTTGATGTGGCCGCCGCCCAGCCCGAAGACGTGGGTGACGCCCTCGCGGCGCAGCGCCTCGCAGACCAGCTGGCCGCCGTTCACCAGGGTCACGCGCCGGCCAGCCACTCGTCGAGGCGGCCCGCGACGGCGGCGACGCGGGTCTGGCTCGGGGTCGCGTCGTTGAGCTGGGCGAGCGCCTCGACGTCGGCGAGGGGGACGCCGTAGGCGTCGGCGACGAGGTGCGTCGCCGGTCCTCCGCGCGCGGGGTCGACGACCCCGATCGTGTTGCCGAAGATCGTGATCTCGTGGAACCCGGCGACGAGCAGCATCCAACCGAGGATGCAGCAGCCGCCCTCCCCCATGAGCAGGCCGGCGTTCAGCGTCGGCGGCAGGCTGGCGCGGGCGCGGCGGAGGAGCTCGAGGTCCACGTCAGCCGGGCGGCGCGGCGTAGCCGGGCACCGCGGGCGGGCCGCCGACGTAGAGCGTCTGGCCGGAGAGGAAGCTCGCGGCCGGCGAGACGAGGAAGAGGATGGGCCAGGCGATCTCCTCCGGCCTCCCGGCGCGGCGGAAGCCGTTTGAGCGGCCGCCGACGACGTCGGGGTCCTGGCCGATCCGCTCCATCGCCCGCACGAAGCCCTCGGACTTGATCGCGCCGACGCCGACGCAGTTCACCCGGATCCCGTAGGGCGCGAGGCCGGCGGCGTACGACTCGGTGAGGTTCTCGACGCCCGCCTTCGCCGCGCCGTACGGGGCGACGAACGGCAGCCCCCGCTCGGCCGCGCCCGACGAGATGTTGACGATCGCGCCGGCGCGCCGCTCCATCATGTGGCGCGCCGCGGCCTGGGACAGCACGAAGACGCTGCTCAGGTTCAAGGCGATCGAGTTGTGAAACCCGTCGAGCTCCCAGGCGTCGAGGGGGCGGGACTGCGACCCGCCGGCGTTGTTGACGAGGATGTCGAGGCGCCCGTACTCGGCGACCGTGGCGTCGACGAGCGCGGTGCACGCGTCGGGGTCGCGCACGTCGGTGGGCACGACCAGGGCCCGCCGTCCGGTGTCCTCGACCTCGGCGGCGACGCGCTCGAGGTTCTCGCGTCGCCGGCTCGCGAGCACGAGGTCGGCGCCGTGCGCGGCAAAGACGAGTGCGGTGGCCCGCCCGATGCCGGTGCCGCCGCCAGTGACGATCGCGACCTGGTCGCTCAGGTCGAACATCGGCTCAGGGACGGCCACGCTGCCTCACTCGTCAGAGCAGGTCGAGCTTGATGGTGTTGATGTTCTTCGGGTTGCAGTCGAACGTACCCGGCTTGGTCGGGTAGACGCGGACGAACTTGCCGTTGCGAACCTGGAGCAGCGCGAAGCACGGCGTCGGCAGGTGGCGGCCGACGTCGGTCTCGCCGAGCATGCCGTCGGCGGTGAAGTTGTGGATGGTGGCCGCCGTCGCCAGCACCGCGGCGCGGGTGAGACCGTTCTTCCCGTCCTTCTGGACGATGTCGTTCACGACGTCCCGGAGGAAGATGCCGGCCGCCCAGGCGTTCGCCCCGAAGGCGTCGGCGTTGTTCGCCCCGGTGTACTGCAGGAAGCTGCGCATCATCGCGTTCGTGCTGGCTTCCGCGAAGGGGACGAAGGTCGTGTACACGTACTGGCCCTCGACGGCCGCGCCGCCCTGCTGGATGAAGCTCCTGTCGTAGCACTGGATCGAGCAGTCCCACACCTTCACGGACGTGACGCCCTGCACGATCGCCTCCTTCCGCAGCTCGACCATGCTCGAGGAGGCCAGACCGGCGCGCGCGTAGGTGGACTGGTCGTTCTTCGCCGCCTGGACGACCGGCGTGAACGCGCTCTGGGGCGCGGCACCCGAGATGTCGAACTCCTGGTCTGCCCGGATGCCGAGCTGCTGCTGCGACTTGAACAGCGGTACTTGCGCGTTCTTCGAGGCGAGCAGGTCAGAGGGATACACGTAGATGCCGTGGAGGTCCTTGAAGTGGCTGAGGAAGTAGCGCGTGGTGCCGACGGTCGCGAGGTAGGTCTGGGGGTGCTGGTTCATCGTGGCGCAGTCGAGCGTCTCACCTTCGACGGAGAACGACACGGGTGAACACTGGTGCACCGGCTCGGTCTGCACGACGGGGAAGTCCGGCAGCCCGACCGGCTTGCCGGCCTGGTCCTTGCACCCGACGAGGTCGTCGACGTTGTTCACGAACAGCGCGCTCGTCCCGACGAGCGCGAAGTCCTGCTGGCAGGCCTGGATGATCGCGTTGCGCGCGTCCGTGTCGCTCAGGTGCGTGTCGATGAAGTCGACGAGGACCTTCCGACCGGCCAGGCCGCCGTGGGCGTTCATGTACCGGGCCCATCCCTGCACCGCGTCGACCGAGCCCTGGAAGAGGCCGGGCTCCGCGGCGTTGTCCACGTCCGCGAGCACGCCGATGCGGATGGTCGTCGGGGTGATCCCGACGTCCGTGCCCTGCAAGGGCCCCCCGCTCGCCTGCGCCCCCGCGCCCGCGGCCGTCGCCCCCGTCAGCAGCACGACGAGCGCCCCGACGAGCGCGCACCTTCGGCTCCGCCGCATCCCGTCCCCCCCAGATCGGAATATGTTTCTCGTCTTCGAGAAGAAGTTTCTCAGAGGTCGTCGGGCTCGTCCAGTTCCGGCGGCGCGAGGGGATCGCTACGGGGCCGGCGTGGTCGCGACGCGGTTCGACGTCGTCTGGGCGCTGGACCGAGGCCAGCGTTTACGTGCGACGCCCGCGCAGCCCGCCCAAGGTGAAGGCGACGGTGTCGTCGACGTCAGCGGCGGTGAGCGGTCGACGCTGGATGAGGCTCCACGTCATGTGTCCCAGGGTGAGCTGCACGACGTGCTCGACGTCGCGCTCGGTATCGAGGCGCTCGAGCTCCCCGGCCTCGTGCGCGCGGACCAGCGCGTCGCGGAGCGGTGCCCGGAGCACCTCGTCGGCCGCGAGGGACTCTTCGGGGAACTCGTAGGCGAAGCGCAGGCCGTTCGCGAGGAACGGCCGGGTGTCGGTCGCCGGATGTGGCGCCTGGGCCCGGGCCAGCATTCCCCGCATCCAACACTCGACGGACTCGAGCGGCGTCGCGCACCGGTCCATTCGCTGCTCGAGGCGCTCCATATACCGGCGGTTCCCGTCCTCGAGCACCGCGATGAGCAGCTCGGCCTTGCCGGTGAAGTGCCGGTAGAAGGCGCGGTTCGACACGCCCGCCTTGGCGATGACGTCGGTCACCCGGAGGTCGAGCGTCTCGGTGTCGCGGATCAGCGCCACGGCGGCGGCGAGGATGCGCTCGACCTGCTCGGACGACCGCGTGACCTCGGGGGCCACCGCCCGCTCCACCGAGCGGTGCAGGGTGGGTCGGGTGGCGTCCACGGCGGGCACCGTAGGGCGAACGCGTGGTTCGGGACAGTGTCGGCGCTGCGCCAGACTGCGGCCGTCGACCCGGGAGGGGAGGGTGTATGCCAGCGATCCTGTCGGGCATCCGCGTGCTCGAGGTGGCGTCGTGGACGTTCGTGCCCGCGGCCGGGGCCGTGCTCGCCGAGTGGGGCGCCGACGTGCTGAAGATCGAGCACCCGGTGAGCGGCGACCCCCAGCGGGGGCTCATCAGCTCGGGCCTCGTGCCCGCCGCGGCAGGCGGCTTCAACTACATGATGGAGCAGCCGAACCGCGGGAAGCGCAGCCTCGGGCTGAACCTCGCGAGCGACGAGGGCCGCGAGCTGCTCTATCGGCTGGCCGAGACGAGCGACGTGTTCCTGACGAACCTGCTGCCCGCGGCCCGGGCAAAGCTGCGAATGGACGTCGCCGACATCCGGGCCCGCAACCCCGAGATCGTCTACGTGCGCGGCAGTGGGCAGGGGACGCGAGGTCCGGACGCGGCGAAGGGCGGCTACGACGGTGCCTCCTACTGGGCACGCGGTGGAATCGCCGCGGCGCTCACCCCGCGGGGCCTCGAGCCCCCCGTCGGGCAGCGGCCGGCGTTCGGCGACGTGATGGGCGGCCTGGCGATCGCCGGTGGGATCGCCGCCGCGCTCGTTCGGCGCGAGCGCACGGGCGACACGTCGGTGGTGGACGTGTCCTTGCTGGCGACGGCGCTGTGGAACATCTCACCCGACGTCGTGGCCGCCAAGCTCTACGAGCACGTCGAGACACCGAGGTTCGACGCGGACGCGCCGCCGAACCCCCTCGTCGGCCTCTACCGCACCGAGGACGGGCGGTGGATCAGCCTCGTGATGCTCGAGTCGGACAAGTTCTGGGCCGACTTCTGCGAGCACCTCGGGCGCCCCGACCTCGTCGCCGACCCGCGCTTCGTCGACGCCGGCGCGCGCTACGAGCACCGCCGCGAGTGCCGCGGCGTGATCGCGGACACGTTCGCGTCGGCGCCGCTCGCCGCCTGGCGGGAGCGGCTCGCCACGATGCGGGGCGTCTGGGCGATCGTGCAGACCGCGCGGGAGCTCCACGACGACCCGCAGGTCGGCGCGAACGGATACCTGCCGACGGTGGCGTCGGACAGCGGGGATCCGGTCGCGCTCGTCGCGAGCCCGGTCCAGTTCGACGAGGCCCCGCCGACGCTCGGCCGCGCGCCCGAGCACGGCCAGCACACCGAGGAGGTGCTCCTCGAGCTCGGCCTCTCCTGGGACGACCTCGTCGCCTACAAGGAGTCGGGCGCGATCCTCTGACCGATCAGGAGCCCGGCGCGGGGACGGGGCGGGTCTCGGGGGCGTCGACTGCCGCCGGCGCGCGCGGCTGTTTGGGCATCGACCTCCGGGCTCGGCGCTTCCGGATCTCGTCGCCGGTCTTCGGGATCGTGCCTTCGGGCTGGTAGCCGATGCCGATGCCGGCGAGGCCGGGGCCGATGCGCATCCACCAGACGAGGAAGGTGACGCCCGGGAAGATCTCGGTGAGCCACGTGAAGCTCTGGAACAGGACTCCGCCGAGGATCGCGCCGCTCACGACGGCGATGCCGCCGACCATCGCCAACAGCAGGTAGGGCAGCCCGGAGAGCATCTGGAAGTCCATCGTCGAGCCGGAGCCGAGCAGGATCCCGAGCAGCGCGCCGGCGAAGCCGGCGATGAACGCCGAGATCGCGAACACCATGCACCTTCGTCGCCGTGAGGTTGAGCCCGAACGTGGCGCACGCCGCCGGGCTGTCCTTGAGCGCGACGAGTCGTCGCCCGATCGGGCCGCGTCGTAGCCACACGACGAGCACACCGGCGATCCCGAGCAGGACGGTGATGAGGAGGAGGTTGCCGACGTCTTGGCCGAAGTGGATCCCGAGAATCGTGAACGGCTGACTGAAGTTGAACCCGAGCACGCTGACCGAGTTGATCCGGCGCGCGCCGGACCCGAACACCTCGGGTTGGTCGAAGAACAAGAACTCGGCCATGCGCGCGAACGCCATCGAGGCCAAGGCAAGGTAGAGGCCCGACAATCGCAGGGCCGGCAGCGCCATCAGCACCCCGAACGGAACGGCGAAGAGCGCGGCGACCAGCAAGCCACCGAGCAGGCCGAGATGCGGCCCCCACTCGGCGAAGGCGAACGCCCCCGCGCCCGCGAACGTGATCTGGGCGAGCGAGATCTGTCCCGACCAACCGGTGAGCGGCACGAGGGAGATGAGGATGAAGCCGGTCACGAGGCCGAGGGCGAGGCGGCGCACGTCGGGGCGATCCAGCAGGCCGCCGGCCACGACCACGACAGCGAAGAGGGCGAGCATTCCGAGGGCCGCGCTGCGCAGCTTCGGCACGTGCGGCGTGATCTCGCGGAAGCTGCGCCGCCCCTCGATGCGGGCCTGCGGCAGGAACAGCAGGGCGAGGAAGAGGATGATCGTGGGGATGGCGGTGGCGGCCGTGCTCCACCGGCCGGCCCAGTTCAAGAAGTTCTCCTGGAACGACAGGGCGAGCCCGATGACGATCCCGCCGACGTAGGTGAGGGGCAGGTTCTTCAGCCGGCCGATGATCGCCGCGGCGAACGCGTCGACGATGAGCAGCGTGAGCGTCTCGACGCTCAGCGCGCTCAGCTCCTCGGCGAGGAAGATGCCCGCGATCGCGGCCATCGAGGAGCCGAGCGCCCACGACACCTGCGACATGCGCCCAGGGCGCGCGCCGTTGAGCCCCGCGAGGTCGCGGTTGTCCACCACGGCGCGCATCCCGACGCCGAGGCGAGTGTTGAACAGCAAGAATCGCAGACCCAGCGCGATCGCGAGACCCGACACGATCGTGATGAGTCGGTAGTACGGGACGAACGTGTTCGCGACCTGGAACCCGTCGGTGCCGAAGAAGGTGCCGATGCTGCGCGACGTGTTCGGGTCCCAGATCGTCGCGGCGAGCCCGATGAGCGCGAGCATGAGCCCGATCGTCACGGCGAGCTGGGCGACGAGCGGCGCGTCGGCGAGCCGCCGCATCAGCCCCCGCTCGATCAACGCGCCGAACAGGGGCGCGGCGACGAGCACGGTCAAGAGGAACGCCACCAGGGTCTGGATCCCCAGGTCGACCTTCAGCTCCCAGTAGACGAACGCCATCGCCATCCCGATGGCGCCCTGGGCGAAGTTGAAGATCCCCGAGGTCGTGTACGTCACGACGAGCCCGGCGGCGGCGACCGCGTAGATCGACCCGAGCGTGATCCCGACGATCACGAAGAAGAGCAGCGAGTCGAGCGTGATCGGGTTGCCCGCCCACGAGGCCTGGACCACGTAGACGACGAGGACCGTCACGACGATCGCCGAGATGAACGTCCCGCGGTGCTGGCGGGCCCACAGGCGCCCGGCGACGCTGGCGACGCGACCGGGGGCCGCGACGTCAGCGCCCTGGACTCCCGGTGCTGGTCCTCCCACTCCCCCGTCGCTTTCGCGCTCGGCCGGCACCCGCACGGACAGGCCGTCCGCCGGCCGCTGGTGTAGCACGCCGACCTCCTCCGCGTCGCCGGCGCCCGCCGCCGCCGAGCCGGTCCACCGGCCGCACGCCGGGAGGCCCCGCCCGGGCCGAGCCGTCCCGCGACCCCTCGGTCCCGAACAGGTGTTCGCCTATGCTCGCGGGATGCCCCCCGCCCCGGCGGACGTCGACCTCAACCCCGCGCAGCGGCGCGTCGTCGAGCACGGGGACGGCCCACTCCTCGTCGTCGCGGGCGCCGGCACCGGCAAGACCAACACCCTCGCGGCGCGAGTCGGTGCGCTGATCGGCCGGGGCGTGGCGCCGGAGCGGATCCTGCTCCTCACGTTCACACGCCGCGCCGCGTCGGAGATGCTCGAGCGCGCCGGACGGCTCACCGACCCCGCATCGAGTCGACGGGTCTGGGGCGGCACCTTCCACGCCATGGGGCACCGCCTCCTGCGGGTCCACGGCGCCGCGCTCGGTCTCGACCCCGCGTTCAGCGTGCTCGACCAGGCCGACGCCGCCGATCTCATGGGCCTGGTCCGCGGCGAGTGCGCCGCGACCACCCAGGGCCGCTTCCCGCGCCAGGACACCCTGCTCGCCATCTACTCGCGGGTGGCCAACACCCAGCGACCGCTCCGCGACGTGCTCACCGACGCGTTCCCGTGGTGCGCAGCCGACGCCGCGACGCTCGCGTCGGTCTTCGGCGAGTACGTCGAGCGCAAGACGGCGCAGCAGCTCCTCGACTTCGACGACCTCCTCCTGTACTGGGCCCGCGCCGCCGCCGACCCCCGCGTCGGCGAACGGCTCGCCGCGCTCTTCGACCACGTGCTCGTCGACGAGTACCAGGACACGAACGCCGTGCAGGCCGACATCGTCCGGGCGATGACCCGGCGGGCCCGGGGCGTCATGGCCGTCGGCGACGACGCGCAGGCGATCTACGGCTTCCGGGCCGCGACCGTGCGCAACATCCTGGACTTCCCGACGGTGCATCCGGGCGCAGCGGTCATCACGCTGGAGGAGAACTACCGGTCCACACCGAGCGTCCTGGCGGTGGCGAACGCTGTCATGGCCGAGGCGCCGGAACGCCACGAGAAGGCGCTCTGGTCCCGCCGGCCCGACCGGCACCGCCCGCGCCTCGTCCACTGCGCCGACGAGACGGCGCAGGCGACGGCGGTCTGCGACACCGTCCTCGCCCATCACGAGTCGGGTGTGCGACTCCAGGACCAGGCCGTGCTGTTCCGTGCCGCGCACCACAGCGACCTCCTCGAGGTCGAGCTCGGTCGCCGCAACGTGCCGTTCATCAAGTACGGCGGGCTGCGGTTCCTCGAGTCGGCCCACATCAAGGACCTGCTCGCCGTGCTCCGGCTCCTCGACAACGTCTACGACGAGCTCGCCTGGTTCCGCACGCTGCGCCTGGCCGACGGCGTCGGCCCGGCGACCGCGCGGCGGCTGCTCGGCGTGCTCGGCGTCCGCCCGCGCGCCGACGCCGGGGCGACCCCGGCTGAGCGGCTGCGACCCGTGGTCGCCCAGGTGGCGCGGGCCGCCCGTCCCGAGCTCGAGACGCTCGTCGACGCGCTCGCCGGCTGCGAGGACGAGGCGCACGTCGCGCCGGGCGAGCAGGTGGCACGGGTGCGGCGCGCGCTCGACCCGATCGTCCGCCGCAGCTACCACCGTGCCGAGGCGCGCCTGCAGGACTACGACGAGCTCGAGCACCTCGCCGCCGGGTACCGGTCGCGGAGCCAGCTCGTCGCCGAGCTCGTGCTCGACCCGCCGGCGAGCACCGGGGACCTCGCGGGGCCGCCGCTGCTCGACGAGGACTACCTCGTCCTGTCGACGGTCCACTCGGCGAAGGGCGGCGAGTGGGACGCGGTCCACGTCCTCCACGCCGCCGACGGGATGTTCCCGTCGGACATGGCGACCGGGCGGCCGGAGGAGATCGAGGAGGAGCGTCGGCTCTTCTACGTCGCAGTGACACGCGCCCGCGACCACCTCCACGTCTACTTCCCGCTGCGCTACTACCACCGGCGGGGCGGCCTCGGCGACGCCCACCACTACGCGCAGCTCACCCGCTTCCTGCCGCCGAGCGCCCGCGACCTCTTCGACGCCGACCACGCGGGTGGCGAGGCACCGGACGTCGCCCCCGAGGGCGAGCCCGTCCCGGCGGGCGTCGGCGCCGACGTCAGCCGGGCGCTGCAGGCGCTCTGGAGCTGACCCGCCCGGCCGTCAGTGGCGGCCCCAGGCCTCCTCGAACTCGCGCATGCTGCCCGGGTGCTCGACCCAGCGCGCGATGTGGCCGTCACGGAAGTGGATCAGGTGCGCCGTCTGGTACTCCTGGCGGGCACCGTCCCGCTGGAAGGTGTGCACCAAGAGGAGCACGCCGCGGTCCTCGTTCGCGACCACGTCGACGATGTCCTCGTGGAAGGTCCCGCCGGTCCGCTCGATGATGCTCCCGACCCAGCCGGGGAACTCGTCGCGGCGGTAGGTGCCGCTGACCGCGGCGTAGCCGGGCACGGCGAAGGTGACGTCCTCGGTGCAGCCGGCCAGGAACCCGCCCAGGTCACCCTGGGCGAAGGTGGCGTAGAGCTGGCGGAGCTTGTCCTCGTTGGCGTGGCCCATTCCGGGTCCTCCTCCTCGGGCCGCGGCCGCGGCGATCGGCGCACGCTAGGTGCCAGCACGGGGTGATCCCCAGCCCCGCCGCCCGGGTTGGCCGTTCAGGTTCTCCCGGCCGCGGCCGATACAGCCCGATGGAGAGGCTTGCACCAGACGGGGCGATTCCGACCATGAACGACGACGACGTCGTGCTGACCGACGACGACTGGGCGAAGGCCCGCGCCGAGAGCGGCACGATCGCCCGGAACGCGACGCTGGGCGGCATCGGCCTCGTCGCGGTGGTCTACGCCGCGACCGCGGCCCTGCTGCTGGCCGCGTGGCCGGGCGCGAGCGCGCTCGAGCTGATCGGCGTCGGCGCCGCCGTCGCGATCGCGCTCTCGACCCCCCTCCTCGGCCTCCTCGCCCACGGGGCGCAGCGCAAGCAGCTCGAGACGACCACGGCGCGCATCGCCCACGATCGGCTCATGCGCGACGACGCCCGGCGCCGCGAGTTCGACACGCGTCTCGCCCGCGGCTTCGAGATGGTCCAGGACGAGACCGGCGCGTTCGACGTCGTCCATCGTGCGCTGCGCCGCGTGCTGCCGGACGCGGCCGCCGAGCTCCTGGTCGCGGACAACAGCCACGCCCACCTCGAGCGTGTCGTCGTCGCCGCACCGGAGGGCGCGGAGACGCCCGGCTGTCCGGTCGACTCGCCCGACCAGTGCGAGGCCGCCCGCCGGGCCCAGACTCAGGTGTTCCCCGACAGCGAGAACCTCGACGCCTGCCCGATGTTCCGCGACCGCGCTGTCGGGCGATGCTCCGGCGTCTGCGTGCCCGTGTCGATCATGGGCCGCACCGTCGGCGTGCTCCACGCCATCGGCGCGGTCGGCGAGGCGGTCGACGACCCGAGCATCCAGGCGCTGCAGACCCTGGCGACCCAGTCCGGCAACCGCCTCGGGATGCTCCGGGTGATGGCCGAGACGCAGCTGCAGGCCTCGACCGACGGCCTGACGGGTCTCACCAACCGCCGCAGCTTCGAGAACCAGCTCCGCTCCCTGCGCAGCAGCGGCGAGTCCTTCTCCTTCGTGATGGCCGACCTCGACCGGTTCAAGCTGCTGAACGACACCCACGGCCACGAGGCGGGCGACCGCGCCCTGCGCGTCTTCGCGGAGGCGCTCCGGCGCGAGCTGCGCACCCAGGACCTGGTCTGCCGCTACGGCGGGGAGGAGTTCGCCATCGCCCTGCCGGCCGCCGAGATCTCCGAGGCCGTCGAGGCGATGGGACGGGTGCGCGAGGCGCTCATCCAGCTCGCCTCCCGCGGCGACGCGCCCGGCTTCACCGCGAGCTTCGGGGTGTCGCACTCGAGCGAAGCCGCGGACCTCGATGATCTCGTGCAGCGAGCCGACGGCGCCCTGTTCGCCGCGAAGGACGCGGGCCGCGACGGCATCTGCCTCGACGGGCACGCCGTCCCGATCGCGCCGCGCCTCACCGCGCTGAACTGACCGCGGCGCCGGCCCGCGGGCCGCGCCGCGGATCGGCCATCATCGGGGCCGTGGCCAGCGCGACGCCCACCTTCGATCGGTTCGACCCGAAGGTCGCGGCGTCCCTCGCGAGCCTGCCCGACGACGTCGGTGGGCTGCCCGGCTACCTCCGGTTGCGCCACGTCGAGGTCGGCGCCGGCGTCCTGCGGGCCGAGGTGGACGTGCGCGAGGACCTGCTCACGCCGTTCGGGAACCTTCACGGCGGCGTGCTCGCCGCGCTCTGCGACCACGTGCTCGGCACGGTCTGCTACCCGGTGATCCCGCGTGGCGCGTGGGCGGCGACGACGGAGTTCAAGCTGAACTATC
Organism: uncultured Actinomycetes bacterium; assembly: GCA_963731625.1. GTDB lineage: Bacteria > Actinomycetota > Acidimicrobiia > IMCC26256 > PALSA-555 > PALSA-555. The sequence goes on from CAVSWH010000001.1 coordinate 1,300,551, forward strand.
TGGCACCGGTCACGACCGGCACGCTGGCCGCCACGGCCCAGATCGTGTCGCTGACGAGCCGGACCGCCGTGGTGCGCATCGAGGTGCAGAACGAGGATCGTCTGGCGTGCGCCGCGCAGGGCACCGTGCTCATCATGTCGCCGCGGTCGTGACACCTGACGGAGGAGCGGCGTGTGGTCCGGGGTGAGGGGACCGTCTTCGTCGATGGCGTGACCGCGCAGGACGCGTTCGATTTCGTGCTCGACCCTGCGCAGTACACGAAGGCCGACACGAAGATGGTCTGGGTCACGAAGCTGGCCGACACGAGCGACGGGATGATCGCCCGGGAGGACGGCAAGTTCCTCGGCCGCTTCCCTGGGTCCGTCGTCACGCGCTACCGGTGGCGGGCGCCCCATCACATCGACGTGACGCTCGAGCATGGCGTCCCGCAGGACCTTCACGCCTGGTTCGATCTCGAGGACCGCGACGGCGGTGTGCAGATCCATCATGTCGAGGAGCTCGATCTCGGCCACGGCCTCCTCGGCTGGCTGCACGACGCAGTGGCCGGGCGCTGGTTCGCGGAGTCGGTGCGCGATGAGGTCGCCGAGATCGGCCGCCTCCTCGCCGCGGGCGAACGCGGACACGGCCCGCACGCCCACGACTGAGGGCCACACGGCGCCGCGTACGACTCGGACGGGCCGGCGCGTCATACGCTCGGCCTGTGGACCAGCCGATGCGCCAGGCGACGCACAGCTTCGTGCTCGTCTGCCTCGCCACCCTGACGTTCTTCGCGTTCGTCATCGGCTCCGGCCTGACCGGCGCCCTCGGCCAGTCCGTCTTCGGCTTCCTGTTCGGCGTCGCGCTGCTCGCGTACGTGTGGCGCCGCCTCGACCCCGAGGCCCGCCAGCGGGTCGTCGTGCAGACACGCCGGGTCCTGCACCGCTCACCCGCCCAGCCCTGACCCGGCGCGGCGCGGCGGCCGACGCGGTTGAATGGCGCCGGAACCAGAGGAGCCGCGATGACCACCACGACCGGACGACGCGCCGCCTCCGTCCGCGAGGCGACCGGCCACCCGATCATCGACGCGGACGGGCACTTCGTCGAGATCGGGCCGCTGCTCGACGACGAGCTCTGCGCCGGCCTCGAGGAGCTGGGCGGCGCAGCGCTGCGCGACCGGTTTCGCGCCGGGCGCGTGGCGCCGACCGACACGGCGTCGAACCTCGCCGACCGCGGCGACCCATCGGTGCGGGCCGAGTGGCGGGCGATGCCCTCCTGGTGGGGCTGGCCGACCCACGACGCCCGGGACCGGGCGACCGCGCACCTCCCCGCGCTGTTGTACGAGCGCCTCGACGAGCTCGGGATCGACTACACGATCCTGTACCCGTCGATGAGCCTCGCGTTCTTCGAGGAGGCCGACGAGGAGCTGTCGTCCGCGCTCTGCCGGGTCGTGAACGCCTCGCACGCGCGCGTGTTCGCGCCGTATGCCGACCGGTGCACGGTCGGTGCGCTCATCCCGATGAACACACCCGAGCAGGCGATCGCCGAGCTGGAGCACGCGGTGACCGAGCTCGGCGCGAAGTCGGTGCTCATGGCCGGGTACGCGCGCCGACCCGTCGGCCGCGACGCGTACCGCCTCGACATGTTCGGGCTCGACAGCGAGCACGACTACGACCCGTTCTGGGCCCGGTGCACGGAGCTCGGCGTAGCGCCGGTCGTGCACAGCGCGCTGCAGCACCACCGGGTGACGCGGTCGATCTCGAACTACGTGTACAACCACATCGACGGCCTCGCGGCGGCGCATGCATCGCTCGCCAAGTCGCTGTACCTCGGTGGCGTGACCCGGCGCTTCCCGACCCTCCATGTCGGCTTCCTCGAGGGCGGCGTGGCGTGGGCGGCCAGTCTCTGGGCCGGGCTCGTCGGCCACTGGGAGAAGCGCAACGGCCAGGCGATCGCCGGCCTCGACCCGGACCGCCTCGACGTAGACGAGCTGCTGACGTACTTCGCTCGCTACGGCGACGACGCCGTGACGTCGCGCCTCGACGAGCTGCGGGCCTACTACTCGCGCCCGGCGGCGCGGCCCGCCCAGCTCGACGAGTTCGCGGCGCTGGGCGTCGCCGACGCGGCCGAGCTGCGCACCCTGTTCGAGTCGCGCTTCTACTTCGGGTGCGAGGCCGACGACCCGCTCGTGACGTGGGCGTTCCGAGAGGACGTGAACCCGCTCGGGATGCGGCTTCGGCCGGTCCTCGGCTCGGACATCTCGCACTGGGACGTGCCCGACATGACCGAGCCGGTGGCGGAGGCGTTCGAGCTTGTCGAGCGCGGCCTGCTCGGGGCCCGGGAGTTCCGGGAGCTCACCCTGGTCAACCCGGTGCGGCTCCACGCCGCGGGGAACCCGCGCTTCTTCGAGGGCACCTGCTGCGAGCAGGCCGCCGCCGAGGTGCTCGCCACCGAGCCGGCCTGATCGCCATGGACCGCGACACCGCGCCGCCGCTGCGCTCGGTGCTGTTCGTCGCCGGCGACCAGCCGGCCGACCTGGAGCGGGCGTGGACGAGCGGCGCCGACTCGATCGTGATCGACCTCGAGGAGCCGCGCACCCCGTTCCCGGAGGCAGCACGCGAGGTGGCACGGCGGCAGGTGCGCGCCTTCCTCGACGGGATCGACCCCGGCGTCGCGCGGCCGCTGCGCTTCGTGCGCGTCCAGCCGCCGGCCACGGGCCAGACGCTGAAGGACCTGCGGGCCGCGATGGGTCCCAGCCTCCACGCGATTCTCGTGCCGAAGGTGCGAGGCCCCGCCTCGATCCACGCGGTGGACGCGCTGCTCGCCTGCATGGAGGTCGAGGTCGGGCTGCCCGTCGGGTCCGTCGCCGTGTACCCCATCCTCGAGACCGCCGAGGCGCTCCGCCTGGCCTACGAGATCGCCGTCGCCTCGCCCCGCGTCGCGTTCATGGGGGGCGCGGTCTCGCGCTTCGGCGACATCCACCAGGCCCTCGGGTACCGCTGGACGGCGGAGGGCCGCGAGACGCTGTTCCTGCGGTCGAAGGTCCTCGTCGACGCGCGCGCCGCGGGGATCCGCTACCCGATCAGCGGCATGTGGGGCGGCGACCGCGACGACCTCGCGGGGCTGCGGGCCTGGGCGAACCAGCTGCGCGACCTCGGGTACTACGGGATGATGCTGGGCGACCCGGCGCACATCCCGCTCGTTCACGAGGTGTTCACCCCGACGTCGGACGAGGTCGCCTACTGGCAGGACCTCGACCGGCTGGCTCGCGAGGCCGAGGCGGGCGACGGTGCGCGCGTCACGTACGGCGACGCCAGCCAGGGTGAGGGCCACGTCGTGCACATCGCGCACGTCGGGTCCGCCCGCCGCAACCTCGCCTGGGCCCGGGAACTGGGCGTCGCGCCGTAGGCACCGCCCGATGGATGGCCCGGCGGCCGCACGGATAGGCGTCGAGGAAGAGGTGCCGTGGACGGCCGCCGAGCCACGCGCCCAGTGTCGACCACGGATCCTGAGACGGACCTGAGCCTCGAGCCGATGCCGCGGGAATCCCGGACGCGCCGTGGAAGGCTGGCCCGATGACACGCGGACCGGTCGAGCACCACCGGTCTCGTCGGGGTCGGCTCCGTCCCGACGAGCTTGCGGAGTCCGTGATCCTCGCCGACCTCACCCTCGCCCTGTGTCTCGTCGGTCACCTGCTCCCGCTCGCGTCCGCGCTGTTCGCGGCGGCGATCGTGCCGATGGCCGCGGTGAGCGCCCGCCACCGGCTCCGCGCGGTCGTCGCCGGGACGGTCGCGGCGTGCGTCGTCGGGTTCCTCATCGCCGGCGGTGGGCTGCTCACCTCCGTCGTCGCGTGCTCGGTGCTCGGCGCGGTCGCCGGCCGGGCGACGCGCCACGGGTGGGGCCTCGCCCGCACCGTGGCGACCGGGGTCCTCGTCCTCTGGCCGATCGTGTCCGCGCTGACCCTCGCGGCGATGTACGTGCTGAGCGACCTGCGGCGGCTCCTCATCGCCCAGGTGCGCAACTCATGGGCGGGCGCGGCCCGCTTCCTCCGCGAGATCGGCCTGCCGGCCGTGGCGCACGCCGGTGACGTCGTCACGAGCTGGCTGACCCGGAACTGGTGGGCCGGGGTTCCCGCGCTCCTGCTCGTGCTCCTCGCGGCAGCGGTCGGCGTCGCCTGGTTCTTCGCCTACCCGACCGTGCGGCGCGTGCACGCCGCGCTCGGCGACCCACCGGACCGAGGTCCGGTCGTGCCGGACACCGCGCCCCCCGCGCCGGTGCCGGTGACGCTGCGCGACGTCGTGTACCGCTACGGGGACGCGCGCCCGGCGCTCGACCACGTGTCCCTCGACCTGCCCGCGGGCACGCTCGTCGCCGTCACCGGCGAGAACGGCTCCGGCAAGTCGACGCTGGCGCGGGTCCTCGTAGGCCAACCGCCGACGAGCGGCGAGGTGCGGCGCCCCGGCCCGTCCGGGCTCGGGCAGCACGGCGGGAGCGCGATCGTGTTCCAGCGACCGGAGGCGCAGGTCCTCGGCGTGCGCGTCCGCGACGACATCCGATGGGGGATCCCGGCGAGCGTCGACGTCGACGTCGACGCGATCCTGGAGCGGGTCGGGCTCGCCGCGCTCGCGGACCGCGACACCGCGACGCTGTCGGGCGGCGAGCTCCAGCGCCTCGCCCTCGGCGCCGCGCTGGCGCGCGCCCCGCAGCTGCTCATCTCGGACGAGGCGACGTCGATGGTCGACCCGGCCGGCCGGGAGCGCATCGTCGGGCTGCTCCGCCGGGCCGCTGACGACGGTGTCACGGTCGTCCACGTCACGCACCGGTCCGAGGAGACCCATATGGCCGATCGGGTGATCACCCTCGCCCACGGTCGCGTCGCCCCGGCACCGTCGAAGGAGCCCGCGCCGCTGCGGCGCGGCCCGGCGGTGTCGGTGCGCACGAACGGGGCGCCGCTGGTGCAGCTGCGCGGGGTCGGACACGTGTACGCGCGGGGCTCGCCGTGGGCGACCCGGGCCCTGGCCGACGTGGACCTCGACCTCCACGCCGGCGAGGGCCTCCTCGTGCTCGGCCACAACGGCTCGGGCAAGTCGACGCTCGCGTGGATCCTCGCTGGGCTCCTGCGCCCGTCGGAAGGCGACGCCCGGCTGGGATCGGACCCGCTCCACGAGCGCGTCGGCCACGTCGCGCTCGCGTTCCAGCACGCACGCCTCCAGCTGCTGCGCGCGACGGTCGGGGGCGACGTGGCGGCGGCCTCGGGCGCCGACGCCGAGACGGTCGCCGCGACGCTCGAGCTGGTCGGCCTCGATCCCGAGGCGTTCGCGTCGCGGCGCGTCGACGAGCTGAGCGGCGGCGAGACGCGACGCGTCGCGCTCGCGGGGATGCTGGCACGTCGGCCCCGCGTGCTCGTCCTCGACGAGCCGTTCGCCGGTCTCGACGCGGGCGGCCGGGCGTCCCTCGCGTCACTCCTCGTGCGCCTGCGCGAGGTCGACGGGATGACGGTGGTGATCGTCTCCCACGATCCCGACCTCACCCCCCAGCTCGTGGATCACGTGCTCACGCTCGAGGGCGGCCGCACGATGCCGCGACCCGCGACGCGGCCGGTCGGGAGCGCGCGATGAGCCGCGCCGCGCCGACGACCGAGACCCGTCCCCGCCGCTCGCACGAGTTCGTGGTGCTGCGGTTGCTGCCGCACGACTCGCCGGTCCATCGCCTCTGGGCCGGCACGAAGCTGCTGATCGTGCTCGGGATCGGGATCATGCTCTCGTTCCGGCCGACGTGGCCGGCGCTCGGGGTCGCGGCCGCGATCGTGGCCGTCGGCGTCGTCGCGGCGCATGTGCCCGCCGGCGCGGTGCCGCGCCTGCCCCGATGGATCTGGGTGCTGGCCCTCGCCGACGCGCTCCTGACCCTGCGGTCGGGGGCGCACCCCGTCGTCCACATCGGGTCGGTCGACCTGAGCCTCGGTGGACTCAGCGACTGGGCGCTGCTCGTCGGGTTGGCCCTCGTCATCCTCGCCGCCGCGCTGCTCGTCGGCTGGACGACGCCGCTCGGCGACGTCGCGCCGGCGCTGGCGCGGCTCACCGCGCCGCTGCGCGCCCTGCGGCTCCCGGTCGACGAGTGGGTCCTCGCCGTCGGGCTCGCGATCCGCTCCCTGCCCCTGCTCATCGACGAGATCCACACCCTGTTCGCCGTGAGCCGGCTGCGTCGCCCGGCGACCCGCGAGCGTGTGCGGTGGCGTCAGCGGGTCGGGATCGTGGTGCGCGACATCGAGGGGCTGCTGAGCACGGCGGTCGTCGTCGCGCTGCGCCGCGCCCGTGACCTCGCCGATGCGATCGAGGCGCGCGGCGGACTCGCCGCCCCGACGACCACCAGCGCGCCGCCGGGCGCCATCGACGCCGTCCTGCTCGTCACCGTGACGGCGGTGATCGCCGCCGTGCTGATCCTCTTCTGAGCGTCGCGCGTCGCGGCAGGGGCCGGTCAGGGCGTCGAGCAGGGTCCGCTCGTCACGATGGACGGGTTCAGGAGGGCGAAGAGGTCACACACCGTCGACTTGGTCACCTTCCAGGTTCCGTGGTCGATGACCGCGTTCCCCGGTGGTGCGAGGTTGGGCGTCGGCGTCCCGCTGAGGACGAGGGTGTACTTGACGTTCGCCTTGGACTTCGACGTGCACACCACCGAGTTGACCTGCACGGTCGTGGTCTTGAGCATGGCCGCCTCTTGGTTGGCGATCATCTCGAAGAGCGCGACGAACGCCGGGTCCTCGCTCCCCTGGATGGTGGCGGCCTTCTGATCCAGCGTGTAGGGGGCCATGCCGTTCAGGATGACGTTGTAGGCGTTGTCGATCGCCTTGACGGCGGCCTTCTTGGTCCCGTCCGCGCAGGCGGGCGGGGCCTTCGCCTCATGGTTCGCGGCGACCGCCGCGGGAGCGACGAACGTGCCGAGCACGGCGAGGCACGCGAGCAATGCCATGAGGCGCGCACTGCGAGACATGGTTTCCCCCCTCTGGGATGCGATGCGCGGGATGCAACGTTCGTCCGGCGCGCGCATTTCGCGCCGTGACGTCCGCGCCGGCGGCCGACGGCCCGCTGCGAGCGTCCCGCCCGCCGCCCGCGGCGCCGGCCCACCGCACGGGCGCTCACCGACGCGGCCCTGCCCGGCGCCCTACGCTCCGCGTCGATGCTGCCGGAGACGATGCCCGCGTCCGTCTACGTGGGGGACGGCGAGCTCGAGGTCCAGACCCTGCCGGTGCCCGACATCGGCCCCGGCCAGGCCCTCGTCGAGATCTCGCACTGCGGGATCTGCGGCAGCGACCTCCACCTCGTCCTGGAGCGCTTCGCGCGGCCCGGCGCCGTCCTCGGCCACGAGTGGGCCGGCACGATCGCCGCCGTCGGTGACGGCGTCGACGGCTGGGAGGTCGGGACACCCGTCGTCGCCGACGACCAGCGGGGCTGCGGCGAGTGCCGCGCCTGTCGGCGGGGCCGTCCCTCGGTGTGCCTGCGGCGCGCCGAGCGCGACCTGCTCGGCTTCCGTGGCGCGTACTGCCGCTACCTCACGACCGCCGCGCCGCGCCTGCTGCGGATCCCGGACGGGCTGTCGCTGCGCACCGCGGCACTCACCGAGCCGACCGCCATCGCGCTCCACGCGGTGCATCTCGCCGACGTCACCCCGGACGACCGCGTCCTCGTCACCGGCGCCGGACCGGTCGGGCTGCTCGTCCTCGCGGTGCTGCGCAGCGTCGGCGTCACCGACGTCACGGTCTCGGAGCCGGCCCCCGCACGCCAGGTACGGGCGAAGGCGGTCGGCGCGTCCGCGGTCATCACGCCCGACGACCTCGGCCCGGTGCCGATGGGGCGCACGGCCGAGCATCCCTACACGGTGGCGTTCGAGTGCTCGGGCCGCGCCGCGGCGGCCGAGGCCGCGCTCGACCACCTCGACTACGCCGGGACCCTCGTGTTCGTCGGCACGGGCAGCGCGTGGCCCCGCGTGAACCAGAACCGCATGATCATCCTCGAGCTCACCGCGATCGGCGCGTACAACTACGACGCGTCCGGCTTCGCGCCCGCGCTCGAGCTGCTCGCCTCGGGCCGCCTCCCCGTCGACCTGCTCGTCGAGCCCACCGACGTCGGCCTCGAGGCGCTGCTGCCGACGATGCAGTCCCTGGCCCGCGGTGAGCTCGCGGCGAAGGTGCTCGTCCGACCGGAGGTATCCCCATGAGCCCGTCCTCGTCCCGACCCGTCCTCAACCACGTCGCGATCAGTGTCGACCCGGCGATCCTCGACGACGCCGGCCGCGCCGAGATCCTCGACTTCTACGGCGACGTCTACGGCTGGCGGGAGGGCGACAACAGCGGGGAGAAGGGGAACCCCCTCATCCTCTACACCGGCGTCTTCGCCCAGTTCGTCTACCTGCTCCCCGCGAACCCGTTCGTCGTCGCGCCGGCGTCGGACCACTTCGGGCTGCAGGTCGACACCCGCGCCGAGCTCGAGGCGATCGTCGACCGAGCAAAGGCCCGTGCCGCGGGCGACGACCGGGTGCGGGTCGTCGACATCGCCTCACGCGTGACGGCGGGGCCGACCCACGACTACACGCTGACGAGCGCGTACATCGGCTTCCTGCTGCCACTCATGGTCGAGCTGCAGCACCTCGAGGTCCGCGAGCGCCAGCCGTCCTAGCCCGGACGCGACACGGGCCCGCAGCCGGCACACCGGCCACGGGCCCGCACGCTCAACGATCAGTACTGGCCGTAGATGACGCCGTAGCGGTTCATGACGGCGCGGCTCTCGCGCATGCGCGCCACCCAGCCGTCGCTCACCGTCTTCCACTTCCCAGCGGGGATCCCGGCACCCTCGGCGACCGTGGCCGCCTCCGCCTCGTTGCCGACGCCCGACTTCGTGATCGCGGCGACGGCCTTCGCGTACCCGTCGAGGTCGACGCCCTCGATCGGCGCGAACGCCGGGTCGTTGGGGTCGTAGCTGCCCTCGGTCAGGCCGGCCTGCAGCCCGGCGACGTCGGCGGCCGCCTGGCCCTGCGCGGCCCCCGCCATGCTCCCGGCGTTCTGCATTGCGTCACGTGCGCCCTTGAAGAGTCCCACGCCGTTGCTCCTTTGCCGGTCGACCGCGCAGCACGCGGTGCGGCCCGTTCGCTGATGATGGTCGGCGAGTCCGACCTGCTCCATGGCCTCCGGACTCGACACCAGGATCGCAAGCCACCCGCCCCCGGGCTTGAGTAGCCGCTACTCAATATCGGTCACGCGAGGGGCTCCTCGGGGACGTCGAAGTACTCGCAGTAGCGGCGGGTCCGCTCCCGGACCTCACCGGCGGACTGGCCGGTGTCCGCGAAGGCGTACCGGTGCACCCCGTGCTGGTGCTGGCCGTGCTCGTCGAGGAAGGCCCGCATCCGCCGCTCGACGTCCGGGGTCAGCTCGAGGTCCCACCGGGCATAGAGCTCGCGGACCGTGGCGATCGGGTCGGCGACGAACGTCGCGTACTGGATGTCGACGACCCGGTCAGCGGGGACGGTGCCGTCCTGGCGCGCGGTCACCGCCAGGTCGAGCGCCTCGAGGATCGGGTCGGTCCAGTCGCCGGCCACCTGGGCGATGCTCACGTCGTCGCTCCCCGTCTCGCGGACCGTGGCGAACAGCGACGAGAGCGAGGCCACCACCCGCAGCGGGTCGCGGTGGGTCTGGATGAACCGGGCGTCGGGGTACTCGGCGACGAGGGCGGGCAACGACCAAAGGTGCGCGCCCGACTTCAGGATCCAGCGCTCGCCGGGGTCGTGCCACTGCAGCAGCTGGAGGAACCGGCGGTGCCAGAGGTAGGCGGGGGCCAGGTCGGCCTCGTGGGTGAGCCAGTCGAAGTAGGAGGGGAGTCGGAACTGGCTGAGGAAGATGAGGCTCGCGAACGCCGAGCCCGTGATCCGGATGCACTCCTGGGCGAGCCGGGCGCCGGTGGGGTGCATCGCCTGGAACTCGGGGTGGATCTGGTCCAAGACCTCGAGCTGGGCCTGCACCTCGGCGATGCGCGGGTCGTCGTCGTGGGTCGCGGCCTCGGGAGGCGGGCAGGGCCGGTCGACCTCCCAGGTGCGGGGCACCCGGTTCGCCGGGTCCTGGCCGAGCAGGTCGTGGAGGATCGTCGTGCCGGTCCGGCCCATGCCGATCATCACGACCGGCGGCGTGACGTCGGCTGCGCCCATCTCGGGGTGGCGGCGATGCCAGTCGGTCACCTCAAGACGCGATGTCAGATAGCCGAGGAGCACCTCAGGTGCCATCGCTTCCCCGACTGCGTTCAGGCGCGCCTCACGGGCCAGCCCGTCGACGAGGCGGTCCAGCCCTTCGCGGAACGACGACGCGCCGAAGTCGTCGAGCCCGGTGCGGGCCACCGCCTGCTCGAGCAGCGTCTCCGCCGCTAGGTCCATCGCCCCTCCCGGTCGTTTCGAGACCCCTCGCGCGGGGTACGCCAGCCCCGAATCCTTGGGATCACGGGGTCAGCGGGTCGGCATGGACTCGCCCACGCAGGACCCATTACCCTGCACCACTCGTGCCCCGCCACATTCGTCCCATTGGCCTCATCGCGCTCGCAGTCACCACGGCCTTCTTCGTGACCGCCGCGTCGGCGGGTGCCGACCCGATCGGCGACGCACTGAAGCAGGCGCAGACGCTACAGAGCCAGATCGCGTCGAACAACGTCCAGCTCGACGCGCTGGGCCAGCAGTACGACGGCGCGCAGCTCCGCCTGCAGCAGGCGCAGCAGACCATCGCCGACACCCAGGCCAAGCTTGCCGCGGAGGAGGCTCGCCTGACCACCCTGCGCGTCCAGGTCCGCGCCCGGGCGGTGACCGACTACCAGAGCGCGGTCGACGGCCAGTCGTTGAGCACCCTCGACTTCAGCGACGCCCAGCAGCTCCTCGTCGGCCAGAAGTACGCCGCGGCGCAGGCCGCGGTCGACAACACCCTCATCAGCCAGCTCAACTCGGCCAAGCAGGCGCTCACCCAGCAGCAGACCGCGGCGCAGAAGGCCCAGGCCGCCGCGGCGAGCGACGTCCAGCAGCTCGCCAGCACCCGGGCCAGCCTCACGGCCGCCGAGGCGCAGCAGCAGGCGACGCTGAACCAGGTCCAGGGCCAGCTCGTGATGCTCGTGGCGCAGGCCCAGCAGCAGGCGGCCGAGGCCGAGCTGAGCGCCGCCGGCGACAGCGGCGACGCGGGGGCGTACCCGAACCTGCCGCCGGTGAGCCCGCTCGCCGCGGCGGCGATCGCCTTCGCCCGCGCCCAGCTCGGGAAGCCGTACGTGTACGCCGCGGCGGGCCCCGACTCCTACGACTGCTCCGGGCTCGTCATGGCCGCGTACGCGTCCGCCGGCTTCCAGCTGCCCCACTACTCCGGCGCGCAGTACGCCATGCTCCCCCACATCCCGATCTCCTCCGCGCAGCCGGGTGACCTGCTGTTCTGGGGTGAGGCCGCCAGCGAGCACGTCGCCATCTACGTCGGCGACGGGCGCATCCTCGAGGCGGGCGGCACCGGGAACGACGTGCACATCGGCCCGATCTGGGGGCAGCCGATGGGCGCGGCGCGCGTCCCGTAGCGCCGCCGCACCCGCCTCAGACGCCGACCGGGCGGTCTCCCGCGACGGTCGTGCGGTGCATGGCCCGGCGGTGACCCGTGAAGTCGGCCATCGCCATGTGCTGCACCGCACGGTTGTCCCAGAAGGCGACGTCGCCGACCGACCAGCGCCACCGGCACCCGAACTCGGGGCGCACCGTGTGCTCGAAGACGAAGTCGAGCAGCGGCCTCGCCTCGTGGGGCGCGAACCCCTCCAGCCCGACGGTGTACTGCGCGTTGGCGAAGAGGGCGGGCCGGCCCGTCTCGGGATGGCGGCGCACGACCGGGTGGCACTGCACGCGCTGGGCCTCGTCGCTCGTGTGCACGACCATGCCGGTGAACAAATCGTGGATCGGCTGCATCTTCGGTGAGTAGGCGTTCACCGCGCTGTGCCGCCCGACGAGGCCGGCCAGCAGGGCGCGCATGCCGGAGGACAGCGTCGAGTAGGCGAGGGTCTGACTCGCCCAGAGCGTGTCACCGCCGGCGGGGGGCACCTCGAGCGCGTGGAGGATCGACGCGAACGGCGGCTCGGCGAGGAACGAGAAGTCGGAGTGCCAGAGGCTGCCGAAGGTGAACGGCTGCGTCTCGCTCGCCTCGCGCACGACGGCGATGACCTCGGGATGGTCGGGCGTGGGCTCGATGAACGGGACGGGGCTAAACGGGCCGAACCGTCGGCTGAACGCCACCTGGCGCTCGGGCGTCAGCTGCTGACCCTGGAAGAACACGACTTGGTGGTCGAGCACGGCACGGCGGATCTCGGCGATCACCGCGTCGTCGAGGTCGGCGGCGAGGTCGACGTCCTCGACGCGCGCGCCACAGGCGGTGGTGATCGGCGACACCCGGAGATGCCGATACGGCTGGCCCTCGGGCGCGGCGGGGACGGGCACGAGTGGCTCGGCGATGACGGCCACGGATCAGAGCATAGGGACTCGCGCGCGCGTCGCGACCGGGCGCACGCCAGCGCGTGCCCGGGAGTCGCTCGCGGGCGGTGTGGCACACTGGCTCGCAGGCGAGAGGGGGTTGCCGTGACCGCCGTCATCGACTGCGACCAGCATCTCTACGAGTCGCGGACCGTCTGGGCCGACCACATCGACCCGCAATGGCGCGACCAGGCGCTGCGCATCGAGGACGACGACCTCGGCTACGCCTGGGTCCGCTGGGGCGACCAGCCGCTCGAGATCGCCGACGTGCAGCACCCGGGCGAGACGACCGTGCTCGGTGACCAGCGTCGCCGTCGCCGCGCGGGTGCGCCGGCCTCGTACCGCTACGACGAGGCGCTGCCCGACGACTACTGGGAGCCGACGGCCCGGCTCGGGCGACTCGACGCGCTCGGCCTCGACGGCGCCGTGCTCTTCCCGAACTTCGGGCTGCTCTGGGAGCGACGCCTCTCGGGATCGCTGCCCGCGCTCACGGCGAACATGACGGCGTGGAACCGCTGGTGCGGAACCGTCGTCCACGACGGGCGGGGGCGGCTGCATCCCGTCGCCCACCTCACGCTGCGGGACCCGAACTGGCTCGAGGCCGAGCTCGCGCGCCTCGCGAGCGCCGGCGTCCGCCTCGGGATGATCGCCCCGGCGACGGTCGACGGCCGTCCCCTGTCGCACCCCGACCACGAGCGGCTCTGGTCGGCCTTCGTCGAGCACGGCATCACGCCGGTGTTCCACGTCGCCGACCAGCCGCGCGTCTTCGAGGACGCCTGGTACACCGAGCCCGACGACGCGTTCGTGCCGACCGTCGAGTCGGTGTTCCTCTGGACGCCGCCCGCGCTCGCCACGACCGACCTGATCGTGAACGGCGTGCTCGACCGGCACCCGCAGCTGCGCATCGGGATCATCGAGCTGAGCGCGATCTGGGTGCCGATGTTCCTGCTGATGCTCGACGGCGCGGTCGAGTTCACGGCGCGCCTGAACGGCCAGCCGCTCGCCCCGCTGTCGATGAAGCCGAGCGAGTACTTCCGACGCCAGGTCCGGGTGGCGGCGTTCTCGTACGAGCGGCCGACGCGGCTCCGCAAGCAGGCGGGCGGCCTCTTCATGTGCTGCAGCGACTTCCCGCACTCGGAGGGCACGGCGACGCCGATCGCCGACTACGCCGCGATCGGCGAAGGCCCGGATGAGGACCCGACGCTGTTCCACGACAACGTCGCGTTCCTGCTCGGTGACGGGGCGCACGCCTCCGCCGGGCGCTAGCGAACACTCAGGCGGCTCGCGCCTCGCACGGCAGCGACACGTACCGGCGGGTGAACGCCCCGTCGGCGAACACGCCGGCGTCGGCATCCACCGCGAACGCCGGCGCGGCCCGCAGCAGCTCCTCGAGCACGACGCGGCCCTGCAGCCGCGCCGCCGCCGCCCCGAGGCAGAAGTGGGCGCCGCTGCCGAAGGTCAGGAGCCGCGCGACGCGGCGGGTGACGTCGAAGGCGTCGGCGGTCGGGCCGAACTCGCGTGGGTCCCGGTTCGCCGCGCCGTAGCAGAGCAGCACCCGGCTCCCGCCAGCCAGCGTGACGCCACCGACCTCGACGTCGCGCGTGGTGACCCGACACAGGCCCTGCACGGGTGACACGAGACGCAGGCACTCCTCGACCGCCGCAGGGATACGGGCCGGGTCGTCGACGAGCCGGCGCCGCTGCTCGGGATGGCGGGTGAGGAGCTCCGCCGCGCCGCCGAGCAGGCCCGTCGCCGTGTCGTTGCCGCCCGCGACCATCACGAACGCGTACCCGAGGATGTCCTCGGTCGCGCCACCGACCTCGTCCGGTCCGAGGCGTGCCAGATCGGAGATGAGGTCCTCGCCCGGGTCGGCGCGACGCGCCGCGATCTGCGCGCCGAAGTACTCGTAGAGCTCAGCCAGGGCCGCGGTCGCCCCGCCCTCGTGGCCGCCCGCGCCCGCCTGGACGAGGGCCTCGGTCCAGGCCTCGAAGCGGTCCCGGTCGGACTCGGGGACACCCAGGTACTGCGCGACCACGAAGCAGGGCACCGGCCGCGCGAGCAGCTCCACGAAGTCGCCGCCGCCCGCGTCGACCAGGCGCTCGACGCGGCGGCGCACGTAGCGGCGCAGCGTCGGCTCGAGCGCGCCCACCTGACGGGGAGTGAACCCACGCGCGACGAGGCGGCGGTACGTCGTGTGCTGCGGCGGATCCATCATCACGAGGTTCGGCAGGAGGCCGATCGCCTCGATCTCGTTCTGGAACGTGAGGCCCTGCGCGGACGAGAACGTGGCCGTGTCGCGCGCCGCGCCGAACACGTCGGCGAACCGGCTGAGCACCCAGTAGTCGCCGTCGGGGACGTGCTGCACCGGGTCGTGCTCGAGCAGGTCGCGATACAGCGTGTAAGGATCCCGCCATGTGTCGCGCCCGAACGGCCGGTAGCGCAGCACCTCAGTCGTCATGGTCGGCCCCTCACGGCGAGCGGGCGGGGTGGCCGCCCGGGCGGCACGCGCCTCAGTATGTCGTGAGCGTGCGCGCTCCGGCCGGGACGACGATCACACGCCCGAGGGCCGCGTCGCGGCAGTGACCACGTCGATCCCGACGCTCGACTCGGCCGACCTGCCGGCGATCGCACGGCTCTGCCGAGCCGCCCTCGCCGACCCCCCGATGCCGGAGGACCTGGCCTCGTCCCTGTTCACGCCGGACTGGCCGGTCACCGTCCGGGGCGACCCGGAGCGGGGTGTCGTCGCGTCGTGCGTGCGCGAGGGCGGCGCCGCGCTGCGGCTGCTCGTCGTCCATCCCACGGCGCGGGGCCGCGGGTTCGGGCGCGCGCTGCTCGCAGCCGCGGAGCACGATCTCGTCGGTGCCGGCTCCATCACCGTCGGCGCCGACGCGCCGGACTACCTCTTCCCCGGCGTGGAGTCGACGGAGACGGCGATGCTGTGCCTGCTCGAGCGCAGCCGCTACGTCCGCGGCGAGGCGAACTTCAACATGGTCGTCGACCTCGACGATCTGGCGCCCCTGGACGAGGACGCCCACGTGGCCGGCGTGGCCGACGCCGCCGAGGTTGAGGCCTGGACGCGTGCGCACTGGCCGATGTGGCGCGTCGAGATGACGCGCTGCCTCGCCCGTGGCCGGCTCATGATCGCCCGCGACAGCGACGGGATCGTGGCGTGCTGCTGCTGGGACGGTGCCCGCACCGGCTGGGTCGGGCCCGTCGCCGTGCGCCCGTCGGTGATCGGGCAGGGCCGCGGTCGCAGCGTGCTCCTCGGCGCGCTCCACCGCCTGCGCGACGCCGGGCGGCGCGAGGCCGAGATCGGCTGGGTCGGCCCGATCGTCCCCTACGCCCAGACCGTCGGCGCGCGGATCCACCGGGTGTTCTTCGTGTACCGCAAGCAGCGCGCGTCGACGCCGTGACGAGGCCGGGCGCCGCACGGGGCTGGGCGGCCCGGCCTGTGTGAGACTGGCCGCGATCCGGGAACGGAGGTGGCGCGATGGAGTTCGGGATCTTCATCCAGGCCCACGTCCCAGCGGCCCGCGTCGAGGCCAACGCGGACGCCGAGCACGAGGCGATCATCAACGAGACCGATCTGGTCCGGGTCGCCGACCGGCACCGCTGGAAGTACTGCTGGGTCGTCGAGCACCACTTCCTCACCCAGTACTCGTGCGGCTCTTCGGCGACCACGTCGTGCCCAAGCTCGATCCGGACCCGGTCCACCGCACGCCACGGTTCCGGGAGCAGGCCGCGGTCCGGGCCGCGACCTGACCGACGTCCACAACAAGGAGCCACGCGATGATCCTGATGGAGGGGCCGGTCGACTCGGCCGCGTTCGAGGCCGGGACCGGGTGGGCGATCACGCCCCGCGGCGCCTGCAGGGCCGAGCTGTGCGTCCTGCTGCCGCCCGAGGCGACGATCGACGGCGCGGTCGACGTCGACACGGTCGCGGCGCGCCTCGGCATGCCGGTCGTGCACGACGAGGCACACGACCTTGTCGCGGTCGGACCCGAGACGACGGTCACCGGGCGCGCGCTGAGCACGGCGAAGGCGCCCGAGCTCGAGCTCCCCGACTTCGACGGCCGGCCGTTCAACCTGGCGAGCCTGCATGGCCAGAAGGTGATCCTCCTCGCCTGGGCCTCCTGGTGAGGCTGCCGCTTCGACCTGCCCGTGTGGCAGGAGCTGCGCACCGAGCTGCACCCCCGCGGGCTCGAGGTCGTCACCGTTGCGCTCGACGTGGACCCCGAGGCCGCCCGGCCCTTCGTCGAGGCCGCGCACGCTGAGCACCCGTCGCTGCTCGACCAGGCGCACCTCGTGGACGAGCGCTTCGGGGTCGTGAACGTCCCGAACGGCGTCTGGATCGACGAGGACGGCACGATCGTGCGGCCCGCGGAGCCCGCGTTCCCCGGCAAGAACCCGGTGCTCGACCAGATCAACTCCATCGACATCACGACGCTGCCGCCCGACGCGGCCGAGATGCTGACCGAGGCCCGCAAGATCCAGACAGACCCCGAGGGCTACCGCGCCATGCTCGTCGACTGGGTCGAGCACGGCCCGGCGAGCGAGTACGCGCTCTCGCCGGACGAGGTGGTGCGGCGCGCCCAGCCGCGGCGCGACGACGAGGCGCGCGCCGCAGCGCACTTCGAGCTCGGCCAGCACCTGCACCGAATGGGTGACCATCCGGCGGCGATCCCGCACTGGCGCGAGGCGCACCGGCTGTTCCCCGCGAACTGGACCTACAAGCGCCAGGCGTGGGAGTTCGAGGACCCGATGCGCCAGGGGCACACCGACGCGTACGACAGCTCATGGTTCGAGGACGTCAAGAAGATCGGCGCCGAGAACTACTACCCGCCCATCGAGCCCTGACCGCTCCGGCGGTACTGGCTCGGTTTTCAACGTGGACCTTGACAGACTCGATGGGTGCGCGACGCCCTCACCCGCCGCGGCCTCCAGCTCGAATACGCAACGCTCGCGTGGAACGTCGTCGGCGTACCGCTGCTGACGGTCGCGGCAATCCGATCGGGGTCCGCCGCGGCGGCGGGATTCGGCATGGACTCCGCAATCGAGATCGGCGCGTCGCTCGTCGTCGTGTGGGAGCTGAACGGCAAGGCCGGCGAACGGGAACGCATCGCTTTGCGCCTGATCGGCCTCGCGTTCTGCGCCGTCGCGGTCTACGTCACGATCCTCGCCTCCTCCACGCTCATCGGTGACCATCCTCCGGGCCACACCATCCTCGGGATCGCCTGGACCGCTGCCACCGTCGTTGTGATGCTCGCCCTCGCCAGAGGGAAGGCCGTCACGGGGCGGGCACTCGGCAATCCCGTCCTCCAAGCGGAGGGCCGCGTCACGCTGGTCGATGCGTGCCTCGCTGCGGCGGTTCTGGCCGGTCTCACGCTGAACGCATTGGCCGGATGGTGGTGGGCCGATCCCATCGCCGGACTCGTCATCGTCGGATACGCCGTCCGGGAAGCCGGCGCAACGCTCACGTCAAACTGAGCCGCCACCCCGGCGCGGCGCGCGGCCGGGCCGGGTAACGTCGCGCGTCGCTTTCTTCGACGGAGGTCGCGACGATGACGCTGTTCACCATCTCTGCGGATTCGCACGTGACCGAGCCGGGCGACTGCTACCGGGACCGCATCGACCCGCGCTTTCGTGACCGCGCACCCGAGGCGGCCACCGACGACCGGATGGGCGCGGTGATGGTCATCGATCAGGGCCGGGCCCGGATCCCCTACGGGATGATCGCCGCGGCCGGCCGCCCCGTGGAGAGCATCAACCCGTACAACTACGTGCCCTGGGAGGAGCTCCACCCGGGCGGGTGGGACCCCCGCGCCCGCCTCGGGGAGCAGGACCGCGACGGCGTCGCGGTCGAGGTCCTGTACCCGTCGGTCGGGATGCTGCTCTGCAACCACCCCGACGTCGACTACAAGAAGGCCTGCTTCGACGCCTACAACCTCTGGATCGCCGAGTTCCAGAGCCACGCGCCCGCCCGGCTCATCGGCCTCGGCCAGACCGCGCTGCGCAGCGTCGAGGAGGGCCTGGACGACCTGCGCCGCATCAAGGACCTCGGGCTGCGCGGCGTGATGATGCCCGGCTTCGCCGGCTGCCACGACGAGGGCGACTACGACGACGCGCGCTGGGACCCGTTCTGGGAGGCGGCCGCCGACCTCGGGCTCCCGCTGTCCTTCCACATCCTCACGAACAACGACAACCTCGTCACGCCGCCCTACCGCGGGCCCAAGATGAACAGCTTCCTCGGCATCATCCGCGGCTGCCAGGACATCATCGGCACGCTGATCTTCGGCGGCGTGTTCGAGCGGCACCCGACGCTGCGGGTCGTGTGCGTCGAGGCGGACGCCGGCTGGGCGCCGCACTGGATGTACCGAGCGGACCACGCCTTCGACCGGCACCGGAACTGGCTCACCGCGGAGTCCATGACGCGCCGGCCGAGCGAGGCGTTCCGCGAGAACGTCTACCTGACCTTCCAGGACGACTGGGTCGCGTTCCGGGTCACCGACCTGCTGAACCACGAGCGGCTCATGTGGGCCAACGACCATCCCCACAGCGACGCCACGTGGCCCGACTCCCAGCGCGTCCTCGCCGAGCAGACCGCCGGCCTCGACCCGACGGTGCGCGACGACATCGTGTGGCGCAACTGCGCGCGCCTGTACCAGCTCGACGCCGCGCCCGTCACCTAGGGCGCCTCGTCGGTGTAGACGGGTGCGCGGCCTTCGCGCCACGCGGCGATCTTCTCGTCGAAGTTGCGGGTGGTGAGGCGGACGTAGAGCTGCGCGTGACCTTCGTGGTTCATGTGGGCGGACAGGCTGCCGGCCTCGAAGCTCGACCACAGCAGCTGCTTCGTGAGCTCGACGCCGACGTGGCTGAACTGGATCAGCCCCGCCGCGAGCTCGTAGCAGCGCTCGAGGAGGTCGGGCTCAGGGGTCACGGCCGACACGAACCCGATCCGCTCGGCCTCCTCGGCGGTCACGTCCCGCCCGGTGAGGAGGATGTCGAAGGCGCGCGCGAACCCGATCTGGCGGGGCAGCAGATAGCTGATGCCGAGCTCGGTCGACGTCAGGCCGTTGTTGATGCCCGCGGCCCGGAAGTAGGCGCTGTCCGCCGCGAGGCGCAGGTCGGCGGCCGCGGCGAGGCAGAAGCCGCCGCCGATCGCGGCGCCGTTCACCGCGGCGATCACGGGCTGGTGCATGCCGCGGATCGCCAGGATCACGTCGTCGAGGGCCTTCAGCGCTCGTCGGGCGATCCCGGTGCGTTGCAGCCCGTCGATGTGGGGTGGGGCGCCCGCGCCGACCAGGTCGGCACCCGAGCAGAAGCCGTGACCGGCGCCGGTCAGCACGACAACGCGGCAGTCGTTGTCGACGCTCGTCGCCTCGAGCTGCTCGCGCAGGGGGACCATGACGTCGAAGGCCATGGCGTTCATGCGCTCCGGCCGGCTGAGGGTGATCTGGGTGACGTGGGGTCGCGGCCGGTCCACTCGGATGTACGACGACATGGACGCTCCTCGTGGCGCCGCGGCGGCGCCGGCGGCGGCAGTCTCGCGCCTCGCGGCGCCCGGCCGAGCTGCCGACGACCGGTCGGCGCCTACGCCCCGTCGAGCTGACGGCGCAGCGACCGGGCCCCTTCGACCGATGCGCCGAGGCGGGTCACGCGCGCGGCGAGGCCTCGATCGGACGTCACGACCCGCACCGTGCGGGGATCGGGCAGCGCGGCGACGACCTCGACGAGGCGATCGTCGCCCGCGCCGCGACCGGCTCCGCCGTAGGCGAGGTGGACGCCGTTTCCTTGCGGCCCCTCGGGCATCCCGGCGATCGGGCGTCCGTCGAGGACGAGGGTGACGACGAGGTCCGGCGTGACGACCGAGCCGAGCTGGTCGAGGAGGCGCCGCGCCGCGCCGTCGAGGTCGCGCCACCAGCCGTCCGGCTTTGAGCCGATGACGTTCATCCCGTCGACGACGAGACGGCGTGGCGGCGTCGCCGGGTCGCTCAGCGTCGCCGCCCGCGGTGCGCGCCGGCCGGCGCGCCCCTCACTTGGCGATGAGGTCGAAGACCTGGAAGCCGCCCCAGATGCCCAGCAGGATGAAGGCGAGGTGGGCGGCGACGACGAGCGTCCGGTTCATCATGTCGTGCCTCCGTGCGACAGGGCCCGCTGCTTGGCGGCCTCGTACTCGGTGTCGGTCAGCTCGCCACGGCGGTGCAGCGACGCGAGTCGCTCGAGCTCCGTGGCCAGGTCACCCGAGCCGCTGCCCGACGAGCCGGCGACCGTCGCGGTGGAGGTCGCGGGCGCCGTGGTCGGCGTCGCCGTCGAGACGGTGGGGCTGCTCGTCGGCCACGCCGACGGGGACGGCCACGACGAGGCGGTGGAGGGCGCGCCCGTGCCGGTCGACGGAAGGGGGGCGTATTTGAGGAAGGGGCTCGGCGCGGACGATTGGTCAGGGTCCTGTCCGAGGAAGCTCTTCCACATGTTGGGCACGACGTAGAAGAGGGGTGCCGCCCCCATGATCACGAAGAGGACCCCGGGGATGAGGAAGCCGGCCCCGCCGCTGCTTCCCCCCTTCAGGCCGTAGTCGATGAAGTTCCAGGCGAGGGTCAGGAAGAGCGCCGACCAGGCGAGCATCGCGACGCTGCGGCCCCGGTCGCTGGCGCAGAAGACGAAGAGCCCGAGGAAGATGAGGCCGCCGATGATGGCGAGCGGGAGCGCCCCGGCCACGCCCTGCGGGCAGGGCCGCGAGATCGCGTAGGGCCCCCCGGAGGCGCAGCTGCCGCCGACCGCCTCCACCGCCCGCATCGACTGGGACAGCAACGTGATGCTGAACGCCACGCCGCCGATGCCGATGAGGCTGCCGACCTGTTTCGCCAGCGAACGCTGCATGCCCGTCTCCCTCTCGGGTGCCCGACGGGTCGAGCATCCCAGGGAGCCCGGGCCCGGGGCTTGAGTAGGCGCTACTCAACCGGAGAAGGCGCTCAGGGCCCCGGTGCGGCCGGGAGGGGGTTCCGCTCGTAGATCGTGACGCCGTCGATGCGGGCGACGCGGTGGTAGTGCGTCACGACGAGCCGGTGGACGGCGGGGATCAGGGTGATCGGGTAGTACTGGTAGCGGCGCACGGCCCCGGTCGCCGTGTCGAGGAACAGCTTCGGCGGATGCTCCTCCATGCTCGCCAGGAACGTGTGGAGCGCGCCGGGTGTGGCGTCCGGGAGCCGCTGGGGTCCGTCCGGCCAGAAGGCGGTCTTGCCGACGAGGAAGTCGGTGAGGACGAACGCCCCACCGGGATCGCGGCCCGAGAGCCAGTAGATCTCCGGGAACGACCCCCACACGGTGATCCGGTCGTTCGGGCTCGTGAGCTTGCGGACCTCGGCGACGAGCGGGAAGGCGCGCCGGTCGATGTTGCTCGTCCCGTGGATCGGCGCCCAGGCCTCCTGCCAGTACCAGACGGTCGGCACGGCGACGAGCACGACGAGCCCGACCCGGACCCACGCGGCGTTCACCGACGCGATCGCCGGCGCGCCGAGCAGCACGAGCGGTGGCAGCACCTGGAGCCAGTAGTGGCCGAAGTAGCGGAAGCCGGCCGCGACGGCCACGAGCCCCGCCGCGAGCCAGAGCCACAGGTCGAGGTCCTCGCGGTGCCACCCGCGACGCAGGACGAGGAGGCAGACCACGACGTGGCCGATGAGGAAGTACTCGATCGCCTCGCCGGCGCGCCGCAACGGGCTCTCGGAGTGCCCGAACCCGAAGAGGAGGGTGCCGTTGCCCGAGAACGTCCAGTGGACGAAGGGTCCGAACGGGACGATGACGCCGATGGCGAGGATCGTGGCGGCGGTGGTCGCGACGACGACCGCCGCGTCGCGCCACCGGCGGCCCCCGTGGTACCAGGCGGCGAGCGCGGCGGGGAACACGCCGATCAGCCACGTCTGGCGGGTGAGCGTGGCGAGCCCGAGCAGGACGCCGGCGAGCGCGGCGCTGCGGGTGCTGCCGCGCCGGGCCGCGACGATCGCCCCGCACGCCGGCAGCAGGGCGAGGTGCGAGTAGTTGGCGGCCTGCGCGTCCACGGGGTGGAACGCGACCGCGCCGGCAACCATGAGCCCGGCCGCCCACCACGCGGCGCGCGTCCCGGCGCGTCGGCGGACCTCGGCGGCGATGAGCAGCGCCGCGCCGGCGAGCTCGAGGGCGGCGAGCACGTGGAGGGGCTCGAGCTTGCGGCTGCCCGTCACCCAGAACGAGAGGGCGTAGAGCAGCGGCGCGAGCGGCGGCTTGCGGTCGATGACGTCGCGGTAGAGGACGCCGCCGTGCTGCACGACCATGCCCATCGTCGCGATCGCCGCCTCGTCGGGGTCGAAGAGCCCGCGGGAGAAGCCGGGCGCCCGGGCGACGAGGGCCGCGGCGAGGACGAGCAGCACGAAGGGGAGCCCGGTCCCCCATCGCACCAGCCGTCGGGTGGCCGGACGCTCGCTCTGGGGTGGCGCGCCCGGCGGGGAGAGGTCGGTGCTCAAGCGGTGGGCGTCGTGCCCAGGCGGGGGCGGATGTCCTGCTCCAAGAACTCGATCACGGCGTGCGAGAAGACGTCGTTCTGATCACCGGCGACCATGTGCGCGGCGCCGCCGACGTCGACCAGGCGGGAGCCCGGGATCTGGTCGAGGAACTCCTGGACGCCCTCGTCGGTGACGATGTCGCTCAGCAGCCCGCGGACGAGGAGGGTCGGCACGTGGATGTTGCGCAGCGCGGCCTCGAAGAGGCCCTGGAAGTCCTCGCGGGGCACCTCGGTGCGGCCGTGCTCGAGGAACTTCGGATCCCAGTGCCAGTACCAGCGGCCGTCGCGGCGCTGGCGTAGGACCTTCATGAGCCCCGCCGGGTTGGTCGTGCGCCGCCGGTTCGGCGTGTAGGCGGCGATCGCCGCCGCGGCGTCGTCGAGCGTCGCGAAGCCGTCAAGCCCCGAGGCCATGAAGTCCCGGATGCGCTGGATCCCCTCCGGGTTGCTGCGGTGCGTGATGTCGACGACGACGAGCCCCGACGACACGGTCCGGTCGCTGCCGCCTTCGGCGATCATCGCCGCGACGCCGCCCAACGACGCGCCGACGAGCACGGGCGGGCGGCCGAGCTGGTCGGACACGGCGACGCAGTCCGCGGCGTACGCGGTGAAGGAGTAGTCGCCGTTCAGCGCCCACTCGCTGTCGCCGTGGCCGCGCAGGTCGAGCGACACCGCCTGCCAGCCGTGCTCGGCGAGGACCTGCGCCGTGGTCCCCCACGCGTGACGCGTCTGGCCGCCGCCGTGCATCAACAGCACCGGCCAGGCGTCGTCGGCACCCCAGACGTCGGCGACGAGGTGGATGCCCTCGAAGCCCTGGAAGCGCGCCAGCCGGGGTTCGATCGTTGCCTCCGAGTGCGGGACGGGTCGACGGTCACGGGCGCAGCGGTATCGTGCGCGGGACGGTCGGTCGACGAGGAAGGGTAGGCGACGTGGAGCAGGTGAAGTTTCACTTCGACCCGCTGTGCCCCTGGTGCTACCAGACGTCGCGCTGGGCGCGGCGGCTCGCCGAGCTCGGCGAGGTCGAGCTCGACTGGGGCGTCTTCTCCCTCGAGGTGGTCAACCTGCCCGACGACAAGGATCCCCATGACCTGGACGCGCGCGCCGCGCCGGCGCTGCGCACCGCGATCCTCATCCGTGACCGGCACGGCTCGAAGCGGATCGGGCCCTTCTACGCCGCACTCGGCCGCCGCGTCTGGGAGGAGCCACCGCCGTCGGGGGACATGGCGCACATGGTCCGCGAGGCGCTCGTCGAGATCGGGCTCGACGAGGCGCTCTGCGACGAGGCCCTCGGTGACCCCTCGACGTGGCAGGCCGTGCTCGACGAGCACACCGCGCTGGTCGAGCGGACCGGCGCGTTCGGCGTCCCGACGATCGTCCTCGACGATGGCACCGGGCCGGCGATCTTCGGCCCGGTCGTGAGCGAGCTGCCGAGCGACGAGGACACCGTCTCGCTGTGGCAGCACCTGTCCTGGCTCACCCGGTACACGAACTTCGCCGAGCTCAAGCGCGGCCGGGCCGTGCCGCCCGACCTGCCGACGGCGGCCTGGTATCGCGAGCAGCGGGCCAAGGAGCGCGCGAAGACGAGCTGATCACACGGGCTGGGTGCCGCGGCGTCAGCGGAGATGGATCTCCGAGATGTCGAGGCGGCCACTCGGCGGCAGATTGGTGATCCAGACCAGCACGGCGCGGGCCGAAGGCCCGGCCGGCACCGCGAAGACGGCCTGCGTCCCGAGGTTGGCCCGCGACACGCGGGGCCGGCCCCAGGCGTCGAGCGTGGCCGGTGCCGGGTTGGCCGACGTGTAGATCGCGCCGTTCCACTGCGACTCGTAGGTGTCGACGGTGACCGCGTGCACGGTCGCGGGGGCGACGAGGGTGACGTAGATGCCGACACCCGCTTTGGCGTTCCCGAAGTTGCGGGTCGCGTAGATCTCGGTCGACCACGCCGTCTGTGGGTTGTTGTCGATCGCGTTGTTGACGAGCTGATGGTTCTCGTGCCCGTCACCGAGCGGGTCGAAGTCGGTGGCGCTGGCGATCCGAGGTGGTGACGTCCCGCCCGCCGGGCTCCCGGGCACGCGTGCCCAGAGATAGGCGGCGACGCCGGCACCGGAGAGCACGAGGGCCAGAAGCAGGGCCCACGCCACGGCGCGGCCCCGCCGCCGCCGTGGACGCGGCGCGGCCGGCGCGGCAGCGGGCGGTGCGGCGGGACGCGGCGGCGCGGCGAGCGTCGAGGTGACCTCGTTCGGGGTCGTGAGGTCACCCTCCGCGGCGTTCGCGAGGGCCGACGCGAGGGCCGCCGCGGTGGGGAAGCGGTGCGCCGGGTCGTCGGCCAGGCAGCGCTCGACGATCGCGGCGACGCCCCGCGGGACGCTCGCCGGCAGCGGCGCCGGCGGGACGGTGAGGCGCGCCAGCGCGGTCGCCATGTCGGTGTCGCCGCTGAACGGCAGGCGGCCGGTGAGCATCTCGTAGAGCAGCAGCCCCGTGGCGTAGACGTCGACGCGGGCGTCGGTGGGATCGCCGCGGACCTGCTCGGGTGCGAGGTACCGGGCGGTGCCGAGCACCGTCCCCGTCGACGTCAGGTCCGCGCGGAGGCTCGCGGCCTTGGCGATGCCGAAGTCCGTGACCTTGACGCGGCCGTCGTCGGCGACCAGCACGTTGGCCGGCTTGACGTCGCGGTGGACGATCCCGTGCCCGTGCGCCTGGTCGAGGGCGAGCGCGACGCGCTCGGCGATGTGGGACGCCGCGCTGACCGGCAGCGTCCCGCGCTCGTCGAGGAGCCGACGCAGGTCCCGTCCCTCGACGTACTCCATGACGATGTAGACGACGCCGTCGTCATCGCCGGCGTCGTAGATCGCGACAATTCCCGGATCCTCGATGCTCGCCGAGGAGATCGCCTCGTTGCGAAAGCGTGTCCGCACCGTCGGCTCCGCCGCGAGCTCTTGGTGCAGCGTCTTGATCGCGATGCGTCGGGCCAGCAGCGTGTCCTCGCCGAGCCACACCGTGGCCATGCCACCCTGGGCGATCGGGCGGAGCAGTCGGTAGCGCCCGCCGAGCGTGCGGTCGGGAGCGGCCGGTTCCATCCGACCGGCACGCTACCGAGCGACCTCGGCGGATTCCTGGGCGCGCGGCGCCCTAGCCCTCCGGTCCGGAGTTCACGCTTTGGAAGAAGGTGAAGAGCAGCGAGCCCTGCGGGTCGGTCTTCGCGAAGGCCTCGCTGTAGATCTTCAGCGATTCCTGGGTCCACACGAGGTCGCCCTGGTGCGAGCTCGTCGACGGCTCGCAGAGCACGCGGCCGACCGGGGTGATCCCGCCGCTCGGGTTCGTCGGGCCCCACGTGTCCTCGAGCGGACACGTCGTGGACGTCGGGCCGGGTGTGTTCCCGGTCGAGTCCTTCGACGGGCCGGGGCCACCGGGCAGGTTGTAGAGGCTCAAGTTCGCCTGGTACAGGCCGAGCAGGTCGTTCAGGCTGTCCGTCTGCACGTAGTCGACCTCGTCGGGGCTGCCCTGGGTCGTCGGGAAGCACCAGACCGCGGCGGTGATGTGGTCGATCTGGGTCGACTCGCTCGGGAACTCCTTCAGGAGCGCCTGCTTCTCCGGGCCGGTCTTGCCCTGGCAGGTGCTCGCCGTCGCGGGCGGCACGTGGTTCTCGATCAGCGCCGTCTCGGCCGCGGTCGGCCCATGGTGCACAGGCGGCGGCGGTGGCGAGCTGCCACCGCCGCTCAGCACCAGGATCAGCACGACAGCGATCACGATCACACCGGCGCCGATCCCGGCGAAGATCGGCCAGCGGGTCCGCTTCGCCGGCGTCGCGGGCGTGAAGCCGTCGGGCGGTGTACCGCCGTCACCGCCGCCGGGCGGCGCCGACCCGGGTGGCGGTGCGGGCGGCGGCGTGCTCGTCCCGGGATCGCTCGCCGGCGGCGTTGCGGGCGGCGGTGTGATCGTCCCCGCGTCGCTCGCCGCGGCCGCGGCGGGTGCCGACGCCGCGGTCGGTGTCCCGGGGGACGAGACGACGGTGTCGCCCGCGTGGGCGGGACCGGGCTGGGTGATCGGCAGCGCGCCGGCGCTCTCGTGGAGCGTCTGCCCGGCGCGCTCGAGCGCACGGGTCGCCGCCGCGGCGAGCTCGCCGCAGGTCTGGTAGCGGTCCTCCGCCTTCTTGGCCGTCGCGCGTGCGATGACCTCGTCCACCGCGGGTGGCACGTTCGGGTTGAGCGCGGTGACCGACGGCACCGGCTTCGTGAGGTGCGCGGTGATGATCGCGTTCAGCTCGCCGGTGAACGGCGGCTGGCCCGTGAGGGACTCGTAGAGCACGCAGCCGAGCGAGTACTCGTCGGTGCGGCCGTCGACCGCCTGGCCCTCGATCTGCTCCGGCGACGCGTAGTAGAGGGTGCCGAGGAACTCGCCGCTGCGGGTGAGGCCGCTGTCGGACCCGATCCGCTTCGTCAGCCCGAAGTCGACGAGGTACGCATGGTCGAGATGGTGCGAGAGCAGGATGTTGGCCGGCTTCACGTCGCGGTGCACGAGCCCGCCGGCGTGGGCCACGTCGAGCGCCCCGCCGATCTGGCCGATGAGCGAACTCGCCGTTTGGGGCGCGACCGGCCCGCTCGCCAGCACTGCCGACAGGTTCGTCCCGTCGATGTAGCGCATGGCGATGAACAGCGTGCCGTCCTCCTCGCCCGCGTCGTGGACGGCGACGATGCTCGGGTGCTGGTCGAGGTCGATCGCCATGAGCGACTCCCGCAGGAACCGCTCACGGAAGCTGGCGTCGGCGGCGAGCTCGACCTTCAGGATCTTTAGCGCGACGCGCCGGGGGAGGTGCGGGTTCGTGTCGTCGGCGAGGTAGACGGTGCCGAAGCCGCCGCGACCGATGACCCGCTCGACTCGATAGTGCCCGAACGTGGATCCCGCTTCGAGATCGGCCATCCTGTCGCCTCTCCTCACCGACGCGCGGGTGCCCGACGGCGCGGCGGATGTTAGCGCGGTGCCCTCGTCCCGCCCGGGGCGGCACGCGCGAGGTGCGCGCACCATGTGACGCGTCGTGACGATGCCGCGCCGCCGAGGTCCGTGCCATGATGACGAGGGGCCACCTCGCGCCCACGGCGGAGGAGCACGAGCGTGCGGGTAGCGATCCGGTCAGGCGCTGGGGTCGGCACGACCGTCGACATCGCACGACGGCCGTTCGTGATCGGTCGTGATGCCGCCTGCGACCTGTCCATCGATGACGACAAGGTGTCACGGCGCCACGCGACGCTCGAGACCTTCGGCGAATCCCACGCGATCCTGCGAGACCTCGAGTCGACGAACGGGACCTACGTCGGCGACACGAAGATCACCGACCTGCGTCAGCTCTCGGCGGGCGACCAGTTCCGAGTCGGCGACACCGTCCTCGAGGTCCTGGCCGCCGCGGCGCCACCTGCCGCGCCCCCGGCGCCGGAGCCGCCAGCCGCGGCCGCGCCGGTCGACCCCGCGAGCCAGTCGGCCATCCGGCGGCTCGTGCGCCGCTCGACGCGCACCCAGACGATCATCGCCGTTGCCACCTCCGCGATCGCGTTGGTGCTCGTGGTGCTGCTCGTCGCCGGCGTGTTCTCCTCGGGTGGCGGGAGTCCCGCGCCCGCGCCGCAGCCGACCGTCGCCGACGTGGTGCGCGACATCCGACCCTCGACGGGACTCGTGGTCGCGGGGATCGGGAACCAGGCGATCGCCGCCGGCACGGGCTGGGTGTACGACGCGTCCCGGGGCCTCATCGTGACCAACCACCACGTGGTCGATCCGGGCAACGAGTACACGGTGACGATCGGCGGCCAGCAGCGTCCGGCGCATCTCGTCGCCACGGCGCCGTGCGAGGACCTCGCCGTGCTGAAGGTGGACGGGATCTCGAACCTGCACCCGCTGGCCCTCGGCAGCCAGCAGACCCTCCAGCTCGGCGACACCGTCGTCGCGCTCGGGTTCCCGGAGAGCGCCTCGCCGGACAACAACCTGAGCGCCACGACGGGTGTCGTGTCGGTCGTCCGGACGACGCTGGCGAACGGCGACGACATCCCGAACTATCCCAACGTCATCCAGACCGACACGCCGATCAACCCGGGGAACTCGGGCGGGCCGCTCCTCAACCTGAAGCACCAGCTCGTCGGCGTGGACGCCGCGGGCACCACGATGATCAACGGCGACACGATCCAGAACGAGAACTACGCCATCGGCGTCGACCGGGTGCGCACCATCGTCGCCGGGCTCGCGCAAGGGCACTCGATCGCCTGGTCGGGGCTCGGCCTCCAGGCCAGCCCCGCGGCGATGGACCTCGCGCAAGCCAACCTCCCGAACGTCCCGGGCCTGCTCGTCACCGACGTCGTGGCGGGCACGCCGGCGGCGCGCACCGGGCTCGGGAACACGCCGGCGCTGGTGACGGCGATCAACGGTCAGCCGATGGACGGCACCATCCCGACCTACTGCAGCGCGGTGGGGCAGGCCAAGTCGGGATCGTCGGCGACGTTCAGCGTGATCATGGCGGGCCACACGACGCCGGTCGACGTGCGCGTCCCGTTCGCGTAGGGACGATCAGCTCGCCGGTGCGGTCAGGCGCTCCAGCCGATCGGCGGCGTCGTCGCCGGCGAGGGTCGGCTTCGCCCGCACGAAGAGACCCGACGCGTTCAGGTCCACCGCGCCGTCGCCGTCCGCGACCGGGCGGATCGCCAGACCCGGGTCGCCGCCGTCGGCGCTGACCTCCACGCCCGCGTTCTTCAGCCGCCGGGCGATCCCGGCGAGATAGCGGGCGGTGCGTCGACTCGATTCGGCCCCGTCGACGACGCGGACGGGAACGTGGCGGGCTCGGGCACTGCGCACCGCGGCCTCGATGACTGCGCCGTCGTTGACCCCGCCAGTGAGGGTCGCCGCGACCGGGCCGTCACTCGGCTCGACGCCGTCGGCGCCGGTGAGGATCGCCACGTCGCAGGTAACGGCGGCGCGCAACAGCGCGGTGATGGTCGCGGTCGCCTGCGGGTCGCCGTGGTCGGCGATGACCACGACGTCGGTGTCGGTGCTCTCGATCTGGGCGAGCAGGTCGTGCACGATGTCGTTGGAGAAGCGCGACGAGGCCGCGCTGGTGGCACCGGCCGCCTCGACACGCGCAGTGAGCTGGTGGAGCTCCTCGAGCGAGGACGTCATGCGCATGAGGTCTCCACCGAGGCCGCTGCTTAGCTCGAGCGGCGCGCCGGCCGTCAGGAAGCGGGTGACGACGACGTTGGCGTGCGGGTCACCGCCTGCGAGCTGGGCGGCGATGTCGACGAGCGGGTCGGCCGACACCGGGTCGTCGACGACGGCGAGCACCCGGAACGCGTCCGCCTCGCCGAGCGCGGCCCGCTCGGCCTCGGCGATGTCGCGTTGGAGGAGCGCTTCGGGGTACACGAGGCCGAGGAGCGGCTTGGTCATGACGGTCGTGACGATCGCCATGATGACGAGCAGGGTGAACAGCGACGGGTCGAGCACGCCCTTGGTGAGCCCGACGTTCAAGATGACGAGCTCGGTCAGGCCGCGCGTGTTCATGAGCACGCCGATCGACGCCGCCTGTCTCGGGGCGAGGCCCTGCGCACGCGCCGCCGCCGTCGCGCCGATGAACTTGCCGGCGATCGCCACGAGCAGGATAAGGGCGAGCTGCCACAGGCCTTGCAGACCGATGTTTCGGATGTTGGTGCTCAGGCCGGTGACGATGAAGAACACCGGCAGGAACAAGAGGACGGTGAGGCTCTCGATCCGCTCGAGGATCTCGTGGAACATCTCGGCGGTGTCCTCCCGGGGCATGATCGCCCCGAAGAGGAACGCGCCGAAGATCTGGTGGATCCCGATCCGCTCGGTGATGTACGCCGACAGGAACACGCCGACGAGGATCACCGCGAGGAGCTCGGGCGTGAGGCCCCGCTTGCGGTACCAGGTGCCAAGACGCGTGAGCTGCGGCCGCACGATGAGGACCATCACCGCCGCGAAGCCGATCGCCTCGAGCATGATCCGCGGGAAGTCCAACGCGCCACTCGCGTCGACGACGGCGACCGCGATCGCCAGGAGCGACCACGCGAGGACGTCGTCGACCGCCGCGCACGCGAGCGCGAGCGCGCCGATCTGGGTGCGGTACATGCCGCGCTCCGCAAGAATGCGCGCGAGCACCGGGAACGCCGTCACCGACATCGACGCGCCGAGGAACACGGCGAACGGCAGGAAGTCGATCGTCGTGTGACCGACCGTCATGTGGGAGTCGAACAACACGGCGGCGAGCGCGAATCCGAGCCCAAACGGCAACGCGATGCTGGACACCGACACGACCGCCGCGGTGCGCTCCTTGCCGCGGATCAGCTTGAGGTCGAGCTCCAAGCCCACGATGAACATGAAGATCACGAGGCCGACCTGGGCCACGATGTTCAGGTACGGGACGACCTGGGTCGGGAACAGCTGCTGGTCGAGGTTGCCCGGGAAGGCGCCGAGCAGGGTGGGGCCGAGCACGATCCCGGCGAAGATCTCCCCGATGACCGCCGGCTGACCGATGCGCCGCATGAGCTGGCCCATCAGCCGGGCGACGACGACGATGATCACGAGGTCGATGAAGACCCGTCCCGCGATGTCGTCGAGGTTCAGCGCCGCCGCGCCGAGTGTCACGGCGCCTCGACCGGTCGGCCCGATCGACCGGTGGCCAGGCCCGGCCGCACTAGTGGACCCGGTGCTCGAAGGGTGATTCGAAGAGGAAGGTGCGGCGCCCGACCGCCGCCCGTGCCCCCGGCTTGAGGGTGCTCGGCTGGTCCTTCGCCAGCGTGCTCCACGCGGCCGCGGACTCGTCCCAGATGAAGGTCCCGTTGGTCGAGCCTCGGTCGACGAGCTGCACCTGCCAGCCGTCGAGGACGACCTCGGCGTGCACCCGCGAGACCGTCCGCTCCGGGTCGTCGATCGCGATGGGACGGGCCGCGCCGGACGTCACCCGCGGGTCCTCGCTCGGGTCGCGCCCGATCACGTAGTCGGCGTCGAGGCTGTACGTCGAGGCGTCCTCGAAGACGAGGAAGCCGAGCGGCGGTCGCGGCCCCTGCACGAGGTTGTGCGTCTGCTGAAAGAGGCCGATCCCGCAGACGCCGCAGTACAGGTTGTTCGGGTCGTTGAAGTGCCCGCGCGAGCAGTAGATGCCGTCCACCATCGCCGCCGACTCCTCGGGCTGCTCGGGCGCGCCGCCGACCGGGAGCGGCGCGCGCGGCTCCTCGGCCTGGGCGTCGACGAGCAGCACGGATTCGAAGTCGATGTGGGGGCGCGATGCGGCCGGCGCGGCCGGCTCCTCGGGTGGCGCCAGGGGCGCGGCGCCCGGCTGGGAGCTCGCGGCGGCCGATTCGGCTGCCGGCATCGGCGTCACGACGGGTGCCGCCGCGGTCGGCTCCTCCGGGGCCGCCGCGCCCGTCTCGGGTCCGAGCGCGAACCCGCCCGCCGGCACGACCCCGGCGCCGAGGTCGGCGTGGGCCTGCGGGGCCGCCATCGCCGCGCCGCTCGGCCCGCCGTGCACCTCCGTGACGTCGCCGGTCACGACGCGGTCGACCCACGTCGAGGAGTCACGACCCGAGAGGCTGGTGCTCGTCCCGTCGGCCGTGCACGACACGTCGACGGCGCCGTGCACGATCACCGCGACGCCGTCGTCAGTGCGCCCGACGGCGCAGAACGGCGGGTACTCCTCGTCGCTGGCGCCGAGCAGCGCGGCGACGCGGCGAGCGAGCATGCGACCCGGGCGCGGGCCGGCCGCGGCGACGCTGCGGCAGAGGTCGAGCAGCTCACCCGACTTCTCGTCGGTGCCGGGCGCGAAGAACACGACGCTGGGGAACCGGGCGAGCAGGCCGTCGCCCGGCAGCGGCGCGAGGCGCAGGTCGTCGATCGTCATGCCGCCGCGCCCAGCGCTTCGATTCCGGTCGCGACCTCGGCGGCGGTCGCGGGCCGGCGGCTGGAGTCAGGATCGAGGCAGCGGCGGATCAGCGCGGCCTCGTCGGGCGAGAGCGTGGGCGAGAGCTCGGGCTCGCGCGACAGCACGGCGCGCAGCGCGAGCAGCGGCGCGTCAGGGAGCTCGCCGTAGATTCCGACGCCGGTCAGCGCGCGGTGCAGCGTCGCGCCGAGCGACCAGATGTCGCAGGCCCGGGACGGCGCGGCACCGCGCATGACCTCCGGGTCCATGAACTCCATCGACCCGAGGCTCCCGATCCCGGTGACCGTCTTGCCCGGATTGAGGATCTGGGCGAGGCCGAGGTCCGAGAGGACCGCGCCGTCCTCGTTCAGCAAGATGTTGGCCGGCTTGATGTCACGGTGCACACAGCCCGCCTCGTGGAGGTCGTGCGCGGCGTGCGCGGCCCGGGCGACGGCGCGCAGCACCTCGTCACGGGGCAGCGGCCGCGCCGGCGAGGCGAGCGAGCCGAGTGGGTGGTACGCCATCGCGTAGTAGAAGGACCCGCCGTCCTGACCGGCGTCGAAGAGCTGCACGAGGTACGGCGAGCGGATCGACGCGAAGAGCTGCAGCTCTCGGGTCGCGCGTCGGAAGGTGTCATCGCCCGCCCCGCTGTTCAGCACCTTCACGGCCACGAACTCGTCGTGCACCGGCAGCCGCGAGGGCGTCTTGGCGAGGTGGAAGACGCCGTAGTTGCCCTCGCCGAGGTCGCGGACGAACTCATAGTCGGCGATCCCGTCGCGTGGCACGGTTAGGACCCGATGATCCGGCCGCCGCGGAAGCGCCAGCGGATGAGCGGCACCCGCATCGGCCCGTTGACGAAGAGGAATGTCACGAGCCAGACGAAGATGAAGTCGACGGCGAAGCCGCCCGCGCCGACCCCGATCCCCGACGGTGTGGGTCCGATCGCCTTCAGGATGAAGTAGGCGACGATCCCCTCGTTGATGCCGGTGAGGAAGCCGAACATGGTCGGCCAGTCCTTCTCCCACCGGAACTGCTGGAGCCCGTGGTAGATCGGCTCCCAGACGACCACCCCCATGACGATCACGATCGCCAGCGCAGTGAACGTGATCGCGTAGAGCCCGCCGAGCGCCGAGCCGCGGGACTTGCCGGGCGCCAGCGTCGCCGGGATCACGAGCGTGATGAGCAGCGTCGCGGGAACGCCGGCGACGAGCAGGGCGAAGATCCGCGTCTGGATCCGGCCAGAGAAGTTCGGGACCATGACGCTCCAGTCAGATCTTCCGGTTGGTCGCCCATCGCCACCACTGGGAGATGGAGCGGCCGATGCCGATGCGATGGCCGACGCCCTGGCGGGCGAGGTCGTCGGTGACGTGCTGGGCGGCGAACTGCAGGCCGAGGAACGTGTCGACCCCGGCGAAGTAGCCGCCGAGCGCCGCCGCGCCGACGGCGTAGATCCGCCCGGGCTCGCTTCGCGTGCCCCGCACCTCGAAGGTGCGCTCGACGTCGAGGCGCCCGAGCGGGTTGCGGGCCGCGCCGCCGTGCTCGAGGAGGTCGGCCAGTACCCGGTGCTCGCCGATGTCCGCCTCGAGGCCCGTGCCGTCGATGACGAAGTCCGCCGACAGCTCGAGCGTCGCGCCGTCCTTGTTCGCGATCATCGTGACGACCTCGCCGTTCGGGCCCTCCTTCACGTCGCGGACCTGTCCGACGTAGGTGCGGTAGAAGCCCTCGCGCCGCCCCCGCGCCAGCTGCTGGATCCAGAGTTTGCGGTGGGGCGTGTTCGTTCCGCCGAGGACCTCGTAGTACCGCTTGCGGTCCTCGCCTTCGAGCTTCCAGAACGTGTCGCGGGCCTGGCCGCCCCACGCCGACTTGGGCCAGTTGAAGCCTTGGTACGACCAGCCGTTCGCGCCCTTGCGCCGCAGGAAGATCGACGGACCCGTGGCGTGGTCGACGTAGGTGCGGAAGAGGTGGACGATCGTGGTCTGCGCGCCGCGGTCGCGGTCGTCGATGAGGCGCTGCAAGATCCGCGAGCCGACGATGCCGCTCCCCCGGACCATCACGGTGCCCGGGCGGCGCTGGAGCTGCTGGTACACGTGCTCGTGGGGCTCGTACGCGTTCACGACGCGTCCCGACTCCGGGTACTTCTGGCGGAAGTCCTGGAGGTCGGGCAGGAACTTCACGCCGGGGTAGCCCACGGCGAGGTGCACGTAGGTGCTCCGGTACGCGACGCGCTTGGTGGCGCTCGCCCCGGCGGGCGGCGTGAGGATCGTGAAGTACCCGCCGCCGGCGCGGCGGCGGACCATCCGCACCTGGCCCTTGACCTGGCAGTCCCAGAACGAGATGCGGTCGGCCTCGCGCTTGAGGTCTTCGAAGACACGACCGGCCTTCGGCGTCCAGTAGTCGGTGAGGATCGGCTCGGTGAGCGCGCTCCACAGCGGCGCGAGCGTCTTCTCCCGCCAGGCCTCGCGGACCCCGTACGACGGGAAGCCCCAGATGCAGCCCGGGGTCGACGCCGAGTCCGAGCGGAGTCGCTCCTGCACCGGGATCTGCGACACCTGGGTCAGGTACTGGTAGGTCTGCCAGGGCTGATCGAGCGTGCTGAGCACCCGGATGTTGGCGGCGGGGACGCCGGCAACGCGCAGGTAGTCGGTGAAGACGAACGACCCGATGCCGCCGCCGACCGACACGATCGGCGCGTCGACGACGGGGATGCCCGCGTCGGCGAGCATCGCGTCGGACCAGATGTCGGTGTCGATGAGCGTGGGCGTGAGATCGCCGCCGCCGCGATGGCTCTCGTCCTCTTCGACGACGCCGAGATTGAGACTGATCGTCTCGCCGGCCGCCATGGCACCCCCCCAGCCTCTGACCCCGGATCACCCCACCCGGGCGGGGAGCATACATAGACGGGCGCCTCGCGGCGCGGGCCGGCTGGGGTGGCGGTCAGGCGCTCGCGACGGGCAGGCGCGGCGTCGAGCGGTCCCGCGCCGCGAGCGGCCGGTGCGCCTCCCACGCCAGGGCCGTGGCGAGCGTCAGCACGGCGAGCGCGGCGCCCGCCACGGCGTCGAGCAGCCAGTGGTTGCCAGTCACCAGCACCGACAGCAGCATCGCCGCCGGGTAGGCCAGGGCGACGAGCCGCATCCAGCGGCGGCGGAGCAGGGGCCACAGCGCGAGCGACGCCCAGACGGCCCAGCCGACGTGGAGGCTCGGCATCGCCGCGAACGGATTCGTGGACCCGGCCCACGTCGGGGTCGTCGACGCGTTCTTCGCCGCGACCAGGCCGGCGAAGGGGGTGTGGTCGAGGCTCAGGCTCTGGCTCGTGTCCGCGAGGTGGGACGGGCCGGGCACGAGGCGGGGCGGCGCGACCGGGAAGAGCCAGAAGCACAGCAGCGCGAGCGCGAGGAGCGCGAGGAAGGCGTTCCGCGCCGCGCGGAAGCGGACGGGCGCTTTGAGGTAGAGCACGACGAGCACGATCGGCGGGGCGACGAGATGGGTCAGCGAGTAGCAGTAGTTGCACGCGTCGACGAGCCAGGGCACGTGCAGCACCGCCCGCTGGACCGTCCCCTCGATGTCGAGCCCGACGGCGTGTTCGAGGCTCGTGATGTGCCCCGCGTTGGTGACGGCGGCGCCGAGCGAGCCCGCCACCGACGTCCGCAGGATGTCGTACAGGGCGTAGCACCACAGCAGGACGACGAGCGGCAGCAGGGCCGATTGGGCGCGCGCCGCGGACACTCGGTGCGCGGCCACCGGACGCGTCGACGACAGCGCCGCCGTGGTCATCGGCGGCCGCCTCCGACACGACTCCCTGGCGCGCGTCGCCACGCCGTGGTCTGCCATCCCTCAGCCACGTTCGAACAATCGACACAATCCGACCAGGATCTTGAGCGAAACCCGCCGGTCGGTCGGTCGAGGAGGGGTCAGGCGGGCTGGATCGGGGGCGGCGCCCAAGCGCCGCTTCGGATCTGGGGGCCCGGCAGGTAGGCACGAAAGATCAGGGTGAAGGGGCCGGGCGGCGTCGGCAGCCAGTTCGTCTCGTGGCCCGCGGGGGGCGTGGCGCCGACGTACAGGTCGAGGGAGCCGCCCGGCCCGTACTGGAGCCCGGTCGTGCGGTCCCCGATGCTGTAGCGGTTGACGGCGTTCGCCACGAGGAAGTGGTCGGGGCCGTAGGCGGTGAGCGACCAGAAGGCGCGCCGGTCGATCGGGGGCAGCGCCGAGGCGGCGAAGTGGAGGTGGTATCCGCTCGCGCCGCGCAGCGGTGCGCCGCTCGCGTCGGTCCCGGCCTGGAAGTAGACGGACTCGGCGGGCACGTTGGCGCCCAAGCCGACGGCCGTCGTCGCGGCCCGGGCCACGTAGTCGGTGCCGTAGGTGCCCTGGCTCGGGAGGTTCGACCAGCCGTTCCGGGTGACGCGCGCCGCCGCCGCGGTGCGGCCGACGACCGCGGTGCCCGCGGCGACGGCCTGGCTGACCAGCCCCGGCGTGAGCGCAGCCGACGGGGTGAGCCCGGGACCGATCCCGACCGCGGCGAGGTCGCTGACGATCGGCTGGTCGCGGGCGGGTGGCGGGTCGGCCGCCATCGCGGCGCCGAGCTCGGTGAGGAACGTGGCGTTCGACGCGGTCGCGGTGGTGCAGCCGCCCAGCCCGGGGGTCGACGCCGACACCGGGGTCCCGTCCAGCGGCGACAGCGTGTCGCCGCGCTGCTGCGCGACGGCCGCCGCGAGGTCGGACGTCGAGGTGACGAGGGTGCGCCCGATCACCCACACGTCCGGGGTCGGCGAGCTGATGCGCCGCACGCCGGCCGGGAGGGTGCCGTGCCACCCCGGTCCGATGATGGCGTAGCGCCCGGCCGCGCCTCGGTTGGTGCGCGTCCCGACGTTCGCGATCGTGTTCGTGTACATGTCGAGGAACTGGAACACGTAGTAGTGGTCGCTCACCGGGACCTGGAGGACGACGGGGCCCGCCCGGAGGTCGAGCCACGCCGTGGCGTACAGCGTGTCGGCGTTCGGGGTGACAACCAGGCGGTTGCCCGGGCCGGCCAGGCTCGAGGTCCTCAGCAGCGTGTTCACCGGCGCCAGGCACAGGGTGCGGGCGCGCGTGCGGACCATCGTCACGAGCGGGATGCCCCACACGTAGGCTTCGATGGCCGCCTGGGCCGCGGCCGGGTCCGCCGCGCCGAGTCGTTGCGCCGCGGTCGCCGCCTCGGTGCGCAGCGACGCGGCACCCGACGCCGGGCTCGCGGTCGCCGGCGTCGCGGCGAGCAGCGATCCCGCCACGACGCAGAGCCCGACGCCGCGACGTCGGGCCCGCCCGCGCCGTGATCGGGTGGCGTCGGCGCGGGTCACGGTCGGGAGGGGCGTCTCACTGCTCGTGCGGTCGGAACACGACCTTGATCGCCGCGGACTGCTTCCGGTCGAGCGCGGTGCCCACAGCCTCGCGGTAGCCGGCGAGCGGGAACTCGTGGGTGATGACGACGTCGGCCGGCGGCGAGCCCGTCGCGAGGATCTCGAGCGCCCGGTCGATCGACGCGCGCGTGGGCCCGCCACCCACGCCCGGGTCAGTGGAGTGGCGGACGGCACCGACAAGCGCGGCCTCCTTCCACCAGACCGGTGTCAGGTCGTACTCGCCGGTCGCGGCGGCGCCGAGCAGCAGGACGCGGCCGCGGTTGTCGACGGCCCGGAGCGCGTCGTTCACGGTGCCCGGATAGCCGACGGCGTCGATGACGTAGGGGAACCCGCCGATGAGCATCGACTGGTCTCGCGTGCCGGACCGCCGCGCCCCACTCGCCTCCGCCAGCTCGTCGAAGTGCGCCTTGTCGGCCCGCTCGATCACGACGCGGTCGGCGCCGGTCGCCTCGGCGGCCGCCGCTTGGTGGGGGTGGCGGGCGAGGACCGTCACCGGGCTGCTCGGGAACAGCGCCTTGACGGCCGCGACGCTGGCGAGCCCGATGATCGCCGCGCCCACCACGAGGACCGGGTCGCCGTCGCGGGGTGGGTCGCGCAGCAGGCCGTGCACGGCGATCGACACCGGCTCGTGCAGGCTCACCGCCTGGTCGGTGACCGTGTCCGGGACGCGGTGGAGCATCGAGTGGTGGGCGACGACCTGCTCGGCCCAGCCACCACCCAGGTCGGAGGTGAAGCCGAGCGCCGAGCCGGGGGTGAGCACGCCGCTGAACGCGTTGTGACACGACGACGGCCAGCCGTTGGCGCACGGGCGGCAGAGTGGGTCGATGCCGCGGGCGAGGCAGTTGATGTCGGGGTTGACCGCGACGCGGGTCCCGACCGGGACCGCGCAGTCCGGGCCGGTGTCGATGACCGTCCCGCCGATCTCGTGGCCAAGCAGGAACGGGAACGCGTGGCCGAGGGGCATCAGCGTCGGCGCGGCGCCCATGTTCGCCGCGAAGAGGTGGAGGTCGCTGCCGCAGATTCCGCCGGCGTGCACCTCGACGCGCGCCCAGTCGCCACGCGGCAGCGCCGGCTCGTCGAGTTCCACGAGGGAGGCGGGAAACCCGGGATCCGCGTAGTCGTACTGCACGGCCAGCACGGCGACCAACCTACGCCGCGCCTGGTGCGGCGCCCCGACGCCGGCGCGCGCGCTTGCCTCGACGCCGGTCGAGCAGCCAGCCTGCAGAGGACCGGTGACCCGTCGACCGAGGAGACGATGACGTGCGAGCGGCTCGGTGCGAGACCTACGGCCCACCGGAGCGCGTCGTCGTCGAGGACGTGCCCGACCTCCGGCCGCGGGACGGCGGCGTGGTCGTCGAGGTGCACGCGGCGTCGGTGAACTACCCAGACGTGCTCATCGTCGCCGACGAGTACCAGGTGTCGATCCCGACGCCGTTCACGCCAGGCAGCGAGTTCGCGGGTGAGGTCGTCGCCGTCGCCGACGACGTCGACGACGTGCGCGTGGGCGACCGGGTGTGCGGCTCGACGTTCATCGGCGCGTTCGCCGAGCAGATCGGGCTGCCCGCGGCCGCGCTGACGGCGGTGCCGCCGTCCGTCACGTACGCCGAGGCGGCGAGCTTCGGCGTCGTGTACTCGACCGCGTACCACGCGCTGCGTAGCGTCGCCGAGGCGCAGCCCGGGGAGTGGGTCGCGGTGCTCGGCGCGGCGGGAGGTGTCGGGCTCGCGGCGGTCGACCTGGCGAAGCACCTGGGCGCCCGGGTCCTCGCGGCGGCGTCGAGCGACGAGAAGCTCGCCGTGTGCGCGGAGCGGGGCGCGGAGGCGCTCGTCAACTACGAACGTGACGACCTGAAGGTCGCGATGAAGGAGCTGACCGGTGGCGGCGCGGACGTGGTGATCGACCCCGTCGGTGGCCCCTACTCCGAGCCGGCCCTGCGCGCGACGCGCTGGGGTGGCCGGTTCGTCGTCGTCGGCTTCGCGAGCGGCGAGATCCCCCGGATCCCGCTGAACCTGGTGCTGCTCAAGGGCGTCGTCATCAAGGGATTCGAGTTCCGGACCTTCGCCGAGCACGCACCCGAGGCGGCGCGGCGCGACCGAGCGGAGCTGCTCGCGCTGTTCGCCGACGGCAAGGTTCGCCCCTACGTGTCGTCGGTGTATCCCCTGGACCGCGTCGCCGACGCGCTGCGCGAAGTGGCGGAGCGCCGGGCGCTCGGCAAGGTCGTGATCGAGCCCGCGCCCTAGCGGCGCGTACCCTCCGACGGTGCGCGCCGCGGTCGCAACGCTGGTCGGTGTCCTCGCCCTCGCGGGCGTCTCGACAGCCTCGGCTGCGGCCGGACCCCACCCCGCGGCGGTGCCGATCGCCGTGGTCTCGTGTCCCGCCCGCGCCGGCGTCGGCGGGCTGTCAGCGCCACCCATCCCGACCCAGCTGTCGGCCGCGGTCGCGGCGCGCACGGCGGCCCGGCTCCGCTTCTACTCCGACGGCTACCTGGTCGTGCTGGGGCCGACGGGCTGGACCTGCACCGGGCTCGAGGCCGCGGACGGGGGCGAGAGCCTCAGCGTGTTCCCGGTCGGCCAGTCGGATCCCCTCGGCGCCACCGCGCCGGGCGCGGATGCGGAGGCGGTCACGGCACGCTTCGACTACACGGGCCACGGTCCCGGCTCGGAGCTCGTCTGCGGGCTCTTCCCGACGAGTGTCGCGTCGCGCCTCGCCGAGGCGACGGGCGGCTGCACGATGATCCCGGCGCGCGAGGTCGTCCGTCACCCGTCGCGCGACGTCGCGACGTTCCTCGACCCCCCGGGCGTGAGCGGCACGGGCGAGCCTTCGGGCGGCACGAACCCCGCCGCGGGGGCCGTGTTCTTCCCGCAGCTCGCGCGCGAGCCGCCGTCGGTCAACGTCGCCAAGGTGACGTGCACGGCGTCGAAGCAGCTCGCGTCGCTCTGCCCGTCGATCGTCGCCGACTTCGTCGGACGCGCCCGGCTGCGGCCGCGCTCGTAGCCGGAACGCACCCGTTGCGGCGAGCCGCTGCGCCGTAGCATCGGCAGGTGATGTTCGTCGCGCTCGTGCCGGGCCGGTGGCTCGCCGGCGCCGTGATCCTGTTCGCGCGGGCCGGGCGCCTCGCCCCGCAACGCTGATGGCGACGCTGATCCTGCTGCGCCACGGCGAGAGCACGTGGAACCGCGAGAACCGCTTCACCGGATGGATCGACGTGCCGCTGTCGCCGACTGGGGAAGGTGAGGCCCGCCATGCCGGTGACCAGTTGCGGGATGGCGCGCCGCCCGCCGACGTCCTGCACACGTCGGTGCAGCGGCGGGCCATCCGGACCGCCGAGCTCGCCCTGGCGGCATGCGGGCGGTCCTGGATCCCGGTGCGGCGCTCCTGGCGCCTCAACGAGCGCCACTACGGGGCGCTGCAGGGCAAGAACAAGAAGGAGACGGCCGAGCAGTTCGGTGCCGAGCAGGTGAAGGTCTGGCGCCGCTCCTACAGCACGCGCCCGCCGGACCTCTCGATCGACGACCCGACCCATCCGCGCTTCGACCCGCGCTACGCCGACCTGCCGCTCGACGCGCTCCCGTCGGCCGAGTGCCTGGCCGACGTCGTGGTGCGCATGCTGCCCTACTGGTACGACGCGATCGCGCCCGACCTCACGGTCGGGCGCACGGTGCTGGTCGTGGCGCACGGCAACTCGCTGCGGGCGCTGGTCAAGCATCTCGACGACGTGGCGGACGAGGACATCGTCGAGCTGAACATCCCGACCGGCCAGCCGCTCGTGTACACCCTCGGCGAGCGCCTCGAGGTCCTGGACCGCGCGTACCTGGACCCGACGGCCGCCGCGGCCGCGGCCGCGGCCGTCGCCCACCAGGCGGGCTGACCGTCCCGGGCTCAGCCGGGGATGAGCAGGACCTTGCCGCGGGGGTGGCCGTCTTCGAGGAGCTCGTGCGCGCGCGCCGCCTCGTCGAGCGGGAAGCGCTGCGAGATCTCGATGCGTCCCCCGCCGGCGAGCAGCCGCGCCGCCTCGTCGAGGCGGGCGGTCGTCACGGTGACGCCGAAGGTGCTCGTGGTGACGCCCTCGCGGGCGACGTCCTCGCCTCGGACGATCGTGACCGCGCGACCGCCGTCGCGCACCGAGGCCAGGCACTGCGCCCAGGTCGGGCCACCGACGCAGTCGAACGCGGCGTCCACGCCGGCGGCCGCGCCCACCCAGTCGGTCTGGTAGTCGAGCGCCTCGTCGGCGCCGAGCGCCAGCAGGTAGTCGAGGTTCGCCGCGCTCGCCGTCCCGATCACGCGCGCGCCGGCCGCCTTGGCGAACTGCACGACGAAGGAGCCGACACCGCCGGACGCGCCGGCGACGAGCAGCGACTCGCCCGAGCGGAGATGGAGCTGGTCGTGCAGCCCCTCGAGCGCGGTGCACGCCCCGATCGGCACACCACCGGCGTCCTCGAGGTCGAGCCCGTCGGGGACCGCCGCGAGCTGCTCGAGCGCCACGACCGTGTACTCGGCGTAGCCGCCGACCTCCGTCTGCCCGAACACGCTGGCGCCGAGTGGGAAGCGGCCGGCGTTCTCACCCACCGCGGCGACGAGACCGGACACCTCGGCGCCCGGGATGTACGGCAGGGCCTTCGCCCCGAAGCGCCCGCTGCGCTCCTTGACGTCCCAGGGCCCGACGCCGGCGGCGGTCACCTCGATGAGGACGGTGCCGGGACCGGGCGTCGGGGTCGCCACCTCGGCCGGCAGCAGCACCGAGGGGGGCCCGAACTCG
The DNA here is from genome assembly GCA_963731625.1 of uncultured Actinomycetes bacterium. GTDB lineage: Bacteria > Actinomycetota > Acidimicrobiia > IMCC26256 > PALSA-555 > PALSA-555. Next base: position 1,343,610 of record CAVSWH010000001.1, read on the forward strand.
GAGACGGTGATGGCGCGCACGCCCGATCGTACCGAGCGTGACCTGGGGTTTTGTGATGGGAGCCGCGGGCGGCGTCAGGTCGCGGCGGATCCCGGGGCCGCGTCGGCGACGAAATGGCCGAGCCCGTCGGGATGCGTCGAGCGCGGCGGCTGCCACGCGGTGCCCATGTGGCCGCCCCCGTCGGCGAAGATCGTGTGGCCCGTGATGTACGCGCCGTCCTCGCTGGCGAGGAACAGTGCCACGCCGCCGAGGTCCTCCTCGGGGTCGCCCATGCGGCGCAGCGGGATCGTCTGCTCGGCGGCGCGTGCCTGGTCGGGGTTGCGGTCGGCCCACGCGCGGTAGCCCTCCGAGGCCGCGCCGGGCGCGATCGCGTTCACCGTGATGTTGTGCTGGCCCCACTCGCGGGCCGCGCTGCGCGTGAGCCCACGGATGCCCTCCTTCGTGGCGTTGTAGTCCACGGAGAACCAGGCGCCGGTGACGCCGTTCAGCGAGGCAAAGTTGATGATCCGTCCGAAGTGCTGGTCCCGCATGTGCGGGAAGACGGCCTGCATGGACCAGAACGTCGCCCAGAGCCCGCTGTCGAGCGAGCGGGCGAGCATCTCGTCGGTCTTCTCTTCGAGGGGGACGAGCGGCGTGTAGCCCTGGGCGTTGTTCACGAGGATGTCGACGCGACCCTCGGTGGCGACCGTGTCGGCGACCATCCGCTCGACGTCGTCGCGCTGGCCGACGTCGACGCGCGCGAGGCGCGCGTCGCCGCCCAGCTCGTCCCGGATGCCTGCCGCGGTGCGCTCGCCGTGGTCGGCGCGTACCTCCGCGACCACGACGCGGCACCCCTCCCGCGCGTAGCGCCGCGCGATGCCCCGTCCGATTCCCATGCCGGCCCCGGTGACGATCGCCACCCGGCCGGCGAGCCGATCGGTCACGCGCGCCTCCCGGAGGGCGCGACCGTAGTGGCGTCAGCCGACGGGCGTCCCGCCGTGGTGGCGGCTCCACGGGTGCTCGCTCGGGTAGCCCCGCTCGGGCAGCTGCCACAGCATCCCGTGTGCCCAGCGCCGCAGCCGGACGCTCATCCGGTCAAGGTGGGTTCGCATCGTCCGACCCCCTTCCTTCCTCTCCGCCCGTTCTCGTGTCTGTCTGACTTGGCAAACTCGTCCTTGGTAACGCCCGCACCGCGCCGGACGTTCCGCCGCGCTCGGTTTGACCGGTCGCGGCGGTCCGTCCACGATGCGGGTCGTGACCCGGGTCATCGACGCGGACGGCCACGTCCTCGAGCCGTTTTCCGCGTGGGCCGGGCTCCCCGACGCGCAGGCGGTCCGCGTCGAGCGGGACACGGTCGGCCTCGACCATGTCTTCGTCGGCGCCCAGGAGATCGTGACCGTCTCCCTCGGGTTTCTCGGCTCGCCGGGCTCCCGGATGGAGGACCTCGCGCACTCGACGACCTACGACCAGGCGCAGCCGGGCGGGTTCGACGCGCGGGTGCGGCTCGCCGATATGGACGAGGAGGGCATCGACGCCGCCGTGCTCTACCCGTCGGTCGGGCTGAACTTCTGGTCGGTCGAGGACCCCGTCGCCGCCGTCGCGCTGGCCCGGGCGTACAACGACTGGCTCGCCGGTTACTGCGCCGCCGACCCGGCGCGCCTCTCCGGCGCGGCGATGCTCCCGCTCCAGGACCCGGCGGCGGCGGTCGCCGAGCTGCGCCGCGCCCGACGGGACCTCGGCTTCCCCGCGGCGTTCGTGCGCCCGAACCCCTGTCTCGGGCGGTCGCTGTCGCATCCCGCGTTCGAGCCGGTGTGGGCCGCCGCTGAGGAGCTCGACGTGACGATCGGGATCCACGAGGGCTCGTCGAACACGATCCAGACCCTCGGGATGGACCGCCCCTTCAACCCGCTGATCCTCCACGCGGTCTCGCACGCCTTCGAGCAGATGCTCGCCTGCGCGCAGCTCATCGTGTTCGGCGTCATGGAACGCCATCCCGACTTGCGGTTCGTGTTCCTCGAGGCGGGTGGCGGCTGGGCGCCGTATTGGCTGTACCGCCTGGACGAGCAGCTCCACGGCTTCGGCGGCTTCTGCCCCGACCTGCGGCTGCGCCCGAGCGAGTACTTCGCCCGGCAGTGCTGGGTGAGCTTCGAGGTCGACGAGGCGACCCTCCCGGCGCTCGCGCCGTTCGTCGGCGTGGACCGCATCGTGTGGGGCTCGGACTATCCGCACCACGACGCCACCTTCCCAGGCGCGGTGAAGGCGCTACGCGACGTGATCCGCCCGCTGATGCCCGACGATCAGGCGAAGGTGCTCGGCGACAACGCCGCCGCGCTCTACCGCCTCCCATGAGCGACCCGGCGCCGGTCGCCCGCGCCTACTTCGCGGCCATCACGGCGCACGACGCGGACGCCGTCGCCGCCTGCTTCGCCGACGACGCCGTCCTGGTGACTGCGGCGGGGACCTTCGAGGGCCCGGCGGCGATTGCGGGCTTCTACCGGGACAACGCCTTCCAGTTCGAGGACCTGCGGCCGACGCCCGGCCCCTTCGTCGTCGACCGCGACCAGCTCGCGGTCGAGATCGACCTGTTCATGGGGGGCAGGCACACGCCGGTGGCGGACTTCTTCACCGTCGACGGGACCACGATCCGCCGCCTCGTCATCTATATGGGGCCGCTGAGCACCTGAGCTCGCCGGCCGGCGCCGGCGGAAAACGCCTCCAGCGTCGGCGGGCCCCGGTCGATGACTCGGGGGCAGGCCACCCGACCGCGGGGCGCCCGGAGGGGCGGGAGTAGATGGTCGACGACCTCGACATCATCGTCACGGAGATCGACCGGGCCTCGGCCCGGGAGAGCGTCCGGCGCTCGTCGCGCGGCACGACCGTGGGCGGGGTCACCCTCGTCGGGGTGATGAGCCTCGCTGCGGCGCTCATCACGTGGGCCGCCGGCGTCGTCGCCCTGCTCCCGGCGATCGCCGTCGCCGCCGTGACCACCGCCCTCGTTGTCCCGGTCCTCGTCGGCTTCTCGCGCATCGCGACGAGGAAGGCGATCCGCAGCGGCGCGGTCAGCACGGCGAACGAGCGCCAGATGAAGGGCGAGGCCCGGCGACGCGAGTTCGAGACCCATCTCGCCAACGAGCTCGAGATGGCCGACAGCGAGCCCGAGGTCCTCGACACCGTCGAGCGCGCGCTCACCACGACGGTGTCCGACACCTCGCTCGAGGTGCTGCTCGCCGACAACAGCCACGCGCACCTGAAGCGGATGGTCGTCGCGTCCCCCACGGGCGAGCCGCCGGGTTGCAGCGTCGACTCCCCCGACCAGTGCCCGGCGGCGCGCCGGTCGCAGGTGCAGCGCTTCGCCGACAGCGACGAGCTCGGGGTGTGCCCCAAGCTGCGGGGCCGGCCCCAGGGCCGCTGCGGCGCGGTCTGCGTCCCCGTCGCGATCATGGGCCGCACGGTGGGGGTCATCCACGGGACGACGGCGCCCGGAACGCTCGTCGACGACCTCGTCGTCCAGGACCTCCAGACGCTCGCCAACCAGGCCGGCGCGCGCCTGGGGATGCACCGGATCATGGCCGAGACCCAGCTGCAGGCCAGCACGGACAACCTCACCGGCCTCCTGAACCGCCGCACCCTCGAGAACCACGTGCGAGTGCTGCGCAACGAGCGCCAGCCGTACGCGCTCGTCATGGCCGACCTCGACCACTTCAAGGACCTGAACGACACCTACGGCCACGAGACGGGCGACCGGGCGCTGCGGCTGTTCGCCGACACGCTGCGCGCCAGCCTGCGCACCGAGGATCTGCTCTGTCGCCACGGCGGCGAGGAGTTCGCGCTGGTGCTGCCCGCCTGCGACCTCACCGACGCGTGCGCCGCGCTCGAGGCCGTCCGGCTCCAGCTCGTCGACGCGCTCCGCGCCTCGGGCCTGCCCCGCTACACGGCCAGCTTCGGCGTCGTCGTCGCCGCGCCCGGCGAGGCGCTCGATTCCGCGACCCGACGGGCCGACGCGGCGCTCTTCCAGGCCAAGCGAGAAGGGCGCGACCGCATCATCGCCGACGCAGTCCCCGCCTACCCGGTCGACGACGTCCCGTCGAACGGCCACGCCGACGCCCGGGCCGCGTCGGTCGTCTGAGCGTCAGGCGTCGAGCCCGGTCATCGCCCGGAACTCGTCCGTCGTGTTGACGTGCGGGAAGGGCTCGTCGGGCACCGCCAGGTCGAGCGCGGCGCACAGCGAGGCCCAGCCTTCTTCGGGATGCCACTCGAGCAGGCGGTCCGGCGGCACCTCGGCGCGGACCTCGTCGTTGTGGCGGACGTAGGCGGCGATCGCCTCGTCCCTGTCGTTCCAGTGCGTCGTGAAGCGCTCGGTGAGCATCCTCTCGACCATCTCACGGAAGTCGACGAGCTCCGCCATGGGGCCGTCCTGCTGCATCGCCTCGAAGATCGTGCGGCTGGCGCTCGTCCACCAGCGCTCGGGGTCGCGGACCGACAGCAGCACGATCGAATCGGGTGCGGCGGCCACGAGCTCGCGCCAGAACGCCGCCGTCGGCCAGTCGACCGCGCTGGTGTAGCCCGCGTAGATCTCGTCCCAACGCGGCGCGCCGTCGAGCGCGTCCTGCCACTGCGACACGAACTCGGGATGCGCGATCACCTCGACCATGTGGTAGCAGGGCCCGCCCAGCAGCTGCTCGAGCGCCAGCTTCAGGGAGTGGGTGCCGGTCCGGCCGAGCCCGGTGCCGACGACTCGCAGGGGAATCGGTTCGCTCATGACGTCTCCTCGCGCGCCAGCAGCGCCAGCGCGATCGGCGGGAACAGTACGACGGTGATGAGCCCGGCGGCGATGATTGCCGCGCCCGTGTCGGAGTCGATGGTGTGGAGCTGCACGCCGATTCGCGCCGCGACGACCGGCACGGACAGGGACGTGGCCTGGAGTAGCCCAGCGGCGGCGACCCGGCGGCCGTCGTAGAGGCGGCGGTAGAGCACGGCCGAGCCGCCCCGGGCGACGAGGAAGCACACGACGAGCGCCGGCACCACGGCGAACGAGGCCGGGTCCCGCTGCATGGCGTGGATGTCGAACTGCAGGCCGCTCGTCACGAAGAAGGCGGGGATCAAGAAGCCGTAGCCGATGCCGTCGAGCTTGGAGCGCAGCCGCTCGTTCGTGAGCCGCTCCTCGGGGTCCGTGACGCGCAGCAGCGCGCCGGCGACGAAAGCCCCGAGCACCGCCTCGAACCCCAGGTTGTGCGACAGCGCCAGGAAGAGCGCGAGCACGAGCATCGCGATGCGCACGCCGAGCTGCGCCGACGTCTCGCCCTCCTGCGCGAGGGTGTGGGCGAACCTCGGCGACCGCTCGATGCGAGTCATCCCGAGCGCGGTCACCGCGACGAGCAGCGCGAACCCGATGAGCAGGAACAGCTGCGTGCCGACGGTCGCGCCGCTCCCCGAGTAGAAGAGCGCCAGGGCGAGGATGGCGCCGAACTCGCCGATCGAGCTCGCCGCCAGCACGAGCTGCCCGAACGGCGAGAACGTCTGCCCCGCGTCGCGGAGCACTGGCACGACGAGGCCGAGCGACGTCGACGCGATCACGATGGCGAGGAACAGCGCCTTGTTGTCCGGGTCGATGAGGTGGATGACCTCCCCACCGGCGAGCGCGAGCACCCCGCTGAGCGCGTAGGCGGAGAGGATCGGCCCGACACGGCCGCGCAGTGCCTCGAGGTTGAGCTCGAGGCCGGCGAGGAACAGCAGGAACGAGAGCCCGATGACGGCCAGCACGTTCACGGGCGCGTCGACGTGCACCCAGTCGAGCACCGCCGGGCCGACGACGATCCCGAGCACGATCTCGAGCACGACGGCGGGCATCCGCAGGCGCGGCGCCAGCGACACGAGCAGCGGCGCCGCGAGCGCGATCGCCGTCACCGCGAGCAGCGAGCCGTACGAGTTCGGCACCGGCCACGTCTAGCAAACCGCCGACCGCGGCGTCGACAGCCCACACCGGCGCCAGGTCCTCGGCTCGCCACTAGGGTGACGGCGCGACGGTCAGTCGGGAGGACCTGATGGACGTGCGATCGATCGAGGACGTCGAACCCGAGGTGGAGCACAACGGGACCGTGCCGGTCTGGTGGCTTGTCCGACCCCGCGAGATGTTCGACCTGACCGACGGCGGCTACCTCGAGCTCGCGAACGAGTTCGAGGTCAAGGGCGGCGAGATGGTGTTCCCTCACTCGCACCCGACGCACGAGTTCTATTACGTGACCTCGGGTCGCGGCGTCATGACGGTCGACGGCGAGGATCGGCCGATCGCCCAGGGCGACCTCGTCTACATCCCGCCCGACACCGTGCACAGTCTCCGACCGGTGAGCGACCACGCCCCGATCCACTGCTTCTGCTTCGCGGTCGGCGTGAAGGGTGCCGCGCCGATCGACTACACGACGCACTGACGGATCGGCGCCGGCGGGAGGAGGAGCCGTGCGCGAGCACCGGTACACGCTCGACCTGCCCCAGCCCGCGGCGCGGCTGTGGGCGCTGTTCCAGGACTACGACCACTGGACCGACTACGCGCCGATGGTGAAGCGGGTCGACGTCCTCTGGCCCGGCGACGAGCACCAGAACGGGCGCCTGCGGCGGGTGATCTTCAAGATGCCGCTCGGACGCGAGGGATCCGCCCTCGAGCTCGTCCACGACGTCGACGAGGGCGTCGGGTACACGTACACGATGATCAGCTCGGATCCCGGCAACGACCAGACCGGCACGGTGCGCCTCGAGCCGATCGACGCGGGCCACACCCGGCTGCACTTCGAGGAGCGCTACAACCTCACGAAGGCGCCGTGGAAGTGGTTCGAGGGCCCCATCTACAAGTTCATCAACCGCCAGAACGAGGCGAGCATGCGGGCCGCGTCGGCGTGGCTCGACGAGCACCCCGAGTACCGCGCCGACCTCGCGCCCGCGTAGCTCAGCCGACGAGGTGGGCGCCGAAGAAGGCCCAGATCCGCGCCCACCCGTCCTTGGCCGCCTCGACGTTGAAGTTCGGTCGGTCCACCGAGAAGAAGGCGTGGCCGGCCGCGGGGTAGGTGTGGAACTCGTGGGCCTTGCCGTGCTCCGTCAGCGCGGCGTCGAGCGTGCGCACGTGCGCCGGTGACGGGTTCTTGTCCTGCCCGCCGAAGAGCCCGAGGAGCGGGCACGACAGGCCCGGCGTGAGGTCGATCGGCGCGACGGGCTGACGGGCGGACAGGTCGTCGGCCCCAGCGACGACCCGGCCGCCGTAGCAGTCGACGGCGGCGTCGAAGGCCAGCCGGCACGCGCAGAGATACGACTGTCGCCCGCCCGAGCAGTAGCCGATGACGCCGACCTTCCCGTTCCACGCGGGGAACGTGCGGAAGTACCGCGCTGCGCCGGCGACGTCGCCGACGCAGCGGTCGTCGGGGACGCCGCCGGCCTCGCGCGCCGCCGCGGCCGCCGCGCCGGGTTCGGCGTTCGGCGCGTCCCGGTAGTGCAGGTTCGGGCAGACGGCGAGATAGCCGTGCACGGCGAAGGTGCGGGTGATCTCCTTCGTCTCGGGGTCGTAGCCCGGCATGTGGTGGATCACGACCACACCGGGGTACGGGCCGGGCCCGAGCGGCCGGGCGAGGTAGGCCGGGATCTCGTCGCCGGCGTCGCCCTCGATCCGCACCGTCTCGGCCTGGATCGTGTCGCTCACCCTTTCCTCCTTCTTGGCTGGTCGCCGTCCGGGTCGGTGACCCTACGCGGCAAGGGTCTGACCACCGCGGCGGGCAGACCGATCCCCGCGGGGGTCCCCCGAGCGACCACAATGTCGGGCGGCCAGTGAAAGGCGCACGTGGCCCTCCTCGACGCATCAACCCAACCCCGGATCGTGCGATCCGGACGACGCCCTGGGCCCGCCCCTCCGGCGCGCCGTCGCGTCGCGTCGACGGGTCCCGTCACCGCGCCCATCCCGACCCCGAACGGCGGCCCGGCGGCGACCGTCGCGGACCGCCCGGCACCAACCCGAGACCTGCGCTCCGAGCCACGGCGCGCGCCCGCCCCCGCACCCACGCCGCGGCGCTCGCGGGCATGGCTCGCCGTCCTCGCCGGCGCGCTGACCGCCGGCCTCGTCACCGGCGGCACCGTCGCCGCTCTCGGGGTCACCGCCCCCTCAGCGCGCGGCGGCTTGACCGCCGCGGCGGTGCGGGACGCGGTGCGGCGCCTCGGCACGGTTTCGTCGAGCCCGGCGGCGGTCTCGGTCACGTTCACGCTCGACAACTCGTCGGCTATCCCTGGCTTCGGTGATCACGTGACCTACCGCGCCGTCGGCACGGACACCGCGACGGTCGACCTGTCGTCGGTCGGCGCGGCGGAGGTCCGACTCGTCGGCACGCGCGCCCGGGTGCAGATCCCGGCGGCGCAGCTCGGAACGGCCGTGCTCGATACGTCGCAGAGTGGCGTGGTCAGCCACCACGAGGACTTGGGCACCCGGATCCTCGGGACTGGCATCGCGACAAGCGACCTGCAGAGCGAGGCGGTCACGCGTCTCGGCGAGCAGGCTCAGACGGACGGCGTGCCGCTGGGCGCGCAGCGGGTGGCGGCCGCCGACGTGCAGCTGGTGCTGAGACGCCTCGGGATCACCAGCGTCGTGTTTGCGTACGCCTCGAGTTGACGCCCTAGTTCGAGTACACGCGGGTCGGGGTCACAAGCACGGCGACGCGCTGCTCCTCGGCCATGACGCGATCGAAGGCGGCCCAGTCCTCGTGCGTGCCGCCCGCGGCGCGGAACACCGACCGCAGCAGCGCGGGGAGGGCATCCGCGTCCACCCCGTCGAGTCGATCGTCGGGTCCGACGAGCTCGACGGTGCCCTCGACGGTGACCCACCGGTAGCCGGACTGGGCCACGAGCGTGGCGCGGGGGTCGCGCCGCCAATGGCGGAGCTTCAGCGCGTCGCCGCGCGCCACCAGCCCCGCGACGGGCACGCCGGTCACGGGATGGTCCAGGACGCCCGCGCTCACGATCGAGGCCTGGACCGAGCCATCGGCGCGCGCCGTGGCGACGACGGCGATGTTGCCTTCGGTCGAAAGCAGGGACGCGAGGTCTGACAGCGAGGCCATCGCGGGAGTGTACGGCCGTGTCCGCCGGCGCCATCCGGCGCGTGGTCGTCACCCCACTGCCACGGTCGTACCATCGGGCCATGGGTTACGAGGTCCCGGCACCGAAGCCGCGCGGCGCCGCCGGTGACGGCGAGGAGCCGTCGACCGAGCGGCCGATCGACCGGTTCCGCCGGGGCGCGGTCGGCGGGGTGATCGCCGCGGGCCTGCTGGGGCTGCGCGACGCGCTCGAGGGACGACCCGAGCGCGACGACATCGAGATCGTCGGGCAAGCGCCCCAACCGCAGGGCGGCCCGGCGTTCGACCTCCTGCTCGACCCGGACCACCCCGAGAACTCGGTGGCGGTCATCCGCTCGACGGGGACGGACGGCGCGGCGCAGCACCCCGAGTCCTGACCGGCCCCGATACCGTGCCGGCATGGGCGCGGAGCCGACGGACGAGCTGCTCACGACGACGCGCGCCGTGCGGCGACGCCTGGACCTCGACCGGCCCGTCGATCCGACCCTGATCGAGGAGTGCCTGCGCATCGCGCTGCAGGCCCCGAACGGCGGCAACCAGCAGGGCTGGCACTTCGTCGTCGTCACCGAAGCCGAGCGTCGCCGCGCGGTCGCCGACGCGTTCCGGCGCGGCGCGGTGGCGTACGCCCAGCGCGCCGACAAGCCGCCGGGGCCGGCCCGCCGGGACGACGAGCGGCTCGCCCGTCGCCGGGTCATGGCGTCCGCCGCGTACTTGTTCGAGCACCTCGACGAGGTGCCCGTCCTCGTCATCGCCTGCATCGAGGGCCGGGCCGATGTCGGGCCCCTGGTCGACCAGGCGACGGCCTACGGCTCGATCCTGCCCGCGGTGTGGACCTTCATGCTCGCGGCGCACGCCCGCGGGCTCGGCACCTCGTGGACCACGGCGCACCTCATGCTCGAGGAGGAGATGGCCTCCCTCCTCGGGATCCCCTCCTCGGACGTGACCCAGGTCGCGCTCGTGCCGGTCGCGCACACCGTGGGCCGCGAGTTCCATCCCGCGCCCCGCCGTCCCGTCGAGGACGTCGTGCACTGGGAGCGCTGGTAGCGCCCGTCAGTGCGTCGGGACCGGGCTGGCCTCGTACGCGGCGGCGGCCATCCGCAGGTAGCCGCCGTCGTCGTCGGCGACCGTCGACACGTGGGTGTTGCAGACGGTGCCGCTGCTCAGTCCGTCGCTGGTGCAGATCGGCGTCGGGTTCGTGACGCCGTCGCCCTGCCCGTCGGTGTTGGTCGTGCTGCCCGCGTTGCCGCGGCCGTAGAGCACGCCGATGACGCCGACGCTGCCCAGCTCGGCCATGTGGCCGAAGAAGTACTCGGCCCGGTTGTCCTGGTAGTGGCCGGGCGTGTTGTTGTCGGTGTCGAAGTACTGGTTCCCGAGGGGCACCTGCCAGACCATGGCGCGCCGGCCCGTCGCCGCCGTGACCGCGCCGAGGTAGTCCTCCCAGCGGGCGAAGTCAGGGACGGTGACGTTCAGCCGGTCCCAGAATGCGTCGGGTCGGCCGTCGACGTACTTGTAGTAGCCGGCGTCGCGGTCGTCGACGTCGTTGAAGACCAGGTCGTACGTCGACGTGTTGGCCGGCGCCTGGCTGACGCCGCTCGCCGCGGCGAAGTCTCCGGCCAACGTCCCCTGCGTCGTGCCGCTGAGCGTCGGGTCGGGGTCACTGCCGATGTCGCGCAGCGTCGCCCAGTTGCTGACGTGGAACGCGAGCCGCACGTTCGGCGCGTACACGTCGCGGAGGTGCAGCAGCGCGAGGTTGAAGCCCTGGTAGGTGTCCGGATAGCCGGCCGCGGCGGCATAGCCGGAGCTGGCGACCGACGCGTGGAGCAGGGTGGGGTCGTTGCCCGTCCCGCTGCAGAAGCCGTAGCACGACGGGGACGACAGCACGGCCTGTTCGGCGTAGCCGGAGAGGTCCGGCTCGACCTGCACGATCGTCGTCGCGCCGTACCCCGTCACGCCGCCGGAGGTCCCCGCGCCGAGGCGCTGCATGAGCGTCGCGAAGTCGGCGTAGTACGCCGCCATGAGCGACGGCGTGTTGAGGTTTGTGAGGTCCTTCTGCGCCTCGGCGCAGGCGCCGCAGCTGCCGCTCGACTGCAGCAGCATGTAGTACGAGAACACGGGGATCGTCCCGCGCGCGTGCGCCGCGTTCGCGTAGAGGTCGGGGAACTCGGCGCTGGCGTTCCACGTCTGCCAGCCCTGGCCGGTGTTCACGCCGCCCGCGAGGTACTGGTACGCGTAGTCGAAGGGCACCCCGGTACTCGCCACCCAGCCGCCGGGGGCGAGGTCGTCGGGGCTCGCGGCGAGCCCGACGCCGACGTGGGTCGGGAGCCCAGCCGGCACGACGCCGCTCGGGGTGCGGGGCGGGGCGGGCGGCGCGGCGGGGGGTGGTGGTACGACGACCGGGGCGCAGGCCGCGCCGAGGGCGACGAGGGCCACCAGGGCCACGAGGGACCAGCCAGCGGCCGGGTGGCGTCGCTCTGGGCCTGGTCTCACCGCACTCCTCGGGTCGCGAGTCCATGGTGTCGACCACCACGGTGCCCGTCCTGAAGCCGCCTTGTGTCGCCGCGGCGAGGCGGGTGAGGATCGGGCACCGGGGACCGACGAAGGGGAGCTGACGTGGAGCTACGACCGCTGGGGCGGACGGGTGTCCGGGTGTCGGAGCTGTGCCTCGGCGCGATGACGTTCGGCCGGGAGGCCGACGAGGCCACGAGCAAGCGGATCCTCGACCGGTTCCTCGACGCCGGCGGCAACTTCGTCGACACCGCGAACGTGTACTCAACCGGGGTCTCCGAGGAGATCACCGGGCGGGCGCTCGGCGCCAAGCGCGACGACGTGGTGCTGGCGACGAAGGTGCGCTTTCCCATGGGCGAGGGCCCCAACGACGTCGGGCTGTCGCGGCGCCACATCCGGCTCGCCGTGGAGGCGTCGCTGCGCCGCCTCGGGACCGAGTGGATCGACCTGTACCAGGTGCACTGCTGGGACGCGCGCACGCCGCTCGAAGAGACCCTCTCCACCCTCAACGACCTCGTCCACGAGGGCAAGGTGCGCTACCTCGGTGCGAGCAACTACGCGGCCTGGCACCTCGCCACGGGGCTCGGCATCTCGACGCTCCACGACTGGGAGCCCTTCTCGTCGCTGCAGCCCGAGTACTCGCTCATCACCCGCGACATCGAGCGCGAGCTGCTGCCCCTGTGCCGAGACCGCGGGCTCGCCGTGCTCCCGTGGAGCCCGCTCGGCGGCGGGATCCTCACCGGGAAGTACCGCCGCGGCGAGGACCTGCCGGCGGGGACGCGCGGCGGCGACACCGAGGAGCCGATCACGTTCACCTACCGCCTCGACGACCGGGCGTGGAAGATCGTCGACGCCGTCGGGAAGGTCGCGGCGGACACGGGCAAGACCCCCGCGCAGGTCGCCTTGAACTGGGTGCTCGCCCGGCCCGGGATCACCGCGCCGATCATCGGGGTCCGCAACCTCGGCCAGCTCGAGGACAACCTCGGGGCGCTCGGCTGGGAGCTCGAGGACGACCAGCGCACGGCGCTGTTCTGGGCGAGCGCCTTCCCGCGCGGCTACCCGTACGATTTCATCGAGTTCGCCAACCACGACTGAGCGCGGCCAGCCCGGGCCTCAGGCCGGCTGGTTCGCCGGGCTTGCCGTTGGCGGCTCGTGCACGCGCTGGCCGGCGAACTGGGTGCGGTGCAGCTCGGCAAAAAGGCCACCGGCTTCGAGGAGCTCCTCGTGGCGGCCGTGCTCGACGACGCGGCCGTCGTCGACGACCAGGATCTGGTCGGCGTCGCGCACCGTGGACAGCCGGTGGGCGATCACGAGCGAGGTGCGCCCGGCGAGCGCCGTCTCCAGCGCCCGCTGTACCGCGAGCTCGGACTCGGAATCGAGGTGCGCGGTCGCCTCGTCGAGCACGACGATGGCGGGCGCCTTCAGCAGCAGGCGGGCGATCGCCAGCCGCTGCTTCTCGCCGCCCGAGAGCCGATAGCCGCGGTCGCCGACCACCGTGTCGAGCCCGTCGGCGAGCCCGGAGACGAGCGGCCAGATCTGCGCGGCGCGCAGCACCGACTCGAGCTCCTCCTGCGTGGCGTCGGGCTTGGCGTAGAGCAGGTTCGAGCGGATGGTCTCGTGGAACATGTGCGCGTCCTGGGTCACCATCCCGATGCTCCGCCGGAGCGAATCGAGGGTGGTGTCCCGGACGTCGACGCCGTTGATGCGGACCGCGCCGGAGCGCACGTCGTAGAGCCGCGACACCAGGGAGCAGATCGTGGTCTTGCCGGCGCCGGAGGGCCCGACGAGCGCCGTCATCGTCCCGGGCTCGACCCGGAAGCTGACGTCGTGGAGGATCTGGGCGCCCGACGTGCGGTCGAGGCTCGCGACCGATTCGAGGGACGCGAGGGACACCTCGTCGGGACTCGGGTACGAGAAGTCGACGTGGTCGAACTCGACCAGGGCCGGGCCCCGGGGGATCTCGACGGCGTCGGGCTTCTCCTGGATCATCGGCGGGAGGTCCAGCACCTCGAAGACCCGCTCGAAGGAAACCAGGGTCGTCATCAGGTCGACGTTGATGTTCGACAGCTGGGTGAGCGGCCCGTAGAGGCGCGCGAGGTACGCGGTGAGGGCGACGAGCGTCCCGATGCTCAGCACGCCGTCGACGGCGAGGACGCCGCCCCACCCGTAGACGAGCGCGGTGGCCAGCGCCGCGGTGAGCGTGAGGGCCACGAAGAAGAACCGGGCGTACATCGCCTGGGTGATGCCGATGTCGCGGACCCGTCCGGCTCGCCGGTTGAACGTGTCCGACTCGTCCCGTGGGCGGCCGAACAGCTTGACGAGCAGCGCCCCCGAGACGTTGAAACGCTCGGTCATCGTGGTGTTCATCTCGGCGTTCAGCACGTACGCCTCGCGGGTGATCGCCTGCATGCGCCGCCCGAGCCACCGGGCCGGGAGCAGGAAGATCGGCAGGAGCACGAGCGCCAGGAGCGTGATCTCCCACGAGAGGAAGAACATCACCACGAGGATGAACAGGACGACGATGAGGTTGCCGATCACCGTCGAGAGGACGTCGGTGAACGCTTCCTGTGCGCCGAGCACGTCGTTGTTGAGCCGGCGTGACGAGCGCGCCGGTCTGCGTGCGGGTGAAGAAGGCGATCGGCATGCGCTGCACGTGGTCGAACACGCGGGTGCGCATGTCGTAGATCAGGCCCTCCCCGATGCGGGCGGACACATATCGCTGCGCGAGCGAGAGCAGGGCGTCGAGGATCGCGAGCCCCGCCACGAGGAGCGCGAGGCTGACGATGAGCTCCGTGTCGTTCTTCAGGATGCCGTTGTTGATGATGTCCCGGAGGATGAGCGGGTTCACCGCGGTGATCACCGCGTCGAGGATGACGAGCACCAAGAAGAAGACGAGGACGACCTTGTACGGCGCGGCGAAGCGCATGATGCGCTTCGCGGTGCCCTTCGCGACCTTCACGTCGGTGACGGACTGGTCGCGTCGAAGCGACCGCATCGCGCCCCACATCGGGCTGCCGTGACCCATCAGCGATCCTCCGACTCGTCGGTGGCGCCCACCGAGCCGAGCAGCCGCGCGAGCTCGACCCGCTCGTCGCCGGACAGTGGCGCGAAGAGCTCCTCGGCCGTCGCGCGCCGGGCGCGGTGCAGCCGCTCGAGCACCGCGCGACCCGCCGAGGTCGGGGTGACGAACAGGCACCGCCGGTCGTGCGGGTCCGGATCGCGCACGACGAGCCCGGCCGCCTCGAGGCCGTCGATCATCGTCGTGACCGACCGGGGCACGATCTCCATCTGGGCGGCGAGGTCCGCCATGCGCATCGGCGAGGGTGCGCCGGCCAGGACTCGCATCACTCGGGCCTGGCCGAAGGTGACCCCGAGCGGGGCCAGCTCCTTCGCCGCGCCGCGGCGGAGCCGCCACGAGGCGCGGACGATGAGCTCGGCCAGCGCCGCGGCCGAAATCGGCGTCGGCCCGGGCCTGGGGTCGTCCCACGCCCGCGGTCGTCATCGCTCCGTCCAGATCATCAGACACTGAGTGTAGCGCATAGTGAGGGACCCTCCCTAATTTCCCGCGTCTCGGCCTGCACCGGAGGGGCCGCCGGGCGGCCTCGAAGGCCGGCCATAGGCTCCGCCCCGTCTCGACGCGAGGGAGGTCACGGTGCCGCTCGCCCGCCAGGTGCCGCCCAGCTTGCAGGACCGCGAGGTCGCAGCCAACCCGATGTACGCCGGGATCGGCGAGGTCACCATCCCGACCTTCAAGCTGGGCGACCAGTGCCTGCCGGCGTCCACGGCCGCGCAGATCGTGCGCGACGAGCTGATGCTCGACGGCAACGCGCGGCTGAACCTGGCGACGTTCGTCAGCACCTGGATGGAGCCCGAGGCGACCGACCTCATGGCCGCGTGCTTCGACAAGAACATCGTCGACCGCGACGAGTACCCCCAGAGCGCCGAGCTCGAGAAGCGCTGCGTCAACATCCTCGCCCATCTCTGGCGGTCACCCGACGACGAGCAGGCCGTCGGGTGCTCGACGACCGGCTCGAGCGAGGCGGCGATGCTCGGCGGTCTGGCGCTGAAGCGCCGCTGGGAGGCCCGACGCCGCGGCGCCGGGCTCGACGACACGAAGCCGAACCTGGTCATGGGCATCAACGTCCAGGTCTGCTGGGAGAAGTTCTGTCGCTACTTCGACGTGGAGCCGCGCCTCGTGCCGCTCGAGGCCGGTCGCCGGCACCTCACGGCCGCGACGGCGCTGCCGCGGTGTGACGACCACACCATCGGCGTCGTCGGGATCCTCGGCTCGACCTTCGACGGCAGCTACGAGCCGATCGCGGACATCGCGGCGGCGCTCGACAAGCTGGCGGCCGACGGCGGGCCTGACATCCCGATCCACGTGGACGCGGCGTCGGGGGGCTTCGTCGCCCCGTTCCTCGACCCGGACCTCGAGTGGGACTTCCGTCTGCGCCGCGTCGCGTCGATCAACGCGTCTGGCCACAAGTACGGGCTGGTGTACCCGAACGTCGGCTGGGTGGTCTGGCGCGACGAGCAGGCCCTGCCCGACGAGCTCGTGTTCGCCGTCAACTACCTCGGCGGGAACGAGTCGACGTTCTCGCTGAACTTCTCGCGCTCGGCCGCCCCGGTGATCGCGCAGTACTACAACTTCCTGCGCCTCGGCCGGCACGGGTACCGCCAGGTGCAGACCGCCACCCGCGACGTCGCCCGCCACCTGGCGGCCGGCATCGACAAACTCGACCCGTTCGTCCTGCTCACCCGCGCCCTGCATCTGCCGGTGTTCGCCTTCACCGTCCGCGACGACGAGCAGCGCTTCACCGTCTACGACGTGTCGCGCGCCCTGCGGGAGCGCGGCTGGCTCGTCCCGGCGTACGCGCTCCCGGCGCACCTCGAGCACCAGTCCGTGCTGCGCATCGTCGTGCGCAACGGGTTCAGCCGCGACCTCGGCGACGGGCTCCTCGTGGACCTCCGGGACGCGCTCAGCGAGCTGCGCTCCCAGCCCGCGCCGCTCAGCAACCCGGTGCCGGCGTTCCACCATTGACGCACGTCCCAAATTTCGGTAAGGACGTTCGCCGGCCACTCGCGCGGATGGGAAAGTAGGGCGGTGCGAGTCCTGCTGGTGGAGGACGACGCGTCGATCGCTGTCCCGCTGGCGAAGGGCTTGACCCGGGAGGGATTCGAGGTCGAGCGCCTGGTCCGCGGCGCGGCGGCGCTCGAGCGGCTCCAGGAGGCGCCGGCGCCCGACATGGTCCTCTTGGACCTCGGGCTGCCCGACGTCGACGGCTTCGACGTGTGCCGCCGGCTGCGCGCCGCCTCCGACGTCCCGATCATCGTCGTGACGGCTCGAGGCGAGGAGGTCGACCGGGTGATCGGCCTGGAGCTCGGCGCCGACGACTACATCGTGAAGCCGTTCGGCTTTCGGGAGCTGCTGGCCCGGATCCGCGCTGTCACGCGCCGTCGCGGGCCGCGCGCGCTCGACAGCACACCCCTGCAGGTCGGGTCACTGTCCGTCGACCCCCGCAGCCGCGAGGTGCGGGTCGGCGACCGGGAGGTTGCGCTGACGCCGAAGGAGTTCGACCTGCTGGCGCTGCTGGCCGAGGACCCGGGCGCCGTGTGGAGCCGGGGACGGATCCTCGAGACGGTGTGGGACCCCCACTGGTACGGACCGACGAAGACGCTCGACGTCCACGTGGCGTCCTTGCGGAAGAAGCTCGGCGACCCGGCATGGATCGAGACGGTGCGCGGCGTGGGCTTCCGGCTGCGGGCACGCTCGTGAGCGGCCGTGCGTAACCGCTTGCTGCTCAGCTACCTGACCATCACGATCCTCGTTCTCATCGGACTCGAGGTGCCGCTGGGGATCTCGTTCGCGCACTCGGAGCACCGCCGGCTGCAGCAGTCGGTGCACGAGGACGCGGTCACGCTGGCCACGCGCGCCGAGGAGAACCTCGAGTCGGAGCCCGGCACGGAGGACGCGACGGAGCTGCAGGCGCTCGTCGTGCGGTACGAGCACGAGACGGGTGACCGCGTCGTCGTCGCCGACGCGAGCGGCCACGGGCTCGCCAGCACCGAACCCCCGGACATCGAGCCGCACCCCGACGACCTGCTCGAGCCCCCGGACCTCGCACGGGCGCTCAACCGACACGAGTCGACCGGCACGCGCTACTCACGGACGTTGGGCTCGAACCTGTACTACGTGGCCCTCCCCGTCCTCGACCGGAACACGGTGGTCGGGGCCGTCCGAGTCTCCCGCTCGACGGCGTCGGTCGACGCCAGCGTGCGGAACAACTGGCTGCTGCTCGCCACGATCGGCGGCGCAGTGCTCGCGATCGTCCTCCTGGTGAGCCTCGTCGTCGCCCGCTCCGTCACCCGCCCGCTGGCCGATCTGGGTCACGCGGCGTCGCGCCTGGGCGAGGGCGACCTCGAGACGCGCGCCCCGGTCCCGTCGGGCCCGACCGAGGTGCGGGTCCTCGCCGAGGAGTTCAACACGACCGCGGAGCAGCTCGAGGAGCTCGTCGACGCCCAGCACTCCTTCGTCGCGGACGCGTCGCACCAGCTGCGATCCCCGCTCGCGGCGCTGCGCCTGCGCCTGGAGAACCTCGAGAGCGAGGTCGACCCGGCCGCGGCGGAGGACGTCGAGGGCGCCGGCGCCGAGGTCGAGCGCCTGAGCCGCCTCGTCGACGGCCTGCTCGCCCTCGCCCGTGCCGAGCGCAACCCGCCGGCGCCGGTCGACGTCGACGTTGGGGCGCTGCTCGCCGGCCGGCGGGATGCCTGGACCGCCTTCGCCGCCGAGCGCGACGTGACGCTCGACGCCGACGACGCCACGGGCCTGTGGGCGCGCGCCACGCCCGAACGCCTCGAGCAGGTGCTCGACAACCTGTTGAACAACGCCCTCGAGGTCTCCCCTCAGCGCGGCGCGGTCAGCCTGACGGCCCGCCCGCATCGGGATCACATCGAGATCCGCGTCCGCGACACCGGCCCGGGCATGCCGCCCGAGGATCGAGCCCGGGCCTTCGACCGGTTCTGGCGCGGGGCCGGCGCGTCGAGCGACAGCGGAGGCTTCGGGTTGGGCCTGGCGATCGTGCGCCAGCTCGTGACCGCCGACGGTGGCACGGTCGAGCTGCGGTCACCGTCGGGCGGGGGGCTCGAGGCGCTGCTCACCCTGCGGCGCGGCGCGGCGCCTCCGGCCAGACCGGATCACGTCGACGCGCGCTGACGAGGCCCGGCTGCGTCCCCTTACATCGTGGCGGGATCGGGGCCATCGCGGCGGCGGTCGCGCGTGGCCTGCACCTGCTGCGCGAGCTGGGGCAGCTCGGCACACAACCGCTCGAACTCAAGGCGCCCGAGGAAGGCGATCGTGACCGCTGTGCGCGCCCGAACCGTCGCCGTGCGCCGTGGCGGGTCGTCCAGCAGCGCGACTTCACCGACGAAGTCGCCCGGCCCGAGCGTCGCCACGAGGTCGTCGGCCTGGCGCACGTCGACCTCACCCTCGAGGATGACGAGCAGTTCGTGACCCGGTTCCCCTTCCTTGACGAGCACCTCTCCCGCGGGCTCACGAATGCGCCGGGCGAGTCGCGCGACGCGCGCCAGCTCGTCGTCAGCCAGGCTCGAGAAGATCGGGACCTGGCGCAGCTGCCCGCGCAGTGAGTTCCGGCGCCTCATCGCGTCGATCGAGGCGGCGCGCCCGGGCGTCCAGCCCGAGTGGCGAGCGGGCGGCGGGAGCTCACTGCCACCCCCGCTCGCGCGTCGCGTCGGGAAGCCGCAGCGATGGGGGTGGCGCGGCCCGGCAGCCGCCGTCGCGTCGGTGCCGGGTGATCTCGGCCGCGAAGACCGTCCGCGCGCTCCGGACGAACCCGACGACCCCGTCGGGATAGTGACACGCGCCTCGACCTACGACCAGGTCGCAGAGCTCCTCCAAGCGACCGAGGGTCTGGCGATCTGGCACGCCGCGCGCGACGCGGTCCAGGGTGTCGGCCAGCGCGGCCAGCCCGTAGAGGCAGGGACCGCACTGCCCGGCGCTCTCCTCGGCGAGGTAGCGGGCGATCTGCGCGGACGCGGCGAGGCCACAGCTCGCGGCCGGGAACGCGTACACCAGCCCGCAGCCGAGCGCGCCACCGACCTCGTGCAGCGCAGCGTCCGTGAGCGGCAGGTCCCACGCGGCGGCGGCGTGCAACCACGTGCCGTAGTAGCCGCCGACGAGCACGGCGGACAGCTCGCTCGTCGGTCCGCCGGCCGCCATGACCGCCGAGCCGAGCGGCGTGCCGAACGCCACCTCGAGTACGCCGGGGTGCGCGACGGACCCGCCGACCGTCACGAGCGCCGAGCCCGGCTCGTCCCTCGTGCCGAGCTGGCGGAACCAGTCGGCCCCGTATCGGGCGATGAGCGCGACGTGCGCCAGTGTCTCGACGTTCTGGACGAGCGTCGGCCGGCCGCCGACGCCCCGCTCGGAGACGCGTGGCGGCACGAATGTCGGCTTGGCGACCCCGGTGTTCACGAAGTTCACGAGCGCGGTGGCCTCCCCGGCGACGTAGCGACCGGGGACGCCTACGACTCGGAAGGGCACCGGGTCCAGCTCGGCTGCGGCGCGGGCCCGGATCGCCGTGTCGACGGCCACGCGTGCCGCCCGGGCCGGGCGCTCCACCGCGACGATGACCTCGGATGCGCCGACGGCCTCGGCAAGGAGCGCCGCTCCGTCGAGCACGAGGTGGGGCAGGGCACACAGGAGCAGCTTGTCCTTCTGGCTGGCTGGTTCGCCCTCGGCGCCGTTCGCGACCACCACCGGCCAGCCCCCGTGGTCGCTCACGGCGCGGACCTTGCGCGCCGTCGGGAACGCGGCGCCACCGCGCCCACGCAGGCCGGCGTGCTCGATCGTGTGGACGAGCGGTCCCGGCCCGCGCCGGGTCATCCCCCGCCAGGGCGGGCTGCCGTAGTGCGCCACGTGGGCCCGGAGATCCATCGTCGCGCCCGGCCGGTAGCCGTCGAGGAGCCGGGGCAGGCCGACGGGGACGCGGCGCGCGACACGGCCGCGTCGGGTGTGCTCATCGCTGTCGTCGCGCGACATGACGAGTGCGGGCACGATCACCTCCTCGGAGGAACTGCAGCGGCAGCGTCGCAGGCTGGCTCCCACCACAGCCCCAACGGATGGCAAAGTCCCGTCCAAGATCGACGGGGGCGCGGTAGTCCGGTTGGCTGCATACACTCGAAGCGGCGCTGCACGCGCCGATTGGTCTCGCTACGGCTGATGGGTGTCGAAATCGACGAATCCGCCCCCCGACGACCGCGGGCTGTGCGCGGCGAGCGCGACGCGCCGCTCAAGATCCGGTTGCCCGCTGAGGTCGCGCTGCGGGCCATGCTCCAGGTTCGAGACGGCCGTTCCGCCCTCCGCACGCTGCGGCGATGACCACCGTCGCGGTGCGCCGTCAGCGGAGCGATTCGCCCGAGGCCGGCCCATCCGGCGAGCGTGCGTCCGCTGCGGGCGGGACGCGGGGCTTGGGCCCGGTCGACGCGCCGAGGAAGAACGCGTCGCCGCGGATCGACTCGACGAGGAGCGACGCCATCGGCTCTTGCCGCATGGCGTCACGGAGGCGCAGCACCATCGCCGACGCCGTCTTCGCCGTGACGCCGTAGCGCCGCTCGATGTCCCGGGCGGTGAGACCGTCGGGCGACGCGCACGCCTCGGCCACGACCCGGATCCAGGTGCGGACCGGGACCCTCGTGCCCTGCAGGATCGTGCCCGTCAGCACTGAGAACTGCTTGCGGCACGTGGCGCACTTCCAGACCCGCCGGCGCGTGAGCCGCCCGGTGCGCGTGGCTCGCCCACCGCCTCGGGGCGCCAGGAAGTAGGGCCGACGGTCCGAACCGCAATGCGGGCAGACGGGCTGGTCGCCCCACCGCAGCGTCTCGAGCAGCCGGTACGCGGACGTCTCGTCCCGGACCTGGTCGATCGTGACGGGTGCTGGGGTCGGATCCGCAGCTCGACCCTCCCCTCGGCCGATGGGTTTGTCAAGTCACAGTTTCTGGTCGTTTCTTTCCCGTTAGCTGGGGACGGCCACGACACTCGTCTGGAACCCTGAACCAGGACACCCACAGAACCCTGGAGGCATCCCCCACCATGCGATTTCGCCCGACCGACCGAGACGATGGGCTGCGCCGGGTCTCCCGCCTGACCCGCTGGCTGGCAGCTGGCGGGGTGGCGCTCCTGGGCGTGTTCTCGGGGCTCGTCGCCTCGGCGCTGCCGGGGACCTCCGGCACCGCGAGCGGCTCCTCGCAGCCGACGACCCCGACGACCCCGAACACCAGCCCGAGCCCGTCGGTCACGCCCCAGACCAGCCCGGCCGTGCCGAGCGACCCGAGTGTCACGGACCCCAACCTCGCGCCGGCACCGCCGCCCGTCGTGTCGCACCACCAGAGCGTGGCCAACTCGGGCGGGTCGTGACTGACGCCTGGCCAACCGTCTCGTTTCCCGCGCTCGGCACCACTGCGACGCTTGTCGTCACCGACGAGACGGTCCTCCAGGAGGCTCGCCGAGTGCTCGACGCCGTCCTCGCCGAGGTCGACGAAGCCTGCAGCCGGTTCCGCGCGGACTCCGAGCTGATGCGCGTGAACGCCCACCCCGGCGAGGTCGTGCCGGTCGGACCGGTGCTCCGGGACGCGCTCGACGTCGCACTCCGCGCGGCGCGCCTGACCGACGGCGACGTGGATCCCACGGTCGGGCGCGCAGTGCGCGTCCTCGGCTACGACCGCGACTTCTCGTCGGTGCCCGCTGCCGGGGACGCGCTCACCTGCGTCGTGGCCCGCGTGCCCGGCTGGCAGGCGATCCAGATCGACCACGACGCCGCGACCGCCCAGGTGCCGCGCGGCGTCGAGCTCGACCTCGGCGCCACCGCGAAGGCCTTCGCGGCGGACCGGGCCGCGGCCGCGATCGCGGGCACGTTCGACTGCGCCGCCCTGGTCAGCCTCGGCGGTGACGTGGCCGTGGCGGGCCCCGCGCCGGCCGACGGCTGGCCGGTCCGGGTCACCGACGACCACGCCGCGGGCCCCGAGGCGCCCGGCGAGACCGTGGCCATCGCCGTCGGCGGGCTCGCCACCTCCAGCACGACGGTGCGGCGGTGGCGACGCGGCGACTCGGAGCTGCACCACATCGTCGACCCGAGCACCGGGCGGGCGGCACCCGTCTGCTGGCGGACGGTCAGCGTGGTCGCCGGGTCGTGCGTCGACGCCAACACGGCCAGCACGGCCGCCATCGTCCGCGGGGACGCTGCGCTGCCCTGGCTGCGCGAGCTCTCACTGCCCGCCCGTCTCGTCCGCCCCGACGGCCGCGTCGTGCGCACCGGCAGCTGGCCCGAACCGGGCGAGCCGTGAGCGTGCTCGCGGCCGCGGGGCCCTCGCCGGTCTGGTACATCGCTCGGGGCGCCGGCCTCGCCGCGCTGGTCGTCCTGACGCTGTCCACCGTGCTCGGCATCGTGACCTCGGTCCGATGGTCGAACCCGCGGTGGCCCCGCTTCGTGATCGAGCTGCTGCACCGCAACTCATCACTCCTCGCCTTCGCGCTGATCGTGGTGCACGTCGCCGCGGTCGTCGTGGACGCGTTCGCGCCCATCGGGTTCAAGGACACCGTGCTCCCGTTCGTCGGCGTGTACCGACCCGTCTGGATGGGTCTCGGGGCCGCGGCGTCCGACATCTTGGTGGTGCTCCTGGTCACGAGTCTGCTGCGCCACCGGATGAGCCATCGCACCTGGCGCTTCCTCCACTGGTTCGCGTACCTCGCGTGGCCGCTCGTCGTCGTGCACGGCCTCGGCACGGGCAGCGACACCAAGCTCGGCTTCGTGCTGATCCTCTACGTCGGCTGCATCGCCGCCGTGATCATCGCCCTCTGGTGGCGTCTCGCCGCCGGGTGGCCCGGGCACGCGGGCACCCGCGTCGCGGCGCTGGCCGCCAGCGTCGTCGCGCCGATCGTGCTCGTCGCGTGGCTTGCCGGTGGCCCGCTCGCGACGGGCTGGTCGCGCCGAGCCGGCACGCCGGCGAGCATCCTCGCCCGGGTCACGGCGACCCCGGCGACGTCGACCGCCCCGTCGACCGCCCCGTCGACCGCAGCGCCGGCCGCCCCGCCCGGCGGGTCGGCGGCGCTGCCCGCGACACCCTTCTCCGCGCAGCTAACCGGCACCCAGTCCCAGTCGAGCCCGTCCGCGGACGGCCGGGTCACGATCCGGCTGGCCATGACGATGAGCGGCAGCGCGACCGGCGTGCTCGACGTCGAGCTCACCGGCGAGCCACTCCAGGGCGGCGGCGTGCTGCTCAACTCGAGCCAGGTGACGATGGGACCGAGCAGCCAGCCGTCGCTGTACCGCGGCTCCATCGTCGGCCTGCGCGGCACCCGCATCGACGCGAGCGTGCAGAGCGCCGGGCAACCGACGCTCCAGCTTGTCGTCGATGTCCAGATCGCAGCGAACGGCACGTCGCTCACCGGGACCGTCTCCGCCCAGACCGGGCAAGGGGCCGGGCAGTGACGTCCGCGCCGACGCGAGCCGCGCCGATGCCGCGCGCCGGCCCCGAGGGGTTGCCGCGCCTGCTCGCGGGCTTCCGGCCGGACCGGCCGGTCGGGCTGCAGGAGCACGTCGCCCAGTACGGACGGCCGCCGTGGCGCGGTACGCACCGACACGGCGGGCCACTGATCGACGCGGTCGAGGCGTCGGGGCTCCGCGGCCGCGGCGGCGCGTCCTTCCCGACGGGACGCAAGATGCGGACCGTCGCCCAGCACCGGGGACGGTCGGTCGTCGTGGTGAACGGCTCCGAGGGCGAGGCGCTGAGCGCCAAGGACCGCCTCCTGTTGACCTCGCTGCCCCACCTCGTGCTCGACGGCGCGGTGCTCGCCGCGGAGGCGGTCGGCGCCGACGAGATCGTCGTCGCGGTCGACCGGGCCAGCCGCCGGGCGCTGACGAGCGTGCACCGGGCCATCGAGGCCCGACACGCGGCGCAGCTGGACGGTGCGCTCGTCCGTAGCGTCGCGCTGCCGTCGCGCTACGTCGCGGGTGAGGAGACGGCGCTCGTCAACTTCGTGAACGGCGGGGTCGCCAAGCCGACGTTCACCCCGCCCCGACCCTTCGAGCGAGGGGTCAGCGGACGTCCGACGCTGATCCAGAACGCCGAGACGCTCGCCCACGTCGCCCTGATCGCCCGGTACGGGCCGGACTGGTTCCGCCAGCTCGGTGCGCCCGACGAGCCCGGCTCCGCGCTGCTCACCATCGGCGGCGCGGTCGAGCGCGGGATCGTGTGCGAGGTGGCGCTCGGCACGACGATCGGTGGGGCCGTCACGGCCGCGGGCGGCGTCACCGAGAAGCTCTCCGCCTTCCTCGTCGGCGGCTACTACGGCAGCTGGCTGCCCGCGGACGAGGCCTGGGACGTGCCGCTCCTGAACGCGACGCTGCAGGCGCACGGTGCGTCGCTCGGGACCGGGGTGCTGTACGCCTTCCCGGCCGGACGGTGTGGGCTCGTCGCCGCGGCGCAGATCGCCGACTACCTGGCGGGCGAGACCGCCGGGCAGTGCGGGCCGTGCGTCTACGGGCTCCGGGCCATCGCGGACGCCATGGCGAGCATCGCCGCCGGCCGGCAGGTCGCCGCGACGGTGAAGCGGCTGCGGCAGCTGTTCGAGGAGGTGCGCGGGCGCGGCGCCTGCCACTACCCCGACGGCGTGATCCGCTTCGTCGACACGGCCCTCCGAACCTTCGGCGCGGAGGTCGAGCACCACGCTGCGCATCAGCGTTGCCTGCTCGCGCCGCCGCCCGCCATGCCGATCCCCGCCTTCGACGCGAGCTGGCGATGAAGAAGCAGCACCGCCTCATCGTCAACATGATCGAGTGCGAGGCGCACGGCGTATGCGCCGAGCTGTTCCCCGAACGCGTGCAGCTCGACGAGTGGGGCTACCCGATCATCGATGACGAGCCGATCCCGACCGCGCTCTTGAAGCACGCCCGACGCGCCGTGCAGAACTGCCCGAAGCTGGCGCTGATCCTGACCGACGAGTGAGCCGGCGGGCGAGCGCCACCGGATCGTGACGTGAGGAGGACCCATGGACCTGGCTCGGCTGATGACCCGCGAACCACCGCGCGTCTCGACCACGGCGCCGCCGGGCGCCGGCGGCGGCGTCGAAGGCAACGCACGGCTCACCGGCGCGGCGGGCGCGGCGCTGTTCGTCATCCTCGCGGTCGAGGGCATCACGATCCTGCAGATCCACCAGCTGATCTCGTGGCACGTGTTCGTCGGCATGCTGCTCGTTCCCCTCGTCCTGCTGAAGACGGGCACCACCGCGTACCGGTTCGCGCACTACTACCGCGGTGACCCGCCCTACCGAGAGAAAGGGCCGCCCCACCCGCTGCTGCGCGTCACCGGACCGCTCTTGGTCGTCTCGACGCTCGCGCTGCTCGGCACAGGCATCGCGCTCGTCGCGCTCGGCCGCCACGTCGGCAACTCGTACCTGTGGCTGCACAAGGCCACGTTCTTCGTGTGGGGTGCGCTGCTCGCGATCCACGTCCTCGGGCACCTTCGCGAGACCGCCACGCTCACCGCCGCCGACTGGCGGGAGCGCGCCGTGCGCGCCGCACCGGCACGTCTCGCCGGGGCCGACGCTCGCCTCAGCCTGCTCGTCGTCACCCTCGGGGTGGGCGTGGCGCTCGGGATCGTCTCGCTCGGCTGGGTGGGCTCCTGGCACCACTTCATCCACCACCTCGGCTGACTCGCCCGCGGCGCGGGCGCCGCCTCGTAGCCTCGCCCGGCGTGGCCGTGGACCCGTCCTCGATCCTGCTCACCGGCCGGGTGGCGCTCGTCACCGGTGTCGGCCGGGGCGTCGGGCGCGCCACGGCCCTGGCCCTCGCCGGGTTCGGCGCCACGGTCGCGATGTGCGACCGGCTCCCGGATCCGCTCGCCGACACCGAGGCTGCCGTGCGCGCCACCGGCGCCGAGCCCCTCTCCCGGGCGCTCGACGTGCGCGACGCCGACGCGGTCGCCGCGTTCGTCCGCGACGTCGTCGCGGCACACGGTCGGATCGACGTCCTCGTGAACAACGCCGGCGGGACATTCTTCGCACCGTTCCTCGAGCTCTCCGACAAGGGCGAGCAGACGCTCGTCGCCGAGAACTTCACGCAGGTGACCCGGCTGATCCGCTTCGTCGTCCCGCACATGCCGAGCGGTGGCTCGATCGTGAACCTCACGTCGATCGAGGCGCACCAGGCCGCGCCGGGCTTCGCGGTCTACGCCGCGATGAAGGCCGCACTCGCGCAGCTCACGCGCACGCTCGCGCTCGAGCTCGCACCCCACGGGGTGCGCGTGAACGCTGTCGCCCCCGACGCGATCCCGACCGAGGGCGACGAAGGCGTGCGCGACGCCATGCTCGGCGCCGACCCGCTCTACGAGCCGGTGTTCGTCCCGCCGCTCGGCACCCTGGGCCGACCCGACGATGCGGCCGCGGTCGTGGTGTTCCTCGCGAGCCCCCTCGCCGGCTTCGTCACCGGTGTCACGGTCCACGTCGACGGCGGGACATGGGCCGCGGGTGGCTGGCGGCGGACCGAGGGCCGGGCCGGCCCGTAGCCACGCTCGGATCGGTCGATCCGCGCGGCGCACGTCGCCGCGCGCGCTCAGGTGCGGCCGAGCATGCGCAGGGCGTTGGTCCGCACGATCTTGTCGACAACCTCCGACGCGAGGCCGGCGAGGAGCCGCTCGGCGACCTCGCGGCTGTGCGGCCAGGTGCCGTCGGCGTGCGGATAGTCGGTCTCGAACGTGACCTGGTCGGGCCCGATGGCGTCGAGCGCGGCGAGGCCGGCGGCGTCGTCGAAGAAGCACCCGTAGACGCGCCCCCAGTAGTAGGTGCTCGGCGGCTCGGGCACGAGGCCGCGCGCGTCGGCCCAGCCGCGGTTGTGCTGCCACACCCGGTCGGCCCGGGTGAGGATGTAGGGGATCCAGCCGATCTGGCCCTCGGAGTAGGTGAGGGTGACGTGCGGGTAGCGGGCGAGCAGGCCCGAGAAGAGCCAATCGGCGAGCGAGCCCTCGGCCAGCTCGTGGGTGAGCGTCGACGACACGGCCGGTGGTGCGTCGGGCGACGTGGAGGGCATCGACGAGCCCGAGCCGCTGTGCATGCAGATCACCGTGCCGGTCTCGTCGCAGGCCGCCACGAACGGGTCCCAGAACCGGTCGGGGTCGTGCACCGACGGCAGCCCGAGGTTCGACGGCAGCTCGGAGAAGCACACGGCGCGCACACCCCGCGCCGCGTTGCGGCGGACCTCGGCGGCCGCGAGCCCGGCGTCCCACAGCGGGATGAGGCACAGCGGGAAGAGCCGCCCGCCGCTCGGGCCGCACCACTCGTCGACCATCCAGTCGTTGTAGGCCTGCACGCAGCGCAGCGCGAGGTCCTTGTCGGTCGCCTCGAGGAACGTCTGGCCGCAGAAGCGCGGGAACGTCGGGAAGCACAGCGACGCCTCGACCCAGTTGCGGTCCATGTCGTCGAGGCGGGCCGCGCCCTGCCAGCAGCCGGGCCGCATCTCGTCGTAGGTCATCGGGACGACTTGCACGTCCTCGGGTGCGAAGCCGGCGCACGCGCTGAGCCGGGTGTGCGGCACGGCGCGGTCCTCGTAGAGCCACCAGTCGGCGAGCGGCCCGTCGTCGCCCATCCGGTAGGCGTAGTGGCCGCCCCGGAACGTCATCTCGGCCACGGGCGCGCGGACCACCCGTGGGCCGACGTCGCGGTCGCGCGCCGACAGCCGGTCGACCCACACGGTCGGCGGCTCCACCACGTGGTCGTCGGCGGAGACGATGCGCGGAATCGTCACGGGACGGCCACGTCGGCGGGTGGCTCGTAGCGGCCGTCCCAGTCCTCGAGGTGCACGACGTCGCCCAGGGGCTTGCGGCGCGGCGGACCGAGCTGCTCACCGGCGTAGCCGAGGAACACGGCCGCCTCGAGGAACATCCGCGGCGGCACGTGCAGCAGGGCCCGGACCTCGGGCTCGGCGAGCCCGAAGAAGGTGGTGAACAGCGACGACACCCCGAGGGCGTGCGCCGCCAGCATCATGTTCTGGCACGCCGGGTAGAGGCTCGAGCCCCGCCCACCCGGGATGTGGCGGGTGGGCCGCAGCGTCCCGTCGGGGTTCTCGGCGTACTCGCCCTGGAGGCGCACGCCGCGGTCGGGGTTCCAGTACACGAACACGATCGCCCCGACGACGTCGACGTGCTCGATCGCCGCGTGACCGGTCACGGGCCGCCCCGTGTCGTCGACGAGCTGGTCGGCGCGCTGGCTGCGCTGGGCGTCGACGCCCGCGAACGCCGCGGCGAGGATCTCGCGGAGGCGCCGCTTCGTGTCGCGGTCGGTCACGACGACGAACTCCCAGGGCTGGGTGTTCCCCGCGCTGCAGGCGTACGTCGCCGCCTGGAGGATCCCGGCGAGCACGGCGGGCGGCACGGGACGGTCCTCGTAGACGCGCGTCGCCCGCAGGCCGGCGATCGTGGCGAACAACGACGCGTCGCTCATCGGTCGAGGCCGTAGAGGCGGCGGCCGTTGTCGCGCAGCACGGCGCGCACCGCGGCCGGGCTCGAGGCGAGTGGTCTCGAGGAGCGGGCGAGTCGAGCCGGGGAACGTGCCGTCGGCGTGGGGGTAATCGGACGCGAACACCACCGAGCCGGGGTAGCGCTCGAGCACGCCGGCAAGCCCGGGCTCGTCGTCCTCGACCGAGACGAAGCACTGGCGCGCGAAGTACTCGGAGGGAGTCAGCGAGAGCGCGCCCCGGTCGAAGCCGAACAGCTCCTCGTGCTCGTCGAGGCGGTGCACGTACGAGAGTGCCCAGCCCGCGCCCGATTCGAGGAACGCGACACGAAGGCGCGGGTGGCGCTCGAGGATCCCGTACGCGATGAAGGTGGTGAGCGCGAGGAGGTGCTCGGTGACGAAGTGCGCGGCGTGCAGGGCCGTGAAGTAGTCGTCGTAGCGTCCGGCCAGCTCGTCGTAGGGGACGAGGCCGCTCATCCCGGGGTGGACCCCGAACGCGGCGTCCGCACCCTCGAGGAAGTCCCAGAGCGGCTCGTACGCGTCGTCCTGGAGGCGGGGCAGCCCGTCGAAGTGCTCGGGTCGTCGCCACACCCCGCGGAACCCGAGCTCGTCGACGCAGCGGCGGGCCTCGGCGAGCGCGTCCCCGGCGTCGGTCATCGGCAGGGTGCCGATGCCGAGCAGTCGGCTCGGGTCGTGCGCGCAGTACTCGGCGAGCCAGTCGTTCACGGCGCGACAGAGCGCCGCGGCGGCGTCGCGCTCGGTGACGCCCTGGATCATGAGTCCGAACGTCGGGTACAGCGCGACGGTGGCGATCCCGTCGAGCGCCATGTCCTCGAGGCGAGGTCCGGGCTCGGCACCACCCCGCGCCGCGACCGGCGCGGCCTCCTGGTGGGGCGTCTGGCCGGGCGCACCGACCGACTCGCGCCGACCGGCGATGCGGAACCCGACCCGGTCGTGGCACTCGAACCAGAACTCGCCGCTGCCCTGCACGGCGTGCGGCGCGTACTCGCGGTACTTGCTCGGGAGGTAGCGGTCCCACATGTCGTCGGGCTCGACGACGTGACCGTCCGCGTCGAAGACCCACGGCGCGCCAGGCGCCGCCACGCTCACGGGCGCCCCGGGCTCACGACGCGCCCGGGCAAGGCGCCGGTGAGCTCGCCCTCGCGCACGATGGGCACCCCGTTCACGACGGTGGCGTCCACCCCGCGGCCGTACGCCTTGAAGCGGCCGACCCCGCCGGGCAGGTCGTGGACGAACTCCTTGCGCCACGGCCCAATCGTGTCGGGGTCGAAGACCATGAGGTCGGCCCAGGCCCCCGGGCGGATGACGCCGCGGTCCGTGAGCCCGAGCAGCGCGGCGGGGACCTGGGTGATCTGGCGGACGCCCTCCTCCAGGCTCCAGACGTGGCGGTCGAGGACCCAGGAGCGCAGGAAGTAGGAGCTCCAGTCGGCGCCGTCGTCGCGGGCGAGGTGCGCACCACCGTCGGACGTGCCGACGATCATGCGCGCGTCGAGCTGCGCCTCGGCGACGGCCGCGGTCCACTCGGGGCTCTCGGTCCTCCACCGGAACCGCGTCGCCAGGTCCTCGTCGAGCGCGAGGTCGAGGAGGGCGTCCGCCGGGGCGACGCCTCGCTCGGTCGCCAGCTCGCGGAGCGACCGTCCCTGCATCGCCCGGTTCGCGGGCGTTGTCTCGTCGACGAACACGGCGTCCCAGAGCGGCGGCGGCACGGTCGTGCCCTTGCTCGGGTCGCGGTTGTAGTGCTCGACGGCGTCGCGCAGCTCGGCACGCGCCGCCGGGTCGCGGAGCGTGGCGACGCGGTCGTCGTGCGCCAGCTTGAGCATCCGGTCCCAGGACGGGACGGCGAGGTAGTGGAAGTTCGTCTCGTCGATGGTGATGGGCCGGTCGAAGGGACGCGCGATGAGCATCGAGTAGACGGGCGCGCCGACTGCGGCCGCCCGGTCCAGGAAGGCCTTCGAGGCCTCCCACGTCGCGGTGGGCGCGTCGACCTTGTTCCGTCCGCCGAGGCCCTGGATGATCACCGGCAGGCCGCCCGCCGTGCCGAGCCGGATCAGGTAGTCCTCGTCCTCGGCGTCGAGCCCGCCGATGGCGCTGGCGGGCAGGAAGGCGATCGAGCCTCCGGCGTGGCGGCCGGCCTCCTCGACGAGGGCGGCGAGCTCGTCCCGGTCGGACATCCGCGACGGGACGGGCCGGTCCTCCAGGTCGAAGTGGGTGGGCGCGGCCGACGAGGACAGCCCGGCGGCGCCCGCGTCCATGGCGTCTCGCACCAGCGCGCGCATGGCGTCGATCTCGGCGGCGGTCGCGTGCCGCGTCGACGCGTCCGGGCCCATGACCCAGCGGCGGACGTTCGAGTGCCCGACGTAGCAGGCGAGGTTCACGCCGAGGCGTCCGGCACGGCTGGCGAGGAACTCGGGGAACGTCTCGAAGTCGTCCCACGTGATCGCGCTGAGCGCGATGGGATCCATGTTCTCGACGCGGGCGAAGATCCCCGAGAGGAACGCGCGGTCGTCGGCGCGGCACGGCGCCACCGAGAACCCGCAGTTCCCCGCGAGCACGGTGGTCACACCGTGGAAGCACGACACCGTCGCGTAGGGGTCGAAGGTGATCTGGGGGTCGTAGTGGGTGTGCGCGTCGACGATCCCGGGCGCCACGATCCGTCCGTCGGCGTCGAGCACCTCGCGGGCGGCGCAGCCGTCGAGGTGGCCCACGGTGGCGACGCGCCCGTCGCGGACGCCGATGTCGACGCGCCGGCGGGCGAGGCCGGTCCCGTCGACGACGAGCCCGCCGCGCACGACGAGGTCGAGCTCGGCCGTCACGTGTGCGCCGAGAACGAGGCGGGGCCGCGCCGCACGACGAGGAACGACAGCCCGTCGGGGCCGGCGACGAACCCGTAGGCCTGGCTCGCGGCGACGACGGTCATGTCGAAGCGCGCCATCGGCTGCCCGTCGAACGCGCAGGCGCCCTCGAGGACCATGAAGACCTCCTCGTGGTCGTGGGAGTGCACGGGCGCTTCGAAGTGGGCGGGCAGGCGCACGACCTGGGCGTAGAAGCCCTCGTCGCCCTGGGCGAGGAATCGACGGGCGGCGCCCTGCCGGCCGGCCTCGGCGGCTTGCGCCGGGTCGGTGCCGGGCGCGGTTGGGACGTGCCACGGCGACTCGTCGAAGCGGTAGATGCGCCGGGGGGCCGTCACGGGCGCTCCGCGCGAGCGGGGGCGAGCGCGTCCCGCACCCGGGGCACGACCTCGTCGCCGAGCCCGACGATCTGCTCCCGGACGCTGGCGGGCGCGACGCCCGGCACGTGGACCCGCAGGTTCATCGCGTCGGCGTCCACCGCGCGCGCGACGGCGATGAGTCCCTCGGCGACCGTGTCGGCGTCGGGACCGGCCACGAGCTGGCGGTCCTCGTCGCCCCAGTGGGCCTGCGCGGCGCGGGGCGTGTAGCTGCGGTACCGGTCGAGTTGCTCGTCGAGACGCGACCGCGGCGGCTCGCCCAGCCACACCCGCCGGATGAGGATGCAGGGTCCCGGGCCTCCGGCCTCGCGGTACGCGTCGGTGAGCGTCCGACAGCGCGCAGCGGTGTTCAACGAGTCGAAGAGGATGCCGACACCGAGGCGCGCCGCGCGGCGCACCGCCGTGAAGCCCATCGCCGCGCTCACCAGCGGCACCGGCCGCGCCGCGCACGCCTGGATGGCGGGGTCGCCGCCGAGCACGCCGTCGACGTCGCCGCGCAGCATGCCGGCGAGGTCCTCGAGCGCGGCGGCGAAGCGGCCCGCGAGCTCGTCCATCGTGAGCCCCATGACCTCGAAGTCGGCCGGCAGCGCACCCGCGGCAACGCCGACGCCGACCCGACCCGGGAAGCGTGCCGCGAGCCACGCCGCCTCCTCGGCGACGAGCGCCGTGGGCCGCAGCGGCAGCAGGAGCGGGCACGGCGCCGCCCAGCCCCGCGCCATCGTGTCGAGGCACCAGCCCGCCACCTGGAGCGGGTTCGGCAGGTAGCCGGCGAAGCCGCCGTGGTGCTCGCTCGTCATCACGCCGTCGAAGCGGTGCTCGGCCGCGAGCGCGGCCTGGCCGGTCAGCTCGGCGACGAGCGTCTCGGCGTCGAGGTCGCCGTGCGGATAGAGGCGCAGCGACACCGAACCGGGTGCGAGGGGCGCGCCCATCAGCTGCGCGTGTCGTCGAGCCAGCCGGGCAGGCTGATGGCCGGGTTCGGCAGCTGCTCGACGTCCCGCTCGGCGAGCAGGGCGGCGTAGGCCTCGGGGTCGGCGGGGAAGGACCGCGGGTCGCCCATCATCACCTCGAAGAGCGTCACGCCCTCGGGCCCGGCGATGAACGGGCCCCACGTGTCGCCGTGGTCGAGCGCGAGGTGCGTCCCCTCGGGGCAGCGGACCTCGCCGCAGGTCATCTCGCCCTCGAGGACGAACACGAGGTGGTCGCTGCGGTGACCGTGCGCGTGGACGATCATCCCCGGGTCCCAGCGCGCGTAGAGGGAGAGGTAGCGGGGGGAGAACTCCAGCCACTTCTCGCGCACCGACGCCTCGTGGTCGCCGTGGCGCTGGCGGCGCACCTCCTCCCACGGCACGTCGTCGAGGTGCACGAACCGCGGGCCGCCGGCCATGACTCCCCCTTGCCTAAGATACTTAGCGTCGAGAGATTATCGGTTCAGGCCGCGGGGTGCCGGTGAGGCGATGAGCATCGAGGTCACGCCGCTCACGGCGGCGATCGGGGCCGAAGTGGCGGGCGTCGACCTGCGCGCGGCGCTCGACGACGACACGGTCACGGCGGTGCGGTCCGCGCTGCTGCGCCACCTCGTGCTCTTCTTCCGCCACCAGCCACTGCGCGACGAGGAGCACCTCGCGTTCGCGCTGCGCTTCGGGCCGCTCAGCGTCCCGCCGCTCGCCACGAAGTACCAGGACCGCCCGACCGTGACGGTGCTCGACCAGGTGCACCCGAAGGGCGAGGGCGCGGACGAGTGGCACAGCGACAACACGTTCATGGACCGCCCTCCGATGGGCTCGATCCTGCGCGCCGTGCAGCTGCCGTTGGTGGGCGGCGACACGTGCTTCGCCAGCATGTATGCCGCCTACGAGGCGCTGTCACCCCCGCTGCAGACGCTCGTCGACGGCCTGACCGCGGTGCATGACGTGACGAAGCCGATGCGCAAGGCGATCGCCGCCGGGCACACGACGCTGACGCTGGCCGAGATGCAGGAGCGCTGGCCGCCGGTCGAGCATCCGGTCGTGGTCACGCATCCCGAGACGGGCCGGAAGGGTCTCTTCGTGAACCGGAACTCCACGACGGCGATCGTCGGGGTGTCCGAGCGTGAGAACGACACGCTGCTCCCCTTCCTGCTCGACCACGCGCGCTCGCCCGAGTTCCAGTGCCGCTTCCACTGGGAGCCGGACTCGATCGCCTTCTGGGACAACCGGTGCGTGCAGCACTACGCCGTCGCGGACTACGTCGAGCGCCGCGTGATGCGCCGCGTGACGATCGACGGGCCGCCGGTCGGCTGATGGACGTCGAGCGCCAGTACCTGTCGGAGCCGGGCCCGGTCGGCCTGTTCACCCGCCTGACCCGGGTCGGGCTGCTCGTCGACGCGTTCCAGCACCGCTGCCTCGACGGGTTCGGGCTGTTGTTCATCGACTACTCGGTGCTGCGGGTGCTCCAGCTGGCCGGTGCGCCGTACCGGATGTCGCCGAGCGAGCTCGCGGAAGTCGTGCTGCGCTCGAGCGGGGGGATGACCCAGATCCTCGATCGTCTCGCGCGCGCCGGCCTCGTCGAGCGGTCGGCCGACCCGACCGATCGCCGCAAGGTGCTCGTGGGGCTGACCGACGAGGGCCTCGACGTCGCGCGCCGCGCGAACGCCCGGTACCTCGCGGCACGCCAAGACCTGCTCGGCGGGCTCTCGCCGGACGAGGTGCGCGACCTCGACGCCGCCGTGCACCGCCTGCTGGAGCTGCTCAGCGACGGCGCCGACGAGGACGCGGACTCGGACGTCCCGGCGCCGGTCGCCTCGGCGCGCTCATAGGAGCAGGAAGCGGCCGCCGTCCACGGCGAGGGTCTGGCCCGTGATGTAGCCGGCGTCCTCGCCGGCGAGGAACACGACCACCGGGCCGATGTCGCGCTCGGGGTCCCCCAGCCGTCCGAGCGGGACCCGCGCTGCGAGACGCGCCCGAAGACCCGGGTCCGCGGCGGCTGCCGCGGTCATCGCCGGCGTCTCGGCGAGCGGCGAGAGCACGGCGACGGTGACACCGAGCGGCGCCCACTCGCGCGCCAGGCTCTTCGCGAACCCGCGGAGCGCCGCCTTCACGATCCCGTACACCGGCAACAGCGTCGAGCCCTCCATCCCCGCGGGCGACGTCATCACGATCAGGCGCCCACCCTGGCGGCGCAGCTCGGGGAGCGCGGCGCGCGCGACGTGGTACGCACCGCGCAGCGACACGGACACGTGGTCTTCCCAGACCGTCGTGTCGACGTCCTCCAGTCGGGTCGGCTCGCTGGAACGGCGGCTCGTGGCGTTGTGGACGATGGCGTGGAGTCCGGCGCGGCCGGCGGCCGCGTCCACGGCCGCCGCGACGTCGCCCGGCTGGGTCACGTCGCAGCGCACCCAGCGAGCGGACCCGCCCCGCTCGCGAATCGTCGCGACGGTGTCGGCGCCGTTGTCGCCGGGCGCGGCGACGATGACGTCCGCCCCGGCGTCGGCGCACGCCAGCGCGACGCCGCGGCCGACGCCGCGGCCCGCGCCGGTGACCACGACCCCACGACCCGCGAGGGAGCCGGTCACGGCGCCATCACGCGGCCGCCGTCGACCGCGATGGTCGTGCCCGTCACGAAGTGCGCGCCGGCCGCGGCGAGCAGGGCGACGACGGGTGCCACGTCGGTTCGACCCTCGGGGTCCCGGCCGAGCGCCGGCGCCTCCGCACCCGGCGGGCCGGCGGCGTCGCCGACGAGTCCGACCGAGGGCGCGACGCAGTTCACCGTGATGCCGTCCGCGCCCCACTGGCGGGCCGCGGACTTCGCGAGCGCGCGGATGCCCTCCACGGCGCTGGTGTAGGGCACGAGGTTCGCCGCACCCGACAGCCCGACGGTGGGCGTCACGAACACGATCCGGCCGCCGCGCGCGTGGAGCTGGGTCCAGGCGGCCTGCGCGCACGCCAATGCGCCGCGCAGCGCCGCTTCGCACCGCGCGTCCCACGCCGACGCGTCCGTGTCGAGGATCGCCGTGGGCGTGAGCGCCGCCGGGTCCGTCAGCGCGTGCACGACGAGGTCGAGCGGGCCGAGCTCGTCCACCGCCGCCGCGAAGGCCGCCGCGGTGGCGCCGCGGGTGTCGACCGCGGCGTGCACGCCGACGGCGCGTCGGCCGTCGGCCCGCAGTGCCTCGGCGACCGCCGGCTCCTGCCCGCTCGGGCCGACGACGGCGACGGCGGCGCCGGCGTCCGTGAGGCCCCACGCGAGGTCGCGGCCGAGACCGGTGCCGCCCCCGACGACCAGCGCCCCACAGCCCGTCAGCAGGCTGGCCGCGCTCCCCGTGTCCGTCGTCGTGGCCTCCCTCCGGCCGGCGCGGGATGCTACGCCGACATCTCGCCCGATCGGAGAGGGGGCAGCGTGCTCGACGAGTGGCTGGGGCTCGACCAACGGGTGGTCGTCGTCGCGGGCGCGGGCGGCGGGGGCATCGGCACCGCGGTCTGCCGGCTCGTCGGCGCCGCCGGCGCGCAGGTCGTCGCGGTGGACCGCGACCCGGCACGACTGGCGGTCACCGAGGCCGTGCTCGACGAGATCGGCGCGGCGTGCCTGCCCGTCGTCGCCGACGTGCGCGACGCGGCGCAGGTCGAGGACGCGGTGCGCGCCGCGCCCGGTCCGCTCCACGGCTTGGTCCACGTCGCGGGCGGGCTCGCCCCCGACGAATGGTCGCCGGTCCTCGCCACCGACCCCGCGACCTTCGCGGGAATCGTCCAGCTGAACCTCCAGTCGGCGTTCCTCACGTCGCGTGCCGTCGCGGGTCGTCTCGTCGCCGAGGGCTCGCCTGGCAGCATCGTGCACATCGCGTCGATCGCCGGGCTCTCCGCGCTGCCGTTCGGCGCCGGCTACGCCGCGGCGAAGGCCGGGCTCGGCGGACTCGCCCGCACGACCGCGATCGAATGGGGTCCCCACGGCATCCGGGTGAACGCCGTCGCGCCGGGGACCGTCCGCACGCCGCGCAACCGGAACGACCGCGAGGACGAGGACAGTGCCGCGACCCGCGCGGTGATCCCGCTCGGGCGACGCGGCGAACCCGACGACATCGCGGGGGCAGTGCTGTTCCTGCTCTCCGACCTCGCGCGGTTCGTGTCGGGCCAGGTCCTCCCCGTCGACGGTGGATCGTCGGTCCGCCCGTCCTACCTCGACGACGACAACCTGCCGGTGTTCGTCCGCGACCCAGGACTGCGGGCCCGCCTCGGCCACGCGGGCGAGCGGTAGCCGTGGCGGACGACGCGCTCGGCGGCCAGGCGGACGAGCGCGCCATGCTCACGGGCTTCCTCGACTGGTACCGAGCGGTCGTCGAGCGGAAGGTCGAGGGCCTCTCCGTTGACGAGGCGAGCCGGCGGATGACGAGCAGCGGGCTCACCCCGCTCGGCGTCGTGAAGCACCTCACGTGGGTCGAGCGCCACTGGTTCCGACGGCGCTTCGCCGGCGAGGACCTCGACCTCTACAGCGGGCCCGACAACGCGCCAACGTTCGAGCTCCGCGCCTCCGACTCGGTCGAGAGCGTCGTCGCCGACTACCGCGCCGCGACGGACGAGTCCCGGGCGGTCACCGCCGCGGCCGCGCTCGATGACGTGGCGGTCGGGACCCATCCGCTTTTCGGCGCGGTGACGCTGCGATGGATCCTCGTGCACCTCCTCGAGGAGACGGCGCGCCACGCCGGGCACCTGGACGTGATGCGCGAGGCGATCGACGGCCGGACCGGTGACTGAGTGACCGCGCACCTCTTCCACGTCAACGTGAACTGCACCGACCTCGACGGCGCGCTGGCCTTCTACCGGGACACGGCGGGACTGCAGCCCTTGACCCGCACGACGCCCACCGCCCCCCAACCGGGAGGCGCCTTCGGCCTCGAGGCGGTGCAGTGGGACGCCTGGATCCTGACGGGCGCGGGCGGCCTCGAGGGCGTGGCGCTCGACCTGCTCGAGTGGCAGGTCCCGCGACCGCGGCGGGTCGAGGCGCCAGGCGGGTTCCAGCGCCTGCGTCTCGGAGCCGGCGACACGGCGTCCGGGCCGACCGCCGACCCGGACGGCACCGGGGTGGAGCTCGTCGCGGGCGCGCCGCCCGGTCTCCTCGGCCTCGTCGTGGGGTGCGCCGACCTGGCCGCGTCGACACGCTTCTACGTCGACGTGGTCGGACTCGACCAGGTCGACGCGTCGCGGTTCTGCGACGACCGCGGACCCGAGGCGTTCACCGTCGAGCTCGTGGCGGCCCCCCGCCCGGCGCGGCCGCGAGCCGCCAACGACGTCGGGATCTACCGGCTCGCCCTCATCACCGAGGACCTCGACCGCGACGACGACGCCCTGCGACGCGCGGGCGTGCCGCCGTACTCGCCGCCCGCGACGCTCGACATGGGTCCGGGGCTGCCGACCCTGCGGGCGCTCTTCTTCCCCGATCCCGACGGCTCGACGCTCGAGCTGATCGAGCGGCCCAATACGGACTGAAGGGCTAGGCCAGACGGGTCGCCGCCGGCGCGGTGCGGATCGTGAGGAAGGTCATCCCGTCCGGCCCAGCGGTGAAGCCGTACTCGTGCCCGCCGCGCAGCACCATCGAGTCGTGCGCGGCGAGCTTCGGCCCGCCGTCGAGCAGCGAGCAGCTCCCGGCAAGCAGGACGATCATCTCGTCATGGTCGTGGCTGTGCGGTGGGACGGTGTACCCCGCAGGGAACACGGAGTACTGCGAGTGGAAGCCGCCCTCGCCCCGGGCGAGGAACTTGCGGCGCGCCCCCTTGCGCCGCGCGTCCTCCACCAGCTCGCGGGGCGCGTTCGTCGTCGACTCGTCGGGCCAGGGAATCTCGTCGACCTGGAAGTAGGCCGGTCCGTCGGCTGCGCTCATCGCTCCCCCATCGCCGGCATGCTACGACGCCGCGCCGCCGGTGAACGCCGACGTGGCGCCCGGCCGCAGCCGGACGTTGCGGTCCCCGTCGACCCTCGCGGCCGTGTCGGACGGCACGACGATCGTCGTGTCGGCGCCGATCACCAGCGCCGGTCCGTCGAGTGACGCGCCCGGACCGAGCCGAGCCCACTCGTACACCGGCGTCTCACGGAACCGGCCCGTCCCGGCGAAGCGCACGGGCCGCGCCCCGTCGGCCACTGCGGGGGTCGGCGCCACAGGCTCGGCCGCCGGCGGCTGCTCGCCGCCGGCCGATCGGGTGATCCGCACGCGGGCGCTGACGAACTCGGCCGGCGCATCAGAGGCGATGCCGTAGGCCCGCCGGTACGCGTCGCGGAAGGCCGCGACGAGCGTCGGGACGTCGTGGTGGGCCTCGGGCATCGGGACCGTCAACTGGTGCGCCTGCCCTCGGTAGCGCAGGTCGGCCGATCGGGTCACCCGCGTCGTCGCGTCGTCGGCCCCGGTGAGCTCATGGCGTGCCCGGACCTCGAGCTCGCGGAACGCCGCGTCGATCCTGTCGGTGTTCGACTCATCGAGGTCGGCCAGGACGGTCTGGACGACCTCGATCGTCGGCTCGGAGTCGAGCAAACCGACGGCGGAGGCGACGCCCGCAGCCCACGGCACGATCACCGAGCGGATGCCGAACTCGCCGGCGAGCCGCGCGACGTGGACGGGCCCGGCACCACCGAACGCGACGAGGGTGAAGTCACGCGGATCGATGCCGCGCTGCACGGTGACCATCCGGATCGCCGCGGCCATCGTGGTGTTCGCGATCTCGTGGATGGCGTCCGCCGCGTCGGCGAGCTCGACGCCGAACGCGGTGGCGAGCGGTGCCATCGCGGCGTCGGCGCGGGCCCGGTCGAGGGACACGCCGCCCGCCAGGCCGCGGACGTCGAGGTAGCCG
Source organism: uncultured Actinomycetes bacterium (assembly GCA_963731625.1). Classification (GTDB taxonomy): domain Bacteria; phylum Actinomycetota; class Acidimicrobiia; order IMCC26256; family PALSA-555; genus PALSA-555. The sequence continues at coordinate 1,383,761 of CAVSWH010000001.1, forward strand.
AGGAGCAGGTTGGCGTCGGTGACGGTCGGCTCGGTCCCGCCACGCCCGTAGCAGGCGGGACCCGGCACCGCGCCCGCGGAGCGGGGGCCGACGCGCAGCGCGCCGCCCGGGTCGAGCCAGGCGATGCTCCCCCCGCCCGCACCGACCTCGGCGAGGTCGACGACCGGCGTCTTGACCGGGACGCCCGTGCCCGGCCGGGCCCCGCCGAAGCTGCCGCGTCCGGCGATCTGGAAGTCGTGCGCGAGCGCCGGGCGACCGTGACGCACCAGGCCGGTCTTGGCGGTCGTGCCACCCATGTCGAAGCTGATGACGTCGCTGGCCCCCACACGGGAGCCGACCGTGCCCGCGGCGAGCACCCCCGCCGCGCCGCCCGACTCGACGGTGCAGACGGGCCGGCGGGTCGCGGCCGCCGTCGACACGACGCCGCCGCTCGACTCCATGACCTCGACGGGGCAGCGCACGCCGAGCGCGGCGAGCTGGTCCTCGAGACCCCGGAGGTACGTGGCCATGACGGGTCCCACGAGCGCGCAGACGACGGTCGTCATGGCCCGCTCGTACTCGCGCAGCTCGGGCCACACGTCGGTCGACGCCACGACGAACGCGTCCGGCAGTGCCGCCCGGCAGGCCGCCGCGATCCGTTGCTCGTGCTCGGGGTGGGCGTACGAGTGGAGCAGGCAGACGGCGACACCGATCGGCTGCTCGCCGGCGACGGCGCGAGCCACCGTCTCGGGCGCGCCGTCCGGGAGGGCGACCAACACCTCACCGTGGGCGCTGACCCGCTCCGGCACCTCGAAGGTGCGCGACCGGGGCACGAGCGGCGGCGGGGGCGTGTAGCCGAGGTCGTAGCGGTCGTCCTCGACCCGGGCGTGCCGGCCGAGCGAGAGCACGTCGCCGAAGCCCTCGGTCGTGACGAGCGCCACCGGTCCGCCTCGGCGCTCGACCACGACGTTCGTCGCCAGCGTCGTGCCGTGCACGACGCGCGACACGGACCCCGGCGCGACGCCCGCGTCCGCGAGGACCCCCCGCAGCGCCTCGACCACCCCGACCCGCGGGTCGTCAGGCGTCGTCGCCTGCTTCCCGACGGTCAGGCGACCGTCAGCCGCGCGGAGCGCGACATCGGTGAACGTGCCGCCGATGTCGACGCCGACGACGACGCCGCTCATCGGGCGGGGCGTGGCGCGTCGCGCAGCGAGCTCGTCGCGGCGCGGTCGACCGCGCCGCCGGTCGGATCCAGCGCCACGGCGTAGTCGCGGGCAGCCGCGTCGCGGGTGACCCGTCCCGCGACCACGTCGGCCAGCACCGCCTCGGGCGGACGGCGCTCCGGCGGTCCCAGCCCACCGCCGCCGGACGTGCGGACCACGAGTCGCTCCCCGGCGGCGATGGGCACGTCGGCCTGCTTCGCGGCGAGCACCTCGACGCGGCCGTCGGCGCGCCGCACGGCGAACGCTCCCGCCCGGCCCGGTTGCCCGCCGGCCGCGCCCGGCGGCGGGAGCAGCATGCGGTCGCCCCGAACGGTCGCGACCGCGTCGGTGAGCAGCTCGAACTCGAGCTCGACACCGAGCCCTCCCCGCCACTCACCGGGACCACCCGAATCGGCTCGCAGCCGTGAGGCTCGCACGACGATCGGATTCGCGGCCTCGATCGGCTCGACCTGCGGGATGACGGAGCGGCCGCCCAAAAAGAAGCAACCGGTCGCGTCGGGACCGTCGGCCGCGACACGCGCGCCGACGCCGCCGAACTCGTAGAAGAGGTTCAGCCACGGCGTCCCGTCCCGCTGACCGGCGAGGGTGAACACGTGGAGGAGCCCGCTCGCCGCCGTCGCGTGGTCGGGACGTGCCGCGGCCAGCGCACCGAGGATCGCATCGACCGCGGCGGCCACGGTCACGATGCGGCCGCCGCACGCCGCGGGCGCGGTGGGGTTCACGAGCGAACCGGGTGGGAGGTGGGCGGTGATCGGTCGCCAGCAGCCCTCGTTCATCGGGATCGTGGGATCGACGAAGCAACGGATCCCGTAGACGACCCCCGAGAGGGCCTGCGAGACCGACGCGTTGATCGGACCGCGGGCCTGCGCGGCGGTCCCGGCGAAGTCGACGTCGACACCCCCGTCCCGGCAGGTCACCGCGACGCGAACGTCGAACCTGCGGCCGGGCTCGACGCCGTCGCCGTCGATGACGAACGAGCCGTGGTAGGTCCCGGCAGGGATCGTCGCGAGCTCGGCGCGCATCCGATGCTCGGTCTCGGCGAGCCAGGCGTCGACGAAGGCGGCCAGGCGCGCCGCGCCGTGCCGCGCGAGCAGCTGCTCGACCCGCGCCCCGATGACGTGCACGCCCGCGATGAGCGCGTCGACGTCACCGAGGACCTTGTCGGGCACCCGGCTGTTGCGGGCCAGGATGCGGCGCAGATCCGCGACCGGCTCGCCCCCGCGCGCCAGGTGCACTGGCGGCAGCAGGAGGCCCTCTCCGAACGTGTCGGTCGCCAGCGCCGCCAGGCCACCCGCGGCGACGCCCCCGAGGTCGGCGACGTGCACGAGCGTCCCGGCGAAGAACGCCACCCGCCCGTCGGCGACGATCGGGCGGAAGACGATGATGTCGTTGGCGTGGATCCCGCCCCGGTACGGATCGTTCAGCGCGACGACGTCACCGGCGCGCATCGTGTCGAGCGGGACGTCCTCGAGGAGGGCGGGGAGCGAGCACCGCAGGCTCGCGGCGTGCATCAGGCTCGTGGCCGCCGACTGGGCCACCAGCTGGCCGCGGGCGTCGAGCAGCGCGGCGCAGGCGTCGGCCCCCTCCTGGATGAAGGTGCTGTGCGCCGACCGGACGACGACGAGGCTGGCCTCCTCGACGGCGACCGCCAAGCCGCTGCGGATGACGTCTGCGGTGATCGCGTCGTCGAGGGTCGTCGGCTCGTCCATCGGCATGCGTTGGCGTCCAGACCAGGATCGGGCCGGTCACACTAACGTTGACCTGCCGCGGGGATTGGGGGGCGGCGGGTGCATCCACAGCTGTCGGTCAGCGCGCTCAGTTCGATGAACCTGCGCTTCGAGGAGGACCTCGAGCTCTGGTCACGGCTGGACGTCCAGACCGTCGGGCTGTTCCTCCCCAAGCTCACCGCCGTGGGTCTCGACACAGCCGTCGCCCGCGTCGTCGAGCGCGAGCTGGCCGTCAGCAGCGTCGCGGCGCGGGGCTTCACGCTCTCCGACCCGGCCAGCTGGGACGCGGACGCGGCGATGCTCGCGACCGCGGTGGACGTCGCCGCCGACGTCGACGCCGGGTGCGTCTTCGTCACCGGCGGGACCCCGGGGCCCCTCGGCTTCGACGACTGCGTCGTCGCCCTCGACACCGCCCTCGACCTGGTGCGCGATCGGGCCCGCGACCGGGGCATCCGGCTGGCGATCGAGCACACGAACCCGCTGCGGCGGGATGTCGGGTTCGTGCACACGCTGCGCGACATGGTCGAGGTCGCCCGGCGGCTCGACGTCGGCGTGGTCGTCGAGCTCACCAACTGCTGGTTCGAGCGCGGGCTGGACCGGGTCATCGCCGACGGCGTCGCCACGTTCCAGCTCGTGCAAGTGAGCGACTACCTCGTCGGGACGCTCACCGCGAGCGAGCGCGCCGTCCCGGGTGACGGTGACATGCCGCTCGTTGCGCTGCTGTCGGCGATCACCGACGCGGGCTACGACGGCTACGTGGAGCTCGAGATGCTCGGCCCTCGCATCGAGGCCGAGGGCTACGGCCCAGCCATCGCGCGGGCGATCCAGGTGCTCGAGCCGATGCTGCCCAGCAGGTGACCGCGATCAGCTGATCGCGTATCGCAGGTGCACGATGCCGCTCGCGAAGCGGTGTTCGTCGAGCAGGTCGAGGCCCAGCCGCACCTGCTCGGGCAGCCACGGCTTCCCACCCCCCAGGACGACGGGGGCGAGGTACACATGGAGCTCGTCGACGAGACCGGCGCGGATCGCCTCGGCCGCGAGCGCGGCCCCGCCGACGGCGAGGTCACGCGCCGCGGCGTCCTTCATCGCGCGGACGGTGTCGACGTCGAAGGTCCGCTCCACGCGAGTCTGGGCGGTCGCGACGTCGTGCAGCGTGGTGGAGTACACGACCTTGTCGGCGGCACGCCAGATCGCCGCGAAGTCCTGCGTGGGCCGCGGCACGTCGACGGTGGGCCACGTCTCCCAGACGACCATCGTCTCGTACATGCGGCGCCCGAAGAGGTAGGTCCCGACGGGCCGCAGCTGCTCGTTCACGTAGGCGTGGACCTCGTCGGTGGGCGCGGTCCAGTCGATGCTGCCCGACGCATCCTCGATGAAGCCGTCGAGCGAGGCGGTCGCCGAGTAGATGAGCTTCCCCATGATCGTCTCCCCTCGTGTGCGCCGCTCGCCGCGCCGCGGCGCTTCTGCTGTACTTAGGGCTCCGACCCCGGGAGGTGTCATGCGCGACGGCTTACGGATCTTCGACGCGGACGCGCATGTTGTCTACCCGCCCGACCTGTGGGAGCGGTTCCTCGAGAAGCGCTTCCGGGACCGGGTGGGACGGCGAGCCCCCGCGGGCTTCGACCACTACAACCCGGTGACCGTCGACGGTCGCTGGACCCAGCATCCGACCTCGATCTACGGCCAGTTCCAGAAGGCGATCAACTGGACCACCGAGGACATGATCGCCAAGTACGGCGACATCGTCACCGCAGGGTTCACCGGGGACCGGGTCGCCGACGCCATCGCGCTTGAGGGCGTCGACGTCATGGTCATCTACGGTCCCGAGTACGACCTGTGGCTCGAGGGGATCGACCCCGAGCTGCAGGCGGCCATGGCCCGCGCCTACAACCGCTGGGGCGAGGAGATGCGCGAGGCGTCGGGGGGCCGGGTGCTCGCCTCCGGCCCGGTGCCGCTCAACGACGTGGCGCGCGCCGTCGAGGAGATCCAGTTTGCGTACGACCACCTCGGCGTGCGCTGCTTCTGGGCCCGCCCCGACCAGTTCAACCACCGCAGCCTCGGCGACCGCTACTACGACCCGATCTACGAGGTGCTCCAGGACCTCGACTGCGCGTTCGCGACGCACGAGTACATGGGCCTGAACGCGCCGACCGCCGGATCGGACCGCTTCGACACCTTCACCGAGTGGCACACCGTCGTGCACCCGCACGAGGCGCAATGCGCCGTCTTGTCGATGATCGTGCACGGCGTCTACGAGCGGTTCCCGCGCCTTCGCGTGGCCTATATGGAGGCGGGGTGCGGCTGGCTGCCGTCGTGGCTGCACCGCATCGACGAGCACCTCGAGCTCGCCGGCGCGGCCGAGGCGCCGGAGCTGGCGATGTCCGCGACCGACTACTTCCGACGGAACTGCTGGATCTCGACGGAGTGCGACGACCGCTTCGTCGCCGATGTCATCCGCTGGCTCGGCGACGAGCACATCGTGTTCGAGACCGACTTCCCGCATCCCGACTCGAAGTACCCGCACGCCACCGAGCACTTCCTCGCCCTCGACGTCGTCGACCCGGGCTCGAAGCGCAAGGTCCTCTGGGACAACGCCGTCGACCTGTACCGGTTCCCGCCCGGCACGCTGCCGGCGTGAGCGTCGGAGTCCGCCGCCCCTTCGAGGCGGTCGACTACCAGGAGCTCGTGCGGGCCTTCCCGCCACCCCCCGAGTACTTCGAGCGGGCCTGGCTCGCCCCGCCCGAGGAGATCGAGCGGGTGCAGCTCAGCCGGCTGCGGGAGCGTGCCCTCGCCGCGGCGCAGGTCCCGTTCTTCGCGCGCCGGTGGGAGGCCGCCGGCTTCGACGCGCGAACGCTCAGCGGGCTGGGCGACCTGGAGCGCGTCCCGCCGTACACGGTCCACGACATCCGGACGAGCATCGACGCGCATCCGCCATGGGGGGACTACCAGGCGGTGACGCCCGCCGACGCGCTGCGCGAGCCGCTGCGGGTGTTCATGTCGGGCGGGACGACAGGGAAGTCCCGCCCGACCTTCTACACGCAGTGGGACCGGGAGGTCGGCGCCGTCCTCACCGCCCGGGCGCTGTACCTGCAGGGCATCCGACCGGGCGACGTCGTCCTCAATTCCTGGGCCTACGGGACGCACAACGGGGCGTTCGCGTTCGACGAGGCGCTGCATCGCTGGCTGAACTGCGTGGTGCTGACGACGGGCACGGGCAACGTGACGAGCAGCGAGCGCCAGGTCGAGCTGGCGATTGAGTACGGCGCCACGGCGATCCTGACCACCGGCGACTACCTGCTCCGTCTGGCCGAGGTCGCCCGCGAGCTCGGCTACGACCCGAAGCGGGACCTGAAGATCCGCGCGCTGCCCAACATCGGTGACCGCCAGCTCCTCGAGTCGACGTTCGACGCCGAGTGCTTCCACTCCTACGGGTTCCATGAGGTGCAGTGGGTGTCCGTCGAGTGCCCAGCCCACGACGGCCTGCACATCTTCGAGGACGCGTTCGTCGTGCAGATCGTCGACCCCGAGAGCGGGGAGCTGCTCCCCGACGGCGAGCAGGGCTCGCTGTGCATCACCGAGCTGTACAAGACCGGCAGCCCCCAGTTCCGGTACAACATCATGGACCTGTCGACGCTGTACCCGCGGCAGCGCTGCGAGTGCGGGAGCTGGCTGCGCAAGATGGCGCCCTTCGCCGGCCGGGCCGACAACATGGTGAAGCTCCGTGGCGTGAACGTGTGGCCCGAGGCCGTGGGTGAGATCGCCCTCTCGGTTCCCGGCGTCGCGCCGGACTGGTTCGTGCGCGCCCTCCGGGAGGGGCGGCGCGACGACATGGTCGTCACCGTGACGAGCGACGCCGACCCGAGCACCTACGACGCCCTCGCCGCCGCGGTGGAGGCCCGGCTCGCAGAGCGCCTCGGCGTGAAGATCCGCGCTGAGGTCGTCGCGCCCGGGGCCCTCGACGCCTGGACCGAGGTCGGCACCTCCCCGAAGCTCAAGCGCTTCCGCGATGACCGCTGACGGCGTCGTCGACGTCCTGTGCAACGCGTTCACACCGGACCGCCGCGCGGTCTGGGACGGCGCGATCGCGGCCACCGGGGTCGCAGTGAAGGTGCGCCGCGACGAGGAGGACAGCTTCGCCGAACCCGCGGCGATGGTGGCGCGCATGGACGAGCTCGGCGTCGACGCCCTGCTCCTGCCCACCGGCGACGTCGGCCGCCACGGCACGCTCGACGCCTTCGACTTCGAGCACATCGCCGCCCGCTGGACGGAGCTCGAGCGTCTCGTCGAGCAGTGGCCGGGCCGCTTCGCCGCGATGGCGCTCCTCGACCCGGACCGGGGCATGGCGGGCGTGCGGGAGCTGCGCGCCCGGCTCGCCGAGCCGTGGGTCGTCGGCGTCTACCTCCACACCCACAGCTTCGACCGCCGGCTCGACCACGCCGACCTCTACCCGCTCTACGCGGCCGCGACGGACTTCGACGTCCCCGTCGCCATGCAGGCCGGCACCTCGGGCGGCCTCATGCCGAGCGAGTGCGGCCGGCCGATCACGATCGACCGCGCCGCGCTCTACTTTCCCGAGACCCGGTTCGTGCTGTCGCACCTCGGCTGGCCATGGGTGGACGAGGCGATCGCGATGGCACTGAAGTTCCCGAACGTGTACCTGGGCACCGCCGCGTACCCTCCGCGTCACTGGCCCGACGCGGTGCACCGCTTCGTGCGGGGACCCGGGCGACACAAGGTGGTGTTCGGGACGAACTTCCCGACCGTCGGCCACCGCCACGCCCTGGCCCAGCTCTGCGAGCTCGACCTCTCCCCGGACGTCGCCGCGGCGCTGCGCCAGGGGACGGCCCGGCGGGTCTTCACGCGACTGTCCGAAGGAGGCGCCCCGTGATCGGCGAGGTCTACAACATGCCGCCCCAGCCGCCCGTGGCCGAGCACACCCGCTACTTCGACGCGGGCGCGGTCCGGATCGGCGTGGAGTACCGCGATGTCGACCCGGCGTCGCTCACCGAGACCTACGCCGGCAACGCGGCGCACCTCGCCGAGCTGGAGGAGCGCTCACCCGACGGCGGGTTCTCGGACGAGGGCGTGTCGATCCACGTGTGCGGCGACGACGGCCACGAGTACGTGCGCTTCGACGTGTTCGACGAGGAGCCGCACTACCACTACGTCCACAAGACGCCCGCCGACGGCGAGATCATCAACAACGTCATCGCGTACGACGCGGTGGCGCTCGGCGACATGCTCGACTGGGCGATCGAGCGGCTGCGCACCCGGCTCCCCGACATGCTGCGCGCCGCGGGCGGCGACGACGTCGCGGCACGCCTCGACAGCGAGCAGGTCGCCCGCGCCGTCACCGACGCCGAGGCGCTGGCCCGCCAGGCGCGTGCCGCCCACGCGTCCGCGGCGCGCTCGAGGGTGACCGCTTGACCTGACGGGCGGTGGGCGCGACCGATCAGGGATGCTGGCTCGCGTAGGCGATCATCCGGGCGTAGATCTCGAGGATCTTGATGCTGTAGTCCGGATCGGTGGCCCACTTGCCGTTGCCCATCACGTTCCAGGCGGGGGCGGCGCCCTTGTACGCGAACGAGTCGTACGACGCGGCCGCCGCGGGAGGCGGGCTGCCGAAGAGCGCGGGCTCGGGTGGGTCCGGGAGCAGCGCAGCGCGGCTGCCCGGATCGGCGTAGCTGCGCAGCAGCTGGATCTGGGCCCGGACGCCGTCGAGCGGGGTCGGGAACGCGATCTCGCTCGTGCAGCTGTCGCACGCACCGATGCCCGCGAAGTTGCTGTCAAGCGCGTGCCCGAACGACCCGGTCTCGAGCACGGCCTGGGCGAACGCGAGGTCTCCGGCGACGTCGTACGCATCGCCTTCGAGGATGTACATCTTCGCCAGGTCGTCGATGCTCGTGTTGCCGGCGAGGTGCGCCACCGCGCCCGTCGAGTGGAACCACCCGGCGAGCTCGGTGGCGTTGAGCCGGGCCGGCCCCATGAGGGGGACGCCGCCGAGCATCGAGAGGATGCCCTCGTCGCGGGTCTTCACCGCATCGAGGCTGGTCTGCTCGGCCTGGAGGTTCGCCTCGTCCGTCTGGACCGAGAGAGCGTCGGCCGCCTTCTGCGCCTGCTCGGTCTGCAGCTGCGCTTCGACCGCGTTGAGCTGGTCGAGCTGGCGGTTCTCGTCGGCGGACGCGGCGTTCGTGTACGCCTCGCCGGCCGCGATGTCGACCACGTGCTGGACGCGCAGGACAGCGCCATCCTGGTCCTGGGACTCGTAGACCGCGGCGGCGCGCGCCGCGAGCTCGGCCTTCAGCTGGTCGATCTGGGTCTGCGCGGCGTTGGCGCGCGCCGTCACGTCGGCGAGCGCGGCCTGCGCGGCCGCGAGGTGCGCCTGGATCGCAGCGACCTGCGCGGCGACGAGGTCGAGGCGGGTGCTCGTCTGCGCGAGCTCGAGTGACGCCGCCACGATCTGGTCGGTGGTCGCGGGCGGCAGCGTCGTGGTCGTGGTGCTCGCGGGCGGCGGAGCGGCCGTCTGTGCACCGGCCCCGGGGGCGAACGCCACGGCGGCCACGACGAGCCCGAGCGGCGCCAGCAATGCGGATCGGCGGGCGAGCTTCACGTGGTCTCGGACATGGTTCGCCAGGCAGGAGGTCACAGGTATTGACGACCAGTTCGGGCCCGGACTTGATGGGAATGTCGTCGCCGGCGACGGGCGTCACCGCGCAGGACACCGCACGCGCGCCGCCGTGATGGTCGGGCGCCGCGGCCGTTTAGTCGCGCGCCGACGAGCGGCGCCGGCGCCGCCGCCGGCGGGACTCGTCGTGGCGTGCGCTCCCTTGGGGCTTGGGCACGACGCTGAGCGAGCCGTCGACCTCGAGCACGACGAGCTGACAGTCCGCGGGTCCGTCGACGCCGTGCTCACGGCACGCCTCGTCAAGCTCGGCGTTCGTGATGCGCTCGCGCTGCATGCGGCCCGCGAGCACCTGCCCATGGTTCACGAGCAGCGTGGGTGAGCCGACGACGCGCTGCTCCAGTGAGCTGTCGCGCGCCAGGAGCCGGGCGAGCACCCACGTGACCAGGAGGACCGTGCTCGACACGGCGAGGCCGATCGCCAGGTTGCCGAGCCCGCCCGTCATGGCGTTCTGCACGGCGTTCGAGAGGGCCATCACCATCGCGAGGTCGTAGACGTTGAACTGCGCCAACCCGCGCTTGCCGGTGAGCCGGAACCCCACGAGGAGCACGACGACGATGACGACCGTCTTCACGGCCTGCTCGGCCACCCGGGTCCCGCTGACCGGCGCGAGCGCCAGGAGGTGCATCACGGGAGCCGGATTCCCCGGTAGTGGCGACGAGTCTTCAAGACCTGCGAGTTGCGCGGGACGACGCTGATCGAGCCGTCGGCCTCGAGGACCGCCAGCTGCACGTCGGCGACCTGGTCGATGCCGTGCTCGCGAAGAGCCGCGTCGAGCTCGTCCATCGTGATGCCCTGGCGCGACATACGGGATCGCAGCGGCTGACCGTCGTGGACGATGAGGATCGGGCCGCCGACGAGGAACCGCTCGGCCCGTCGTGAGCGGCTGATGACCTTGTTGAGCCCCCAGTTCAACGTGAAGAGCACGACCGCGGCGACGATGCCGCCGCCGAGGGTGTTGTCGTTGTTGATCATCGCGTTCTGGACGGCGTTGCCCAAGATGATGATCAGGACGAGGTCGTAGAGGCTCATCTGGCCGAGCTCGCGCTTGCCGAAGAGCCGCAGCCCGGCGACGAGGAAGAGGTACACCACCGCCGTCTTGGCCGCGATGATCGCCGCGCCGCTGAGCGTTGGATGATCGAAGACGGAGGAAAGGCTCATGCTCGTGACCGCGCCCGGAGCGCGGCCAGTATCTTGACCTGTGGCCACCGTCTCCGCCGCGATCTCGACCTCGTCGGTGCCGGTGCTGGTGATCGTGGCCGGCACGACGGCCGCCATCTACTGCTTCCTCATCGTCGGGTTGCGCCTGCTCGGCCGTCGCCAGCTCGCGCAGCTGAACGGGCTGGACCTGGTCGTCGTGCTGCTCCTCGGCAGCGCGGTCGAGACCGCGATGATCCACGGCGACCTGTCGCTGGCCGCCGGGCTGGTGAGCGCCACGACGCTCCTCGTCACGAACCGCCTGCTCACGCTCGCCTTCATGCGCTCGCCGCGGCTGTGCGAGCTCGTGAACGGCGGCCCGGTCCTGCTCGTCCACGACGGGCAGGTGATCGAGTCGCACTGCCGTCGGGTCGGGCTGACGCGACCCGGACCTGGACGCGGCCTTGCGGGGACGCGGCTACGCCGACGCCGCGGCCGTGAAGGAGGCCGTGTACGAGACGGACGGGACCATCAGCGTCGTCGGGCCGGCCCGAGGGCCTGACCCGCCGGGCGGTTCGTGAGGGCCCCGCGTTTCGGGAAGGATGACCCCCATGGCAGTGCCCGCCGGCGGCGCACGCCCGTGACCACCCAGACGACGAGCGCCCCGTCATGACGCCGCAGGTCCTCATCGTCCTCGGCGCGTTCCTGGCGTCGTCGGTCGAGATGGTCGAGGCGCTCACCATCGTGCTCGCCGTCGGCTTCACCCGCGGCTGGCGCCCGGCGATGATCGGGGTCGGCGCGGCGTGCGGGACGCTCGCGGTCCTCGTCGCCGCCCTCGGACCAGCACTCACCCAGATCCCCCTGTCGGCGCTCCGCGTCTTCGTCGGCGCGGTGCTCCTCGTCTTCGGCCTCCAGTGGCTGCGCAAGGCGATCCTGCGCGCCGGCGGGGTCCGCGCCCTGCACGACGAGGACGCGATCTACGCCCGTGAGGTCGCGCTGTCAGAGAAGACCGAGGCGACCGACACGCTCATGGACTGGTACGGCTTCACGCTGTCGTTCAAGGGCGTGCTGCTCGAGGGCCTCGAGGTCGTGCTCATCGTCGTGAGCTTCGGCAGCACCGGCGGCCACCTCGGCCTCGCCGCGGCCGGCGCCGCCGCCGCGCTCCTCGTCGTCGGCGGCGTGGGCGCGCTCGTGCACCGTCCGCTCAGCCGCGTCCCGGAGAACTCGATGAAGTTCGTGGTCGGCATCATGCTGACCTCGTTCGGGGTGTTCTGGGGCGGTGAGGGGGTGGGCGTCTCGTGGCCGGGATCCGATCTCGCGCTCCTCGGCGTCATCGGCTTCTTCGCGCTGGTCGCGCTCGTGCTCGTGACCGACCTGCGACGACGCGCCACGCTGACGTCGCGCGCGACGAGCAGCGCCTGACGTGGGCCTGCTGCGCCGCGTCGGGCACTTCTGGTACGACTTCCTGATCGGCGACGACTGGGTCGCCGCAGTGTGCGTGCTCGCCGCCCTGGGACTGACGGCCGCGCTCACCGACGCGCACAACCCCTGGTGGCTGCTGCCCGTCGCGGTGGCCGGCGTGCTCACGATGTCGGTCCGGCGGGCGGCCCGAGCGGCCGGCCCCGGACCCGCCGAGACCGCGCCACCCGGCAACGGCTGAGACGCTGCGCCGGGGCGCGAGACCGCTCCCGATAGCGTCGATTCGGTGACGTCCCGAACGGCGCGGGTCCGCACCCTGCGGTCGACGTGACCGCACCCCCCGCCCACGGGACCGGGCGCCTGGACACGCGGCGCGCCGCGGTTGACGCTCCTCGGCGTCACCGCCGCGCTCCTCGTCGCGCTGATCGGCGCGCCGCGCCACGGGATCGCCAGCACGCTCCTCGTCGTGGCCTCGGCGGCGACCGGGGGCGGGTTCGCGTTCCTCGAGGGCCGCCGCCAGCTCCTGGGGCTCCGCCCCGTCGTCGTGGCGGTCGGCGTCGTGCTGCTCATGGCCGTCGCGGTCTGGCCGCAGTCCTCGAACGACGTCTGGTCCTACACGATGTACGGCCGGATGGTGAGCGCCCACGGCGTGAGCCCCTACCAGCACGTGCCCGCCGACTTCCCGACGGATCCCTTCGATCACCTCGTCAGCCCGATCTGGCAGCACCGCGGGTCGGTGTACGGCCCGGCGTTCGTCGGCTACGCCGCCACCCTGACCGCGGTCGCGGGCGATTCGCGGCTCGCGGACCGGCTGCTGTTCCAGCTCGGTGCCGCGCTCGCCGTGGCCGCCGCGCTCGCGCTGGTGTGGCGGCGGACCCGCAGCCCGGCCGCCGTCGCCTGGCTCGGGCTGAACCCCGTGTTCGGGGCGATCATCGTGAACAGCGGCCAGATCGACGCGCTGATCGGGCTGGCGATCCTCGTCGCCGCGCTGCTGGCCGCCCAGCGACGAGGCTGGGCGAGCGGCGTCGCGCTCGGCGTCGCCACGCTGCTCAAGGTGACGAGCCTGCTCGCGCTGCCCGCGCTCGTGTTCTGGGCGTGGCGGCGCGGTGAGCGGCGCCTCGCGCAGCAGGTCACCGTGGCGACGTTGTCCACGACGGCGATCGTCTACCTGCCGTTCGTGACCGGGCAGTCGCACGTGCTGGCGGGCGCCGACCACTCGGTGACGCCCGGCTCGCCGTGGAACCTGCCGGCGCAGCTGCTCGTCGGGAAGGACGCCGGCCGCGACCTGCCGGGCCTCCTCCCGTCGAACGACACCCTGTCCGTCCTCTTCTATCTGTCCCTCGCGCTGGTCGGCGTCCTCGCCATCGTCGTCGCGTGGCGCTGGGCGTCGGCGGACCGGCCCGAGCTCGGCGTCGGGGCGGCGACGGCGAGCTACGCGATGGCCGCGGAGTACACGCTCCCCTGGTACGCGGGCTGGGCCCTGCCCGTGCTGGCCGACGATCGCCCGTCGCGGCTCGCCTGGGTGATCTGGTGGCAGTCCGTCGTGCTGCTCGCCGCTTGGAAGCTGCCGACGCACCACACCGGATCGGTGGCCGACACGATCCTGCGCGGCACCTTCGCGTACGCGCTGCCACTCGTCCTGCTCGTCGCGTACGTCGCCGTCGGGGACCACGGGCCCGTCCGGGCGCCCGCGCCGGCCGCGGCGCCCGGATAGCGAGACGGCCTCCCGGGGGCGACTCGCCAGCGTCCCGGCCCGGGGGGTCTGTGCGGGCAGCTACCGGCCGGGAGACGCGAGCCGCCCCACGGCTCGGCGCCGCTCTGGAACCATGCGCCGAGCCTCGGGAGACCGCTTCGTGGGTACGGTAAGGCGAGGCGCATCAGCCGGACGTAAAGAACACCTGAGCGGTCCGTGAGCCCCGGATCGCCTCGCGCGGCGATCGGGCGGGCGAGACCGGGCGGAACCGGGAGGATGTGGATGATCCGGGGCGGCATGCCGACCCTGTACGTGTCGGACCTCGACCGGTCGGTGCGCTTCGACACCGAGTGGTTGGGTTTGGGGCTGGTGTTCCGCGCCGGCGACCACTGGGCGCAGGTCGACGCCGGGGACGGCCCCCAGCTCGGGCTGCACCCCGGCGCGTCGGGCCCGCCGGCCACGACCGTCTCGGTCGGGCTGATCGTCACCGAGCCGATCGACGACGTCGTCGCGACCCTGCGGTCGCGGGGCGCGACGATCGAGGATCCGAACCGTGAGGGCTGGCCGGCGATCGCGTCGTTCCCGGACGCCAACCCGCTGTACCTGGACGAGCCCGGGCGATAGGAGGACCGACATGGAGACGAGACGGATCGGCACGCTGGAGGTCTCGGTCGCCGGGCTGGGCTGCAACAACTTCGGCCGGCGGGTCGACGAGCCCGGCACCCGGGCGGTCGTGGGCGCGGCACGCGACGCGGGCGTGAACTTCTTCGACACCGCGGACATCTACGGCGGCGGGCTGTCCGAGGAGTTCCTCGGCCGGGCGCTCGGCTCGTCACGCGGCGAGGTCGTCGTCGCCACCAAGTTCGGGATGGGGCCGCCGCCGGACGGGCGGCCGGGCGGCGATCCGACGTGGGTCACGGAGGCCGCCGAGGCGAGCCTGCGACGGCTCGGGACCGACTACCTCGACCTGTACTGGCTGCACGCCCCGGACGCCAAGACCCCGATCGGGGACACCCTCGCCGCGCTGGACGGGCTCGTGACGGCGGGCACGGTCCGCGAGCTCGGCTGCTCGAACTTCTCGGCGGCCCAGCTGGACGAGGCCGCCGACGCCGCGTCGTCGCTCGGCGTGCGCCCGTTCGTGACCGTCCAGAACGAGTACAGCCTCCTCAAGCGCGAGCCGGAGCATGCGGTGCTCGACGCCTGTCGTCGCCACGAGATGTCGTTCGTGCCGTACTTCCCGCTGGCGAGCGGCATCTTGACCGGCAAGTACCAGCGGGGCGTGACGCCGCCCGCGGGGTCGCGCCTGCACGCCTGGCCGAAGGAGCGGGTCGAGCAGCTCCTGTCGGACGAGCAGTTCGGCGCCGTCGAGACCCTGGACGGGTTCGCCCGCGACCACGGGCACACCCTCCAGGAGCTGGCCCTCGGCTGGCTGGCCTCGAACCCGATCGTGGCCAGCGTGATCGCCGGCGCGACCTCGCCCGAGCAGGTGCGCAGCAACGCCGCGGCGACGACCGCCTGGGCGCTGAGCGACGCGGAGCGGGCCGACCTCGACGTGCGCGTCGGCGCCGCGGCCTGACACCGCCGACGGTCCACCGCGGCGCCGGTGCCGCTGGGTAGGTTCGGGTCGTGGCCGACATCGAGGTGAGCAAGCGGTTCTTCGCCGCCGCGCACTGGGCGACGGCGCTGCACGCAGCGCACGGCGCCCGGACGCCGTCGGTCGCCCAGGTGCTGGGGGTGGCCTCCCTCGTCCTCGGTGACGGCGGGACGAAGCGGGAGGCGATCGCCGGGATGATCGTCGACGCGGCCCGCGGCACCGAGGTGACACCGCGGGAGGTGCGCGACCGCGTCGGGAAGAAGACCGCCCGGCTGGTCGAGGTGTGCGCCGACGCGCTCGCCGACCCGCAACGCCTCGAGGCCGAGCCCGACCTGTCGGTGGTGCGGGTGTGCGCCGCCGTGACGGTCCGCGACGTGCAGGACCTGCTCCGCGACGTCCGCCGGCACGGCAGCGTCGCCTTCGCGCGCCACGACGACCCGCCGAACCGGATCCTCGAGCGCTACCGGGCGCTCCTCGCGCTGTTCCGGCGGCGCCTCGGACGCGTCAGCGCGCTCACCCCCGAGCTGCGGGCGGCGGTCGCGGAGCTGGAGCGCGACTCCGAGCTGGAGACGGCGATCGCGGCGTGGCGCGTCTCCCACGTCGACGCGGCCTGAGTCGACCGCCCGACCGTCGCGGCGCGTCACCCGCGCCGGACGTCAGGGGTTGAGCGCGGGAGGGTCGCCGCGGTAGGTGGCGACGAGCGATCGCAGGTCGGCGGCCTCGATCGCCTCAGCGGCCCGGCCGGCCCACTCGCCGGTCCGCTCCCCAGCGAGGGGACGGGTGGCCCACAGGCCGGCGACGCGGGCCAGCGCCGGCACCTGCGCGTCGGCGAGCGACCGCCCCCCGCCCGGCCACACGTAGGCGTTGACGGTGACCCGCTGCACGAAGCGGTGCTCGACCGGGAGACCCTCGGTGCGGAGCCGCTGCACGACGAGCGAGGCGAGCGCGTGCAGCTCCCGGGTGCCGAGCGCGACGGACGTCGCGAGCGGCGGGATCGTCGCGAGGACCGCCTTCATCGAGAACGAGAGCCGCGACCCGATGTTCACGACCCGGTTGGCCCACCGATGGGAGAGACGCGCCACGGCGGGCACGACGAGGGTCGTCATCCCGGGCGCGACGGGGGTCTGCACGTGCGCGCGCACATCCTCGGCGGTGTGGACGTCCATCGGGTCGGCGACGGCGCGGCCCACGACCGTGTCGAGGATGCTCTCGACCACGGCGTGGAGCCCCGTGGTGGACCCGGCGGGCGCAGGTGCCGCGGGCACGAGCTCGGGCGTCACCGGGGGGCGCCGGCGCTCCGGGTCGTCGTCGGCGATCACCATGCCCACAACCTATGGGCTCGGCGGGCGGTCCCGAACCGCGTGCGGGCTCAGATCTGGCGGCCGGTGCCGGCCCAGTAGCGGTCGCGCAGCAGCCGCTTGTACAGCTTGCCGGTCGGGTAGCGCGGCAGCTCGGCCTCGAAGTCGATGCTGCGGGGCACCTTGTAGCCCGCGAGGTGCGCGCGGCAGTAGTCGCGGAGCTCCTCGGCCAGCGCGTCCGAGGCCGCGACGCCGTCCTCGAGCTGGACGGCGCCCTGCACCGCCTCGCCGTACTCGTCGTCGGGCACGCCGAACACCGCGACGTCATGCACCGCGGGGTGCGCGGCGAGGGCCCCCTCGATCTCGGCCGGGTAGATGTTCACACCACCGGAGATGATCATGTCGATGCGCCGGTCGGACAGATGCAGATAGCCCTCGTCGTCCAGGTAGCCGACGTCGCCGAGCGTGAAGACACCCGGGCTGCGATGCGCCGCGGCCGTCTTGTCCGGGTCGCCGTGGTACTCGAAGTCGGTACCGAGCTTGTTGCGGACGTAGAGCGTGCCGACCTCCCCGAGATCGCACTCGGTGCCGTCGTCGCGCACGACGAGCACCTCGACGCTCGACCACGGCTTCCCGACGCTCGTCGGGTGCGCGAGCCACTCCTCGGCGGTGATCGTCGAGAGCATCGCCCCCTCGGTGCCGCCGTAGTACTCGACGAGCACCGGGCCCCACCACGCGAGCATCTGGCGCTTCACGTCGGGCGGGCACGGCGCGGCGCCGTGGTGCACGATCCGGAGGCTCTCGCCGGAGAACCGGGCACGCACGTCGTCCGGGAGGCGGAGGAGCCGCACGAGCTGCGTCGGGACGAGGTGCAGGTTCGTGACGTGGTACCGGTCGATGAGCTCGAGCACCTCGGCGGCGTCGAAGCGGTCCCGCGTGACGAGCGTCCCGCCCGCGAGCAGCGGGAACACCGCGAACGCCCATTGCGCCGAGTGGTAGGCGGGGCCGCAGAGCAGCGTGACCCCGTCGGTGGGCAGGCCCAGGTTCTCGATCGCGCCCTGGGTGATGAGGCCCCACGTCGACGCGGGCATCCCGGCGCGGGTCAACATGTTGCGGACCCCCTTCGGGCGACCGGTCGTACCCGACGTGTAGAACATCGGCCCCGCGAGGACCTGCTCGGCCGGCTCGTCGGCCGGCTGCGCCGCGAGCCAAGCCTCGTACCGGTCGTCGCCGATCGTCACCACCGAGACGTCGGATGCGGCCAGCTCGGCGGCGGCGCGGGCGATCGCGGCGTGCGCCGGATCGGTGAGCAGCACGCGCACCTCGGCGTCGTCGAGCACGTACGCGATCTCGTCGGCGATCCAGTGCCAGTTCAACGGCACGACGACGACGCCCCCGTGCATGACCGCGCCGAGCACCTCGAAGAGCTCGACACGGTTGGCACTCAGGACCGCGACGTGGTCATCGGCGCCGAGCCCGAGGCCGCGGAGCCCGTGGATGAGCCGGTTCACTCGCTCGTCGAACTCGCGCCACGTGCGGGTCGTGCGCTCGTCGACGAGCGCCGGCGTGTCCGCCTTGCGGGCGGCGATCGACGCGAGGGCCTCGGCCATGGGCGGCAGCCTCGCGCGCGAGGGTCACCCGTACACTGCCGCGCCGTGCCGGGATGGAACTTCGGGTAGTGGGTCAGTTTCGACCCTGTGCAGCTGAGGGCTGCTGGGCCCTACCGGCCCGGAGGATATTTTCGGCGGCGTTGATGTCGGCGTGGGCCTGGTGGCCGCAGGCTTGGCATCGAAAGACGGCGCCGCGCCGGTTCCCGGCCGCACAGTGCCCGCAGTGGGCGCAGGTGCGGCTGGTGTTGTGGGGCTTCACCGCGAGGACGACTCGACCGGCGCTCTCAGCCTTGTACGAGATCATCGCGAGAAGGGTGCCCCACCCGGCGTCATGGATGTTGCGGTTCAGGACGGTCTTGCCTCCGGCACCGTTCGGCGCATACGCGCCGGTGCCGTCGGGTCGCGGGCTAGGTCGTCGCACGAGGTTGGCGATGCGGAGGTCTTCGTGGACGATCAGGTCGTACTGATTCACGAGTCGGCGCGAGAGCTGATGGGCTGCGTCTTTGCGGCAGTCGCGGATGTGGCGATGCGCGGCCGCGACACGGTCATGTGCCACCCGGCGGCGCTTCGAGCCCGGCGTCTTGGTGGCGAAGTTGCGCTGCGCGGCCGCCAGTCGGGTCGCGCCGCGTTGGAGGTGTCGAGGGTTGGAATGAAGGGCACCGTCGCTGGTCGCGACCCAGACCCCGACCCCCACGTCGAGACCCACCTGGTGCCCCGTCGCCGGGAGCGGTTCGGCGGGTACGCCCACGCAGCGCACGGTGAGCGACCAGCGTCGCCCCTCGCGGCGTAGCGTGATCGCCTTGGTCTCTCCCTGGACGGGGCGGTGCATGCGCACCTTGAGATGCCCGATCCCATACAGGAGCAGCCGTCCGGAAGCGGAGTCGAGCCGCCAACCGCATCGGTCTTCCCACTGCAGCGAGTCCCACCGACTCATCGGCCGAAACCGCGGATACCCCGGACGCTGCCTTGCCCGAGCACGGCGATAGAACGCGGCGAAGGCCCAGTCCAGGCGCCGCAGCGTCCCCCGACACACCGTCACCCCCGCCCCGAGTACGTCGGGGCGTGACTCGCGCAGGCTCGTGAGGGTCCGACACTGCTCGACATACGACACGGACCGGCGCTCCCAGTGCCACGCCCCGCGGCGCTCCTCCAGCGCCGCGTTGTACAGCTCGCATTGCAACCGCAATAGCGTCTCGAGCGCTTGACGCTGACGAACCGTGGGGCTCACCAGATAA
This sequence comes from uncultured Actinomycetes bacterium, assembly GCA_963731625.1. Lineage (GTDB taxonomy): Bacteria > Actinomycetota > Acidimicrobiia > IMCC26256 > PALSA-555 > PALSA-555. The sequence continues at coordinate 1,403,358 of CAVSWH010000001.1, forward strand.
CGAAACGACCGACACCGCCTCGCTGACGACACACCGCACACCTACACCGCCGATGTGACACCAATGACCCACTACCGGAGCTCTAAGGCAAACGTTCCGCGCCTGCGCGAGCGCGCCGCGGCGCTCGTGGAGGAGTCCCGCTAAGCGGAGGTGCCGACCCGATCGCGGCCCGTGCGCTTCGCGCGGTACAGGGCCGAGTCGGCCGCGGTGAGCAGCGTCTCCCCGTCGACGGCGTCGTCGGGCAGCGTGGCGGTTCCCGCGCTGAGCGTCATCGCGATGTCGGGCCCCACGGCGAGGCGGGAGACGCTACGCAACCGCTCCGCGACGCCGGCCACGTCGGTGGTCGCGCAGCCGGGCAGCAGCACGAGGAACTCGTCGCCGCCCGTCCGGGCGGGCAGGTCGTAGGCCTTCGTGCCGCCGCGCAGCGCCGCGGCGATGAGGCGGAGCACGGCGTCACCGGCGGGGTGGCCGTACTCGTCGTTGATCGCCTTGAAGTAGTCGACGTCGAGCGCGATCACGCTCAGCGGCGCGCCGGTGCGGCGGTGGCGCCCAACCTCGAGCGTGAGCGTCTCCTCGAAGAGCCGCCGGTTGGCCAGGCCGGTGAGCTCGTCGCGGGTCGCGAGCCGGCGCACCTCGTCGAGGAGGCGCGCGTTGCGCAGCGTCAGCGCGGCGTGCGAGCAGGCCTGGTGGACCGTCGCGACGGTCAGCTCGGGGATCCGCGCTTGGGGCCCGCGGCCCCACTCGGCGACGACGAGGCCGAGGGGCTCGTCCTCGCCGGGGAGTCTCGCGATCACGAGGTTCTGCGCCCACGGCAGCTGCTCGGCGAGGAGCCCGCGCTCGAAGCCGCGCACGAGTCGGGTCTCCCCGTCGGCGAGGACCGCGTCGCCGACCGGCCCGAGCCCGCCCGCGTGCGGGCCGGGCGACGCCACGTCGCCGACGACCGCCCAGGCGTCCTCGCCACGCAGGAACGCGACGGCGTGGGCGAAGCCGAGATGGGTGCGGAGGTGCTCGAGGAGCACGGCGACGACGTCGTCGGGGCGCCGGGCCTGCTCGAGCGTGCCGCCGAGCTCGACGAGGCCGAGCAGCTCGGAGCCGCTTCGCCGCAGCGCCTTCTCGTTCACCGACTGGAACGCCGCGGCACCGACGGCGAAGAGGAGGAAGGCGGCGCCGCTCAGCGCGGCGGCGCGGTCGTCACCCGACGCGGCGAGCTTGAGCACCCCTGTCACCGCGGCGGTGCGCCCCAGGAACAGCAGCAGCGCGCACCAGACGGCGAGCTTCAGCCCGGTGCGCGGCGACGCGAGGAGCGTCACCGCCACCACCTCGAGGAACGCGAGGAACAGCAGCGGGCTCGTCGTCCCGCCGGTCATGAGCACCGCCGCGGCGAGGAACACGCCGTCGACGAGGACGAGCGCGCTGAGCAGCGAGGCGGTGAGGCGCGGCTGGCGACGGCGCACGATCTCGGCCAGCACCACGACCGCGAGGTACGCCGCGGGCAGGCTCAGCGGCGCGCCGCGGGTCCCGACGAGCGGCGGCAGCGCGGCGACGGCGACCGCGAGGCTGACGCGGACGAGCTGGAGGACGCCGAGCCGATCCTGGACCGGCGCCTGGGGGTCACCGAGCGTCGTGGTCATTCGAAGTCGCGGAACTCGAGCTGATCGTGCACCGGCGCCCGCATGATCCGCGGGTCACGCCGGTCGAGGAGGCCCTGGACGGCGAGGAACAGCACGACGGCGCCGGCCAGCGAGAGCAGCAGCACGTACGACTGCGCCGTCTGCAGCGCCCGCGCCACGCCGCCCTTGCCGGGCGTCGGCAGCGGGAAGACCTGGGCCGGCGGCGCGGGTGCCGGCGCCTGCGTGAACGCGGCCGGGGGTGGACCGCCGCCGCCCGAGACGCCTCCCCGGGTCCGGCCGGCACTGACCGCCGTGACCGTCCGGCTCGTGGTCGGGGTCGTCGTCGCCGGCGCGCCCTGGGGGATGGGCGTCCCGGGGGCGACCGTCGTCGACGTCGTCGTGGGTGGGGTCTGCGAGCCCTGCGGGGGCGTCGTGGACCCGCCACCACCCTGTTGCTGCTGTTGCCCCTGACCGCCGGTGCCGCCGTGAGGGTCGTGATCGCCATCGTGGTGATGCCCGTCACCGAACCCGCCGCCGGCCTCACCATCGGGGGACCCGCCGCCGCCCGACTGCCCGGAACCGCCACCGTCGTGGCCGTGGTGGACCGGGACGCGCGCCGACCCGCCGGCCGACGCCGGGCCCGCGACGAACAGGATGAGCGCCGCGCTGGCAGCGAACGCGCCAAACAGCCGGCGGCTCACCGTGCCGTGAGCCTGCCGGACCTCACGCCTATGACCCGCGGAGCTGATCATCGCCTCCCTTTGCTAGCGATGCGCATGCCCCGCCGCACCAGCCCCCATTGTCGGCGGGGTCGCCGCGGGACTTGAGCAATTCCTCAAACAAATCTGCGACGCCGCCGGGCCGACCGGTTGGTGGGAGGCTGGGGTGGTGACGGGCAGCCCGGGCGTCCCGGCGATCGACGCGACCAGCGCCGCGGCGCGCCTCGACGGCGGGGCGCTGCTCCTCGACGTCCGCGAGCCGGACGAGTGGACCGCGGGCCATGCGCCCGCCGCCGTCTGGATCCCGATGCGCGAGGTCGCCGGCCGCCGGGGGGAGCTGCCCACCGACCGGGACATCGTCGTGGTGTGCCGCGTCGGCAGCCGCTCCGCTCGGGTCACGGACGCCCTGCGCCGGGCCGGCTACGAGGCCACGAACCTCGCGGGCGGGATGCAGGCCTGGGCGACGGCGGGGCTGCCGATCGTCACCGACGCCGGCGACGAGGGCGTCGTCGCCTGATCCCCGGCGGTCGCCGCGACCCCACCGGTAGCGTGGCGCCCGTGCCGACCGTCGCCTTCGACCGCGCCGCCGCGCTCCGACGACTGGGCGACGAGGCCTTCGACGTCGTGGTCGTCGGCGGCGGGATCACCGGCGCGGGCTGCGCCCTCGACGCCGCCGCCCGGGGCTTCCGCACGGCCCTCGTCGAGCGGGACGACTTCGCCTCGGGCACCTCGTCGAAGTCCTCGAAGCTGGTGCACGGCGGCCTGCGCTACCTGCAGCAGAAGGACGTCGCCCTCGTCTACGAGGGTCTCGCCGAGCGCCAGCGGGCGCTGCGCAACGCCCCGCACCTCGTGCGGGTGCTGCCCTTCTTGATCCCGATCCTGTCTCGCGACGGGCTCGTCGACCGGCGAGTCGCCCGGGCGCTCGGCGCCGCGCTCTGGATGTACGACGTCACCGGCGGCCTGCGCATCCACAAGGCGCACCGCCGCGTCGACCACGACCGGGCGCTGGCGCTCATGCCGACGCTGCGCCCCGAGACCCTCGCCTCGGCGTACCTCTACTACGACGCCCACGCCGACGACGCCCGCCTCACCCTGTGCCTGGCCCGCACCGCGGCGGCGCACGGCGCGGTCGTCGCCAACCGCCTCGAGGCGGTCGGGCTCGCGAAGGGAGCCGACGACAACGTCCAGTCGATCACGCTGCGCGCCGACGGCGAGGAGATCACCGTCCGGACGCGCATCGTCGTGAACGCCACCGGGGTCTGGGCCGACGGCCTGCGGGCCCTCGACGAGGGCGCGAACCCCGAGTCGATCCGCCCGGCGAAGGGCGTGCACATCACGGTCCCCTGGTCGAAGGTGCGCAACAAGATCGCCGTGATCGTCCCGGTCCCGCGTGACCGCCGGTCGGTCTTCGTCGTGCCGTGGGGCGACTTCACCTACATCGGGACGACCGACACCGACTACGACGGGCCGATCGACGACCCGCAGTGCAGCCCCGACGACATCGAGTACCTGCTCCGCGCGCTGAACCGGGCCATCGCCAACCCGGTCGGCGTGGAGGACATCTGCGGGACCTGGGCCGGGCTGCGACCGCTGCGGCGCACCGCGACCAGCGCCCGCACGGCCGACCTCTCGCGGCGCCACGGTGTCCGGGTGTCGACGAGCGGGGTCATCACGGTGACGGGCGGCAAGCTCACGACCTACCGCCGCATGGCCGCCGACACGATCGACCAGGCGGCGCGGCTCCTCGGCACACGCGCCAAGTGCCGCACGCGACGGCTCGCGCTCCTCGGCGCCGACGGCTTCGACACACCCGACCCGGGCGGCGAGCCGAGCGTGCACGAGCACCTCGCCGGCCGCTACGGCACGGAGGCCGAGGCGGTGCTCGGCCTGCTCCGCGAGGACCCGAGCCTCCGGGAGCCGCTCGTGCCGGGCCTCCCCTACCTGCGGGCCGAGGCGGTCCACGCCGCCCGCCACGAGATGGCCACCACGCTCGACGACGTGCTGTCCCGCCGGACCCGCGCCCGGCTCCTCGCACGCGACGCGTCCAAGGCCGCGGCCGCGGACGTGGCGCGCCTCCTCGCCCCCGAGCTCGGCTGGGACGACGCGCGCGTGGCGCGGGAGGCCGAGGAGTACCGCGCCGCGGTCGACCACGAGCGCGGCATCGCCCAGCTGCCCGAGACCGCGCTCGACGCGTCGCTCGGCGCCTAGCCAGGGGGCCGGACCTGCCCGAGACCCGGCGCGGCGCCCCGACCCCGCCGATCGCGTTCGGCGCCGGCGTCTCCGACGAGGTCCCGCCGACGAGTCGCCTCGACACGGCTCGCGTCGACGTCCCGGACGCGGTCCTCACTCGGCTGCGCGACGTCTGCCCGGTCCTCACCGACGCGGGCACGCGCGGGGAGGCCAGCCGTGACTGGTGGCCGCTCGGCATGGTGTGGGCGCTCGACGACCAGGTCGCGTCGCTCGCCGCGGCGGTGGCGCGCCCGACCACCGCGGCGCAGGTGCGCGACGTGCTCGCCGTCTGTCACGAGGCGACGGTCCCCGTCACGGCCGCGGCGGGCCGCAGCGGCGTGTGCGGCGCGAGCGTCCCGGTCCACGGCGGGCTGCTCCTGGATCTCTGCGGCCTGGCGGGGATCGTCGACGTCGACGCGGTGTCGCTCGTCGCCGACGTGCGGGCCGGCACCTTCGGCGACGTGCTCGAGGACGAGCTGCGGGCGGCGCACCACGTCACCGTCGGCCACTGGCCCCAGTCGGTCGCGCTCTCGACCGTCGGCGGCTGGCTCGCGTGCCGGGGGGCCGGCCAGTACTCGACCCGCTACGGGAAGATCGAAGACATCGTCGAGGGCCTCGACGTCGTGCTCGCCGACGGGACGGTCGTCCACACCGGCGGCGTGCCACGCGCCGCGGCCGGTCCCGACCTGACCCAGCTGTTCGTCGGCAGCGAGGGCACGCTCGGCGTCATCACCGGCGCGCGGCTGCGCGTCCACCCCACGCCACCGGCCGAGCGGCGGGCCGCGTACGGGTTCTCGTCGTTCGCCGCCGGACTCGACGCGTGCCGGGTGATCCTCCAGCGCGGCGCGACGCCGGCGGTGCTGCGCCTCTACGACGACGCCGAGGGGGCCCGCAGCCTTCGCACCGAGGCGGGCGTCCACCCGCTGGTCGTCCTCGACGAGGGCGATCCCGGGCTCGTCGACGCGACGATGGCCGTGGTCGCCGAGGCGTGCGCCGCGTCCGCCCCGCTCGGCGACGACCTCGTGGCCCGGTGGCTCGAGCACCGCAACGACGTCTCGGCCCTCGAGGCGCTGATCCGGCGCGGCTATGTCGTCGACACGCTGGAGATCGCGGCGCGGTGGCGCGACCTGCCGGCGATCTACGACGACGCCACCGCCGCGCTGTCCCGCATCGACGGGACGCTCACCGCGTCGGCGCACCAGTCGCACGCCTACCTCGACGGGGCCTGCCTCTACTTCACGTTCGCCGGCCAGCCCGAGCCCGCGCGCCGCGAGGCGTACTACCGGGCGTCGTGGGACGCCGCGACGCGTGCCGTGCTCGCGCGTGGCGGCGCGCTGAGCCACCACCACGGCATCGGCTTGAACCGCGCCCGCTTCGTCGGCGACGCGCTCGGCACCGGCGCCGGGGTGCTCGCCGCGCTGAAGGGGGCGCTCGACCCGCGCGGCATCCTCAACCCCGGCAAGCTCGGGCTGGCGTCGCCGTTCGGGCCGTCGCCGGCGTGGCCGTGACGTGACGGACCCGGTCCTCGTCGTCGACGTCGGCACGTCGTCGGTGCGGGTCGCGATCGTGGGGCCCGACGCCCAGCTCCGGGCCGAGTGGCGCGAGTCGCTGCTGCCGTCCTCGCCCGCACCCGGGCAGGTCGAGTTCGACGCCGCGCAGCTCGGCGAGGCGGTGCGACGCATGGCGGCCACGGCGCTGGCCGCGCAGGGCCCGGTCGCCGCCGTGGGCATCGCGAACCAGCGCGGCTCGACGGTGCTGTGGGACCGCGCGACGGGCGCACCCGTCGGACCGGCGATCGGGTGGCAGGACCTGCGGACGGTCGGCCGCTGCCTCGAGCTGCGCGCCGAGGGACTGCACGTCGGGCCGAACGAGTCGGCGACGAAGCTCGAGGCGCTCCTCGACCGCGCCGACCCCGAGCGGACCCGGGACCTCTGCTTCGGCACGGTGGACAGCTGGGTCGCCTGGGTGCTCTCCGACGGCGCGCTGCACGTCACCGACGCGTCGAACGCCGCCGTCACCGGACTGCGCCGCCGCAGCGGCGACGACTGGTCCGAGACCGCGCTCGCGGCGTTGCGGGTGCCCCGGCACGTGCTGCCGGCCGTCGTCGACTCGTCGGGCGTGCTCGGCGTCGCCGCCGCGCTGCCCGGACAACCCCCCGTCGCGGGGATCCTCGGCGACCAGCAGGCGTCGCTGCTCGGTCAGGCGTGCATCGAGCCGGGCCAGGCGAAGATCACCTTCGGGACCGGGGCGATGCTCGACGTCGTCGTCGGCGCCGACCGCCCCGGCTTCGATCGCGGCCCGGCCGGGACGTTCACGATCATCACCCGCCGGGTCGCCGGCCGGGTCACGTGGGGCGTGGAGGCCATCGCGCTCGCGGCCGGCACCAACATCGAGTGGCTCCGCGACGACCTCGGCCTGATCCCCGACGCCGCCTCGTCGCACACCCTCGCCGCCGAGGTCGACGACACCGGCGACGTCTGGTTCGTCCCGGCGCTGCTCGGCCTCGGGACGCCCTCCTGGGACTACGGCGCACGGGGCGCGCTGCTCGGCATGACCCGCGGGACCTCAGCCGCCCAGATCGTGCGCGCCGTGCTCGTCGGCGTCGCCCAGCGTGGGGCGGACCTCGTCGACGCCGCGACCGTCGACGCCGCGACGACGATCGACGTGCTGCGCGTCGACGGGGGCATGACGTCCAACCCGACGTTCCTGCAGGCCCTCGCCGACGCGGCCGAGCGGCCCGTCGAGATCGCCCCCGTGCGCGAGGCGACCGCCCTCGGCGCGGCGTTCGCGGCCGGCGCGGCCGTCGGGATCTGGGCCGACGACGCGGCGCTCGCCGCCACGTGGGCGCCGGCCGGTCGCGTCGAGCCGCGCGGGCCCGCCCACCGCGAGCGCTGGCATGACGCCGTCGAGCGGGCCCGGGGCTGGATCCCCGAGCTCTCCGCCCTCGACGTGTGAGCCGTGCCCGCGGGATCGCCGGCGGGCGAACCGCGGCTGCCGCGCCGCCACCACCCCCCGCGATCTGAATACGGTGCGGGTGGCGCCGGGGCGGCGCCAGGCGCTCATGCCACCGACGGCCCCCACGAGGCGGCATCGTGAGCTACTTCGATGACGACCAGCTGCCCGAAGAAGACGACCTGTCCTCGGACCTCGTCCACCTGCTCGAGACCGCCGAGCGGTTCCAGTCCCGCCCGCGCCTGCCCCCGATCGACGAGCCGGAGCAGGGGGAGCCGATCACCTGGGAGGCGCGCGACGAGGAGGACGAGGCGTAAGGGCCAGCGCGTCGCGTGTGGCGCGACGCGCGCCGGTCCTGAGACGCTCTCGCCGTGAGCAACACCCGGCCGCCGGCCGTGCGCATCGACGACCTCGCCGACCCGCAGTTCGCGCCGGCCATCGCCGAGCTGATGCAACAGATGGAGCCAGTCGCCGCCGCGCTCCGGTTCGAGCCCGACGCGCTCTGCGACCAGGCCGTCAGCGAGGCCAGCGAATCGAGCTTCGGCGACGACGACTTCCGGGAGCGCCTCGAGGTCCTGCTGCGTGCGCTCGACACCGACACGGTCCTCAGCCCGATGGGCCGGGTGAGCGCGCACAGCCAGCTCGTCGGGCACCTCCGCAACCGGCTCCGCATCGAGGCGCTCGTGGCGACGCACCCCGAGATCCTCGAGGTCGAGATCCGCCGGCCGATCGTCATCGTCGGCCAGCCGCGGACGGGCACGACCCATCTGCACAACCTCATGGCCGCTGACCCCACGCTGCGCTCACTCCCCTACTGGGAGAGCCTCGAGCCGGTGCTCCCGGCCAGCGAGCAGGCCGCCGTCACGTCCGGCGAGCCCGACCCACGCCTCGCCCGCACCGAGGTCGGCCTCGCCTTCCTCGACGAGGCGGCCCCCTACTTCAAGCGCATGCACGAGATGACGGTCGATCACGTCCACGAAGAGATCCAGCTCCTCGCCATCGACTTCTCGACGATGCTCTTCGAGACGATCGCCGTCCTGCCGACCTGGCGCGACGCCTACCTGGCTCGCGACCAGACCTCGTCGTACCGGTACCTGAAGAAGGTGCTGCAGGTCCTGCAGTGGCAGCGCGGGGGCGAGCGCTGGGTGCTGAAGTCACCCCAGCACCTCGAGCAGTTCGGCCCGCTGCTCGACGTCTTCCCCGACGCGACGTTCGTGGTCACCCACCGGGACCCCGTCTCGGTGATCGCGTCGAACGCCACGATGCTCGCCTACATGGCGCGCCTCAACCAGTCCTCCCCCGACCCCCGCCGGATCGGCCATTACTGGTCCGATCGCATCCAGCAGATGCTCGAGGCCGGCATGCGCGACCGCGACCTGCTGCCGGTGGGCCGGTCGCTCGACGTGCGCTTCGACGAGTTCATGGCCGACGACCTCGCGACGGTCGAGCGCATCTACGCCGTCGCGGACCAGCCGTTCACGCCGGCGGTGCGCGCCGCGATGGCGGCGTTCGTGCGCGACCACCCGCGCGGCCGCCACGGCGGCGTCATCTACGACCTCGAGGGCGACTTCGACCTGGACCCGGCGACGCTGCGCGCCGGGATGCGCGACTACGTGCAGCGCTTCGGCGTCGCCGAAGAGAGCAGCTAGTCGCGCCTACCCGACGCCGAGCTCGGCGCGCATGCCGCGGTAGTGGAGGCCGACGAGCAGGTCGGCGAGGCCGTGCAGCACGGCGTAGAGCCCGATGATGGTCAGGAGCAGCAGCTCGGAGCGGTCCGGGTTGCCGATGGCCCACGCACCGAGGCCGATCGAGATGATCCCGGCGAGCAGGGTGAACCACCATCCCTTCACCGAGGTGTTCCTGAGCGCGATCACCACGTCGAAGATTCCCCGGATCAGCAGGTACCACGCGACGTAGATCGAGATGACCAGCAGCGTCGGGTGCGACCAGACGATGAGGCCGATCGCGGCGAGCGTGGCGAGCACGCCGACGATCACCGCGACCCATCGCATCGGGCCGACGGTCGCCCACGCGACCGCGAAGGCCGACAGGGCGCCCATGGCGAACACGATCGCCATGAACACCACGGCGATCGAGATCGAGGCCGGCCGGAACGACAGCACCAAGAACCCGAGCACCAACCAGAACACGCCGGTGACCACGAACAGGAGCCACGAACGCGCCAGCGCCTCCGCGACCTCCCGATCCAGACCCGCCGGCGACGTCGACGTCACCATCCCGCTCCCCCGTTCTCGCACAGGACCGCCGCTTCGCCGGGCATCATGCCAACGGCGCGCCGCGACCGCAATCGGTCGCAACGTGTGCCACCGCGTGCCACCGCGCGCGGGTCCGCGCCTCTCCTGGGGTCGGGGGTTACCGTCCGCTCGTGGCCGAGCCCCCTCGTCACCTCGGGTCGCACCTGCGCCAGCACGGGGTCCGGGGTCGCGGCGCCGAGCGGATCCCGGCGACCTCGCGCTACGGCGTCGTGTTGCTGCTGTTGTTCCTGACGTTCGTGTTCATGGCGTCCGGCGCGAGCGGAGGCTGGGCGCGGGTCGTCACCGTCGGCCTGCAAGGTCTGACGCTGCTCGCCGCGATGGAGGCTGCCGGCGCGCGGCGCCACGTCGTCCGCGTCGTCCTCGTGGTCGTCGTCCTGGCCTTCGTGGCCGCCCTCGCGTCACTGCTCTTCAACTCGAACCGCAACGGTGACGGGGTGTTCTTCGTCCTGAACGGGCTGCTCGTCGCGGCGGCGCCGGTCGTGATCGCGGTGTCGATCGTGCGGCGAGGGGTGATCGACCTCCAGACGGTGCTCGGGGCGATCTGCATCTACGTCCTGATCGGGATGCTCGCGGCGTTCGTGTACGCGGCGATGAGCGATCTGAGCACGACCCAGTTCTTCGCGCAGACGAGCCACCCGAACACGTCCGACTTCCTCTACTTCAGCTTCGTCACCCTCACCACCGTCGGGTACGGCGACCTCACGGTCGCCGCGAGCTCCGGCATCGGCCGAGCCGCCGCGATCCTCGAGGCGCTCCTCGGTCAGCTCTACCTCGTGACGGTCGTCGCGCTGGTCGTCGGCCGGCTCGGCGGCCGGCGGAACCCTCAGCCCGACGCGTAGCGAGGATCAGGCGGGCTGCGCCGGGAGGTGCGCCCGGTCGACCACCTCGGTCGTCGGCCGTGCCGGCGTCTCGGCCGGGTAGAACCAGCGGAACCACAGCCGCCCACGCGGGTGGCCGCACGTGGAGACCCAGTTCGGGTGGCCGGGGTCGCGCTCGGCGACGACGAGCGTCCACGACCCGTCCGCCTCGGGCACGACCTGGGAGCCGTTGATGGTGCAGCGCTCGTAGTCGTAGTTGTAGGTGTGCATGAACTGGTTCCAGAGGCACAGGTTCCAGAACGCGCACGCCGGGGAGCGCCCGCGAACGACGAGCGCCTGGTCGGGGCCGAGGTCGAAGCTGCCCATCGCGTACGCCGCGTCGCCGGCCGCCCAGCCGTGCGTCACCTGCTGGACCGGGTAGGGCTCGTCGACGTGGTTCGCTTCGCCGAGCGGGAGCGGGACGAGGTTCGACTGGTCGCGCACCCAGGTGATCGCGGCCCGGAATCGCCGGGCGAGGTCCGCGTCGTCCTCGCGCCACGTGGTGGGCGCGTCGTCGGCCTCGATGTGCCAGTCGCAGCGCCGCCCGTGCACCGGGTCGTCGAGGTAGTCGCGGGTGATCGCCACGACCGACTCGGGGTCGAGCTCGAGGAACGGCCCGTCCCACCCGGCGGGGCGGCTCGCGCTCAGCACGACGTCGAACGAGCCGTCCGGGGCGATGTGCAGGTCGTCGCGGTCGTTCACCGTGCCGACGAGGTGGTCGGAGTAGCGGCCGTCGCGTGGCCCGCCGTAGACGGTGAGCGACAGGTACGCGGCGTCGCCCCGCTTGCCGCGCACGCGGTAGGTCCGCGTGGGGTCGATCGGCGCGTAGCGGTAGTAGGCGTCGGCGTTGTCGCCGCCCCACTTCTTGTACGGCCCGACGATCTCGACGAAGCGCGGGTTGGCCGGATCGGCCCAGACGTAGCAGTCGAGCGCCACCTGGAGGATCGAGAACATCCACCGGTAGCCCTCGAGGACCTGCTGGTCGTCGCCGAGCGCGCGGTCGCCGGTCAGGAACCGGTCGTCGAGCGAGCCGAGCACGTCGAGCAGCTCGTGGACGGCCCCCGTGGTCTCGTAGGTGCGTGCCATACGCGGCACGCTACGCGACGACCCGGGCGCGTCGTCAGGGCGCCTCGACGGTGTCGCCGACCCGGATCGGCCCGCCCTCGAGGATCTCGGCGCGGAGCCCGGCCCGGTGCACGAGCGCGGCGCGCACCCGCGGGCGGGTCAGGCCCTCGAGGTAGGCGCACGGCTCGGCCAGGTTGATCCCGCGCAGGCGCACGGTCCCGACGCGAAACGTCCGCCCGACGAGGTGGTTGAGCGGCACCCCGACGGTGACGACGTTGCGGCGGGTCTCGCGCTCCTCGATCGGGCACTGGTCGTCCTGGGCGGCGGCGACGGCCTCGCGCTCGATGAGGGTGATGGCGCGCTGCGCGTCGGGGATGCGGGTCCCCGAGTAGGTGCCGACGGCGGCGGCGTAGCGATCGCCGGCCAGGCCACGCCCGGCGATCGCCTCGACCTCGTCGCGTGCCTCCATCGGCTCGCCGGCGGCCCCCGCCACGTAGATCGCCACCACCTCGCCCCGGAACATCGTCGAATCCTGGCCGCTCCAGCCGCGGGTCAGCGACCCGGCGCCGCCGTGACCTGGGACCACTCGAGCCACCCCCGCCCGGCGGGCGCCTCGAGCAGCGCGAGCACCACCCGGGCCGTGGCCGGGACGACGGCCGTCGCCGCGACGACGAAGGACACGCCGTCGGCCGCCACCGCGACGGGCAGGCCGGCACCGTCGGCGTCGATCGTGACGGCGTCGTCGCGGGCGGTGGTCCCGTGCGTGGGCTCGCGCTGCCACGTGACGCGTCGCCACGCCCGCGCCCACGGATCACCCGTCACGGTGGTGTGCTCGAAGGTGCCGGTGCCGTCGACGTCGACGCGCGCCGCGCCCGCGAGCAGCACTCCGTGCACCGCGCCGTAGGGACCCGCGCCCGTCTCCCACTCGACGTCGAGCCCGACGGGCAGGCGCTCGCCGCGCTCGCCGTGCTCGGCGTCGAGCGGGTCATCGAGGCGCACCCCGAAGGCCTCCAGCCCGACCGTCCAGTGCTCGCCCGGGGTCTCCTCGACGAGCTCGGACCACAGCCCGTCGGCGCGCACGAGCGGACGACCGCGCCCGGGCGCGAGGTCGTGGTCGCGCACGACGACGAGCCCGATCGCCGGCGCGACGAGGTAGCTCCAGAACCAGGCGCGGTCGGGCCAGCGGACGAGGCGCACGAAGCCGCCCGTGGCGTCGGGACCGGCGAAGGCCAGCGACCAGGCCTCGCCGTGCTCCTGAGCAGGCACCGCCGGGACAGTAGGCCTACCCTCTCCTGATGCCCGTGGCCGCACCAACGACCGAGCCCGGCACGGCGCGGACGGTCTACGCCGACGGGCTGGCCGTCCACACCGTCGAGTGGCGGTCGGCGCACAGCCATCCCGACCGGCGGGTGCTCCTGCTCCACGGCCTCGGCGCGAACACGCTCTCCTGGGAGCCCTTCGCCGCCCCGCTCGCCGACCGGCTCGACGCGGTCGTCACCGCGGTGGACCTCGCCGGCTTCGGCCGCACCCGCGCCCCGGCCGGCCGAGCGCTGCTCGGCCGACAGCGTCAGCTCGTCCGACGGCTGCTCGAGCGCCTCGGCCCGTCCCTCGTCGTCGGGAACTCGATGGGCGGCTCGATCGGGATCGGCGTCACGGCCGACGACCCCGAGCAGGTCCGTGGGCTCGTGCTCCTGAACCCGGCCGTCCCCCACCCACGGCCCGGGATGGGCGACTGGCTCCGCATGGCGTGGCTCGCGCCCCTCGCCGTCCCGGCCCTCGGCGCGGGGGTCGTCGCCCTGCGGGCGCGGGCGCTCGGGCCGGAGCGCCTCGTCGACTTCTCCATCGCCGCGAGCATGCGGAACGCCGAGGCCCTGCCGGCGGACCTGCGGCGCCGCATGATCGAGCTCACCGCCGAACGGCTGCGCTGGGTCGAGGCCGCGCCCGCGTACGCGGCCGCGGCGCGCTCGCTCGTCGCCTACCTCGCGTTCGGGCTGCACCGTGACCTCGCGGTCGCGGCGGCCGAGCGGCCCACGCTGCTGCTCCACGGCGCCGACGACGAGCTCGTCCCACTCGCGGCGGCGACCCACGCCGCCACGGAGCACGACCTCGACTTCGAGGTGCTCGACGACCTCGGGCACGCCCCACAGCTCGAGAACCCAAGCCGGGTCATCGCCGCCGTCGCGTCGTGGGTCGACGCGCACGGGCCGCCGGGCTGGCCCGACACCCACGCCGGCACCTGACACGCCGGGCCGCCTCGCGGAGGCGCCCGGCGTAGGCTTGGTGGGCGATGTGGGACTCGATGAAGCGGTGGTGGCGGTACCTGGGCACCAAGGTCGGCCTGCGCCTCGAGGAGCACGCCGACCCGAAGGTGCAGCTCGAGCAGGCGATCCGGGAGGCCCGCGCCCAGCACCGGCGCCTCCTCGAGCAGGCGACGAACGTCATCGCCAACCAGAAGCAGACCGAGCGCCAGCTCGAGCGGGCGATCGAGGACTACGAGCACGCCAACGCGTCGGCCCGTTCGGCGCTCGTCCTCGGCGACGAGGAGGCCCGCGCCGGGCACAACGAGAAGGCGGTCTCGTTCAACCAGGCGGCGGAGGCATTCGCCAGCAAGATCGTGAGCCTCGAGGCCCAGGTCAACCAGCTCCGCGGGCAGCTGCTCGAGACTTCGCAGGCGTCCGAGAAGGCGAAGGCCGCGGTGGCCCAGAACTCGACCGCGCTGCAGAAGAAGCTCGCCGAACGTCAGCAGCTGCTGAGCCAGCTCGACCAGGCCCGCATGCAAGAAGAGATGAACAAGGCGATGGGCCAGCTCTCCGAGTCGGTCTCCGACGACGTGCCCACCTTCGACGAGGTGCGGGCCAAGGTCGAGAAGCGCCTCGCCCGCGCCCAGGCCGCCACCGAGATCGGCGCTGCGAGCGTGGACACGAAGATGCTCGAGGTCGAGCAGGCGCAGATGAGCGCCGAGGCGCAGGCGAGGCTCGGGTCGCTGCGGGCTGAGCTCGGCCTCCGCGCACCCCCGATGCTCAACGCGCCCGGCGAGGGCTCCTAGGGCTGCGGCCCGCGCGCCGTCGACGGCCCCTCGTCGGGTCGCGCGCGGCTCGAGGATGAGGCCGGCCGCACCGGCCGGTGCGGGCGGCGCCGCTCAACACCGGACCGCAGCACCGGGTACAGCACGAGCAGGATCCACCACACCTGCGCCGCGGAGGTGCTCACGAACGCGAGCGGGATCGAGGTGGCGAACACGACGAGCGGGATCGCCGACCGGCGTCGGTTCTCCCGCTGCTCGGGATCGGTCATCGGGCCCATGAGGTGCGCGCGGCTCGCGTACTCCCAGAGCGTCATCGACAGGGCGCCGATCACGACCATCGTCGCCGCGTACAGCACGACGGCGGTGACCTCCGATCCGTAGTTGCCGAGGACCTCGGCGGGGAACGGCAGAAAGACGATGAAGGCGAGGAACACGAGGTTGATGACCAGGAACCGGCCGTCGACGAGCCGCAGCCGCAACGACATGCGGTGGTGCACCAGCCAGTAGCGGGCGACCACGTAGAAGCTGATCGCGAACCCGATGAGGACGCCGCCTTCCTTGCTCAGCTCGTGTCGGAGCTGCTGGTCGAGGTTGTGCCCCGAGACGTGCGGCACCCGCAGGTTGAGCACAAGCAGCGTCATCGCGATGGCGAAGACGCCGTCGCTGAACGCCAGCGCGCGATCGCGACCGCGGCCGTGCTCCTCGGGCTCGGTCGGCGTCACCGCATCATCGTGGCGCGCCACGCGGACGCGGACGCGGACGGTCAGCCGAGCAGGTCGCGCACCTCGACGCGCTCCTGGGCGAGCTCGTCGGTCGAGGCACGGATGCGCGCCGTAGCGTCGGCGTCCTGATCGATCCCGTTCACGATCTCGAAGCTGGTGCCGTCGCTGCGCACCGGGTAGCCGCACTGCAGCCCCTCCGGGACGTCGTACTCGCCGTGGCTGACGACCGCCAGCGAGTGCCAGTCGCCGGCCGGTGTGGGCTGCCAGATGCTCTTCACCGATTCGATCGCGGCGTGCGCCGCGGACGCGGCGGACGACGCCCCGCGCGCGGCGATGACGGCCGCGCCGCGCTTCTGGACCGTCTCGATGAACGGCCCGCGGAGCCAGTCGTGGTCGCGGATCACGTCCGGGACGGGCTGGCCGTCGATGCGCGCGTGGACCCAGTCCGGGAACTGGGTGTTGGAGTGGTTGCCCCAGATCGCCAGGTTCGTCACGGCACGCGTCGGGACGCCGGCCTTGTGGGCGAGCTGGGTCTTGGCCCGGTTCTCGTCGAGGCGCATCATGGCGAACCAGCGGTCCTCGGGCACGTCCGGCGCGTTGCTGCGCGCGATCAGGCAGTTCGTGTTGCACGGGTTGCCGACCACGAGGACGCGCACGTCGCTCGCGGCGTGGTCGTTGATCGCCCGGCCTTGAGGCCGGAAGATCCCGCCGTTCACCGAGAGCAGGTCGCGCCGCTCCATGCCGGCCTTGCGGGGGATGGACCCGACGAGGAGGCACCAGGAGGCCCCGTCGAAGGCCCGGCCGACGTCGCTCGTCGCCTCGATGCCCTCGAGGAGCGGGTGGGCGCCGTCCTCGAGCTCCATCACGACGCCCTCGAGCGCGCTCATCGCCGGCTCGATCTCGAGCAGGCGCAGCACGACCGGCTGCTCGACGCCGAGCAGCTCACCGGCCGCGACGCGATGGACGAGCGCGTACCCGATCTGGCCGGCGGCGCCGGTGACGGTGACGTGCACGGCGCGGGTCGCCATCGAGCCGGAACCTACCCGGTGTGTCCTGCGCCCGCCGACTCCGGCGTCGTCGCCGCGACGGCAAGGAGCAGCTCGCGCGCCTCCGTGAGCTCGGCGAGCCGCTCGGCCGCGCCGGCTCCGGCCGCGCCGTGGTCGGGATGGGCGAGGATCACGAGGCGGCGGAACCGGGCCTGCACGTCGCGGCGCTCGATCGTCATCCCGGCCTTCAGCCCGAGGACCTCCATCGCCCAGCGACGCTCGGCGGGCACGCCGCGCCAGGCACCGTCCTCGCCGTCGCCGTTCACGCTGCGGGGTGCGAACGGCTGCAGGCCGGGCACGCCCTCGTAGAGGCGACGCACCACGAGCCCCTCGGGGAGCACCGGCCGCTGCAGGGCGTCCTCGACGGCGCGCAGCGCCGTGCGGCGCGCCGACGGCGGGAGCGAGGCGGCCGCGAGCACCGCGCCCAGCAGCTGGGGGCCGCCCGCGGCGTGGCGGTCGAGCTCGAGCACGACGGCGGGCTGTGTGCCGAGCCCGGCCTCGCTGACGATGCGGTGCCGGGAGCGGTCGAGGCCGTGGGTGTCGGTCTGGAGGCGGTAGCGCAACGCGATGCGGGGGACGGTGAGCCCGCCGGCCGCGTCGTGGATGAGGCGGGGGAGGAGCTCGAGCTGCTCCTCGTCGAGGGCGGCGACGTGCTCGGCGGTGACCGCACCGAGCAGGACCGCACCCCACGCCGGGCCGCTGAGCGGCAAGTACGCGTCGCCGAGCGCAACCCGCCGGGTCGGCATGTGCCGGCGGGTGTGCCGGACGTTCAGCTCGGCGAGCAGCACGCACGCCTCCGAGTGGTGAGCGGCCGGCGCCGGCCGCCCCGGCTACATGTGGTCGATGATCGCGTCCGCGAACTGCGAGGTCTTCACCTCGTGTGCGCCCTCCATCAGGCGGGCGAAGTCGTAGGTGACGATCTTGTCCGCGATGGTCGCCTCGAACGCCTTCGTGATCAGGTCCGCGGCCTCCTGCCAGCCGAGGTGCTCGAGCATCATCACGCCCGAGAGCAGCAGCGACGCCGGGTTCACCTTGTCCTGCCCGGCGTACTTCGGCGCGGTGCCGTGCGTCGCCTCGAACACGCCGTGGCCGGTCACGTAGTTGATGTTGCCGCCCGGGGCGATCCCGATCCCGCCGACCTGCGCGGCGAGCGCGTCGGAGAGATAGTCGCCGTTGAGGTTCGTCGTCGCGACGACGTCGAAGTCCTCGGGACGGGTGAGCACCTGCTGGAGGGTGATGTCGGCGATGTTGTCCTTCACGAGGATCTTCTCGCCCGGATCACCGCCGCAGTCGTCCCAGGTGACGGCGACGTCGGCGAACTCGTCGCGGGCGAGCTCGTAGCCCCAGTTGCGGAACGCGCCCTCGGTGAACTTCTGGATGTTGCCCTTGTGCACGAGCGTGACGCTCTTGCGATGGTGGTCGACGGCGTACTGGATCGCGGCGCGGACCAGGCGCTTCGACCCGGTGATCGAGATCGGCTTGATCCCGATGCCCGAGTCCGGTCGGATCTTCCAGCCCAGCTCGCGCTCGAGGATCCCGATGAGGTTCGTCGCCTCCGGGGTGCCCTCCTCGACCTCGAGGCCGGCGTAGATGTCCTCGGTGTTCTCCCGGAAGATGACCATGTTCACGAGCTCGGGACGCTTCACGGGAGACGGCACGCCCGGGTACCAGCGGACGGGGCGCAGGCACACGTACAAGTCGAGGATCTGGCGCAGCGCGACGTTCAGCGAGCGGATCCCGCCGCCGACCGGCGTGGTGAGCGGTCCCTTGATCCCGATGAGCCGGTCGCGGAACGTCGCCACCGTCTCGTCGGGCAGCCAGCTCCCCGTCGCGTTGAACGCCTTCTCGCCGGCCAGCACCTCCTCCCACGCGATTCGACGCTTGCCGGCGTAGGCGCGCTCGACGGCAGCGTCGAGGACGCGCTGCGCGGCGGGCCAGATGTCGACGCCCGTGCCGTCGCCCTCGATGAAGGGGATGATCGGCTCGTCCGGCACGGTCAGCGTGCCGTCGACCATCGCGATCTTCTCGGCCATCCGGTCTCTCCTGCCCCTCGCCCGTCAGTGCGTCAGGGCGACGATCGCCAGCGTGATGAGGTATACGGCGAGGAACCCCGCGCCAGTCCACCACAGCGCAACCCGAGAGTACGGACCGGGCCGGCCGTCCACGCCGGCGAGGGACCAGCCGCACGACGGGCAGCGACGCGCCGCGCCTGCCGTCTCGGCACCGCACAGCGGGCACGTGCCCTCGGGACTCGCGACCGGTTCGACCGTCATCGTGCCCCGCTCCGCTCGGCAGCCTCCACCGCGTTGCGGAACAGCATCGCGATCGTGGTGGGTCCGACGCCACCCAGCCGGGGCGTGATGGCCCCCGCCACCTCCTCGCAGCGCTCGTCGACGTCGGGCAGCAGCGTGCGGCCCTCGTAGCGGACCCCGCCACCGACCACCACCACGCCGGGGGTGAGGTGCTCGGGCTGGAGGATGCCCGGCACGCCGGCGGCCGCGACGACGATGTCGGCCCGGCGCGTGTACTCGGGCCAGTCGGGCACGCCGGTGTGCACCACCGTCACCGCGGCGTTCGCCGTGGGACGCTTCTGGGAGAGCAGCAGCGCGAGCGGTCGCCCGAGCGTCGTGCCGCGCCCGAGGATGCACACGTCGCGCCCGGCGACCGGGATCTCGTAGTGCGCGAGGAGCGCCTCGATCCCGGCGGGCGTGCACGGCACCGGGCCGGGCATCGAGAGGGCGAGGCGACCCATGTTGACCGGGTGCAGCCCGTCGACGTCCTTGTCCGGGTCGATGGTGAGCAGGGCCGCCTCGTAGTCGATCTGGGGCGGCGTCGGGTGCTGCACGAGCATCGCGTCGACGCTCGGATCCGTGTTGAAGCCCGCGATCGCGTCGAGCACCTCGGCCTGGGTCGCGTCGTCGCCCAGGTGTACGTGCGGCGACGTGAACCCCAGCTCGGTCGCCTTCTCCTGCTTCATGCGGATGTAGCCGGCGCTCGCCAATTCGTTCCCGACGAGGATCGTCGCGAGGCCGGGGGTGCGTCCGGCTTCGATGAGCGTCTTGATGCGCGGCGCGAGGTCGGCGAAGACGGCCTCCGCGACGGGCGCGCCGGGCAGGAGTCGAGCGGCCATCAGTGGAGGAAGTGACGTTCGCCGGTGAGCACCATCGCCAGGCCGAGCTCGTCGGCGCGTCGCGTCAGCTCCTCGTCGCGCATGGCACCACCGGGCTGCACCACGACTGCCGCGCCGGCCGCCGCCGCCGCCTCGAGGCCGTCTGGGAAGGGATAGAACGCGTCGCTCGCGCACGCGCCGCCCGCGGCGCGTCCGGCCGCCTTGCGGGCCGCGATCTCGGCCGAGTCGACCCGCTTCTGCTGCCCGGCGCCGATGCCGACGGCCTGGCCGTCCTTCACCAGCACGATGGCGTTCGACTTCACGTGGCCGCAGAGCCGCCACGCCAGCTCGGCGTCGCGCCACTGCGCGTCCGTGGGAGCAACCTTCGTCACGACACGCCAATCGTCTCGGCCGGCGACGAAGCGGTGTGGCTCCTGCACCAGGAACCCGCCCGAGATCTGGCGGACGTCGCGGACCGTCGGCTCGGGTGGCGGCGCCTCGAGCAGTCGCGTGTTCCTGCGTTTGCCGATGAGCGCGTCCACCGTCCCGTTCTCATAGGCCGGGGCGATGACGACGTCGGCCTGGGGGCCAGCCACCATCTCGTCGACCGTCGCCGCGTCGAGGGGCCGGTTCATCGCGACGACACCCCCGAACGCCGACTGCTCGTCGCAGGCGAGGGCCCGCGCGTACGCGTCGGCGAGCGTGTCGGCCACCGCGACGCCGCACGGGTTGGCGTGCTTGATGATGGCGCACGACGGTCGCTCGCCGAGATCGTGCACGAGTCGCCACGCCGCGTCGGTGTCGTAGAAGTTGAGGTACGACAACGCGACGCCGCTGTGCTGGCGGACGTCGTCCCACCACGACGTCGTCCCGACCAGCCGGTAGCGCGCCGCCCGCTGGTGCGGGTTCTCGCCGTAGCGGAGCGCGTCGGCGGTGCGCTCCAGCGCGAGGACGAGGTGCGCGGGGAGCAGCGCGTCATCCTCGAGCCAGGCCACGACGGCCGCGTCGTACGCCGCGGTGCGGGCGAAGGCCTCGCGGGCGAGACGGGCCCGCGTCTCGCCCGACAGCGCACCATCGCCGGCGCGCAGCTCGGTGAGCACCTCGTCGTACTGGTCGGGGCTCGTGACGACGCCCACCCACGCATGGTTCTTCGCGGCCGCACGCACCATGGCCGGGCCACCGATGTCGATCATCTCGATGCTCGGCTGCGTCACGAACGGATAGAGGTTGCTCACGACGAGCTCGAAGGGCTCGACGCCGAGGCGCTCGAGGTCGGCGACGTGCTCCGGGTTCCCGCGGTCGGCGAGCAGCCCGCCGTGGACCCGCGGGTGGAGGGTCTTCACCCGGCCGCCCAGCATCTCGGGCGCGCCGGTGAGCGACTCGACGGTCGTCACCGGCAGCCCCGCCTCGCTGAGCGCGCCCGCGGTGCCACCCGACGCCACGAGCTCGAAGCCGAGGTCGTGGAGCCCGGACGCGAACTCGGCGAGGCCGGCGCGGTCGTAGACCGAGAGCAGCGCCCGCCGGGTCACGGCGCCCGCCCTTCGAGCACGGCCGACAGCACCTGCGGGTAGCGGCGCCGCTCGACCTCCTTGATGCGTTCGTGCAGCGTGTCGACCGTGTCGTCCGCACGGACCTCCACGGCCTCCTGGGCGAGGATCGGCCCTTCGTCGACCTCGAGGGTGGCGAGGTGCGCCGTCCAGCCGGTGACCTTCACGCCGGCGGCGAGCGCGTCCTCGACGGCGTGCCAGCCCTTGAACGCGGGCAGCAGCGCGGGATGGGTGTTCACGATCTGGCCGGCGAAGGCCGCGTGGATGGGCTCAGCGAGGATGGTCCCGAAGCCGGCCATCGCGACGAGGTCGATCTCGTGGCGCTTCAGCGCGTCCACGACCCGGTGCGTGTACGCGACGCGGTCGAACTCGGGGCCGAACGAGGTCCGCTCTACCAGCTCGACGGGCACACCGGCGACCATGGCCCGGTCGGTCGCGGGGCAAGGCCGGTCGACCACGACGAGACCGACGGGGAGGTCGGCGTCGAGGATGGCCTGCAGGATCGTCCCCGTCCCGGAGGCCAGCACCCCAAGTCGCCGCACGGCTCGAAGGTTACCGAGGCCGACCCACGTCGATCCGACCAACGCGACCGGTTTGCGCCGCGACGGGTGCCGTGGTCGGCTCGCCCCGGGCGGACCCGCGGACCAGGACTGGGGGGTGGCGTGCGCCGGCTGGCACCAGGCGAGCGGCTCATCGGGCTGGGTGGCCTCGCGCTCTTCGCGGTGTCGTTCCTCGACTGGTTCGGCGGCCGGATCTCGACGTTGCGCGTGAACGGCGTCAACGAGCCAACCGGGCCCTATCACGTGACCGGGAACGCGTGGAGCTACCCGGTGACGCTGCTCGCGGTGCTGGTCGGCGTGTCGATGCTCGTGTACGTGGGGTTCCGCGTCCTCGGCCTCGACCCGCCGGACACAGACCTGCCCGCACGCGTGCTGACCGTCCTCGGCGTCCTCGCGTTCGCGCTCATCGCGGTCAAGCTCATCGCCGGGGCCAACATCACGACCGCCACGTTCGGCATCCCGGACATCAGTGGCCTCGGCGCAGTCCAGCTCACGGTCACCAAGACGCGCGAAGCCGGCATCTACGCTGGCCTTGTCGCGTCCACCGCGTTGGCGGTCGGCGGTTACCTGACCCTGCGCCATTAGGTGTTCGTGTCGCGCCGGCCATTGCCAGATGCTTGCATTTGACCAGTGGCCGTGGTGTGCTGCTCTGTGGCTCTTGCCCCCTTGGGCGGGGCGCTTCTCTAGAGGGGAAACGCATGGATCTGAACAAGCTGAGCCGAGGCGACACCGTCATCGGCATCAGCGCCATCGTCTTGTTCATCTTCTCGTTCTTCAACTGGCTCGGAGCGAAGGTGACGACCGGCCCGCTCAGTGGTGAGGTCGCGAAGAGCGCGTGGAGCTTCAATCTCACGCTGCTGGCGGTCCTCCTCGGGCTCGTGATGCTCGCGTACGTCGTGATGAAGGCGCTCGGGGTCGAGATCCCTGACAAGTTCGGCAGCGTGACCTTGGCGCAGATCCTGCTCGTCGTGGCGGCGGTCGCGTTTCTGTTCGTGCTGATCAAGCTGATCGTGGGCCCAAACATCACGACGGGCACCGTGTCGTTCGGCAGCACGGTCACCAACGTCAGCAAGACCCGCAAGTTCGGCATCTTCGTCGGCCTCCTGGCGACCATCGGTCTCGTCGCTGGCGCGTTCCTGAACTTCCAGGAGAGCAACGCCTAGCGAGCGCTCCGCACTGCGATCGGGCGCCGGTGTCGTCTGACGCCGGCGCCCCGCCGCGTCGGGGCCCGACCGGATCCACGCGTCACGGCGCGTGCGCCGTCTTGCCGGATCCCGACCGGTCAGGCAGGCTGACCGTCCGCACCGCTACGACTGGGGGTGGCCTTCGTGGCTGACACGACCCGTATCGACGCTCCGCCGTCAGAACCGACGCCCTCGGGCACGTCGGGGCCGGTCCCGCGCTTCGGATGGCGGGCCCGCACGCGACCGCCGAGCGGCTTGGGGCACGTGCTGGGTGCGGGGGCCGGCGCGTTCGCCGTCCTCGCGGTCGAGGCGCTCGTCCACAAGATCACGAGCACGAACCCGACCGCGCCGGGCATCCTGCTCAACGGCGCGTTGGCGCTCATCGCGCTCGGCGTCGCGGTGTTCGTCATCGGGCCCACGCGCGGCGCCGCCGTCGTCGCGCTGGTGTTCACCGTGCCGCTGTTCTGGCTGTACGTGTTCTACGGCAACAACCAGCCGGGCGCGTCGTGGTTCCGCCTCGTCTACCTCCTGAGCGCCGTGGTCTTCCTCGGGCTCTACTCGCTGCTGTGGACGCGCGGCCGCGCGATCTTCCTGGCGCTGTTCCTGCTCTTCGCGACGTCCTACATCGGATTCGAGGTGCACCGGCAGTTCGAGGCGTCACATCCGGGCGCGACCGACGCCCAGACGATCGTGCCGGTCCTTGTGCCGTTCGACATCGTGGCGAACCCGCAGGCACAGACGTCGATCACCAACGCCGCGTTCGTCGGCAACATCGCCCAGAACGGGATCACGCGCACCGGTGACTGGGAGGCCGCCGTCACCTTGGTGCTCGGCGCCGGGTTCCTCGTGGCCGGCGCGGCGCTGAACCGGCGCGGCTACAACGGCGCCGCGGTGCCGTTCCTCGTCGTCGGCGCGATCGAGGGGTTCGCCGCCGCGGCCGTGCTCGGACCAAACGAGCACAGCGTCCTCCTCGGCGGCTTGCTCGCCGCCACGATCGGGGCGCTCCTGGCGCTCGGCGGCCACGGACCCGGACGGCGGGCCTCCGTCTGGATCGGGGTGATCGCCGTCGTGGCGAGCGTCAGTGCCATCTTCCTCGACGCCACGACCAACGACCTGGGCCTCGCGGGCTACTACGCGCTCGGCGCCGTCGCGCTGCTCGCGATCGGCACGGGGCTCGGCCCGATGCTGCACGAGGCGGTCGACAGCGACGAGGCGCCGACCTAGAGGTTCGTGAGCCCGTAGACGAGCCAGGCGATCGACGCGATCGCCGTGAGGCCGATCGCGATCCACCCGAGCACGATGCCGGTGATGGCGAGGGCCCGGCCGCGCTGGCGCCCGTTCGACTCGGCGATGCGGGTGAGCGCCATGTTGCCGAACACCACGGCGAGGATCCCGCCGATGATCCCGGTGCAGAGCACGGCGATGCCGAGCACGAGCGCCGCGACGGCGAACCCGTTCGTGCTCGTCGCCTGGGCCGGCGGCGGCGCCGCGTACCAGCCGCCTCCGGCGGGCGGTGGCGGAGGTGGGGAGGCGGGCGGCGGCGGGGACGCCGGCGGGTAGCTCGTCACCGAGGTGAGCCTACGCGGTGCGTGTCACAGTCCGGCGACGACGTCGACCATCAGCGCGCCGGCCGAGGTGGGGTTCATGCCGACCTGCGCGCCCGCGTCGCGCAGCGCGTCGATCTTGGCCTGGGCCGTGCCTTTCCCGCCCGAGACGATCGCGCCGGCGTGACCCATCTTCTTCCCGGCGGGCGCGGTCGTCCCGGCGATGTAGGCGACGACCGGCTTGCTCATCTCGGTCTTGATGTATTGGGCGGCCTCCTCCTCGGCCGAGCCGCCGATCTCGCCGATCATCATCACCGCGTGCGTCTCGGGGTCGCCCTCGAAGGCCTGCAGGCAGTCGATGAAGCTCGTGCCGGGCACCGGGTCGCCGCCGATGCCGACGCAGGTCGTGACGCCGATGTCTTGCTGCAGGAGCTCGTAGAGCGCCTGGTAGGTGAGGGTCCCGGAGCGGCTGACGATGCCCACCGGGCCGCCGGCCTTGGCGATGTGGCCGGCGGTGATCCCGATGTTGCAGCTGCCCGGGCTGATGATCCCCGGGCAGTTCGGGCCGAGCAGCCGGACGGTGGGGTGGTCGCGGCGCAGCTCGTTGAAGAACCACGCCTCGTCGTGCAT
Organism: uncultured Actinomycetes bacterium; assembly: GCA_963731625.1. Classification (GTDB taxonomy): domain Bacteria; phylum Actinomycetota; class Acidimicrobiia; order IMCC26256; family PALSA-555; genus PALSA-555. Next base: position 1,428,433 of record CAVSWH010000001.1, read on the forward strand.
CGGGACGCCTTCGGTGATGACGACGATGAACTCGACCCCGCCGCTCGCGGCGTCGAGGACAGCGTCCTTCACGCCTGCCGCGGGGATGAACACGCACGACGCGGTCGCGCCGGTCGCCTGGACGGCCTCGGCGACGTTCGCGAAGACGGGGACCCCGTCGACGTCGGTGCCGGCCTTCTTGGGGTTCGTCCCGGCCACGACCTGGGTGCCGTACTCACGGTTCAGGCGACCGTAGAAGCGGCCCTGCGATCCGGTGAGCCCCTGGTAGACGACCTTCGTGTGCTCGTCGACGAAGATGCTCACGCCGTCGCCTCCCGTGCGAGGCCGACCGCGGCACGCGCCGCATCGAGCATCGTCGGCTCGAGGCGCAACCGGTCGGAGAGATGGGGCTGGAGGATGGCGCGGCCCTCCTCGGCGTTCGTGCCGTCGAGGCGGATGACGATCGGGGACGAGATGCGCACCCGGTCGAGGGCCTGGATGATGCCGTTCGCGACCTCCTCGCCCTTCGTGATGCCGCCGAAGATGTTGATGAAGATGGCGTGGACGTCGGCGTCGTGGTTGATGACCTCGAGGGCGTTCGCCATGACGTCGGCGTTCGCGCCGCCGCCGATGTCGAGGAAGTTGGCCGGCCGGCCGCCGACCTCGTTCACGACGTCGACCGTGCTCATGGCGAGGCCGGCGCCGTTCGCGATCACGCCGACCGTCCCCTCGAGCCCGACGTACTGCAGGCCCTTCGAGAAGGCCTCCTCCTCGCGGGCGTCGCGAGGCTGGGTCTGCTCGTACTCGTCGTACTCGGGATGGCGGAACACCGAGTTGCCGTCGAGGGTGACCTTGGCGTCGAGCGCGCGCACCTGCCCGCCCGTGGTGAGGATCAGCGGGTTCACCTCGACGAGGTCGGCGTCGGCGTCCTCGTAGCAGCGCCACAGCTGCTGGAGGATCTCGATCGCGCCCGACCGGGCATCGGGGTCGAGGCCCGCGGCGCTCACCCACTCCTCGCACTGCGTCGCGGTGAGCCCGGTCACCGGATCGACGTGGACCCGCGCGATCGCGTCCGGGTTCGTCGCCGCGACCTCCTCGATCTCGACGCCGCCCTGGGACGAGAGCATCCCGAGATGGGTCTTCGCCGACCGGTCGAGGGTGAACGACGCGTAGTACTCGCGGGCGATGTCGCTCGCCTGCTCGATCCAGACGAGCTCGACGACGTGGCCCTTGATGTGCATCCCGAGGATCGCGTCGGCGTGCGCCCGGCATGCCGCCGCGTCGTCGGCGAGCTGGATCCCGCCCGCCTTGCCGCGCCCGCCCACGTGCACCTGGGCCTTCACGACGACCGGGTAGCCGATCCGGTCGGCCGCCGCGACGGCCTCATCGACGGTGCGGGCCGCATCGCCGGGCGAGACGGCGATGCCGTACTTCGCGAACAGCTGCTTGCCTTGATATTCGAAGAGGTCCACGCGTGTGCTCCTGGGGGTGGGCCGGGTCAGCCCGCCACGGATTCGCGGGCGCGGAGCGACTCGCGGAGCCACGCCGCGACCTCGCTCGGCGGCGCGCCGGTCGGGACGATGCGGTCGACACCCGCTGCCTCGAGCGTCACCTGCTCGTCGGGCGCGACCGTGCCCGCGGTGAAGACCAGCGCGTCGGCGCGACCGTCGGCCGCGAGGCGCGCCACGACCTGCGGGACGAGGGCGACGTGTCCGGCCACGTCGAGGATGCCGACGGCGTCGGCGTCCTCCTGGAGGCTGGCGTCGGCCACCTGCGCGGGCACCTCGAAGGACCCGACGTCGATGACCTCGAAGCCCGCGTCGCGCAGCGCCTCGGCCAGGACATCGGTGTCACGACCGCGAGCGTCGCGTGGCTCGGCGATGAGGACGCGGTAGCGCCGCTGCATGATCTCCCTCGGGTGCACCGGCGAACCGGCGGGGCCCACAGTATGCAAGCCCGACTGGACCCGGCCAGCCACGCCAGGTACCCAAGGCGGGTGCCCCCCGCACCGTCGGACCGTACGCTGCTGCTCGCGACCGGTGCCGCCGTCGTGCTCGCCGGGGTCGTCTTCGCCGTCGTCCTCTTCTTCTCCACGGGCGGCGGGCAGGCGACGCCGAAGCCGGGACCGATCTACATCGGCTTGGCGTCGGACCTGCGCAACAACGTCGACACCCAGGGCCCCGCGTACTATCCGCACCCCTTCGGGGGGGTCGGCTACTGGGTGGCGCTCGAGAACAACCAGCTCGTCGCGCTGGTCGCACGCCGGCCGGGCACCCAGTCCTGCACGGTGCGGTGGGTGTCGCACCTGCACAGCTACGTCGACTGCCACGGCGATGCGCTCGTCAGCCGGGAGCTCGACCGCTACCAGCTCACGATGCCCCTCGGCGGGGCGGAGGCCGGTGGCGTCATCGTGGACTTCGCGAAGGTCGTCCCCGCGCCCGAGCCGCTCCCGAGCGGGTGACTCAGGGCCGCCGCAGCGGCGCCCACGCGAGCAGCAGCCGCTTCTCCCCCGCCTCCCGGAACCGCACGACCGCCTCGGCGCTCTCCCCGCGCCCCTCCACGTCGAGGACCACCCCTTCGCCGAACGTGTCGTGCACGACGTCGTCGCCCACCCGGAACCCGGGGTCGACGACACGCCCGGCGTCGGCGCCGGCGCGCAGTGCCGCCTCGACGACCGCGTCCCGGTGCGCGCCGACCCCGCCACCGCGGGGCCGGTCCTCGCCGACGGCACGGACCAGCTCTTCGGGGATCTCGCCGAGGAAGCGGCTCGGCGAGTAGTAGTCGGTCGCCCCGTAGAGGGTGCGGCGCCAGGCGTGGCACAGATACAGCCGCTCCACGCGCGGGTGATGCCCACGTAGCAGAGGCGGCGCTCCTCCTCGAGCGACTCCGGGTCGCCGAGGCTGCGCAGGTGCGGGAACACCCCGTCCTCGAGACCGGCGAGGAACACCACCGGGTACTCGAGCCCCTTCGCCGAGTGCAGCGTCATGAGCGTCACCGCGCTGTGGTCCTCGCCCTCGCCCTCGGTGGTGTCGAGGTCGGTGATGAGCGACACCGCCTCGAGGAAGGCGGCCAGCCGCGCCACGCCGGTCGGCGCGACCGCGGCGCCGTCGCCGTCGGCCGTCCCGACGCCGGCGATCGCCGGGAGGCCGGTGACGTCCCCGGCGTCGAGCGCCGTGTCGAACTCGCGGCAGACCCCGATGAGCTCGGCCAGGTTCTCGATGCGGCCCTGGGCCTCGATCGAGCGCTCGGCCTCGAGCTCGGCGAGGTAGCCCGAGTGCTCGAGGATCGCCGTCGCGGCCGGCGCGACGCCGTCGGCGGCGGCCTGCTCGCAGAGCTGCACGAGGTCGAGGAGGTCCGAGATTCCGCCGAGCGCCTTGCCGGTCACGCCGGCGACCGCCGCCTCGGGCAGCGCGTCACGGAACGTGAGGCCCGTCGAGTGCGCGTACGCGTCGATCTTGCCGACGGACGTGTCGCCGACGCCGCGCTTGGGGACGTTCACGATCCGCTTCCACGACACCTCGTCGTCGGGGTTCACCAGGGCGCGCAGGTAGGCGAGGACGTCCTTCACCTCGCGGCGGTCGTAGAACTTCACGCCGCCGTAGACGCGGTAGGGGACGCCGCCGCGCACGAGCGCCTCCTCGAGGACGCGGCTCTGCGCGTTCGTCCGGTAGAAGATCGCCACGTCGCCGTAGCGGTAGTGCTCGGCATCGGTGAGGCGGACGGCCTCGTGCGCGCAGAACGCGGCCTCGTCGTGCTCGTCCTCGGCCTGATACTGGGTGATGAGCTCGCCACCGACCTGCTCGGTCCAGAGATGCTTGGGCCGGCGCGCCGCGTTGTGGGCGATCACCGCGTTCGCGGCGTCGAGGATCGCCTGCGTCGACCGGTAGTTCTGCTCGAGGACGATCACCGTCGCGTCCGGGAACGTCTCCTCGAAGCGCATGATGTTGCGGTAGTCCGCGCCGCGGAAGCCGTAGACGGCCTGGTCGGCGTCGCCGACCACCATCACGTTCCGGTGCTCGGCGCTGAGGAGGTGGACGAGCTCCCATTGGGCGAGGTTCGTGTCCTGGAACTCGTCGACGAGCACGTACGCGAAGCGGTGACGCCACCGGGCGAGCGCGTCCTCGTGCTCCCGGAACAGGCGAACCGCGAGCAGGAGCAGGTCGTCGAAGTCGACGGCCGACGCCTCGAGCAGGCGCCGCTGGTACTCCCGGTAGACGTCGGCGTAGCGCCGCTCGGGCGGTGTGACCGCCGCGTCCGCGACCTCGTCGGGGGTGAGCAGGTCGTTCTTGAAGGACGAGATCCGCCCGTGCAGCTGGCGGGGCGGGAAGCGCTTCGGGTCCAGGTTGAGGTCCCGCCGCACGTAGTCGACGAGGCGGACCGCGTCGGACTGGTCGTAGATGCTGAACGAGGACCGCAGCCCCATCCGGGCGGCCTCGCGGCGCAGGATGCGGGCGCACGCCGAGTGGAACGTCGAGACCCACATCCGGTGCGCGACATCGCCGACGAGCGTCGCCACCCGCTCCTTCATCTCGCCCGCGGCCTTGTTCGTGAACGTGATCGCGAGCAGCCCGAACGGGGACACCCGCCTCGTGGCGATCAGGTACGCGATCCGGTGGGTGAGGACCCGGGTCTTGCCCGACCCGGCGCCGGCCACGATGAGCAGCGGGCCGTCCGGCGCGGTCGTGGCCTCCCGCTGCACCGGGTTCAGCCCGGCGAGCAGCGCCTCGATGTCCTCGTCGCGGCCCGAGCGGGCGGGCGCGTCGGAGACGTCGGGCATCGCAGACTTCAGCGTACCGGCGGGTCGGTCGGCCGATGCCGCCGGTGCCACCGTCGAAGCCGGGACGGCGGTGCGCTCAGCCGGTGAACGCGGCGACCAACGCCGTCGGCGCGGCGGCGGCGACGGCGACCTCGACCGCGCCGACGTCGCAGCCGAGGCCCTGGGGTCGGGTGACGCCCCGCTGGTCGGCCGTGACGCTCGCCGCCCCGTCGGCCCGACAGTCGGCGACGGGCACGCCGTCGATCAGAGGACTGCCGGGCTCGGGGAGCAGGGTCTGGGTGGGACCACCGTTGCTCGCCAGCGCCCCGAGGCCGGCCGCGGTGCCGGGCGGGAGGTCACCGGTGCTCGTCGCGAACCCGCACGTCGCGGCGGGGTCGTCCTCGAGGTTGAACCCGTTCGAGGTCGTGGATGAGGGCGGGATGAGACAGTTCGCGCCGCCACTGGGGCTGGCGACGACCGACGCGAAGCTCGCCAAGGAGGACGTGAGCAGGTTGGCGCCGTTCGGCGCGGCGTTACCCGACACGGTGGCGTACACGAGGATCACATGGAAGAAGAGCACCCCGCCGCCGGCCCCGTCACCCGAGGCGGTGTTGTCGGCGATCGTGGAGTTGATCACCGTCAACGTGACGCCGCTCGGTTCGGCGTCGATGCCCCCACCGTCGCTCCCACACGAAAGGGAGCACTCGGTGGACGCGGTGTTCTGCGCGACCGTCGACCCGGTCACGGTCGATGAGGTCTGCGTGGCGATCCCCCCGCCGTCGCTCCCACAGGCGGCGAAGCACCCGGTGTCGGCCGTGTTGCTGACCACGCTCGAGCCGTTCAAGGTGAGCGCGCCGACCACGGCGAGCGCGCCGCCGACACTTCCGCAGTTCGCCTGGCAGTTGGTGCTGGTGCTGTTGCTCGAGAACGTCGAGCCGTTCACGGTCGCCGAGCCGTCGGCTTCCACGGCGCCGCCCACCGCCCCGCAGATTCCGCCACACGTGAACGTGCCGTTGTTGTTCGTGAATGTGGATCCGGTCACGGTGAGCGGGCCCGCCACGAAGATCGCGCCCCCCTCCGGCCCGCAGAAGGCCAGGCAGCCGAATCCGGTCACCTCGTTGTTCGAGAAGGTGGCGTCGGTGACGGTGAGGCTGGCGCTGGCGTCCGGCATGTCGAGCCCGCCGCCCGACGAGGCGACACCCGAGCCGGCTCGCCCGCCGGTGATGGTGACGTTCTGCAGGGTGACGTTCCCGGTGCCGTCCTGCTCGAGGACGCCGTTGTCCGTGCCCGTCGCGCAGGTCTGGGTGATCGTGAAGCCGTGGCCGTCCAGCACCACCGCGGTCGAGCTGTTGCGCACCGAGACGCCGGCGCCGAGGACTCCGTTACAGCCGAGGGTGATGTTGGCGGCGAGGTCGATCTCCGTGGCGGCGGGGTCGGTCCAGGCAGTGCGGAAGTCGGTCTCGGTGCTCACGTTGGGGTAGGTCGTCGCCGCGGCCGGCACCGCGAGCACGCCGAGCCCGGCAGTCAGCAGTGCCGCGCCCGCGAAAAGTCCCAGGGCCGCGCGCGTCCGTCGCCTCCGCCTGGCCATTGCCTGACCTCCCGGCCAGAGTCAAGCACAGGCGCCCGGGACAACGACGGTGGTGGGGCCGGCCCCGCGGGGTCGGCGGCCGTCAGGTGAGCGGCGTGATGCGCAGCCGCCGCGTCTCGGCGCGGTCGAGGGCGAGGGTGAGCGCCCCGGTGTGGGGGTCGCGCCAGGCCCGGTGATAGGGGAGCCACCGGACGGGAAGGCGCGGGTCGGCGGGGTCGCTGCCGCGCGGGATGCGACAGAAGCGTCGCCGGAGCCGGTCGACGACCCAGGTGTCGTTCGTGGTGCTGACCTGCTCCTCACCGAAGCGCGGCTCCATGGGCTCATGGTGCCCACACGGGGCTGAGGGAAACCTGAGGTGCCGGTCAGGGAACCGTGAAGCCGTGCCTCATGCCTCGAGGAGGAGCGTGACCGGCCCGTCGTTGACGAGCTCGACGGTCATGTGGGCGCCGAAGCGCCCGGTGGCGACGGCGGCGCCGAGCTCGACGAGCGCCGCCGCGAACGCGCCGACGAGCGGCTCGGCGACCGCGGCGGGCGCGGCCGCGCCCCAGGCTGGGCGGCGGCCCCGGCGAGTGTCGGCATAGAGGGTGAACTGGCTCACGACCAGGGCGGCGCGGCTCGTCTCGGCGAGCGACCGGTTCATCGTGCCGTCGTCGTCGGCGAAGACTCGCAGGTGCCACACCTTCTCGGCGAGCCGCCGGGCGGTGGCGGGGTCGTCGTCGTGGGTCACCCCGACGAGGACGAGCAGGCCGGCGTCGATCGCCCCGACGACGCGCCCGTCGACGCGGACACGGGCCTCGCTGACACGCTGCACGAGCGCCCGCACCGCGGGTGCCTTAGGCGGCTTGCTCCATGTCGCTCGAGTAGTCGCCACGGCGAGCGAGGCTGTTGAGGCGGGCCCGCTGCAGGAAGGCCCGCTGGGCCGCGGCCCGGTTCGCCGCCTCGCCCCGCCATGCCTGCTGGGCGGCGGCCTGGAGCGCGCGCCCGTACGAGAAGCTGAGCTCCCACGGGTGGGGGCCGGACCGGTTCATCGCGTTGAGGTGCGCGGTGGCGTCCTCGTCGCTCTGCCCGCCGGAGAGGAAGACGATCCCGGGGACGGCGGCGGGAACGTGCGTCCGGAAGCAGGCGACGGTCGCGTCGGCGACCTCCTGGACCGACGCGCGCGGCTGGTGGTCGTAGCCGGACAGGACCATGTTGGGCTTGAGCAGCGTGCCGGGCAAGTGGACGCGCTGCTCGAAGAGCGCGGCGTAGAGCGCCTCGAGGGTCGCGGCGGTCACGACCGCGGAGCGCTCGAGGGTGTGGTCGCCCTCCATGAGCACCTCGGGCTCGACGATGGGCACGATCCCGGCCTCCTGACAGAGCGCCGCGTAGCGGGCGAGCGCGTCGGCGTTCACGTCGAGCGCGTACCGCGAGGGCAGCTCGTCGGTGATCGTGTACGTGCCCCGCCACTTCGCGAACCGGGCACCGAGCCCGCGGTACTCGGCGAGGCGGTCGCGCAGCCCGTCGAGGCCCTCGGTGACGGTCTCGCCGTCCGCGGCGAGGGCGAGAGGCTTCGCGCCGGTGTCGACCTTGATCCCGGGGATGACGCCCTGGCTCTCGAGCACCTTCGGGAACGAGATGTCGCCGTCGAGGGACGCCTGGCGGATCGTCTCGTCGAAGAGGATCACGCCGCTGATGTAGTCGCCGATCCCATCCGCCGTGAACAGCAGGTCGCGGTAGGCGCGCCGGTTCGTCTCGGTCGACTCGACGTTGATCTTGTCGAAGCGCTTCTTGATCGTGCCGCCGCTCTCGTCGGCGGCGAGGATCCCCTTGCCGGGCGCGACGAGGGCGCGGGCGGTCGATTCGAGGGCACTGCGGTCCATGGTCACTCCCACTCGATGGTGCCGGGTGGCTTGCTGGTGATGTCGTAGGCGACCCGGTTCACCCCGGGCACCTCGTTGATGATCCGCGACGCGATGCGCTCGAGCAGGTCGTAGGGCAGCCGCGCCCAGTCGGCGGTCATCGCGTCCTCCGAGGTCACCGCCCGCACCACGACTGGGTACTCGTAGGTGCGGCCGTCACCCATGACGCCCACGGTGCGCACGGCGGGCAGCACCGCGAAGCTCTGCCAGAGCTCACGATACAGCCCGGCCCGTCGGACCTCCTCGGCCACGACGTGGTCGGCGCGCCGCAGGGTGTCGAGGCGCTCCGGGGTGACCTCGCCGATGATGCGCACGGCGAGGCCCGGGCCCGGGAAGGGCTGGCGCCACACGATGTCCTCGGGGAGCCCGAGCTCCTCGCCGATGGCGCGGACCTCGTCCTTGAAGAGGCTGCGCAGCGGCTCGACGAGCTCGAAGCGCATGTCGTCGGGCAGGCCGCCGACGTTGTGGTGCGACTTGATCGTCGCGTTGTCGGCGCCGCCCAATTCGACGATGTCGGGGTAGAGGGTGCCCTGCACGAGGTAGGGCGCGTCGGCGAGGTCGGCCGCGACCTCCTCGAAGACCCGGATGAAGGTCTGCCCGATGAGCTTGCGCTTCTGCTCGGGGTCGGTGACGTCGGTGAGCGCGGCGATGAAGCGGTCGGCGGCCTTCACGTGCACCAGGTCGACCTCGAACTGGCGGCGGAACGTCTCCTCGACCTGCTCGGCCTCGCCGAGGCGCAGCAGCCCGGTGTCGACGAACACGCACGTGAGCTGGTCCCCGACGGCCTTGTGCACGAGCGCCGCGGCGACCGCCGAGTCGACGCCGCCGGAGAGCCCGCAGACGACACGCGCGTCGCCGACCTGGGCCCGGATCTGGGCGAGCGCCTCGTCGATGATCGACGTGTGCGTCCAGGTGGGGCGGCAGCCGCACACGTCGAAGAGGAAGGCGCGGAGCAGCTCGGTGCCGCGGTCGGTGTGGACGACCTCGGGGTGGTACTGCACGCCGTAGAGGGCCTGGTCGCGGTCCTCGAACGCGGCGATCGTGGCGCCGGGGCTCGTCGCGGTGACGACCGCGCCGGTCGGCGCGGCGCCGATGGCGTCGCCGTGGCTCATCCAGACCGTCTGCGCGGCGGGGGTGTCGGCGAGCAGGACCGAGCCGGCCTCGGTGCGGGTGAGCGGCGTGCGCCCGTACTCGCCGCCGCCGGTGCGGCGCACGAGGCCGCCGCGGTCACGCGCCACGAGCTGGGCGCCGTAGCAGATGCCGAGGATCGGGATGCCGGCGTCGTAGACCGCGGGGTCGATGCTCGGGGAGCCCTCGACGTGCACCGACGCTGGGCCACCCGAGAAGATGATCCCCCGCGGCCGCCGGGCGAGCAGCTCGGCCGCGGGTGTCGTGCGCGGCACGATCTCGGAGTAGACGCGCGCCTCGCGGACCCGCCGCGCGATCAGTTGCGCGTACTGCGCACCGAAGTCAACGACGAAAGACGGTGTCGTGGTCGGGGGCCAACGCCTCGGGTCAGCGACCCATGCCGACGTGCTGCTCACGTTGCAACACCTTGCCCTCGGTCTGCAGCGCGGGGGCGACCATGAGCTCCGCCTTCTGGAACTCCTTCAGGGTCTCGTAGCCCGTCGTCGCCATCGACGTGCGCAGCGCGCCGAAGAGGTTCAGCGTGCCGTCGTTGTCGTGCGCCGGGCCGATGAGGATCTCGGCGAGCGAGGCGTGCTGGCCGGCCTGGACCCGCGCGCCGCGGGGCAGCGTCGGGTGGAAGGTCGCCATGCCCCAGTGATAGCCGCGGCCGGGGGCCTCCTCGGCCCGGGCGAGCGGCGAGCCGAGCATGACGGCGTCGGCGCCGCAGGCGATCGCCTTCGCCACGTCGCCGCCGGTGCGCATGCCGCCGTCGGCGATCACGTGGACGTACACGCCGGTCTCGTCGAGGTGGCGGATCCGGGCGCCGGCCGCGTCGGCGATCGCCGTCGCCTGGGGGACGCCGATCCCGAGCACGCCGCGCGTGGTGCAGGCGTGGCCGGGGCCGACGCCGACGAGGATCCCGACGGCGCCGGTGCGCATGAGGTGCAGCGCGGTGGAGTAGGAGGCGCACCCGCCGACGACGACCGGGAGGTCGAACTCGCGGATGAACTTCTTCAGGTTGAGCGGCTGGCGGGCCTCGTCCTTCGAGACGTGCTCAGCGGAGACCACGGTGCCCTGGATGACGAGCAGGTCGAGCTCGGCGTCGAGGACGTGCTTGGCGTAGCGCTCGACGCGCTGGGGGGTGAGCGACGCGCACGTGGTGACGCCGCTCGCCTTGATCTCCCGGATGCGGGCGCCGATGAGCTCCTCGTCGATCGGCTCGGCGTAGATCTCCTGCATGCGCCGCGTCGCCTTCTCGGCGGTCAGCTCGGCGATCTCCTCGAAGAGCGGCTCGGGGTCCTCGTAGCGGGTCCAGAGGCCCTCGAGGTTGAGGCAGGCCATCCCGCCGAGCTGCCCGACGTCGATCGCGGTGCGGGGCGACACGACGCCGTCCATCGCCGCGGCGATGAGCGGCAGCTCGAAGGAGTAGGCGTCGATCTCCCACGAGATGTCGACGTCCTCGGGATCACGGGTCCGTCGGCTTGGCACGACGGCGATCTCGTCGAATCCGTAGGCCCGTCGTCCGGTCTTGCCGATCCCGATCTCGACTTCCACGTGCTCCCCGTTCCCGTGCGGCCGAAGGGCCGATCGTACCGCCCTCGTTTCCTGCCGCCGCTGACCCGGGTCGGCGGGGGCGGGCTCAGCGGTCGGCGGTGAGGTGGGCGAGGAAGCCGGCGAGGATGCGCGCCGTCGCGCCCCACACGGTCTCGCCGGCGAGCTCGAAGAAGTGGATGGGGCGGTCGAGGCCCGGCGTGACGCCGAGGTCGGCCGGGACGTCCCAGCGCTCCTCGCGGAAGACGGCGTCGTCGAGCAGCTCGGAGAGCGCGACGTCGAACACGCGGACGACCTCGGTCGGGTCGGGGTGCAGGGTCGGCGGCTCGGCGAGGAGCCCGACGAAGGGTGTGAGCACGAATTGGGACGCGACGGTGGTGATCCGGTCGAGCTCGGCGACGACCTCGACGGCGGCCGGGTCGAGGCCGACCTCCTCCCAGGCCTCCCGCAGCGCGGCGTCGCGCAGGCTGGCGTCGTGCTCGGCCTCGAGCTTGCCGCCGGGGAAGGCGATCTCACCGCGGTGCGACGGCATGGTCTCGGGCCGCTTCGTGAGGACGAGGCGGGCCTCGCCGTCGGCCTCGAAGATCGGCAGGAGGACGGCGGCCGGGCGGGCCGACGGCGGCGCCGGCCGCCGGGCCGGGGCCGGGAGGGTGGCGCACACGGCGCGGACGTCGTCGAGCGTGAAGCGCCGCTCGGCGGTCGTGAGGTGCGCCCAGGGTGCCGGGCGCCCGGGGCGCGCCGACGGGGGCCGCGGGATGCGCTGTCGGCCCCCGCGTGTCGCCATGGGCGGCGAGCGTAGGCTGCGCTGCCGCATCGACCTGGGGGGCGCGGTGGCCGACTGGAACCTGGCGACGGTGTTCGAGTCCGTGAGCGACGCGCTGCCCGAGAAGGTGGCGCTCGTGCAGGGCTCGACCCGGCGCACGTGGCACGACTTCGACGACCGGGCGGCCCGGTTCGCCTCGGCGCTCGGCGCGCTGGGGCTCGGGCCCGATTCGAAGGTCGCGCTGTACCTCCACAACGGCAACGAGTTCCTCGAGGCGATGTACGGCGGGCTGAAGGCCCGGGCCGTGCACGTGAACGTGAACTACCGCTACCTCGACGCCGAGCTCGCCTACCTGCTCGACAACGCGGACGCCGAGGTGCTCGTCTTCGACGGGTCGCTCGCCGCGCCGGTCGCGGCGGTGCGGGACGCGCTGCCCCGGCTGCGGGCGGTCGTGCAGGTCGACGACGGCTCGCCGCTCCTCGACGGTGCCCTCGACTACGAGACGCTGCTCGCCGAGCACGACCCGGCACCCCGCCGGTCGCGCACCGGCGACGAGCTGTGGTTCGTCTACACGGGCGGGACGACCGGGATGCCGAAGGGCGTCATGTGGCGCAACGAGGACATCTACGGCACCCTCGGCGAGAACACCTACCCGCTGTTCGGCGAGACGCTGCCCGAGCGCGCCACGGACGCGGGCGCGATCGCCCAGCGCGTGGACGCGATGGGCCGCTCACCCGTGCACCTGCCCGCGTCCCCGCTCATGCACGGCACGGGCGTCATGACGTCGATGCAGACCCTGTTCCTCGGGGGCACGGTCGTGACCCTCGAGGGACGCCACTTCGACCCGGACGAGCTGTGGTCCACGGTCGCCCGGGAGCGGGTGACGCAGCTCGCGATCGTCGGGGACGCGTTCGCGAAGCCGATGGTGCGGGCCCTCGAGGAGGCCGAGGCCCGCGGGGAGCCCTACGACCTGTCGTCGCTCGTGCTGGTGATCAGCAGCGGCGTCATCTGGAGCGCCGAGGTGAAGGCGGAGCTCGCCGCCCGTCAGCCGATGGTCCTGCTCGACAGCCTCGGCTCGAGCGAGGGGGTCGGCTTCGCGTCGAGCATCACCACGCCGGGCGAGCCCGCCCGGACGGCCCGCTTCAAGATCGGAGCGCGGACGAAGGTGCTCGACGACGACGGCCGCGACGTGGCGCCGGGGTCCGGGGAGCAGGGCATGCTCGCGCTCGGCGGCTACCTCCCTGTCGGCTACTACAAGGACCCCTCGAAGACCGCGGCGACGTTTCGCACCCTGGGCGGGGTCCGGTACTCGGTGCCGGGCGACTGGGCGACGGTCGACGAGGACGGGTCGATCACGCTGCTCGGCCGGGGGTCGGCGTGCATCAACTCGGGCGGCGAGAAGATCTACCCGGAGGAGGTCGAGGAGGCGCTGAAGCGCGACCCCGCGGTCGCCGACTGCGTCGCCGTCGGGGTGCCCGACGAGCGCTACGGGGAGGCGGTGACCGCCGTCCTGGCCGCGGAGGGCGGCCGGACGCTCGACCCGGCGAGCCTGCGCACCACCGACACGGGCCTCGCCCGGTTCAAGTGGCCGCGCCACTTCGTGATCGTCGACGAGATCCGCCGCGGCCCGAACGGGAAGGCGGACTACGCCTGGGCGCGCCGCACGGCGACGGCGCGGCTGGAGGAGGAGCAGCGGGCGGCCCGCTGACCCCGGGGGGCCGGCGCGCCGCCCGTCGCGTTTCCTACTTCTCGACCTTGGCCAGGACGTCGCGGCCGGTGAGGATCAGCAGGTCCTCGCCGTCGACGGTGATCTCGGTGCCGCCGTACTTGGAGTACACGACGGTGTCGCCGACCTTGATGTCGAGGGGGACGACCTCGCCGGTGTTCTCCGTCCGGCGGCCGGGCCCCACGGCCAGGACCTCGCCCTGCTGGGGCTTCTCCTTCGCCGTGTCGGGGATCACGAGCCCGCTCACGGTGGTCTCCTCGGGCTCTCCGGCCCGGACGACGATGCGGTCCTCCAGCGGGTGCAGCTTCATCAGTCGCCTCCTGGGCGTGTTCTGCGATGGTTAGCACTCGGCAGGTGTGAGTGCTAGCCATCAAGATATCGTCCCGGCGCACCGCGCGGCAAGCCCGAGGCTCAGCCGACGGCGGGCAGCCCGAGCGTGGGGTCGACCCCGTCGTCGAGCGGCGTGGGGCCGTCGGACCGCCAGCGCCACCAGGCCGCGGCGGCGATCATCGCGGCGTTGTCGGTGCACAGGCCCGGCGCGGGGAGGAACGCCCGTCGTCCGGTCGTCTCGGCGAGGGCCCGGACCTGGGCCCGCAGCGCCGAGTTCGCGGCGACGCCGCCCCCGAGCACCAGGGTGGGGGCGTCGGCCTCGTCCGCCGCCGCGGCGAGCTTGGCCACGAGCTGGTCGACGGCCGCGGCCTGGAACGAGGCGGCGACGTCGGCGACGGGGTCGTCGGGATGCTGGCGGACGTGGTTCACGACGGCCGTTTTGAGCCCGGCGTAGGAGAAGTCGGCCTGGTCGGCCATGGCCCGGGGGAAGGCGATCGCGGCGGGGTCGCCCGACCGGGCGAGCGCGTCGATGGCGGGACCGCCCGGGTAGCCGAGGCCGAGGAAGCGGGCCACCTTGTCGAACGCCTCGCCGGCCGCGTCGTCGACCGTCTGGCCCACGACGCGGTAGCGGCCGTGTGCCTCCATGATCACGAGGAGCGTGTGCCCGCCCGACGCGACGAGCACGGCGAGGGGCGGCTCGAGGTCGGGCTGCTCGAGCCACGCCGCGTAGAGGTGCGCCTCGAGGTGGTTCACCCCGACGTACGGGATGTCCGCGACGAGCGCGAGCGCCTTCGCCGCGCTCACGCCGACGAGCAGCGCCCCGGCGAGCCCGGGCCCCCGACACGCCGCCACGGCGTCGAGCGCGCCGAGGGCGACGCCGGCCTCCTCGAGCGCCTCGGCGAGGACCGGGCCGATGAGCTCGACGTGGGCGCGGCTGGCGATCTCGGGGACGACCCCGCCGTAGCGGGCGTGCAGGTCGACCTGGCTCGACACCACCGATGAGCGCACCGTGGTGCCGTCGACGACCACCGCGGCGGCCGTCTCGTCGCAGGACGTCTCGAGTCCGAGGAGGGTGGCGGTCATCGCCGCCGGTCGTCGTAGCTGGTCTCGCCGGGGATCGTGCGCTCGAGCGCGGCGAGCAGGGCGGCGTAGTCCGGGGTGTCGACGTCGCGGACCCACATCACGAGCGCGTCCTCGTGGGTCTCCTGGTAGTAGTTCTTGCGGACGCCGACGGGCGCGAAGCCGAACCGCCGGTACAGCTCCTGCGCGCCCCGGTTGGAGAGCCGCACCTCGAGCGTCAGGTTCTTCGCGCCGCGGGCGATGGCCTCGCGGGCGAGCACGAGCAGGAGCCGCATGCCGATGTGCCGCCGGTGCCAGGCCGGGTCCACCGCGATGGTCGTGACGTGGCCGTCCTCGCCGCTGAGCATGAGCCCGGCGTAGCCGGTGACGTCGCGCCCGACGCGAGCCACGAAGTAGGCGCGCGACCCGCGGAGCGCGAGCTCGGAGAGGAAGAGCGAGTGGCTCCACGGGCGCGGGTACACGAGCCCCTCGATGCGCAGCACCGATCGCAGGTGCCGGCGCCGCATCGGCACGATGTGCACGAGGAGCGGGGCGGTGACGGTCACCGGGCGGATCCCCAGGCGAGCGCCGCGTCGCTCTCACGCAGGTAGAGGGGCCGGACCGCGTCCGGCATCTCCGCGTCACCGCGTGCGACGCGGCGGGTCGCGAGCTCGACGAGCGCCGCGGCGCTCGGCGAATCGAAGTCGGGACCGGCGACCTCGGCGCACTCGAGGCCCGCGAAGTCGGACCAGTACGGGTCGACACCGTCGCCGGCCAGGATCACGTCGTCGCCCGCGGCGGCCAGCGCGGAGGCGATCTGGGACGCCGGCCCGACCGTGTACTCGGAGACCCGCTCGACGCCGCCGACGACGGGTCGGTAGGTGGCGTGGAAGACCTCGTGGCGGCGGGCGTCGACGACGACGGCGACGACTCGCCGCGCGTGGCGCAGCGGGTAGGCGATGAGGTCGAGGCTGGGGACGGCGACGACCCCGACGGCCAGGGCCTGCGCCATGACCTTCACGGTCGTGACGCCGACGCGCAGCCCCGTGAAGAGCCCCGGCCCCACCCCGACGGCGAGCGCGTCGAGGGCCTCGAGGCGCACGCCGGTCTGCTCGCAGAGATACGCGATGGCGGGCGCGAGCTGCTCCGCGTGCCGGCGTCCCTCGGCGAGGCGGACCTCGCCGCGGACCCGCCCGTCCTCGCCGAGCGCGACGGACACCTGGGGCGTCGCCGTGTCGACCGCGAGGAGCAACATCAGGCCGCCTCGACGAGCGCGGCGAGTGCCTCCTGGCGGTCGCGCCAGCCGCCCCGCGGCGTGAACGCGACGAGTCGGTCGTCGGGTCCGTCGGTGCCCGCGGTCAGGCAGACTTCGAGGTGGTCGGGGCCGAGGTAGTCACGCACGACGTCGCCCCACTCGACCGCGAGCACCGCGCCCTCGGCGAGGTCGTCGAGGCCCAGGTCGTAGAGCTCGTGCGCGGACTCGAGGCGATACACGTCCACGTGGACGAGGCGCAGCCGTCCCGCGTACTCGCGGGCGAGCGTGAAGGTCGGGCTGACGACAGGATCCTCGACGTCGAGTCCGGCGGCGAGCCCTTGGACGAACGTCGTCTTGCCGGCGCCGAGCCCGCCGGCGAGCACGAGGACGTCACCCGGATCGAGCAGGGCCGCGAGGCCGCCGGCGAGGCGCCGGGTCTGGTCGGCCGAGCGGGTGCGCACCGCGAGGTTCACGACAGGCGCGCGAGGGCCCGCTTCACGAGCACGAAGTCGGCGCGGGCCTGCGCCAGCGCGGCGCCGCCGTTGCGCAGCACCGCGGCCGGGTGCAGCGTGGGGATGAGCACGCCGCCCTCGCGGTAGGGCTGCTCCCGGCCGCGCAGCTTCGTGATGCCCTCCTTCGTGTCGAGGAGCAGCCGCGTCGCGAAGTTCCCGAGGGTCACGACGACGCGAGGCGCGAGGAAGTCGAGCTGCGCGTCGAGGTACGGGCGACACGCCTCGATCTCGGCCGGCAGCGGGTCGCGGTTGCCCGGCGGCCGGCACTTCACGACGTTGCAGATGTACACGTCGTCGCGACGCAGGCCGATCCCCTCGATGAGGCGGGTGAGCAGCTGGCCGGCCCGGCCCACGAAGGGGATGCCCTGCCGGTCCTCCTCCGCGCCGGGGCCCTCCCCCACGAACACCAGGTCGGCGTGCTCGTCGCCCACGCCGAAGACGACCTGGGTCCGCTGCTCGGCGAGCGGGCACTTCGTGCACGTCGCCGCGGTCGCGGCGAGCTCGGCGAAGGAGCTCCAGGCCGGCGCGGGGTTGAGGAGGCCCATGCATCAATCATCGCCCGCGCGGACCGCGTCCCGCACCGCCGACGCCGCGACCTCGGTGGCGGCGACACGGAGCCGGTCGAGGTGGGCGTCGACCGCGCCCGTGGCCAGGACGATCGCGAGGTCGCCGTCGTGGCGGGTGTGTGAGGGATGCACCGCCTGCGCAACGCCGTGGTTCGCGCTCTGGGCGACGAGCGCCGCGTCGACCTTCGCGAGCCGCGCGTCGGTCGCGACGACCAGGAGCGTGGTGTTGCCTTCACCCTCGAAGGGGGCGACGTCGGGGAAGGCGTCGACGTCGTCGCCGGCACGGGAGCCGGCGAGGATGCGACCGTCTGCGTCGCGCACGTCACCGATCGCGTTCACGACGGCCAGCGCCCCGACGGTGACCGGCCCGACCGTGCAGCTCGCCGTGCCGAGCCCGCCGGGCACGGCGTGCTCGCCGCCTCGCCACTTCCCGACGGTGGCCCCCCGTCCCGCGCCCACGCGGCCGGTGCGCAGGGGCGTGCCCCGGGCCGCCGCGTCCATGGCGGCCCGGCCCTCGTCCGGGCCGGGCCAGGTGCCACCGGATTCGACGAGGTCGTAGATCGCGGCGGTGGGGACGATGGGCACGACGCCGCCGCGGGTCGGGAACCCACGGCCGTGCTCGGCCAGCCACGCCATCACACCGTCGGCCGTGCCGAGCCCGAACGCCGACCCGCCGGTGAGGACGACGGCGTCGACCGTGTCGACGGTGCGGCCGGGCTCGAGCAGGGCGAGCTCCCGGCTCGCCGGCGCGCCCCCGCGCTGCTCGGCGGCACCGACCGTGCCGGGCGGCACGAGGATGACGGTGACGCCCGTGCCGTCGCCGGTCCACTGCCCGACCTGGACGCCGGGCACCTCGGTGATGCTGCCCGTCACGCAGCCCCGGCGGTCGCCGGCAGCGTCCCGACGTCGCGGGCGAAGTCGAGGAGGAGGTGGTGGAACACCTCGGTGCGCTCGAGCATGATCATGTGCCCCGCGCCGTCGAGCATCTCGAGACGCGCGTCGGGGATGAGAGCGGCGATGCGACGCGATTCCTGCGGCGGCGTGATCACGTCCGCGGTGCCGCCGATCACGAGCGTGGGGATCTCGATCGACGGCAGGTCGTCGAGCAGGTCGAGCCCCAGGAGCGACGCGGTCGCCTCCCGAGCCGTCTCGGTGGCGCACTCGGCCAGCATCTGGCGGTTCAGCTCCACCTGGCTGGCGACCGGATAGCGGCCGAAGCCCACCCGGGCGAACAGCAGCCCGAGGTCCGGGCGGGCCATCAGGGCCCGCAGGTCGAAGGCGCCGGTGACGCGCTCGGCGACGTAGCGCAGCCGGCGGGACGCCGAGATGCTCGTCTTGGCGAGCGTCGAGAGCAGGACGAGCCCGCGGACCCGCTCGTGCAGCACGTCGGGGTGATGGAGCGCGAACGCCTGCATCGCGACGCCGCCCATCGAGTGGCCGACGAGCACCCCGTCGCGGACGTCGAGCGCCTCGAGGACGTCGCGCACGTCGGACGCGAGGTTCGCGACGGAGTGCCCGGTCGAGCCGACGAGCGATTGGCCGTGCCCGCGGTGGTCGAAGGCGATCGTGCGGACACCCTCGCTGGGGAGCTCGGCGAACTGCTTGATCCAGACCCGGGAGTCGATCGTGACACCGTGGGAGAAGACGAGCGACGGGCCCTGACCCCGGGTCAGCGTGGCGAGGCTCGCGCCGTCGGCCGTCGGGACACGCGGCGCCGCGTCGAAGGGGACGGCGTGCAGGCGTCCCATGTCGGGATCGGGTCGACGCCGAAGGGACCGCAGCGTGGCGCGCTCGGCGACATAGCCGGACGCCGCCGCCGCGCCGGCCACGGCCGCGGTGAGCCCCAGCGCCTGGAGGGTGCGGCGACGCGCGCTCATCCGACGTACCGGCGGGGAACACGGGGACCGATCCCGGTGACGACCTCGTAGGCGATGATGCCCAGCCGGTCGGCCCACTCCTCGGCGGTGATCGCCTCGCCCCCTTGAGTGCCGAGGAGCACGACCTCGTCGCCGACCTCGACGTCGCCGTCGCCGACGTCGACCATCAGCTGGTCCATCGTGACGGCGCCCGCGATCGGGTAGCGGCGCCCGTGGAGGAGCACCTCGCCGCCCCGCAGCCCGAGCTTGCGAGGGACCCCGTCGGCGTACCCGACGGGCACGGTCGCGACGGTGCCTGGGCGCTCGAGCGCGTAGCGCAGCCCGTAGGAGAGGCGGGCGCCGGCGGGCAGCGACTTCACGTACGTCACCCGGGCGCGCAGCGACAGCGCGGGCTCGAGCGTGACCACCGTCGGGGTCGGGCCGGGCGCGACGCCGTACAGGGCGATGCCGACGCGCACGAGGTCGAAGCGCGCGTCCGGGAACTGCAGCAGCCCTGCCGAGTTGGCGGCGTGGACGAGCGGCGGGCGGGTGCCGGCGCGCTCGAGGTCGGCGATGAGGCGACCGAACTCGTCGAGCTGGGCGCGGGTCTCCGGGCGGTCGGGCTCGTCGGCGACGGCGAAGTGGGTGCAGATCCCCTCGAGGCGCAGCTCCGGTCGTGCGGTCACTGCGGCGACGAGGTCGGGAGCCTCGTCGGGGGCGCAGCCGACGCGATGCATCCCGGTGTCGACCTTGAGGTGGACGGGCAGCGGGTCGGCGGCGCGGTCGGCCACGGCCTTGGCGAGCGCCTCGATGCCCGGCTCGGTGTACACGACCGGTGTGAGCCCGGCCTCGACCACGACGGGCGCCGAGCCGGCGGGCGGCTCCGACAGCACGAGGATCGGCGCCTCGAGCCCGGCGGCGCGCAGGGCCGTGCCCTCCTCGACGAGCGCGACGCCCAGCCAGGACGCGCCCGCCTCGAGGGCGGCGCGGGCCACCGGGACCGCCCCGTGCCCGTAGCCGTCCGCCTTCACGACGGCGAGGAGCGCCGCCGGATCGGCGAGCGAGGCCAGCCGGCGCGTGTTCGCGCGCACCGCGCCGAGGTCCACCTCGCCCCAGGTGGGGCGGACGTCGGGCACCGCCTCGGTCACGTGTCCGCGGCTACCCGTCGCACGAGGTCGCCGCGCGCCACGATCCCCACGAGGCGGCCGTCAGCGTCGACGACGGGCATGTGGGTGACGTCGCGGTCGTGCATCCGCGCCGCGACGTCTCCGAGCGTGTCGTCGGGCCGCGCCGTCTCGTACTCGGTGACCATGAGCTCATCGACCGTCGCGGCGACCATCCGGCGCAGCTCGCGCTCGAAGTGCTTCTGCGCGCCGGGCAGCTCGACGCCGACACCGAAGAGGTTGAGCCAGGTGGGCGCGTGGAGGTTGGACTCGGAGACGATGAGGTCCTCGTCGCGCAGGAGCCCCACGACGCGGCCGTCAGCGTCGACGACGGGCGCCGCGCCGATCGAGCGCTTCGCGAGGAGGTCGGCCGCCTCCTCGAAGCTCTGGTCGGGGCGCAGCGAGACCACCTTCGTGGTCATCACGTCTCGGATCGGCGTGCTGGCCGCCATCAGTGCCCCCGGGAGAGGTCGTCGAGCGTGCGCGGCAGGGCCACGATCAGGTCACCTGCGACGAGGCCAGTATGGCCCGCGATGTCACCGGCCCGGCCGTGCACGAACGCCCCGACGGCGGCGGCGTCGAACGCCGGCAGGCCGCGGGCGAGGAACCCACCGATGATGCCGGTGAGCACATCACCGCTCCCCGCGGTGGCGAGCTCCGATCCGCCCGTCGGGTTGATCCGCGCCCGGCCCGCGGGCTCGGCGATGACGGTGGCGGGACCCTTCAGCAGCGTCACGCAGCCGCTCCGGGCGGCGAGGCGACGCGCCGCGTCGACCCGGTCCACGCCGACGGGCTCGCCGGCGAGCCGCGCGTACTCACCGTCGTGGGGCGTGAGGATCGTCGGCGCCGGCCGGTCGCGCAGGTCGTCGACGTGGTCGGCGAAGGCGTTGAGCCCGTCGGCGTCGAGCACGAGCGGGATCGGCGCCTTCGCCACGATCTCGTGGACCGCGGCGCGGGTCGCCGCGGCTGTGCCGAGCCCGGGGCCGACGGCGAGGGCGTGGAAGCGCTCGACGCTCGCCAGCAGGTCCCCGAGTCCGGCGAGCGCGCCGTCGTCGGTCGCGGGGAGCACCTTCGTGATGACCTCGCTCCCGTCGCCGGTCGACGGTGCCGGCACGCCGCACCAGACGATCCCGGCGCCGGCGCGCATCGCGGCGTGGCTGACGAAGAGCGGGGCGCCGGTCATGCCGCCCGACCCGCCGACGACGAGCAGCGGGGCCCGCCACTTGTTCGTGTCGTCCGGACGGGCGCTCGCGAGCAGCGCCGCGCGCGCGTCGGCGTCCTCCAGCACGTGCAGCCTCGGCGTGCCGACGTCGATGCCGATGTCCGCGACGGCCACCGCGCCCGCGTGCGTCTGCCCCGGCTCGAAGAGCACGCCCGGCTTCCGGGCGGCGAAGGTCACCGTGGCGACCGCCTGCACCGCGATGCCGTCCGTCGCGCCGGTGCGGCCGTCGACGCCCGACGGGATGTCGACGGCGACGGTGAGCTGCGCCGCGCTCGCGGCCGCGACATCCGCCGCGACGCCGTCGAGGCGCCCGCTGAACCCCGTGCCGTACATCGCGTCGACGAGCACGTCGGCCCGGGCGAGTGCCCGGCCGACCGTGGCGGGCGAGGGCGCCGCGGCGAGCTCGATGACGTCGACGCGTGCCCCCCACCCGGCGAGGACCCCGGCGGTGACCAGCCCGTCGCCGCCGTTGTTGCCCTTGCCGCACACGATCGCGGCGCGGCGACCGTAGAGCCCGTCGAGCTGGCGCCGGACCTCCCAGGCGACGGCTCGCCCGGCACGGTCCATGAGCGTCGCCTCGGGCGTCCCGGCCGCGATCGTCCGTCGGTCGGCCTCGGCCATCTCGGTCGGGGTGAGCACAGGCTGCACGACTCAGCCCACGGCGATCGCGACCGCCAGCGCGGTGGAGTTCGTGTGGGTCAGCGAGAGGTGCCACGCGACGACGCCGTGCTGGTCGGCCAGGTCGGCGGCCCGGCCGTGCAGCGCGACCCTCGGGGCGCCGCCGCGCTGGCGGACGACCTCGACGTCGCGCAGCTTGAACTTCCACAACCCGACGCCGAGCGCCTTCATGACGGCCTCCTTCGCGCCGAAGCGCGCCGCGAGGCTCTTGGCGGGGTCTTTCTGACGGTAGGCGTACGCGCGCTCGTCGTCGCTGAAGAGCCGTTCCCCGAGCCGCTCGCCCCGCCGCTCCATCGCGAGGCGGAACCGCGGCACCTCGACGAGGTCCGTGCCCAGCCCGACGATGCACAGGGCGGGCGCGCTCGTCACCGGTTCCGCCACTGGTCGGCGAGCACGTAGACGGGCTCGGTGAGCACGTCGACGACGGGGACGCGGGCGAGGACGGCGTCGTCGAAGGACGGCTCGGTCTCGGTCACGGCGTCCTTCAACGCGCCGAAGCGCCCCTGGTACGCCTCGAGCACGCCGCGCATGGCGTCGGCACTCAACGCGTCGGCGAAGCGGACGTGCAGCAGGGTGAGCCCGACGGTCTCGTTGTGCTTCACCTCGGGGACGATGACGAGCGTTCGGCCGTCGGCGCGGCCCCGCACGGCCGTGACCTCGTGCCGGTTGGCGACGCGGTGCTTCGTGCCCCGCAGGCGCGGGTCGCGGTCGGTGCGTGACGTGATGCCGGCTGCGACGCCGCCCCGGTCGACGACGTGGATCGTCGCGGCGTCGGCGGCGATGTCGCCTTCCACCTCATAGCGGGTGTAGCCGGTGACCTCCTCGACGGCCGGGTCGAGGCCGGCGAGGGTCCGCAGCACCTGGTAGCTGAGGCTGTCGCGGGGCGCGCCCGCCGCGAGGACGGCGCCGACGAGCGGGACCCGCAGGAGCGTCTCGTCCGAGCGGGAGATGCCGACCGTGACCGTCTTCGCCTGGTGCTTGATCGCGTCGATCGGCCGGGTGAGCTCCTCGATGCCCTTGGTGAGCGCGGCGGTGAGGTCCTGCACGACGGTGCTGGGCGTGCCGAGGCTGCCGTGCTCGACCTCGTAGGAGTCGAGCGGCAGGGCGCCGCCGGCGTAGCGCAGCAGGGAGGCGACGCGCGTCGCCGTGCTCGCCTCCATCGTCCCGTCGTACTGCCCGGCGCGCAGCCCGTCGACGAAGCGCCGCGCGGGCCCCTCGAGTTCGGGTGCGAGCCGCTCGAGGAGGGTGTCGGGGGCGCCGGGGGCGGCGGCCTCGATCGCGGCCCGCGCTTCGCGCAGGGGCCGGGCCGACGCGTCGATGGCGAGCGCCGCTTCGTAGCAGAAGAGGTGCCCCGCCACGGTGGAGAGGACGAAGTCGAGCGCGGGGTGCACGGACGGCACGACGAGGACCTCGAGGGCGTGCGCGAACTTCGGCGCGGCGTCGGCGCTGGCGATGACGAGCGGCGCAGCGCGGTGCGCGCCGTAGATCGCCACCTCCTTGGTGACGTCATCGACGTTGGACCCGCCAAGCCCGGCCGCGCACACCAGGATGAGCGGCTCCGAGGACAGGTCGATGTGCTTCTTGTCTTCCGTGACGTCGCAGGCGATCGCCTTGTAGCAGAGCTCCGAGAGCTTGATGCGCAGCTCGCGTGCGGCGACGATGTTGCGGCCGTTGCCCACCACCGCCCAATAGCGGCGCGCCAGGGCGTGGCGCTGGGCGACGCCGGCGATCACGTGGCGCTCGGCGATGATCGAGCGCATCGCGTCGGGGAGGGCCCGCAGGGCGGCCAGCAGCGATGTCGCGCCCGGCGTGTCGACGCCCAGCTCGGCGGCGAGCGCGAGGGCGAGCAGGTAGCCGGCGGCGACCTGGGCGTAGAACGCCTTCGTCGATGCGACGCTCATCTCGACGTCGCGGCCGTCCGAGGTGTAGAGCACCCCGTCCGACTTGTCGACCAGGTCGCTGTGACGGCGGTTCACGATCGACACGACGGTCGCGCCCCGCGCGCGTGAGAGGTCGACGGTGCGGTTCGTGTCGGTCGTGGTGCCGCTCTGGCTGATGGCGATCACGAGCGTGTCGGAGAGGTCGTCGCGGAGCCCGAACCCGGACAGCTCGGTGGCGTGCGACGCCTGCACGGTGAGCCGTCCCGCGAGGACGTCGTCGAGCGCGAACGCGAGGCTCTGGCCGGCGACCGCCGCCGTGCCCTGCCCGATGACCACGACGCGCCGGATGGTCCCGTCCTGCAGCCGGCCCCGCAGGGTGTCGGGCAGCGTGCTGGGGTCGAGCCGGACGTGGAGCCCGCCGTTGGCGTCGTCGACGACCTTGCCTCGCAACGTCTTGCGGAACGAGTCGGGCGCCTCGGAGATCTCCTTCAGGAGATAGTGGGGGAACGCGCCGCGGTTCACGTCCCGGGTCGTGATCTGGGCGACCTGCAGCTCGTCGGCCGCGACCGGTCGGGGGGTCCCGTCGTACGCGCAGCGCGTGAGCCCCTCGAGCGTGCCCGCCCGCGCCCCGTCCACGACGACCACCTGCCCGCGCGTGGCGGCGGGCCGATCGGGGTCGGCGGGTGTCTCGCCGTCGAGCCGGAGATAGGTGGCGGTCTCCTCAACGAGGCCGTACGGCTCGCTCGCCACGACGAACGCGTCGTCGGCCAGCCCGACGTAGAGCGCCTGGCCGCTGCCGCGCAGCGCGAGGAACAGCCGGTCGGGCTCCTCGGCGAGGCTCGCGGCGACGGCAACGGAGCCGTCGAGCGCCGCGACGGCTCGCCGGAAGGCATCGGTCGAGGCGTCGCCCTCGTCCCGGCGACGGGCGGTGAGCGTCGGGATCACCTTCGCGTCGGTGGTGATCTCGGGAGGCACGACGAGCGCGTCGGCGGTGATGAGGTCGGCGTAGTTGTCGACGTCGCCGTTCAGGGCGCCGACGACGTAGGCGTTGTCGCGGCCGAGCTCGTCGCTCGCCAGGGGATGGGCGTTCGCCTCGGAGATGATCCCGACGCTGGCCCATCGTGTGTGGCCCAGCACCGTGACGTCAGCGGTGTCCGCGGTGAGGGCCTCATGCAGGAGGTCGTCGTCGCGGATCGCGGCGCGCAGGCGACGGGTGTTGTCACCGAGCTCGCCGATCTCCGCGGCAGCCTTGTACACGAAGGCCAGGAGGCCACCAGGGGTGCGCACGGCCCCGGATTCGAAGAGAGGATCCCGACGCGCGGCGACGCGCGCGCCCACGCTGGGCTCGTCGAGGTCGAGTCCGTGGCCCCGCACGAGGAGGTGCAGACCGGCCGAGTCGCGGCCGCGCACCTCGAGGCGGTCGATCGCCGAGAGCGCGGTCTGCACGGACGCGAAGCCGGCGAGCGCCGCAACAGACGCGCCGGACCCGGCGAGCTCCTCGACGGCGCGGGCGCCGCGGAGCCGGTCGTGACGGATCGCCCAGAGCGGGTCGCGCAGCGACAGCAGCGTCGCGTTCAGCGCCTCGAGCTCGACCCCGGTGGGCGCGGCCCCCCCGGCGTCGAGGCGCGCCTCGAGGGCGTCGAGCAGTTCCGTAGCGCGCTCGGAGCGCTCGTCGAGCTCACGCGCACCACTCGGGTCGTCGAGGAGGGCACGGATGCCGGGGACGCCGCGCAGCGCGGCGTCGAGGTCGTGGACGTCGCGCGCCGCCGCTTCGAGCTGGGTGAGGGAGCCGGGCCCGGCAGCGATCGCGGCGAGCACCGCGTCGAGCCTCGTGAGCATCGGCGGAAGGGCGGGCGGCGGGCGGGTGGCCCGACGGCGGACCACGCCGATGATTCCGCACATCTGGGGCCAGCCTAGGTGGGGGGCGGCGGTGCACCGCAGGCACGCTGCACCGCACCGACGAGCCGGTCGGCGATGAGCTCGGCCTGCTCGACGCTCGGCGCCTCCACCATCACGCGCACGACGGGCTCCGTGCCCGACGGGCGGACGAGGATGCGCCCTTCGCTCCCGAGATCCTGCTCGATGGACGCCGCCTCCTCCCAGAACGCCGTTGCCGAGTCGAGCGCGTTGTGGTCGCGGACCGGCACGTTGCGCAGCACCTGCGGGAATCGCTGCATGACGCCGGCCAGCAGCGACAGCGAGTGGCCGGTCCCGACGACGACGTCGAGGAGCATCACCCCGGTGAGCGCGCCGTCGCCCGTCTGCTCGTGGTCACGGAAGATCACGTGTCCCGACTGCTCCCCGCCGAGGGACAGGTCGCGGCGCTCGAGCTCGTCGATCACGTAGCGGTCACCGACCGGCACCTCGACAAAGCCGAGGCTGTGGGACTCCAGGCATCGTCGCAGCCCCAGGTTCGACATCACGGTCCCGACGACGGCACGGTTGCGCAGGCGGTCGCGCTCGGCCAGGTCGAGAGCGCAGACCGCCATGATCATGTCGCCGTCGACGATCCCACCGCGCTCGTCGACCGCGATGACGCGGTCGCCGTCCCCGTCGAACGCGAGGCCGGCGCGGGCGCCCGAGGCGATCACGGCCTCCTGGAGCTGGCTCGTGTCCGTCGAGCCGCACCCGGCGTTGATGTTGGTCCCGTTCGGCGCGGCGTTCATCACCTCGACGGTGGCGCCAAGCTCCCGGAAGATCTTCGGCACGGTGCGGAACGTCGCGCCGTTGCCGCAGTCGAGCAGCACCTGGAAGTCCTCGAGGGTCCGCCCCTCGAGCACCGAGACCACGTGGGCGACGTAGTCCGTGACTGGGTCGCGGCTGGGCTGGGCGACACCGACCTCAGACCCGCCCGGGCCGGGCTCGGGTGGGTTCACCGCGAGCTCGCGGACGAGAGCCTCGAGTTGGGTCTCGATGGCCTCCGTCATCTTGCGGCCGCCGGCACTGAACAGCTTCACGCCGTTGTCCTCGAACGTGTTGTGGCTGGCCGAGATCACGGCGCCGGGCGACCCGCCACGCGACGCGAGGTACGCGACGGTCGGTGAGGGCACGACACCGAGGAGCTCGACGTCGGCGCCCTCGGCACACAGCCCGGTGACGAGCGCGGCTTCGATCATGGGGCCGGAGCGGCGCGTGTCCCTCCCGACGACGAACGGCTTCTCGGTCCCGAGGGTGCGCGCCGCGGCGCGACCGAGCGCGGTGACGAGCTCGGGTGTGAGCTCGCGGTTCGCGACGCCGCGTATTCCGTCGGTTCCGAATCGGAGGGTCACTGCTCGCGGCGAGGGGCCGCGCGGCCTTGCACTACCGCTTCGAGTACTGGGGCGCCTTGCGCGCCTTCTTCAGCCCGTACTTCCGCCGCTCCTTCTCGCGCGCGTCGCGCACGAGGAGGCCCGCCTTCTTGAGCTGCGGGCGCAGCTCGTCGTCGAGGCTGACGAGCGCGCGGGCGATGCCGAGCCGGAGCGCGCCGGCCTGTCCACTGACCCCGCCACCCCCGATCGTGGCGTCGACGTCGTACACGTCGGCGGTCTGGGTCAGGCGCAGCGCCTCGGTGGCGCGCTGCACGTGGGTCTGCATCGTGAAGTACTGCTCGACCGGGCGGCGGTTGATCACGACCTGGCCCGAGCCGGGACGCAGCCGGACGCGTGCGACCGCCTCCTTGCGTCGACCGGTGGTCTGGATGAGCGGCTTCGGCATGGGGTCCTCGCTGCGGGGGGTCAGGGTCGCCGGGTGGAGGCCACAGCGCGGGGCTGTGGCTGCTGCGCTTCGTGCGGATGGGTCGGGCCCCGGTACACGCGGAGACGCCGTCCCATCCGGCGCCCGAGCGGCCCGCGGGGCAGCATCCCGCGCACGGCCTTGCGGACGACCTGCGTCGCGTCGCGAGCCAGGAGGGACTCGAGTGTCTCGCTGCGGATCGAGCCCGGGTAGCCCGAGTGGCGCCAGTACCGCTTCGCCTGCGCCTTGCGGAGCCCGACGTCGAGGCGGTCGGCGTTCACGACGATGACGTGGTCGCCGACGTCGGCGTGTGGCGCCCAGATGGTCTTGTGCTTCCCGCGCAGCAGCGTCGCGGCCTCGGTCGCGACCTTGCCCAAGACGAGCCCGTCCGCGTCGATGACGTGCCAGGCGCGTTGGATGTCGGAGGCCTTGGGCTGGAAGGTGCGCAACGGTGTCCCGGACTTTCGTGGATCGGGGTCGGTTCGACGGGCCACTCCGGGTCCGTGAACGCGGTCTGAAATCTTACCGACGGGGGCCCGCACCGGGCAAAGGGTCCGACCCGACCCGTTAGCCTCACAGGGTGCCGACGCCCACGTGGCTCGCGCCGGACCGTCACGCGGTCGCGGAAGAGGCCCTGGACGTGCTGACCGACGGCGCCCTCGACCCGATCGTCGACATGGTGCTCGTCGCCGCCGACGAGGCGTACGAGGCCCGCTCCCACGAGGGGACGGTCCGGTTCCGTCGTGACGGGGACGACTTCGAGGTGCTCCACGTCGACGGGCAGGACCCGCTGGGCGACCGGTCGACGGACCGTCTCCATCCGCTCGCCGACGAGCGGGCGCACCCGCACCCGCGGCGAGGCGAGAACGCGTACCCGCACACGTTCGAGCAGGTTGCCCAGCTCTTCGACCATCCCGCAGCGCCCGATCTCTGCGTCATCCACTCGGCGGACCACAACTGGGAGGACCAGGGCGGCCACCGGGGCGAGCACGGCTCGATCGGCATCGTGCAGGCCCGCGCCCCACTGGTGCTCGCCGGGGCCGGCGTGCGCCACGACGGCCTCATCGACGAGGCGGCGCGCCTCGTCGACGTCGCGCCGACGATCCTGGCGCTGCTCGGCGTCGAGCCCGACGCGTCCGGCCAGCACCTCGGGGGACAGGACGGCACCGTCCTCGAGCAGGTGCTCGAGGCCCCTCCCGCGACGCACGTCGTGGCGTTCCTGTTCGACGGCACGAACGCCAACGTCCTCTACGACATGGCGGCGAGGGGCGAGGCACCGAACGTGGCGCGGCTCCTCGAAACGGGGACGGCGTTTGGACGCGGGGCCATGGCCGGCCTGCCGACGGTCACGCTCGCCAACCACACGTCGATCCTCACGGGACGCCTGCCCGGGCATCACGGGGTGCTGCACAACGCCTGGTTCGACCGTCGCACGGGCGAGCAGGTGATCACGAACTCGTCGGCGACCTGGCCGTGGAGCATGCAGCATCTCTTCCCGGACGTCGAGTCCGTGCACAGCGTGCTGCGACGGGCCCGCCCGGGCGCGTTCAGCGCATCGGTCGACGAGCCCTGCGACCTCGGCGCGTCGTGGTCGACGTTCGACGCGTTCCGGCGCGGTGAGATCCCGGCACCGTCCGCGAAGGAGGGCCTGCCCCACACGACCGAGCGGTTCGTGCGACCCCACAAGGACTACCGGTGGTCGACGATCATCGACCACGCCGGGGTCGAGCAGGCGACCGGGATTCTGCACGGGGAGTTCCGGGGTGAGTCCTTCCCGGTGCCGACGTTCCTGTTCTGCAACTTCACGCTCACCGACGCCGCGATGCACCTCGGTGGGCCCTACTCCGAGGTGGCCGCGGCCGCCGTGCGCGACACCGACGGCCGAATGGGTGCCGTCCTCGACGCCGTCGAGGACGCGGGGATCGCCGACCGGACCGCGTTCGTGCTCATGGCCGACCACGGCATGGAGGAGAACGACCCTGTCGTCACCGGCGACTGGGACGTCACCCTGCGCGACGCCGGGCTGCGCTTCCGCGACGAGGGCTACGGCTTCCTCTACCTCGAGGGTGCGTCGTAGCCGACGTCCCAGAGGCACAAGCCGTGTGCCGGCGCGAGCCGTGGCGCCTGGGCCCGGTCCCGTGAGCGCAGCACGGCGAGCATGTCGCCGGGACGACGCCGGCCGGTGCCGACGTCGACGAGCGTCCCGACGATGGCGCGCACCATCTGCCAGCAGAAGGCCTTCGCGCGGATCTCGTATCGCAGCACCTCCCTATCGGGGGCGTACCAGCACGAGTCGAGGACCCGGCGCACCGTGGTGGCGGACCCGGCCCGGCGACAGAAGGCGGCGAAGTCGTGCTCGCCGACGAAGGGGTCGGCGCCGAGGCGCAGCAGGGAGAGGTCGAGGGGGACGGGCACCCACCACGCGTACCGGGCGAGGAACGGGTCGGGCTCGGCGCTGTTCACGATCGTGTACCGGTAGCGGCGCCACCGTGCGGAGTGACGGGCGTCGAAGTCCGCCGGGACGCGCGCGACGTCCCGTACGACGACCTCCGGGGCCGTCATGCCGTTGAGCGCGCGGCGCAGCGCCTCGTCGTCGCCCTCGGGGACGTCGACCGTCACCACCTGGCCGCGGGCGTGGACCCCGGCGTCGGTCCGGCCGGCGCACACGAGATGCAGCGCCTCCGGTGCCACACCGGTGGCCGCGACGAGCGCCTCGGTGAGCACCCCGCCGACGGTGCGCACCTCGCGCTGCACGGCGAAGCCGTGGAAGTCGGTGCCGTCGTACGCGACGACGAGCTTGAGGCGACCCCGGTCCGTCGGGGGCGACGACGCCGGCGAGCCGGCGTCGAAGAGCGTCACACCAGCTCGAGGCGCGCCATCGGCGCGTTGTCCCCTGGCCGGGGGCCGAGCTTGAGGATCCGGGTGTACCCGCCCGGTCGCTCGGCGTAGCGGGGCGCGATCTCGTCGAAGAGCTTCTGGGTGACGTTCCGGTCGTGCAGCTTGGCGACGACGAGGCGCCGGTCGTGCACCGTCCCGCGCCGCGCCTTGGTGATGAGCCGCTCGGCGTAGGGCCGGAGCGCCTTCGCCTTCGTCTCGGTCGTCACGATGGCCTCGGCCTCGAAGAGGTGCGCGGCGAGGTTGGCGAGCAGCAGCCGCTGGTGCGCCGGGTCCTTGCCCAGGCGGGGGCCCTTCTTCGGGGTGGGCACGGTCCTACTCCTTGACCCGCAGGGACAGGCCGCGCTCGTCCAGCTTCTGGAGGACCTCCTCCAGGGACTTCGAGCCGAAGTTGGTGATCGCGAGCAGGTCGTCCTCGCTCTTCTGCACGAGCTGGCCGATGGTGTCGACCCGGGCCCGCTTGAGGCAGTTCCGCGGGCGCTCCGACAAGTCGAGCTCCTCGATGGGCAGCTCGAGGTCGGGCGACGCCGCCGTCGCGGGCGACACCTCGCCGAGCTCGAGGCCCTGGGGCGCGTCCGAGAGGCTGGCGACCAGCCCGACGAGGCTGCGCAGCGTCTCGCCCGCCGACGCGAGCGCCTCACGCGGGGTGATCGACCCGTCGGTCTCGATCTCGATGGTGAGCTTGTCGTAGTTCGTCGCCTGCTCGACGCGGGTCGGCTCGATCGAGAACGCCACGCGCCGCACCGGCGAGAAGATCGCGTCGACCGGGATGACCCCGATGGTCGCGGTGCGCTGGTTGCGCTCGGCCGACAGGTAGCCGCGGCCTTGCTCGACGGTCATGTCGATCGCCAGGCGCCCCTTCGCGCTGACGCTGGCGACGTGGAGCGCCGGGTTCAGCACCTCGACGTCGGCGGTCGTCTGGATGTCGGCGGCCGTCACGTCGTCGGGCCCGCGCTTGTCGAGGCGCAGCGTGACCGGCTCGGCGCTCGAACAGCGAAGGACCAGGTCCTTGATGTTCAAGATGAGATCGGTCACGTCCTCCTTGACCCCCGGGATCGTGTCGAACTCGTGGAGCGCCTCGTCGAAGCGCACCTGAGTGACTGCGGCGCCCGGGATCGACGACAGGAGGGTGCGGCGCAGACTGTTACCGAGCGTGTGCCCGAAACCGGGCTCGAGGGGCGAGATGACGAACGACTGCGCATTGCCGTCGAGCTCGCCGGCCTCCACTTCTGGCCGTTGGATGATCAGCATGGTTCTTTCCGAACGTTCGCGGCCTGGACGGCCGATTCCCTACTTGGAGTACAGCTCAACGATGAGCTGTTCGCGCACCGGCACGTCGATCTGCTCGCGCAGCGGCTCGCTGCGCACGGTGAGCTCGAGCTTGTCGCCGTCCACGTCGAGCCACGCCGGCACCGCCCGGTCCAGCGTGTCGAGGTTGTGGCGGATCACGATGTTGCTCTTCGTCTTCGGCGCGATCGACACGACGTCGCCGGGTCGCACCTGGTAGGAGGGGATGGTCAGCCGCTTCCCGTTCACGAGCACGTGGCCGTGGCGGACGAACTGGCGGGCCTGATTGCGGCTTGCCGCGAAGCTGGAGCGGAACACGACGTTGTCGATGCGCTGCTCGAGCATCCGCAGCAGGCTCTCGCCGGTGATCCCGGGCTGACGCGACGCCTCCTGGTACAGGTTCCGGAACTGCTTCTCCAGCACGCCGTAGATACGACGCGCCTTCTGCTTCTCCCGCAGCTGGAGCAGGTACTCGCTGTCGCGGATGCGCCCGCGCCCGTGCTCACCGGGCGGGTAGGGCTTGCGCTCGACCGGGCACTTCATCGTGTCGCACTTCGCGCCCTTCAAGAACAGCTTCATGCGCTCACGACGGCAGAGCTTGCAGACGCTCTTGGTGTAGCGGGCCATCAGACCCTCCGCCGCTTCGGCGGACGGCACCCGTTGTGTGGGATCGGCGTCACGTCCTTGATGCCGACGACCTCGATCCCGGTGTTCTGGATCGTGCGGATCGCCGTCTCGCGCCCGGACCCTGGCCCCTTCACGAGCACATCGACCTTGCGCACCCCGTGCTCCATCGCCCGTCGGGCGACGGTCTCGGCCGCGAGCTGGGCGGCGAAGGGGGTGCTCTTGCGGGAGCCCTTGAAGCCGACGTTGCCGGCCGATGCCCACGCCAGCGCGTTGCCCTGCTGGTCGGTGATCGTGATGATCGTGTTGTTGAACGACGACTTGATGTGGGCGACCCCGTACGCGACGTTCTTGCGCTCCCGGCGCTTCGGGCGCCGGCCGCCCGCGGCTGGCTTGGCCATTACTTCCTCGCCTTCTTCTTGCCAGCCACGGTCTTCTTCGGGCCCTTGCGGGTGCGCGCGTTGGTGCGCGTGCGCTGGCCGTGGACGGGGAGCCCGCGCCGGTGACGCAGGCCCTCGTAGCTGCCGATCTCGACTTTGCGCTTGATGTTCGCCGCCACCTCGCGCCGCAGGTCGCCCTCGACCTTGACGTTGCCGTCGATGAAGGAGCGGAGCTTGGCGACCTCGTCGTCGGTGAGGTCCCGGACGCGGGTGTCTCGCGACAGGCCGGTCTGCTCGCAGACGAGATGCGAGGTCGTGCGCCCAATCCCGAAGATGTAGGTCAGCGAGATCTCGAGCCGCTTCTCGCGGGGGATGTCGACACCGGAGATTCGTGCCATCTCAGCCCTGCCGCTGCTTGTGGCGCGGGTTCTCGCAGATCACGCGCACCACGCCGTGGCGGCGGATCAGCTTGCACTTCTCGCACATCTTCTTGACGGAAGGTCGGACTTTCATCGTGTCCTCTTACTTGTATCGGTAGGTGATGCGGCCACGGCTCAAGTCGTAGGGCGTGAGCTCGACCTGGACGCGGTCGCCCGGCAGGATGCGGATGTAGTGCATCCGCATCTTCCCGGAGATATGGGCGAGCACCTTGTGGCCGTTCTCGAGCTCGACGCGAAACATGGCGTTGGGGAGCGGTTCGACAACCGTCCCCTCGACCAGGATCGTGTCATCCTTGGGCTTGGCCAGGACCTTCACCACCTCGTGCTCTCGGGTGCTGCCGGGGCGCGCGAGAACACGGGGACTCGCGCAGGAGCCTGTCCAGGCTACCGGATCCTCAGAACCCCCGAAAATCGGGCGTTTCTGAGCGCGGCACGGACGTCGCGGCGACCTGATCGGGACCCGACCCGAACCCGCCGGGCCCTCCGGGGACCGCCCGGGGGTCGAGATTGCCGCCGGGTCGAACCCCCTTCCACAGGCCCCTGACGCGCCCCTAACAGGACCCTGATCCTCGAGCCGCACCGTCGCAAGGTGAAGACTCGGTGCGCCACACCGAGGGAGAGCAGCGAGGTCGACGGAAAGCGGGTTTTCGAGCGCGGGCGGCGCGACTGAGGCCTGGTTGGGCCCGAGCAGGGGAGCGGCAATTGGGCGGGCACGACCGAAGCGTTCCGCCCAGGACCCGACGAGCCGGGCTGGCTCGACGCCGAGGGCGCGCACTGGTCGGGTCGCTAATTCTCATCTCGGGCGTCGTCGCGGCCGGCTGCATCCCCGTGGCGCCACCACCGCTGCCCGCCACGCTCGAGGTCTCGACCACGCCGGGGATGTACCCGGCGTTCAACCCGTCGGCCACGGACTACGTCAGCCGCTGCAACGCCGGCACGCCGCTCACCGTGTCGATCGGGGCGCCCAGTGGCACGGCCGTGTCGGTCAACTATCAGCCCTGGCAAGCGGGCGTCTTCGATGACACGGTGTCGCTCGCCCAAGGCCAGGAGACGGCCGTCGCGGTCCTCGACCCCTCGGGAGCCGAGACCGCGTACTACATCCGCTGCCTCCCCTCCGACTTCCCGAACTGGACCGTGACACAGCCCGCCCCGAGCCAAGCGGGCGGGTTTGTCGGCATGGTCGTCGGGACCGGCAGCCCGGTGCCCACCTCCAGCCACTGCACCGTCTTCAACAGCCAAGGCGTGCCGGTGTGGTGGAGCCCGACCCTCTTCGCTCTCTACTGCACCGTCTTGCCGGACGGGAACATCGGGTGGATCTTCAACGGCAACCTCGAGGAGCACAACCTGGACGGCTCGACGAAGACGTTGATCGCGCCCAGCTCAGGAGGCGTCGCCGACGGACACGACCTGTTGCTGCTCCCCAACGGCGACTACGTGCTGGTGGCCGGCACGACCGTTTCGAACGTCAACCTCGACGTCGAGCTGGGGTCCGGCCACGAGTCAGAGTCGATCTCGGATCCCGTGATCGAGGAGTTCAAGCCGGACGGAACGCTGGTCGGGTCGTGGGACACCTACGACCACATCCCCGTCAGCGAGTGGGATCCCCAGTGGTACAGCCAGATGACGCCGTGTCCGACGGGTGGCGGGACCTGCTACGACGTGTACCACTGGAACTCGATCGAGTACACGGGCACCGACACCGGCACCGGCACGGGCACCAGCGGGTTCATGGTGTCGTACCGTCACCTCGACGCCGTCTACAACATCGAAGGATCGGCCGACCACCTCCAGACGGGCGACACCATCCAGTGGAAGCTCGGGAGCAATCCGGGGCAGCCGACGACCGAGGTCCCCGGCGAGAGCCTGACGGTCACGAACGACCCCGTCTTCACCCCCGGCGACCCCTCGACGTGCACGGTGTCTGGGCCGTGTCACTTCGGCGGGCAGCACGACGCCCGACTCAACAGCGACGGCACCGTCTCCCTCTACGACGACGGCACGGGCCTCGGCCGCCCGCCGCGAGCCGTCCGCTACGCGATCGGCACCACCACCATGACGGCGACCCTCCAGGAGTCCATCACCGACGCCGCCGGGCCCCAGGCGTCCATCTGCTGTGGGAGTGCGCGCAAGCTCGCGGATGGCGACTGGGTCATCGGCTGGGGGGGAACGAACGTCGCCACGGAGAACGCGCCGGACGGCTCCGAGACGCTTCGCCTGCAGTTCGACCCCAACGTGCTCATCTACCGGATGGTCCCGCTCACCTCGAGCCAGTTCAACCTGGACGCGCTCCGTGCCGGCATGGACGCGCAGTACGCGAACTCAACGACGGCCCACAGCGAGACGACGACCAAGCCCTCGGCGCTCAAGCCCTGATCGCCGCCGGGCGCGGCGGGTCACCAGGGGACGGTGAGGACCTCCGGCCCGTGATCGGTGACGGCGATCGTGTGCTCGAAGTGGGCGGAGCGGCGCCCGTCGCGGGTGACGACCGCCCAGCCGTCATCGAGCACCTCCGTCTCGGGCCCGCCGGCGTTCACCATCGGCTCGATGGCGAGGACGAGGCCCTCCTTCAGCTTCAGGCCCCGACCGGCCGGGCCGTAGTTGGGGACCTGAGGCTCCTCGTGCATGGCCGTGCCGATGCCGTGCCCGACGTACTCGCGCACGACCGTGAAGCCGGCCTCGACCGCGACGGCCTCGACAGCTGCGCCGACGTCACCCAGTCGGTGGCCCTCGACGACCTGGTCGATGGCGGCCTCGAGGGAAGCACGCGTCACCTCGATGAGGCGCTTCGATTCGTCGTCGACGTCGCCGATCGGGACGGTGACCGCGGCGTCGGCGTGCCAACCCTCGATGATGGCCCCGCAGTCGATCGAGAGGATGTCGCCCTCGTCGAGGACGACGTCGTCGCTCGGGATGCCGTGCACGATCACGTTGTTCGGCGACGTGCACACGACGGCCGGGAACCCGTGGTAGTTGAGGAAGTTCGACCGGGCACCCCGCCGGTCGATCACATCACGCGCCACGGCGTCGACGTCGGCGGTGGTCGCACCGGGCTTCGCGGCGCGGGTGCACTCCTCGTGCATCTCGGCGACCACCTTCCCGGCGCGCCGCATGAGGGCGATCTGCTCGGGCGACTTGCGGGTGATCACCGGGCGGCGCTGCCGGGGTCGAAGCGTGACTCGACGAGCTCGACGAGGTGCTTGAAGACCTCGTCAGTCTCGGCGCCGCCGTCGACGTGCGCCAGGATGCCGGCGCGGCGGTAGTACTGGATGACCGGCAGCGTCTCCATCTCGTAGAGCTCGAGGCGCCGCATCACCGCGTCGGCCGTGTCGTCGTCGCGCTGCTCGACGGAGCCGCTGCAGACGTCGCAGGTCCAGTCGTGCTCGGGCGGGTTGTCGAGGTGGTAGACGGCGCTGCACTGCGTGCAGACGCGGCGGCCGGCGATGCGGTGCAACACCACCTCGGTCGGGACGTCGAGGTCGACGGCGAGGTCGAGGCGCGCGTCCCCGAGGGTCTCGTCGAGGCGCTGGGCCTGGTGGCGGTTCCGGGGGTAGCCGTCGAGGACGAAGCCGCCGGTGATGCGGGCGTCGGTGCGGAGCTGCTCGTCGACGACGCCGTCGACGATCTCGTCGGGGACGAGCGAGCCCTGGTCCATGTACGCCTTCGCGTCGAGGCCCAGGGGCGTCCCCGCCGCGGCGGCGTCGCGCAGCAGGTCGCCGGTCGCGAGATGGTGGATCCCGTAGTGCTCGGCGAGGCGGCTGGCTTGGGTCCCCTTGCCCGCACCTTGCTTGCCGAGCAGCACGAGTCGTGGCCCTCGGGGCATACCTGGGTCAGGCAAGGAAGCCTTCGTAGTTGCGCATCATGAGCTGACTGTCGATCTGCTGCATCGTCTCGAGGGCGACGCCCACCGTGATGAGGAGGGCGGTGCCACCGAACGGGAACTGGCTGATGTTCCAGAGCGCGAACACGAGCAGCGGCGTGACCGCGATCGTCGCCAGGAACAGCGAGCCGGGCAGCGTGATCCGGTTCAGCACCTTGGCGAGGTACTTCTCGGTGGGTGGTCCCGGCCGGATGCCGGGGATGAAGCCGCCTTGCTTCCGGATGATGTCGGCCTGCTGGGCCGGGTTGAACGCGATCGCCGTGTAGAAGTAGGCGAAGAAGATGATGAGCACGGTGTAGAAGAGGATGTAGAACCAGCTCTGGTTCTGCACCAGGTTGTTGTTGATCCACGTCTGGATGCCGTGCCCGTTGTTGCCGAGCGCCGACGCGATGAGCGCCGGGAAGGCGAGGATCGAGCTGGCGAAGATGACAGGGATCACCCCGGACTGGTTCACCTTCAATGGGATGTAGGTGCTCTGGCCGCCGTACATGCGGCGGCCGACCACACGTTTGGCAAATTGGACTGGGATGCGTCGCTGCCCCGACTCGACGAAGACGATCCCGACGATCATGAGCAGCCCGATGCCCAGGATCGTGAAGAACTGGAACTTGCTGCCCTGGCTGTAGATCGCGCCACCCTCCGACGGCAGGCGCGAGACGACGGACGCGAAGATCAGGATGGACATGCCGTTGCCGATGCCGCGCTGGGTGATGAGCTCGCCCAGCCACATGACCATCGCCGTCCCCGCCGTCCAGACGAGCACGATCATCGCGGCGCGGGGCGCGTCGAACTTAGGTATGAAATCGATCCCTTGTGGGAGCGACGCATTGAGGCCGAAGAGGCCCCCGTTGCCGGCGTGGAGCGCGAACACGAACCCGGTCGACTGCACCAGCGCGAGGCCGATGGTCAGGTAGCGGGTCCACTGGGTGATCTTCTTCTGGCCGGTCTGTCCCTCGTTCTGCCACTCCTCGAGCTTGGGGATGACGACCCCGAGGAGCTGCATGATGATCGACGCCGTGATGTACGGCATGATCCCGAGGAAGAAGATCGCGACGTTGGTGATCGCGCCGCCGGAGAACAGGTCGAGGAAGCCGACGACGCCGCTGTTCTTGGTGTCGTTCTGCAGCTTCTGGATCTGGCTGAACTGGACAAAGGGGACAGGGAGGTGGGCGCCGACCCGGTAGACGGCGATGATCACGAGCGTAAAGAGGATCTTGTTCCGGAGGTCGGGAACCCGGAACATGTTCCGGAGCCGGGCGAGCATGCGGGGGGCCTCCTGGGCCGTCGGCGGCGACAGCCTACCGATTGGTCAGAGCATTGCCTCGCGGGGGTGGCCGGCCCTCGCCCCACGGCGCTGGGAGCACCTCGACGGTCCCGCCGGCGCCCTCGATCGCTTGGCGCGCCGCGGCGGAGAAGGCGTGCGCCTTGACGGTGAGGGGTCGCTGGACCTGCCCGCGTCCGAGGACCTTGACGAGGCCGCGCTTGGCGACGAGACCGTGGGCTCGCAGCGCGTCCGGGTCGACGGTGGCGCCGGCCTCGAAGCCGTCGAGCCCGTCGAGGTTGATGACCACGTACTCGACACGGAACGGGTTCTTGAAGCCCTTCGCCTTCGGGGTGCGGCGCGCGATCGGCGTCTGGCCACCCTCGAAGCCGGGCTTGATGTTGTTGCGCGCGCCTTGGCCCTTCATGCCCCGTCCGGCGGTCTTGCCGCCCTTGCCCGCGATGCCGCGACCGACACGGCGACGGTCTCGTCGCGCGCCGTCGGGTGCCTTGAGGTTGTGGAGCTTGATCACCCGGCGACCTCCTCGACGCGCACGAGATGCGTGACGCGCGCGACCATCCCACGGATCTCGGGCCGGTCGGGGTGCTCGACCGTGTGGTCGATGCGGCGCAGCCCGAGCGCGCGGAGCGTGCCGCGCTGCTTGGGCTTCGAGCTGATCGCGGAGCGGACCTGGGTGATCCGCAGCGTCGCCACTACTTCACCTCGGCCGGCTCACGCTTCGGGGCCTGGCGCTCGCGGTAGGCACGCAGCATCCCGACGGTGCTGACTTCCTCGGGCGACTTGCCTCGCAGCTTGGCGATCGCCTCGGGCCGCTTGAGGCCGCGCAGCCCCTCGATCGTCGCGCGGGAGACGTTGATGGCGTTCGACGAGCCGAGCGACTTGGCGAGCACGTCGTGCACGCCCGCCGCCTCGAGGATGGCGCGGGCCGCGCCGCCGGCGATCACGCCGGTGCCGGGGGCCGCGGGCTTCAGCAGCACGCTGGCGGCGTCGTGCTCGCCGAGGATCACGTGGGTGATCGTCGAGCCGGCGAGGGGCACCTTGAACAGGCATTTGCGGGCCTCCTCCATCCCCTTCTGGATGGCGGCCGGCACCTCCTTCGCCTTCCCATAGCCGAGGCCGACGTTGCCTTCCCCGTCGCCGACGACGACGAGCGCGGTGAACGAGAACCGCCGTCCGCCCTTCACGACCTTCGCGACGCGGTTGATGGCGATGACCCGCTCCTCGAACTGACCTTCAGGCATTCGTCTCCCTCACGGGTTCGGCCCGACCGCGGCGACCTGACACCGCGCGAGCGCCGCTAGAACGCAAGTCCTGCTTCACGAGCGCCGTCGGCGACCGCCGCGACGCGGCCATGGTACCGGAAGCCCCCGCGGTCGAACACGGCGGTGGTGATCCCCGCCTGCTTGGCGCGCTCACCGAGGCGCCGGCCGACGCCGCGGGCGGCGTCGATGTCCGCCGTGCGGCCGCCGCGGGCCTCGGCCTCCATCGTCGACGCGGCGGCGATGGTGTGGCCGCGGGCGTCGTCGATGAGCTGGGCGTAGATGTGACGGCTCGAGCGGAAGACGCAGAGGCGCGGCTTCTCGGCACTGCCCCGGACGTGCTTGCGGACGCGCTGGTGCCGGCGTCGGCGTCCCTCGACCTTCTGGAGCATCGTCGTCCCTTACTTGGCGGACTTGCCGGCCTTGCGCACCACACGCTCGCCGGCGTAGCGGATGCCCTTGCCCTTGTACGGCTCGGGCTTTCGGATCTTGCGGATGTCGGCCGCCACCTGCCCGACGAGCTGCTTGTCGCAGCCGCTCACCACGATCCGGGTCGGCTGGGGCACGTCGAACGTCACGCCCTCGGGCGCGTCGACGGGCACGGTGTGCGAGAAGCCGACCTGCAGGTCGAGGTGACCGGGGCCCTGCGCGGTGGCGCGGTAGCCGACGCCGACGATCTCGAGCTCGCGCGTGAAGCCCTCCGAGACGCCGACGACCATGTTGTTGACGAGCGAGCGCACCAGCCCGTGCGAGCGCGCGGTTCTGGCGCTCGTCGTCGGGCCGGGTGACCACGAGCGTGTCGCCGTCCCGCGCGATGGCGATGGGTGGCGGGGTCGGGCGCGCCAGCTCCCCGCGGGGCCCCTTCACCGCGACGTTGCCGTCGCCGAGCGTCACCTCGACGCCGCTCGGGATGGGGATCGGTTCCTTGCCGACGCGTGACACGGTGCTTCCCTTACCAGACCTGACAGAGGATCTCGCCGCCGACCTTGCGCCGCCGCGCCTCACGGTCGGTCATGAGGCCCTGGTTCGTCGAGAGGATGGCGATGCCCATCCCGCCGAGGATCCGGGGCACGTCCGAGGCCTTCGTGTAGACGCGCAGACCCGGCTTCGACACCCGGCGCAGCCCCGAGATCGTGCGCTCGCGCTCGGACGTGTACTTCATGACGATCCGCAGCTTCGTCCCGGGCCGCTCGGTCTGGTCCTCTACGGCGAAGTCCTCGATGTAGCCCTCGCTCACCAGGATCTTGGCGAGTGCGACCTTCACCTTCGACGACGGCATGATGACCTCGTCGTGGAGCGCGACGTTGGCGTTGCGGATGCGCGTCAGCATGTCGGCGATCGGGTCGGTCATCGTCATCGGGCGCCGCCTACCACGAGGCCTTCGTCACGCCGGGGATCTCGCCGGCGTGCGCCATCTCCCGGAAGCAGATGCGGCACAGCCCGAACTTGCGGTACACCGCGCGGGCGCGGCCGCACCGGCTGCAGCGGGTGTAGGCCCGCACCTTGAACTTGGGCTTGCGCTGCTGCTTCTGGATGAGAGCTTTCTTGGCCAACGGGGTGCCTCCTAGGAGCTGGCGTCGCGACGGAACGGGAAGCCGAGCGCTCGAAGCAGCGCCCGACCCTGATCGTCGGTGGATGCGGTGGTGACGATGGTGATGTCCATGCCTCGCACGGTGTCGATCTGGTCGTAGTCGATCTCGGGGAAGATCAGCTGCTCGGTGACACCGAACGTGTAGTTGCCGCGGCCGTCGAACGCCGCGGCGTTCATGCCGCGGAAGTCGCGGATGCGGGGGATGGCGAGACTGACGAGGCGGTCGTAGAACTCCCACATGCGATCACCGCGCAGGGTGACCTTCGCGCCAATCGCGTTGCCGGCCCGCAGCTTGAAGCCGGCGATCGACTTCTTCGCCTTCGTGACCAGGGGCTTCTGTCCGGTGATCACGGTCAGATCGGCGACCGCGCCGTCGAGCAGGGACGCCTGCTGGGTGGCGCGTCCGACGCCGCAGTTCACGACGATCTTCTCGAGGCGCGGGACCTCCATGACGTTGTCCACGCCGAGCTCAGCCTGCAGCTGGGGCCGCAGCTCGCCGTCGTAGCGCTCCTTCAGGCGCGGCGCGGTGCGGGCGGCGCTCATCACAGGTCCTTCTTGCACTTCTTGCAGACCCGGAACTTCGTGCCGTCGTCGTCGAAGCGGTAGCCGATTCGGCTCGGCCCGCACGTCGCACAGACGATGGCGACGTTCGACGCCGGGACGGGCATGTCCTTGTCGATGATCCCGCCCTGCATCGTCGCCTTGGTCGAGCGCTGGTGCTTCTTGGCGACGTTGATCCCGTCGATGATGACCATGTTGCGGTCGGGCAGGACACGGGTGATCGCTCCCTGCTTTCCGACGTCCTTCCCGGACAGCACGAGGACCAGGTCACCCTTCTTCAGGCGCATCTTCATGCGGTCGCCCATGTCAGAGCACCTCCGGGGCGAGTGAGACGATCCGCATGAAGCGCCGCTCGCGCAGCTCGCGGCCGACGGGCCCGAAGATGCGGGTCCCGCGCGGCTGCATCTGCTCGTTGATGAGCACGGCGGCGTTCTCATCGAACCGGATGTAGCTGCCGTCGGAACGCCGCCGCTCCTTTTTCGTGCGCACCACGACGCACTTCACGACCTCACCCTTCTTCACGGCCGCGCCGGGCACGGCATCCTTCACGGTCGCGACGAAGATGTCGCCGATCCCCGCGTAGCGGCGGCGGGTTCCCCCGAGCACCTTGATGCAAAGCACCTCGCGCGCGCCGGAGTTGTCGGCGACCTTGAGCCGGGATTCCTGCTGGATCACCGGGCGCGCTCCAGCACTTCGACGACGCGCCAGCGCTTGGTGCGCGACAGCGGACGGGTCTCGGCGAGACGCACCCGGTCGCCCTCGTGGGCGTCGTTCGCCTCGTCGTGCGCGTAGAGCTTGCGGGTGCGCTGCAGCGTCTTGCCGTAGCGGCGGTGCCGGACGCGGTCGGTGACCGCGACGACGACCGTCTTGTCCATCTTCGAGGACACGACGAGCCCCTCACGGGTCTTGCGGTTGCTGCGGGGGCCCGGCTCGGCGTCGCTCATGCCTCGTCCTCCTTCAGTTCTTCGGCCGCGGCGATCTCGCGCTCGCGGAGCAGCGTCTCGCAGCGGGCGATGTCCTTGCGCACCAGGTTCAGGCGCGTCGTGTTGTCGAGCTGGCCGGTGGCGTTCTGGAAGCGCAGGTTGAACAGCTCCTCGTGGAAGTCGCCGATCCGAGCGGCCAGCTCTCGGTCGTTCAGCTCGCGCAGCTCGCTGACCTTCATCACGCCTCCTCGTGGCGCACGACGAAGCGCGTCTTGATCGGCAGCTTGTGCATGGCGAGGCGCATGGCGTCGCGGGCGGTCGCCTCGGGCACGCCGGCGAGCTCGAACATCACCCGTCCGGGCTTCACCACCGCGACCCAGTGCTCGGGGTTGCCTTTGCCCGAGCCCATGCGCGTCTCGGCGGGCTTCTGGGTCACCGGCTTGTCCGGGAAGATGGTGATCCAGACCTTCCCGCCGCGCTTGATGTAGCGGGTCATGGCGATGCGGGCCGCCTCGATCTGGCGGTTCGTGATCCAGCCCGGCTCGAGCGCCTGGATGCCGTAGTCGCCGAACGTGACGCGCGTGCCACCCTTCGCCGTGCCGGTGCGGCGGCCGCGTTGCACCTTGCGGTGGCGGACCTTGCGGGGCATCAACATCGTCAGGCCTCGACCGCGTCATTCATCGTCGGAGTGGAACTTCGGTGCTTCGTGGTGCTGGGAGATGCGGCGCTCGATGTCCTCCTCCTCGGCGAGGAGTCGCTCGAGCTCGGGGTCGGCCTCCTTCACGAGCGGGGTCGCCTCCTCGGCGGCCACCTCGCCGGCCGACTCGACAGGCACCTCCACGCTCTCCTCGCGGCGGCGCCGACCACCGCCCGCGCTGACGACGCGGCGCTTCGGCGCGGTCTCGCCCCCGGCGGTCTCGCCGACCGCCATGGCCGCCTCACGGGCGATCTTGTCCTCCATCGCGGAGCGGTAGGGGAGGATCTCGCCCTTGTAGATCCAGACCTTCACGCCGATGCGCCCGAAGGTGGTGCGGGCCTCGGCCTGCCCGTAGTCGAGGTCGGCCCGCAGCGTGTGCAGCGGCACGCGGCCCTCCCGGTACCACTCCTTGCGCGACATCTCGGCGCCGCCGAGGCGGCCGCCGCACTGGACGCGGATCCCTTGGGCGCCGGCCTTCATCGCCGTCTGCACGGCGCGCTTCATGGCGCGTCGGAAC
Source organism: uncultured Actinomycetes bacterium (assembly GCA_963731625.1). Classification (GTDB taxonomy): domain Bacteria; phylum Actinomycetota; class Acidimicrobiia; order IMCC26256; family PALSA-555; genus PALSA-555. Next base: position 1,472,387 of record CAVSWH010000001.1, read on the forward strand.
GAGACGCGCCCGGCCAGCTGGTCGGCGACGCCCTGGGCGATGAGCGTCGCGTCGAGCTCGGGCTGCTTGATCTCTTGGATGTTGAACTGGATCTTCGGGTTGCCCGTGATCTTGTAGAGGCCCTGGCGCAGCCGGTCCGCCTCGGCGCCGCGGCGGCCGATCACAATCCCGGGCCGGGCGGTGTACACGTCGACTCGGAGGCGGTCGCGGGTCCGCTCGATCTCGACCCGGCTCACCGCGGCGTGGGGCAGCTGGCGGCGCAAGTAGTCACGGATCCGCCAGTCCTCGAGGAGGCTGTCCTTGTACTCCTTGTTGTCGGCGAACCACCGCGACTTCCAGTCGGTGGTGATTCCCAGCCGGAACCCGTACGGGTTGACCTTCTGGCCCATCAGTCCTCGTCCTTCGGTTTGGACCGCTTGCGCGGCGCCGCCTTCTTCGCCGGGGCGTCGGCCTGCTTCTTCGCGGTCGTCTTCTTCGCCTTCGTCGGGGCCGCCTTCTTGGCGGTCGTCTTCTTGGCCGGCGTCTTCGCGGCGCCGGTCGCCTTCGTCGCGCGCTTCGCCGGCGCGCGCTTCTTCGCCGGGGTCTGCGCCGGCGCGCCGGCCTCGGTGTCCTCGCTCTGGTCGGGCTCGGGCTCGACGGCCGTCGCCTCCTCGAGCGCCTCGTCCTCCTCGGCGGCTTCCACGTCCTCGACGGGCTGGCGACGCGGGCGGCGGCGGAGGGTGCGCCGCGCCCGCCCGACCGCGGCCTCGGCGCGGCGGCGGGCCTCGCGGTCCTCCTCGGCGATCCGGGAGAGCTCGATCGTGATGTGGCTCGTCCGCTTGCGGACCCGGACGCCGCGGCCGCGGGCCCGGGGGCGCCAGCGCTTCAGCGCGGGGCCCTCGTCGGCGTGGGCACCTGCGACGAAGAGCTCGTCCTCGGGGATGTTGTCGTTGTGCTCGGCGTTGGCGATCGCCGAGTCGAGGAGCTTGCCGATCTCGTTGGCCGCGGCGCGGTCGCAGAAGCGCAGCGTCTCGCGGGCGGTGTCGACGTCCTGGCCGCGGATCAGCTCGAGCACGACCCGGGCCTTCGGCGGCGACGTCTGGAGGTAGCGGAGCCGGGCGCGGGTGACGCGCTGCTCGGTGTCGGGCATCAGCGCGATCTCCCGCTGCGCTCTTGGCCGGCGTGGAACCGGAACACGCGCGTCGGGGCGAACTCGCCCAGCTTGTGGCCGACCATCGCCTCGCTGATGTAGATCGGCACGTGCTTGCGCCCGTCGTGGACGGCGATGGTGTGGCCGACCATCTCGGGCGTGACCGTGGACCGGCGTGACCAGGTCTTGATCACCTTGCGGTCGTTGGTCGAGTTCATCGCGTCGACCTTCTTGGCGAGGTGGTCGTCGACGAACGGGCCCTTCTTCAAGCTGCGCGGCACGGTGGCTCCTAGCGGCGCGCGCCGCGGCTGCGGCGGCGACGCACGATCATCTGGTCCGACTTCTTGCCCTTGCGGCGGGTCCGGCCTTCCGGCTTGCCCCACGGCGAGACGGGGTGGCGGCCGCCGGAGCTCTTGCCCTCGCCGCCGCCGAGCGGGTGGTCCACCGGGTTCATCGCAACGCCCCGGGTGTGGGGCCGCTTGCCCCGCCACCGGTTGCGCCCGGCCTTCCCGATCTTGACGAGCGTGGCCTCGGCGTTGCCGACCGAGCCGATCGTGCCACGGCAGTCGATCGGGACGCGGCGCATCTCGGTCGACGGGAGCCGCAGCGTGGCGAACTGGCCCTCCTTGGCGACGAGCTGGATCGCCGCACCGGCCCCCCGGCCGAGCTTGGCGCCCGCGCCAGGCTTCAGCTCGACGTTGTGGACCGTCGTGCCGACCGGGATGTAGCGCAGCGGCATGGCGTTGCCGGGACGGATCTCGGCGCCGCGTCCGCTCTGGAGCATGTCGCCGACCCCGACTTGGGCGGGGGCGATGATGTAGCGCTTCTCACCGTCGCGGTAGTGGAGCAGCGCGATGCGTGCGTTGCGGTTCGGGTCGTACTCGATCGCCGCGACCTTCGCGGGCACGTCGTCCTTGTCGCGGCGGAAGTCGACCTGGCGGTAGCGCTGCTTGTGGCCGCCGCCGCGGTGGCGCGACGTCATCCGGCCGTACGCGTTGCGCCCGCCCGTCTTGGGCTTCGGGGCGACCAGGCCGCGCTGGGGATGGTCGCGGGTGATCTCGGTGAAGTCGGCGACGGTCTGGAACCGGCGGCCGGGACTGGTGGGCTTGCGCTTGCGGACCGGCACGTCAGCTCCCGAAGATCTCGATCGTGTCGCCCGGGGCGAGGGAGACGATGGCGCGCTTCTGCGCGGCGCGGGTCCCCCAGGTGCCGGTGCGGCGGTTCTGCTTGCGCTTGCCGGCCCGGTTCAGCGTGTTCACGTTCGTGACCTTCACGTGGAAGATCTCCTCGATGGCGCGCCCGATCTCGATCTTGTTGGCGTCGCGCGCGACGACGAACGTGTAGACCTGCCGGTCGTACTGGGCGTAGGACTTCTCGGACACGACGGGTCGCAGGATGATGGTGCGGGGGTCACGGTTCACGACGCCACCGCCCTGGCGGCGCCGTAGCGCGAGATGGCCGCGTCGAGGGTGGCCTGGCTGAACACCAGCCAGTCGTTGCGCAGCACGTCGTGGGCGTTGAGCTCGTCGGGCAGGATGATCTGGACGCGGTCGCCGAGGTTGCGGAACGACTTCCACGCGGCGTGCTCGGTGCGGTCGAGTACCACGAGCACCCGCGGCGCCCGCTCGCCCTTCGGGCGGAGCCCGAGCTCCTCGAGCACCTCGACGGCCCGTCGGGTCTTGGGCTCGTCGATGCGCCAGTCGTCGACGACGACGATGCGCTGCTCGGACGCCCGGTCGGAGAGCGCGGAGCACAGGGCGAGGCGCACCATCTTCTTCGGGGTGCGCTGGGTGTAGTCGCGCGGCTTGGGGCCGTGCGCGATCCCGCCGCCGCGCCACTGGGGGGCCCGGATCGAGCCTTGGCGGGCGCGCCCGGTGCCCTTCTGGCGCCACGGCTTCGCGCCACCACCCGACACCTCGGCGCGGGTCTTCGTGTTGTGCGTCCCGGCGCGGCGGTGCGCGAGCTGCGCGTTCACGACCTGGTGGAGCACGGCGAGGTTCGGCACGATGCCAAAGAGCTCGTCGGGGAGCACCACGCTGCCGGCCTTGGCGCCCGAGGGAGAGACGACGTCGAGGTTCATGCGCTCTCGACCCGCTGGCGCGGCGGCGCCTTGACCGCGTTGCGCACGAAGACGAGCCCACCGGAGGGCCCGGGGACCGAGCCGCGCACGAGGAGGAGGTTGCGCTCGGCATCGCCCTCGACGACCTCGAGGTTGAGGGTCGTGACGCTGCGGTGGCCGTGCTGGCCCGCCATGCGCACCCCCTTGAAGACGCGGGCGGGCGTGGCGCACGCGCCGATGGAGCCGGGCGCGCGGTGCTTCTTGTGGTTGCCGTGGCTCGCGCCCTGCCCCTTGAAGTTGTGGCGCTGGATGACGCCGGTGAAGCCCTTGCCCTTGCTGATCCCGGTGACGTCGACCCGCTCGCCGGCCTCGAAGAGGTCGGCGGCGATGAGCTGGCCGACCTCGAATCCCGAGAGGTCGTCGACGCGCAGCTCGGCGAGGTGGCGGGCCGGCTCCGCCTGCGCGGTCGCGAGGTGGCCGAGCTCCGGCTTCGTGAGGCGAGCCTCGGTCGTCTGGCCGAACGAGAGCTGGATCGCGGTGTAGCCGTCGCGCTCGGGGGTCTTCAGCTGCACGACGCGACACGGCCCGGCCTGGATCACCGTCACCGGGATGACCCGGTTCTCGGCGTCCCAGACCTGGGTCATGCCGAGCTTGCGCCCGAGGATGCCCTTGCTGGCCATCGTCGTCGTCGTTCCTTGCGTTGCTTTGGTGGCTGTGCTGCGTCGTGCCCTCACGCGAACGCTCCCCCGGCCCGGTGTCGCTGGGTCCGGTGGGAGCGCGTGAGTCGGTTGTGCCGCGTCGTTCCCGGAGGCGCACGCGGACGTCGGTTGGCGGAATCGGTCGTGGAGCGTCGCCGGGCTCGGGGGAGCGCCGACGGGTCTTTCAGACTAGCGGAGCCGCTGACAGGCGGGCCAACGGCATGGCGCCGGGGTCGCCCCCGGGGGGGCTATCCGGTGAACGCCGCGGTGACGCAGCCGTCGGTGGTCGGGTCGGAGGTGATCGTCACCTGGCCGTCGCGCCGAGGAGGGAGCCCGCGACGACGAGCCGGATGAGTCGCCTTTGCATCTGTGTCCCGTCCTCCGTGGCGCGTGCCGCGGCGCCACCGGGGGCCGGGGCTGGTCGGCGCGGGGGTGCCCGGGGGACCGGGCCGGGCTCAGGCCTGCTGGATCTTGATCTCGATGTCGACGCCGGCGGGCAGGTCGAGGCGCTGGAGGGACTCCACGGTCTTGCTGGTGGGCTCGACGATGTCGAGGAGGCGCTTGTGGATGCGCATCTCGAAGTGCTCCCGGGAGTCCTTGTCGACGTGGGGGGAGCGGATCACGCAGAACCGCCGGATCTCGGTGGGGAGCGGGACCGGGCCCCGGACCTTGGCCTGGGTGCGGATCACCGTCTCGACGATCTTCTTCGTCGATTGGTCGATGATCTCGTGGTCGTACGCCTTGAGCCGGATGCGGATCTTCTGGCCCTTCGAGTCCGGCACGGTCCCTACTTGGTGATGGTGGTGACGCGGCCGGCGCCGACGGTGCGGCCACCTTCGCGGATGGCGAAGCGCAGCCCTTCTTCCATGGCGATGGGCGCGATGAGCTCGACGAGCATCTCGGTGTTGTCGCCCGGCATCACCATCTCGGTGCCCTCGGGCAGCTGGATCTGACCGGTCACGTCGGTGGTCCGGAAATAGAACTGGGGCCGGTAGTTCCCAAAGAACGGGGTGTGACGCCCCCCCTCTTCCTTGGTCAAGACATAGACCTGGGCGCCGAAGTTGGTGTGGGGCGTGATCGAGGACGGCTTGGCCAGCACCTGACCCCGCTCGACCTCCTCCTTCTTGGTGCCCCGCAACAGCACCCCGATGTTGTCGCCCGCCCGGCCCTCATCCAAGAGCTTGCGGAACATCTCCACACCGGTGCAGACCGTCTTGGTCGTCGGACGGATCCCCACGATCTCGACGTCCTCGTTCACCTTCACGATCCCCCGGTCCACCCGACCGGTCACCACCGTGCCCCGCCCCGTGATCGTGAACACATCCTCGATCGGCATCAAGAACGGCTTGTCCACATCCCGGGTCGGCTCCGGGATATACAAATCGACCGCCTCCATCAACTCCAAGATCTTGCCCGACCACTCCGCGTCGCCCTCGAGCGCCTTGAGCGCCGAGACCCGCACGATCGGGATGTCATCACCCGGGAACTCGTACTCGTTCAACAGCTCCCGCACCTCGAGCTCCACCAGCTCGAGGATCTCCTCATCATCGACCATGTCCGTCTTGTTCAGCGCCACCACGATCGAGGGCACCCCAACCTGACGGGCCAACAGCACATGCTCACGCGTCTGAGGCATCGGACCATCCGTCGCCGCCACCACCAAGATCGCGCCATCCATCTGCGCCGCACCCGTGATCATGTTCTTGATGTAATCCGCATGACCCGGACAATCCACATGCGCGTAATGCCAATTCTCGGTCTCGTACTCCACATGCGCGATCGAGATCGTGATCCCCCGCTGCCGCTCCTCCGGCGCCTTATCAATATCGTCGAACGCCGTAAACGACGTATTCGCGTTCTTCTCCGACAACACCTTCGTGATCGCCGCCGTCAACGTCGTCTTCCCATGGTCAATATGACCAATCGTCCCAATATTCAAATGCGGCTTCGTCCGCTCAAACTTCGCCTTCGCCATTGGAGGTGCTGTTCCTTTCGTTCCGTCCGGCGGCGCTACTCGCCGCGCACCCGGGCGATGATCTCGGTGGCGATCGACTCCGGTACCGCCTGGTAGGAGTCGAACTGCATCGTGTACGTCGCGCGTCCCTGGGTGCGCGAGCGAAGGTCGGTAGCGTACCCGAACATCTCCGCGAGCGGCACTTGGGATCGCACGACCTGCGCGTTGCCGCGCTGCTCCATGCCCTCGACGCGGCCGCGACGCGACGACAGGTCGCCGATCACGTCGCCCATGTGGTCCTCGGGCGTGACGACCTCGACCTCCATGATCGGCTCGAGCAGGACCGGCTTGGCCCGCCGGGCCGCCTTCTTGAACGCCATCGACCCGGCGATCTTGAACGCCATCTCGCTCGAGTCCACGTCGTGGGACGAGCCGGTGAGCAGCAGGGCGCGGACGTCGACGAGCGGGTAGCCGGCGAGCACGCCGCCCTCCATGGCCTCCTGGATCCCGGCGTCGACCGCGGGGATGTACTCGCGGGGGATGTCGCCGCCGGTCACCTTGTCGACGAACTCGTAGCCGCCACCGGGGCCGGTCGGCTCGAGGCTGATCACGACGTGGCCGTACTGGCCGTGGCCGCCGGTCTGGCGGATGTAGCGCTCCTCGACCTTCTCGACGGGCGTGGTGATCGTCTCCCGGTAGGCGACCTGCGGCTTCCCGACGTTCGCCCCGACCGAGAACTCGCGGGTCATGCGGTCGACGAGCACGTCGAGGTGCAGCTCGCCCATGCCGGCGATGATCGTCTGGCCGGTGTCCTCGTCGGTGCGGACCTGGAAGGTGGGGTCCTCCTCGGACAGGGCGCCGAGCGCCTTGCCGAGCTTGTCCTGGTCGAGCTTCGTCTTCGGCTCGATCGCCACCCAGATGACCGGCTCGGGGAACTCCATGCGCTCGAGCACGATGGGGTGCGCGGGGTCACAGAGCGTGTCGCCCGTCGTGGTGTTCTTCAGGCCGACCACGGCGACGATGTCGCCGGAGAAGACGCCGGTCTTGTCCTCGCGGTGGTTGGCGTGCATCTGGAGGATGCGCCCGACCCGCTCCTTGCGGTCCTTCGTGGCGTTCAGCACGGCGCTGCCCGCCCCGAGCTTGCCCGAGTAGACGCGGAAGTACGTGAGCTTGCCGACGTAGGGGTCGCTCATGATCTTGAAGGCCAGCGCGGCGAAGGGCGCGCTGTCGTCGGGCGGCCGCTCGGCCGCCTCGCCCGACTTCACGTCCGTGCCCACGATCGGCGGCACGTCGACCGGGCTGGGCAGGTAGTCGACGACCGCGTCGAGCAGCGGCTGGACCGCCTTGTTCTTGAACGCCGAGCCGCACAGGACGGGGACGACCTCGCCGGAGACGGTCGCGGTCCGGATGGCCCGCCGCAGGTCCTCGGCGGTGATCTCCTCCTCGGTGACGTACTTCTCGAGGACGGTCTCGTCGAACTGGCTCACGACGTCGATGAGGGCGTGGCGCCACTTGTCGGCGTCGGCCATCAGCTCGTCAGGGATGTCGATCGTGTCGAACGTCTCGCCCATGCCGTCGTCCCAGATGAGGGCGCGCATCTGCAGCAGGTCGACGATGCCGCGGAAGCCGCTCTCGGCGCCGACGGGCAGCTGCACGAGCGCGACGGTCGCCTCGAGGCGGTCCTGGATCATGTCGACGCAGCGGAAGAAGTCCGCGCCCACGCGGTCCATCTTGTTGACGAAGCACATGCGCGGCACGTTGTACTTGTTGGCCTGGCGCCAGACGGTCTCGGTCTGGGGCTCGACGCCCGCGACCGCGTCGAAGACGGCGACGGCGCCGTCGAGGACGCGCAGGGAGCGCTCGACCTCGACGGTGAAGTCGACGTGGCCCGGCGTGTCGATGAGGTTGATCCACGTGTCACGCCACTTGCAGGTCGTCGCCGCGCTCGTGATCGTGATGCCGCGCTCTTGCTCCTGGACCATCCAGTCCATGACCGCGGCGCCCTCGTGGACCTCGCCGATCTTGTAGGTGCGGCCCGTGTAGTAGAGGATCCGCTCGGTCGTCGTGGTCTTGCCGGCGTCGATGTGCGCCATGATCCCGATGTTGCGGACGCGCGCGAGGGGAACCTCGCGGATGAGGGCGTTGCCCTTGCCTCGGATGTCCTTCTGTGCGACTGCCACGGTCGTGCTTTCCTGTCTCTCCCCCCGCGGGTGGTCTCGGCCTGCTCGCTGCCCGGGCACGGTCCTCGCGTGCGGGCGCGCGGTGGTCGAGTCGAGCTCGGCGGCGGGAGCTCGCTCCCGGCCGGAAGTGGTTAGGGACGGTCCACGGCACTCACCACCGGTAGTGGGCGAACGCCTTGTTGGACTCGGCCATCTTCTGCAAGTCGTCCTTGCGCTTGATGGCCGCCCCCAGCCCGTTGCTGGCGTCGAGCAGCTCGGCGGCGAGCCGCTGCGCGATGGTCTTCTCCCGCCGGCCGCGGGCGTACCCGACGATCCAGCGGATGGCGAGCGTCGTGGCCCGGCGGGGCCGCACCTCGACCGGGACCTGGTAGGTGGCGCCGCCGACGCGACGGGACTTCACCTCGAGCACCGGCCGCACGTTCTCCACGGCGCGCTTCAGCGTCGGGATGGGGTCGCCGCCCGTCTTCTGCTCGATCTCGGTCAGCGCCGAGTAGACGACGCTCTCGGCCAGGGAGCGCTTGCCGCGCTGCAGCACCTTGTTGACGAGTTGGCTGACCACGACCGACCGGTACGTCGGGTCGGGCATGAGGTCGCGTCGCGGTGCGGGCCCCTTGCGCGGCATCTCAGCCCTCCCGCTTCGCGCCGTAGCGGCTGCGGGCTTGGCGGCGACCGGCGACGCCGCTGGCGTCGAGCGCGCCGCGGATGACCTTGTAGCGGACCCCCGGCAGGTCCTTCACACGACCACCCCGAACCAGGACGATGGAGTGCTCCTGGAGGTTGTGGCCGACGCCGGGGATGTACGCGGTGACCTCGATCCCCGAGGTGAGGCGCACCCGCGCGACCTTGCGCAGCGCGGAGTTCGGCTTCTTCGGGGTCGTGGTGTAGACGCGCGTGCAGACACCGCGACGCTGGGGCGAGCCCTTCAGCGCCGGGGTCTTGGACTTGTCACGCTTGGTCTCGCGACTCTTGCGGACCAGCTGCTGGATCGTGGGCACCGTAGGCCTGCTTGCGCGTCGGGATGCTCGGTTCGATCGGATGGGAACCGGGCCGGACGCCGGGTTCGCGGCGCCGAGCCGTCAACCATGGTAGCGGAAACGGCTCGGGGCCTCGGCTCGGGATGGCGGCGCTGCGCCGGGAGCGCGCCCGGTGGCATGTTGCCCGTGATGGCGACACCGCGGGCGAGGGGAGGCCGCGAGCGCGATGGACGATGACGCCACCGATTCGGAGGCGCCGGTCGTCCCCGAGACGCCCGGGGGCCGCCCGGCGACGTTCCGGTCGCTGCGCCACATGAGGACGACGACGTCGATCGTGCAGGTGCGCGCCGACCCGCAGATGCACGGCCGGGTCCTGGCTCTCCAGACCGTGCTGCTGATCGGCACGACGCCGATCGGCGCGCCGCTGCTCGGCGCCCTCGCCGACGCGGCCGGGCCACGGTCGATCGTCGTCGTCGTCGCCGCCGCGATCGCGCCCGTCCTGGCCGCGGCGTTCGGCGCGTTCGCCGGGCGTCGCATCCCGGCGCGCGCGAGAGGCTGAGCCGGCGGGACCGCGTGACGGCCCCGCCGGAGCGCGGGGACTACTCCCCGGTCCCGGTCCCCTCGAGGCCCTCGGGCACCGCGGCGAGCACCGCCGCCGGCTCGGCCTCCTCGGCGGGCGCGGCGGTGGCGGTCGAGCTCGCCAGCCACTCGGCGAGGTCCACGTCCTCGGCGTCGCTCGAGTAGAAGGGCAGCGGCTCGTAGTCGGGCGCGTTCGTCGCGATCTCGTTGTACTCCGGCATCCCCGTCCCGGCCGGGATGAGCTTGCCGATGATCACGTTCTCCTTCAGCCCGAACAAGCCGTCGACCTTGCCCTCGATCGCCGCCTCGGTGAGCACCCGCGTCGTCTCCTGGAAGGAGGCGGCCGAGAGCCACGAGTCGGTGGCGAGCGAGGCCTTCGTGATCCCCATGAGCTCGGGGCGGCCCTCGGCGGGCTGCTTCTCGCTCTCGACGAGCTGTCGGTTCACCTCGGCGTAGAAGCGGGCGTCCACCTTCTCGCCGGGCAGGAACGGGGAGTCCCCCGGCTCCGACACGGCGACCCGGCGCAGCATCTGGCGGACGATCACCTCGACGTGCTTGTCGTGGATCGACACGCCCTGCTCCCGGTAGACCTTCTGCACCTCCTCGCTGAGGTACTGCTGGGTCTCGCGGATGCCCTTCACCTCGAGGAGCTTCTTCGGGTCGAGCGGGGTCTGCTCCTCCCCGACGAGTCGGTCACCGGCGCCGACCTCCTGGCCCTCGCGCACGGCGAGCTGCGCCCGCCGGGACACGACGTGCTCCTCCTCGGTGCCGTCGTCGCCGACGACGACCACCAGGCGCTCACCCTTCTCGTTCTCGGCGAGGCGGACGACGCCGGTCGACTCGGCGAGCGTCGACGCGCCCTTCGGGGTGCGGGCCTCGAACAGCTCGACGACGCGGGGCAGGCCGTGCGTGATGTCCTCGCCGGCGACGCCGCCGGTGTGGAACGTCCGCATGGTCAGCTGCGTGCCGGGCTCGCCGATCGACTGGGCGGCGATGATCCCGATCGCCTCGCCGAGGTCGACCATCTTCCCGGTGGCGAGCATCGTGCCGTAGCAGTGCGAGCACACGCCGCCGATCGAGTCGCAGGTGAGCACCGACCGGACCCGCAGCCGCGTGACGCCCGAGTCGTCGGCGAGCTGGGCGAGCTCGTCCTCGCGGATCTCGGTGTTGCGGGGCAGGGTCGTCCCGTCGGCGAGCGTGACGTCCTCGGCGAGGCAGCGCCCGAGCAGCTCGGTCTCGAGCTCACGGCGGGGCAGCCCGTCGGGCCCGGCGATGACCTGCTCGACCCAGATCCCGCGCCCGGAGTCGCAGTCGTCCTCCCGGACGATGAGCTCCTGGGCGACGTCGACGAGCCGACGGGTCAGGTAGCCGGAGTCGGCGGTGCGCAGCGCGGTGTCGGCGAGGCCCTTGCGGGCACCGTGGGTCGAGATGAAGTACTCGAGGACCGACAGGCCTTCCCGGAAGTTCGACTTGATCGGCCGGGGGATGATCTCGCCGCGCGGGTTGGCGACGAGGCCGCGCATGCCGGCGATCTGGCGGACCTGCATGACGTTGCCGCGTGCGCCGGACCCGACCATCATGTCGACCGGGTTGAACTTCTCGGCCGACAGCTCGGCCTCCATCGCGCGTCGCACCTCGTCGGTCGCCTCGGTCCAGATCTCCACTTCCTTCTGGCGACGCTCGTCGTCGGTGAGGATCCCGCGGTCGTACTGCTGCTCGACCTTCTCGGCTTCGCCCTCGAAGCGCTCGAGCAGCGCCGCCTTCTGGACGGGGGTCCTCACGTCGGCAATCGAGATGGTGAGACCGGCCCGGGTGGCGAACTCGAAGCCGAGGTCCTTCAGGTTGTCGAGGGTGCGCGCCACCTCGGCCCGCGAGTAGCGGTCGACGACGTCGCCGAGGATCTCGGTCAAGTCACGCTTCTTCAGCGTGGCGTCGACGTACGGGAAGTCGGCGGGGAGCGCGTCGTTCAGCAGCAGCCGCCCGAGGGTGGTCTCGACCAGCACGGCGCCGTCGCCGTTCGAGCCCGACCGGTGCAGCACCACCGCCGTCGGGTGGCGCTTCTCGTCCCGCTCGGGGAAGCGGTCCGCGGGGAACTTCGCGGCCGGCATCCGCACCCGGATCGGGGCGTGGAGGTCGAGCGTGGCGGCGTGGTCCACGGTCCCGGCACCGGGCAGGAGCCGGAGGTCGTACGCCAGCACGGCCTCGTCGAGGCTCGAGAACGAGCGGCCGTGGCCGTTGCCCTCCTCGACGATCTCGGTGAGGTAGTAGACGCCGATGATCATGTCCTGGCTGGGCACCGCGATGGGACGCCCGTGCGCCGGGGACAAGATGTTGTGCGCCGACAGCATGAGGATCCGCGCCTCGGCCTGCGCCTCCGACGACAGCGGCAGGTGGACGGCCATCTGGTCGCCGTCGAAGTCGGCGTTGAACGCCGCGCAGACGAGCGGGTGGATCTGGATCGCCTTGCCCTCGACGAGGACCGGCTCGAACGCCTGGATCCCGAGCCGGTGCAGGGTCGGCGCCCGGTTCAGGAAGACCGGGTGCTCCTTGATGACCTCTTCGAGGACGTCCCACACCTGCGGGCGGGCGCGCTCGACCATGCGCTTCGCCGACTTGATGTTCTGGGCGAACTCGAGGTCCACGAGCCGCTTCATCACGAACGGCTTGAACAGCTCCAACGCCATCTGCTTGGGCAGCCCGCACTGCTGGAGCTTCAGCTTGGGACCGACGACGATCACGGACCGGCCGGAGTAGTCGACCCGCTTGCCGAGCAGGTTCTGGCGGAACCGCCCCTGCTTGCCCTTCAGCATGTCGGAGAGCGACTTCAGGGCGCGGTTGCCGGGCCCAGTGACGGGCCGGCCGCGTCGGCCGTTGTCGAACAGCGCGTCGACGGCCTCCTGGAGCATGCGCTTCTCGTTGTTGATGATGATCTCGGGCGCGCCGAGGTCGAGGAGTCGCTTCAGGCGGTTGTTGCGGTTGATCACCCGCCGGTAGAGGTCGTTGAGGTCCGACGTCGCGAACCGGCCGCCGTCGAGCTGGACCATCGGGCGCAGGTCGGGCGGGATCACCGGGACGGCGTCGAGGACCATCCCGTTCGGCGAGTTGATGGTGCGGCCGTCGTCGTCGGTGCGGTTGAACGCCGAGATGACCTTGAGCCGCTTGATGGCCTTCGCCTTGCGCTGGCCCTTCGAGGTCGCGATCGTCTCCTTGAGCGACTGCTCCTCCTCGCGCATGTCGAGACGCGAGATGAGCTCCTTCACGGCCTCGGCACCCATGCCGCCGGTGAAGTAGTCCTGGTAGCGGTCGATGAGGTCGCGCCAGACGCGCTCGTCGTCGACGAGCTGCTTCGGGGCGAGCTTCACGAAGGTGCTCCACACCGACTTCAGGTGGTCGACCTCGGCCTCGCCGCGGCTGCGCAGCTCCTCGACGTCCTTGTCGTGGGCCTTCTGGAGCCGCTCGACGTCGGCCTTGCGCGGGGTGGCGCCGCCCACTTCGAGCTTGGCGACCTCGCCCTCGAACTCCTCGAGGCGCTGGCGGAGCCGGAGCTCGAGCTCCTTCTCGACGTCGCCGATCTCGCCGCGGATGTCGGCCTCGAGCTCGGCCTGGTCCTTGTGGCGCTTGTCGACATCGACCCACGTGATCAGGTGCGCGGCGAAGTAGATGACCTTCTCGAGACTCTTCGGCGCGATGTCGAGCAGGTAGCCGAGCCGGCTCGGGACGCCCTTGAAGTACCAGATGTGGGTGACGGGCGCGGCGAGCTCGATGTGGCCCATCCGCTCGCGGCGGACCTTCGAGCGGGTGACCTCGACACCGCAGCGCTCACAGATGATCCCCTTGAACCGGACGCGCTTGTACTTGCCGCAGTAGCACTCCCAGTCCTTCGTGGGGCCGAAGATCTTCTCGCAGAACAAGCCGTCCTTCTCGGGCTTGAGCGTGCGGTAGTTGATCGTCTCCGGCTTCTTCACCTCGCCGTTCGACCACATGCGGATCTGGTCCGCAGTGGCAAGGGCGATGCTCAACTTGGCGCTCTCGTTCACGTCGTACAACTCGTGTCCCTCTTCTTCTTTTGTCCGAGTGGTCGCCTGTTGCCTGTCAGTACCGTGCGCGCTCCCGCTCCCGTTGCGCGTCCTCCTCGTCGGTGCCCCGCTCGGGTCGACTGAGGTCGATGCCGAGCGACTCCGTCGTGCGGAACGCGTCCTCGTCGAGCTCGCGGATCTCCACCTCTTCGCCGGCCTCGTTCATGACCCGCACGTTGAGGCACAGGGCCTGCATCTCCTTGATGAGGACCTTGAAGCTCTCCGGGATGCCCGGCTCGGGGATGTTCTCGCCCTTGACGATCGCCTCGTAGACCTTGACGCGGCCGAGCACGTCGTCGGACTTGATGGTGAGGATCTCCTGGAGCGCGTAGGCCGCGCCGTACGCCTCGAGCGCCCAGACCTCCATCTCGCCGAAGCGCTGCCCGCCGAACTGCGCCTTCCCGCCGAGGGGCTGCTGGGTGATCATCGAGTACGGGCCGGTCGAGCGGGCGTGGATCTTGTCGTCGACGAGATGGGCCAGCTTCAGGATGTAGACGTAGCCGACGGTCACCTCCCGGTCGTAGGGCTCACCGGTCTGGCCGTCGTAGAGGAGCGCCTTGCCGTCGCTGCCGACGAGGCGCATGCCGTTCTCGCCGTCGGGGTGCATCCGCTCGAAGAGCTTCTCGATGGTCCCCTGGGCACCGGCCTGGTCCTCCTCGTCCCAGTGGGCGCCGTCGAAGACGGGGCTGCTCACCCACACCGCAGGCTCGGTGATCGTGCGCGTCTTGCGCTCGCTCCGCGGCGCCAGGCGCTGGCCCTCCCAGCCGTAGCGGGCGGCGTAGCCGAGGTGCGCCTCGAGGACCTGGCCCACGTTCATGCGGGACGGGACGCCGAGCGGGTTGAGGATGATGTCGACCGGCGTCCCGTCGGCGAGGTAGGGCATGTCCTCGATCGGGAGGATCTTGGCGATGACACCCTTGTTGCCGTGGCGGCCGGCGAGCTTGTCGCCTTCGCTGATCTTGCGCTTCTGGGCCACGTAGACGCGCACGAGCTGGTTCACGCCGGGCGGGAGCTCGTCACCGTCCTCGCGGGAGAACTTGCGGACGCCGATGACCTTGCCGGTCTCGCCGTGGGGGACCTTCAACGAGGTGTCGCGGACCTCGCGCGCCTTCTCCCCGAAGATGGCGCGGAGGAGCCGCTCCTCGGGGGTGAGCTCGGTCTCGCCCTTCGGCGTGACCTTGCCGACGAGGATGTCGCCGGGGCCGACTTCGGCGCCGACCCGGATGATGCCCTCCTCGTCGAGGTCCTTCAGGATGTCCTCGGAGAGGTTCGGGATGTCCCGGGTGATCTCCTCGGCGCCGAGCTTGGTGTCGCGGGCGTCGATCTCGTGCTCCTCGATGTGGATCGAGGTGAGCACGTCGTCGCGGACGAGCCGCTCCGAGATGACGATCGCGTCCTCGAAGTTGTGGCCCTTCCAGGACATGAACGCCACGAGGAGGTTCTTGCCGAGGGCGAGCTCGCCGTCCTGGGTCGAGGGGCCGTCCGCGAGGACGTCGTGCTCCTTGATGACGTCGCCGGGACTGACGACCGGCTTCTGGTTGATGCAGGTCCCCTGGTTCGAGCGTCGGAACTTGGCGAGCCGGTAGGTGGTCCGGCCCTTCTTGGGACCGGTCTCGTACTCGACGGTGATCGCGTCGCCGGTCACGTCGAGCACCCGGCCGCTGCCCACCGCGAGGATGAGGTCGCCTGCGTCGCGGGCGGCGCGGTCCTCGACACCCGTGCCGATGTACGGCGCGGTCGGGCGCAGCACCGGCACCGCCTGGCGCTGCATGTTGGCGCCCATGAGCGCCCGGTTCGCGTCGTCGTGCTCGAGGAAGGGGATGAGCGACGTCGCGACCGAGACGATCTGCTTCGGCGAGACGTCCATGTAGTTGACCTCGTGCGGGTCCACGTACGCGAGCTCGCCACGCTTGGCGCGCACGAGGACGCGCTCGTCGCGGAAGTGGCCGGTGCCGTCGAGCGCGGCGTTGGCCTGCGCGATGACGTAGCGGTCCTCGTCGTCGGCGGCGAGGAACTCGATCTGGTCGGTCGCCCGGCCGTTCACGACCTTGCGGTACGGGGTCTCGATGAACCCGAACCGGTTGATCCGCGCGTAGGTCGAGAGATAGCCGATCAGCCCGATGTTGGGGCCCTCCGGCGTCTCGATCGGGCACATCCGTCCGTAGTGGCTCGGGTGCACGTCCCGCACCTCGAACCCGGCCCGCTCGCGCGACAGGCCGCCCGGGCCGAGCGCCGAGAGGCGGCGCTTGTGGGTGAGCCCGGCGAGCGGATTCGTCTGGTCCATGAACTGCGACAGCTGGCTGGACCCGAAGAACTCCTTGATGGCCGCGACGACGGGCCGGATGTTGATGAGCGTCTGGGGGGTGATCGCCTCGACGTCCTGGGTGGTCATGCGCTCGCGCACGACCCGCTCCATCCGGGACAGCCCGACACGGACCTGGTTCTGGATGAGCTCGCCGACCGAGCGCACGCGCCGGTTGCCGAAGTGATCGATGTCGTCGGGGAAGTAGTCCGCGTCGTTGTTGTGCAGCTTGACGAGGTACGACACGGTGGCGAGCACGTCCGCACGCGTGAGCTGGAAGTCGACCGGGCCGACCTCGGGGTCGGCGTTGGGGACGACGAGGTCGTAGCGCTTGAGCGGCAGCTTCGCGTACTCGTCGCGCAGCTTCTTCGACACCTTGTGGCGCCCGACCTTCGCCATGTCGTAGCGCTTCGGGTTGAAGAAGAGGTTCTCGAGGAGCTGGCGCGCCGAGTCCGGGGTCGGCGGCTCACCGGGGCGCAGCTTGCGGTAGATGTCGATGAACGCCGCCTCGGCGTCCTCGGTGTTGTCCTTGTCGAGGGTGTTGAGGATCGACTGGTACGCGGCGCCGTTGGCGTCGGTGACGAGGCTGGCGAGCTCCTCGGGGGACTCGCCGAAGCCGAGCGCCTTCAACAGGACCGTGACGGGCTGCTTGCGCTTGCGGTCGATGCGGACGTAGCAGATGTCCTTCTTGTCGACCTCGAACTCGAGCCAGGCGCCCCGGCCGGGGATCATCTTGGCGTCGACGACGTCCTTTTCGGGCTGGGTCTTGTCCGGGCTGATCCCGAAGTAGACGCCGGGCGAGCGGACGAGCTGGGAGACGACGATGCGCTCCGTGCCGTTGATGATGAAGGTGCCGCGGTCGGTCATCATCGGGAAGTCCCCGAGGAAGACGGTCTGCTCCTTGATCTCGCCGGTCGTGGAGTTCATGAACCGGGCCGTCACGAACAACGGCCACGCGTAGGTCATGTCCTTGTCCCGGCACTCCTCCTCGGAGTGCTTCGGTGGGTCGAAGACGTGGTCAGCGAGCTCGAGCTTCAGCGTCCCGGTGAAATCCTCGATCGGCGAGATGTCGGCGAGGACCTCGGCGATGCCCTCCTCGATGAACCAGGTGAAGGACTGGCGCTGCACCGCGATGAGGTCGGGCAGCTCCAGGACCTGAGGCAGCTTCGAGAAAGACAGACGGTCGCGGGAGGCAAGGCGAGGCAAGGCCACTCCTTAGAGAGCAAGGCGCGCGCGGGCAGGGAGCAGGAAATTCAGCAGTTCGAGCGGGCATACACGGCTCGCCTGATCCTACTCGCCGAGGGATCAGGCGGCAAACACGCGCTCGAGGACCAGACCCTCGGAGGGCCTGACCGATGTCGGGTGTGACCCTAGAACGCCGTCCGGGGCCGGTCAAGGGTTCCCGGACCGGCCCCCGGGCGCCCTACTTGAGCTCGACGGTGGCGCCGGCCCCCTCGAGCTGGGCCTTCGCCTTCTCGGCGTCCTCCTTGGAGACCTTCTCCATGACCTTGGTGGGCAGGGCGTCCACGAGGTCCTTCGCCTCCTTGAGCCCGAGGCTGGTGAGGGTCCGCAGCTCCTTGATGACCTGGATCTTCTTCTCGCCGTGGTCGGTGAGGTGGACGTCGAACTCGTCCTGCTCCTCGGCTGCAGGCGCCTCGGCCGGGGCGGGACCGGCGGCGACCGCGACGGGGGCGGCGGCGGTGACGCCGAACTCGTCTTCGAAGGCCTTCAGGAACTCGTTGAGCTCGAGGACCGTCATGTTCTTGAAGACGTCCAGGAGCTCGGGGGTGGTCAGGGTGGCCATGTCAGCTCTCCTCGCTGGCAGCCGACTCGGCCTCGGGTGGGCCGCTGTCGGGATCGGATGACGCCTCGCCGCTCGCCTCGGGCGAGGCGGCGTCGGGCGCGGGGTCGGCGTCCGCCGCGGGCGGGCCGGCGTCCGGCTCGGTCGCGGCGGGCGGGGTGTCGGGCTCGGCGGGCGCGCTCGCGGGCTCGGCGGCGTCACGCTCGTCGATGTACGCGCGCATCCCGTACGCGAAGTTCCGCGTGAAGGCCTGGAACAGGCCGGCCGCCTTCGTGAGCGGCGCCTGGAAACCGGCGGCGAGCCGCGCGAGGAGGACGTCCCGGGGCTCGATGTCGGCGAGGGAGCGGACCTCGGCCGGGGAGAGGACCCGCGGGCCGAGCAGACCGCCCTTGATGACGAGCGCCGGGTTGGTGCGGCCGAAGTCCCGCAGGGCCTTGGCCGCGACGACGGCGTCGCCGTGGACGAACGCGATCGCGACTGGGCCCTCGAGGAAGGGCAGCAGGTCGGGTAGCCCAGCGTCCTCGACGGCGCGCCGGGCCAAGGTGTTCTTGAACACCTTGTACTCGGTGCTCGCTGGCCGCAGCGCGCCGCGCAGCGCCGCGAGCTCGGTGACGGTCAGCCCGCGGTACTCGGTGAGCACCGCGGCGTCAGCGTCACGGAGCTTGTCGCGGACCTCGTCGACGACCGCCAGCTTTTCGGGTCGGGCCACAGTGCTCCCCACACGACAACGGGGTGCCGCCGACGCTCCGCGAACGGAGCACGAGGCACCCCACGTGCGAGGTCACCTCGTCCGGCGGGCCGGGGCCCATTACCTCCCGTGGCGGGAGACCGGAGGTCTGCGGCAACAGATGAACTTGTGAAATCAGGCTACTCGCCGGCCCGGGCCTTCGGCGATTCGGCTTCGACCTTGACGCCGGGTCCCATCGTGGACGCGGCCGACACCGCCTTCATGTAGCGGCCCTTCGAGGCGGCTGGCTTGGCGCGGAGCAGCTCGTCGCGCACAGCTTCGTAGTTGGCGAGGAGCGCTCCGGTGTCGAAGCTCACCTTGCCGATCGGCACGTGGACGTTGCCGTGGCGGTCCGTGCGGTACTCGACCTTGCCGCCCTTGAACTCGCTGACGGCCTTGGCGACGTCGTTGGTGACCGTCCCCGTCTTCGGGTTGGGCATGAGGCCCCGGGGCCCGAGGGTCCGGCCGAGCTTGCCAACCTTGCCCATCAGGTCCGGGGTCGCGATCGCGACGTCGAAGCCGAGGAACCCGCCCTCGACCCGGCTGATGAGGTCGTCGGCGCCGACCACATCGGCGCCGGCCGCCTCCGCCTCCCGCGCCTTGTCGCCCGCGGCGAACACCGCGACCTGGACGTCCTTGCCGGTCCCGCTCGGGAGCGAGACCGTGCCGCGCACCATCTGGTCGGCCTTGCGGGGGTCGACGCCGAGGCGGAACGCCACCTCGACCGTCTCGTCGAACTTGGCGGGGGCCAGCGACTTCACGAGCTCCAACGCCTCGGCGGCGGGGACGGGCTGCTCGGTGTCGTAGCGCTGCGTCGCGTTCGCGTACGCCTTGCCGTGCTTCGTCATGTGCGTCCTCCTCGGACTCCCTCGGTGATGTTGAGCCGGCGGCGAGGTCCTCCGCCGGTTCGCGTGGCTCAGTCGACCACGTCGATGCCCATCGACCGGGCCGTGCCGGCGATCTGGCGCATGGCCCCCTCGATGTCGATGGCGTTGAGGTCGGGCTCCTTCGTCTGGGCGATCTGGCGCAGCTGGGCCGTCGTGACGGTGCCCGCCTTCTCGAGGCGAGGGTTCGGGGATCCCTTCTCGATGCCCGCGGCCTGGCGCAGCAGGAAGGGCGTGGGCGGCGTCTTGGTGATGAAGGTGAAGGACCGGTCCTCGTAGATCGAGATCTCGGCCGGGATCACCTGACCCCGCTGGCTCTCCGTCGCGGCGTTGTACGCCTTGCAGAAGTCCATGATGTTGATCCCGTGCGGGCCCAGCGCCGTGCCGACAGGCGGCGCGGGCGTCGCCTGCCCGGCAGGGATCTGGATCTTGACCACGGCAGCGAGCCGCTTCTTGGCCACGGAACTGCTCCTTCGACTGCTCGGCTCAGAGCTTGGCGACTTGCCCGAACTCGAGCTCGACGGGCGTCTCCCGCCCGAAGATGTTCACGAGCACCTTCAGCTTCGAGCGGTCGACGTCGATCTCGGCGATCGCCCCGTTGAAGTCGGCGAAGGGCCCGGTGACGACACGGACCTGCTCGCCCTCCTCGAACTCGACCCGGGGCCGCACCTTCTTCTCGGCGGCGGGGCCCTCGGGCTTCGCGACACCGAGGATGTCCTCCACCTCCTTGCGGGACAGGGCGGTGGGCTTCTCGCCGCGCCCGCTGGGGCCGACGAAGCCGGTGACGTTCGGGGTGTCGCGCACGACCCGCCACGAGCCGTCGTTCATCTCCATCCGGACGAGCACGTAGCCGGGGAAGACCTTCTTCGGGACGACGCGGCGCTGCCCGCCCTTGAACTCGATCACGTCCTCCATCGGGATCGCGACCTCGAAGATCTGATCCTCGGCGTGCTGGGAGCGAATCCGCTGCTCGAGGTTCTGCTTCACCTTGTTCTCGTAGCCCGCGTAGGTGTGGACCACGAACCAGCCGCCGGGTCGGTCGTAGGGGCTCGGTGGCGCCGGCTCCGCGGCCGGTTCGGCACCCTCCTCGATGACGTCGACAAGCTCGGCGGACCCGTCGAGGCCCGGACCGACCGCCTCGCCGGCGACCGGCTCGTCGGCCTCGCGCGCCGCGGGGGCGGCCGGCGCGTCGAACGCGGCGGCCGGCTCGGTGGTCGCGGCGTCGAGCGACGACGCTGCGTCGGGCGCGGGGGTCACCGGCTCCGAGCCCGGCGAAGAGGCCTGCTCGCTCACGGCGTCGGTATCGGTCGGGGTGCCGAAGTCGATGGTCATGTCAGCCGAAGAGGAAGAGGACGAACTTGGACGACCCGTAGTCGACGGCGAAGATGAACGCGGTCACGACGACCACGCAAGCGAGCACCGCGATCGTGGAGTTGCGGACCTCGAGGCGGCTGGGCCAGGCGACCTTGCGTAGCTCGGCGCGGGCCTCGCTGACGTACTGCCGGGGCGTGGTGCGCTTCTCCTTGGGGCCGGTGACGGTCGCGGCCTGAGGACGTTTCTGGCGCTGCTCGGGGGCGCGCGGCTTGTCGGCGCCCTGGCGCTGCATCAGTCGCTTGGTCTGCCGGTTCACCGAGCCTCCGTCGAGCGGGGAGTGGCAGGGCAGGAGGGACTCGAACCCCCAACCGCCGGTTTTGGAGACCGGTGCTCTGCCAGTTGAGCTACTGCCCTCCGGCGTGGGGGGGCCGGGATCGAAGGATAGCAGCGGCCCTCCGCGGGCCGACCGTCGCAGCGTCCCGGTGTCAGGCGCTCGTCAGTGCGCGACAAGGGCGCGGCGGCGCGCCCGATGCGCCACGACGGCGGCCGCGGTCGCGCCCGCGGCGGCGAGCGCGCCCCCGATCGCGCCGGCGTAGGCGAGGCGCTTCCCGGTGAGCACGGAGCGGATGGCGCGCCGCTCGCTGGCCTCCTCGATCGCCGCGAGGGTCGCCGTCAGCAGGCCGGGGGTCGGCTCGAGGTACTGGGTGCGGAGGTGCTGGAGCCCGCGGAGCATCCGGCGGTACCGGGCGAGCTCGGCCTGGCAGCGCAGACACGACTCGATGTGCTGCTGGACGGACAGCGGGACGGCCTGGTTGGCGTCGACCGTGTCGGGCAGCAGCTCGGCGATCTCCTCACACTGCATGCTCGGACCTCCACTCGTCGTCGCGACGGTAGAGGAGGTCGCGGAGCCGTTTGCGGCCCCGGTGCAGCCGCACCTTGGCCGCCGCGACCGAGATGCCGGTCTCTTCGGCGATCGTCTCGTGGGAGAGGCCGTAGACGTCCTTCAGCACCACAACGGTGCGGAGGCTGTCGGGCAGCTGCGCCAGCGCGTCGGCGAGGTCCTCGAGGCCGGCGGCGGACTCCGCGACGACGTCGGGGGACGCCTCGGGCCGGGCGTCGACGGTGTCGGGAACCTGGTCCAGGGCGACGGTGGGGTGGCGGTGGCGGCGGCTCATGGTCGTGTACGCGGCGTTCGCCGTAATCCGGTAGAGCCACGTCGAGAACTGGGCGTCGCCGCGGAAGCGCCGCAGGCCCTTCCAGGCCCGGAGATACGCCTCTTGGACCACGTCGCGTGCGTCCTCCTGGTGGCCGGTCAGGCGCAGGGCCAGCGTGTACGTGTCGACGTAGGTGCGTCGCACGATCTCGTCGAACGCGGCGCGGTCCCCGCCCCGAGCCGCGTCGACGAGCTCGGCCAGCTCGTCACGCCTACCGGAAGTGGTGTCGTTGTCCATGAGACTCGGCCGCAGCCTGGTGGGTTACCTGTCGGTAGCCAAATTCGGGCCCGCGACCGCCCAGGACGTACGGGCACGGGCCGGCGGGATGAGCCCGCCGCGGGGGATGGCCGCGGGATTGGCCGCGGCCTGATGCCTAGCGGGTCTCTTTGTGGAGGGTGTGCTGGCGGTCCCAGCGGCAGTACTTCTTCATCTCGATGCGTTCCCGGTCGTTGGTCCGGTTCTTCATCGTGATGTAGTTCCGCCGCTTGCACACCTCGCACGCGAGGGTGACCTTCACACGCTTGTCGCTCGCCATCTGGGGGCCAGGCTACTTGGTGATGGTGGTGACGCGGCCGGCGCCGACGGTGCGGCCACCTTCGCGGATGGCGAAGCGCAGCCCTTCTTCCATGGCGATGGGCGCGATGAGCTCGACGAGCATCTCGGTGTTGTCGCCCGGCATCACCATCTCGGTGCCCTCGGGCAGCTGGATCTGACCGGTCACGTCGGTGGTCCGGAAATAGAACTGGGGCCGGTAGTTCCCAAAGAACGGGGTGTGACGCCCCCCCTCTTCCTTGGTCAAGACATAGACCTGGGCGCCGAAGTTGGTGTGGGGCGTGATCGAGGACGGCTTGGCCAGCACCTGACCCCGCTCGACCTCCTCCTTCTTGGTGCCCCGCAACAGCACCCCGATGTTGTCGCCCGCCCGGCCCTCATCCAAGAGCTTGCGGAACATCTCCACACCGGTGCAGACCGTCTTGGTCGTCGGACGGATCCCCACGATCTCGACGTCCTCGTTCACCTTCACGATCCCCCGGTCCACCCGACCGGTCACCACCGTGCCCCGCCCCGTGATCGTGAACACATCCTCGATCGGCATCAAGAACGGCTTGTCCACATCCCGGGTCGGCTCCGGGATATACGAATCGACCGCCTCCATCAACTCCAAGATCTTGCCCGACCACTCCGCGTCGCCCTCGAGCGCCTTGAGCGCCGAGACCCGCACGATCGGGATGTCATCACCCGGGAACTCGTACTCGTTCAACAGCTCCCGCACCTCGAGCTCCACCAGCTCGAGGATCTCCTCATCATCGACCATGTCCGTCTTGTTCAGCGCCACCACGATCGAGGGCACCCCAACCTGACGGGCCAACAGCACATGCTCACGCGTCTGAGGCATCGGACCATCCGTCGCCGCCACCACCAAGATCGCGCCATCCATCTGCGCCGCACCCGTGATCATGTTCTTGATGTAATCCGCATGACCCGGACAATCCACATGCGCGTAATGCCAATTCTCGGTCTCGTACTCCACATGCGCGATCGAGATCGTGATCCCCCGCTGCCGCTCCTCCGGCGCCTTATCAATATCGTCGAACGCCGTAAACGACGTATTCGCGTTCTTCTCCGACAACACCTTCGTGATCGCCGCCGTCAACGTCGTCTTCCCATGGTCAATATGACCAATCGTCCCAATATTCAAATGCGGCTTCGTCCGCTCAAACTTCGCCTTCGCCATGGGTGGTCGCTCCGTCTCCTTGGGACGACGTGGCCCCGGAGGGGCCGTTGGGTTGTCGTGGTAGCGGTGGCGGGACTCGAACCCGCGACGCCGCGATTATGAGCCGCGTGCTCTGCCAACTGAGCTACACCGCCGAGCCCCCTTACGGACTCGAACCGTAGACCCCTTCCTTACCATGGAAGTGCTCTGCCGACTGAGCTAAGGGGGCGCAGCCGATGAGGATAGCAAGAGGCTACGTTCCGCCTCGATGGGAGTATCGGTGCGGCTCGTGGAGCGCCGGGATGCGGACGCGACGCGCGCCATCTACAACCGCGAGGTGCTCGAGTCGACGGTGACCTTCGACATGGTGGAGCGCACGCCGGACGAGCAGGTGGCGTGGATCGACACGCACCGGGGCGCGCACGCCGCGGTGGTGCTGGTCGACGAGGCCGAGGCGGTGCTGGGCTTCGCGTCGCTGTCGCCGTACCGGTCGCGACCTGCGTACGCCACGACCGTCGAGGACTCCGTCTACGTCGACCGGGACCACCGGGGACGGGGCTACGGGCAGCGCCTGCTCGAGGACCTGGTCACCCGGGCCGGCCAGCACGGGTTCCACAGCGTGATCGCCCGCATCGTGGGCGGGCACGCGGCGTCGATCGCGCTGCACGACCGCTGCGGCTTCACGTACGCCGGTACGGAGCGCGAGGTCGGGCGGAAGCTGAACCGTTGGCTCGACGTGGTGCTCATGCAGCGCATGCTCTAGAGGAGGTCCGATGGCTGAGCCTGATCTGCCGACCGCCGTCCTGACCGGACGCTTCGCCGAGGCGGTGCGGTGGGCGTCGCACCTGCACGCCGACCAGTCCCGCAAGGGCACCCGGATCGCGTACGTGTCGCACCTGCTCGCCGTGGCGTCGCTCGTCCTCGAGGACGGCGGCACCGAGGAGGAGGCGATCGCCGGCCTGCTCCACGACGCGATCGAGGACTGCCACGTCAGCGAGGCTGAGATCCGGGCCCGCTTCGGGGGCCTCACCGCCGAGATCGTCGTGGCCTGCTCCGACGGGCTCGGCGGACCCCGGGACGAGCGGGACTGGGGGGAGCGCAAGCAGGCCTACCTCGACCACCTCGAGCAGGATGACCTCCCCGAAGGGGCGCTCCGCGTGTCCGCCGCCGACAAGCTCCACAACGCCCGGTCGATCCTCACCGATCTGCGCGAGCACGGCCCGTCGGTGTGGGACAGGTTCCACGCTCCCGCCGACGAGCAGCGCCGGTATTACGCCGCGGTGGCCCGAATCTTGAGCGCCAAGCACGACTCGGTCCTCACGCGGGAGCTGCGCCGCGTCGTTGACGAGCTGGTCGAGACGATCGACGGGCGCTGATGCCGCCGGGTTAGTCGGAGCGCGGTCGCGATCAGGCCGGGAGGGCATCAACGTTGGTCGGATCCGGCGCCGTTGGTCCTGCGACGTTGACTTGGACACCGGGCGACGCGACGACAGATCGTCCGTGCGACGACCCGTGTGGATCGCGCCGTTCGCTGCGCACACAACCTGTTGCGCGGACCTGGTGGGCCGGGCTGGGTTCGAACCAGCGAAGCTTTCGCGACGGTTTTACAGACCGTTCCCTTTGGCCACTCGGGCACCGACCCGGGAGCCGCGTACGATATCAGTCACCGATTTCGTGTCGTGAGGAGATGCCGCGATGCCGACGTTCGACGTCGTCTCAGAAGTCGACATGCAAGAGATCCGCAACGCGGTCGACCAGGCGGCCCGCGAGATCGCGACCCGCTTCGACTTCAAGAACACGAGCTCGAGCGTCGAGCTGCAGGAGAAGGGCATCGAGCTGCACACCGAGAGCGAGGACCGGCTCCGGGCGCTCACCCAGGTGCTCGAGGAGAAGCTCGTGCGCCGGAAGGTGTCGCTGAAGGCGCTCGACTACGGCAAGGTCGAGGAGGCGGCGAAGGGCACCGTGCGCCAGCTCGTGACGCTGAGCGTCGGGATCAACGCCGACAAGGGGCGCGAGATCGGCAAGTTCCTGAAGGGCCTGAACGTGAAGGGGCTGTCGCACCAGGTGCAGGGCGATCAGCTACGCGTGAGCTCCAAGAAGCGAGACGACCTGCAAGTGGCGATCCAGGCCATGCGCGAACACGACTTCGGGATCCCCCTCCAGTTCACGAACCAGCGCGACTGACTACCAGCGGTGGTCGCGCAGGCGCGCGATCCGCTCGGCGGTCGGGGGGTGCGTGGAGAACAGGCCGGCGTAGTTGACGCGGCGGCCGGCGAGCGGGTTGATGATGTAGGCGGTCGCCTCGGCGGGATTGACGTTCATCGGCACCTGCTTGGCGTAGGCCTCGATCTTCTCGAGCGCCCGGGCGAGCGGCTCGCCGTCGTGGAGGAGGTGCGCACCGCTGGCGTCGGCCTGGTACTCCCGCGAGCGGGACAGGGCCATCCGGACGAACATCGCGGCGATCGGGGCGAGGATCATCATGGCGAGCAGCCCGAAGATGTTGCCGTTCTCACTGCGGCCGCCGCCGAAGATGGCGCCGAACATGGCGAGGCGGGCGACGAACATGATCGCGAGCGCCACCGCGGCCGCGACGGAGCTGATGAGGATGTCGTGGTTGCGGACGTGGGAGAGCTCGTGGGCGAGGACGCCGCGCAGCTCGTCGGGCGAGAGGGCCTGGAGGATCCCCTGGGTGCAGCACACCGCGGCGTGGTGCTCGTTGCGGCCGGTGGCGAACGCGTTGGGCTGGCGCTCGGGCGAAATGTAGAGGGCCGGCATCGGCATGCCGGCGCGGCGGGTGAGGTCCTCGACCAGGTCGTAGAACTCCGGCGCCTGCTCGCGGGTGACGGGCCGGGCTCGTGCCGCCTTGATGGCGAGGGTGTCGCTGAACCAGTAGGAGCCACCGGCGAAGAGCACGCCGACGGCGAGGCCGACGGCCAGCCCGGCGGTGCCGGCGACGGCGGCGCCGATGCCCATGAAGAGCGCCCCGAGCACGGCCAGCAGGACCGTGGTCTTCACCGTGTTGACGATCATCGTCTCACCTCGATGGCCGCTGGCTGCGGCCTCCACCCGGTGCAACGCTGCCCTCGCCCCGCCCGTTCCCGTCAGTCGTAGTACCCGGAGTGGCGGTAGATGCAGGGGATGCCCTCGCTGCGGAACATCGCTACGTTGCGCTGGTCGTCCTCGATCGCGAGGCGCAGCTCGTAGCCGGCGCGGCGCAGGTCCCAGACCGACGCCTGCTTGAACTCGCGCGACACGTCGTAGTCGCCGTACGGGCGCATGACGAGCAGGTCCCAGCGGATGTGGTAGCGGCGCAGCCACGCCTCGGTGAGTGGATGGACCCGCTCGGGGCGGGCGGTGAGGAGCACGACGCGCAGGTCGCGGTCGAGCAGGTCGAGGAGCACCCGGATCTCCTCGATGACCTCGTCGTCGCCGCACGCGTCGAAGAACGAGCGCCAGTCCTGGCGGGGCGACTCGAGGTAGTGCTGGCGGCTCGCCGCGTCGGAGAGCACGCCGTCGAGGTCGACGACGGCGGCGGGGCCGGGGGCCGCGGGCCCGTCGCGCCAGGTCCAGTGTCCCGGGTCGATCACTCCTCGTCGCCGGCGGCCGCCTGGGCCGCGAGGTAGCGGGACTTGATGCCCTCGACGACGGTCGCGTCGGCGAGCGTCGTCGTGTCGCCCAGCGCCTGGTCCTCGCTCACGTTGCGCAGCAGGCGGCGCATGATCTTGCCCGAGCGGGTCTTGGGCAGGTCCTCGGTGAAGAGGATCGTCTGGGGCCGGGCGATCGGGCCGATCGTGTGGGCCACGTGGTCGCGCAGCTCGCTGGCGAGCTCGGGCGTGGCCTCGTGGCCGGCGCGCAGGATCACGAACGCGGCGATCGCCTGGCCGGTCAGCGCGTCGGTCCTGCCGACCACGGCGGCCTCGGCGACCGCGGGGTGGCCGACGAGCGCGTGCTCGACCTCGGCGGTCGAGATGTTGTGGCCCGAGACGAGCATCACGTCGTCGACGCGCCCGAGCAGCCAGAAGTAGCCGTCCTCGTCGCGCTTGGCGCCGTCGCCGGCGAAGTAGCGGCCCGCGAAGCGCGACCAGTAGGTGTCGCGGTAGCGCTGGGGGTCCCCCCAGATGCCGCGCAGCATCGACGGCCATGGGCGGGTCAGCACGAGGTACCCGCCACCGGGCACGGGGACGCTCGTCCCGGAATCGTCGACGATGTCCGCCTCGATCGCCGGGAGCGGGAAGGTGGCGCTCCCCGGCTTCAGGGTCGTGGCGCCGGGCAGCGGGCTGATCATGATCGCGCCCGTCTCGGTCTGCCACCACGTGTCGACGACCGGGCAGCGCCCGCCGCCGATGTGGCGCCAGTACCAGACCCACGCTTCGGGGTTGATCGGCTCCCCGACCGTGCCGAGCAGGCGCAGCGTCGAGAGGTCGTGGCGCTCGGGGAACTCCGGGCCCCACTTCATGAAGGTCCGGATGGCGGTCGGCGCGGTGTAGAGGATCGTCACGCCGTAGCGCTCCACGATCTGCCAGAGCCGGTCCTTGTCGGGGAAGTCCGGCGTGCCTTCGTAGAGGACGCTCGTCGCGCGGTTGATGAGCGGCCCGTAGACGATGTACGAGTGGCCGGTGACCCAGCCGACGTCGGCGGCGCACCAGTACACGTCCTCGTCGGGCTTGAGGTCGAACACGTACTTGTGCGTGTAGGCGACCTGCGTCAGGTACCCGCCGGTCGTGTGCATGATCCCCTTCGGGCGGCCGGTCGTCCCGCTCGTGTAGAGGAGGTAGAGGAGGTCCTCGGCGTCCATCGGCTCGGCCGGGCACGTCGTCGACTGCCGGGGCACCACGTCGTCCCACCACTGGTCGCGTCCCGCGGTCATCGGGACGTCGTCCTGGCCGGTGCGGCGCAGCACGAGGACCGACTGGATGCTCGGGCAGTCGGCGACCGCCTGGTCGGCGGTCTGCTTCAGCGGGACGATGCCCCCGCGGCGCCACGCGCCGTCGCCGGTGATGAGGACCTTCGCCTCGGCGTCGTTGATGCGGTCGCGCAGCGAATCGGCCGAGAAGCCGCCGAAGACGACGGAGTGGGGCGCGCCGATCCGGGCGCAGGCGAGCAGCGAGATGGGCAGCTCGGGCACCATCCCGAGATAGATGTTCACCCGGTCGCCCTTGCGCACCCCGAGCTCGAGGAGCGCGTTCGCGAGCCGCGAGACGTCGTCGAGGAGCTGGGCGTACGTGATCGTGCGCGTGTCGCCGGGCTCGCCCTCCCAGTGGTAGGCGACCTGGTCGCCGTGCCCGTCGGCGACGTGACGGTCGAGGCAGTTGTGCGCGGCGTTCAGGGTCCCGCCGACGAACCACTTGGCGAACGGCAGGTCCCACTCGAGGATGGTCTGCCACTCCTTCGACCAGTCGAGGAGGTCGGCCGCCTGGCGGGCCCAGAACCCCTCCCAGTCGCGGGTGGCCTCGTCATAGGCGCCGACGCCGGTGATGAGCGCGTCCTTCTTGAAGTCGTCGGGCGGCGCGAACGTGCGGCCCTCGGCGAGCAGTGACTCGATCGTGTCTGGCATGCGCGCGTCCCCCTGGTCGGCGTGCCCGTCGGCGAGGCTAACGCCGAGGCGCCGCCGGGCGTTCGAGGACGACGACGCGGTGCGCGCCGAGGCCGCCCGGGTCGGTGAGCGCGGCCGCCTCGACGGCCCGGCTCCGGCCGGCGATCGCCGCGAGGTCCCCGCGGTGAGCGCCGGCAGCCCAGGTGCGTCGCCCCTCGTCGACGAGCTCGCGGACGCCGAGACCGTCGAGCCAGTCGGCCTGGCTCGTCTCGGACATCACGCGGAACCCGGCGCGGGTCGCGACGTGCCGCAGCCACGCGAGCGGCACGTCGCAGGTGAGGTCCTGCTCGCCGGGATCGTCGAGGGGGCCGCGACCGGCGCGGTGCTCGCGGTAGGTGCGCAGCCAGCCACCGGTCGTGGCCCGACCACGCGCGAGCAGCCCGGCGGTCTCGTCGGCGTAGTCGAGGACCCAGACCTGGCCGTGCGGCAGCGTCACCGCGGCGCGCGCCAGCCACGCCGCCAGCTCGAGCGGGACGGGCAGCCGGTCGCCGGGGCGCAGCGCCGCGCCGTCGGCGACCTCGTCGGCCCCCTCGACGAGCGCGGCGGGCGCGTCGACGAGCACCTCGACGAAGCGCGGGCCGTCGGCGCCGACGCGGACTTCGCGCCAGCCGTCGGGTCCCCGCTCGACGAGCCGCACGGGCAGGTTGTCGAGGAGCTCGTTCGCCACGATCACGCCGGGCAGCGCGACGTCCGGCAGCTCCTCCAGCGCGGTGACGACCGGGCCGGTGCCGGGCACCGGGTCGGCCGGGTCGTCGGGTGTGACTCGCGCGAACGGCCCGAGCGCGTCGCTCGGTGTCTCCAGGCGCAGGAGCGACTGCGCCTCGACCCGCAGGCGCGGGGATCGCTCGACGAGCACGGCGCGCAGGGCGGGCGCGCAGGCCGGTCCGGCGCGCAGCACGTCGGCGAGCAGGCGGCCGCGCCCGCCGCCGGCGTCGACGAGGAGGAACGGGTCCGGCGTGCCGAGCGAGCTCCAGGTGTCGTCGAGCGCCCGCGCGACGAGGGCCCCGAACAGGGTGCCGATCTCGGGGCTGGTGACGAAGTCGTGACCGGCCCGCCCGGCGCCACCGCCCGCCGCGAAGAAGGCGTCGAGGGCCGCGGCCTGGAACGCGGCGAACGTGATCGGCCCCGACCGGTGGATCTCGGCCCTGAGGGTCTCGGCGGCGCCTCGGTCTGGCACGACGGGTCAGGGCGGCGTCGGGGCCGCGGCGGTCATGACCGCTGGAAGGCGAGCTGCCCCAGCCGGGCGAAGAACTCCGGGTACACGCCGACCACGAGGACCACGGTCGTCATGAGCCCGAGCGCGGCGCCGAGCGCGACGGGGATGCGGCTCGTGCGGACGGGCGCGCCCTCGGGTGGCTCCTCGAACCAGAACCGTCGCGCGACCCCTGCGTAATAGAAGAAGGCGATCACCGAGTTCACCGCGGCGATGACCCCGAGCACCACGGCCGGCGTCGTGTTCGCCTCGAAGACCGCCCGGAACATGACGAACTTCGCGAACCACCCGGCGAGGGGCGGCACGCCCGCGAGAGAGAAGAGGAAGAGGGTGAACACGGCGGCGATCGCCGGGCTGGTGCGGCCGAGGCCCCGGAAGGTGGACATGTCCGCCGAGCCGGTGCGGCGGGCCGCGGCGATCACCGAGGCGAACGCGCCGAGGTTCATCGCCCCGTAGATGAGGATGTAGATGACGACCGCCTCCCAGGCGGCGTTGCCGTGGACGTCGCCTGCGACGGCGAGCGGCACGAGGATGAAGCCACCCTGGGCGATGGAGGAGTAGGCGAGCATCCGCACCACGTTGGTCTGGCGCAGCGCGGCGAGGTTCCCGAGCGTCATCGATCCCGCCGCGAGCACCCACAGGATCGGCTGCCACGAGTCCGCCGAGGGGAAGAACCCGAGGCGGATAATCGTCAGGAGCGCCACGAAGCCGCCGGCCTTCGACGCCACCGACAGGAAGGCGGTGATCGGCGTGGGCGCGCCCTCGTAGGTGTCGGGTGCCCAGAAGTGGAACGGCACGGCGCTGACCTTGAACGCAAACCCGACGAGCGTGAGGAACACCGCGACGGCGAACAGTGCCGGGGTGCTGCCCGTCGCGTACCGGTGGATCTGGGCCAGCACCGTCGAGTTCGACAAGCCGAACACGATCGACATGCCGTAGAGCATGATCGCCGACGACAGCGCCCCGATCAGGAAGTACTTCAGCCCGGCCTCGTTCGACTTCGTGTCGTGCTTGCGCCAGGCGGCGAGGACGAAGGTCGGGATCGTGATCGTCTCGAGGGCGACGAAGAGCGAGATGAGGTCGCGCGCCGAGGAGATCACGACCATCCCGAGCACCGACGTCAGCAGCAGCACGTAGTACTCGCCCTGGTGGTAGTCCCCCTCGCCGATGTAGTCGAAGGACACGAGCAGCGTCACGTACGCCGCGATGAGGAAGAACCCGGTGAGCACGAGCGAGTAGTTATCGACGACGAACGCGCCGCCGAAGAGGACCCGGGTGTGGCCGCTCACCGCCAGGGTCAGCACCGGGACGAGCGAGCCCAGGACGCCGAAGGTCGCGACCCGCGCGGGCAGCTTCGGGTCCTCGGTGAAGAGGTCCACGATCAGCACCAGGATGATCGTCGCGGTGAGGACGATCTCCGGCGCGAGCGCGTGGAAGTCGACGTGCGGGTTCACTCAGCCCCCGAAGACCCTGGTGACGTGCGTGACCGCCTGGTTCGTCATGTGGAACACCAGGTTCGGGTAGATCCCGAGCGCGACGATGAGCAGCAGGATCGGCGCCCACGCCACCCACTCGGGGATGTGGATGTCGGGGATGTGGGCCCGCTCGAACTCGGCGGTCGGCGACCCGAACGCCACGCGCTGGTACATCATCAGGAGGTAGCCGGCGGCGAGCACGGTGCCGATCGCCGCGATGACCATGAAGATCCGGAACGTCAGCAGCGGATCACCGTTCAGCAGACCCTGGGCGAGCTTCGCCGGGCTGTACGAGGACAGGATCGACGGGAACTCGCCCCAGAACCCGGCGAGGCCGGGCAGGCCCAGTGAGGCCATGGCGCAGAACCCGAGGACCCAGCCGAGCTTGGGCGCCTGGTTCAAGAGGCCACCGAGTCGGCTCATCTCGCGGGTGCCGTAGCGCTCCTGCACCGAGCCGGCCAAGAAGAAGAGCATCCCGGTGATCAGCCCGTGGGCGACCATCCCGAAGATCGCCGCATTGAGCCCGAAGCTCGTGAGCGTGGCGATCCCCAGCATGACGAAGCCCATGTGCGCGACCGACGAGAACGCGATGAGCCGTTTCATGTCGCGCTGCGCGAGGCAGCACAGCGCCCCGTAGATGATCCCGATGACCGCGAGGAGCCCGATCCACGGTGCCCACACGCGGGCCGCCTCGGGGAGGATGGGCAGCGCGATGCGGATGAAGCCGTACGCGCCGAGCTTGAGGAGGATCGCCGCCAGGAGCACCGACCCGACGGTCGGCGCCTCGGTATGGGCGTCGGGCAGCCAGGTATGGAACGGGAACATCGGGACCTTGATGGCGAACCCGAGGAACAGCCCGCCGAACACGAGGATCTGCGTGCCGCGCGCGATCCCCGCACCGCCGAGCGTCGCGAGCTGAGGAATCTGGAAGGTCTGGTGTTTGGACAAGAAGAAGATGGCTAGGAAGCTCACGAGCATGAGCGCCGAGCCGAACAGCGTGAAGAGGAAGAACTTGATCGCCGCGTACTGGCGATTCGGGCCGCCCCACACGCCGATCATGAAGAACATCGGGAGCAGCACGACCTCGAAGAACACGAAGAAGAGGATGAGGTCCTGGGCGACGAACGTCCCGTTCATCCCGATTTCGAGGAGGAGGATGAGCGCGAGGAACGCCTTCGGGCTGTGCGGCTCCGGGAAGTGGTTCCACGAGTAGACGACACAGGCCACCGTCATGAGCATCGAGAGGAGGAGCAGCGGGAGCGAGATGCCGTCGAGGCCCATGTGGTAGCGGGCCGAGATCGTGGGGATCCACGACTTGTCGACGATGAACTGCAGCCGCCCGGCGTGGCTGTAGTTGAAGTCGATGAGGATCCCGATCCCGGCGGCGGCCGTGACGAGCGTCGTCAGGAGCGCGGTGACCTTGATCGCCTGCTCGTACGCGCGCGGGATGGCCAGCACCGCGGCGAGTCCCGCCAACGGGACGAAGACCGCCAGGGTCAGGGCCCATTCGTCGAACCAGTGCATGGCGAGTCCGTACCTCGTTTCAGATGGTGTTGGTGAGGAGGAGGGCGAGGCTCAGCACGGCCACCCCGCCGAAGAGCAGCAGGGCGTAGCGCTGGACGCGCCCGGACTGGACGCGGCGTAGCTCCCCGCCCGCTGCGCCGGTCTCATGGGCGATCTCGTTGACGGCACCGTCGACGAGGCGCTGGTCGAGGTAGGCGTAGGTGTAGTTGGCCGTGATCGTGGCGCCGCGCCCGATCCCGTTGACGACGCCGTCGATGATGTGCTGGTTCACCCAGTACGAGCCGCGTGCGAGCGCGCCGGAGATGGATCCGACGATGACGTTCTCGTAGAGATCGTCGAGGTAGTACTTGTTGACGAGGAACGTGTAGCCCGCCCGTGCCACCGGGCTGCGCTCGGTCAGCCCCTTGAAGAACGACAGCTCGTCGCGGTTCACGTAGTAGTAGGCGGCGATCCCGATGGCGACGACGGCGACACCGACCGAGAGGACGGCCTTCGGGTAGTCGAACGCCGCGTTGTGCACGTTCGGGAAGGCGAAGGTCGGCTGGACCCAGTCCTTGAACTTCTCGATCCCGAGCGGCGCGGCGTTGGCGAACCCGGCGAACACCGAGAGGACGCCGAGGATGATGAGCGGGACGGTGATGAGCCGCTCCGACTCGTGGGGATGCTCGTGGCCGCGGTACTCGCCGAAGAAGGTGAGCCACACGACCCTGGTCATGTACGCCGCGGTGAGGAACGCGCCGACGAGCCCGATGATGAGGAACGCGCTGTAGCCGTTCGCCCCGGCGTTCACGAGGATCTCGTCCTTCGACCAGAACCCGGCGAGGGGGAAGATGCCGGCGAGCGCGAGCGACCCGACCATGAAGGTCCAGAACGTGATCGGCATCTTCTTGCGGAGCCCACCCATCTCTCGCATGTCGAAGGTGTGCCCTGCGGCGTGGCTCACCGAGCCGGCACCGAGGAACAGCAGTGCCTTGAAGAAGGCGTGGGTAAAGAGGTGGAACACGGCGGCGGTCCAGGCGCCGACCCCGAGGGCCATCACCATGTAGCCGAGCTGGCTGATCGTCGAGTACGCGAGGACCTTCTTGATGTCGGTCTGGACGAACGCGAGGGCCGCCCCGATGATGATCGTGGTCCCGCCGATGAGCGCCATGAAGTTGACGCCGCCGGCTCCGATCGAGAAGCCGTTGAAGAACACGGGGTACACGCGGGCGCCGAGGTAGACGCCGGCGACGACCATCGTCGCCGCGTGGATGAGCGCCGACACGGGCGTCGGGCCGGCCATGGCGTCGGGCAGCCAGGTGTGGAGCGGGAACTGGCCGCTCTTGCCGATGATGCCGATCATGAGGCAGATCGCCGCGGCGAGCAGCAGGTCGTGGCGGGCGTGCGCGCCCGTCGCGTAGAGGTTCGTCGCGCCGATCCCGAACGAGCCGACGGTGAAGAAGAGGATGATCACGCCGATCATCAGACCGATGTCACCGGTGCGGGTTGTGAGGAACGCCTTGATCGCGGCCCGGCTGTTCGCCGGCTCCTCCCACCAGTGGCCGATGAGCATGAAGGAGCAGAGGCCGACGAGCTCCCAGCCGACGAGCAGGAGGAGCATGTTGTCCGCGACGACGAGCGTGAGCATCGACGCAGTGAAGAGCGACAGCGCCGCGTAGT
This sequence comes from uncultured Actinomycetes bacterium, assembly GCA_963731625.1. GTDB lineage: Bacteria > Actinomycetota > Acidimicrobiia > IMCC26256 > PALSA-555 > PALSA-555. The sequence goes on from CAVSWH010000001.1 coordinate 1,507,456, forward strand.
ACCAGGTGTAGCGGCGGTCCCCCCGCATGTACGCGATCGAGTACACCTGCACGAGCAGGGAGATGAGCGTGACGACGACGAGCATCATCACGGTGAGCCCGTCGACGTAGGTGCCCGCGCTGAACTTCAGCGAGCCGTTCTGCCACCACGTGACCGACTCCGTCACGGGGAGGACCGCGTGTGACCCGCTCGTGGCGGTCGTGAGGAACGTCTGGGCGAACTTGCCGAGGCTCTGGCTCGACCCGCCGGCGTGGTCAACCCGGTGCACCCACTGCACGACGGCGACGATCGCCCCGACGAACGACGCGCCGACGGCGGTGATCCCGAACGCGGCGCCCTTCCCCGGCGAGCGCTTGCCGAAGAAGAGGATGACGACGAACGCGACTGCGGGCAGCGCCGGGAGGATCCAGACGTTCTCGAGCACCGTCAGCCCTTCAGCTGGTCGACTTCGTCGAGGTTGGAGCTGTGCACGTTCCGGTAGATGAGCAGCACGATGGCCAGCCCGACACCAACCTCGGCGGCGGCGATCGTGATGATGAACAGGGCGAACACCTGGCCCGCCACGTTCTTCGTGAACGCGGCGAACGCCACGAGGTTGATGTTCACGGCGTTCAGCATCAGCTCGATGCTCATGAGGACGAGGACGCCGTTGCGTCGGGCGAGGACGCCGTAGATCCCGGTGCAGAAGAGGACGGCACTCAAGATGAGGAACTCGTTCAGCTCCACGTCAGTCCTTCCGGGCGAGGACGACGGCACCGACGAGCGCGGCGAGCAGCAGCATCGAGACGACCTCGAAGGGGATCACGAAGACCCGGAAGATGTCCGTGCCGACGTGGCTGGTGCGGCCCAGGGCCACGAGCGAGTTGGTGAATTTGATCGTCTTGCCCCCGAATGCGTCGACGAGCAGCGCGATGAGGACTCCGAGCACGAAGAGCCCAACGACGACCGCACCCCAGCGCTGGTCGTTGTCGAGGCGCGTGTCCTCGCCCATCGGGGCACGGGTGAGCATGATCCCGAAGAGGAACAGCACGACAACGGCGCCGATGTAGATGAGCACCTGGACCCAGGCGACGAACTCGGCGGCCAGCAGGATGTAGAGGGCGGCCGCGCCGGCGAGGACGACGACCAGGAACAGCGCGGCATGCACGACGTTGCGGGAGCGCACGACGCCGAAGGCCGCGGCGGTCATCGCCGCCGCCAGGATCCCGAAGGCCACCTGCTGCTCCCACACGGGCCTAGCGCTTCCCCTTCACTTCTGCGCCCGTCTCGAGCGGCTCCGGCTCAGGGACCGTCTCCATCCACTCGCCGAGCTTCACCTTGTCGTGGAGCAGCCGCGAGATCTGGAACTCGGAGTACTCGAACTCGGGTGTCCAGAACAGGGCGTCGAACGGGCAGACCTCGACGCAGATCCCGCAGTACATGCACAGCGCATAGTCGATGTCGAAGCGGTCGAGCACGCTCACCGAGCGCGGCCGTCCGCCTTCACGCCGCGGGGGGCGCTGCTCTTTGTGGCCCTCGATGTAGATGCACCAGTCGGGGCATTGGCGGGCGCACAGCATGCAGACGGTGCAGTTCTCCTCCTTCAGGGCGATGACGCCCCGGGCGCGCGGCGCCGGCGCCTCCTTCTCGTGCGGGTACTGCACGGTGACGGCGGGGCGCAGCATCGTCTTCAGCGTCACGCCGAGGCCCTCGACGAGCCCCGGCATCTTCGGCTTGGGCAGCTTGGGGGGCATCAGAAGGCCACCTTGAACAGTCCGGTGAGCAGGAGGTTGGCGAGCCCGATCGGGATGAGGAACTTCCAGGCGACGGCTTGCAGCTGGTCCTCTCGCAGGCGCGGGTAGGTGAAGCGGACCCAGAACATGAAGAAGGCGACCACCATCAGCTTGGCGAAGAGCACCGCGGGCCCGAGGATGTTTGCCCAGGTCCCGGTGAGCCCCGGGATGGCCCAGCCGCCGAGGAACAGGGTCGCGGCGATCGCCGAGAACGCGAACGCCGTGCCGAACTCGCCGATGAAGAAGAAGAGGAAGCGGAAGCCCGTGTACTCGACCATGTAGCCGGCGACCAGCTCGCTCTCGGCGACGGGCATGTCGAAGGGGGTCTGGGTGAGCTCAGCCTGGGCGGCGACGAGGAAGAGCGCGAACCCGACGAACTGGGTGAGGATGAACGGCTGACCGAGCGTGCTCCACCCGAAGATCGCGCCGTTCTGTTGCGCGTACACGATGCCCTGGAGGCTCATGGTCTGGGCCTGGATGACGACGCCGACGACGGCGAGCAGCAGCGGCAGCTCGTAGGCGATGAGCTGCCCCGCGGCGCGCAGCGCCCCGAGCAGCGCGTACTTGTTGGCGCTCGCCCAGCCGGCCATGAGCACACCGACGACCGAGAGGCTCGACACGGCCAGCGCGTAGAACACACCGACGTCGAGGTTCTTCACGACGAGGTCGGGCCCCATCGGGATGACGAGAAACACGAGGAACGTCGACATCACGACGACGGCGGGCGCGGCGGCGAAGACGCGCCGGTCGGACTGCGCCGGCATGATGTCCTCCTTCTGGAGGAACTTCAGGCCGTCGCCCACGAGCTGGTACCAGCCGTGGAAGCCGCCCGGGTCCATCGGCCCGAGGCGGCTCTGCATGTGGCTCATCATCTTCAGCAAGAAGACGTAGCCGAGGATCAGCGCGCCGAGCGGGATGACGGCGAGGATCACGATCGTCTTGATCGCCAGGGTCGTGCCCCAGCCGACGTTCAGCGCGAGGACCGGCAGGCTCATCGGTCGATGTCCCCGAGGATGAAGTACAGCGACGCGAGGATCGTGATCACGTCCGGCACGAAGACGCCGCGCAGCAGCCACGGCAGGATCGACACGTTGCTGAACGACGCCGAGCGGATCTTCACCCGGAACGGCCCGGTCGCGCCCTTCGACACGACGTAGTAGCCCATCTGGCCGAGCGGGTTCTCGGTCTCGACCCAGACCTCACCCTCGGGCACCTTGATGATGCGCGGCACCTTCGCCATCACCGGCCCACTCGGGATCTGCGCGAGGCACTGCAGCACGATTCGGGCCGCCTCGCGCGTCTCCTGGAGGCGCACCCAATATCGGGCGTACGAGTCACCGTCGGGGTGGGTCCAGACCTGGAAGTCGAGGTCGGGATACGCGAGGTAGGGCCGGTCCCGGCGCAGGTCCCAGTCCCGGCCCGACGCGCGCAAGTTCGAGCCGGAGACGCCGTAGCCCGCGCCGGTGCCGGCGGGGATGATCCCGATCCCGCGGGTACGGGCCTCGAAGATCTCGTTACCGAGCACGAGGTCCTCGAAGTCGTCGCAGGAGTCGAGCACCACCTTCATGGTCGAGCGGCACTCCGCGATCCAGCCCCACGGCAGGTCATCCTTCAGCCCGCCGATGCGGTTGAAGTTCGGGTGGAAGCGTCCGCCGGTCGTGGCCTCGATGAGGTTGAGGACGTACTCGCGGTCGCGGAACCCGTAGAACGCCGGCGTGAGCGCGCCGACCTGCAGGCCCATCTCGCCGAGGAACAGCAGGAACGTCGCGATGCGCGAGAGCTCGGTGAGCACAGTGCGGATGTAGACCGCCCGGGGCGGCGCCTCGATCCCCATGAGCTCCTCGGCGGCCGTCATGAACGGCACCTCGTTCGCGAAACTCGACAGCCAGTCGATCCGATTGATGAGCGTCGTGATCTGGGGGTAGGTGCGGAACTCGGTGAGCTTCTCGTAGCCGCGGTGCATGTAGCCGATGATGGGGTCGGCGCTGACGACCCGCTCGCCGTCGAGGCGCACGACGATCCGCAGCGTCCCGTGCGTCGCCGGGTGCTGGGGACCGATGTTCAGGATCATGTCGCCGGTGTCGAGCTCGACGCCGACTTGCGCGTCGGCGAGGTGGCGCAGCGACGGGCGCGACACCTCGAAGCCGGAGACGGGCGGCGTGTCGGTCGTGCTCACGTCGGCTCCTCTCCCCCGCTGTCGCCCGCGCCGGCCTCGACCGCCGGGGTCTCGTCACCGTCGCCGGGCATCGCCTCGACGTCGACAAGGCCCGGCCACGGCTTCACGACGCGCGCGAGGAGCGGGAAGTCCTTCCGGAGGGGATGGCCCTCGAACTCGGACGGGAGGTAGAGGTGGCGCAGCGACGGGTGGCCGTCGAAGCCGATGCCGAACATCTCCCAGCACTCGCGCTCGTGCCAGTCGGCGCCGGGGTACACGCTGACCCACGACGCGACCCGCGGCGCGTGCTCGTCGACGTCGGTCTTCAGCGTGAGCCCGCGGGGCCGCTCCGTGGACTGGACGTGGGCGAAGACCTGGAAGCGGCCGTTCGAGCCGGCCGCGCCGTAGGTCCGCTCGGTCGGCTGCACCGGGGAGGACGTATCGCCGCCGGCCTCGTCGCCCTCGCGCGGCGCCGGCTCCCAGTCGAGCCCGGCGATGAACGAGAGGTAGTCACACTCGAGCTCGGTCGCGGCGACGCCCGCCACGTCGAGCCATCGCTCCGGCACGACGCGCACGACGAGATCGCCGAACACCGCGGCGTGCTCGACGACGGCGTCGGCGCCGAGGCGGTCGCGGAGGGTCGCGAGCATCGCGTCGTGGTCCGGGTTCGGCGCACCGGCGGGGTCCTCCGTCGGCTCGTCGACCGGCTGCGCGGCGGGCTCGTCAGCCAACGACGATCGGCTCCCCGCGCCAGCGCTTCTGCAGCTCGTCGTTGCCGATGCCCTCCTGCTGGATCCGCGCCTGGAGGAGCACGATTCCCTGGAGCAGCGCCTCGGGCCGCGGCGGGCAGCCGGGGACATACACGTCCACCGGGATGATCTGGTCGACGCCCTTCGTCACCGAGTACGAGTCCCAGTAGGGCCCGCCGCAGTTCGCGCAGGACCCCATCGAGATCACGTACTTGGGGTCCGGCATCTGCTCGTAGAGGCGCTTGATGGCAGGCGCCATCTTGTCGGTCACCGTCCCGGAGATGACGACGAGGTCGGCCTGGCGGGGGCTGGCCGGGAATGGGATCACACCGAGGCGCATCATGTCGTAGCGGGGGCTGGCAAGTGCCGCCCCCATCTCGATGGCGCAGCACGCGAGACCCCACTGGAACATCCAGAGGGAGTACTTGCGGCTGTAGTTCAACAGCCAGGTGAGCGGCTTGGGGAGATGGCCCTGGTCGATCAGGCCCACCGCAAGACTCCCTTGCGCCACGCGTACACCAGCCCGAGGGTGAGGATGAGGATGAAGACGGTCATCTCGACGAGGCCGAACACGTCGAGCGTCTTCAGGTTGACGGCCCACGGGAAGATGAACACGGCCTCGACGTCGAACATGACGAAGAGCAGCGCGTAGACGTAGTAGCGGATGTTCGACTGCCCGAAGCCACTGATCGGGTCCGAGCCCGCCTCGTAGCTGACGTACTTCTCGGACTGGGGCCGCACAGGGCGCAGCAGCCGGCCGAGCCCGAGCATCGCCCCGAACATCAGTCCCGCGGCGCCGATCAGCACCGCGACGGCGAGGTACTGGCGGTAGAACTCGGTCACTGCGAACCGGCCCTCTCGATTCCCCGGGATGGCACCGGTCGCGGACCCTATCAGCGGGCCTCCTCGGCGCCTGAAACCGTCGGTTCGCCACCTGGCCCGCGCGACGATGACAGGAGAGAGGAGGCTGGGTGCCACCAACTCGAGCGCGCCGGGAGGCCCCGGTCACGGCCTTCGTGCTCTCGGGCGGCGGCAACCGGGGCGTCGCCCAGGTCGGGATGCTCCGCGCGCTCCTCGAGCGCGGCATCCGACCCGACGTCGTGATCGGCACGTCGGCGGGGGCGTTGAACGGGGCGGCGATCGCGACGTCGCCGACGGTCGAGAAGGTGGACCGCCTCGCGTCGGTCTGGGTCGGGCTGCGGGGCGAGGAGATCTTCCCGGGCGGCGTGCTGAAGCGGGCGTGGAACGTGCTGCGCCGCGACGACCATCTCTCCGACAACACCGGCCTCGCGGCCGTGGTCGAGCAGGCCGGCGCAGCGAGCGACTTCGCCGACCTGGCGGTGCCGCTTCGGGTGGTGACCACGGACCTCGACACCGGCGACGAGATCCTCGTCGTCGCCGGCCCGACGATGCCGCCGCTGCTCGCGAGCGCGGCGATCCCGGGGGTGTTCCCGCCCGTCGAGCTCTACGGGCACCGGCTCGTCGACGGCGCGGTGGTCAACCTCGTCCCGATCTCGCACGCGCTCGCCGGGCCGACCGAGCGGATCTACGTCCTCGACGCGTCCGACCCGATCGGGGACCGCCCCATCCGCTCACCCCTGGACGTGGCGATTCGCTCGTTCGCGATCTCGCGCGACCAGCGCTTCGAGCTCGAGCTGGCGTGGGTGCCGGCCGACGTCGAGCTCGTCATCTTCCCCGCCCCGCACGACGACCGCGAGTTCATCGACTTCTCGGGCGGCGCGCCCCTCATCGAGGAGGCCTACAAGCTGGCGTCGGAGACGCTCGACGACCGCGAGACGGCCGCGACGGCGCGGCACCGCAGCTGGTGGGAGGTGTTCAGGCGCTGACCTAGGCGTTCCAGCGCCGCAGCGTCGGGTACTCGTGCTCGTGGCCGAGCACGTTGATCGTGGCCGGGCCGAGCGCGAACTGGGCGCCGTGCGTGGGACCGAACCCGAGGTACACGGCGCCGAGCACCCGCAGGATGTGGCCGTGCGCGAACAGGAGTGAATCACCGGCCGCGGCCGCGCACCGGACGATGACGCGCCGGGCCCGCGCCGCGACCTGCGCCGCCGTCTCGCCGTCGGGCACGGGCCCGCGCCAAATCGTCCAGCCCGGCACCTCGGCGCGGATCTGGGCCGTCGTCAGGCCCTCGTAGTCGCCGTAGTCCCACTCGACAAGGTCGTCGTCGACCACGGCGTGCGGGTAGCCGGCGAGGCGCGCCGTCTCGCGGGCCCGCTGGCGCGGGCTGGTGAGCACGAGCGCGAAGTCGTGCGACGCGAGGCGCGGCAGCAGCGCGCGGGCGTGGTCCACGCCGCTTGGCAGCAGCGGCAGGTCGGTGCGGCTGGTGTGGCGGCCGTTCTGGCTCCACTCCGTCTGGCCGTGGCGGACGAGCCACAGCTCCGGCGGCGCGCCGGTCACGGGCGCAGGCGGCGGTAGCGGCGAATGAGCGCGTTCGTCGACGAGTCGTGCGCCAGTGCGGGTTCGTCGCTCGCGTCGAGCTCCGGGACGATGCCGAGGGCGAGCTGCTTGCCGAGCTCCACGCCCCACTGGTCGAACGAGTTGATGTTCCAGACAGCACCCTGGGTGAAGACCTTGTGCTCGTAGCAGGCGATGAGCTGGCCGAGCGTGTTGGGGGTGAGCTCGGGCACGAGCATCGTGTTCGTCGGGTGGTTGCCGGCGAAGGTGCGGTGCGGCACCTGCTCGGGGGCGACGCCCTCGGCGCGCACCTCGTCGGCGGTCTTCCCGAACGCGAGCGCCTGGGGCTGCGCGAACAGGTTCGCCATGAGCAGGTTCTGGTGGTCACCGAGGGGGTGGCGGGGTCGACAGAACCCGATGAAGTCGCAGGGGATGAGCTTCGTGCCCTGGTGGATCAGCTGGTAGTAGGCGTGCTGGCCGTTCGTGCCGGGCTGGCCCCAGATGATCGGTCCGGTCTGCCACGCGACGGGCTCGCCGTCGCGCTGCACCGACTTGCCGTCGCTCTCCATGTCGAGCTGCTGGAGGTAGTCGGTGAGCCGCGCCAGATACTGGTTGTAGGGGAGGATCGCGACGGTCTCGGCCCCGAAGAAGTCGTCGTACCAGATGCCGATGAGGCCGAGGAGCATCGGCAGGTTCTCCTCGATCGGCGCGTGCCGGAAGTGCTCGTCGATGCGGTGGAAGCCGGCGAGCATCGACCGGAAGCCGGCCGGGCCGATGGCGATCATCAGCGACAGCCCGATGGCCGAGTCGTAGGAGTAGCGGCCGCCGACCCAGTCCCAGAACTCGAACATGTTCTGGACGTCGATGCCGAACTTGGTGACCTCGGCCTCGTTCGTCGAGACGGCGACGAAGTGCTTCGCGACGGCCGCCTCGTCGTGCAGCGCGGCGAGGCTCCACTCCCGAGCCGTCCGGGCGTTGGTCATGGTCTCGAGGGTCGTGAACGTCTTCGACGCCACGATGAAGAGGGTCTCGGCCGGGTCGAGGTCGCGGGTGCACTCGTAGAAGTCGGTGCCGTCGACGTTCGACACGAACCGGACGGTGAGCGAGCGGTCACTGAAGTCGCGCAGCGCCTCGTAGGCCATGCGGGGCCCGAGGTCACTGCCGCCGATCCCAATGTTGATGATGTTGCGCAGTCGCCGGCCGGTGTGGCCGGTCCAGGCCCCGGAGCGGACCCGGTCGGCGAAGTCGCTCATGCGGTCGAGGACGCGGTGGACGTCCGGGACGACGTCGACCCCGTCGACGAGGATCTGCTCCCCCACCGGCGCCCGGAGCGCGATGTGGAGGACGGCGCGGTGCTCGGTGACGTTGATCTTCTCGCCGGCGAACATGGCGTCGCGCAACGCCTCGACGCCGGCGCGGCGGGCGAGCGCGACGAGGAGCCGCATCGTCTCGGGCGTGAGCCGGTTCTTCGAGTAGTCGAGGTAGAGGTCGCCGGCCTCGACGGTCATCGTGTCGCCCCGCCCGGGGTCGTCGGCGAACAGCTGGCGCAGGTGGACGTCCTGCAGCTGCTCGTAGTGGCGGGCCAGCTCCTGCCACTCGGGGGTGTCGACGATGCCGGGCATGCGGCCTCCCGTGACGGGGTCAGCCCGATGGCGGGCGGGACGGGCTCAGAGCAGGAACGTGGCGTCCTTCGCCCAGTGCACGAACGCGCCGGGGACGACGCCGACGACGAGCACGAGCGCGGCGCAGACGAGCAGCACGATGCCGCTCCAGACGTCGACGCGCCGGAGGAGGTTGGCGGCCGGCGGATCGTCGGGCCCCGGCGTGAGCATCGTGAGCGCGATGCGCAGGTAGAAGAAGGCGGCGACCACCGCGGCGAGCACCCCGATGACGAGGAGCCCGTACTGGTTGGCCTGCGCGGCGGCGCTGAAGATCTCGAGCTTGGCGATGAACCCGCCGGTGAACGGCATCCCGGCCTGGGCGAGGACGAAGAAGATGAGGAGCCCCCCGACGACGGGCCGGTCGAGCGCGAGGCCCCGGTAGTCGTCGAGCGAGTGGTGGTCGTCGCCGCGCTGGCCGACGACGGTGATGACGGCGAAGGCCCCGATGGTCATGAACGCGTAGACGAAGAGGTAGAGCAGCGCCGCTTCGCGGCCGCGCGACGTCTGGGTCTGGAACCCGATGAGGATGTACCCCGCATGCGCGATCGACGAGTAGGCCAGGACCCGTTTGATGTCGGTCTGGACGACCGCGGCGACACTGCCGACGACGAGCGAGAGCACGGCGAGCGCCCACACGGCGGGTCGCCAGTCGGTGCGGTACAGCGGGAACGCGACGCCGAAGACCCGCAGCAGCGCGGCGAACGCCGCGGCCTTCGTCGCCGCCGACATGAACGACGTGATCGGCGTCGGGGCGCCCTGGTACACGTCGGGGGTCCACATGTGGAACGGCACCGCCGCGACCTTGAACCCGAGGCCCACCAAGAGCATGGCGATCCCGGCGAGCAGCGTCCCCTGGTCGAGCAGGGTGTTCTTCGACAGGAAGTCGGCGATCCCCGTGAGCGACGTGGTCCCCGTCGCGCCGTACGTCAGCGCGACGCCGTAGAGGAAGATGGCCGACGAGAACGCGCCGAGGATGAAGTACTTGAGCCCCGCTTCCTGTGAGCTGAGCCGGCGCCGGTCGAAGGCCGCGAGCACGTAGAGCGGGATCGAGAGCACCTCGAGGGCGAGGAACACGACGATGAGGTCGTTCGCCGTCGTCATGATGAGCATGCCGGCGGCGGACAGGAGGATGAGCGCCAGGTACTCGGGCGCGTCGAGCTGCTCGCGCTGCAGGTAGGCGACGGAGAGGAGCAGGGCGAGGATCGTCGCGGAGAGGACGACGACGCCGAGGTACACGCCGAAGAGGTCGACGCGGACCATCCCGGCGACGGTGGTGATCGCCTGGTGGTGGCGCAGGTCGTGCCAGAGGCGGTACTCGACGGCGCCGGCGGCGACGATCCCGGCGATGCCGAGCACGGCGCAGAGCGGCGTGGTGTTGATCCGTCGGCGCAGCACCGAGCGGACCATCACGATGGCGACGCCGGCCGCCGCGAGCGCGAGCTCGGGCGAGATGGCGAGCCAGTTGACGGAGGGGTGCGCGAGCGGCGTCGTCATCGGCCGAGGCCCAGCTGGATCGACTCGTTGGACGTGACGCCCCGCGGGAGCCTCGTCGCCGTGTACCCCGCCGGGCGCTTCTCCCTGTAGTCCGTCTTCAGCTCGAGGTTCACGATGGTGCGCTTCACGGTCGGCTCGACGCGTTGCAGCGCCGACCCGGGATAGAGGCCGAGGAACAGGCTCAGCGCGAGGAGGGGCGCGACGACCACGACCTCGCGGACGCTGACGTCCTTCAGGCCGCGCACCGCGGCCGACGGCTTGCCCATGAACGCCCGCTGGAACGACCAGAGCATGTAGACGGACGCGAGGATGACGCCGACCGCCCCGGCGATCGCCCACGGACGGCGCGACACGAACGCGCCCAGGAGGGAGAGGAACTCGCCGATGAAGCCGGAGAAGCCGGGCAGGCCGATGCCGGCGAACATCGCGCCGAGGAACAGCGCGGTGAGCACGGGCGCCGAGCGCCAGATCCCGCCGTACTCGGCGATCTCGTAGGTGTGGCGCCGCTCGTAGAGCATGCCGACGACGAGGAAGAGCGCGCCGGTGGTCAGCGGGTGGCTGAGCATCGTGAAGAGGGCGCCGTCGAGGCCGAACACGGTGAGCGAGAAGATCCCGACGAGCACGAACCCCATGTGCGCGATCGACGAGTACGCGATGACGCGCTTCAAGTTCTTCTGCATGGCGGCGACGATCGCTCCGTAGAGGATCCCGATCACGCCCAGGGTGAGCAGCAGCGGCGCGAGGTTCACCGACGCGTGGGGGAACAGCTCGAAGGAGAAGCGCAGGAACCCGTAGGCGCCCATCTTGATGATGACGCCGGCCAGGATCACCGAGCCCGCGGTCGGCGCCTCGGTGTGCGCGTCGGGCAGCCACGTGTGGAACGGGATCAGCGGCACCTTGATTGCGAACGCGGCCATGAACCCGAGGAACAGCAGTGTCTCGGTGGTGAGCGAGAGGCCGTGCCACGACCAGGCGGACAGCACCCGGTAGTCGAACGTCAGCACGCCGGTGTGCGCCTGGTGGATGAAGGCGAGGATCAGGATGCTGGCGAAGAGCAGCGCCGAGCCGGCGCTCGTGTACAGGAAGAACTTCAGCGCGGCGTAGTTCCGGTTCCCGTGCCCCCATCCCTGGATCAGGAAGTACATGGGGACGAGCACGAGCTCCCAGAACAGGAAGAACATGATGAGGTCGAGCGCGAGGAACACGCCCAACAGCGAGAACTCGAGCAGCAAGAAGAAGACGATGAACGCCTTCGGCCGCTCCGTCGGGTAGCGCTCGGAGGCGAGCAGGCCGATCGGCGTGAGCAGCGCGGTGGCGACGACCATGAAGAGGCTGATGCCGTCGACGCCGACGATGTAGCGGGAGCCGATCCCGGGCAGCCAGGAATGGGATTCGACGAACTGGAAGAAGACGTTCGTCGTGGAGAAGTTGGCGAGCAGCCAGCAGGTGAGCGCGAGGGTCGCGGCGCTGAACCCGTAGCCGGCGGCGCGGAGGATCTCGGGTCGCCGCGACGGCAGCAGCGCGACGACGACCGCGCCGATGAGCGGTGTGGCGATGATCGCCGTGAGGATCGGGAACCCGCCCGGCATCGTCAGTGCCCCGCGAACGCGATGAGGAAGAGGAGGATCGCGGCCGCGCCCAGCGCGATCCCGACGGCGTAGCGCCGCACGAAGCCGTCCTGGGCCCGCCCGAACTCGGTGGCGACGCGGCGGATGAGCCGGGCCGTGCCGTTCACCGCGCCGTCGATGACGCCCTGGTCGACGTCCTCGTCGAGGAAGTCCGCGCCGGCGCGCACGGGCCCGTCGACGGCCGCGCTGATGCCGTCGTCGTAGTAGTAGCCGTGGCCGACGAGGTCGGCCGCGGGCCCGAGCGCGTCACGCATCGGGTCGTCGGCCGGGTTGCGCAGCCCGTGCCGGTAGAGGGCGTAGGCGGCGAGGATGCCGACCAGGCCCGCGACGAACGCGATCCCCGTGACCTCGCCGCCCTTCACGAAGGTGCTCGGGGCGGGCTGGTGCACGCTGTGGAACACCGGGTCGAGCCACGATTCGAGCCAGGTCACGCCCCTCAGCGGGAGGTTCAGCAGGCCCCCGACGAGCGAGAGCGCGCCGAGCACCGCGATGGGCAGCGCCATCGTCCACGGGCTCTCGTGGGGGTCGTGACCCTCGAGGCGCGGCGGGCGGGGCGGCTCGCCGTACACGACGGTCGGGAGGTAGTCGGGGTCGTAGCCCAGCTCGGCCTCGACGTCGGGCGGGTCGTCGTCCGAGCCGCCGCTCACCGCCGGGGTCGGCGCGTCGCGGAAGCGCTCGTTGCCGAAGAAGGTGAGGAAGATGAGGCGGGTCATGTAGACGCCGGTCATCACCGCGGCGGCGACGCCGATCGCCCAGGTCGCGTAGTGGTGACTGAAGAAGTCGCCCGACAAGACGTCGTCCTTCGCCCAGAACCCGGCGAAGGGCGGCACGCCGGCGATGGCGAGCCAGGCCGCGACCATCGCGGCCGCGGTGATCGGCAGGAACTTGCGCAGCGCGCCCATGGTCCGCATGTCCTGGTTCTCGGCGTTGCCGTGGATCACCGACCCGGAACCGAGGAACAGGCAGCCCTTGTAGAAGGCGTGCGCGATCACGAGGAAGATCGCCGCGGTGTACGCGCCGGTCCCGAGGGCGAGGAACATGAAGCCGAGCTGGCTGATCGTCGAGTAGGCGAGCACCCGTTTGATGTCGGGCTGCAGCACGGCGATCGTGCCCGCGCCGAGCGCGGTGACGGCGCCGACCCACGCCACGACGGTCAGGGCGTCGGGGCTCGCGTCGAAGAAGGGATGCGCGCGGCAGATGAGGAAGATGCCGGCGGTGACCATCGTCGCGGCGTGGATGAGTGCGGAGACGGGGGTCGGGCCCTCCATCGCGTCGGTGAGCCACGGGAACAGCGGCACCTGGGCGCTCTTGCCCACGCAGGCGAGGAACAGCAGGAGCGCGATCGCCGTCACCGTCCCGCTCGACGCGTGCGCGGCGGCGTGGTTCGTCGTCGTGTAGTCGAGGTTCCCGAACTTCACGACGAGCAGGAACATGGCGAGCATGAACCCGAAGTCGCCGATCCGGTTGTAGACGAAGGCCTTCTTGCCGCCTAGGGCGGCGGTGCGGCGCTCGAACCAGAACGAGATGAGCAGGTACGAGCACAGGCCGACGCCCTCCCAGCCGAGGAAGGTGAGGAGGTAGTTGTCGGCGAGGACGAGGAGCAGCATCGACGCGGCGAACAGGTTGAAGTAGGCGAAGAAGCGCCCGAAGTTCGGGTCGTGGCGCATGTAGCCGATCGCGTAGAGGTGGATGAGGGACCCGACGCCGGTGACGAGGAGGCACCAGGTGATCGAGAGCGGGTCGGCGAGGAAGCCGATGTGGACCCGCAGCTGGTCCGCCGGCAGCCAGGTCCACACGAGGCTCACGTGGCTGCGGGCCGCAGGCGGGAGGCTCAGCAGCGCGGCGAACATGACGACCGACCAGAGGAACGACGCGAAGACGATCCCGGTGGCGAGCCAGCCGGCGCGGGGCGCGCCGAGGCGACGCCCCCACAGCAGCAGCACGGCGGCGCCGACGAGGGGCAGCAGCGGGATCAGGCCCGCCAGGCTGAGCAGGTCGCGCGCGGTCACCCCGTCCCCCGGTTCGGCATGCGGCTAGCCCTCGAGGACCCGCAGGTCGTCGGCGGTCGCGGCGCGGCGCCGGCGGAAGATCGCCACGATGATCCCGAGCCCCACGGCGACCTCGGCCGCGGCGACCACCAGGGTGAAGAAGACGAGCACCTGGCCCGCCGCGTCGTTCAGGGCCTTGGCGAACGCCACGAAGGTGAGGTTCACGGCGTTCAGCATCAGCTCGATCGACATGAACATGACGATGACGTTGCGTCGCACGAGCAGCCCGACCGCGCCGATGCTGAACAGCGCCGCGCCGAGCACGAGGTAATAGGCGGGGGTGATGTGGAACGAGCCGATCACGGCGCGGACTCGTCGATCGGCTCGGGCCGCTCACCGCTGCGGCGGGCGAGCACGACGCTGCCGACCACGGCGATCACCAGCAGGACGGCGGTGATCTCGAACGGCCAGAGGAAGGTCGTGAAGAGGACGTGCGCGACGCGCTGGATGTTGCTGCCGAACGCGCCACCGGTCACGCCGACCCCGCGGGCGGTGCGGGCGCCCGTCGCCCACCGGTGCCCGGCGAGGAACAGCACCTCGGCGAGCACGATCGCGCCGATCGAGAGCGCGACGGGCCGCTGGAAGCGCAGCGGCTCCTCGAACGTGTCCGGCCGGTCGACGCCGAGCAGCATGATCACGAAGAGGAACAGGACGACGATCGCGCCGGCGTAGACGATGATCTGGACCGCGGCGACGAGCTGCGCGTCCTGCAGCAGGAACAGGACGGCCACGCTCACGAGCGTGAGCACGAGGAACAGCGCGCTGTGCACCGGGTTGCGGGCGAGCACCACGCCGAGCGCGCCCGCGAGCGTGAGCCCGCCGAAGAGGAAGAAGAGGACGACGGTCACGTGGCCGCCCCGTGCTCGGCGGGCGGCAGGGCGGGCGTCTCGCCGGGCTGGCCCCGCTCCGGGGCCCGGACGCCGAACCCGAGCTCGCCGGACCAGGCGACCCGGTCCTCGTACTCGACGCTGCCCGAGGGCGACGTGGCGCGCATCCACGCGCTGGTGTCGTCGTCCTCGCCGCCGAGCCACAGCTCCCACGGCTGACGCCGCGCCCGGCCGTCGTCACCGACGAGGAGCTCGTCCTTGGTGTAGATCGCGTCCTGACGGTGGGCGAACGAGAACTCGAAGAGGCTCGTCTCGGTGATGGCCTCGGTCGGGCACGCCTCGACGCAGAGATCGCAGTGGATGCAGCGCAGGTAGTTGATCTCGTAGACGAAGCCGTAGCGCTCGCCCGGCGAGACCGGCGCGTCCGGCAGGTTGTCGGCGCCGCGCACGTAGATGCAGCGCGCCGGGCAGACCCCGGCGCACAGCTCGCAGCCGATGCACTTCTCCATCCCGTCCTCGTAGCGGTTGAGCACGTGGCGTCCGTGGAAGCGCGCCGGCTTGGGACGCTTCTCCTCCGGGAAGTGCTCGGTGACGCGGGGCTTGAAGACCTGCGAGATCGTGACGCGGAACCCCGAGAGGCGCCCCATCAGCGGATCTCCTCCATCTCGTCGCGGCTGGGCACGCACAGCATGAGGAAGCCGTAGACGAGCAGCGCGGCCGCGGCGGCTACCGGCGTGACGATCCAGAGATCCCAGCCGCGGTCCCGCGCCACGACGATGACCCCGGTGACCATCGCCCAGAGGAACGCGGCCTCGATGAGGACCTTCCAGCCGAGGTCCATCAGGAGGTCGTATCGGAGACGGGGCAACGACGCCCGGATCCACACCGTGGCGTACAGCACAGCCCAGAGCTTGAGCATGAACCAGAACACCGGGACGATCCACACGTTCACCCAGCCGCCGCGGGGAAGGAACCCGAGACGCGGGCCGGACGGTCCTCCGAGGAACAGCGTGACCGCGATCGCCGCCATGGTGATGACGTTCATGAACTCCGCGAGGTAGAAGATCGCGAAGCGGATCCCGCCGTACTCGATGTGGTAGCCGCCCGCGAGCTCCTCCTCGGCCTCGGAGAAGTCGAACGGCGGGTGGTTCGTCTCGGCGGTGGCGGCGATCAGGAAGATGATGAACGCGCCGATCGCCGGGAGCCACAGCCACTGGCTCACGAACGAGTCCCACGTGGTCCAGGACTGCTGCAGGACGATGCCGCGCGTCGAGAGCGTGCTGGTGTGGACGAGCACGCCGACGATCGCGAGGCCCATCGCCGCCTCGTAGCTGAGCACCTGCGCCGAGGCGCGCACCGAGCCGAGCAGCGGGTACTTCGACCCTGACGACCAGCCGGCGAGCATGACGCCGTACACGCCGAGTCCCGACATGGCGAGCAGCCACAGCACGCCGACCGGCGGGTCGGCGAGCTGCAGGAACGTCACGTGGGTCCCGAGGCGGACGATCCCCCCGAAGGGGACGATCGCGAACGCGAGGAACGCGGCGAGAGCGGAGACGAACGGCGCGAGCAGGTAGACGGGCCGGTCGGCGGCGGTCGGCGTCGAGTGCTCCTTGAAGAAGAGCTTGACCCCGTCGGCGAGCGTCTGGAGGATCCCGAACGGTCCGGCCTGATCGGGCCCGATCCGGCTCTGCATGTCGGCGATCACCTTGCGCATGAACCAGATGTAGATGAGCACCGAGACGAGCAGCAGCGCGAAGACGACGATGACCTTGACGATGAGGATCACGGCCACGGTGACGTCGATTCCGTTGTTGAACAGCGGGTCGCCGCCAGGGAACGGAGTCACGGCAGGTTCTCCACGCGCACGTCGGTGACCGGTGCCGTCGCGTCGATCAGGTCGGCCGCGCCGGGACCCGCGAGGTTGGCGGCGATGAACGCGACGCCGGGGGCGACCTGCGGGTCCGTGCGGACCGGCAGCTCGACGTTGCCGCGCGAGCTCGTGACGCGCACCCGCATGCCGTCGCTCACACCGAGCCGGTCGCGGTCGCGGGCGCTGATCCCGAGCGTCGGGTCCTCGATGAACGTGGCGAGGGCCGGCGTGCCGGCGACCTCCGCGTCGGCGCCGTAGAGCGCGTGCCCGGCCACGAGGCGGAGAGCGTATGCGTCGACCGGTGAGGTGACGGGGGCTTCGCTCTCGCCGGTCCAGCGGTGCAGCGCGACCGGCGGCGGCGGCGCGACCACCTCGTCGCCGGGCCCCGACGCCTCGGGTGTCGCGGGGATCGGCTCCCAGGACGGCCGCCCGACCTCGCCGCCGGGGCCGAACAGCACCTCGGCCGCGTGGTCGACGAGCGGCAGCACGACGCCGTCGCGGGCGCGGCGCAGGAGGTCGGCGTCGACTCCGGCGAACGCCGGCGCGACCGCCGCGATCTCGTCTTGGACCTCGTCGAGCGTCTCGAGGTCGAAGTCGGTGCCGAGGCGCGCCGCGAGCTCGACGGGGATGCGCCAGCCCTCCAGCGTGGATCCTTCGGGCGAGATGCGCCGCGCGAGGCGCACGACGCGTCCCTCGAGGTTCGTCGTGGTGCCGGCCTGCTCGCCCCACACGGTCGGTGGGAGCACGACGGCTGCCTGCTCGGCCGCGGCGTGCAGGAACGGGGTGACCGCGACGACGGTGTCGACCCGCTCGAGCGCGCGGCGGGCGAGCACGCGGTCGGGGAACTCGGCGAGCGGGTCGCAGTCGATGAGCACGAGGGTGTCGACTTGACCGTTCGCGGCCGCCGCCAGGATGCCGGCCGCGTCGTGGCCCGGCTCGTCGGGGACGGCACCCCAGCGCGTGCGGACGTGGTCGCGACCCGCGTCGAGGGTCACGCGGCCGGGCAGGAACCCGGGCGTGAGGCCGAGGTCGAGCGCACCGTGGACGTTGCCGCCAGGCAGCGCGGACAGGAACCGCGCGTCGGGGACCCGCCCGAGGATCGCCGCGGCGTGCACGGTCGCGACGGCCTGCTCCGCGACGGACGAGCGCCCGAGGACGACGACGACCGGTCCGTCGCGCCCGGCGACCGCGTCGACCACCGTCTGCCCGTCGTCGCCCGTCGACGTCGTCGAGCGGGTGAGGGCCTCGGCGACGAGCGCCGCCGACTGGTCGGCCTCGCCGGGGACGCAGCGCGCGATCGCGGTCGCGTAGGGCGTGAGGCCGGAGTCGCGGGGTGTGATCTCGACGAGCGGCACGCCGTTGTCGACGACGGCGCGCCGGACCCGCAGGTAGAGCACGGGCAGCTCGGCCTTGAGATCGGGAGCGAGGAGCACGATCGCCTTGGCGGTGTCGAGGTCGGCGATCGTGGCGCGGGGCATGCCGAGCACGACGTCGGCGGGGAGCCCGTCATCGAGCTGGGCGTCGACGTGGTCGGTGCCGATCACGCTCTTGGCGAGGCGGGCCCACGCGTACGCGGCCTCGTTCGTGTCGCCGGCGCCGCCGAGCACCGCCACCGTGCCGCGGGCGGTCATCGTGTGGCGCAGGGCGTTGGCCGCGGCGTCGAGCGCCTCGGGCCAGGTCGCCTCGAGGAGCTCGCCGGCGCGACGGACCAGCGGCGTCCGGACGCGCGCGTCGCTGTGCACCCACTCGAGGCCGTAGCGACCCTTGTCGCACAGCCAGCCCTGGTTCACCGGCTCGGAGTCGACCCCGAGCAGGCGCACGAGGCGGTTCGACGTCGACTCGAGCGACCCGCGGCAGGCGACGGCACACGCCGTGCACGACGTCTCGCTGGCCTCGAGGTCCCACGGGCGCGCGCGGAAGCGGTAGGGCCGCGCCGTGAGCGCGCCGACCGGGCAGATCTGGACGGTGTTGCCGGAGAAGGGCGAGTCGAACGGGGTGTCGTGGTAGGTGATCACCTCGGTGTCGGCGCCGCGCCCGCCGAAGTCGATGAGTGGGTCGCCGGCCACCTCGGCCGCGAAGCGCGTGCAGCGTCCGCACTGGATGCAGCGCTCCCGGTCGAGGAGCACGAGGTCGCTGATCGGCGTCGGCTTGGCGAAGTGGCGCTTCTCCTCGACGAAACGGGACTCGCCGGGACCGAAGGCCAGCGTCTGGTCCTGGAGCGGGCACTCCCCGCCGCGGTCGCAGACCGGGCAGTCGAGCGGATGGTTCACGAGCAGGAACTCGAGGACGCCGTCCTGGGCCGTCTTGACCGCCGGGCTCGTCGTCCGTACGACCATCCCGTCGGCGACCGGGGTGGCGCACGAGATCTGGAGGCCGCGCATCCCTTCGACCTCGACGAGGCACATGCGGCACATCCCGACCGGCATCAGGCGCTCGTGCCAGCAGAAGCGCGGGATGTACGTGCCGTGGTTCTGCGCGGCGCGGATCAGCAGGTCGCCCCGTGGGGCCTGGACGGTCCGGCCGTCGATGGTCACGCTCACGAGGTCGGCGGCGTCGGCGACGGGGATCGTGTAGTGGTACTCGGACGGCCACTGCGACATGGGGACGGGCTCGGCCATCAGGCCACCGCCTCCTCGCGCCGCGCCTCGTCGGCGCGCAGGCGCTCGAGGATCGGGTCGCGGAACCACCGCTCGAGGCTCACGACCGGGCTCATGATGCTGGGGCCGAGCGCGCAGATGGTCGTCTGCGCGAACGGGGCGTTCAGTCCGGGCACGATGTTGTTGCCGAACGACAGCAACAGGTCGAGGTCGTCGGCGCGCCCCTGCCCGTGCGCCATCCGGTAGAGGACCTTCTCGATCCAGCTCGAGCCTTCTCGGCACGGTGTGCACTTGCCGCACGACTCGTGCGCGAAGAACTTCGAGAGCCGCCAGGCGACGAGCAACGGGTCGGTGGTCTCGTCGAAGACCATGACCGCGCCCGACCCGAGCATGGACTTCAGCTCGCCCTGCACGTAGTCCATGTCGAGCGGCGCGTCGAGGTGCTCGGGCATAAGCCACGGCGACGACGCGCCACCGGGGACGAAGAAGCCCATCGCGCGCCCGCCGCGCACCCCGCCGGCAAGGCCCTCGATGAGGTCACGAAACGACGTGTGGGCGAGCTCGACCTCGTAGTTCCCGGGCCGCTCGACGTGACCGGACACCGAGAAGATGCGGGTCCCGGTCGACCGGTTGGCGCCCATCGCGTTGTACCAGTCCGCCCCGCGCTCGACGATGTGCGGCACCGTCGAGATCGTCTCGACGTTGTTCACGATCGTCGGCGCGGCGTAGACGCCCTGCGCGGCGGGGAACGGCGGCTTGATGCGGGGCATGGCGCGCTCGCCCTCGAGGCTCGACAGCAGGCCCGTCTCGTCGCCGGCGATGTAGCAGCCGGCACCCCGGTGCAGCACGACGTCGAGATCGAAGCCTGAGCCGAGGATGTTCTTGCCGAGGAATCCGGCCGCGTAGGCGTCCTGGATGGCCTGCCCGAGCCGTTGGGCGCCGAGCGCGAACTCACCGCGGACGTAGACGAACGCGAGGTCGGTCTGGATCGCGAACGCCGCGATGATGACGCCCTCGAGCAGCTGGTGCGGGTCACGCTCGATGAGCATGTGGTCCTTGAAGGTGCAGGGCTCACCCTCGTCGGCGTTCACGCACAAGTACCGGGGAACGCGCCCTTCGGCAGGAACGACCATTTCTGGCCGGTGCCGAACCCCGCGCCGCCCTTGCCGCGCAGCACCGAGTCGCTGACCTGGCTCGTGATCTGCTCCGGACCCATCTGGAAGGCCTTGGCGAGGGTCGCGTAGGCGTGGCCGTGCTCGCGTGCCGCGGCCATCGTCCACGAGTCGTCTGGTCGCTCGCGCAGGAACTCGGTGACCACCGGCGTCTCGTGCGGGGTGCTCGGGGCGTCGGGGCTCACGGCACATCCTCGACGGCGGTCCCGGACAGGGTGCGGGCCACGAGGCGGCGGTCCTCGTACTGGGCGATGACGTCCGCGGCGCCCGCCGCGTCCGCCGGCCCGTGGTAGTCGTAGTTCACCTGGAACGCTGGCGCGTGGTCGCAGTACGCGATGCACTCGACCTCCTCGACGAAGACGTCGGGGTCGCCCGCGTACTGGCCCTGCAACGCCTCGCAGAGGTCACCGCCGCCGTTCACGAGGCACGACACGTTCGTGCACACCGAGACGACGAGGCGTCCGACGGGCTCGCGCTTGAGCATCGTGTAGAAGGAGCAGACGCCGAGCACCTGGGCGGGGGTGAGCCCAAGGAGCGCCGCGATCTCCTCCATCGCGCCCGGCGTGACCCAGCCGTCGCGGTCCTGCGCGAGGTGCAGCAGCGGCAGCAGCGCCGACTTCGCGTACGGGTAGCGGGCGATGATCTGCTGGGCGCGTTGACGGTCCGCGTCCGTGAGCGACATCAGCGGTCCGCCTCGCCCAGGATCGGGTCCACACTGGACACGATCGCGACGGCGTCCGCCACGAGTGCGCCGCCGACCATCGGCTCGAGGGCCTGCAGGTTGTAGAACGACGGCCCTCGGATGTGGAGCCGCACCGGCTTGCCGGTGCCGTCGGAGACGAGGTAGCAGCCGATCTCGCCCCGCGGCGACTCGATCGGGACGTACGTCTCGCCGGGCGGGACGCGAAACCCCTCGGTGAAGAGCTTGAAGTGGTGGATGAGCGCCTCCATCGATTCGTCGATGCGGGCGCGCGGCGGCGGGGTCACCTTCCGGTCCTGGATTCGGTAGTCGCCGGCCGGCATCCGGTCGGCGCACTGCCGCACGATCTTCACCGACTCGAGGATCTCGTTGAGCCGGACCATGTACCGGTCGTAGCAGTCGCCGTTCTCGCCGCAGATGACGTCGAAGTCGACCTCGTCGTACGCGAGGTAGGGCTGGGCCTTGCGCAGGTCCCACGGGAACCCGGTGGACCGCAGGATCGGCCCGGTGATGCCCCGCGCGATCGCCTCCTCGGTGGTGAGTTCGCCCACGCCGACCAGCCGCTCGAGCCAGATGGGGTTCTGGGCGAGCAGGTCGGCGTACTGGCGCACGCCGTCCTCGATGGTGACGCAGATCTCGTTGAGGTCCTCGCGCCAGCCGTCGTGGAGGTCGGCCGCGAGCCCGCCGGGACGGATGAAGTTGTGGTTCATGCGCAGCCCGGTGACCTTCTCGAGGAAGCGCAATGTGAGCTCGCGGTCGCGCCAGCCGTAGATCATCATTGAGGTTGCGGCCAGGTCCAAGCCGTTCGTCGCCTGCCAGAGCAGGTGCGACGCGATCCGGTTGAGCTCGACGAGGAGCATCCGCATCCACACGGCCCGGAGTGGGACCTCGATGTCGAGGAGTCGCTCGACGGCCATCGAGTAGACGAGCTCGTTCGACAGCGGTGAGAGATAGTCCATGCGCGTCACGTTCGTGCCGCCCTGCACGTACGTGAGCTCCTCGGCCGTCTTCTCCATGCCGGTGTGCAGGTAGCCGATCACCGGCTTCGAGCGCACGATCGTCTCGCCGTCGAGCTCGAGCATGATCCGCAGCACACCGTGCGTGGACGGGTGCTGGGGCCCCATGTTCAGGATCATCGTGTCGTCGGTCTCGGGCCACAGCACGCCCCCGCCGAGCACCTCGCCGCGGATGGGCGTCATCACCTGCGCGCCCTCGTCGGTCTGGGCCTCGAGGCGCCGTTCTTCTTGGTCGGTGACCTTCGGCTCGCTCATCGGGGCGCCGGGTCGTCCTTGAACACGACGGGGATGCGCGCCGGCGCGTCGTCCTTGCGCAGCGGGTGCCCGACCCATTCGTCCGGCATGAGGATCCGGGCGAGGTCGGGGTGCCCCTCGAACGTGATCCCGAACATGTCGTAGACCTCGCGCTCCGCGAAGTTCAGGCCGGGGTACAGGTCGGTGAGGCTGGCGACGGCGGGCGCGTCGCCGCCGAGCTCGCAGATGGTCCGCAGCCGCCGGTTCCGTGGGTGGGACAGGAAGTTCGCCACGACCTCGAACCGATCGAGCGTGACGCCGGGGATCTCGGCCCGGGCCGCGTCGACGAGGTGGTCGACCGCGGTGACGTCGACGCACTGGGTGAAGCGCTCGTCGTCGCGCAGGAACACGGCGACGTCGTGCCACGCGCCTGGGTCGACGTAGACGACGGGCTGGCCGTGCGAGTCGACGGCGACGCTGCCGGGAAACCGATCGATGACCGCGGCGGCGATCTCGTCGGTCGGTGGGTCGGCTGCGACCGCGGCGGCGCCCGCGGTGTCGTCCGCCATCGACTCAGGCCGACTTCCGCCGGACCGGGATGGGCTGCACGTGCGACGGCGTGCCGTCGCGCTGGCCGACCTCGATCCCGGCGCCGGCGCCGGTGCGCTCGCGGCGGGCGAGGAGGTCGCTGGTGCGGATCTGGTGGTGCAGCGTGAGGATCCCGTGGAAGAGGGTCTCAGGGCCCGGCGGGCAGCCGGGCACGTAGACGTCGACAGGCACGATCTGGTCGACGCCCTGCACGAGCGCGTAGTTGTTGAACATGCCGCCGGTGCTGGCGCAGACGCCCATCGAGATGACCCACTTCGGGTCGACCATCTGGTCGTGCACCTGGCGCAGCACCGGGGCCATCTTCTGGCTCACCCGGCCCGCGACGATCATGAGGTCGGCCTGACGGGGGCTGGCGCGGAACACCTCCATCCCGTAGCGGGCCAGGTCGTAGTGCGCGCCACCCGTGGCCATGAGCTCGATCGCGCAGCACGCCAGCCCGAACGTGGCCGGGAAGACGGAGCGCTCGCGCGCCCACTGCACGAGGTCCTCGAGCCGCGCGGTGAGAAAGTTGTGCGGCAGCTGATCCAAGGCCATCGGGCTAGGCGGCTTCCTCTTCGCGGGGCTTGGCGGGATCGAGCCCATCGCGGCCCGGGGTCCCCGACACGCGCACGATGCGGCGCGCCTCGAGGCGTCCGGTGATGTGGCGGGCGGGTCCCCAATCGACGGCGCCCGTCGAGAGGAGGTAGCCGAACGGGACCAACAGGACGAGCAGGAACACGCCCATGATCACGAGGCCATAGGTCGCGAGCGGCTTGAGCAGCACCGTGAACGGGTACAAGAAGATGATCTCGACGTCGAGGACGATGAAGGCCATCGCCACGACGTAGAAGCGGACGGGGAAGCGCTCAGCCGGCTCGTTCTCCGGAACGATGCCGCACTCGTACATCGCCTCCTTCGCGGAGTTCGGGCGCTTGCGCTGCCCGAGCAGGCCGGAGACGGTGAACGACGCGGCGACGAAGATCAGGACGAGCAGGACCATCGCCAGGATCGGCAGGTACTGCACCATGCTGGCCCTCCACGGCCGCCGGGGGTCGCTGTCGCGCGCGCAGGCTATCCGACCCCTCCCAAGACCGAGGACGCCAGCGGCGGCCCGCGGCGCCTTACGGCTCGGGCCCGAGCGCGACGAGGCGTGCGACGAGGAGGTACGCGGCCTCAGCGGGGCCGATCTCGTCGGGCCGGAGCAGGTTGGCCATGATCCGCAGCACCCACTCCATCAGCGTGCGCGAGTAGAAGCCCACGCGGGTGAGCTCGCGCATCACGGCCGGGTTCCCGATCGCGCGGACGAAGGCCCGCGCCACCTTGAAGTAGAGGCCGTAGCGCTCCTCGAGACGCGCCGGGTAACCCGCGAGCGCGAGGCCGTCCCCGACGCGCAGCGCCTCGTCGATCGCGTCGGCCGCGAGGCGGCCCGTCTCGTACGCGACCGAGATGCCCTCTCCGTTGAACGGGTTCACCCCGCCGGACGCGTCGCCGACGGTGCACCAGGTCGGCCCGACCTTCGGGAACACCGACAGGCCGGTGGGCAGCTTGCCGCCCGTGGGGGGGCCGCACGCCGTGTCGGGGGCGATCCCCCACCGGGCCGGCGCCGTCTCGCAGAACGCCTCGAAGAGATGCGTGGTGTTCACCTCTTTCCAGCCGGCGAATGTGGAGAGGAGCCCGACGCCGACGTTCACGGTCCCGTCCCCGACGGGGAACACCCACCCGTACCCCGGGAGGTGGTTCCCGGCGCGGTCGCGCAGGTCCAGGTGGCTCTCGATCCAGGGCTCGTCGTGGTACGGACTCTGGAAGTAGCCCCGGGCGGCGACGCCGAGCGGATAGGTGCGGTCGCGGGCGGTGCCGAGCGCCCGCCCGAAGCGGGAGTTGGCGCCGTCGGCGACGATGACGTACCGGGCCCGGACCGGCTCGGGGCTGCCGCCCTTCGCCCGCAGCACCGCGCCGCGGACGAGCCCGCCGTCGACGACCGGCTCGAGCGCCTCGGTGCCCGTCCGGAGGGTCGCCCCGGCCTTCACCGCCCGGTCGGCGACGAGCCCGTCGAGGTCGCAGCGCCGGATGACGTAGCCGTAGGGCGGGAAGTCGGGGTGGTCGGGCCAGGGCAGCTCGATCGTGACGCCGTGGGCGATCGAGCGCAGCCCTTCGAATCGGAGGTGCGGGGCGAGCTCGTCGGCGAGGCCGAGGTCCTCGAGCTGGCGGACGGCCCGCGGCGTGAGCGCGTCGCCGCACGTCTTCTCCCGGGGAAAGGCCTTGCGGTCCACGACGAGCACGCGGTGGCCGGCGTCGGCGAGCCACGCCGCGGCGGCGGCCCCGGACGGGCCCGCGCCGACCACCAGCACGTCGAACTGGTCGCGATCGCCCATGGCGGACATCGTGGCATCGGCCCCCCGTCCGGCCGTCACCGGGTGCGGCCCGATATGCCGTTTCCGCAGTTACCGTGGTAGGAAACCGGTACGGGACAAGGGCTGGCGCCCTGGTCTCGAGGGCCCACCAGCGCGGAGGAACCCGGCGGCATGCCCAACCTGTTGCCGAACTGGCTGCCGTGGATCCATCCGGCGGGCCGGTTGATTTGGGGCTGCATCGCGCTGGTTTTCGGCTTGATGTTCGTGGTGGCGCTGATGAAGCGCCCGTTGTTCAAGCGACCGTTCCCGAACGCGGTGGGCTACGCCGCGTTCCCGATCATCGTCGCGGTCGGGCTCCTCGCGGCCAAAGCCTTCCCCGACTATCAGACGTGGTGCGCGTGGCTCGCGGCGCTCGCACTCGCCGGGCTCGGCCTGGTCATGGTCGCGTCGAGCAAGGAGCACGACCCGGAGGAGCCGGCGACGTGGGCCGAGTGCTTCGCGGGGGCGCTCGGCGTGTTCGCCCTGTTCGTCGTGGGGTTCGCGATCATCCCGAGCGAGTGGTTGAACTACGCGAACTCGTACCTGAACTGGGGCGACACGACGAAGTTCGTGTGGACGAGCCACGAGCAGATGCTGTTCCTGCCGTTCAACTGGCCGTTCAACTACGACTATCCGTCGATGCGCGACACGGTCGCGGTCCTGATCTACGTCGTGACGATCGGTCTCGATCTGAAGCTGTGGGTCATGTGGCAGCGGCGTCATGAAGTGAAGGAGACGCCGGCTGTCGCCGAGGGCGCGCCGGCCAAGCGGTCTCGTTTCGGGCGGCCCGTCCGGGTCCGAAGCTAGGAGGCTGCCCATGGCCCGCACCGATGCGAATCCCCCCATGCCGGACTTCGTGACCGACTACCAGCTGCAGGAGGTCGACCCCGCCTTCCTGACGCAGTCGGTGAAGCCCAAGCAGTTCCTCCACATCGACCAGGAGGAGTGCATCCTCTGCGAGGGCTGCGTCGACATCTGCCCCTGGAAGTGCATCCACATGGTGTCGGTGGGCGCGATCGCCGATGCGGTCGGCACGGACCAGCCGGGGGAGGACCCGAAGGACCATGTGGCCTTCATCGTCGACGAGGACGTCTGCACCCGCTGCGCCCTCTGCGTCGACCGCTGCCCCACCGGGGTGATCATCCTCGGCAAGCTCGGGACGATCCCCGCGGACGGCGACCGGCACACGCGGACCAACCGGCACGGCTACTCGTACGGAGTGCGGTTCTAGGGCGCCTGCGACGGCGACCGGCGAGGAGACACCTGGTGGCGAACGGCAACGGCAGCAACGGACACGGCCGGCCGAAGGTCGGGGCTGCCATGGAGAAGGTGGACGAGAAGGTCCGCGGCTCGCAGGCCTGGAACTCGATCTTCCGCCCGGGCTCGGTCTACCGGCGCGGTTACACGGACAGCCCCCGGAACCGCTCCTACGTCGTGATGAACAACGTGCTGTACCACCTGCACCCGGTGAAGGTGAAGCGGCACGCGGTGAAGGTCTCCTACACGCTGTGCCTCGGCGGCCTGTCCTTCTTCCTCTTCATCCTGCTGACGGTCACCGGCATCTTCTTGATGTTCTTCTACCGGCCGACGACCGCCACGTCGTGGAACGACATCAAGACGCTCGAGACCGCGGTGACCTTCGGGTCGCTCGTGCGCAACATGCACCGATGGGCGGCGCACCTCATGGTGCTCACCGTCTTCTTGCACATGTGCCGGGTCTTCTACCACGGCGCCTACAAGGCGCCCCGGGAGTTCAACTGGGTGATCGGCGTCATCCTGCTGACGCTGACGCTGCTGCTCTCCTTCACCGGCTACCTGCTCCCCTGGGACCAGCTCGCGCTGTGGGCGGTCACCGTGGGGACGAACATGATGGGGTACACGCCGGTGTTCGGGAACAGCGTCAAATACGTGCTGCTGGGATCGCAACAGATCGGAGATCAGACGCTGCTCCGATGGTATGTGCTGCACGTGTTGCTGTTGCCGTTCGTGATCGTGATCTTCATGGCCGTCCACTTCTGGCGTGTCCGGAAGGACGGCGGCCTCTCGGGTCCGCTGTAGGCGAGGGAGGAGCACGACGTGGCTGAGGTCCCCGAGCACCTGCTGCGGCGGTCCCTCGAGCGCCGGAAGGCACTCGGACTGCCCGTGCCGGGCGAGGAGGGCGAGGCGTCCGCGGCGGCCCCGCCGGGCGGCGAGGAGCCGCCGGCCGCGGCCGACCCGGGTCCCGCCGCGGGCGGCGGCGGCGAGGGCGACGCCGGTGGCGGCGAGGACGTCGAGACCGCGGGCGGCGGCAAGATCCCCGCGCACCTGCTCGAGCGCTCGAAGAAGCGCCGGGCCACGGTCGGCGGGGAGGCCCCCGCCGCGGCCGCCGCCGGCGGCACGGCGACCGCGGTGGCCGCGCCCCCTGCCCCGACGGCGACCGGGCCGGGGGGTCACACCCAGCGGCTGCTCACCGTCGTCAAGTCCGGGTCGATCCAGCAGACGCGCGCCGAGGCGCAGGACAAGGTCCACGTCTGGCCGCACCTGCTCGTGATCGAGTTCGCGTCGATCCTCATCGTGATGGCCGCGCTGACCATCTTCTCCGCGGTCGTGAAGGCGCCACTGCTGGGCCTCGCCGACACGAACAAGACGCCGAACCCGTCGAAGGCGCCGTGGTACTTCCTCGGCCTCCAAGAGCTGCTGACGATGTTCCACCCGATGGTCGCTGGCGTGACCATCCCCGGCGTGGCGCTCGCGCTGCTCGCGTTGACCCCGTTCGTGGACAAGAACCCGTCGCACGTCCCGAAGGACCGCAAGTTCGCCATCGCGATCTTCACGATGTTCATCATGATGTGGGCGGTGCTCGTCATCATCGGCTCGTTCTTCCGCGGTGAGGGCTTCAACTTCGTCTTCCCGTGGAACAACGGAATCTTCTTCGAGCTGTAGGAGCAACCGTGGCAGCCATCATCGTCGGCGTCCTCGTCCTGCTCGCGCTGGCCGGTCTCTTCGTGATCGGCAGCGCGCGGCGGCGGACCACGGGGCGCCTGAGCCGGGAGACGCGCCGCGCCGACGCATCCGAGCCGGACGCAGCCGCGCAGCCGGAGGCGCCCCTCGCGGCGGACGCCGAACCGGGCGAGGACCCGCGCCAGCGGGCGGACGACTCCCGGCGCGCCATCGAGAGCGGCGGGTCGGTCCCCGTCCCGGCCGGCCCGCGCGGGGTGACCCGCTACGAGCCGGTCGACGAGGAGGAGCTCGGCATCACCCGCCGCCAGTTCTTCAACCGGGGGATCCTCACGGGCATGCTGCTGGCCGTGAGCGGGTTCGGCGCCGCGGCCCTCGGGTTCTTGTGGCCGCCGGCGTCGAGCGCGGGTGGCTTCGGCAGCAACGTGAACATCGGCAACGTCACCGACATCAACGCGACGATCGCGATGAAGATGCCGTACTACAACGCCACGGCGAAGGTGTACATCAACCCGTACCCGAAGTCGGCGCTGCCGAAGGCCTCGAAGGTGTACACGTCGGTCATCCTGGCGGGCATGGCGCTGGGCTACGTGGCGCTGTACCAGCGCTGCGTGCACCTCGGCTGTCGCGTGCCGTGGTGCCAGACCTCGCAGTGGTTCGAGTGCCCCTGCCACGGCTCGAAGTACAACCGGGTCGGTGAGAAGCGCGGTGGCCCGGCGCCGCGGGGGCTCGACCGGTTCCCGTTCCAGATCTCGGGCGGGGCGATGACGGTCGACACCGGCACGATCATCATGGGCCCGCCGATCGGCACCGACACGACCGGCCAGGCCGCGGAAGGCGCGCTCTGCGTATGAGCCTTCACCTCCCGATGCTGGCGATCAGCTTCGAGAACGCGATCGTCCTGCTCAACGTCGTCGTCGCGCTGGTCATCGTCAGCTTCATCCTCTACCGGGTCTTCAGCCTCCGGAGGAACCCCGAGCCGCGGCCGCCGGTCAACCTCGCGCCGGGGATGCCCGACGACGTCCTCGAGGGCCGCAAGCTCGAGCGCGTCCTCGGCTGGGCGCTGCTGTTCACGATCATCCTCGCCGTCGCCTTGCCGATCTACTTCCTGTTCGAGCCCCAGCGTCAGGCGACGGCGAACGACACGTTCCTGAAGCAGTCGATCGTGCGCGGCGCGACCCTCTTCGCGAACAACCAGAGCCCCTATTACGACGCCACCACGTCGCTGCTCTGCGCCAACTGCCACGGCGTGCACGGGGAGGGCGGGTCGACGACGTTCACGCTCCAGCCCGAGGCGGACATCTGCCAGCTGAAGCAGAACCAGAGCAACCCGAACGTCCCGCAGTGCCTGCCCCAGCAGGTGGTGTGGGTGGCCCCGCAGCTGAACAACGTGCTCTACCGCTTCGACACGTCGCAGCTGAGCGACGTCATCACCTACGGGAGGCCGGGAACACCCATGCCCGCCTGGGGGGTGGCGAGCGGGAAGGGGGTGCTCGGCGATCAAGGGATCCAGGATCTCGTCAACTTCTTGCAGAGCATCCAGATCCCCCTGAAGAAGGCGCAGGCCGAGGCGACCGCCGCGATCGGCGCGTACAAGACGCAGGCCGAGCAGTACGTCACCTCGGCGCAGGGGAACCTGACGTCGGTTCAGCAGGCGCTGACGACGGGGGAGGCCCAGAACCAGCCGGCGGCGACGATCGCCGCCGAGCAGGTCCAGGTGACCCAGGCGCAGGCCGCGCTCGAGTCGGCCCAAGCGAACAACGCCCAGGTGCAGGGGCTGAGCGACGGCGCCGTCCTGTTCCGGGTCAACTGCGCCCGCTGTCACACCCAGAACTGGTCGTTCTTCGACCCGACGAAGACGAGCCAGGCCCAGCCGTGCAACGGGCCGGCCGGGGCGCCGCCGGTCGAGATCGCGTGTGGGGCGTACGGGCCGTCGCTCAACAACGGGCGGAGCCTCGTCCAGTTCCCGTCCGGGACCGGGCGCACCGAGCAGATCACGTGGGTGACCCAGGGCGTGCCCGCCCAGCAGCAGTACGGGATCCGCGGGATCTCGTCGGGGCGGATGCCGCACTTCGGCAACCTCCTCACCCCCGCGCAGATCGCCGAGATCGTCGACTACGAGCGGGGCCTGTAGGAGCCCCGGGGAGCCCGCCGTGCCGTTCATCCTCGCCCAAACGAGTACCACCCCTCCGCCGCCGAGCGGGATCTGGTACCCGACGATCCTCGGGATCCTTACCGTCGCGGCCGCCGTCGGGCTGTTCTGCGGGTCCGTCTACCTGCTGCTCGGCACGAACCTCGGCGCCCGCCTCGGCTTCCTGATCTCCTTCACCGCCCTCGCCGGGTTCATGGTGCTGCTCACCACGATGTGGCTCTTCACCGCCTCGCCGCTCAACACGCTGAAGGGCACGACCCCGGCCTGGTCGGTCCGCGCGGTCGTCCACTCCCTGAACGACAAGTCGCTGCCACCGGAGATCCAGCACGTCAAGAAGGACGGGACGAAGGTCCCGACGCAGCCCGCCCAGGTGCTGAAGGCCGCCGCCGACGCCCGCCTCGTCATCGCCGCCCCGGTGGCGAACATCCCGCTGGCGCCGAACGCCAACCAGTTCGCGCAGTTCAGCGCGGCGACCGACTACACGGAGACGAACTACTACGAGGTCGGTGGCAGCACGCCCATGCTGCTCTCGTGGCAGGCGAGCCACTCGAAGCTCTACGCCGTCGTGCAGTACTGCGCGGTGCAGCAGGTCAACCAGCCGTTCGGTCTGCCGCCCCCCACCCCGGTGTGCGACACCTCGTCGCCGAAGAACGGCTTCGTGATCATGGAGTACAACTACGGCTCGCTGCGCTTCCCACCGTTCGTCGCGCTGGTCTGCTCGTCGATCCTGTTCGTGCTCGGGCTCCTCGCCCTGCACTGGCGGGAGAAGGACGAGCGGGCGGCCGAGAAGGCGAAGCAGCAGGCCGCCGGAGCGATCGGGCCCGCGGGCCGCGCCGAGGAGCGCGTCCCGGAGCCGGTCGGCTGAGGAGGACCCTCATGTCGCTACGCAGCCTCGCCACTGCGATCCTGACCGCGGCGGCCGTCGCGGTGCTCGCCACGCCGGCGGGCGCGCAGCAGGTGGTCGACGCGGGTGGTGGTCCCAAGAACGGGTCGGGCGGCGTGGCGTTCATCGCCTTTGCGCTCATGTGCGCGGGGATCGCGGCCGCGCTGTTCTTCATGGACCGCGTCCGTCGCCGCGCCAGCGACGACGAGCGCCGCTAACCCGCGCCGGCGACCTCCGCCGCGGCCTCGCCGGCCGCCGCCACGGTGGCGTCGACCTCGGTGTCGCCGTGGGCGAGGCTCGGGAACCACGTTTCGAAGGGGCTCGGCGGCAGGAACACCCCGCGGGCCAGCATCGCCTGGAAGAAGCGGGCGTAGCGCTTCCCGTCGGCTTCCTGCGCGTCGGCGTAGGACCGGACGGGCGCGTCCGCGAAGAAGAGGCCGCAGAGCGTCCAGGCCCGTGGGGTCTGTACGGCGAGGCCGCTCGCGGCGACCGCGTCGCGGACCCCGGTGGCGAGACGCACCGCGGTCGCCTCGAGCCGCTCGTACGCGGCGACGTCGAGCTGCGCGAGCGCGGCGAGGCCGGCCGCGGTAGCGAGGGGGTTCCCCGACAGGGTGCCGGCCTGGTACACGGGACCGAGCGGTGCGAGCTGGCCGAGCAGCGCGGCCGGCCCGCCGAGCGCGGCGAGCGGCAGCCCGCCGCCGAGCACCTTGCCGAACAGTGTGAGGTCGGGTGCGAGGCCCACGCGGCCCTGGGCGCCGGCGGGCCCGACGCGGAACCCGGTGATCACCTCATCGAAGACGAGCAGCGCGCCCGACACGTCGCAGCGGCGGCGGAGCCCGTCGAGGAACCCGGGCTCGGGCGGGACGAGGCCCATGTTGGCGGCGACGGGCTCGACCAGCACCGCCGCAAGCTCGGCGCCGTGCTCGGCGAACACCGCGTCGAGCGCGTCCTCGTCGTTGTACGGGGCGACGATCGTGTCGGCGACCGTCCCCGCCGTCACGCCCACCGAACCGGGCAGCGCGAGCGTGGCGACGCCGCTCCCCGCCGCGACGAGCAAGGCGTCGAGATGGCCGTGGTAGCCGCCGGCGAACTTCAGGATCTTTGCCCGGCCGGTCACCCCGCGCGCCAGGCGCACCGCGGTCATCGCCGCCTCGGTCCCCGACGACACGAGGCGGAGCTGCTCGACCGACGGCACGCGCGCCGCGACCACCTCGGCGAGCTCGACCTCGCGGGACGTCGGCGCGCCGTACGACGTGCCGTCGGCCGCGGCGCGCTGGACCGCGTCGACGATCGCCGGGTTCGCGTGCCCGAGGATCGACGCGCCCCAGGACTGCACGTAGTCGAGGTAGCGGCGCCCGTCGGCGTCGACGAGGTACGCGCCCTCACCCCGCGCGACGAAGAAGGGATCACCGCCGACGCTGGCGAACGACCGGACCGGCGAGTTCACCCCGCCGGGGATGCGGGCCCGGGCGCGGGCCCACAGCTCGTCGCTCACCGTCGGGCTTCGGCCACTCGCCGCGCCGCGTACGTCAGGATGAAATCGGCACCCGCCCGCTTGATCGCGGTCAGGTGCTCGTGCTGGACGGCGTCGCCGTCGAGCCAGCCGTTCGCTGCGGCGGCCTCGACCATCGCGTACTCGCCGCTCACGTGGTACGCGCCGAGCGGGACCGCGACGCGGTCGCGGACCTCGGCGATCACGTCGAGGTAGGCGAGCGCGGGCTTCACCATGACCATGTCCGCGCCCTCGGCGACGTCGAGGAGCGTCTCGAGCACCGCCTCTCGGCCGTTCGGCGGGTCCATCTGGTAGGCGCGACGGTCGCCGAAGCTCGGGGCGCACTCGGCCGCGTCGCGGAACGGCCCGTAGAGCGCCGAGGCGTACTTCGCGGCGTAGGCCAGGATCGCCGTGTCCTCGTGCCCGTCGCCGTCGAGCGCGGCGCGGATCGCGCCGACCTGGCCGTCCATCATGCCGGAGGGCGCCACGACGTCGGCGCCCGCCGCGGCCTGGCTGACCGCCGCGGCGGCGTAGCGCGCCAGCGTCGCGTCGTTGTCCACCGTGCCGTCGTCGCGCAGGACGCCGCAGTGCCCGTGGTCGGTGTACTCGTCGAGGCACGTGTCGGCGATGAGCACGAGGTCGTCGCCCACCTCCTCGCGCAGCCCCCGTAGCGCGAGCTGCACGATCCCGTCGGGGTCGTCGGCCGTCGAG
Source organism: uncultured Actinomycetes bacterium (assembly GCA_963731625.1). Taxonomy (GTDB): domain Bacteria; phylum Actinomycetota; class Acidimicrobiia; order IMCC26256; family PALSA-555; genus PALSA-555. The sequence goes on from CAVSWH010000001.1 coordinate 1,540,950, forward strand.
CCGCGTGCGTCCTTCACCGCGGGGACGCCGAAGAGCACCACGGCGGGGACGCCGAGGTCGGCGAGCGCCCGCACCTCCTTGCGGAGGCTCTCGAGGGTGTGCTGGACCACGCCCGGCATCGACGCCACGGGCTCGGGGTCGCGCAGCCCCTCCTTGACGAAGAGCGGGGCGATGAGGTCGTCGACGTCGACGCGGGTCTCGGCGACGAGGCGGCGCATCGCCGCGGTGCGGCGCAACCGCCGGGGTCGCTGGTCGGGGAAGGCCACGCAGTGATGGTAGGGCGGCGCGTCCGCCCCTCGGCTCAGCGGGCGACCGTGAGGACGACGCCCGAGGGGTGGTCGGGGTCGTGGTGGACCGCCTGGTGTGCCACGCGGTGCGCGTGCGCCGTCGGCAGCGGGTCGCCGGTGCCGAGGTTGCGGTTGAACCGCGGGTGCGCGCCGCTGGCCACCTGCACGCGGAGCCGGTGGCCGGCCGCGAAGCGCTGCGCCGTCGGCCACAGCGACACGGGCACGCACCAGATCCCGTCGGCGGGGCGAGCGAACCGGCCCGGTTCGACGCGCTGGATCCCGTCGCAGACGTTGTGGGACCGGCCGCGGGGATCGACGTCGCAGACGCGCACGTAGACGTCGAAGTGCTCGAGGTCCGACGCGACGTGCACGGTCGCGCCGACGGGGCCCAGGACCTCGAGGTCGGCCGCCAGCGGGTCGCTCGTGTACACGAGCACGTCGGCACGGGCTTCGGTTCGCGCCTGCGGGCGGCGGCCGCCGGTGCGGCGCAGCAGCGTGCCGCCGACGATCGGCGTGGGGTCGGTCGGGTCGTAGGTGTAGCGGTCGGGGTCGCTCGGCGACGGCGGCGCCGGCGCGAGCCGCCCCGCCGGGTGCAGGTGCCATTGCTGCTCGGTCACGCCGGGCGGGGGCCAGTCGGGCAGGTCCCGCCACTCCTCGGCGCCCATGACGAAGACCCGCACGGGCGACGGTGGAGGCGCGGCCCGGGGTGGCTCGTGGACGTGGCGGTCGAGGAAGCGCAGCGACTCGCGGATCTGCGCGGCGAACCCGCCGGGCGCGACATGGGTCCAGGGGCCGATCACGAGGCGCGACGGCCGTCCCGCGGCGACGAGCGCCGCCCGGTCGGCGAGCTGCTGGGGCAGGAACAGGTCGTACCAGCCGCCGACTTGCAGCACCGCGGCGTCGACGTGAGCGACGCGCGGCGAGTGGTCGATCGGCGCCCAGTGCGGGTCCTCGCGCCCGGGGTGCTCGACGATCTCGCGCCACGGCGCGACGCGCGCGCCGACGACCCGCTCGTCGAGCCCGGCGACGGGCAGCGTGTTGATGGCGCGGTCGATGCGCCGCAGCCGCGGGCGGGCGAGCGCGGCGAGTCGGCGGCGCGCGCTGTCCTCCTGCACGTGGATGCTCGTGGTCCAGTCGATGGCGTCCTCGAGGGCGAAGGTGCCGGCGCCGAACCAGTGCTCGGCGATGTTCGAGTACGCCACGTGGGTGCAGCAGGCCTTGAGGCTGGGTCCCGCGCGATCGGCGACCGCCCACTGCACGCCGCCCATGTAGCTCGGGCCGTTCATCGCCAGGCGCCCGTCGAACCAGGGCTGGGACTCGAGCCAGGCGATGGTGGCGAGCCCGTCGGCGCGCTCCGAGAAGTTGGGGACGAACACGCCGCCGGAGCCGAAGGTGCCGCGGCAGCTCTGCACGACGGCGTGCGTGCCGCGCTCCGCGAAGATGCGGCCGAGGAAGAACCCGATGGGGCCGCGCCGCCCGTAGGGGCAGCGCACGAGCACGGTCGGGTGGGGGCCGTCGCCGGCCGGGTGGTAGAGGTCCGCGAGGAGCACGACCTCGTCGTCGACGGGCACCGCGACGTCACGCTCGACGGTGACGTGCCGGTCGATCGGCGGCCCGACCCGGAGCCAGCCTTGCGCGAGCCGGCTGAGCAGCATCGCCGGACCCTAGTGAGCGAGGACCTCGACGAGCCGGGCCACGAGCCCGTCGATGGTGTGCTCGCGCGCTTCGGCGTCGACGGGGAGCCCGCGCTCGCGCGCCGTGCCCGACGTGACGGGGCCGATCGAGACGACGAGCGGCGGGTGCTCGAGCGGCCCGACCGCGTCGCAGAAGTTCGTGACCGTCGACGAGGACGTGAAGGTCACCGCGTCGACGCGCCCGTCTCGCAGCGCGGCGACGACGTCGGGGTCGGGCGGGGCCGGCCGGGTGGCGTAGAGGGGCAACACCTCGACGGTGTAGCCCCGGGCGGCGAGCCCGTCCGGCAGGACGTCGCGGGCCTGCGCGGCGCGCGCCAGGAGCACGGCCTCACCGGGCTGCGCCGGGGGGAAGGCGTCGAGGAGGGCCTCGGCGACGTAGCGGTCGGGGACGAGATCGGCGCGCACCCCGCACGCGTCGAGGGCGGCGGCGGTGCCGGGCCCGATGACGGCGACGCGCAACCCGGCGAGCGCCCGGGCGTCCCGGCCGGCGGCGTGCAGCGCGTCGAAGAGGGCGCGGACCCCGTTCGCCGACGTGAGCACGAGCCACGCGAAGCGCGGCAGGTCGGGCAGCGTGACGGGCAGCGCCTCGAGGGCGATCGCGGGCAGCTCCTCCACGGCCGCGCCGAGCGCCTCGAGCGTGGCGCGCAGGCCGCTCGCCTGCTCTCGGGCGCGGGTGACGACGACGGTGCGCCCGAACAGCGGGCGGCGCTCGAACCACGCGAGGTCGAGCGCCGCGACCGGACCGACGACGATGGCCGCAGGCGCGGACGGCGCGGCGTCGCCGATCGTGGCGAGGGTGGCGCGCCGCGTCGCTTGGTCGGGGCGGGTGCCGCGCTGCACGGCGGCGACGGGCGTGTCGGCGGGCAGCCCGGCCTCGCGCAGCTCGTGGGCGATCGCGTCGATGCGTGACGCGCCCATGAGCACGACGATCGTCCCGCCGACGCGGGCGAGCGCGGCCCAGTCGACGCCCGCCGCGTCCTGGGTCGGGTCCTCGTGACCGGTCACGATGGTGACCGAGCGCGCCAGGCCACGGTGCGTCACGGGGATCCCCGCGTACGCCGGCGCGGCGAGCGCGCTCGTCACGCCGGGCACGACCTCGAACGCGAGGCCGGCCTCACGGAGGGCCTCGGCCTCCTCCCCGCCCCGGCCGAACACGAACGGGTCCCCGCCCTTCAGGCGCACGACGCGCCGGCCGGCACGGGCGTGGGTGACGAGGAGCGCGTTGATCTCGTCCTGGCTCGCCTCGGCGCGACCGGGCGCCTTCCCGACCGAGACGCGCTCGGCCTCGGGGGGCGCGAGGTCGAGGAGTGCGGGCGCGGCGAGTCGGTCGTAGACGACGACGTCCGCGGCGGCGAGGACCTCCGCACCCCGGCGGGTCAACAGGCCCGGGTCACCCGGGCCCGCCCCGACCAGGAAGACCGGCGGGGTCGCGTCGCTCACGCGGCGGGGTCGTCGGCGAGGAGCGCCCGGCCGCCGTCCCGGTCGAGGAGCGTCCTGGCGACGGCCTCGCCCGTCGCGAGGGGCTCGCGGCCCACCGCGTCGGCCCGGAGCACGATGTGCCCGTCGAGGGACGCGATCAGGCCCGTGATGCGGATCTCGTCGCCGTCGACCGCGGCGAGGGCGGCGACCGGCCGGTCGCAGCCGCCGCCCAGCGTGGCCAGGAAGGCCCGCTCGGCGTCGACGGCGCGGCGCGCCGTCGGGTCCTCGATGGCGCGCAGCGCGGCGAGGGTGGCGGTGTCGTCGGCGCGGCACTCGACGCCGAGCGCGCCTTGCGCGACCTGGGGCAGCAGCACCGAGGGCGCGAGCGGGTGGACGTGCTCGTCGACGAGGTCGAGGCGCTCGAGCGCGGCGAGGGCGACGACCGCGGCGTCGTGGTCGCGGGCGCGCTCGACACGGGTCGGGACGTTGCCCCGCAGCTCGGCGAACGTCAGGTCGGGGCGGGCGTGCGCCAGCTGCGCGCGTCGCCGCACCGAGCCGGTCGCGACGCGGGCGCCGGTGGGGAGCTCGTCGAACGCGGTGCCGACGAGCGCGTCACGCGGGTCGGCCCGCTCGGGCACGCACGCCAGCACGAGGCCGGGCGGCGTCGCCGAGGGCAGGTCCTTCGCCGAGTGGACCGCGAGGTCGGCGCGCCCGGTGAGGACGGCGTCCTGGACCTCCTTGACGAACACGCCTTGGCCGCCGAGGGCGTGGATGGGCTCGTCGGCGCGCCGGTCCCCCGTCGTGGTCACGACGACGAGCTCGGCGGGACCGTCGAGGCGGGCGAGCACCCGTTCGGTCTGCCATCGGGCGAGCGTGCTGCCCCGCGTCGCCGCCCGCCGCGGCGACGTCATTCGTCGTCGAGCGCGAACAGGTCGGCGAGGGCGTCGGCGAGGAGCTCGCCGCGGGCCGTGCCGGCCGCGTCCTTCACGCGCACGGTCGGCTCGTGCAGCAGCTTCTTCACCACGGCGCGAGAGATCGCGTCGGCCGCCTCGGCGGCGGCCGGGTCGAGCCGTCCACCGCGGCGCTGCAGCTCGGCCCGGCGCAGCGTCTCGGCCCGCTCGTGGAGCGCGGCGACGAGCGGGGCGACCTCGCGGGCGGAGCGCTCGAGGCGGAACCGGTCGAGCTCGTCGGTGACGATGGCGCGGACGTTGTCGATCTCGGCGCGGCGCAGCTCGAGCGACTGGTCGCCGAAGGCGCGCAGCGCCTCGATGTCGAGGAGGGTGATCCCGAAGACCTGCCCGACGCCGGGGTCGACGTCGCGGGGGACGGCGACGTCGACGACGAGCAGGGCGCGGCCGTCGCGGCGGGCCATGACGGTCTCCATGTCGCCCCGCTCGATGAGGACGTTCGGCGCGCCGGTCGAGGCGAGCAGGACGTCGCTGTCGACGAGCGTGTCGGGGATCTCGTCGAGCGAGATGGCCCGGCCGCCGACCCGGGTCGCGAGCTCGCGGGCCCGGGCACGGCTGCGGTTGGCGACGACGATCTCGCCCACCCCTGCGCCGGCGAGGGCGACGGCCATGCCGACCCCGACGTCCCCGGCGCCGAGCACGAGGACGCGCCGACCGGCGAGGGAGCCGAGGCGCTCGGCGGCGAGGGTCACCGCGGCGGAGGACACCGAGACGGCGTGGCGACCGATGTGGGTGTCGCGCCGGGCGCGCTTGCCGACCTGGACGGCGTGACGGAAGGCGCGACCGAGCAGCTGCCCGGCCGTCCCCTCCTTCTCGGCCAGCTGCCAGGCCTCGCGGACCTGCCCGAGGATCTCGGCCTCGCCGATGATCATCGAGTCGAGGCCGGCGGCGACGCCGAAGAGGTGCGCGACCGCGGCGTCGTCGTGGTACGTGTACAGCGACTCGGCGAGGCTGTCCGGGTCGAGGCCGGCGAGGTCCGCGAGGAAGTGGCGGACGTCGTCGATGCCCGGGTGGAACCGGGTGGTGTGGGCGTAGACCTCGGTGCGGTTGCACGTGGAGAGGACCACCACGTCCGCGAGGTGCTCGCGGTCCGCGAGGGTATGGAGGGCCTTCGGAAGGCCCGCCGGAGGGACCGTCATCCGCTCCAGCAGGTCGACGGCCGCGGTGCGGTGGTTCAGCCCGACGACGACGAGAGACACGCCCGGAGGAGCTCCTTCGCTTGGGCCACGTGCCCGGTGCGGACGAGATCGAGGATGCCGGAATCGAGGGCCTGCCGCCAATCGAGGGTCTCGGTCGAGACGCCCGACGCCCGGGCCGACTCCCGCTCCTCGGCGAGGAGGTCGAGGAGCACCCCCCATTCGGGCCCCATCTCCGAGGCGACGTGGTCCTTCAGGTAGGTGGCCAGGGCGGGGCTGCGCCCGCCCGTGCCGATCGTGACGACGAGGTCGCCCTGGCGGACGACCGACATGAGCGTGAACGAGCAGTGGGCGGGGTCGTCGGCGGCGTTCACGAAGAGCCGGCGAGCCTCCCCGGCCTCGAAGACGGCGGCGTTCACGGCCGGGTCGGGGGTGGCGGCGGTCGCCAGCCACGCCCCGTCGAGGTCGGTCGGCCGGAAGGGACGCTCGTCGACGGTGACGCGCCCGCTGTCCCGCCAGTCGAGGACCTCGGCGCCGAGGTCCGGGGCGACGACGTGGACGACGGCGCCGGCCCCGAGCAGCCCGGCGATCTTGCGGGCCGCGACCCGCCCGGCGCCGACCACGACGCAGCGCCGCCCGGCCACCAAGAGGTTGACCGGGTAGCCGAGCAGACCGGGCCGTCCCATCTGCCCATGGTCACACGCCGGCGGCGTCCCGGGTGCGCCGATAGTGCTGCTGGTAGAAGGAGAGGATCTGCAGCTCGGTGGCGAGGTCCACCTTGCGCAGCGACACCTCGGGCGGCACCACGACGACGGTCGGCGCGAAGTTGAGGATGGCGCGCACTCCGGCGGCGACGAGGCGGTCGGCGACCCCCTGGGCCGACTCGGCGGGGGTGGCGATGACCCCGATGGCGACCTGGCGCTCGGCGACGATCGACGAGAGGGCCTCGACGGGCTCGACGGCGAGGTCCGCGACCCGGGTCCCCACCTTCGCCGGGTCGGCGTCGACGAGGGCCACGACGCGAAAGCCCCGGGCCGAGAACCCCCGGTAGTTGGCGAGGGCCCGGCCGAGGTTCCCGATCCCGAGGATCGCCACCGGCCAGTCGTGGGTGAGGCCCAGCTCGCGGGACACCTCGTTGAGGAGGTGCTCGACCTCGTAGCCGACCCCCCGGGTGCCGTAGGAGCCGAGATGGGAGAGGTCCTTGCGGACCTTCGCCGCGGTGACGCCCGCCAGCTCGGCGAGCTGCTCGGAGGAGACCGTGGTGCTCTGCTCGGCGAGCTCGAGCAGCGCCCGGTAATAGAGGGGCAGCCGGGCCACGGTCGCCTCGGGGATCAGGCGAGCCTCGGTGATGTCGGGCTCCTCTCCCCCGGCCGGGTCGCCCCGACCGGCGTGCGCCGGCGCCGGCCACCCTATCCCGCGCTTGTGCACGCGGTCACAAGCGCGTCGGGCTCGCTGGCGGCGCCGTACGCTCGCCCCGGATGGTCACGGGGCTGGCGTTCGTGGCCACCGCCGTGGCGTCGTGGTTCGCGCAGGCGACGCTGGCCCGGGCGATCCAGCGGCGCCGGCGGGAGCTGTGGGACTGGACGGTGGCCCTCGCGCTCTTCGCGGTGGCGGGCGCGGCCCTGGCGCTCGGGTCCTCGAACGGCTGGGGTCCGGCCAACTACCGGGTGTTCTTCTTGTGCGGGGCGGTGCTCGACGTGCCGTGGCTGGCCCTCGGCACGGTCGACCTGCTGCTCGGGCCTCGGATCGGGCGGCGGGCCCAGTGGTTCGTGGTCTTCTTCTCCGGGCTGGCCGCCGGCGTGATCCTCTCCGCGCCGATGCAGGCCGTGTCGGGCACCGCGATCCCGCAGGGCTCGACGACCTTCGGGGCGTTCCCCCGTGTGCTCGCGGCGGTGGGCAGCGGCGTCGGCGCCACCGTGATCCTCGTGGGCGCGATCTGGTCGGGGCTGCGCCTCGCCCGGGACCGGTCGCGCCCGGGGAACGCGCGGCGCGCCGGGGCCAACGGGCTCATCGCGCTCGGGACGCTCGTGCTCTCGAGCGGCGGCCTGCTCCAGGGCTTCGTCGGCCACGACACGGCGTTCGCCGCGACGCTCGCCGCCGGGATCACGATCATCTACGTCGGCTTCGTCGTCGCCGAGGGGCACGGGCGACCCGTGCCGGCGCCGGCGGCCTGACCTACCCGAGGTCGCGGCGGCGCACCTTGCCGACCGCCGTGCGGGGAGCGCGTCGACGACCTCGACGCGGGTCGGGCACTTGTAGCGCGCCAACGCCCGGCCGCAGTGCGCGACCAGCGCGGCCGGGTCGGGCACGTGCCCGGGTGCGGCGACGACGTAGGCGACGACGGTCTCGCCGGTGCGGGGGCTCGGCTCGCCGACGACGGCGACGTCGGCGACGTCGGGGTGGGAGCGCAGGGCCTCCTCGACCTCGGCCGGGTAGACGTTGAAGCCGCCGACGAGGATGAGGTCGGTGCGCCGGTCGACGAGGCGCAGGTCGTCGTGCTCGTCGACGACCGCGACGTCGCCGGTGTGGAGCCATCCGTCGGCGAGCGCGCGGGCGGTCGCGGTGGCGTCGCCCCAGTAGCCGGCGAACACGTTCGGGCCCTGCACCCAGATCTCGCCGGGATCGCCGAGCAGGACGTCGGCGCCGTCCTCGTCGACGAGGCGGACCGTGACCCCGGGCAGGGGGCGCCCGATCGAGCCCGGCGGCGGCGGGGTGGGGCCGAGGGCGGTCGTCGACACGATCGGGGACGCCTCGGTGAGCCCGTAGCCCTGGTGCACCACGACGCCGTAGCGGTCCCGGAACCCGGTCGCGACGGCGTCGGGCAGCGCGGCGGCGCCCGAGACGGCGAGGCGCACCGACGCGAACGCGTCGGGCGGCGCGGCGCCCGCGTCGAGCCACTCGCGGAACATCGTGGGCACCCCGGCGAGGACGGTGACGCCGTGCTGGTGGGCGAGGCGGGCGCTCGCTGCGGGCTGGAAGCGCTCGACGAGCAGCGTCGCCGCGCCCGCGGCGAGCCCGCAGCCGAGCACGACGTTCAGCCCGAAGATGTGCGAGCACGGCAGCACGGCGAGGCCGACGTCGTCGGGCTGCAGCGCGAGGCCGGGGTGGCCCTGGACCTGCGCGATGTTCGCCGCGAGGTTGGCGTGCGTGAGCATCGCGGCGCGCGGCGCACCGGCGGTGCCGGACGTGAAGAGGAGGACGGCGAGGTCGTCGTCGGCCCGGTCGACGAGCGGCGCCGCCGCGTCGGGCAGCGTGTCGAGGTCGATGGCGCGCACCGCACGCCCCGCCGCGCGGGCGAGCGGCGTCGACGAGCCCGCGGCGAGGGTCAGCCGCGCGTCGACCGCGGCGAGCTGGCGCTCGAGCTCGGCGGGCGGGGAGGTGGCGTGGAGCGGGACGCAGACCGCGCCGGCGTGCAGCGCGGCGAGGTACGCGGCGACGAAGGCCACACCGTTCGGGCTGACGAGCGCGACGCGGTCGCCGGGCTCGACGCCGTCCTCGCCGAGCTGGGTGGCGAGGCGGGCGGCCGTGTCGGCGAGCGCCCGGTAGGTGGTGCGCCCGCCGTGCTCGTCGAGCAGGGCCGGGGCGTCCGGCGTCGTCGCGGCGGCCCGCAGCAGCACCCCGGCGAGGTTCACCGGGGGGAGATCGTAGGGGGACGGGGAGAAGGTGGCCCCAGCCGCGGGCGTGGGTCTTGGGGCGGGCTGGGAGGCCAGTGATCGCCACTTTGTCGTGGCGTCACGCTCCCCACGCCCGCGGGCCGGAACCGTTCCCTCCATCGTCGCCCTCTGTGGCGGGCTTGAGGCCTTTCGCCACTGAGCGTGAGATCAGACCCGGAGGACGAACTGGAGGAAGGCGGCCAGGAAGATGAGGACGAGCAGCGCCGCGAGGGCGATCGTGGTGCCGGGCCTCATGGCGGCACGGTAGCGCCGGGGGGCAGGAGCACCACCGTCGAGCCGGCGTGGAGCCCGTACTCGGCGGCGGCCGAGCGCTGGTCGAGGGCCAGGGCGAGGAGCCCGTAGGAGTCGACGAGGAGCACGAGCTCGGAGGGCCGGGCGGCGGCGTAGGTGTGGACCCAGCGGGCGGCCTTCGCCCGGTCGCCGAGGCGCACCTCGATCGGCCCGCCCGGGGCGCCGCCGGCGGCGACCAGGTCCTCGGGGCCGACGTTGAGCTGGCAGTTGCCGAAGCGGTCGACCCACCAGACCTCGGCCTCCAGGGCCCCGCCGTCGAGGGGGGTGGGGAGGCCGACGAGGCCGGGGAGGAGGGTCGCGGGGTCGACGGGGTCGCCGAGCTCGGTGAGGAGGCCCTCGCGGGCAAGGTGGGCGCAGGCCGGGGCGAGGATGTCCCGGCCGGCGAAGGTCGGACCGGGGGCGGGCAGGCGCAGGTCGGGGCTGGTCAGGGTCACGGCCGTCTCGGCGCCGCCGAGGAGGGCCACGGCCGGGGCGAGGAGCCCGTTGTCGGGGCCGACGAAGGTGGCCCGCTCACAGGCGACGGCGAGGAGGCGCCGGTCGGTGCCGACGCCGGGGTCGACGACGGCGAGCACGACGCAGCCGTCGGGGAGGTACTGCACGGCCCGCACGAGCATGAGCGCGCCGGCACGGACGTCGTGGGGCGGGAGGTCGTGGGTGACGTCGATGATCGTGAGGCCGGGCGCCAGGCCCAGCATCACGCCCTTGCAGACCCCGACGAACTCGTCGACGAGCCCGTAGTCGGAGAGGAAGGCGACCGGCTTCAGCGGTCTCGCCGCGTGCCGCTACCCGGCCTGGGTGTACCGAGAGGAGAGATAGGTGTCGACGTCGACGTCCCGGACCCGAAACGACCGTCCCACGCGGACGGCCGGCAGGTCCCCCGCCTTGATCAGCCGGTACACGGTCATCGACGAGACGCGCATGAGATCGGCCACTTCCTGCACTGTGAGGAAGCGCGCCTTCGCAAACGAGTCCGCCACAACTTCACCCCTCTCCGCCGCTCGGGGGGGCAGCGTAGGGGAACGGGGTCTCTGTCGCCAAGTGTGGCCGGTGGCGGGCATCGTCGCCGCCGTGGGTGACGGGGACGGTGCCGAGGGGGGCGGTGAGGGCCGCGGCGAGCGGCCGGTAGGCGGCCGGCGGCCGGTGCCGGGCGAGGGGAACGACGAGGACGGGGCGCTCCTGACGGGCGGCGAGCGCCGGGCGGGGCTCGTCGAGGTCGGCGAGGGCGACGGTGGGGATCCCGGCGTCGATCGCCTGGACGGCGAAGACCCCGTCGGCGACGACGAGGGCCGGTCGGCCGACGACGAGGAGCCACTCGTCGGCGGCCGCGACGCGGTGCTCCTCGACGAGCGCGTGGCCGTCGGTGGGAGCGGCGACGTCGCCGAGCCACCAGAGCCATCGCCCCGACGCGTAGGGCCCCGCCTCGTCGGCCACGGCGACGCGGGCGCCGGCGCGGCGCGCCGCGTCGGCGAGCGCCTGGTGGAGCGGGAGGAGGGACGCCGGCGTCGCGGTCGCGAACGCGAGGCGGCCGCCGGCGCGCGCGAGATCGGCGAGGTGCGCGCCGGCGCGTGCCACAGCGTCATCGGCACATGCGGGATCGATCACGGCACGCGCCGAGTCCTGCGGGCCGGCCACGACGACGAGCGCCTCGAGCACCTCGTCGACCGTGACGGTGGGCGTCGCGTCCGCCAGCGCGCGCGCCGCGGCGCGGACCTCCCCGGCGCCGAGCGTGGGGTGCCGGCCCCACACGCCGCCGCGCGTGAGCTCGCGCGCGCACCCGTCGTCCGGTGGTGTGACCGCGGCGGGCGGGGGGGTGGCCGGACGCTCGAGGAGGCGGGGCGGACGTCCGCGGCGGGGCCGGCGCGTCACGGGCGGCGGCTGGCCTCGCCGAGCTCGCGGGAGCGGGCGGCGGCGGCCGCGACGGCGTCGAGGAACGCGGCGCGCACGCCGCGCTGCTCGAGCACGCGCAGCGCCGCGGCGGTCGTCCCCCCGGGGGAGGTGACGGCGGCCCGCAGCCGCTCGGGCGGGTCGCCGCCGTCGAGGAGGGTCGCGGCGCCGAGGAGCGTCTGGCGGACGAGCGCCTCGCTCACGTCGCGGGCCAGGCCGGCGAGGACGCCCGCCTCGACGAGCGCCTCGGCGACGAGGAAGACGTACGCCGGCCCGCTGCCCGAGAGGGCGGTCACGGCGTCGAGCTGCGCCTCCGGGAGCTGGACGACGGTGCCGACGGCCCCGAGGATCTGCTCGGCCGTGGCGAGATGCTCGGGTCCGGCCCGGGCCCCGGGGGCGATGGCCGCCGCGCCGCGCCCGACGAGCGCCGCGGTGTTCGGCACGGCCCGCACGACGGGCCGGTCGGGGGCGTGACGCTCGAGCTCGGCGAGGGGCACCCCGGCGGCGAGCGACACGACGAGGGTGTCCGCCGGGAGCGCCTCGGCGCTCGCGTCCAGCGCCGCGGCGACATCCCCGGGCTTCACCGCCACGACGACCACGCTCGCGTCGGCGACCGCCCACGCCGGGCTGGGGACGACCCGCACGCCCGGGAAGCGCTGCTCGAGGGCCCGGCGGCGGTCGGCGTCGACTTCGGCGATCGCGACCGACTCGGGCTCCCAGCCGGCGTCGCGGAGCCCCGCGACGAGCGCCTCTCCCATCCGGCCGCCGCCGAGGACAGCCAGCTGCACCATCACGCCACGGTACGGGATCGCGCGACGCGCCGGGCGCGTCGAATCCGCGATTTGGGGGTTGTGCGGCGGCGTCGACGGCGCGACAGTCTGCGATCCCCGACACCGACGGGCGTCGGGACAGCGAGCCCGAGGTGCATGAACGGCGGCTCCGTTCGGGGAAGTGCGGAGCTCGGCGGGATCGTTCCTCGGGCTCGCCCGCGCCCGAGCTCAGCGACGGAACGCGAGCCGCACCGCCGGTTGGAACCATGTCTCGACGAGCTCGTAGAGCACGCCGATGACCCGATCGAGCTCCGCACGGTCGAGATGCTCGAGCGCGACGCGGCCGGTGAGGTAGAGGTCACCGTCGGGTCCGATCGAGAAGCGCGCCCCGTACAGGCTGTGGTTGCGCTGCAGCAGGAACCGGTACAGGTCGAGCTGGTTCGCGGGCGGGTCGGGCAGGAAGTACACCTCGTAGCGCAGCGTGCGCTGGTGCAGATCGAAGTAGATCGTCGTCGCGTCGCGCCCGTCGCAGCCGAACCGCACGTACCAGCGCGGGATCTCGGGGTCGTACTCGACGGTCTGAACGTAGGGCTGGCGCGCCACCTCGCCTTCGAGGTGCTCGGCGAGGAGCTCGTGGGCGGCGCGTTCTTGTGCTGCGAGGGCCGCGACCTCGCTCACGTGCACTGCACGAGCGCGCGAACCGCGAGGTCCGCGTAGAGGCGCCGCAGCCGGGCGGCCGCCATGCTCCACGTGTAGCGGCCGGCACGCGCCGCGGCCCGGCTGCCCATCGCGGTGGCCCGGCCCGGGGCGTCGAGCAGCGCCTGGATCGGCGCCGCGTAGTCCTGCGGCTCGCGGCCGTCGACGAGGAACCCGGTGTCGCCGTCGTCGACGAGGGTGCGGAGCCCGCCCACGTTCGCCGCGACGACCGGGGTCCCGCAGGCCGCCGCCTCGAGGGCGACGAGGCCGAAGGACTCGCTGCGCGACGGGACCAGGCACACGTCGGCGGCCCGGTACCAGTCGGCGAGGCGCTCGTGGGGCACGGGCCGGACCCAGCGGACGCGGTGGGTGACGCCGAGCTCCTCCGCGAGCGCGCGGACCCGCGCCACCTCGGCCGGACCCTCGACACCGCTCGGGCCGCCGATGATGACGAGCTCGGCGTCGCGGGCCGCGAGCGCGGCCAGCGCCTCGACGGCAAGACCGACGCCCTTCAGCGGCTGGATCCGCCCGACGAAGACCAGCACCGGCCGGTCGGTGGGCAGCCCGAGGCGCCGCCGCGCGGCGCGGGGCTCGCTCGGCGAGAACAGCGCGTGGTCGACGCCCGGCGGGATGATCTCGACCCGATCGGCGTCGGCGTCCGGCTCGGCGCTGAGCTCGGCCGCCTCGTCGGGCGTCGACGCGACGACGACGTCGGCGCAGCGGAGCACCTCGGCCTCGATGACCTCACGGTGGGTCGGGTCGTCGGTGACCCCGGCCGCGGCCTTGGTGCGCGCCCAGGTGTGGAACGTCGCCGCGAGGGGCAGGTCGAGCTCGTGCTTCAGGCGGTGCCCGACCGCGCCGGAGATCCAGTAGTTGGCGTGCAGCGCCTCGTAGCAGGCACGGCCGCACTCGAGGTGCGCGCGGGCCGCACCGACGAGCTCGTCGACGAGCCCGACGAGCTCGTGCTTCGGCACCGGACGGCGCGGGCCCGCGTCGAGGTGCACGACCCGCAGGCCGGGCTCCAGCTCGACGATGCCGCGCTGGTCCCGGCGCTCGGCGCGGGTCAGCACGTCGCAGGCGACGCCGGCACGGGCGAGCGCCTCACCGAGGGAGCGCACGTAGACGTTCATGCCGCCGCCGTCCCCGGCGCCCGGCTGGGCCAGCGGGGACGTGTGCACACTCAGCATCGCGACGCGGGGGCCCATGACGACGACGATCCTACCGACGGGTCACGGCCGGCCCGACGGCGCGGTGGTGTCGCCCGAACCGTCGCCCGGCTCGCGCCCGCGCTGGAACGACCGGTAGACCTCGAGGAGCGCCTGGCGCTGCGCGTCGGTGAGCGTCGTGTCGCGCAGGATGGCGTGCTCGAGGTGCGACTCGTCGTCTTCGGGATCGAGGATCCCGGCGCGCACGTACAGCGTCTCGGCCGACAGGTGCAGCGCGTGGGCGAGCTGCTGGAGGATGTCGGCGCTCGGCTTGCGCAGCCCGCGCTCGATCTGGCTCAGGTAGGGGTTCGAGATCCCGGCCAGCTCGGAGAGGCGCCGCAGCGAGAGGCGGGCGTCCCGGCGGCGGTCCCGGATGAACTCGCCGAGGTCGTGGAGGCGATGCTCGATCGCGTCGGCCACGTCAGACGTGGCCGACGCGGTACCGCTCCGCGAGGTCGAGCTCGATCGCGCCGATGACGGCGTGGAGCGCGTGGCGGCGCTCCGACATCTCCCGCTCGAGGGTGTGGAGCTGCTCGAGCGTCTCGCGTAGCTCGTCGTCGCCGATCGTCGGCAGGTTCACGAGCGTCGCGTCCGTGATGAGGTGCTCGAGACCACGCCGCCACGTGATGTCCATCGACGGCGCGAGGTGGAGCGGGAGGCGACTGTGGGCCGGGTCGGCACGCGGCGCCGGGTCGGCGAGGATCGCCGGCAGGCGGGCGACGAGCTCCTCGACCGAGCCGCCGGCGGCCCGGCGCTCCAGCTCGGCGGACACGATGTCGATGCGGGCCTGTGCGAGGCGGCGCACGTAGGAGACCTCGGTCTCGACCTCCATGCACTCCTCGTGCATGGCGCGCACGGCTTCGATCGGTTTGGCGGCCAGGTCGTCGAGGTATCCCTCACTCAACATGACGTCGAGGCGGCGCCGATGAGGGGGGCTCATCGGGTTCAGGGTACCGCCTGGGGCGCGTCGGCCCGGCCGGCGCCTCGATGACGGCCGCCGAACGTCGTGTCGCTAGCGTTCGTGAGCACGCGAGGGAAAGGACCTGGCATGGCCTTCTACACCTTGCCCGAGTTGGCGTACGACTACGGCGCGCTCGAGCCGCACCTCTCCGCCCGGATCCTCGAGCTGCACCACGACAAGCACCACAAGGCGTACGTCGACGGCGCCAACAAGGTCCTCGAGCGCCTGCAGGAAGTGCGGGCGTCCGGCGACTACGGGTCCATCAACCAGCTCGAGAAGAACCTGGCGTTCCACCTCTCGGGCCACATCCTGCACTCGCTGTTCTGGAAGAACCTCACACCGGACAGCTCCGAGAAGCCTGAAGGGGAGCTCGCGGCCGCGATCGACGAGTACCTCGGCTCCTTCGACCAGTTCCGCTCGCAGCTCACCGAGGCGGCGAACAACGTGCAGGGCTCCGGCTGGGCCGCGCTGTCGTGGGAGCCGCTCGGGCAGCGCCTCATCGTCGAGCAGGTCTACGACCATCAGGGCAACGTCGGGCAGGGCGGCCCGCCGCTGCTCGTGCTGGACATGTGGGAGCACGCCTTCTACCTCCAGTACGAGAACCGGAAGGCGGAGTGGGTCGACGCCTACTGGCACCTCATCGACTGGGACGACGTCGCGACCCGCTTCCAGAAGGCACGCCAGATCGATCTCGCGCTCGGCGGCTAACGGCGTGCCGGCCGCGGCGAACCAGGCCCAGGCGGAGCGCTGGGGCGGCGCCGGCGGAGCCTTCTGGGTTGAGCACCAGGCCGGGTACGACCGCCAGCTCGGCGGCTACGGCGCGGCGATGCTCGCCGCGGCGGACCTGACGGACGGCGACGCCGTGCTGGACGCGGGCTGCGGGACCGGCACCACCGCCTTGCAGGCGGGGAGGCACGCGGCGCGGGTGCTCGGCATCGACCTGTCGCCGTTGATGATCGCCCGGGCACGCGAGCGTGCCGCGACCGCGGCGAACGTGCGATTTGAGGTCGCCGACGCGCAGACCGCGCCGCTCGACCACCACGACGTGGTCATCAGTCGGTTCGGTCTGATGTTCTTCGACGACCCGTCGGCCGCGTTCGCGAACCTGCGCGGCGCGGTCGGCGCCGCCGGACGCCTCGCGACGGTCTGCTGGCAGGGTGTCGAGCACAACGACTGGATGGGCGTGCCGGGCGCGGCGATGGGGCGGGTCGTGCCGGTCGGGAACCTGAGCGAGCCCGGGCAGCCCGGCCCGTTCTCGCTCGCGTTCGCGCGACCACCTCGCCGCGCTGCTGGACGGTGCGGGCTGGGTCGACGTCGACATCGAGGCGGTGACGATGCCGATCCCCATCGGCGGCGCCTGGACGCTCGACGACGCGGTCGCGCATCTCGCGGCCAGCTCGCTCGGACGATCGGTGCTCGCCGGCGTCGACGCGCCCACCACGACACGGGCGCTGCACGCAGTGCGGGACGCGCTGGCGCCGTTCCTCACCGAGGACGGCGTCGTGCTCCCCTCGGCCGCGTGGCTGGTACGCGCCGCGGGTGGTCGCGACGCCCGGCGCCGCCGCTAACCGGCGGCAGCACCGCCACCTCGTCGCCGGCGACGAGCCGCGTCGCGTCGCCGTCGGGCGGGTCGTCGCCGTTCACCCAGACCCGCGCCGTGGACAGCACGGCGGCGAACGCCGGGCCGAGCTCGGCACGGAGCGCGGTGAGGAGGTCGTCGAGCCGCTGGGGCTCGGCGCCCAGCTCCGCGACACCCGCGGCGTCGCGGGCGGCCGCGAAGAGCCGCACCCGGACCGGGCCGCCCCCGCTCACCCGTCGGGCGCGTCCTCGGCACCCTCGATCCGGCGCAGCTCCCGCTCCAGCTCGGTCAGTTCGGCTTCGGCGCGCTCGAGGGCGGCGAGGTCGTCGTCGGCGTCGTGGGGCTCGCCGTCCATCGTCGCAGCGTACGCCGGGCGGTCAGCCGCGCAGCCGGAACTCGAGGACGGCGACGTCCTCGCGCAGCTGCGCCTCGAGGTCGGCGAGGCGTCGCCCGGCGTCGTCCAGCTCCAGGAGGCGCTGCGCGTCGAGCGGGCCGAGCCTGGCGAGCGCGCACGCCTCGAAGGACGCGCGGACCGGGTCGTCGGCGAGCGCGACGTCCACCTCGTCCACGGGCTCGCCGAGCTCGGTGCGCAGCGCCAGGCTGCGCTGCAGCACCTCGGTCACGCCGGCGAGCTGGTCGCGCGCGTCGGCGTCGGCCCGGTCGGCGAGCGGCTCGACCTCGGCGCGCGGGTACGGCGCGTCGGGGAGCCACCGGCGCACGCGCACCCGGTGCTCGCCGACCGTGACGAGCACGTAGCGCCCGTCGTCGAGGCGCGCCGCCTGCAGCACACGCGCCAGCGTGCCGACGTCGAAGCGCAGGTCGTGACCACCGACCTCGCTGCCCCGCTCGATGAGCACGACACCGAAGCTCGAGTCGCCGGCGAGGCAGTGCTCCATCATCGTTTGATAGCGGGGCTCGAATACATGGAGCGGGAGCAGCCCGTGCGGGAACAGGACCGTCCCGAGCGGGAACATGGGGAGCTCGTGCACCTCAGTTCGCCCGGGCACGCAGCCGGGTCGCGTCGTCTCGTGCGCGGGCCGCGCCCGCGCCGTCCAGCTGATCGGCGACGTCGTCGAGCGCGGCGGCGGCCTCACGGAAGCGACCGAGGCTGCCGAGCAGCGCCGCGGCGTCCCGGCGCTCGCCGGGCGCGACGCCCGGCACGGCGAGGCGCAGCTGCAGCGCCCAGACGGCGTCGGCTGGGGAGCGATCCACGTAGGTGTGCACGAGGTTCGAGAGCATCCGCACGAGGATCGCCCGCGCCCCGACGGGGCGCAGGTACGCGTCACGCCAGGGCGTGTCGGGCATGAGCCGCTCGAAGCGCGCCCGCGCACCGGCCCGATCGAGGACCGTCCCCTGGTGGAACGGGTCGACGAAGCGACCGTCGTCGCTGCCCACGAGGAAGTGCGCGGGCATCCCGACGCCGTGGAGCGTCTGCCCCCCGCGCCGCCCGACGTCGAGCATGAGGACGCTGAGGGCGATCGGGATCCCGAGCCGGCGTCGCAGCACCACGTCGAGGAACGAGTTCGCCGGGTCGGCATAGTCGAGCTCGTTGCCGGCGAAGCCCTGGTCGACGAACAGGTAGCGCGCCAGCCCCGCGAGGTCGTCGGGCGCGTCGGCCGCGAGCCCCGCGAGGCGCTCGAGCGCGGCGTCCTCGTCGACGTCGTGGTCGTGCGCCGCGATGAGCAGCGCCGCCTCGGTGAGCGGGATGGCGTCGTCGTCACGATCCCGTACGAGGCGCGCGAACCGCTCGGTCGGGTTCATCCGGACCGACGGTACACTCGCCGCCGTGATCGACGACCTACGGGAGACGGTCACGGCGCGATTGCGGCGGGTGCACCAGCGCCTGACACGCAACCGCGCCGCCATCGTCGACGTGCTGGCGTCGTCCTCCCGCCCGATCACGATCCCCGAGCTGCTCGACGCCGGCGACGGGCTCGCGCAGAGCAGCGTGTACCGCAACCTCGTCGTGCTGGAGCAAGCCGGCGTCGTGCACCGCATCGTCACGAACGACGAGTTCGCGCGCTTCGAGCTCGCCGAGGATCTCGTCGGGCACCACCACCACCTCATCTGCTCGTCGTGCGGCACCGTCGAGGACGTGCCGCCGAACGCACGGCTCGAGCAGTCGCTGCGCCACGCCGTCGACCAGATCGCTGCGGCCACCGGGTTCCGGACCGAGGCGCATCGCGTCGACCTCGTCGGTCGGTGCCGCCGCTGCGCGTGAGGGCGGCCACCGCCGGGCGTGATGCCGGGGGCGCAGGGGGGCGTCGGTAGGGTCGCGTGCGGTGGACGACCTCACCGGGCTCCTGCTCGCGGCCGGCGACGGTGACCGGTCGGCGCTGCGGGCCTTCGTCGAGCGCACCCAGGGCGAGGTGTGGCGCTTCGTCGCCCACCAGGTGGGCTCGAACGACGCCGACGACGTCACCCAGGACGTGTACGTGCGGGCGTGGCGGGCCATGCCGGCCTTCCGTCGGGAGGCGTCGGCCCGCACCTGGCTGCTCGCCATCGCCCGGCGGGCCTGCGTGGACGCGCTGCGCCGCCGGGGACGGCGCGCCCGGCTCGGGGCCCGGCTCGCGGGCACGGCGCTCGCCGACGCGCCCGACCCGGCCGCCGGCCAGGCCCTCGACGCGCTCGTCGGCCAGCTCGAGCGCGGCCGTCGGGAGGCGTTCGTGCTCACGCAGCTGCTGGGCTGCTCGTACGAGGAGACGGCGGCGGTGTGCGGCGTGCCCGTCGGCACCGTCCGGTCGCGCGTCGCGCGGGCCCGCGCCGACCTGATCGGGGCGCTCGCCGACGAAGCCGCGAGCTGATGCGGCTCCGCCACCTGCTGCTCGTCGTCGCGCTCGGGCTCACGACCGTCGTCGTCTCGCCCGACCCGGCCGGCGCGCACGGCGTCGCGGGCATCCAGCCGAGCAACTACCAGACGCGCGTCCTGCGGATCGCGCCCGCCGTCGCCGGGCTGACCGTGAAGGTCGACGACCTCGGCAACAAGCTCGAGGTCGACAACGGGACAGGTCGCGAGATCACCGTGCTCGGCTACGACAACGAGCCGTATCTGATGGTCGGGCCGCTCGGCGTGTACCAGAACGCCCGCTCGCCGGCCGTGTACCTGAACCGCACCCGTACCGGCACCACGCCGGTCCCCAAGTCGGCGGACGCCGCGGCGCCGCCCGAGTGGCAGCGGATCGGCAGCGGCACGGTGGTGCGCTGGCACGACCACCGCGCGCACTGGCTCGGCGCGGGCGACCCGCCCGAGGTGCAGGCCAACCCCGGCGCGTTCCACGAGGTCCTGCACTGGACGGTGTCGCTCGTCCGCGACGGCACCCCGATCGCGGTGCACGGTGACGTCGTCTGGGTGCCGGGGCCGTCGGGGTGGCCGTGGGCCGCGCTCGCGCTCGCGTTCGCGCTGCTGATCCTGGTCCTGGCCGCGACGCGCCTGGCGCGACCGGCGGTCGCCGTCGCGCTCGGGGCGATGATCGTCGGCGAGTCGGCACACGTGTTCGGCGTGTGGGCCGGCACCACGGTCGGCGGCGCCACGAAGCTCGCGGCGAGCGCCTACGCGCTCGGCGGGATGGCCGTCGGCGTGCTCGCGCTGATCTGGGTGGTGCGTCGCGGCGTGTCCGCGGCGGCGCCGCTCCTGCTCCTCGCCGGCCTGTTCCTCGCGCTCGCGGGTGGGCTCGCCGACGTGACGGTCCTCTACCGGTCACAGCTGCCGACGACGCTGCCGTACACGTGGGCCCGCTTCGAGGTCGCGATGGTCATCGGGTTGGGGATCGGCGTGGCCGCGATCGGCGGCTGGCGCCTGCGCGCCACCCCCCGTCGCGTCCCGGCGTCCCGGCCGGCTCGCACCCCGGTCGGGGCCGCGACCCGCTGACGCGCCGGGGACCGACCCGACGCACCGGGGTTAGGGTGCCCGCCCGTGCGCCTCGCGGGAGAGATCGCCCTGGTGACCGGGTCGACCGCCGGCATCGGCGAGGCGATCGCGCTCGAGTTCGCGGCCCAGGGGGCGCGCGTCGCGGTGCACGGGCGGGACACCGGGCGCGGCCAGGCAGTCGTGGACCGCATCACCGCGGCGGGCGGCGAGGCGTGCTTCGTCCCCGGTGACCTCGGCGTGGAGACGACGAGCCGGGACCTCATCGCGGCGACCGTGGCACGCTTCGGCGGGCTCACGGTGCTCGTGAACAACGCGGTCGCCACCACGGGCACCTACGACGCGGCCGTCGGCGACCTCACGACGGAGGGCTGGGAGCGGGCCGTGCGGGTGAACCTCACCGCGCCGATGTGGCTGTGTCGCGACGCGATCCCGCACATGCTGGCGGCGGGGCACGGGTCGATCGTCAACGTCTCGTCGCGGCAGGCCGAGCGGCCCAGCCGTGGGCTCGCGGCGTACGCGGTGAGCAAGGGCGGGCTGAACGCGCTCACCCGGGCGGTCGCCGTCGACTACGCCGCCGACGGGATCCGCTGCAACACGATCAGCCCGGGCTATGTGCTGAACACCCGACGCGACGCCGAGCTCGCCCCCGAGCGCCGCCAGCGGCTCGAGGCGATGCACCTGACCCGCCTGGGGGAGGCCCGCGACGTCGCCTACGCCGCCGTGTACCTCGCGAGCCGCGAGTCGGAGCTGCTCACCGGGATCAACCTGCAGCTGGACGGGGGGAGCAGCGTCGTGCGCGCCGCGTCGCTCGGATGAGCGGTCGGACGGCGCGGTGATGCACCCGCGGGTCTCGCTCAGCGCGATCTCGACCTTCCGGTGGTCCCTCGACGAGGACCTCGCGTTCTACCGGTCGGCGGGCGTCACCGCGATCGGGGCGTCGCTCGCCAAGCTCGAGGCGGCGGGCCTCGAGGACGGGGCGCGCCGGCTGCGCGACGCCGGGGTGCGCGTCACGAACCTCATCGGCATCGGCCCGTTCGTGCTGTCGGACCCGTCCCGCTGGGCGCCCCAGCGCGACCGGGTGCGCCGCGCGCTCGACGCGGCCGCGGCGGTCGGCGCCGAGTGCCTGATCCTGACGACCGGTCCCGCGGGCCAGCTCCCGTGGGAGGAGGCAGCCGACGCGCTCGCTGACGCGCTCGCGCCACTGCTCGACGACGCACGCGGCCGGGGGATCCCCTTCGGGCTCGAGCACACGAACTCGCTGCGGGTCGACGTCGGCTTCGTCCACACGCTGTCGGACGTCGTCGACCTGGCCCGCCGGCTGGACATCGGCGTGTGCGTCGAGCTGAACGCCTGCTGGGCCGAGCGCGGCCTGGGCGCGACGTTCCGCGACAGCGTCGACGTGTTCCGGATCGTCCAGGTGAGCGACTACGCGGTCGGGACGCTCTCGACGCCGAACCGGCTCGTGCCCGGCGACGGCGACATCCCCCTCGAGCGGCTGCTCGGCCAGCTCCTCACCGCCGGGTACGGCGGCTGCTTCGACCTCGAGCTCATCGGGCCGCGCATCGACGAGGAGGGCTACGCCTCCGCATCGCGGCGCGCGATCGAGCGACTCGGGACGATGCTCGACACGCTCGGCGCCTGACGCGGACGCGCCCGGCGAGCGCCAGGCGCCTACTCCAGAAACACCGGCCCGAGGTGGAACGGGGCGCGGCCCAGGACGCGGTCCTCCCCGCCGGGCCAGGTGGTGAGGCGCAGCTCGGGCTCCACGGCGGTGAACGACCGGGGCTCGAGGCGCAGCCAGGCGAGCGGCGCGTCGTCGGTGGCGCGGTCGCCCGCTGTCTCGAGCACGGCGCCGAGCGCGGCGATCGTGTCGGCGTCGCAGTACTGCAAGACGATCGAGTGCTGGACGACGGTCACGCACCCCGGCGTCGGGTCGGCGAGCTGCTCGGGCAGCCAGGCGAGGAAGTCGGCTCGCTCGACCGTGGCGGGGACCCGGGCGGCGACCTCGAGCGCGGCGCGGAGCAGCGCGAGCCGGTCGCCCTGGTCGGGCCACGTGTAGCCGAGCAGCGCGAGGCGCCCCTCCTCGCTCGTCGGGTCGATCGGGGTGCGGTCACAGCCCGCGCGCGACTCGACGGCGAGCGGCGCGTCGAAGCGCGGGCGGCCGCCCTCCCAGCAGTCGACGAAGCGGACGGGTGACGCGGGGTCCCCGACGCCCATGCCGTCGGCCTCGTACCAGAACCGGTCGAGGCGGAGGTTCAGGCCGGCGCTCGCGCCGATCTCGAGGAGGCGGACGGGCAGGCGGGTCGCCGCGGTGACGAGGAGCATCCCGACGACGAGCGCGGCGGCGCGGCCGACCTCGTTCGTCTGGGGCGGCCGCGCGAGCCAGGGGACGAGCTCGTCGCGCCGGTCGGTGAGCAGGGCGCGCAGCGCCGGCCACGCGGCCGCGGCGTCCCCGTCCCCGCCGCACGACGGGTAGCGGGCGGCGAGCTCGGGCGCGTCGCCGCGCAGCGCGAGGCGGTGCACCGCGCCGAGGAGGCGCAGCTGGGGTACGAACCCGGGCGGGTCGTCGGCCGTGTCGCCGAGCAGGTCCCACGTCGGGCCGCCGGCCGCGACGTCGTCGGCCATGCGCTCGAGCAGCACCGCGTAGAGCGGCGAGCGCCCGGCGCAGTAGCCGGACATGCCGCGCAGGCGCCCGGCGATCACCTCGGCGGCGGTCACGAGGGGGGGCCCCACGGCGGCCGGGTCGCGGGCACATCCGGGACGGGCGCGCCCTGCACCTCCGCCACCCGGTCGAAGTACCAGTCGGGCCAGTCGGCGACGCCATCGGCGCCGACGAGCAGCTGGAGGATCCACGCCCGGGCGAGCGGCCGGGCGCCCGCCGCCTCGACGAGGCGCTGCTCGAGGACGACCGCCCGACCCCGCCGCTGCGCGACGCGGGTCGCGCCGGCGTAGCCCTCGCGCATCCAGCCTTCGCTCTCGTACGCGACGTGCAGCTCGCGCACGACGACGGTCAGGCCGGCCCGGCGCACGTACCGGGGCCAGTCCGGCGCGTAGCGGGCGGCGACGTAGGCGATGCGCAGCTCGTTGAACATCCGCACCGCGGCCGTGTTGTTGAGGTGGTCCTGGTACTCGTCGCGGTCGTCCTCGAGCGTCTCGACGTCGAAGACGACCGGGTAGCCGTCGTCGTGCAGCGCCGACGTCCCCGGCGAGTCGGACGCGTCACCCTGGCGCACGCCCCGGACGGGCCACGGGTTCTGCCAGTCGGCGTCCTGGCCGCGGATCGGGGTGGCCACTACGACCAGAGATAGGTGCCGCCGTCGACCATGAAGGTCTGCCCGGTGAGGAAGCGGCACGCGTCCGAGCACAAGAAGAGCGCGACCGGCCCGATGTCGAGCTCGGGATCGCCGTTGCGGCCCGTGGGACAGGCCTGCATGAACGCCTCGTAGTGCAGCGAGCCCACCGCCCGGGGTGGCGCGGCCGCGGGCGCGATGGCGTTGACGACGATCCCGTCGCGGGCCCATTCGCGCGCCGCCGTGCGCGTGAGCGCACGGATCGCCTCCTTCGACGCGTTGTACGCGCCGAAGCCCTCGCCGCCGACCCGGCCCATCGACGACGCGAAGTTGACGATCCGGCCCCACCCGGCGTCGCGCATGTGCGGGTACACGGCCTGCATGGCGTGGAGGGTGCCGAGCACGCCGGACTGGTAGAAGACGTCGAGGTCGTCGGCCGCGACCTCGGCCATCGGGGCGTTGGCCCGGAAGGTCTGCGCGTTGTTGATGAGGGCGTCGACCCGGCCGAGCTGGTCGACGACGCGCGTGACCATGGCGTGCAGCGACGCGCCGTCGCGGATGTCGACCTCGACGTCGAGGGCGGTCGCGCCGAGCCCGGTGAGCTCCTCGCGGGTGCGGCGCGCCTTCTCGGGCTGGTAGTCGGCGATGACGACCGACGCCCCCGCCTTCGCGAGGTGGTTGGCCATGCCCCGGCCGACGCCCTGCCCGGAGCCGGTGACGATCACGACCCGCCCCGCGACACCGTGCATGGCGCGGGCGTCGTCGACCGTGACCTCGGGGTGCAGCACGCCCGGTGAGGCTACTGGTGGGCCCGGCCGGCCTCGATCAGCTCGACGAGGACGCCGTCGGGGTCGCGCACCGTCGCCATCGCCACGGAGCCCTGCGGCGCCGGCTGCTCGACGCGGCGCGGCGTGCCGCCGAGACCGAGGTCCTCGAGGCGCGCCAGGGTGTCGTCGACGGCGACGAAGAAGGAGAGGAGCAGGAACCCCGTGGCGGGCGGGCCGGCCGGCGGCCCCGGGTCGGCGCCGCCGTGGAACGCGACGAGCTCGACGACGCCCGCGCCCGGGGAGGCCGGATCGCCGAGGAACACGGAGCGCAGCGTCCCCGACCGGGCGTCGAACAGCGTGGGCCAGTCCCCGTCGAACGTGTGGTCCATGAGGACCTCGAGGCCGAGGCCGTCACGGTAGAAACGCAGGCTGGCGTCGACGTCGCGCACGCAGAGCGCCGCGTGGTGCAGTGGTCGTCCCATCAGGCCCCGACGGTACATTTGCCGGCCGTGTGGTTCGGCCTGTTCCTCCCGCAGCTGCGCATGCCGTACGCGACGATGGTCGAGCGGACGCGGGTCGCCGAGGCAGCCGGGTTCGACTCGGTGTGGCTGATGGACCACCTCGGCGCGCCGGGCGCGCTGGAGCACGACACGTTTGAGGGCTGGACGCTGGCGAGCGCGCTCGCCGTCGAGACGACCACGATCCGGATCGGGCACCTCGTCAACGCCGACCCGTTCCGCCACCCCGCCGTCCTGGCGAAGATGGCCGCGACGCTCGACGTCGTGAGCGGCGGGCGCCTCGACCTCGGGATCGGCTGGGGTTCGGTCGAGGACGAGCTGCACCGCTACGGGTTCGATGCTGGCCCACCGGCCCGGCGCGCGGCACGGCTGCGCGAGACCCTCGAGATCCTGGCCCTCATGTTCCGCGGCGAGTTCTTCGACTACGCGGGGGAGCAGGTCCAGCTGGAGGGCGCGATCGGGCGTCCGGTTCCCGTGCAGGGTCACATCCCGGTGCACGTCGGGGGCGCCGGGCCGCGCCTGACGATGCCGCTCGTCCGGGAGCACGCGGACTGGTGGAACTGCCCGTCCTACGCGGTGGAGCGCCTCGCCGAGCTGCGGCCCCTCGCGGGCGACGCGCAGGTCTCGGTGCAGCACCCGATCGGCCTGGTCGTGGACGGCGCCGACCGCGAGGAGGTGGAGGCGCAGGCCCGCCGCCGGTTCGGGTCCTGGGGTGGCCTCATTGTCGGCACGCCGCCCGAGGTGATCGACGCGCTCGCGGCCGACCTGCGCCTCGGGGTGCGCGGCTTCGTGCTGCAGTTCTCCGACTTCGGGACGCCGGCGACGGTCGAGGCGTTCATGCGTACGGTCGCGCCCGCCCTCCGAGCCGGCGCACCCGCCTGACCGGCCGCGCGTCGCGCGGCCGGACCGGCAAGGGGGCGAGGGCAGGCGCGGGCGGCGGCAGGGACGCCGCGACGGGCGCGGGCGGCGGAGGCGCCGCGACGGGTGCCGGTGCGAGGTTGGGCGCGTCGGGCGGTCGGCGCGCCGTGATCGGCCCGTCGCGCAGCGACCCGACGGCGAGCACGCCGCGCACGGCGTCCAGGGCGAAGAGGTAGCGGAGCCACTCGGCGGGGGCAACGAGAATCAGTCCGGCCTCCTCGAGGGTGTCGGCGTGGCGTCGCCGCTCGAGCAGGACCGGCACAAGCGAGAGCGGCACGGCGACGACGAGGACCGCCACGAGCAGGCTGAGCCGGCCGAGCACGGCGAACGCGACCGCCTGCGCCCACGCGAGCGCCACGATCCCGTCGAGGACCGGCGACCAGAGGTCGAGGCGAGCCACCCACCGGCTGGACGTTTGCGGCAGCGCCGACACCGAGTTGCCCGCCGCGGCGGCCCGGACCGCCCGCGCCCGCACCGCGTGCCCGCGAGCCACCGTGGTCACCGTGGCGTGCTCGGGGACGAACACAATGGCGAGCGGCTCGTGCGCGACGCGCACGCCGCGCTCGAGCAGCCGCCACGTCATCGCGGCGCGCGAGCCGGGGAACGACCAGCCGGGGACCGCGGTGAGCGCATCGGTGCGGATGAGCGTGCACGCGCTATCGGCGGCGAGCGGCCCGGCGAAGAGCGTCTCGGCGCGCTGCGAGGCGTCGAGCTCGTGCGACCACGCGGCGGCGCACCCCTCGGCGGTGACACCGGCGTCGCTCGCGAGGACGACCGAGTGCGCCGCGACCGCGACGGTGTCCGGCGACGACACGAGCCGTGCGACGAGCAGACGCAGCGCCGAGGGGTGCAGCACGGCACCCGCGTCGACGACGAGCGTGAGCGGCGTCACCGGCCGGATGGTCGCCGCACCGTTCATGACCACCCCAGTCGCGCCGCCATAGTCCTGCGTCGCCGAGCGACACCATCGTCGCGTCACTCGGGCCCGTGAGGACGATGGTGACCGGCGTCCGCGGCCGGACCTGCTGCACCGGGGTCGGATGATCGAGCAGGAGCGCGAGGGCGCGAAACACCGAACGCCCCGCCGGGAGCGCGACGGCCGCGAGGAAGAGCACGACGGCGTACGGCCACGTCACGAGACCGGCCAGGTGCGCGCTCGTGGCCGCGCCGAGCAGCGCGGCGACGAGCACGGTCGCGAGGGCGCTGGCCGCGGCGACGAGGAAGGCCGTGTCGCCCGAGAGGCTGCGGCTCCCGTCCTGGAGCGCGACGAAGTCGGGGACGGGGCGCAGGGGCGGAAGCGGCCGGGTCGTGCTGGCGCGGACGACCGTCGGGCGCTCCTCACGCCCCGGGCCGGTGGGCCGTGCGACCGATCGCTCGCCGAGCATGCTCGGGGTATCGGCGCCCGGAGGCCCGGGGTACAGCGCAGCCTACGATCCGACGGCGTGACGACCGTCTTCTCCCGGATCATCGCCGGCGAGCTCCCGGGCACGTTCGTCTGGCGGGACGACGAGTGCGTCGGCATCCTCTCCATCAACCCGGTCCGGCCGGGCCACACGCTCGTCGTGCCCCGGGCCGCCGTCGACCACTGGATCGACCTCCCGCCCGACTCGGCGCGCCACCTCATGACCGTGTCGCGCACGATCGGGCGGGCGCAGCAGCAGGCCTTCGAGCCGGCGCGGATCGGGCTGATCATCGCCGGGATGGAGGTCCCCCACGCCCACCTGCACCTCATCCCGATCCGCGGCGAGTCCGACTTGCACCTGGCGAACGCCGCCCGGTCCGTCGACGGCGACGAGCTCGAGCGCCACGCCGCCGCGATCCGCGCGGCGCTGCGCGGGCAGGGCGCCGACGGCGTCGCCGAGTCCTGACAGGAGAACCGCCGGCGCGCCGACTCGCGCCGGTACGGTCAGCGGATGGCTCGACGCGTGCTCGTAAGCGAAGCGCGGCGCTACGCCGTCCGCACGGTCGACGAGGCGCGGGCGCGGGCCGACGACGCCGTGGAGGGCTGGGGGCTGCGCGACGCGCTGCGCTTCGGGCTGCCCGAGATCGACGACCGCTACCACGTCTGGCGGGTGCCGCTGCTCTCGCGCGCGTCGGCCGCGGCGACCGGTGAGGTCGTCCTCGACGCGCGTTCGGGTGCGCTCGACGCGGCCCGCACGACCGCGCCCGAGACGATCCGGGCCCGCCTCGACCACGCGCCGACGGCGCGGGTGACAGCGTCGTCGGGAGCGGCGATCACTCGGTCGACGCTCACGAACACGGTGCTCTGCGGCGACTCGGAGACCACCCTCGGGACGCTCCCCGACGGGTCGGTCGATCTGGTGTTCACGTCACCGCCCTACTTCAACGCCCGGCCCGATTCGGGCGACTACCTCGACTACGACGCGTATCTCGAGAAGATGCGCCGCGTCCTGCGCGAGTGCCGGCGCGTCCTCGCCGAGGGCCGCTTCCTCGTCCTCAACACCGCGCCCGTGCTGCTGCGCCGCGCCCGCCGCTCGGAGGCGTCGCGCCGGCTCGCCGTCCCCTTCGACCTGCACCGCGTGCTCGTCGAGGAGGCGTTCGACTTCGTCGACGACATCGTGTGGGAGAAGCCGGAGGGCGCGGGCTGGGCGACGGGGCGGGGCCGACGCTTCGCCGCGGATCGCCGGCCCCTCCAGTACAAGGCGGTGCCGGTCACGGAGTATGTGCTCGTGTACCGGAGCCGCACCGACCGGCTGCTCGACTGGAACATCCGGGCGCACCACGACCCGGCCGCGGTCGACCGCTCGCGCATCGACGACGGCTACGAGCGCACGAACGTGTGGCGGATCCCGCCGACGAGCCGCCGCGACCATCCGGCGGTGTTCCCGGTGGCGCTCGCCGAGCGGGTGATCCGCTACTGGTCGTTCGAGGACGACGTGGTGCTGGATCCCTTCGCGGGCGTCGGGACCGTCGGGGTGGCCGCGGCGCAGCTCGGCCGGCGCTTCGTGCTGAGCGAGCTCGAGCCTCGCTACGTCGAGGTGATGCGGCGCGACCTCGCGGCGTGGCTCACGACGCCACCGCCTCCTCGAAGAGGTGCTCCCCGCGCCGCAGCCGCGACGCGATCGTGATCACGGTCGGGAGCTCGCGCCGGGTCGGCGCGTGCGCCGCGAGGTAGCGGGCGACCCCGGTCAGGATCTGCGCCGATTCCTCGGAGCCGGCCGGCCAGGCCCACGCCTGGCGGATCCCGGCCTCGTAGTGCTGGTAGGTGTGGAACCCGACGTCCTCGCGGAGCAGCAGCCGGCCGAGCGCGGCGACGAGCGCCTCGCGTGACCCCCCACCCTGGAGGAACCCGTAGGCCGCGTTCCCGGCGGCGTCCACGTCGCCCTGCACGTCGAAGCAGAGGGCGAGCGCGTCGAGGGAGCCGGACGTGGCGCGCGGCGGCCGTGCCGGCGGCACGTTGAGGAACCGGTCGAGGTAGACGCGGAGGGCGCCGTGGAGCGCCCCGCGCAGCAGCTCGACGGTCGGCGCGCGCATCAGCGCCTGATGGAGCGCGTTCGCGGCGGTGAAGGTGTGATGGACGGTGTCCCAGTCGCCGAAGTCGTTCTGGGTGTGGAAGTGCACGACGCGCTGCGACGCGGCGTACGCCACGGCCCGGCCGATCTGCTCCTCGTCGGCGCCGATCCGGATGGCGTCCAGCACGGCGTCGAGGACGGCTTGGGGGTCCTCGACGAGGAGCTGGCCGGCGAGCTCGGTGAGGTCGGTGAAGCCGCCGCGCCGCGACCGGCCCGCGGCCAGCGCGTTCGGGAGCGCGGCCGTGGCCTCGCGGAGCAGCGCGGCGAGGTCGTCGGGATGCCGCCACTCGCCGCCTTCCTCGCTGCGGCTCGCCGCCGCGGCCTGGGCGACGATCGTGGGCAGCACCAGGGCGGCGCCCTCGCCGTCGAGGTAGGCGAGCGACTCGATCGCCTTGTTCGTGAAGTCGAGGGTGTGCCCGCCGTCCACGAAGACGTGGTCGGTCACCGCGGCGAAGAGCATCGCGTCGACGTCGGCGGCCGGGGCGCCCTCGGCGAGCGCGGTGGCGAGCACGCGCTCGGCCGCGCCGCCGGAGCGGGTGTCGACGAACCGCCGATACCACGCCGCGAGGCGGGCGGACTCGAGCTCGTCGGTGGCGAGCGGCGGGACGTCGAAGCGCGGCGGGTTCCCTCGCGTGTCGTTCGAGAGGAACACGAGGCCGTGGATGAGCGCGGCGGGCCGGTCCTCGGGGTCGAGGAAGTCGAGGACGTTCGCCATGGCGACGAGGGTGGTGAGCCCGGCGCCCCAGCCGCCGGCGCGGTTGCGGGCGCCGAACTCCAGGCCGGTGCGCACGAGCGCGGCCGGGTCGGCGCCGGCGTCGACGAGCCCGAGGACGGCCTTGGCGATCACGAGCGAGAGCCCGTCCTCCAGGCCCTCGCGCAGGCGCCGCTGAAGACGCGCCACCTCGTCACCCGTCGGACGGGGCGACACCCACACCTCGTCGCCGTCGACCGCGACGTCGAAGCCACGCGTGTCGTCCGCCCAGCGGTCGAGGGTGGACCCCGACGCGAGGTCGAAGCGGGCGTGGTGCCAATGGCACGTCAGGAGCCCGGCCTCGCACGAGCCGCGGTGCAGCGGGAAGCCCATGTGGGGGCAGCGGTCCTCCACCGCGTAGGCCCGCCCCTCGTGCCAGACCACGAGCACCGGCCACGGGCCCACCTTCGTGAGCAGCCGCCCGTCGGCCCGCAGGACGTCCGCCGAGCCCGCCAGGACCGAGCCATTTTCGGAAGCCATCGCTTGGCATTTTCCACCGCCCGTCGGAGTTCGTCAAGCCCGCACTTGCGAAACTGGGTACAGTCGGCCCCGTGGGCATCACGGACGCCAAGCGACGCGTCCTCGAACGGCTCAAGCGCGTCGATTCGGCGACGGTCCCCGAGCTGGCGGCGGGGCTCGGGCTCACGGCCGCGGCGGTCCGCCAGCACCTCGAGGCCCTCGAGGGCCACGGGTTCGTGACCCGTCGGGGCCGTGCCACCGGGGCGCGGGGCCGGCCCCCCGCCGAGTGGTCCCTCACACCGCTCGCCGCCGAGCTCTTCCCCGACCGCCACGAGGACCTCACCCTCGAGCTCGTCGACGCGATCCGCCAGGCCGTCGGCGAGTCCGGGCTCGACGCGGTCGTCGCCGCCCGCGAGGCGCGCCAGCTCGCCGCCTACCGGGAGGTCGTCCCCGCGCCGGGCGCGGCATCGCTGCGGCGCCGCGTCGGGGCGCTCGCGCGCCAGCGCAGCGCCGAGGGCTACATGGCCGAGGCCCGCCCCGACGGCGACGCCGTCCTGCTCGTCGAGCACCACTGCCCGGTGTGCAGTGCGGCCGCGGCCTGCACCGGCCTCTGCCGCGGCGAGCTCGATCTCTTCCGCACTGTGCTCGGCGACGACGTGGAGGTGGAGCGGACCCAGCACCTCCTCGCCGGCGACGCCCGCTGCGTCTACCGCGTCCGCGATTCTGCCGACGCGACGCGCCCGGTCGCCGCGCGCGTCTGACTACGCGTCGGCGAGCGCGTCGAGCAGGCGACTCGGGCTGAGCGGCTGCTCGGTGAGACGGACGCCCCGCTGGGCGAGCGCGTCCGCGACGGCGTTGAACACGCACGGCGCGGAGCCGATCGCGCCGCCCTCCCCCATCCCCTTGTGACCGCCCGGCGTGGGCGACGGGGTCTCGACGTGCCCGTACTCGATGGTCGGCACCTCGGTCGTGGTCGGCACGAGGTAGTCGAGGAAGGTGGTGGTGAGCGGGTTGCCGTCCTCGTCGTAGACGAAGTGCTCGTAGAGCACCCCGCCGATGCCCTGGGCGACACCGCCGGCGATCTGGCCCTCGACGACCATCGGGTTGATCATCACGCCGCAGTCCTCGCTCACCACGTAGCGGAGGACCTCGACGGCGCCGGTGGACGGGTCGACGGCGACCGTGCAGGCGTGGCAGGCGTTCGACCAGGTGATCGGGGGCGCCTGGTAGTGGGCGGTCGCCTCGAGGCCCGGCGCCACGTCCGGCGGCAGCTCGAGCGGCGCGTTCAACGCGACCCGGGCGACGTCCGCCAGGCTGACGCCCCGGGTCGGTGTGCCCCGCACGCTGACCCGGCCGGCTTCCACCTCGAGGTCCTCGGGCGCCGCCTCGAGGAGGTGCGCGGCGATCTGGGTCGCCTTGTCCCGCACCGCCAGCGCCGCCTCCCGGGCCGCGCCGCCGGCGACGACCGCCGTGCGGCTGCCACCGGTGCCGCCGCCGAACGGGGCGCTCGCCGTGTCGCCCTGCACGACGACGACGTCCTCGACGTCCACGCCGAGATGCTCGGCGACGACCTGCGCCATCGTCGTCTCGATGCTCTGGCCGTGCGACCCGGTGCCGAGGTGCACGGTGACGGTGCCGCTCGGCTGCACGCGCAAGGTCGCGGTCTCCACGCCGAGGCTGCCCGACGACATGCTCGTCGGCTCAACGTAGAGGCCGAGGCCCACGCCGAGCAGCCGGTCCCCGTCACCCGCGGCCTGCGCGGCGCGCACCGCGTCGTAGTCGATGAGGTCGACCGCCTGCTCCAGCGTCTCGGCCGGCGTGACGTGCTCGAGGACCATCCCGCCCGCGGTCGTGAACGGCAGCTCGTCGACGCTCACGCAGTTGCGCCGCCGCAGCTCGAGCGGGTCGACGCCCACGGCACGGGCGGCCAGGTCGAGGATCTCCTCGCGCGCCACCGTCTCCATCATCCACGGGCCGCGGTAGGCGCCCCGGCCGCAGGTGTTCGTCCACACCCCGGTGGTGCGGAAGCCGAGCTTCGGGATCCGGTACGGGCCCGGGAACAGCATCGCCATGAACGGCCCGATCCCGCCCGTCCCGCCCATGGGGTAGGCGCCGCAGTCCTCGAGGTGGTCCAGGTGCACGCCGAGCAGGCGGGCGTCGTCGTCGAGGGCGAGCCGGACCGTGACCCGGTCGGCGCGCGCGTGGTTCGCGGCGATGAGGTTCTCGCGGCGGTCCTCGATCCACTTCACCGCCCGACCCAGCCGGTGGGCGGCGGCGATCACCGTCAGCTCCTCGCGCTGGGTGAAGAACTTCTGGCCGAACCCGCCGCCGACGTCGCGGGCCTGCACGCGCACCTGGTGCTCGGGGATGCCGAGCGCCCGGGCGCAGGCCTGACGGGCCTCGTGAGGGTTCTGCGTCGAGAGCCACACCTCGAGCTCGCCGGTGGCGGGCGTGTACGACGCGATCACCCCGCGGGTCTCCATCGGGACGTTCGTGTGCCGGTGCTGGACGAGCGTCTCGGTGACGACGTGCGGCGCGGCCACGAAGATGGCGTCGAGGTCGGGGTCGGGTGGCGACTCGATCCGCACCGCGACGTTCGAGCCGAGCTCGGGGTGCACGAGCGTGGGGTCCTCGGCGGCACGCTCGGCGTCGATCACGGCGGGCCGCGGCTCGTAGTCGACCTCGACGAGCTCGGCGGCGTCCTCGGCGAGGTAGCGCGACTCGGCGACGACGAGCGCGATCGGGTCGCCGACGAAGCGGACGTCGCGCTCGGCGAGGGGTCGGAGGGGCGCGCAGGGCATGGGCGGCGGGTCGGCCTGGAACATGGTCGGCTGCATCGTGCGAACGTGCGGGTTGAGGTCCGCGGCGGTGAACACCGCCCGGACGCCCGGCACGGCGCGCGCTGCGTCGACGTCCAGGCGGGTGATCCCGGCGTGCGCGAGGTCGCTGCGGACGAAGGCGGCGTGCAGCATCCCCGGCACGACCACGTCGTCGACGTAGGAGCCCTGCCCGGTCAGCAGCCGCGGGTCCTCGCGCCGGCGGACCGCCTGCCCCACGAACCGTCCGGCGGTCGTCGTGCTCACGGTGCGCTCCCCTCACCTGGGCGGGCCGTCGGCGCGGCGCCGTTTCGCCCGTGCACCGTCGATCCTCGCGCGGCCTGACGCACCCCGGGCGCGGTCACCGCACGGCGAGCGCCAACGTGGCGCCGATCGTCGCCGCGCCGAACGTGATCCACGCGGCGCTGTCGGCGATCGCGCCGTGGTGGAGCGCGGCCAGGCGCGCCAGTGACGGGCCGGCGGGCCGGCGGGCCCGGCGTCGGCCGCGGGCCAGGCCGAGCGCCGCGGCACCGGCGGCCGACGCGACGCCGAGCAGCGCGGGCGTCGCGCCGAGGCCAGGCGTGGTGGTCGACGGCGCGGACGGGACCGCCGAGCCGAGGACGGCGCCGGCGTAGGCCGGCCGGTCCGCGAATCGCGCCGCGGCGGCGACGCTGCCCCGGCTCAGGCCCGGGACGAGGCCGAGACCCATGGTCGCGGCGAGCAGGACGGCGCCGGCGACGAGGGCGCCCGAGCGCCGGACGGCCGGCGTGCGCGCCGGCGTGTCCCCGCCGACCACGGCGAGCTCGATGACCGTCGCCGCGGTGAGCACCGACACCACGAGCACGAGCACGACGACCGCCGCGTGGGCGGCGCCGGTCGCGCCGCCCTCGAGGAGCTCCTTGCCGAGCCACGTCGCCGCGGGCGGGAGCCCGGCCAGGATCAGCCCGGCCACCAGGAGCAGCGCGCGCCGCCCGCGCTCGCCGAGCCATCCGCGGGCGCGATCCGGCGTGACGAGCGCGAACAGCGCGGCCTTCGTCGCGCCACTGGCGACGGCGTAGAGACCGAACCCGGCCAGCCCGACGCGCGACAGCAGCCCGACGCCGACCAGCATCAGCCCGGCGTGGCTGATGGCGACGAACGCGAGCCGACGCGGCGGCGGCTCGGGCGTCAGGCACAGCACGGCGCCGAGCAGCGCCGTCGCGACGCCGGCGCCGACCAGCACCGGCTGGAGCGTGGCGACCCGCGCGTGCGGGCTCGAGAACACCGTCCAGTAGATCCGGGCGATCGCGTACACGCCGAGGGTGTCGAGGAGCCCGACGAGCAGCATCGAGACCGGCGGCGGCGCGGACGACGCGGCGTCGACCAGCCAGAAGTGGAAGGGGACGATCGCCGCCTTGATCATGAACCCGACGACGAGCAGCAGCAGGGCGACGACGACGAGCTGGTCGGCGCGATGCGCGGCGAGGCGCTGGCCGATCGCCGCGAAGTTCAGCGCGCCGGTGCGGGCGTACAGCAGCGCGATGCCGATGAGCACGAAGAACGCGCCGATGCTGTTGCTGATCGCGAAGTGGAGGGCCCCACGGAGCGAGCGGGTGTCGCCGGTGTCGAGCGCCAAGAGCGCGATCGTGGCGACGCTCATCAGCTCGAAGAACACGAACATGTTGAAAAGGTCGCCGGTGAGGCAGAAGCCGCTCGCGGCGGCGAGCACCACGAGGGTCAGCACGTGGGCGAGCGGCCCGAACCGGTGCCAGGAGCCCGCGGCCAGCAGCACGGCGGCGGTGAGCGCGCCGGCGAAGAGCACGCCGGCGGCACCGAAGCTGTCGACCGCGAAGTTGACGCCGATCACGACGCCGTGGCGGGGACGCCAGCCGCCGAACCAGTAGACGCCGACGCCGTGGGCTTGGGCGAGCAGCGTCGCCCCGAGCGCAGCGACGGTCAGTGCGGCGGCAAGAGCGAGGCCGCGCACCGCGGTGCGCGGCAGGTGTCGCCGGCCGGCGAGGATCACCGGCGCGGTGAGCAGCGGCACGACGACGGGGTACGGCGCGAGCGACGGCACGGCTACTCCCCCAGGTCGCGGAGGCTGTCCGGGTCGAGCGACCCGGTGCGCTTGTGGATCTGCACCACGAGCGCGAGGAGTAGCGCGGTGACGGTCGTGCCGACCACGACGTCGGTGAGGCACAGCGCCTGGACGACCGGGTCGACGGCGACGGTGCCGAGGCGCACACCGGCGAACACGGGGGCGACCGCGCCGACCCGGTAGCCGATGGCGACGAGCAGGACGTACGTCGCGGCCTGGACGACCGCCAGGCAGATCACGAGGTGCACCAGGTTGCGGCTCTGCACGATGCCCCACAGCCCGACGAAGAGCAGCCACGCGGCGACGCCGTAGGCGAGGACGCTCACGCCGACCCCGACGCCTTCGTCGGCGGGTGCCGCCGCAGCACGATCGTCTGGCGCAGGAAGGCGCTCAGCAGGAGCACGAACCCTGCGCCGATCTCGGCGCCGACCGACAGGTTGAGCAGCGGCACGTTCCCGGCGGAGTTCAGCTGGCCGATCTGGCCCAGCGGGCCCCAGGTGGCGAGGAAGGTCCCGCCCACCGCCAGGCCGATCAGGCCGATGAGGACGAACGCGCTCGCGCCGCCGAGCTCGATCCCCTCGACGACCGTGTCCGGGTAGAGGCCGTGCAGGTGCGTGTACTCGCCCGCGAGGTAGACGAGCAGGACGCCGGTCGCGAGCACGACGCCGCCCTGGAAGCCGCCGCCGGGCGTCAGGTGCCCGTGGGCGACGATGTAGAGGCCGAACAGGATGGTGGGGCCGACGAGCGCGAGCGCGAGGACCCGGACGGCGTCGCTGGTCTGGGGCACCCAGCGCCCGGTCGCGGCGTCCGACGCGTGGTCGGCGTGCTCGTCGTCCCCCGGCGCGAGGAGCAGCACGACGGCGGTGACGGCGGCGAAGAAGATGAACTCCTCGGCCAGGGTGTCGACGCCGCGGTACGTGAAGTTCACCGCGGTGACGACGTCGGTGATGTGGCGCTGCGGAACCGACAGCGCGTTGAGGACCGTGCCGAAAGTCGCGCTCGGGTGGCCGAACGCCGGCAGCTCGCCGAAGCCGGCGAGCACCACGACGGCGAGCACCGCGGCGGACACGAGGAACAGCGCGAGCCGCGTCCGCCGGGTCACTGCGCCCCGCCGCGGATCTTGGCCAGCGCCAGCAGGATCATCAGTGGGAGCGCGACGGCGCCCACCACGATCTCGGACAGCGCGACGTCGGGGGCCTGCACGGCGAAGAACACGATCCCGAGGAGGATCCCGAACATGCTCACGGCGAGGGCCTGGCGGAGCGGGTCGCGCAGCACGACGACGACCGTCCCCGCGGCGGCGACCAGGACGAGCGCCGTCCCGAGGAGGACGTTCACCGGCGCTCGTCCTCGGCCGGCTCGAGGTGGTCGCGCTGGCGGATGTAGAGGGCCCGCCCGGTGGCGTGGGTCAGCACGGGGTTGGCGACGAGCAGCAGGCGCGGCGATCAGCACCGCCTTGATGCCGGCCTGGTTCAGGCCCTCCTGGACGACGATCGCGCCGGCGAGCGCAAGGGGGCCGAGGATCGTCGCCGGGCCCGTGAAGTGGAGCTTGTCGTAGACGTCGCGCATCACGACGATGCCGATGCAGCACGCGAGCTCGACGGCAACGCCGAAGGCGACGAGCACGCCGACGGCGAGGGTGGTCAGATCCATCGCTCGACCAGCCGGGCGAAGACGAGGCCGCCGGCCAGCGCCAGCAGCGCGAGCGCCAGCGCGAGGTCCATGAACCCCGGGCGGTGGAAGGCCTCGGCGAGCAGCATGAGGATGAGGGTGTTGATCACGCTCGCGAGCTCGAGGGCGACGAGTCCCTCGAGCGGCGAACGGCGCAGGATCACGACGCCCAGCGGGACGAGCCCGACGAGCAGCGCGACGCTCGGCGCCACCCAGACGGTCACGCTCCGCCTCCGGCGGTGGGGTCGCCCTCTACGAGCGGGTCGACCGGCCCGGCCACGAGCTGGTGGATGAGCACGGTCGACGTCTCGGGGTCCAGGTCGACGACGTAGCTGTTCGGCGTGATCGAGACCCCGAAGTTCAGCAGCGCGCGCCGCGCCGCGTCGCGGGCGCTGTCGTCGCCGTAGCGGACGGGGATCCGCACCAGGACGCCCCGGACGTCGCGCCGCCGCAGCAGCTGCCGGGCGAGCGCGGCGAACAGGATCCCGCAGTCGACCAGGATCTGACCCGCGACCCGGGGCGCGTGGCGCAGCCAGATGACCCGCGGGGCGAAGCGCACGTAGCCGAGCTCGCGGACGGTCTCGGCGACGCTCGCCGCGAGCCCGGCAGCGACCGCGCCAACGAGCAGCTCGGGAACGGCGAAGGTCTCGACCAGGAGCAGCCAGGTGGCCATGAGGACTGCCCACCACGCCAGGCCGAAGCGCACGCGGGCGCGGGTGCTGCGGCGCGCCGCGGGAGACGGTGCTGCGGGTGGCCTGGGCGCCATGGGACCTCCGGACGACCGACGTTGCGTGCCGACCAGACTTCCCGGCGCTCCGCCGAGCAACTGTAATGGCGTGGCGCCCGGCCGTGCTGGAGTGATCCCCGGCACGTCGCCGTCGCGGTCACGGCGCGTCGCGCCAGTCGTCACCTCGGTCCGGGCGCCCGCGCCGAAGGTGCTTCACGCTCAGATCCGCGCATTTGGGCGCCGAAGGACGAGCTCCCGGCGTCCTCCGAGGAAAGCCGGGTCCGCTGCGTGCGGCGGCGCGGGGGACCCAGCCCAGCGTCAGGACGTGGTGCGATCCAGCGCGAGGTTCAGCTCGAGGACGTTGACCGCCTTCTCCCCGAGGAACCCCAGGTCGCGGCCGCTCGTGTACTGGTTGATGAGCGCCTCGACCTTGCTCAGCGGGAGGCCGCGCACCGTCGCGACACGTTGCGCTTGGAGGCGTGCGTTCGCGATCGAGATGTCGGGGTCGAGGCCGGAGGCGGAGGCAGTGACCGCGTCGACCGGCACCCGGGTGCTGGACGAGAGCCCGTTGAGTTGCTGGTACGAGCTGACCCGCTCCGGCACCGTGTTCGAGTCGCAGACGTAGGTGCCGTTCTTCTTGACGAACTTCTCACCCGAGCTCGGACTCGTCACCGGCAGCATCGTCTTCTTGTCCATCGGTACGCAGTAGGGGTCGTCCTTCGTGGCGAAAGGGTTCGTCTTGCTGGGGTTGCCG
The DNA here is from genome assembly GCA_963731625.1 of uncultured Actinomycetes bacterium. Taxonomy (GTDB): domain Bacteria; phylum Actinomycetota; class Acidimicrobiia; order IMCC26256; family PALSA-555; genus PALSA-555. Next base: position 1,579,663 of record CAVSWH010000001.1, read on the forward strand.
TTGAGGTCGACGGTGTTGAACCCGGGGAGGAAGCCGACCAACAGGGGGTTGGACGGGCCGTAGTTCGACCCGCTGCTCAAGGTCGGGTCGTAGCCGTTGGACGTCTTGCCACTCGCCCCCGACGCGGCCGAGGGACGGGACTGGAAGTACTTCGGGATCGGGTTGCCGTTCTTGTCGACGAAGGCCTGGCCGATGAGCTTGCTGCCCACGAGCTGGCCGTTGCGGCTGACGAACTGCCCGTCGGCCTTGTTCTTGAAGAAGGCCTGGGCGATGCCGGTGACCACGAGCGGGTAGGCCGCTCCGAAGATCACGGTGAAGACGAGCACCACGAGGATGGAGGGGAGAATCTGGCGTCGCATGATCAGTGGACTCCCAGTGCTGTCACCAGCAGGTCGATGAGCTTGATACCCACGAAGGGCGCAACGACGCCGCCGGCTCCGTAGATCAGGAGGTTGCGGCGCAACATCTGAACAGCGCTCGTGGGGACGAACTTCACTCCTCGCAGCGCGAGTGGGATCAGCGCGACGATGATCAACGCGTTGAAGATCACCGCCGAGAGGATCGCGGACCGGGGCGAACTCAGGTCCATGATGTTCAGCTTGTTCAGCACGCTGACGCTCGCAAAGCCCGCGAACATCGCGGGAATGATGGCGAAGTACTTCGCCACGTCGTTGGCGATCGAGAACGTGGTCAGCGAACCGCGCGTGATCAGCAGCTGCTTGCCGATCTCTACAACGTCCATCAGCTTGGTCGGATCCGACTCGAGATCGACCATGTTCCCGGCTTCCTTGGCTGCCTGGGTGCCGGTGTTCATGGCCACACCGACATCGGCCTGGGCAAGCGCTGGAGCGTCGTTCGTTCCATCCCCCGTCATGGCCACGAGGCGCCCGTCCGACTGCTCATGGCGGATGAGCGCCATCTTGTCTTCGGGGGTGGCCTCGGCAAGGAAGTCGTCCACGCCAGCTTCCTTGGCGATCACCGCCGCGGTGCGCGGGTTGTCACCGGTGACCATCACCGTGCGGATCCCCATCCGCCGGAGTTCATCGAAACGCTCCGAGATACCGGGCTTCACGATGTCTTTCAGGTAGACGACGCCCAGCGCCCGCGGGGGGCGGGGGGTACCCCCCGCGGCGCTGGTCTCAGCAACGACGAGCGGCGTACCGCCCTGCGCTGCGATCGAGTCCACCGCGTCGCCGAGCTCGCTGGGCACCGTCCCGCCTTGGTCTTCCACCCAGCGGCGCACCGAGTCCGCCGCCCCCTTGCGGACCGCCCGGCCTTGAAAATCGATCCCGCTCATGCGGGTCTGCGCCGTGAACGGCACAAGCTCCGCCCCGGCGAGCTCTCGCTCCCGCAGGCCGTACCGCTCCTTGGCCAGCACGACGATGGAACGACCCTCAGGGGTCTCGTCAGCCAGGCTCGACAACTGGGCCGCGTCGGCAAGCTCCTGCTCGGTCACGCCCGGCGCGGGGAGGAACGCGTCGGCCTGACGGTTCCCGAACGTGATCGTGCCAGTCTTGTCGAGCAGCAGCGTGGCGCAGTCGCCGGCGGCCTCGACCGCTCGGCCACTCATCGCCAGCACGTTGCGGCGGACCAGGCGATCCATGCCGGCGATCCCGATCGCGGACAGCAGCGCGCCGATCGTCGTCGGGATCAGGCACACGAGGAGCGCGACCAGGATCACGATCGTCTGTTCCGCCTGGGCGAACATCGCGAAGGGCTGCAGGGTGATGACAACGAGCAGGAAGATGATCGTCAGCCCCGCGAGGAGGATGTTGAGCGCGATCTCGTTCGGCGTCTTCTGACGCTTCGAGCCCTCGACCAGAGCGATCATGCGGTCCAGGAACGTCTCGCCGGCACGGGCGGTGATCCGCACGACAATCTGGTCGGACAGCACGTTGGTGCCACCCGTGACCGCCGAGCGGTCCCCGCCGGCTTCCCGGATCACCGGCGCAGACTCGCCGGTGATCGCCGACTCGTCGACGGTCGCGATGCCTTCGATGACGTCGCCGTCGCTCGGGATCGTCTGGCCGGCGCTGACGACGCACTCGTCGCCGACCTCAAGGTCAGCGCTCGCGACCTCCTCCATGTGGCCGTCACTTCGACGGACATGCGCCATCGTCTCGGAGCGGGTCTGGCGCAACGTTTCGGCCTGCGCCTTCCCGCGCCCCTCGGCCAACGCCTCGGCGAAGTTGGCGAACAGCACCGTGAACCACAGGAACAGCGCCACGAGACCGACGAACACGTTGACGTTGGGCGCCGCCGCGTTGTACTCGGTGAAGAACAGGATCGTCGTGAGGACCGATCCGACCCCGACGACGAACATCACGGGATTGCGGTACAGGGTGCGCGGGTCGAGCTTGATGAAACTGTCGATGATCGCGCGCCGCATCAGCCGGGGGTCAAAGATCTTGCTGCTCTGTCCCGGAGTCCGGCTGGTGGGTTCGGGGGCCTTCGTCTCTACGGCCATCGTTCGTGGCTCCTAGATGTGTAGCTGCTCGACGATCGGACCGAGCGCGAGGACGGGAAGGAAAGTCAGCGCCGCGAGGATGACCACGACCCCGAGCACCAGCGCGACAAACAAGGGCGTGTGCGTCGGGAACGTTCCCGCGGTGGCGGGCGTGTGGCGCTTCCGGGCCAGCGACCCAGCGATCGCGAGCGAAGGGATGATGGTGAAGAAGCGGCCCACCAGCATCGTGAGTGCCAGGGTGCTGTTCAGCCACGCGGTGTTCGCGGTGAGGCCCGCAAAGGCCGAGCCGTTGTTGTTCGCCGACGAGGTGTACGCGTACAGCAGCTCGGTGAAGCCGTGGGGCCCCGGATTGAAGATCGACTTATTCAGCACCGATTGCACGAACACCGAGACCGCGGTGAAGCCGAGCACCACCGCCGGCATCGCCAGGACATAGAGGACGACGAGCTTCACCTCCCGGGCCTGGATCTTCTTCCCGAGATACTCCGGCGTTCGCCCGACCATGAGCCCAGCGATGAAGACCGCGAGGATCACGAGGATCAGCAACCCGTTGAGGCCCGTGCCGATACCGCCCGGCGAGATCTCACCGAGCTTCATGTCGCCCAGCGCCACCAGGCCACCGGCCGGCGTGTAGCTGTCGATCTGCGAGTTGATCGAGCCGTTCGACGTGCCGGTCGTCGAGGCTCCCCACAAGCCGGACGCGCTCGGCCCGAATCGGACCTCCTTGCCTTCGGCGTTGCCGCCCGGGGAGGTGGCCGTGACCGTCTGCGTCGCGCCGCCCTGGGTCAGCTTCGGGTTCCCCCCGACCTCGAGGAGCATCAGGCTCAGGGTCGCTGCGAGGAAGATCACGAACATGATCGCTGCGACCGCGTAGCCCTGCCGCTTGTCCTTCACCATCCGCCCGAACGTGAACGGCATCGCGAAGCCGATGAGCAGGATGGCGTACAGCTCGAAGAAGTCGGACAGCCCGTTCGGGTTCGAGAACGGGTGCGAGGAGTTGACGTTGAACCAGTCCCCGCCGTTGGTGCCGAGCTGCTTCATCGACTCCATGCTGGCGTTCACGCCGCCGGGGATCTGCTGGGACGCGCCGGCAACCGTGTGCACCGTCGTGAAGCCGTGGGTGTTCTGGATCACGCCGCACGCCACGAGCACGATCGCGAACACGAACGCGAGCGGCAGCAGGATTCGGAACGTCGTACGGATGACGTCCGCCCAGAAGTTGCCGACCGTGCGCTGGCCGGCGCGTGACAGGCCGCGGATGAACGCCGCCATGACGGCGAGGCCGACGGCGGCGGAGATGAACTGCTGGACGGTGAGGCCGACCATCTGGGTGAAGTGGCTCATCACCGCCTCACCGCCGTAGGCCTGCCAGTTGGTGTTGGTGACGAAGCTCACCGCGGTGTTGAACGCCAGCGCCGGTGAGACGCTCGCGAAGTTCGCCGGGTTGAAGGGCAGCCCGTCTTGGACCCGCTGGATCAGGTACAGGACCAGGATCCCGACCCCGGTAAAGACCATGAGCGAGAGCGTGTAGACGCTCCAGCGCTGCTCCCGGTCGGGATCGATCCGACACGCCCGGTAGATCAACCGCTCCAAGGGACCGAACAGACGGTCCAGCCGTGAGGGAGCGCCCTGGAGGACATCGGCCGTGTAGCGCCCGAGCAGCGGACAGGTGACCGCGAGAAGGGCGATCAAGGCGACGTATTGACCCCAGCTTGCGGCGCTCATCAGAAGTGCTCCGGGAACAGGATTGCGCTCAAGAGGAACAGCAACATCAACAGGCCGAGGATGAGAGCGATGTAGTTGTCGCTCATCGGTCGACGCTCACAGGCTTCGCCGACGCGGGCTCATCCGGCGCGGCGTCGAGCTCAGGGGCGTCGTCGGGTCCGATGATGAGATCGCAGCCCTTGATGTAGGCGGCGCTGAGCAAAACGAATCCGATCACGGTGAGGACCACCCACAGATCGGCCATGCCTCTCCTCACGTTCTTCGTCGTTCGTTACCGCGGACACGTGCCCGCGGACCGATTGCTCACGTTGCGCTCGCGTTGACGAGCGCGCAAGCGACTTAGTGTCTTCTTGACGCCCGCCGAGTCGGAATTCGCAACTTCTTGCTCCGCCGCGTGTCACCGCGCGCCAGCACCGCGGGGCGCGGACGATTCGACCGAGCGACGCCGATCAGCCAGGTGTTAGGGCAGCGCGAATTCCGAGGTCTTCGGCGCCAAGGAACTGCAAAGACCCTTCCCCGCCGCACCGGGTAGCGCCACTATCACTGGGAGGAAGGACATCGATGCCGCGAGGGACTCTTCGCATCTATCTGGGTGCTGCGCCAGGCGTGGGGAAGACCTACGCCATGCTTAACGAGGGCCGACGCCGCCTCGCTCGCGGCACCGACGTCGTCGCTGTCGTGGTCGACACCAAGGGGCGACCGCGCACCACAGCCCAGTTCGGTGGCCTCGAGCTCCTCTGCGCGCAGACCCCCGATGCCCCGCTCCGCGGCGGCGAGGTGGACCTGGCCGCGACGCGGCGGCGTCGTCCCAGCGTCGCGCTCATCGACGACTTCGCCCACACGAACGCCTCCGGGAGCGACAACCCCAAGCGGTGGATGGACGTCGAGGCGCTGCTCAACGACGGCATCGACGTGATCACGACGCTGAACATCCAGCACCTGGAGTCGCTCGCCGACGTCGTGGCCACCATCATCGGCGCCGAGGAGCCGGAGGCGATCCCCGACGCGGTCGTACGCCGCGCCGACCAGATCGAGCTGGTGGACCTCACCCCGGAGGCGCTGCGCCGCCGCATGGCCCACGGCAACGTCTTCCCGCCCGAACGCATCGACGGCGCACTGTCCCACTACTTCCGAGTGGAGAACCTCGGCGCCTTGCGCGAGCTGGCCCTCGAGTGGATGGCCGACCACGCCGAGCAGCGTCTCACGGCCTATCGGGCCTCCGAGGGGGTGGCCGAGCCCTGGGACACACGCGAGCGTGTGGTCGTGGCGCTGACCGGCGCGCCCGGCGGCGAGCGCCTGCTCCGGCGCGGCGCCCGCATGGCCGCTCGAACCCGGGCCGATCTCCTCGCCGTGCACATCCGGACCGGCGAGGAAACCTCCCGAATCGTGGCCGCACTCGACCACTACCGCGACCTCGCCACGGCGCTCGGCGGCCAGTTCGCGATCATCAGCGGCGCGCGCGTCGCCGAATCCCTCGTCGCGTTCGCCCGAGCCGAGAACGCAACGCAGCTGGTCCTGGGGGCGAGCCGCCAGAAGCGCTGGACCGAAATCCGGCACGGCTCGGTGATCCGGGGCATCCTGGCGCACGCCGGACCCATCGACGTCCACGTCGTCTCCACCACCGACGCGCCGGGCTCCACACCGGACCGATCGGCGCGTCCCGGCCTCGAGCGTCCCCGCCGTCAACTCGGCTGGCTGCTGGCCCTCGTCGGCATCCCGCTGCTCACCTACTCCCTCATCCCGCTGCGCGGCGGCACGTCGCTCTCCAGCATCCTCCTGCTGCTCCTCCTGGGCACGGTGTGCGTCGCCGCCGTCGGGGGAGTGAAACCGGGTGTCGTGTCGGCACTGATCGCCTTCGCGCTCGCCGACTGGTACTTCGTGCCACCAATTCACCATTGGCGAATCGCGCACACCAACGATCTCGTCGTCCTGCTCGTCTTTCTGGCTGTCGCTGGAGCGTTCGCCGTCCTGACGGACCGATTCGCCCGGCGGGGCTTCGAGATCGCCCGGGCACGAGACGAGGTCGAGACCCTGAACCGCTTGGCGAGCCGTTCCGTCATGCCGAGCATCGAGGCGCTCGACGAGCTCGTGCAGGAGGTGCGGGCGACGCTCCAGCTCGACTCGGTCGCGCTGCTGACGCCGAGCGAGAGCGGGTGGGCGATCCATGCCGCCGCGGGGCCGTTCCCGCCGGGAAGCCCGAGTGAGGCCGACTCCGTGGCCGAGCTCGCCGATGGCGCGACACTCGCGATGCGGGGCACTCATGCCCTCTCCGCGGACGACCGCCGTCTCTTGAACACCTTCGTCGCGCAGCTGAGATTGGCGCAACAGCAGATCGTGCTGCAGGCCGACGCGGCATCAGCGACTTCCCTCGCAGAGACCAACGAGCTCCGGACGGCGATGCTCGCGGCGGTGTCGCATGATCTGCGGACGCCGCTGGCCTCGATCAAGGCTGCCGCCACCAGCGTCCTGAGCCCGGAGGTCACCTGGCCTCCCGAGACCATCAAGGGATTCTGCGAGACGATCGATCTCGAAGCCGATCGCCTCAACAGCCTGGTCGGCAACCTGCTCGACATGAGCCGGCTCCAAGCGGGCGTGCTCAGCATCAGCCTCCGCCCGACGGCCCCCGAAGAGGTCGTGTTCTCGGCCGTCAAGAGCCTCTCGCGCGACACGACACGGCTGGCGATCGCCGTTCCCGATGCGCTGCCGCCGATTGCCACCGACCCCGCGCTGCTCGAGCGCGCCGTCGCCAACGTGATCGACAACGCGCTCAGCTGGTCGCCACCGGATCGCACCGTCCGAGTCGAGGCGGACGCGGTCGCCGGGCATCTCGAGCTGCGCGTCGTGGACCGCGGTCCCGGCATCCCGCCCGCGCAGCTGACGGCGGTGTTTCAGCCGTTTCAGCGCCTCGGCGATGGGCCCAGCGCCCAAGACCACGGTGTCGGCCTCGGTCTGGCGGTCGCCCGAGGGTTCGTGCAGTCCATGGGGGCCGACCTCCGGCTCGAAGACACGCCGGGCGGCGGTGTCACAGCGCTCTTCACCTTGCCGCTCGCATGACCGACACGCCACCGACGCCCACCGTCCTCGTCATCGACGACGAGCACCAGATCCGGCGCACGCTGGAGCTCAACCTCCGAGCCCGCGGCTACGACGTCGCGCTGGCCGCGGATGGTGGCAGCGCACTCACGACCGCGGCGCGGGTCAAGCCCGACGTCGTCATCCTCGACTTGGGGCTCCCCGACCTCGACGGCATCGACGTGCTCGAAGGTCTGCGAGGTTGGAGCGAGATCCCGATCATCGTGCTGTCAGCTCGCGACAACGAGAAGGACAAGGTCGCTGCACTCGACGCGGGCGCCGACGACTATGTCGCAAAGCCCTTCGGGATCGACGAGCTCGTCGCCCGGCTCCGAGCGGCGATGCGTCGCACGTCCTATAGCCAGCCCGACGAAGCAGTGATCGAAACCCCTGCCTTCACGATCGACCTCGCCAACAAGGTCGTACGGAATCCGTCGGGAGAGAGCGTGCATTTGACGAGGACCCAATGGCGAATCGTCGAGCTGCTCAGTCGCAACGTCGGTCGGCTCATCACGTACCCGCATCTGCTCACCGAGGTGTGGGGCCCTGGCTACGAGGGTGAGACCAACTACACGCGCGTGTTCATGGCCCAGATCCGCCAGAAGCTCGAACCCGACCCCACTCGTCCCCGCTACTTCCTCACAGAGACCGGCACCGGGTTTCGATTCGTGATCCCGTCGCCGTCCGAGGTCGCCGAGACACCCCACAGCGCGACCGACGCGGCCAGCTAAAGGCGTGCCGCCGGGCGCGTTGTGGGAGGCGCTCCCGCGCCCGGGGTGATGGCGCGTTGGCCGCCTAGCTGAAGCTCACTGGGCCGGAGCCCGTGATCGCCTCGAGTGCTTCGACCGGCCGGGCGCTGTTGCCCGGGTTGCACTGGCCTCGGCTCGTGAGCGGCGCGATGAAGACGAACGTCGCCGTGGCGATCAGCGAGCCCGAGATCCCCGCGTAGGCCTTCGTGCCGCTGACGATTGGGACCGGGGCGCTGACCGACTCCGATCCTGAGCACGTCACCGCGTTGAAGTCGCTCGACTGGCTGTGCTGGACCGCCGCCCGCAACTGCGACCCGTCGATCAGGATCGTGCCCTTCCGCAAGACCAGGCTCGTGTAGCCGCCGCTCTTAACGGCTCGGCCGGCCGAGTCGGCTTTCACCGCCCTCCCGTAGTCACCGATCGCGCCGGTGACCACGATCGTCCCGCCGAACCCGCCGTTCTGGGCCCACAGCTTGATGGTGCCACCCGGGACGGCCGGGGCCGCCGAGCCGGCTGTCCCGCTCCACAGACCAACGACGACGACGGCACCGAGTGCTGCTTTGGCGACACGCAACCTGTCCCCCGATCACCACGGTCGGTTCGACCACACGCTACTGACGCCGCGCGGCCTGGTCGCGTCCGCGCGCCGCGACTGCGTCGCGGCGTTGCGCGACGACGGCGGGGTCAAAGGTGGTCGCCCACCAGCTGCGGTTCACCACGTCCTCGATGCCCCACGCGGCGTCGTAGACGCTGTCGGCGATCTCCTCGTACGTGCGCAGCATCCGCCGGACGGCGCGCTGGTCGTTGTGGACCGCGGCAAGGGCGATGGCGCGCGCGGCGGGCGCCAGCTCGTCGTGGGCCACGACGTGGTTGACGAGCCCCCAGGCGTGGGCCTGGTCGGCGTCGAGGAAGTTGCCGGTGACGCTGAGCTCGCGGGCCCGGCGGAGCCCGACGGCCTCGGCGAGCAGGACGGTGAGGCCCCAGCCGGGCATGATCCCGACGCGGGCGTGGGTGTCGGCGAAGCGGGCCCGCTCGGACGCGACGAGCAGGTCGCAGTTGAGGGCGAGCTCGAACCCGCCGGTGATCGCCGCGCCGTTGATCGCGCCGATGAGCAGCTTCGTGCGCGGCGGGAACGGCCCGCGGAAACGGAACTTCCCCATCTCGTCGCGGGCGTACGGGTTGTCGCCGTCGGGCGCCACGTCGGGGTCGGGGCGCCCCGCGGCGACCTCGCGGAGGTCGGCGCCGGCGCAGAACGCCGGGTCGGCGCCGGTGAGGATCATGACGTCGACCGCGTCGCTCGCCTCGGCGTCGCCGATCGCGTGCGCGAGGGCGAGGAGCAGGGTGCCGTTGATGGCGTTGCGCACCTCGGGGCGGTTGAGGGTGATGGTGGCGACGTGCTCGTCGACGTCGACGAGGACGACGTCGGTCACGCCGCCCATCCGTAGACGCGGGCGGCGTTGCCGCCGAGCACGGCGGCCTTCTGGCCGTCGTCGAGGTCGCGGCGTTCGGCGATGGCGCGCACCGAGTCGGGGAACTCGGCGTCCCAGTGCGGGTAGTCGGAGGCGAACACGACGGTGTGGTCGCCGAGGCCGGCAAGCGCGTGGGCGAGGTGGCGCTCCGCTTCGCAGGACACGACGAGTCGGCCGTCGGCCAGGTACTCGCTCGGTGGCTTCGTGATGGCCGGCATCTCGCCGGGGCGCTTCTCGTAGTGCTCGTCGAGGCGCTCGAAGAGATAGGGGCCCCAGCCGGCGCCGGCCTCGAGGAGCAGGAGGCGCAACGTCGGGAAGCGCTCGAGCACGCCGCCGCACACCAGCGTCGCGGCGGCGAACATGATGTCGAAGGGGAACTCGAGCGCGTGGAGGGTCGCGTACGAGTCGACGAAGCGCCGGTACGCGAATCGGGGGCCGCCGGCGTGCACGCCGACGGGGACGTCGAGCTCCGCGGCGAGGCGCCAGAGCGCGTCGAGGGTCGGATGGTCGAGGTTGCGGTCGCCGATGCAGCAGGGGACGGTGAGCGACACGAACCCGAGCTCGGTGACGGCGCGGCGGGCCTCGGCGAGTGCGTCGTCGAGCGTGGCGAGCGGGAGCGTGGGCGTGCCCTTCAGGCGGGCCGGGTCGGTCGCGCAGTAGTCGGCGAGCCAGTCGTTGTAGGCGCGGCAGGCGCCGACGGCGAGCTCGTGGTCCCGAATGCCCCAGAACCCGAGGCTCGCCGTCCCGTAGAGGACGGCGACGTCGATGCCCTCGGTGTCCATGTCGGCGAGGCGCAGCCGCGGGTCCATCGCGCCGTCACGCTTGACCGAGGCCTCCTGGATCCCTTCCGGCACCCAGGCGCCGACGCCGGTCCCGGGCGGGACGAGGTGCCCGTCGAGTTGGTAGCGGGTCGTCCCGCGGTCGTCGCGCACGAGCCGGGGCCGGCGGTCGTGCAGCGCGGGCGGGAGGTAGCGCTCCCAGAGGTCGTCGGGCTCGAAGACGTGCCCGTCGGCGTCGATGACGGTCGGGCGCGCCACGCCTACGACACGAGGTCGGGGAATCGGGCGGTGACCATGCGTCGCAGCCCGTCGGCGAGCGCGACCCGAGGCGCGGGCGCGACGTCGAGGAGCGTGTGGCGGTCGATCGTGACCGACCCAAGCGTGTGGGGCGTCTCGTCGAAGCGCGCCTCGAGCCCGGTGAGCTCGGCGAGGATCCCGCACCATTCCTCGATCGAGGAGGGCTCGCCGCCCCAGTTCACGATCGTGGCCGGGACGCTCGCCGCGGCGAGCAGCGCGGGAAGCGTGGCGACGATGTCGTCCTCGTGGATCGGGTTGAACCGGTTCGGCCGCTCCGGGTGGAGCTGGATCGGGTGGCCCGACTTCATGAAGAGCAGGTGCCAGGCCGGCCAGCCGCCGTTGTCGCCGTACGGGACGTTGAGGCGGGCGATCGTCGTGGGCACGTCGTGCTCGCGCGCCGCGGTGCGGGCGACGGCCTCGGCGGCGATCTTGGCGAGGCTGTACGTGGGGAACATGACCCGGTGGTTGTCCCCGAGCGGGTCGGTCTCGCGGAGCTCGTGGTCGGGCCCCTGGTGCTGGTACACGGCGGTGGAGGAGCAGTGCAGGACGGCCGTGGCCCGCTCGCAGTGGCCGATGAGGAGCCCGATGGACTCGGCGTTCGCGGCGAGGTCGCGGTCCCAGTCGTCGTCGCCGCCTTTCGCGACGGCGAAGTTGAGGACGGAGTCGAAGTCGTCCGGCAGGTCCGCGAAGTCGGTCGTGGCGAGGTCGGCGGCGACGCAGGTCACGCCGGCGAGCTCGAGGCGCTCGCGGGCCGCGGCGTCGGTGAAGCGGGCCACGCCCCAGACGTCGTTGTCCTCGGCGAGGGCGAGGGTGACGGGCAGGGCGACCTGGCTCGTCGGGCCGGTGATGAGGATCTTTTGGCCGGTCAGCGGCGCCGCGGCGGCCATCAGGTGCCTGTCGCGCCGGTGGGGATCATCGCCGCGGACCGTACACGAGGCCTCGGCGTCGCCGCCCGGTCAGGCCGGCCGCCAGGTCGGGACGGTCTCGCCGTCGCGGACGTCGCGCCAGACGAGCTCCACGTCGAGGCCGACGCGCGGCGCCGCCGTCGTGGCGTCGGTGAGCGCGCCGACGACGCGGACGTGGTCGGTGTCGGGCAGCTCGACCACGGCGGGCGCGAACGGCACCGAGTCGGCCAGGTCGGGGAGCACCGGGTGCCACACGATCGTGAAGCTGTAGACGGTGCCGCGTCCGGGCCGCTCGACCCAGTCGACCGCCTGGGCCTGGCAGCGCCAGCAGAACGCGCTCGGGGGGAACCGGAACGTGCCGCAGCGCGTGCAGCGTGGGACGACGAGGCGGTGCTCCGCGGCGGCCGCCCAGAACGGCTCGGTCCACACGTCCGGGCCCAGGTGGATGAGCTCGGCCGCGGGCAGGCGGAGCGGGACGTCCGGGCCGTCGGTCATGGCGTGCTCAGCAGCAGCGACGAGGTCGGCAGCGACGCGGGCCCTCCGGTGACGAGGGCGACGCGGGCGCCGTCCACCTGGTTCACCGCGTCGCCGCGCAGCTGCTCGACCGCCTCCTTCACGTGCGTCATCCCGATGATGTAGGCCTCCGACAGGTTCCCGCCGTGGGTGTTCACCGGCAGCGCACCGTCCGGCCAGCGGATCGTGCCGTCGGCGACGAAGGGGCCGCCCTCGCCGATCCGACAGAAGCCGTAGTCCTCGAGCTGGAGGATCACCATCGGCGAGAAGTGGTCGTAGAGCAGCGCGACGTCCACGTCGGACGGCCCGAGCCCGGCCATCTCGTAGAGCCGCGTGGCGACGGGCCGGTGTCCCGACGACGCGAAGTACTCGTCGGGCATGTTCATCCAGGTGATCGCCTGACCCCACCGCCCGTGGCCGCCGTGCGCCGACGCGGTGATCGACACCGGCGGGTGGCGCAGGTCCTTCGCCCGGTCCGCCGCGACGGTGACCACGGCGACCGCGCCGTCGCACTCCAGGCAGAAGTCGTAGAGGCACAGCGGCTCGGCGATGAGGCGCGCCGCGAAGTAGTCCTCGAGCGTGAGCGGGTCCCGCATGAGCGCCGTCGGGCGCCGCCGCGCGTTCTCGCGCGTCGACAGCACGACCTCGGCGAAGTGCTCGCGCCGCGTCCCGTACTGGTGCATGTGCCGCTGCGCGATCACCGCGAACATCTGGCCGGGCGCCATGAGGCCCGCCGGCTGGATGAAGTTCCCTTCCGGTGACGGCGGCGCGGAGTAGTGCGCGCCAGGGCGTCCCCGCGGCGCGTACGACGCGCCGAAGCGGCTGGCCGCCTGCTGGAGGGTCATGAGGCTGACGACGCAGGTCGCCATGCCGGCGTGGATCGCGGCCGCGGCGAGCCCGACCGAGCCGGCGGCACCACCGCCGCCGCCGGTGAGCATGGCGGTAAAGCGCAGCTCGGGGATCCCGAGTGTCTGCGCGAACAGCGACGTGTCGCCGCCGAGGCCGACGCTGTAGAGGGCGAGGCCGTCGACGTCGGCGATCGAGAGGCCGGCGTCCTCGAGCGCGGCGAGGGTCGCCTTCCCCGCCAGCTCGAAGGGGGTCTGGGGCAGCGAGCGGCCGCGCCGGTAGTACTCGGTCGCGCCGACGCCGACGATCGCGGCCTGGTCCTTGAGGCTCACCGGACCGGCATCATGGCGCGGCCACCGCCGCCGGTGGGCGGGCCCGTCGCCCGGGGGGAGCTGGCGACGGGCCGGGAACCGAGGCGACGCCCGAGGGCCGGCCGGGGGGAAGCGGTACCGGCCCGACGGGCGCCGCGCTGGTCCGATGATCGTGCCCTGCGCTGGTTGCCGTCGTGTGTCGGCCTCGTAAACGGCACGCGAAGCCGGTGGGAAGACCCGGTCGGGCGGCCGTAACGTGGGCGCCACCCGGTCGCAGCAGGGACAGGAGTAGAGGATGTTCGGAGCGAAGACGAAGTTGGTCGAGCCCGAGCGTGCGCTGCCGGGCCGGTCGGAGCCGATGCCCGGCCTCGGGCGCCACGCCGTGCTCGACACGCCGCTGACGCCGCCGTTCCCGGAGGGCCTCGAGCGGGCCGTGTTCGCGGAGGGCTGCTTCTGGGGCGCCGAGAAGGCGTTCTGGAGCCTGCCGGGCGTCTACACGACGGCCGTCGGGTACGCCGGCGGCTACACCCCCAACCCGACGTACGAGGAGGTGTGCTCGGGGCGGACCGGGCACGCCGAGGCGGTGCTCGTCGTGTACGACCCGAAGGTGCTGCCCTACGAGACCCTGCTCCGCACCTTCTGGGAGCACCACGACCCGACGCAGGGCATGCGCCAGGGCAACGACGTCGGGACGCAGTACCGCTCCGCGATCTACACGACCGACGACGCGCAGGCAGCCGCCGCGAAGACGTCGCTCGAGCAGTACCAGGCGGCGCTGGCCCGGGCCGGTCACGGGACGATCACGACCGATGTCGAGCCCGCCGGCGAGTTCTATTACGCCGAGCCGTACCACCAGCAGTACCTCGAGAAGAACCCGTACGGCTACTGCGGCATCGGCGGCACGGGCGTCTCCTGCCCGACCGGGCTCGCGACCAGCTGACGCGCCCCGGGCGGGCGCGGCCCCTCGAGCGGCGCGTGGCGCGCGTGCGGCCGCGCTCGGCTGCCGAACGGTCGGGGCCTCCGCGGTACCGTCACGACGTGTCCGAGATCGCCGACCGCTACGAGACGATCGCCGACGGGTTCGGGGCCCGGGTCGCCGGGATCCCGGCCGACGGATGGGACGCGCCGTCACCGTGCGACGAATGGCAGGCGCGCGACATCGTGGTGCACGTCATCAACGTGCACCATCAGACGCTCGCCGGGCTCGACGGGTCGGAGCCGACCAAGGTCGGCGCCGACGACGACCTGCCCCCGCAGTGGCGCACGGCCACGACGACGGTCCGCGACGCGCTCCGTGACCCCGACCGCGCCACACAGGTGATCAGCGGGGGACCGTTCGGCGAGCAGCCCTTCGAGACCCTGGTGGGCCGGCTGCTCTGCGCCGACACGCTCGTCCACACGTGGGACCTCGCCCGGTCCACGGGCCAGGACGAGCGCCTCGACCCGGACGCCGTCGCGAAGGCCGCCGACTTCCTCCTGCCCCTCGACGACGCCATCCGTCGCCCCGGCGGCTTCTCGGCCCGGATCGACCCGCCCCCCGGCGCCGACCCACAGACCACGCTCCTGAACTTCGCCGGTCGGGCCGTCTGACCCGCGGCTGCCCCGATGTCGAGAATCGATCGGCGGCTTCGACCTCTCGGGTGAGCGGCACCGCCGGTGCCGCCGGCCGAAAGGACGTCGTGATGCGATTCATGCTGTTGCAGGACTACGGGGGGGTCGAGTCGGACTGCCCGCCGATGACCGAGTGGAGCCCGGGCGACATCCAGGACCACATCGCCTTCCAGAACGAGGTGAACGCCGAGCTCACCGCCCGCGGGGAGCTCGTCGACGCCCAGGGCCTCGCCGGGCCCGAACAGGCGAAGTTCGTCGTGGCAGACGGCGCGACGGCACCGGTGATCACCGACGGGCCGTTCCCCGAGTCGAAGGAGCTCCTGGCCGGGTACCGCCTCGTCGACGTGGAGTCGCTCGAGCGGGCGCTCGAGATCGCCGCCCGGACCTCGGCCGCGCCGGGGGCGAACGGCCTCCCGATCCGTCAGCGCATCGAGGTGCGCGAGGTGCTGAGCGCCCCCGATCCCGAGGTGTGACGGCCACCGCGACGACCGAGGGCCTGCTGCGCGACCTGGCGCCACAGGTCCTCGGCGTCGTCGTCCGGCGCTACGGCCACTTCGCCGATGCGGAGGACGCCGTGCAGGAGGCGCTGCTCGCGGCCGCGGTGACCTGGCCGATCGAGCGGCGAGCCGACCAACCCACGCGCCTGGCTCGTCCGCGTCGCGTCGCGGCGGATGGCCGAGCAGTTCCGCCGGGACGAGGCGCGCCGACGCCGTGAGCTCGTCGCCGCGTCGTGGTCGCTCACCCGCCCGGACCGGACCATCGGGCAGGACGACACCCTCATCTTGATGTTCATGTGCTGCCATCCCGCACTCACGCCCGGCGCCGCGATCCCGCTCACGTTGCGCGCCGTCGGCGGCCTCACGACACGCGAGATCGCCACCGCGTTCCTCGTACCCGAGGCGACGATGGCGCAGCGGATCAGCCGGGCGAAGGCGACCATCAAGGGCTCGGACGACTCGTTCACCCTGCCGGCGCCGAACGTCCGCACCGCGCGGCTGCGGTCGGTGCTGCACGTCCTCTACCTGCTGTTCAACGAGGGGTACGCCACGAGCAGCGGCCCCGACCTGGCGCGCGCCGACCTCTCGTCCGAAGCGATCCGTCTCGCCCGGGCGGTGCGCGCTGCGCTGCCCGACGACGCCGAGGTCGCCGGCCTCCTCGCGCTCATGCTCCTCACCGACGCGCGGCGGCCCGCGCGCACCGACGCGGACGGCGAGCTGGTGCCGCTCGCGGCGCAGGATCGCGGACGCTGGGACGGCGCGCTCATCGACGAGGGGACGGCGCTCCTCGAGGAGGCGCTCACGTGGGGACAGGTCGGGGAGTACCAGGTGCAGGCGGCGATCGCCGCGATCCACGACGGCGCGGCCAGCGACGCGGACACGGACTGGGCCGAGATCCAGTCGCTCTACGGCCTCCTCGAGCGGATGACCGGCAACCCGATGGTCACGCTGAACCGCGCCGTGGCCGTCGCGATGGTCCACGGGCCCCGCGCCGGGCTGGCCATCCTCGAGGGGCTGGACGACCGCCTCGGCGACCACCAGCGCCTCCACGCCGTCCGGGCGCACCTGCTCGGGCGCGCCGGCGACACGCCGGCCGCCATCGCCGAGTTCGAGGCCGCGGCGGCGCGCACCACGAACGTGCGGGAGCAGCACTACCTCATCAAGGAGGCGGCGCGGCTCGGTGCCGATGAGACGCGCCCGGCCGGCACGTCAGTCCGTTGGCAACCCTGACCCACCCACCCAGGAGCATTCGATGGACTGGAGATTCGAGGCGGTCGTGGTCCCGGTCTCGGACATGGACCGGGCGAAGCAGTTCTACGAGCAGGCAGGCTTCCACCTCGACGTCGACCACCGCGCCGGCGACTTCCGCGTGATCCAGGTGACGCCGGTCGGCTCGGCGTGCTCGGTCATCTTGATGCGGAACCTCGGAGCGCCCGGGTCGCTGCAGGGCCTGCATCTCGTCGTGCGCGACATCGACGCGGCGCGAGCGGAGCTCGTCGCGCGCGGCATCGAGGTGAGTGACGTCTTCCACTTCGATGATGGCGCCCAGGCGCCGGGACCCGACCCGGCCCGCGCCGACTACGGCTCCTTCCTGTCGTTCAGCGACCCGGACGGCAACGGCTGGATGGTCCAGGAGGTGCACAGCCGCCCGAGCTGATCGGCACTCGGGGAAGCCGCTCGTCCGCGCATGAGAGGAGCGACAACGGCTGCAGAGCAGTGTGGAACGCACGACGTCGGTGGGCCGCCAGGGACTCGAACCCTGAACCACCGGGTTAAAAGCCCGTTGCTCTGCCAGTTGAGCTAGCGACCCGGGTGACGCCTCGAGCGGCGCCGCCATCCCGACGATCAATGTATGCGCGAGGCCGAGCCGGGCCCGGCCGTCGCGCCCCGCGCGGTCAGCCGGTGAAGAGCGGTACGAGGACGCTCGACACGGCGACCTCGACCGCGCCGATGTCGCACCCGATCCCCCGGGGTCGCGAGACGCCGCGCTGGTCCGAGGTGATCCCGGCCGCGCCGTCGGCCTGACAGGACGTCGCGGGGATGGCGTCCACCAGGGGGCTGCGCGGCTGGGGGAGGTCGGTGAGGGTGGGCCCGCCGTTCGCCGCGAGCGCGCCGAGGAGTGGATCGACCCCCACGTGGGTGTCGCCCGACGGGAAGCCGCACGAGGTGTCGTCCGCGAAGTTGAAGCCGTCGCTCGTGCCGTTGGTCTCGCAGTTGGCACCGCCTCCGAGGGGATGGGCGATGACGGACCCGAACGCGCCGAGGGTCTGGAAGCCGAGGTTCGCGGCGCCGGCGGCGTCGGTGTTCTGTGTGACCGCGTCGTAGACCAGGGTGAGCGCGCCGTTGGTGTCCAGTCCCCCGCCGTTGCCGGTGGCGGTGTTGGCGGTGACGGTCGAGTTGGTGACGGTCATGTCGCCGAAGGCGCAGATGCCGCCCCCGTCGCCGCCGGCCGTGTTGCCGCTGATCGTGGACGCGGTGACGTGCACCGTGCCGAAGGCGCAGACCCCGCCCCCGTCGAAGCCGCCGACGTTGTCGCTGATCGTCGAGCTCGTGATCGTGACGTCGCCGATCACGGTGATGCCGCCACCCCGGCCGGCCGACGTGTTCCCCGTGATCGCCGAGTCGGTGATCGTGGTGTCCCCGCTCGAGGTGACCCCGCCTCCCGGGTTGGGCGAGTCGCCGCCCGTGATGGTGATGTCGTCGAGCACGAGGTCGCCGCTCGTCGTGTTGTCGATGACGTCGGTGGCGGGTGCCGCGTGGACGGTGATGCCGTTGCCGTGGAGGCTGAGCCCCGGTGTCGTCGCCGCGGCGTAGACGAGGGCGCCACCGCCGGCGGTCGTGAGCGTGATCGGGCCGGTGACGCTGGTGGCGACGCAGATCGTCTGCGGCCCGGCGCTGGCGCTGGCCGTCGCGAACGCCGCCCGCAGCGAGCCGGCGGGCGGGCCGGTGCCGTCGAGGTTGTTGGACACGACGACGTCCGTCGGCTGGCAGCCGTTCACGGTCGCGGCGGCCGGCGACGCGAGCGCGCCGACGGCGGTCGCGCTGGCGAGCGCCCCGGCGAGGAGGACGGCCGCGGCTCTCATCGCCGCCACGTTGACAGCCCCGCGCCGTGCCGCTCAACACTCGTCATGTGGCCAGAGGGACCGGAGGGGCCCGCTGCTACGCTCAAGTGCCCTTCCGGGGAACTGAGCCCCCATCGTCTAGTGGCCCAGGACGCTGCCCTTTCAAGGCGGTAACGGGGATTCGAATTCCCCTGGGGGCACCGGACGGCACACGCGCCGTCCGTTCGAGGTCCTGTGGTGCAGTTTGGAGTGCACGCCGCCCTGTCAAGGCGGAGGCCGCGGGTTCAAATCCCGTCAGGACCGCCGACGACGCTGCGGCGTCGACGCGGCCGGGTAGCTCAGTTGGCAGAGCACGCGCCTGAAAAGCGCGGGGTCGCCGGATCGACGCCGGCCCCGGCCACCCAGCGCGCCCCGGCGCGCGTCACTTGCCGGCGGTGTCGCCGCCCTCGGTGAGGATCCGGGTGATCTCGCTCTTGCGGAAGCGCCGGTGCCCGCCGAGCGTGCGGATGGCGGAGATCTTCCCGGAGCGGGCCCACCGCGTCACCGTCTTCGGGTTGACCCGGAACATCGCCGCGACCTCGGAGGGCGTCAGGAGCTCCTCTTGCTCGGGCGCGTCGGGACGCCGCTCCTGGGCGGGCTGGTCCGGGGTCGGTTGCATGTGCCGCTCGCATCCTCGGCCGGCGCCGGTGTCGTCCGATCTGTGGCGTTTGTGCCCCGCTCCCCAGTTCGGAGGTTACCCCGCAGGCCCCGAAAACCGAACCCGGCCGTGGCCGGCCTCGATGGCCCCGACCGGCCAGGCCTGCTGGCCCGCAGCCCGCAGCGCGTCGAGGGCGCGGTGCGCCTCGTCGGCGGCGACGACCGCGAGCATGCCGACCCCGAGGTTGAAGACGTGCTCCATCTCCTCGTCGGCGATGTCACCCGCGGCCTGCACGACCGAGAAGATCCGCGGCACGTCCCAGGCGCCGCGGGTGAGGACGGCGTCGCAGCGCTCCGGCAGGACGCGCGCCAGGTTCGCGGCGAGGCCTCCGCCCGTGACGTGCGCGAGGGCGTGCACGTCCACGCGGCGTCGCAGGTCATGCAGCGCCGGCGCGTAGATGACGCTCGGGCGCAGGAGCTCGGCGCCCAGCGTGTGGCGGGCACCCCGCCACGCCGGGCTGTCGAGGCTCCGCCCGGCGCGCGCGAAGGCCTCACGCGCGAGGGAGTAGCCGTTGCAGCGCAGCCCGGGACTGGCGAGCCCGAGGACCTGGTCGCCGGGCACGACGCCGGCCGGGAGCAGCCGGTCGCGCTCGACGACCCCGACGGCGAACCCGACGAGGTCGAACGCACCCGGCTCGAGGACGCCGGGATGCTCGGACATCTCGCCGCCGAGGAGCGCGCACCCGGCGTCGCGACAGCCGCGGGCGACGCCCGCGACGAGATCGTCGATCTGGTCGACGTCGAGGCGCCCGACCGAGATGTAGTCGAGGAAGAAGAGCGGGTCGGCCCCGTGCGCCGCGAGGTCGTCGACGGACATCGCGACGCAGTCGATGCCGATCGTGTCGTAGCGGCCGACCTCGTGCGCGACGACGGACTTCGTGCCGACGCCGTCAGTGGAAGACACGAGCAGCGGGTCGTCGTAGCCGAGCTGCCCGAGGTCGAAGAGGCCGCCGAAGCCGCCGACGTCACCGACGACGCCGGGGCGGAACGTCGAGCGCACATGGTCCTTGATGCGCTCGACCGCCTTCTCGCCGGCGGCGATGTCGACCCCCGCCTCGGCGTACGTCAGGCGCGCCGCCTCGCCGCGGCCGGAGCTCACGCGGGCGTGCGGCCGACGACGGGCAGCGACGGCTCGTCGTCGGCGGCCCGACCCGGCTCCTCGAGCACGTGCTTCGAGTCGAGCGCCACGGGCACGGGCACCGGGTAGGTGCCCGAGAGGCACGCGGTGCAGAACGCGTCGGCGGGCGCACCGGTCGCGCGCGTGAGCCGGTCCAGCTCGAGGTAGGCGAGGGAGTCGACCTTCAGGTAGTCGGCGATCTCCCCGACCGACAGGTCGGCGGCGAGCAGCTCGGCGCGTCGCCCGGTGTCCATCCCGTAGTGGCACGGCCACTTGTACGGCGGCGACGAGATGCGCAGGTGCACCTCCTCGGCGCCGGCCTCGCGGAGCATGGCGACGACCTGCTTCGTGGTGGTGCCCCGCACGATCGAGTCCTCGACGACGAGGAGGCGCTTGCCGCGGATCGCCTCGGGCAGCGGGTTCAGCTTCAGGCGCACCCCGCCGCTGCGCAGCCGCTGGCTCGGCTCGATGAAGGTCCGCCCGACGTAGCGGTTCTTCACCAGGCCGTCGCCGTAGGGGATCCCGGACGCGTGCGCGTAGCCCTGCGCCGCGGGGATCCCCGACTCGGGGACGGGCATGACCATGTCGGCCTCGACCGGCGCCTGGCGGGCGAGCTCCTCGCCCATGCGCCGGCGCGCCGCGTGGACGTTGCGCCCGTACAGGTAGCTGTCGGGGCGGGCGAAGTAGACGAACTCGAAGAGGCACAGCGACGGCGACGGCTCGGCGAAGCGGTGCTCGCGCAGCCCCGACGCGTCGATGACGATCATCTCGCCGGGCTCGACCTCGCGCACGACGTGCGCGCCCAGGATGTCGAGCGCCGCCGTCTCGCTCGCGACGACCCAGCCGCCGTCCTCGACCCGGCCGAGGACGAGGGGCCAGAAGCCGTGCCGGTCCCGCACGGCGATGAGGTGCGCCTCGTCCATGAGGACCAGCGAGAAGCCGCCGGCGAGGCGGGGCAGCACGCGCTCGAGCGCGAGCTCGAGGTCGCGGCCGTCGGAGCGCAGCTCGGCCGGGTACTCCTGGGCGACGAGCTCGGCGATCATCGCCGAGTCGGTCGTCGAGTCGACGTCGGCCGTCGGGTCGGTGAGCCCGGGCAGCATCCCGAGGCGCTCGGCGAGCGCCGCGGTGTTCGTGAGGTTGCCGTTGTGCCCGAGCGCGAAGCCGGCGTCGCCGACCGACCGGTAGACCGGCTGGGCGTTGCGCCAGGTGCTCGACCCGGTCGTCGAGTAGCGGTTGTGGCCGATCGCCAGGTGGCCGTCGAGCGGCGCGAGCCGGCGCTCGTCGAACACCTGGGTGACGAGGCCCATGTCCTTCACGACGGTGATCGTCTCGCCGTCGCTCACCGCGATCCCGGCCGACTCCTGCCCCCGGTGCTGCAGCGCGTAGAGGCCGAGGTAGGCGAGCTGCGCCACCGTCTGGCCCGGCGCGTAGACGCCGACGACCCCGCAGGCGTGGCCCAGGCCGGGCTGGGAGCGGTCCGCCATGACGTCCAGTATCCCACGGGGCCTCGGCGATCCCCGCCGAGGCGGGCCGCGCCTTAGGCGTGGCCGAGCGCCGCAGGGAGGGCGTCGCGCCAGGCGCGGCTCACCTCGGCCAGGTCGACGTCGAGCGCGCCGTCGACACGCAGCCGCGTCCCGCCGGTCCGCCCCACGTGGGCCGCGGCGACGCCGGCGGCCTCGGCGCGCGCGAGGAGGCCCTCGACGCCCTCGGGCGCCACGCTGACCAGGACCCGCGACGCCGATTCCGAGAAGCACCACGCCGCGATCGGGACGTCGGCGGTGGGCGTCACGGTCGCGCCGCAGCCGCCGGCGATCGCCATCTCGGCGAGCGCCACGGCCAGGCCCCCGTCCGCGCAGTCGTGGACGCCCTGCACGGCCCCGTCGGCGACGAGCGCGCGGACGCAGTCGTGCACCGCGACGGCGAGGTCGAGGTCGGCGGCCGGTGGTCGCCCGCCGGTCAGGTCGTGGCGGCTCGCCCAGGCCGAGCCCCCCAGCTCCGCCCGGGTCGCGCCGAGGAGCACCACCGCCTGCTCGGGGCCGAGCGCGGCGGGCGGGGGGGCGGCGTCGAGCGACTCGAGCAGCCCGACGAGGCCGATGACGGGCGTCGGGTCGATGTCGTGGCCGTGTGACTCGTTGTAGAAGCTGACGTTGCCGCCGATCACGGGCACGCCGAGCGCGCCGCACGCGTCCTGGATGCCGTCGACGACCTCGGCGAACTGCCACATCACCGCGGGGTGCTCGGGGTTCCCGAAGTTGAGGCAGTTGACGACGGCGCGCGGGAGGGCGCCGACGCAGGCCACGTTGCGGGCGGCCTCGAGCACGGCGAGGCGTCCGCCGACGCGGGGGTCGAGGCGACAGAACGTCGCCGACCCGTCGGTGCTGAGCGCGAGCGCGCGTCGCGTGCCCCGCAGCCGCAGCACCGTCGCGTCCGCGCCGGGGCCGACGACCGTGTTGAGGAAGAGCTGGTGGTCGTACTGGCGCCAGATCCACGACTTGTCGGCGAGCGTCGGGGCGCCCAGCAGCCCGAGGAGCTCGGGGCCGAGGTCGGCGCCGTCGGGGAAGCGGCGCGCCAGGGTCGGCCACGGGTCGGCCGCCTGCAGCTCCTCCTGGCTGGCGGGGCGCGCCGCTGGGCGGGTGTACACGGGCCCGTCGCCGAGGCTCGCCGCGGGCACGTCGGCGAGCACCTCGCGGGCGTCGTCGTCGAACGCGCCGTCGACGACGCGGAAGCGACCGCCCGCCGTGACGCGTCCCACGACGGAGGCGCGCACCTCCCAGCGCGCGGAGATCTCGAGCACGGCGTCGAGGTGCTCGGGCTCGACGATCGCCAGCATCCGCTCCTGGCTCTCGGACGTCATGACCTCGACGGGGGTCATGTGCGGCTCGCGGCGTGCGACGCGCGCGAGGTCGACGTCCATCCCGAGCCCGCTGTTGGCCGCGGTCTCCGACGCGGCGCACGACAGCCCACCGGCACCGAGGTCCTGGATCCCGACGGCGAGCCCCTCGTCGAGGAGCGCGAGGCACGCCTCGATGAGGCGCTTCTCCTCGAAGGGGTCGCCGACCTGCACCGAGGGTCGCTTCGCCTCGGCGCCCTCGGCGAAACCCGCGGACGCCAGGACGCTTGCGCCGCCGATGCCGTCGCGCCCGGTGGAGGAGCCGAGGAGCACGGCGAGGTTGCCCGCAGCACCGGCGCGCGCGAGCACGAGACGGTCGTGCGGCGCGACGCCGAGGCACAGCACGTTGACGAGCGGGTTGCCGGCGTAGCAGGCGTCGACGCTGAGCTCGCCGCCGACGGTCGGGACGCCGACCGCGTTGCCGTACCCGCTGATCCCGGCGACGACCTGCTCGCAGAGGTAGCGGCTGCGGGCGTCGTCGAGCGGGCCGAAGCGCAGGGGGTCCATGAGGGCTATCGGGCGCGCCCCCATCGAGAAGACGTCGCGGATGATGCCGCCGACGCCGGTCGCGGCCCCCTGGTACGGCTCGACGGCCGAGGGATGGTTGTGGCTCTCGATGCGCACGGCGACGGCGAGCCCGTCGCCGACGTCGATGACGCCGGCGCCCTCCCCCGGCCCGACGAGCACCCACGGCGCGTCGCCCTCGAAGCGGCGCAGGTGCACCTTCGAGGACTTATAGGAGCAGTGCTCGGACCACATCACGGCGTACATGGCGAGCTCGAGCTCGGACGGGTCCCGCCCGAGGAGCTCGACGATCGCCTGGAGCTCGTCGTCGGTGAGGCCGAGCGCCCGGTGCAGTGGCTCCGTGCTCAGCACGCAGCGAGCCTACCGACGACTCGATTTCGGCAAATGCGAGATGCCAGAATTGGGGAAATAGACGAGCGCAAGGACGACCAAATGGCACCCAGCCCGATGACGAGCGAGCACAAAGAGGCCATGGCCGCGGGGCGCGCCGAGGGTCGGGCGGTGAAGGCGTACCTCGACGGGCTCGAGCAGCACCGCCCCCGCCGGGGCCGGCCGCGCACGGCGGACACCATCCGCCAGCGCCTCGACGCCCTCACCGCCGAGTTGGCCGACGCCGGATCGCTCCAGCGCCTGCAGCTGCTCCAAGAGCGACGGGACCTCGAGGCCGAGCTGGCCACGCGGTCGGGCGCGGGCGTCGACCTGTCGGCGCTCGAGGCGGGGTTCGTGAAGGTGGCGAAGGCGTACGGCGAGCGCAAGGGGATCGCGTACGCCACGTGGCGCGAGATGGGCGTGCCCGCCGAGGTGCTGGGGCGGGCGGGGATCACGCGCGGCGGCTGATCAGACCCGGGCCCCGACGTCGAGGAGCGACTCGAGGAGCACGATCCCGTCGGTCGAGCCGAGGAGCGCGTCGGACGCCCGCTCGGGGTGGGGCATGAGCCCGACGACGTTGCCGCGCTCGTTCGCCACACCGGCGATGCCGTCCAGGCTCCCGTTGGGGTTCTCGACGTAGCGGAGCACCACCCGGTCGTCGGCGCGCAGCTCGGCCAGCGTCGCCTCGTCGCAGCGGTACGCGCCCTCGAAGTGGTTGATCGGCAGCTGCAGCACCGCGCCGGGCTCGGCGTGGCCGGTCAGCACCGAGCGGCGGGTCTCGACGCGGCACGCGACCGTGCGGCAGAGGAACTTGAGGCCCGCGTTCTTCTGGAGGGCGCCGGGGAGCAGCCCGGCCTCGGTGAGGATCTGGAAGCCGTTGCAGATCCCGACGACCGGCCCGCCGGCCGCCGCGTGGTCGGCGACGGCGGCCATGACCGGCGAGAACCGTGCGAGGGCGCCGGTGCGGAGGTAGTCGCCGTGGGCGAAGCCGCCGGGGACGACGACCGCGTCGGCCCTGCGGAGGTCCCGCGCCGTGTGGAAGACGAGCTCCGGGGTCCCGCCGAGGGCCTCGAGCGCCGCGGCGACGTCGAGCTCGCAGTTCGTGCCGGGGAAGACGAGGACGGCGACCCGGGTGCTCACCTCAGCTCACCGGCGCGAGCTCGGTCAGCTCGATCTCGTACGCCTCGATGACGGGGTTCACGAGGAGGCGCTCACACATCGACTCGACCGCGGCCCGCGCCGCGGACCGGTCGGGCGCGTCGAGCTCGAGGCGGATGCACTTGCCGATCCGCACGTCGCGTACGTGCTCGTAGCCGAGCGCCGGTAGCGCGCGCTCCACGGTCGCGCCCTGGGGGTCGAGGACACCGGGAAGGTGCGTGACCTCGATGCGGGCCTCGTAGCGCACGCGGCGATGCTACCGATCGCCCACGGGAACGCCGCGACTCACCCGCGCGGCGCGGGCCACGCGTCGAATCGTCGGTCGGTGAGCCGCTCGTACGCCTCGACGTAGCGCGCGCGGGTCCCGGCGACGACCTCGGGCGGCAGTGGTGGCGCCGGCGGGCGCTGGTCCCACCCGGTCGTCGCGTAGTAGTCGCGGGCGTACTGCTTGTCGAACGACGGGGGCGACCCGCCCACCGCGTACGACGCGGCGTCCCAGTAGCGCGACGAGTCGGACGTGCACAGCTCGTCGATGATGACGACCTCGCCGTCGATGAGGCCGAACTCGAGCTTCGTGTCGGCGAGCAGCAGCCCGTGCCCCTCGGCGTGGGCGGCCACCTGGCGGTACACGGCGAGACACAGGTCCCGGCAGCGCTCGAACACCGCGTCGCCCACGAGGGCGGCCGCGGCGGCGTCCGTGAGCGGCGCGTCGTGGCCCGCGCCGGGCTCCTCCTTCGTCGTGGTGGTGAAGATCGGCTCGGGGAGGCGCTCCGCCCGGCGCAGCCCGGCCGGCAGGCGCCGACCGCAGACCGTGCCCTGCCGGGCGTACTCCTCCCAGGCCGAGCCGAAGAGGTACCCGCGCGCGATGCACTCGAGGCGCACGGGCTCGGCGGCCCGGACGAGCATCGCCCGGCCGCGGACGGCCTCGCCCGCGGCGGGCGGGAAGTCCTCGGGGTCCGCCGAGAGCAGGTGGTTGGGCGCGACGGCGGCCGTGTCCTCGAACCAGAACGCCGACAGCGCGGTGAGGGCGCGCCCCTTGTCGGGGATGTCGTCGGCGAGGACCACGTCGAACACCGAGATCCGGTCCGACGCGACCATGAGCATCTGGTCGTCGTCGACGGCGTAGAGGTCGCGAACCTTGCCGGTGTAGCGGTGCGGCAGCGCGACGCCGGTCACGGCGTGTCGGGGTCGGCGAGCGCGTCGACCGCGCGACCGGCGTGCGCGAGCGCCGAGTTGAGGTCGAAGCATGCCGCGAGGCGCTCCTCCCCGAGCGCGTCCCGCACCGTGGCGTCCTGGCGCGCGACGTCGAGTAGCGGACGCTGCTCGTCCCACGCGCGCGTCGCGTCGCGCTGCACCGCGCGGTAGGCGTCGTCGCGGGACCATCCCGCCTCGACGAGCGCGAGCAGCAGCGCCTGGCTGAACACGAGCCCATGCGACGACTCGAGGTTGGCGAGCATGCGGTCGGCGTGCACCTCGAGGCCGTCGACGAGGTCGCGGAGGCGGACCGTCACGTAGTACGCGAGCTGCAGCGAGTCGGGCAGGACGATCCGCTCGACGGAGGACTGTGAGATGTCGCGCTCGTGCCACAGGGCGACGTCCTCGAGGCCGGGCAGCACGTTCGCGCGGAGCACGCGCGCCAGGCCGCTCAGCTGCTCGGCCTTCACCGGGTTGCGCTTGTGCGGCATCGCGCTCGAGCCCTTCTGGGCGCCCGCGCGGAACGGCTCGGCGACCTCACCGACCTCGGTGCGCTGGAGGTGGCGGATCTCGAGGGCACACGATTCGACGGTCGCGCCGAGCGACGCACAGGCGTAGAGGACGGCCGCGTGGCGGTCGCGGCCGAGGATCTGGTTGGCGGGCACGGGCTGAAGCCCGAGGTGCTCGCAGACGAACGCCTCGACGGCCGGGTCGACGTTCGAGTAGGTGCCGACCGGGCCAGAGAGCTTGCCGACGGCGATGCCGTCGCGCGCCGCGGCGATGCGCCGGCGGTCGCGCCGCAGGGCGAGGGACCAGAGGGCCAGCTTGGCGCCGAAGGTGGTCGGCTCGGCGTGGATGCCGTGGGTGCGGCCCACGATCGGGGTGTCCCGGAACGCCTCGGCACGCGCCGCGACGACGGCGTCGAGCGCATCCACCGCCTCGAGGAGCAGCTCGCAGGCCCGCACGAGCGTGACCGACAGCGCGGTGTCGACGACGTCGCTGGAGGTGAGGCCGTGGTGGATCCACCGGGCCGCGGGGCCGCCGACGCATGCTTGGACCACGTCGACGAACGCTGCGGTGTCGTGATCGGTGACGCGCTCGCGTGCCTCGATGGCCGCGACGTCGAAGCCCGCACGCTCGCGGACCGCGGCCGCGTCCGCTGCGGGGACCACGCCGAGCTTCGCCCAGGCCTCGACGGCGAGGATCTCGACCTCGAGCCAGGTGGCGTATCGCGCCTCGTCGCTGAACAGCCGGGCCATCGGCTCGAGGGCGTACCGGGGGATCAAGGCGGCGTTCCTCCTGGTCGACACTGTAGGAGCCGGTCGGGCAGACGATGGCGTTCGTGGCCGGCGCCAGCTAGGAGAGACTCAAGCCACCGGGAGGGGCACCCGTGAACGGCAGGGAGCCCGCGCGTACCGGCCTCGGCGCGTGCGTCAAGCACTGGAACGAGCGCGCCGAGGGCCGCTGCGACGAGTGCGGCCAGCCCTTCTGTGCCGAGTGCTTGGTCCCACCGGTGCGCCGGCGCCAGCCGACTCGCTGCATCGAGTGCGCGCTCATCGCCGCGGGGATCCGCACGCGGGGCCCGCGCCGCCCCCGCGGCCAGTTCGGTCACTGGTAGGGCGATCACGCCGCGGCGGCGATGTCGCGCCGGTACTGCAGCCCGGGCCAGGAGATCGCGGACGCCGCCGCGTAGGCCCGTTGGCGTGCGTCTGCCACCGTGGCGCCGAAGGCGGTCACGTCGAGGACGCGTCCGCCCGCGGTGACGAGCGACCCGTCGTCGGCGCGGGCCGTGCCGGCGTGGAAGACGACGACGTCGGACCGGTCGGCGAGCGCGTCGAGGCCGGTGATGTGCTGCCCGGTCTCCGGGGCGGACGGATAGCCGCCGCTGGCGAGCACGACGGTCACGCACGCCTCGTCGGCGAACTCGATGGGGGGCAGCGCCGCCCCGCGCGCCGCCGCACGGCACAGCTCACCGAGGTCGGACACGAGCCGCGGCACGACCACCTGGCACTCGGGGTCACCGAAGCGCACGTTGTACTCGATGACCTTCGGCCCGTCCGCGGTGAGCATCAACCCCGCGTACAGCACGCCACGGTATGGCGCGCCTCGTGCGGCGAGGGCGTGCAGGGTCGGCCGCACCGCGAGCGCCATCACCTGGTCGACGAGCTCGGGGCCGGCGACCGGCACCGGTGAGTACGCGCCCATCCCACCGGTGTTGGGTCCGGTGTCGCCGTCGCCGATGCGCTTGAAGTCCTGCGCCGGCGCGAGCGCCACCGCGCCGTCGGGGTCGCCGTTGCAGACGACGAGCAGCGAGAGCTCGGGGCCGCGCAGGCCCTCCTCGATGACGACCGTTCGGCCGGCGTCACCGAACGCCTCGCCGTGGAGGTAGCGGCGCACCGCGTCGCGCGCGTCGACCTCGGACTCGGTGACGAAGACGCCCTTGCCCGCCGCCAGTCCGTCGGTCTTCACGACGTAGAGCCCGTCGAGGGTGCCGAGGAACGAGAGGGCCTCCTCCTCCTGGTCGGCGCGGAACGCCGCGTGCTCGGCCGTGGGGACTCCCGCGCCGGCGAGCACCTCCTTCATCCAGGCCTTCGATCCCTCGAGGCGCGCCGCCGCCGCGCTCGGCCCGAACGCGAGGTGCCCGGCGGCGGTGACCGCGTCCGCGACGCCCGCGACGAGTGGCTCCTCGGGCCCGACGACCACCAGGTCGGCCTGCAGGCGATCCGCGAGCGCGGCGACCGCCTCCGGGTCTTGAGCGGCGACGTCGAGACGCTCGGCCACCGTCTCCACGCCGGGGTTGCCGGGGGCGACGAAGACCGCGTCCACTGAGGGGCTGCGGCGCAGCGACCAGGCGAGCGCGTGCTCGCGGCCGCCGCTGCCGACGACGAGCGCTCGGGTCACGCGGCGCGGGGCAGGACGACCGTCTGCTCGCGGCTGGGGCCGACGGACACGAACGTCACGGGGAGGCCCGCCGCCTGCTCGACGACGCGCAGGTACTCGCGCGCCTCGGGTGGCAGGTCACCGATCCGGTTCATCTCGTCGATCGGGACACGCCAGCCGGGCAGCGTCTCGTAGATCGGGCGCACCTTGTGCAGCACCGACTGGTGGTACGGGACGTGCTCGTAGCGCTCGCCGTCGTCGCCCACGTAGGCGACGCAGACCTTCAGCTCGTCGAAGCCCGACAGCACGTCGAGCTTGGTGACCGCGAGCTCGGTGCAGCTGTTGAGGGCGACCGCGTGGCGCAGCATCACGGCGTCGAGCCAGCCCGGGCGGCGCCGTCGGCCGGTGTTGGTGCCGAACTCGGCACCGCGCTCGATCAGCTCGTTCCCGACGGGATCGTCCTCGAGGAGCTCGGTCGGGAAGGGCCCGCTGCCGACGCGCGTCACGTACGCCTTCGCGACGCCGACGACCCGGGTGATGTCGCGCGGCCCGACCCCGGCGCCGGTGCAGGCGCCGCCCGCGATCGGGTTCGACGAGGTGACGAAGGGGTAGGTGCCGTGGTCGAGGTCGAGGTAGGTGGCCTGCGCACCCTCGAAGAGCACGACCTCGCCGACGTCGAGCGCGGCGTGGATCAGGTGCACGGTGTCGGCGATGTGGGGCTCGAGGCGGGGCGCGAGGCCCAGGTAGGCGCGACAGATCTCGTCGGCGTCGAGCGGCAGACGGTTGTAGACCTTCGTGAGGACCCCGTTCTTCTCGCGCAGGGCCAAGTCGAGCTTCTCGCGGAAGATCTTCGGGTCGAGGAGGTCCTGCACCCGCAGGCCGACGCGCAGCGCCTTGTCGGCGTAGGCCGGCCCGATCCCCCGCTTCGTGGTGCCGAGCCGGTTCTTGCCGAGGAATCGCTCGGTCACCCGGTCGAGCTCCTGGTGGTACGGCATGATCAGGTGGGCGTTGCCGGAGAGGCGCACCCGGCTGGTGTCGACCCCCTTGTGCTCGAGCATGTCGAGCTCGTCCACCAGCACGGCCGGGTCGACGACGACGCCGTTGCCGATGACCGGGGTGACGTGGTCGTAGAGGACGCCGCTCGGGACGAGCTGGAGGGCGAAGACGACGCCGTCCACCACGAGGGTGTGGCCCGCGTTGTGCCCGCCCTGGTAGCGGACGACGAGCGAGCTCTCCTTGGCCAGGTAGTCGGTGAACCGACCCTTGCCCTCGTCACCCCATTGGGTGCCGACGATCACCGTGCCGGGCACTGCGGCCTCCGGCGGGGTTCACGCGGCTGCGCGTCAGCAGTCACGTTGTGGGCAGCGTAGTCGGGCCCGGGCCGGCCGACGCCGGACTTGTGCCCGGGCCAGGCGTGGGCTCAGGCGCTGACCGGCGCGCGCCGGCTGAAGGCCAGCTGGCCGTCGCTCGTGGCGTCGACGACCACGACGTCGCCGTCGTGGTAGTCGCCTCGGAGCAGGGCGAGCGCGATCGGGTCGGCGACCTCCTTCTGGAGGACCCGCTTGAGCGGCCGCGCGCCGAAGTCCGGGTCGTAGCCGAGCTGGGCGACGCGGGCGAGGGCCGCCGGGGTGAGCTCGAGCCCGAGGTCCCGCTCGGCGAGGCGGTCCTGGAGCAGCGCCACCTGCAGGCCGACGATCTGCTCGATGTGGTGCTCGTCGAGTCGGTGGAACATCACGATCTCGTCGATGCGGTTGAGGAACTCGGGCCTGAACTGGTTCCGGACCGCGGCCATCACGACGGCCTCGTCGGCGCCGGCGCCCAGGTTGCTCGTCATGATGAGCACGACGTTGGTGAAGTCGACGGTGCGGCCCTGGCCGTCGGTCAGGCGGCCGTCGTCGAGGAGCTGGAGCAAGACGTTGAAGATGTCGGGGTGGGCCTTCTCGATCTCGTCGAGGAGCACCACCGCGTAGGGGCGGCGCCGGATGGCCTCGGTGAGCTGGCCGCCCTCGTCGTAGCCGACGTAGCCCGGGGGCGCGCCGACCAGGCGCGAGACGGTGTGCTTCTCCTGGTACTCGGACATGTCGATGCGGACCATCGCCCGCTCGTCGTCGAAGAGGAAGTCGGCGAGCGCGCGCGCCAGCTCGGTCTTGCCGACGCCCGTCGGGCCGAGGAACAGGAACGACCCGATCGGCCGGTTGGGGTCGGACAGGCCGGCACGGGAGCGCCGAATGGCGTTCGCCACCGCGGTGACGGCCTCGTCCTGGCCGATCACCCGGTCGTGGAGGACCTCCTCGAGGCGCACGAGCTTCGCCATCTCGCCCTCCATGAGGCGGCTGACGGGGATGCCCGTCCACTTCGAGACGATCTCGGCGACATCCTCCTCGTCGACCTCCTCCTTCAGCATCTGCTCGTCGCGCTGGAGCTCGTTGAGGCGCTCGGTGCGCTCGGCGATCTCGCCGTCGAGGTCGCGCATGGTGCCGTACCGCAGCGACGCGGCCTGCTCGAGGTTGCCCTCACGCTCGGCCTTCTCGGCGTCGTTGCGGGCCGCCTCCAGGCGCTCCTTCAGCTCGCGGATCTCGGCGATGGCGTCCTTCTCGTTCTGCCAGTGGGCGACCATCGCGTCGCGCTCCTCGGCGAGCTCGGCGAGCTCGCTGTCGATCGCCTCGAGGCGGGCCCGGGAGGACTCGTCGGTCTCCTTGGCGAGGGCGGCCTTCTCGATCTCGAGCTGGCGGAGACGGCGCTCCACGACGTCGATCTCGAAGGGCATCGAGTCGATCTCGATGCGCAGGCGCGAGGCGGCCTCGTCGACGAGGTCGATGGCCTTGTCCGGCAGCTGCCGGCCGGTGATGTAGCGGGACGACAGGACCGCGGCGGCGACCACCGCGGCGTCCTGGATGCGCACGCCGTGGTGGACCTCGTACCGCTCCTTCAGGCCCCGCAGGATCGCGATGGTGTCCTCGACGGAGGGCTCGCCCACGTAGACCTGCTGGAAGCGCCGCTCCAGGGCGGCGTCCTTCTCGATGTATTTGCGGTACTCGTCGAGCGTCGTCGCGCCGATCATGCGCAGCTCGCCGCGCGCCAGCATCGGCTTGATCATGTTGCTGGCGTCGACCGCGCCCTCGGCACCGCCCGCGCCGACGATCGTGTGCAGCTCGTCGACGAAGGTGATGACCTCGCCGCTGCTGTCGGTGATCTCCTTCAGGACGGCCTTCAGGCGGTCCTCGAACTCGCCCCGGTACTTCGCGCCGGCGACCATCGCGCCGATGTCGAGCGCGATGAGCCGCTTGTCGCGGAGGCTCTCGGGCACGTCGCCCTCGACGATGCGTCGCGCGAGCCCCTCGGCGATCGCCGTCTTGCCGACGCCGGGCTCGCCGATGAGCACCGGGTTGTTCTTCGTGCGCCGGGACAGCACCTGGATGACCCGGCGGATCTCCTCGTCGCGCCCGATGACGGGGTCGAGGCGGCCCCGGCGGGCCTCCTCGGTGAGGTCGCGCCCGTAGCGCTCGAGCGCCTGGTACTGCTCCTCGGGGTTCTCGCTCGTGACCCGGTGCGAGCCGCGCACCGCCTTCAGGGCGTCGAGGACCGCGTCCTTCGTCACCCCGAGGGCGCGCAGCAGGTCGCCGACGCCGGCCACGACCTCGCTCATGGCGAGGAGGATGTGCTCGGTGGAGAGATAGTCGTCGCCGAGGTCCTGGCGGGCGCCGTCGGCCGCCTCGAGGACCCGGAAGGTGTCGGGCGAGAGCTGGGCCTGCTGGGCGCTGCCGTAGACCTGGGGCTTGCGGGCGAGGGCCTCGTCGACCCGGTCGATGAGCGTCTTGGGGGCGACGCCCACGCGCTCGAGGACGGGCAGGACGACGCCCTCGGGCTGGCCGAGCAGGGCCGCGAGCAGGTGCTCGGGCTCGACCTGGGTGTTGTTGCGCGCCTGGGCCAGCGACTGCGCGCTCTGGAGCGCCTCGCCGGTCTTGCGGGTGAACTTCTTGGGGTCCAAGGGCATCCTGGGCCTACCTCCACATCGGTCAAAGTTGACAACGTCTGTATCAACTTCGTATTCCGGTGAACGGTCCCGGCCGGCCTCAGCGCCGGACGGGGACGATGGTGGTGCTGACCGGGACGAGCGACCGGCGGTAGTGGCGGTGGACGGCGTCGACCTGGTCCCGCGCGTCCCGGCGGGCCTGCTCGAGGGCCGCCTGCAGCTCGGCGATTCGGTCGTCGGCGTCCTCGAGGTCGGCTTCGAGGTCGAGGATCTTGCGGACCCCGGCGAGGCTCACGCCCTCGTTGGTCAGCTCCTGGATGCGGCGCAGCAGTGTGATGTCCCGGTCGGAGTAGCGGCGGCTGCCGCCCTGGGTGCGGCTGGGCTCGATGAGCCCCTTGCGCTCGTAGATCCGCAGCGTCTGCGCGTGGACCCCGGCCAGCTCGGCGGCCACCGAAATGATGTACAGCGCTCGGTCCCGGTCGTCCATCTGTCCTCCTCCCCCTTACCTCACTACACGCCGAGGCGTTCGCGGGGGTTCTCTGGCAACTGCTCGGCGAGCGCGGTGACCGCGGCGCGCTGCTCGTCGGTGAGCGCCGTGGGCACGACGACGTCGAAGGTCACGAGCAGGTCGCCCGCGTCGCCCTTGGCCGGGTGGATGCCGCGCCCGCGCACGCGCACCGTCTTGCCCGCCTGGGTGCCCGCCGGGACCTTCACGGTGACCGGCCCGTCGAGGGTCGGGACCTTCACCTGGGTGCCGAGCGCGGCCTCGGGGAACGTCACCGGCACCGTGACGGTGAGGTTCGTCTTGCCCTGCCGGGCGAAGATCGGGTGCGGGCCGACGTGGACCCGGACGAAGAGGTCGCCTGGCGGGCCGCCGTTGCGGCCGGCCGCGCCCCGGCCCTTCACCCGGATGCGCTGCCCGTCGCGGACGCCGGCGGGCATCCGCACCTTCACGTCGCGGCGGCGCCGCTCGACGCCGGTGCCGCGGCACTTCTTGCAGCGGTGCTCGATCACCTCGCCACGGCCGCCACACGTCGGGCAGACCTCGGAGAACGAGAAGGGCCCCTGGTCGACGGCCACCGCGCCGGTGCCGCCGCAGGTGGTGCAGGGCTGCGGGAACGTGCCGGGCTCGGCGCCGTTGCCGCCGCACACCGAGCAGGTGGCGTCGGAGGTCACGCCCACGCTCGTCGTCACCCCGTGGACGGCGTCGACGAAGTCCAGGTGGAGCTCGGTCTCGAGGTCGGCGCCCCGCACCGGGCCGGTCGGCGCGCGGCCGCGCCGGCGGGTACCCCCGCGAGCGCCGCCACCGAAGAGGTTGCCGAGCAGGTCGCCGAGGCCGCCGCCGTCGTCGAAGTGGAACGTGGCGTTCCCGAAGCCGGGCCCAAACGGCCCGTTTCCGTCGCCGAAGCTGCTCGGGCCCGCGCCCGAGGCGACCATCTCGCGGACCTGGTCGTACTCCTTGCGCTTCTCGGCGTCGCCGAGCACCTCGTGCGCCGCCGAGATCTCCTTGAAGCGGTCCT
The DNA here is from genome assembly GCA_963731625.1 of uncultured Actinomycetes bacterium. Taxonomy (GTDB): domain Bacteria; phylum Actinomycetota; class Acidimicrobiia; order IMCC26256; family PALSA-555; genus PALSA-555. The sequence continues at coordinate 1,614,288 of CAVSWH010000001.1, forward strand.
CGGCCGCGGTGTCGCCCGCGTTGGCGTCGGGATGGTTCTGCTTGGCGAGACGCCGGTAGGCGCGCTGGATCTCGCGGTCGCTCGCGCCGGATTCGACGCCGAGCACCGCGTAGTAGTCCTTCTCGAACCAGTCGCGCTGGGGAGCCATGGGGGTGTCAGTCCGTCGTCTGGTGGGCCACCTTGACCATCGCCGGGCGCAGCACCTTGCCCTTCAGGCGGTAGCCGGTGCGGACGAGGTCGGCCACGACCGGGTCGCCGCCGGGCCCGCCCTCCTGGAGGACCGCCTCGTGGATGTTCGGGTCGAAGGGGACGTCGGTGTCGTCGATCCGCTCGAGCCCGGCCTTCTCGAGGACGGCGACGAGCTCCGCGAACACGAGCTCGATTCCTTTGCGGACGCGCTCGTCGGCGTCCTCGAGCTGGGTCACGGCCAGCGCCGCGCTGTCGAGGACCGGCAGCAGCTGCTCCACGAGCGTCTCGTTGGCCCGGGCGATCGCCTCGGTCTGCTCGCGGAGCATCCGCTTGCGGTAGTTCTCGAAGTCGGCCTGGACGCGCTGCGCGAGGGTCAGCAGCTCGTCGCGCTCCTTGCCGAGCGCGGCGAGGTCGGCCTCGAGGTCGGCCGGGACCTCACCCGAGGCGACGGGCGACGTGAGCACGTCCTCCTCGTCCTCGTTGATCGACTCGGACTCGGGCATTAGGCGCTGCGCTCTTCACCGTCGTCGACGATCTCGGCGTCGGCGACCTCGTCGTCCGACGGCGGCGGTGCGTCCCCGCCCGGGGCGGAGGACGCCGCGTTCTGCTGGGCCTGGGCCGTCTGGTAGAGCCGCTGCGCGAACTCCTGGCTGGCGGCGAGGAGTGCCTCGTGCTTCTGGCGCACGGCGTCGATGTCGGTGCCGGCGAGCGCGGTCTTCAGGTCACCGAGCGCGGCCTCGATCTTCGTGCGGTCGTCCGCCGAGACCTTGTCCGCCTGCTCCTTCAGGAGCTTCTCGGTCTGGAAGACGAGCGAGTCCGCGTTGTTGCGGGTCTCGGCCTCCTCGCGCTTGCGGCGGTCCTCCTCGGCGTGCGCCTCGGCCTCCTTCACCATGCGGTCGATCTCGTCCTTGCCGAGCGCGGTGCCGCCGGTGATCGTCATCGCCTGCTCCTTGCCCGTCCCGAGGTCCTTCGCGCTCACGTGCACGATGCCGTTCGCGTCGATGTCGAACGTGACCTCGATCTGGGGCACGCCGCGGGGCGCGGGCGGGAGCCCGACCAGCTGGAACGTGCCGAGCATCTTGTTGCGGTACGCCATGTCGCTCTCGCCCTGGAGCACCTTGATCTCGACACTGGGCTGGTTGTCGTCCGCGGTGGTGAACACCTCGGAGCGCTTCGTCGGGATCGTCGTGTTCCGCTCGATGAGCCGGGTCATGATCTGACCCTTCGTCTCGATGCCGAGCGACAGCGGCGTGACGTCGAGGAGCAGGACGTCCTTCACGTCGCCCTTCAGCACGCCGGCCTGGATGGCGGCGCCGACCGCGACGGCCTCGTCGGGGTTGACGCCCTTGTCGCCCTCCTTGCCGGTGAGGTCGCGCACCAGGTCCTGCACGGCGGGCATGCGGGTGGACCCGCCGACGAGGATGACCCGGTCGATGTCGCTGCTCTTCAGGCTCGCGTCACGGATCGCCTGCTCGAAGGGCCCCTTGCAGGACTCGAGCAGATCCGCGGTGAGCTCCTGGAACTTGGCCCGCGAGAGGCTCAGCTCCAGGTGCAGCGGCCCGTCCTGGGTCGCCGTGATGAACGGCAGGTTGATCGACGTCTCCTGCAGCGAGGAGAGCTCGATCTTGGCCTTCTCGGCGGCTTCCTTCAGACGCTGCGTCGCCATCTTGTCGGCCGCCAGGTCGACCCCGTGGGCACCCTTGAACTCGGTGACCATCCAGTCGATGACGCGCTGGTCCCAGTCGTCGCCGCCGAGGTGCGTGTTCCCGGCCGTCGCCTTGACCTCGAAGACGCCCTCGCCGAGGTCGAGCACGGACACGTCGAAGGTGCCCCCGCCGAGGTCGAACACGAGGATGGTGAGGTCGTGCTCCTTGTCGAGGCCGTACGCGAGCGCGGCGGCCGTCGGCTCGTTGATGATCCGGAGCACGTCGAGGCCTGCGATCTCGCCGGCCTCCTTCGTGGCCTGGCGCTGGGCGTCGTCGAAGTAGGCCGGGGCGGTGATCACGGCCTGGGTGACCGTGTCACCGAGGTACGCCTCCGCGTCCCGCTTCAGCTTCTGGAGGATGCGGGCCGAGATCTCCTGGGCCGAATAGTGCTTCCCGTCGATGTCGATGTTCCACGACGTGCCCATCTCGCGCTTCACGGAGCGGATGGTGCGGTCGGGGTTGGTGATCGCCTGGCGCTTCGCCACCTCGCCGACGAGGACCTCGCCGGTCTTGGAGAACGCCACGACCGACGGGGTCGTGCGGGACCCCTCGGCGTTGGGGATGACGGTCGGCTCGCCCGCCTCGAGGATCGAGACGACCGAGTTCGTGGTGCCGAGGTCGATGCCGACGGCCTTGGGCATGGTGGATGTGCCTCCGTGTCGAAAACCTTGAGTCTGACCGTATCAACTTTGGTGCTATCGCACCTATTCCCGGCTCTCGGACCCGCCCGGGCGCCGTTTGACACCGGGGGGTACATTTCCGGCATGCCCCGGCGAGGCGCCATGCCCGACCTGGCGGAGGTCCCCCTCTTCTCGGCCTGCTCCAAGAAGGAGCTCCAGCTGATCGGCCGGCGCACCGAGCGGCTCCACGTCGAGCCCGGCAAGATCCTCGTCCGGGAGGGCGCCGCGGGGGCCGAGTTCTTCGTGATCATCAGCGGCGAGGCCGACGTGTCCGTCCGGGGCCGGACGGTCGCCACCCTGGGACCCGGGGACTTCTTCGGGGACCTCGCCCTCCTCGACCGGGCGCCCCGCAACGCGACCGTGACGGCGAAGACCGAGATGGAGCTCGCGGTCCTGGGCCAGCGCGAGTTTGCCGCGATGATCGACGAGGTGCCGGGTTTCGCGCACAAGCTGCTGAGCGGGCTCGCCCACCGGCTGCGCGAGTACGACGCGAAGAGCGCGCCCCACTAGGGATGCGGGCCTTCTCGGCCTTCCAGTGCGGGCGGCCCCGGGTTGGGCGACGGGCACTGGTTCCGGCTTCGTGGCTCTCGGTCGGGCCCGCCGCCTGGGGCGGGTGCGGTGCCGGGAGCTCCACCGGCGTTTTGCCACTCCGGCTACTCGACGGCGTGGGTTCGCGGGGGGCGTGGGTCGGGGAGAGCGAGGCGGGCGAGGTTGGTCGCGGCGTTGCGGTCACGGTCCACGACGATCCCGCATGCCGGGCAGACGAACGTCGGGGCTGATCCAAGGTGCTGGTGGTAGTGCCCGCAGGCTGAGCAGGTTTTGGAGGACCCGTACCAGCGGTCGGCGACGACGAGTCGGTTGGCATACCAGTCGGCTTTGTAGGTGAGCTGGCGGCGCAGTTCCCCGAAGCCCTGATCCGCGACCCGGCCGGCGAGGCGATGGTTGCGCAGCATCCCGGCGACGTGGAGGTCCTCGATCACGAGGGTCTGGTAGCGGGCGACCAGCCCGCTGGTCAGCTCGTGGAGCTGATGCTCGCGCCGGTGCGCGACTGTGGCGTGCAGACGTGTCAGGCGCGTCGTGGCGCGGCGGCGACCCGACGAGGCGGGCTTGGTTCTCGCCCAGCCTCGTTGGGCCCGCCGCAACCGGCGCTGGGCCCCATGGAGCGCGTTCACCCCCTCCCACTGCTCGAGAAGCCGACCGCGGGCATCCGCGACGCTGGCGAGGCGCCGCACACCCAGGTCCACCCCGACCGGTCCCGGTGCTCGGCCGCGGCGGCGATGCTCCGGGTGGAACGGCGCGGCCCGTCCGGCGACGCTCAGCCACCAGCGGCCCCGCCGATACGACACCGTCGTGGAGAGCACCTCGAAGCGACCCGCCGCCAGGAGCCGGCGCAGCCGCCGCGTGTCGTCATGGACCCGCACCCAGCCCAGACACGACACCCGCAGCGCCCGACCCTCGACGCGCAGCTGTTCAGGATGGCGCAACCGGAACCGCGGCGTCGTGCGCTTGCGGGCCTTAAACACCGGGAACCCCACCCGGGCGCCCCACCGGCGCCCGGCCCGCGACGCCGCCCAGTTCGCCAACCCCGCCGCCAGATCCACCGCGGCGCACTCGAACACCGCGCTCGGGATCTCCTTTCCCCACGCCAGCTCCCGGCGCCGCCGATAGGCGCTCCGAATCGAGCGCGTACTTCGACCATGCCACCTGGGTTGTTGGCGCCCCCAACGTGGCGCGCTCCGCGGCGCGGGCATCCAAGCCCGCCTTCACCTCACCCAACAACGCGTTGAAGACGAACCGCGACGCCCCCGCCCAACGGACCAGCCGCGCCTCCAACACCGGGGACACAACAACAGCGAAACGAAACCCCACCGGCCGCCAACCATTACGACCACCGACCCCAGACACCACCCGATCGTCAAACCCAGGTATGACACTCCAAACCTGCGGCCCCTACGGGTGTGCGCTCTCAGCCGCGCGGCGGCGCGCCGGGTTTCCGGTCGCGCGAAGAAGCGAGCACTAGGTTTCTGACCGTGCGGCGCCGCTTCCCCTTGAAGCCGAGCCAGCTCGTGCTGGTCCTCGGCGTGCTGATCGCCGCGGGCACGATCGCGTCGGGGGTCATCCCGCGCCTGACCGAGTGGACCGACTCATCGCGGGTCGCCCGGGCGACGTTCTTCGACATCCCCGACCCCGTCTACTGGATGTTCTACGGCACGGTCGCCGTGATGCTCGTCGTGTGCGCGTGGCTCGCGTCGATGCGGGTCCGGAACTACCTGCGGGGCGGCCCGGACGACCGCCGCACGACCCGCGAGAACGTGCACCGCCGCCTGGGCGACTTCCGCTCCGGCGTCTGGATGCGCACGCTGCTCCGCGACCCCGCGGCCGGCCTGATGCACTCGTTCATCTACTTCGGGTTCCTCGTGCTCTTCGCCGCGACGGTCGTGCTCGAGATCGACCACCAGCTGCCACCGTCGCTCAAGTTCCTCCACGGCACCGTCTACGAGTCGTACAAGGCGACGGCGAACGTCTTCGGGATCGTGTTCGTCGTCGGCCTCGTGTGGGCCGTCGGTCGCCGCTACCTCGTCCGCCCGTACCGGATCCGGATCAAGACCAAGCCCGAGGACGCGGTGATCCTGGGAACGTTCCTCCTCATCGGGGTCACCGGCTTCCTCATCGAGGGCTTCCGCATCGCGCTCGAAGGTCGCCCCCACTTCGAGGAGTGGTCCTTCGTGGGCTGGGGCCTCTCGGCCCTGTGGGCCCACTGGTCGCACGCCACGCTCTCGGACCTGCACCGCACGATGTGGATCGTGCACGCCGCCGCGTTCGTCGCCTTCCTGGTGATCCTGCCGACCACGAAGCTGCGCCACATGTTCACGTCCCCGATGAACATGTACCTGGGGGACCGGGAGCGGCCCAAGGGCGCGATGCGGCCCATGCCGAACCTCATGGAGACCGACCTCGAGACGTTCGGGGCCGCGAAGGTCGAGGACTTCACCTGGAAGCAGCTCTTCGACACCGACGCGTGCACGATCTGCGGCCGTTGCACGTCCGTCTGCCCGGCCCACGCCACGGGCAAGGCGCTCGACCCGCGCGAGATCGTGCTGAAGGTCGGCGAGGTCATGGCCGCGACCGGCGACCCCGTCGTCGCGCCCCCCGTGGGCGTCGACCGCGACATCACGATCGGCGCCGACTCGATCTTCGAGCGAGTCACGTCCGAGGAGCTGTGGGCGTGCACGAGCTGCAAGGCCTGTGACGAGATCTGCCCGGTGAACATCGAGATCCTCGACAAGATCCTCGACATGCGCCGCTACCTGACGCTGATGGAGAGCGACTTCCCGACCGAGCTCGGCAACACGTTCCGCTCGATGGAGAACTCCTCGAACGTGTACGGGATGAACCAGGCCGAGCGCGGCGACTGGGCCCGCGACCTCGACGGGGTGCCGATCATCGACGCGTCGGGCCCCCTCGAGCACGAGTACCTGTACTGGGTGGGCTGCGCCGGCAGCTTCGACGACCGCAACAAGCGGGCCAGCCGCGCGATCGCCAAGCTGCTCCAGCGCGCCGGGCTCGACTTCGCCATCCTCGGGCCGAGCGAGCTCTGCACCGGCGACCCGGCCCGCCGCTCGGGCAACGAGTACATCTTCCAGATGCTCGCGATGCAGAACGTCGAGGCGCTGAACGGGCTCGGGGTCCGGAAGGTGATCACCCAGTGCCCCCACTGCTTCAACACGCTGAAGAACGAGTACCCCCAGCTGGGCGGGAACTACGAGGTCGTCCACCACTCGCAGCTGCTCATGGACCTCATCGACGACGGGCGGCTCTCCCTCGACGGCGCGACGCTCGAAGAGCGCGTCACCTACCACGACTCCTGCTACCTCGGCCGCCACAACGACGTGTACCTGGCACCGCGCCGGGTCGTGGGGTCCCTACGCGGCATCGACGTCGTCGAGATGCCACGGAACGGCACCCGCGGCATGTGCTGCGGCGCCGGCGGCGCGCGGATGTGGATGGAGGAGCGCGTCGGCAAGAAGGTGAACACCGAGCGCTCCCAGGAGGCACTCTCCACCGGCGCGACCCGCATCGCCGTCGCGTGCCCCTTCTGCTACGTGATGATGGAGGACGGCGTGAAGGAAGCGCAGCGCGACGACGACGTGCGCGTGCAGGACATCGCCGAGGTGCTGCTCGACGCCATCGAGCACGGCCCGGTCCCCGCCACCACGGCTGAGCCCGCCCCGGGCGTCTAATCGGCCGCTCCCTTGACCTGGCTCGGCTCGCTGCCCGCCTGGGCGCTCTTCGCCCTCTTCGCCTCCGGCGCGGTCCTCTTCACGTTCGGCGTCGATGAGCTGCTCCGGCGGCGGCTGAACCCCGACGTCCGGGCCCGCGCCGGTCCCACGGCCGCGACGACGCTGCAGGCCCTCGCGACGATCTACGCGGTGCTCGTCGCGTTCGTCATCGTCAACGAGTACACACAGTTCCGCTCGGCGCAGTCGCAGGTATCCGACAAGGCGGCGCAGCTGAGCGTCGTGTTCGAGAACAGCCGCAACCTGCCCGAGCCCGACGGACAGCGACTCCGCGCTGCAGCCCTGCATTACGCCGAGGAGGACCTCCGCGACGGCATCCCGTACCTCGAGCGGACGAGCACGCCGAGCCTGCGAGCCGACGCGTCGCTCGACCAGCTCTACCGGGTCGTGGCGACGATCGAGCCCCACACCCCGTCAGCGCAGGCGGCGTACCAGCAGATCCTCGCCGCGCTGAGTCAGGTGTCGCTGACGCGCAGCCAGCTGACCAACGCCGCGACCGCCACGATCCCCGTCGCCTTGTTCGTGATCCTCGCGGTGCTCGCGGCGGCGACGCTCGCCGTCGCGGCGGCGATGGACACCCGCCACCGCCGCTCCCATCTGCTGATCCTCGCCACGCTCGCGATCGCGCTGTCGATGACGCTCGCGCTCGTGGCCGGGCTCGACTACCCGTTCCGCGGGTTCATCCACATCGACACCAGCCCGTTGAGCCAGTTCGTCACCGGCCGGTCGTCGCTCTAGCGATCGCGGAAGTTCAGGTAGTAGCGGCTCGGTGTGGGCCCGCGCTGGCCCTGGTACTTCGAGCCCGTCTTCTTGCTCCCATACGGATGGTCCGCCGGCGTCGTCATCGTCAGGAACGAGAGCTGGCCGATCCGCATCCCCGGGTAGATAGCGATCGGCAGCGTGGCGACGTTCGACAGCTCCAGCGTGAGGTGGCCGTCCCAGCCGGCGTCGACGACGCCGGCTGTGCTGTGGATGAGAAGGCCGAGACGCCCGAGGGAGCTCTTACCTTCCAAGCGCGCGACGAGGTCGTCGGGCAATGTCACCCGCTCGAGCGTCGAGCCCAGCGCGAACTCGCCCGGATGGAGGATGAACGCCCGCCCGTCGCCGACCTCGACGAGCTCAGTGAGGTCCTCCTGGGGCTCCTTCGGGTCGATGAACGGCGTCGTGTCGTTGCGAAACACGCGGAAGTAGCGGTCGACGTGCACGTCGACGGACGACGGCTGCACAGCCGACTCGTCGAGCGGTTCGATGACGATCCGGCCCTGCGCGATCGATTCGCGGATCGTCCGGTCGGACAGGATCACCGTCGCAGACTAGGGCGCGGTCGTTCACGACGGCACGTGTCGGCACATCGACCGGCCGGCGCGTGGAAGCGCTTTGCTACCCTCGCTCGCCACGCGGGTGTAGTTCAGCGGCAGAACATCAGCTTCCCAAGCTGAGAACGCGGGTTCGATTCCCGTCACCCGCTCCATTGCGCCGATCGGCCTGCAGCGGCGCGCCCTTCGTCTGGCGCGTCGCGCGATCGACGCGTTCCCCGGCTGCGACGACGTTGATCACATCGACTGGACTCTCGGGGCTGAAGATCGCAGGATCGCTTGCTCGGGTCAGGTCGCCTCTGCGGGGGGCACATACGCTGGACCGAGCTTCCGTGGAGGAACGCGTGTTGCGGCTTGCAGCGATCGTCAGCACCCTGGGTCTCGTGGGAGGCGTTGGATGGCTCCTGGCGGACGCGATGCCCGCCGGAGCGGTCACCCAGTCGTTCACGAGCGCCGGTTGTACGACCTGGACCGTGCCGGCGGGTGTGACGAGCGTCCAGGTCCAGGCGGTCGGCGCAGCCGGCGGCGCGGGGGCCACCACCGGCGGTACGGGCGACGGTGTGTCGGCAACCGTCTCCGGTTTGACGCCCGGCCAACTGCTCGACGTGTGCGTCGACTCCGGCGGTGGTCCGTTCAGCGGCTCTAGTGGCAGCGGTGGCGGGGCGTCCGGCGTCAGTGTCGGGTCCACCTTCAGCGCTCCCATCCTCGTCGCCGGGGCCGGCGGCGGCGGCAGCGGCCCCACCTCGGCTCCCCCTGGCCCAGGTGGGTCCGCCGGGCTCCCGTCCGGCGCTCCCGGGACGGGTAGCGGTGGTGGAGTTCCAGGTGGGGGCGGGAACAACATGACGATGACTGGCGGGGCGGCCGGACCCATTGGTGGCGGGCCGGGCTTGATGTTCGACGCAAGTGGGCCCGGTCACGGAGGGGCGGGCGGCAACGGCGGTGGTGGAGGCGGAGCGGGCTACTTCGGAGGAGGCGGCGGCGGCGCGGGACCTGAAGGGGCTGGAGGAGGAGGCGGCGGCTCAGACTTCTGCACCAACACGGCGACCGTCACGGGATGCAACGTCGCGTCTGGCGCGGGTACAGGTACGAGTGCCGGCGCCGCCGTCGGGGATGCGCAGGTCGTCCTCACGTACACGGTCACGAGTCCGAGCCCACCAATGCCGGGAGTCGCCGTCGTGGCGTCGCCCCGCTTTACCGGTTAAGCGGAGGGGATGACGGCCGACCTGCATGCCAGAGGTCGCCCGACAGGTCGCATCATCTGCGCGGACACCATGCCTGACCCGCCCGGCGGTTCCCAGCTGAGAACGCGGGTTCGATTCCCGTCACCTGCCCCATTGCGCCTCGTGGCTCGGAGGTGGCGCGTGTTGAACCTGCCGATCGTCGAGGCTCCGCAGTGGGCCCTCATCCGCGGCCCAGTCAGTGCGTCGACGGCACGCGCCTGAGCGGGCAACCTGTACGCCTTCGCGATGGCGCGAGCGATGAATCCTGCGGGTGATCGGCGTCTGAACTGCTGTCGTCGCCACCAGGAAGAGGAAGACAATGGGCAGGCTCGTCGTGACCGAGTTCATGACGCTCGACGGGGTGGCACAGGCGCCCGGAAGGCCCGACGAGGACGGCGACGACGGGTTTACGCACGGCGGATGGCAGGCGCCAGTCGGGGATCAGGAGTCCGGCAGTGTCATCTTCGAGCAAGCGAGGAGCATGGACGCCCTGCTGCTCGGCCGGAGGACCTACGAGATCTTCGCCAACTACTGGCCGACAGCTCCGAAAGAGATCCCCTTCACCGGCCTGCTCAACGACGTCCCCAAGTACGTCGCCAGCCGCACGCTCGCTGAGCCTCTGGCGTGGCAGGGCTCGACCCTCGTCGCCGAGGCCCTCGCCGAGGGCATCACCTCCCTCAAGGAGCGCCACGATGAAATCCACGTCATTGGCAGTCTCAACCTGGTGCAGTCACTGCTGCGCTTCGGGCTCGTCGATCGCCTGAACCTGTGGCTGTATCCGCTGCTGCTCGGCAGCGGCAAGCAGGTGTTCGCCGACGGGACCGTGCCCACCGCGCTGCGTCTGACCGAATCGGTCACCTATCCCAGCGGCACGCTCCATCTCGCCTACGAGACCGCCGGAGCGCCCACATACGGCAACCTCGCCATCGACGAGCAGGACCGACAACGCCTCGCCGGAGATGACGGAGGAGCGAGGTGACGCGGCGGCGCGAGTGCCTAGCAGTCCGCGGTGAGCACGAGCGCCGACCCGTCCATCAGCGCGCCCGACGTCACGGCGCACACGTCGTGGCGGGGCGCCTGCCGGACTCCGCCGCGGCCTTGGACCTGCAAGGCGGCCTCGGCCACGGTGTTCATCCCGTGCAGGTAGCCCTCGGCGAGGAGCCCACCGTGGGTGTTGACGGGGAGCGACCCGCCAGGCGCGGTGGTCCCCGCACGTACCACGGCGCCCGATTCGCCACGCGGCGCGATCCCGAGTCCCTCGAGACCCATCAGGAGGGTGCTCGTGAAGCAGTCGTAGATCTCCGCGACCTCGACGTCGGCCGGGGTCACACCGGCGCGCCCGAACAGCTCGTCGCGCAGATGCGTCGTGTAATTGCGGGTGTAGTCGCGCCAGAGGAGGTGATCGCCGATGTCGAGCCCGGACCGGGGCCCGGCCCGGTAGGCCGACGACGCGATCCGCGCCGGCGGGTGCCGGAGGTCGCGGGCCCGCTCGAGGCTCGTGACGAGCACGGCGCAGGCACCGTCGACCTCGCTCGTGCAGTCGGGCGCGCGGAACGGCTCGACGACGAACGGTGCCGCGAGGTACTCCTCGAGCGTGAGGGGCTCGCGCCGGATCGCGCGGGGGTTGTCGCGTGCCCAGGCGCGCTGCGCGACCGCGACGGCGCCGAGGTCCTCTTCGCTCTGACCGGTCTCCAGCAGGAACCGGCGCGCCCACATCGCGACGTACATGAGGTACGCGTCGTAGCCGATCGGGTAGCGGTACTGCGCACCCGGCCCAGGGAAGGCCATCTGCCCGACGCGCGCGCCCGACCGGCCGTTCAGCGCGCGGAACACGAGGACGGCGTCGGCGCGGCCGGACGTGACGGCGTCGGCGGCGAGGCCGACGAGGTAGCACGGCGCCTGGCCGCCGAGCTGCGCGTCCACGGCGAAGCGCAGCCCGGGCAGCGCGAGACCCGTGGCGACCGCCTGCGCAGGGACGGAGTCGTGCAGGAGCATGAAGCTCGCGATCCCGTCGACCTGCTGCGCCGCGAGGCCGGCGTCGTCGAGCGCGGCGCGGCAGGCCGCGAGCGCCTGGTCGAGCACGCTGCGGTCGGCGCGGCGCGTGAGCGGCGTGTAGCCGACGCCCGCGATCGCCGCGCCGGTGGATGCCGTCACGTGGCCCGGAACCGCAGCTCGGTCCAGTCGCCGTGGTCCAGGTAGACGCCCTCGACCGGCTGCTCGGCTTCGACCACGGCGTCGCCCTCGAGGCGGCCCACGACGCGGCAGCCCGCGTCGAGCTCGACGACGGCCACGGTGTAAGGGACCTGGTCGGCGACGCGGTCGACGAGCGCCCGGTGCACGACGATCCAGGAGTACACGCGGCCGCGGGCGGCCACCACGACGACGGTGCCGCCGGGCAGCGCCGCACCCTGGGCACGCGGGGAGGGGCGGGAACCGGTGCTCGCCGCACGCAGGGCAGCGCTGGACGAGGAGCTGGTGGTTCGCCAGGCCGTCCCAGTAGAAGCGGCTGTCCAGGTCGGTCTCGGGGCCCAACGGCGCTACCGCGCTCATCGGCCCTCGAAGCGGGGCGTCCGCTTCTCAGCGAAGGCGAGCAGGCCCTCACGCGCGTCGTACGAGGTGAGGCAGTACTCGGCGTTGCGCTCGTTCTCGTACTCCAGGCCGTCGTCCACGCCGCCGTTGCGGGACCACAACGTGCCGAGCACCTCCTTCGCGTTGGCGACGGCGAGGGCGCTCTTGGTCGCGATGGCGCGCGCGAGGTCGAGCCCGGCGGCGAGCAGCTCGTCGTCTGCGACGACGCGCGTCGCGAGGCCCCACGCGACGGCGTCGTCGGCGTCGAGGAAGCGACCCGTGAAGAGGAGCTCGTTGGCCCTGGCCCGGCCGATGGCTCTGGGGAGCAGGGTGAGCACACCACCGCCCCCCATCTGCCCGTAGTTGAGGTGCGCGTCGCCGATCCGCGCCGATCGGGCGATGAGCGCGAAGTCGCAGTTCAGCACCAGCTCGAGCCCGCCCGCCGCGGTGACGCCGTTGATCAGCGCGATCGCGGGCGCCGCGACGCGTCGGAGGCGCCCGAACGTGCGGTGCAGATCGGCGACGAACTGCGGGAACGCGTCGGCGTCGCGCTGCAGGGTGAGGTAGCTCTGGAGGTCACCCCCGCTGCTGAAGGCGCGCCCGGCGCCGGTGATCAGCAAGACGCGCACCGCCGAGTCGTCCTCGGCCTCGGTGATCGCCGCGTCCAGCGCCCGTACGGTGTCCCAGTCGATGGCGTTGAGGGCGGCGGGGCGGTTCAGCCGCAGCACCGCCGCGGTCGCGCCGGCGCCGAGGTCGTGGCGCTCGACGAGGACGGCGGCCGCGGGGTCGGTCACGGCTGGGCGCCGACGGCGGGCTGGCCGGTGAGCACCCGCACGATCTCGTGCTTCTGCACCTTCCCGGACGCGGTCGTCGGCAGCGCGTCGAGGAGCTCGAGGGACTCGGGCAGCTTGTAGGTGGCCAGCCCGGTGGCGCGGAGACGCGTCACCAGCTCCTCGAACGTGAGCGCCGCGCCGGCGCGCAGCACCACGCACGCGCAGGTCCGCTCGCCGAGCCGCGGGTCGGGGAGCCCGACGACGGCCGCACGCTCGACCTCGGGCCACCCCACGAGCAGCTCCTCGATCTCGCGGGGCGCGATGTTCACACCACCCCGGATGATGATCTCCTTCTTGCGCCCGCGCACGGTCAGGGCGTCGGCGGCGTCGACGGCGGCGAGGTCGCCGCTGCGCACCCAGCCGTCCCTGTCGAAGGTGGCGGCGGTCCGCTCGGGGTCCTGGAAGAACCCGACGCAGGTGTTCGGCCCGCGCACGTAGATCTCGCCGGGCTCCCCCGCGGGGACGGGCCGCCCCGCGTCGTCGCGAAGCTCGACCTCGACGTCGGTCATCGCGATGCCGTCGGTGTGCGCCCGCTGGTCCGGCGAGCTGCCGGGCCGGTTCCAGGTCGCCACCAGCACCTCGGTGGACCCGTACAGGCGCAGCACGTCGACGCCGACGTCGCCGGCGGCGCGCACCAGCTCGGGGGGCACCGGCGCGCCGCCGCACCCGAAGCAGCGCAGCTCGGGGAGGCGCGCGCCGCACCGGAGCGCCTCCTCGACGAGGTCCTGGAGGAAGGTCGTCGCGGCCAGCGTGTAGGTCGCGTGGTAGTCGCGGGCGAGGCGCACGGCCGTGGCGGCGTCCCAGCGGTCTTGCAGCACGAGGGGCAGCCCGTGGTACAGCGCGAAGCGCAGCCCGTAGTTGAAGCCGGTCGAGTGGCCGACGGGCGAGGGCATCCACACGACGTCGGCTGCGCTGAGCCCAAGGTCGGCGTGGGCGACCCGCACGCTGAAGTTGGCGGTCTGCTCGGTGTGCATGATCGCCTTCGGGCTGGCCTCGGTTCCCGAGGTGAAGATCAGCTCGGACACCGCGGCCGCGGGCGCGGCCGCGCCGAGCGGCGTCTCGGGGCCGTCGAGCAGGTCGTCGAGGGTGATGCCCGAGCCCGCCCGGTCGGCGCGGACCCGCACGTGGAGCGGCGCGACGCCCGTGCCGGCCGCGACCTCGTCGATGAGCGAGACGTGGTCGAAGTCGCGGTACTCGACGGGCGTGATGATCGCCGCGGGCGCCGCGGTCGTGAAGACGTGGGTCAGCTCGCGACGCCGGTAGTTCGGCAAGAGCGGGTTGATGACGGCGCCCGCGCCCTGCACGGCGAGGGCGACGACGACCGTCTCATACCAGTTCGGCAGCTGGATCGACACGACGTCGCCCGGGGCGACGCCGCGCGCCCCGAGCCCCGCCCCGACCCGCCCGGCGTCGCGGGCGAGCTCCCGGTAGGTGTGGATCCGGCCGCCGTCCTCGATGACCGCGGCGGCGTCGGGGCGGTCCGTGGCGTGCGCCGCGACCCGGTCGACGAGCGTCGCGTCGTCCCAGAGACCTCGTCGGAGGTAGCCGTCGCGGCGCGCCGGCGTCGTGACGACGTCGTGGAGGGCGTCGCGTCGCACGGCTAGCGCGGCGCCGCGGTCGTCTCGGTGGGCGGCATCTGGGAACCCGATCGTCGCTGGCCGGCCATCATCCTCGCCGCCGACCAAGGCGGTCAACGCGGTGACTCAGCGCGTGAGCGAGGCGAGGCCGGCGATCGCGACCGCCAGGCCGAGCACCATGAACAGCACCGAGCGGAGCACCGGCGCCTGCGCCAGGTTGCCGGTCGTGGCGACGCGGACCTGCTTGCGCACCGGGCTGCCCGGGCGGGACCGCGTGGCGGACTCCCGGGCGGCGGCCTGGGCATCGGCGCGGCGGCGGAGCAGCGCGTACCCGTTGGCGACGAAGAGCGCCGCGCCGAGCGCGGTCGTCAGCTCGAGCAGCACCTCGCCGTAGAAGTCCACGACGGCACGGTAGCGCCGGGGTTGGTCTCGTCCCGAGGCCTGCTCAGAGGCGCGGGCCGCCCGGCTTGAAGACCATGAAGACGAGCAGCACGACGAGCGTGACGTCGAGGATCGCCTCGCAGATGGCGACCTGCTTGGTGAGCCGGTCCATCTCGGCGGCCTGGCTCGGCGGGGCGGCCCCGCCCGCCGGCACCTCGGCCAGCTCGTCGAGCAGCGCGTTCATGCGCTTCACCCGCGGCATGAGCAGGCCGTGCGACACGCCGAGCGCGGCGACGAAGAGCACGATCGAGAGCCAGATCCAGGTCTGGCCGAAGTCGAAGAGGTTGTTGCCGAGCCCGACGAGCGCCAGGCCGAGGACGAACACGGCGTAGATGAAGTACTCGGCGACCTTCGTCACCCGGAACATCGCGTGGGCGATCGCCGCGGCCTCACGACCGCCGCGGGCCTTGGCCTGCGCCCCGTACAGCCCGTTGAAGATGACCCCGCCGAACCCGATGATGGCGCACAGGATGTGCAGCACCTTCACGATGTTGTACAGATCGCTGTTGTAGGCCGCCAGCATCCGCCACCCCCATGATCGAGCCGGCGCATCGTAGAGCGACCGCCGCGGCCACGCGTGCTACGAACGCGGCCGTGCGGCTCGTCGTGGCCCGGTGCTCCGTCGTGTACACCGGCCGGCTCGGCGCCCGCCTGCCCGAGGCTCGGCGCCTCATCATGCTGAAGGACGACGGGTCGCTCGCGATCCACGCCGACGCGAAGGCCTACAAGCCGCTGAACTGGATGAGCCCGCCGTGCTCGATCATCGAGGGCGACGGCACGATCGTCGCCACGAACCCGGCGGGCGAGCGCCTGGCCGTGGCGCTGCACGAGGTCCTCTTCGATTCCTCCTTCGAGCTCGGCGAGGACCCCGGGCTCGCGAAGGACGGCGTCGAGGCGGAGCTCCAGGTGCTGCTCGCGGCACAGGTCCAGATCCTCGGCACGGACTGGCGCCTGGTCCGGCGCGAGTACCCGACCGACGTCGGCCCCGTCGACCTGC
Organism: uncultured Actinomycetes bacterium; assembly: GCA_963731625.1. Classification (GTDB taxonomy): domain Bacteria; phylum Actinomycetota; class Acidimicrobiia; order IMCC26256; family PALSA-555; genus PALSA-555. The sequence continues at coordinate 1,630,113 of CAVSWH010000001.1, forward strand.
TCTGCCGCGACGCTGACGGACGCGCCGTCGCCGTCGAGGTCAAGCGCGTCGGGGAGATCGCGGGCGTCGAGCAGCTGCTCCGCTACCAGGAGCGGCTCGACCGCGACGGCTCGCTCGCACCGATCCGGGCGATGCTCGTCGCGACCCGCGTGAAGCCCCAGGCCCGCGTGTTCGCCGAGAGCCGAGGCGTCGAGTGCCGCGAGGTGGATCTCGAGGCCTTGCGCGCGGATGCCCCGCCCGACCTGCGCCTCTTCTGACCGAGGCGCGGCCTCACTGGTGGCTGACCGGCCCATCATCGGCCGCTCACCCGGGCACACGACCCTCAGGCGCGGTGGTCACCGGCCGGGCCCGGTGGCGTACCGTAGGGCGTGCCCGGGCCCTGACCCGGCGCCGCACGGTCAGCCAGAGAGGACCTCCACATGACTCCGATCCTTGGCGAGATCATCGGTTGGGAGGCGCTCCTCGTGCTCGGCCTCATCGCGCTGCTCTTCGGCAGCTCCCAGCTCCCGAAGCTGGCCCGCTCGATCGGCCAGGCGAGCAAGGAGCTCAAGCGCGGGCTGCACGACGAGCCCGAGGAGACCGACGCGAAGGAAGACACGAAGGAAAAGGACGCCTGACCCGAGTGCGGGTCACGGCTCGACCATGACGGGCCTCTTCTCGCCCGTCCACATCCTCATCGTCCTCACGGTCGCACTGATCGTGCTGGGCCCCCAGGAGCTGCCGAAGGTCGCGCGCTCCACCGGCAAGGTGCTGCGGGAGCTGCGCGCCCTGCGCGCCCGACTGGACGAGGAGATCCAGCAGCTCATGGACGACGACGAGCCGGATCCGGCGCGGCCCGACCAGCCGGCCCCCGGATCCGAGGATGGCGACGCACCGGCCTGAGCGCCCAGCGGTGTCGCGTTCGCCGCGGGGCATCGGCGAACGGTTCGATACCGTGCAGAGATCCGACCGGGCGGCGGACCTCCCGCGTTCGGCCAGGGTGAGGGTCATGCGGGACACGAGATGACGACGGACCTGGCGCTCGCGATCGTCTTGGCGCTCACATCGGCGCTGCTGTTCGCGACCTCGAACGTCGTCGAGCAGCGTGTCGCCGCCCGGGCGCCCGAAGAGGAGTCGCTGCGGCCCCAGCTCCTCGCGACGCTCGCCCGTCAGCCGGTGTGGCTGGCGGGGTTCGCGGCGGACGTGGGCGGCTACGGTGCGCAGGCGGCCGCGTTGGCCTTCGGCGCGCTGCTCGTCGTCGCCCCGCTCGGCGCCCTGGGGCTCCTGTTCTCGCTGCTGCTCGACGCCTCGGTGAACGGCCGGCGGCTCTTCAAGTCGGACCTCGCGGCCGCCGTGCTGCTCTGCGCGGGCCTCTCGGTCTTCCTCGCGGTCGGGGCGCCGAGCGAGGGGAGCGCCACCGTCTCGGCGGCGTCGTGGGCACCGGCCCTCGTCATCCTGGCGGCGGTCGTCGCCGTCGCCTCGTTGACTCGCCGTCACGTGCGGGGCCCGGCGCGGGCCACGCTGTTCGGGCTGGCGAGCGGCATGACGTTCGGCATCAACGCTGCGCTCACCAAGGTCGTCGTGCACCAGCTGGGCCAGGCGCCCCTCTCGGTGTTCTGGCACTGGGAGCTCTATGGCGTCGCCGTGCTCTCGGTGAGCGGGCTGATCATGGTGCAGAGCGCCTTGCAAGCGGGCTCGCTCGCCGCGGCACTCCCGTCGATGGAGGTGGCGGAGCCCGTCGTGGCCACGATCGTCGGGGTCGTGATCCTGGGCGAGCATCTCCACGCGCACGGCAACGGCGACAAGATGGTCATCGCCGCGGCCGCGCTGGCCATGCTCGTCGGCCTCTTCGCGCTCGCACGGTCGCGCGCCGCGCACGCGCCCCCGACACCGGCCGTCGACCATGCGATGACCCGGGCCTGAGGCGGCGCACCGACGGGCGCGGCACGGGTTCTTGTCCCTGGCCCACGCGTGTGGGTCGGTCTAAGGAGGTTGGATGCGCCATTTCTCGTTCCGTCCGGCGCTCACGCTGCGGGGCCGCAAGTTCAAGGGCCTGCGGGGCTGGGCCGGAAAGCCGTTCCATCCGCCGCTCACCGACGTGCCGGTCGGCGCGTACGTGCTCGTCGCCGGGTTCGACGTGATCTCGGCGCTCGGTCACAACAACAGCTGGGCGCGTGACTACTACCGTGCCGGCACGTTCGCGCTCGTCGGGGGCGGGGCGATCTCGCTGCTCGCCGCGCTCACCGGCTTCTGGGACTGGCTGCGGTCGACCGAAGCGGGGACCCAGGCCCGTCGCACCGCGAACGCGCACGCCGTCACGATGCTGACGGTGACGTCGCTGGTCCTGGCGAACACCGCCGTCCGGATCCTCGTCTACCCGGGTGCGCACTCGACCCCGGGCGTGGCGCTCGGGCTGAGCCTCGCCGCGGCGCTGCTCACCGTGATCGGCGGCACGCTCGGCGGGACGCTGGCCTTCGACTACGGGTTCAACGTCGAGACGGCGGGGGACAGCCCGGTGTGGCACCCCTCCGAGGTGGACGTCCGGCCGGGCCAGCACTGACGGCCGGGTAAGGGATTTCTAACGAGTCAAGCGGGCCTAGTCGGGTGCCATGTCGGCGAACTTCGTCAGCCGATCGACGAAGGCGAGCCGGGTCGTGCCCGTCGGGCCGTTGCGGTGCTTGGAGACGATGATCTCCGCCGTGCCGCGCTGCTCGGAGTCGGGGTTGTAGATGTCGTCGCGGTAGATGAACGCGACGACGTCGGCGTCTTGCTCGAGCGAGCCGGACTCGCGGAGGTCGGCGAGCATCGGGCGCTTGTCCTGGCGGTACTCGAGCTGGCGGTTCAGCTGCGAGCAGGCCATCACCGGGCAGTTCAGCTCGCGGGCCAGGATCTTCAGGCCGCGCGAGATCTCGGCCACCTCGACCTGGCGGTTCTCGGCTCGCTTGCCCATCGGCGTCATCAACTGGAGGTAGTCGACGACGACGAGCCCCAGATCGCCGTGGCGGGCCTTCGTCCGCCGGGACTTGGCGCGCATCTCCATGACCGTGCAGTGCGGGTTGTCGTCGATGAAGAGGGGCGCCTCCGCGAGCCGGCCGACCGCGTGGCTGAGCTTGGTCCAGTCCTGCTCGGGGATGTTGCCCGTCTGGAGGCGCCGCGCGTCGACGCGCGCCTCGCCGGCGAGGAGGCGCTTCGTGAGCTCGAGCGTGCCCATCTCCATCGAGAAGAAGAGCACCGGTCGGCGCGAGACCATGGCGACATTCGCCGCCGCGCCGAGGGCGAAGCTCGTCTTGCCGGCACCCGGGCGGGCGGCGACCACGACGAGGTTCGCGGGCTGGAGCCCGAGCAGCAGCTTGTCGAGCTGGGTGTAGCCGGTGGGCACGCCGGTGATGTCGCCGGTGCTCGCGTAGAGCGCCTCGAGCTCGTCGAGGGTGTTCTGGAGGGCGTCGGCCATCTTGATCATCGAGTCGCTGACGCGGCGCTCGGCCACCTCGAAGACGAGCGACTCGGCGCGATCGACGGTCTCCTGGACGTCCTGGGAGTCGTCGTAGCCCATCTCGGCGATGTCGCCGGCCACGCCGATGAGGCGGCGCAGCAGCGCGAGCTCGTTGACGATCTTGGCGTAGTGGGCCGCGTTCGCCGAGGCCGGCGTGGCCGCCTGGAGGCGCAGCAGCGTCTGGCGACCGCCGAGGGCGTCGAGCAGGTCGGCGCGGCGCAGCTCCTCGGCGACGGTGACCGGATCGATCGGCTCGCCCTGACCGTAGAGGCTGAGCACGGCCTCGAAGACGTGGGTGTGCGCCGGCTTGTAGAAGTCGGACGCGGTCACGCCGACCTCGACGGCGACGGTGATCGCATCGCGCGAGAGCAGCATCGCCCCGAGCAGCGACTCCTCCGCTTCGATGTTGTGCGGCGGGACACGACCCGTCCGCCGCACTGGTTCGAGCGCCTGCACCACCGAGTCCCGCTCCCGTTCGCCGCCCGTTTACGGGGCGGTCATCCCCGTGCCCGAAGCGACAGCATGAAGGCTCGGGCCTGGGGATCGATAGTGCGAAAACCGTGTGGATTGCGGTGGACGAGGCCGTGGATAACTGCCCCGCTCATCCCCAGGCCGGAGGAGAACCGACGGTCGCACCCCGCCAAGGTCGCACGGGGGTGTGACGAGCTACTCGGCCTGCACCTCGACGTGGAGCGTGGCGGTCACCTCGGGGTGGAGGCGCACCTCGACGTCGGTCGCGCCGAGGTCCCGGATCGGCTCGGGGAGCTCGATGGCGCGCCGGTCGACGTCGATCCCGAGCTGTTCGTGCGCGGCCGCGGCGAGATCCGCGTTGGTGACGGAGCCGAAGAGCTTGCCGCCCTCCCCGCGCGCGCGAGGACTCGCAGCGGGCGCGCACCCAGCTGCGCCGCGGCGGCGTCGGCTCCTTCGCGGTCGCGCGCGTCCCGCGCCGCGCGGTTACGCCGCATCGCCTCGGCCTGCGCGACCGCGCCCTTCGTGGCCTTGATTGCCATGCCGCGGGGCACGAGATAGTTGCGGGCGTAGCCGTCGGTCACCTCGAGGAGGTCGCCCTTGCGGCCCAGGTGCTCGACGTCGGCGCGCAGCACGATCTTCACGACGCGTCCTCACCATCCGCGGCGGCCGCGACGGGCACCTCGTCGGGGGTGGGCACCGGCACGACCTCGCCGTTCTCCGGCGTCTCCACGTCGGGCGGTCGGGGCGGGGCGTCCGCCTCCGACGGGCTCGGCGGGCTGTCGCCACGCGGCGGCCCGCTGTCGCCGCGGTCCCGCTTGCCCTTGCTGCGGTGCGTGACCTGGCGGACCGAGTACGGGAGCAGCGCCATCTCGCGGGCCACCCGGATGGCGCGGGCGACGGCCCGCTGCTGCTGCGCGTCATTGCCGGTCACGCGACGCGCCCGGATCTTGGCGCGCTCCGACATGAACCGGCGCAGCAGCGCGACGTCCTTGTAGTCGACCCACGCGATGCTCTCGCTGTCGAGGATCGACACCTTCTTCTTGGGCTTGCGCTCCGGGGCGTCGCGCTTCGTCCGGCGTGGTCGGGCCATGGCTAGAAGGGTTCCTCCATGTCGTCGGCAGTCTCGGCGCGGGCCACGGGCGCGCTGACGCGCTCGCCGCCACCACCACCGCCTGCACCGGCTGCACCGGCTGCACCGGCTGCACCGGCTGCACTGCCACTGTCGAAGCTGCCGCGCCGCTCGTTGCGGCGGACCTCGGCGGTCGCCCAGCGCAGGCTCGGGCCGATGTCGTCCGCGACGATCTCCACGACGCTTCGCTTGTCGCCGTTCTCGGTCTCCCACGAGCGCTGCTCGAGGCGCCCGTTCACGACGACCCGGGCGCCCTTGCCGATGGACTCGCAGACGTTCTCGGCCATGTCTCGCCAGCAGACGACGTTGAAGAAGCTGGTCTGCTCCTCCCACTCTTGGGTGTTGCGGTTCTGCCAGCGTCGGCTCACGGCGACGCCGAAGCTCGCCTTCGCGACGCCGCTCGGCGTGTAGCGCATCTCGGGGTCACGGGTGACGTTCCCCACGACCGTGACGGTGCTGTCGGCCATCTGGACCTCCTCTGTCGTCCTGGCCGGCGACCAGGCTCCCGCTCGCCTAGCCGCCCGACGGTGTGCCGAGCGTCGTGCCGTACACGGTGTCCGGTATCCGGAGCACCTTGTGGCGCAGCACCTCGTCGGCGAGCGTGAGCGTGCGGCCGAGCTCGGCCATGGCCTCGGGCTCGGCGCGGGCCTGGAGCACGACGTAGTACCCCTCCCAGCGCCGCTTGAGCCGGTAGGCGAAGGTCCGCTTGCCCCAGTAGTCGACGGGGCCGAGCTCGGCACCCTTCGAGGTGAGCAGCGTCGTCGCCTGCCCGACGGCGGCCTTGATGTCGGCCTCGTCGAGCTCGGCGTCGTAGATGACCATCACTTCGTACGGCCGCATGGGCCGTGCCTCCTTCGGACCGGCGGGCCGGGCCGGCGGTGGGCCGCCGGGTCGCCCGCGGGCTCACCGGGGACCGCCGTGTCAGAGACACGCTCGGGCGGTGAGCAGGACGTTGTCGGACTGGGATGCTACCTGCCGGATCCGGGGACGATCGTACGGGTGGGCTGTGACGTCAGCCGGTGAGCGAACCGCGGGGAAGTCCCCCGGCGAGGGTCTCGACGGCGTAGCGGAACGAGTGGCTCGCTCCGTACACGGGGCACTGGGACTCGGGGTAGGGGCACGGCGTCATCCGCAGCCGGTCGACGCTGCGCCCGTTGGCGCCGTAGAACCCGATGTCGAGCGCGACCGGCACGGTCGACATCGTGAAGCCGACGCTCGAGTCGCTCGGGAAGACGAAGAGCATCCCGCGGTACGGGCCGAGCGTGGCGCGTTCGCGAAGCCCCTCCTCGCGCTGGGTCTCGGTCTGGGCGATGACCACGAGCAGGGCGCGCCCCCGAGGCGGATGGTCGTCTGGGTGAGATCCGGGAACGGCTCGGTCGCCCCGGTGGCGCCGCGCACCGCGTGGTTCACGGGCGGCGCCGACGCGCCGGCCGGCGCGGCGAGGAGGCTCAGCGCCAGCGTGGCGCCGAGGAGCGCGGCGGCGGCCCGCCTCACGCGGAGGCGTGCTCGGCGGGCGACCCGCCGTAGAGGCGGAGGGCGTCGGCGACGCCATCCGCCGCGTGGTACGTCTCGCCGCTCGACGGGAAGCGGCCGGCGCGCACGTCGTCGGCGAAGCGCTCGACGGCGGCCGTCGCGTCGCCGGCGAGGTCGGCGTAGCGGCGGACGAACTTCGGCGTGACCCGTGTCTCGAGGCCCACGAGGTCGTGGAACACGAGCACCTGGCCGTCGCAGTGGCGCCCCGCGCCGATGCCGATGGTCGGGACGGCGACGCTGTCGGTCACGAGGCGGGCGACGGCGTCGGGGACGCACTCGAGCACGATCGCGAAGCAGCCGGCGTCAGCGAGCGCGATGGCATCGTCGACGATCGCCCGTGCCGCGTCGAGGTCGCGGCCCTGGACGCGGAAGCCGCCGAGGGCGTGGAAGGACTGGGGCGTGAGGCCGAGGTGGCCCATGACGGGGATCTCGGCGTCGAGGATCGCGCCGACCGCGGGCAGTCGCTTGCGCCCGCCCTCGAGCTTCACGGCGCTCGCCCCGGCGCGCACGAGAGTGGCGGCGTTGCGGACGGCGTCCTCGGGCCCGAGGTGGTAGCTCATCCAGGGCAGGTCGGCGACGACGAGCGCGCCCGGCCGGGTGCGCGCCACCGCGCCCACGTGGTGCGCGAGGTCGGTCGTGGTCACCTGGAGCGTGTCCTCATAGCCGAGGACCACCATCGCGACCGAGTCCCCGACGAGGATCATGTCGACGCCGGCGGCATCGACGGCGCGCGCGGACGGCGCGTCGTACGCCGTGACCATCACGAGGGGGGTACCGCCGCCTTTGGCAGCGCTCACCGCGGGGGCGGTCGTCCGACGGGACCCGGTCAGGTCGGTCATCGCCTCGTCTCCACCGTCCAGGGCACCCACGGCTCCCGGCGGCCCCCGCAGCGTAATCCCGGCGGGCGGGGGACTCAGCCGGCGTGGCGGCGTCCGTGCAGCTCGTGGCGCTGCAGGTGGTTCCAGTGGCAGTCGAGGCACACCTCGACGACGTAGCGGGTGAACTCCTCGTGGGCGGCGTCGAGGCGCTCGAGCTCGCCGAGCGAGGTGATGCAGCGCCCGTTGGCCCGCGCCAGGGCGTCTCCGTACACGTAGGAGACGAGCCGGAGGCTCTTGTGCCCGCAGACGGGACAGGGGGTCGGCGCGTCCTGGCCGATGTGGCGCCCGGCGCGGAGCAGCTCGGGGTGGGCGTCGCAGACCTCGTCGCGCTCGAGACGCCCGGCCCCGAGGTCACGCAGCACGGCTCGTCGCGCGAGGGCGTAGTCGACGTGCCGTCGCACGCGGGCGAGTGTACGCACGGCGCTGCGCCGCTTCGGCGGTCTCTCGAGCGGGTCCCGCCCCTGGTTTGCTCGCGCCCCGCGAGCGCGCCATACTGTGCCTCGATATATCGACCCGATATATCGAAGCGTTGCAGAGGAGTTCTCTCGTGCTGGAGCTTGCGGTGCTGGGCCTGCTGAAAGAGCAGCCGCTGCACGGCTACGAGCTGAAGAAGCGGCTCGGCGAGATGCTCGGGTTCCTCTGGGGGGTCTCCTACGGCTCGCTGTACCCGGCGCTGCGGCGCCTCGAGCGGGCGGGCGCGATCGCGAGCGTGCCGGCCGCGCCGCTGCCGGCGCCGACGCCCTCGACCGGATCACTGACGGGCGACCTGGCCGCGGCCCGGCTGCGCACGATGGCCGGGCGGCTGTCCGGGACCAGTCGCCGGACCCGGAAGGCGTACCAGATCACCCCGGCCGGGGAGACGCTGTTCACCGAGCTGCTGCTCGACGACGACGCCCACGGCGACGACGAGAAAGCGTTCGCCGTGAAGCTCGCCTTCTGCGGGCACCTCGAGCCGGCCGAGCGTCTGACGCTGCTGGAGCGGCGTCGCCGGGTGCTCGCCGAGCGCCTCGAGCGCCAGCTGCACAGCCGGGCGGCGCGCGACGACCGGTACACGCGGTCCCTGGTGGAGCACCGCACGAAGTCCACGCAACGCGACCTCGAGTGGGTCGACGAACTGATCACCGCGGAGGAGGCGACACGGGGAGATTCTCCGGGCGCCGTCCGTCCCGCCGTCTAGGAGGACCACGATGAGCCAAGACAACCCCACGCGGACCGTGCGTGTCGCGATCGCCGGTGTGGGCAACTGCGCGTCCAGCCTGGTCCAGGGCACCGCGTACTACCGGGACGCGGCGCCCGACGACGAAGTGCCGGGCCTCATGCACGTGGTGCTCGGCGGCTACCACGTCCGCGACCTCGAGTTCGTCGCCGCGTTCGACGTCGACGCCGCGAAGGTCGGCCTCGACCTCGGCAAGGCCGTGTTCGCGGGCAACAACAACACGCTCAAGTTCGCCGAGCCGGGCGAGCTGGGCGTGCAGGTGCAGCGCGGCCCGACCTTCGACGGCCTCGGCGAGTTCTACCGGGACGCCGTCGAGGAGTCCCCGGCCGAGCCGGTCGACGTGGCCCAGGCGCTCCGCGACGCGCACACCGACGTGCTCGTCAGCTACCTGCCGGTCGGGTCCGAGGTGGCGCAGCGCCACTACGCCACCGCCTGCCTCGAGGCCGGCGTCGCGTTCGTGAACGCCATCCCGGTGTTCATCGCCAGCGACCCGGAGTGGGCACAGCGCTTCGAGGACGCGGGCGTCCCGATCGTCGGCGACGACATCAAGAGCCAGGTAGGCGCCACGATCGTGCACCGGATCCTCACGCGCCTCTTCGAGGACCGGGGCGTCGAGCTGGACCGGACCTACCAGCTGAACTTCGGCGGCAACATGGACTTCAAGAACATGCTGGAGCGCAAGCGGCTGAAGTCGAAGAAGATCTCGAAGACGCAGTCGGTGACGAGCCAGCTGGACCGGGGCATCGAGAGCGACAACGTCCACATCGGTCCGTCGGATCACGTCCCGTGGCTCGACGACCGCAAGTGGTGCTACATCCGCATGGAGGGGCGCAACTTCGGCGACGCGCCGCTGAACATCGAGCTGAAGCTCGAGGTGTGGGACTCGCCGAACTCGGCGGGGGTGATCATCGACGCGGTGCGCTGCGCCAAGCTGGCCCTCGACCGGGGGATCGGCGGGCCGCTCGAGGGGCCGAGCGCCTACTTCATGAAGTCCCCGCCGGTGCAGCACCGCGACGAGGACGCCCGCGTGATGGTGGAGGCGTTCGCTCGCGGCTGACGGTCAGCCGACGGGCGGGTCGCGCCGCCCGGTCGGCGTGATCCCCTGCGCGCGGGCCCAGGCGTCCAGGCGGGCGTAAGCGTCGTCGACCTCGATCGGGCCCTCGTCGAGACGGGCCTCGAGCAGGTCGTCGAGCGCTTGACCGACGACCGGCCCGGGCGCCACACCGAGATAGGCCATGACCTGGCGCCCGTCGAGCGGCGGTCGGATCGCGTCGAGCTCCTCGCGGGCCCGCAGCGCCGCGATGCGCGCCTCGAGGTCGTCCATGCGACGGGCGAGCGCGGCGGCCTTGCGGCGGTTCCGCGTGGTGCAATCGGCTCGCTGGAGCTCGTTCAGCTCGTCGAGCAGCGGGCCGGCGTCGCGGACGTAGCGGCGCACCGCCCGGTCGGTCCACCCCATCGCGTAGGTGTGGATCCGCAGGTGGAGGTAGACGAGGGTGGTCACGTCCTGCACGAGCTCGTTGCTGTAGCGCAGGGCGCGCAGCCGCTCCTCGGTCATGCGGGCCCCGACGACCTCGTGATGGTGGAAGCTCACACCGTCCGGGCCGATGGAGCGCGTCTTGGGCTTGCCGACGTCGTGGAACAGCGCGGCGAGGCGCACCTTGAGGTGCGACGGGTCGGTGTTGGCGACGACGGCGAAGGTGTGCGCGAGCACGTCCTTGTGGGTGTGGATGGGGTCCTGCTCGAGTCGCATCGCGTTGAGCTCGGGCAGGAACTCGTCGGCGAGGCGCGTCTCGCAGAGCAGCCACAGCCCGGCGGTCGGGTCGCCGACCCCGAGGAGACGGTCCAGCTCGTCGCGCACCCGCTCGGGCGACACGATCTCGAGCCGGTGGCGGAGGGTGCCGATCGCCTCGACGAGCTCGGGCCGGGGCTCGAACGCGTAGGCCGCGACGAAGCGCGCGGCGCGGAGCATCCGCAGTGGGTCGGCCTCGAACGACAGGGCGGGCGTCTCGGGGGTGCGCAGCACCCGGGCGGCGAGGTCGGCGGCGCCGCCGTACGGGTCGACGAGGACCGGCGCGGGGAGCCTGAGCGCCATTGCGTTGATGGTGAAGTCGCGCCGGACCAGGTCGTCCTCGATGCGCGAGCCGTAGGTGACGACCGGCTTGCGGCTCTCGGGCCGGTAGACGTCGGCCCGGTACGTCGTCACCTCGAGGCGCAGCCCGCCCTTGTGCATGCCGACGGTGCCGAAGCGTGCCCCTTGCAGCCAGAGATCGTCGGCCCACCCCGTGGTGAGGCGCTCGATCTCGTCGGGCGGGGCGTCGGTGGTGAGGTCGACGTCGGGTGACGTGGCGCCGAGGAACGCGTCGCGAACGGTGCCGCCGACGAGGTAGCACTCGTGCCCGGCGGCGGCGAGCCGCTCGGCGAGCTCCAGGGTCGGCGAGCCCGCCTCGTAGTAGGCGCGCAGTCGCGCCGGGACCTCCATGCCCTGCCCATTCTCGCGGGCGGCGACGCCCCGAGGACGCGTGGTTCGGCGAGGCCTACGCCGGCGTGGCGACCGGCTCGGCGCGCTCGCGGTCGATCCGCTCCAGCTCGAGGCGCATCTCGGGTCCGGCCGACGCGTGCTCGAGCGCGGCGGGACGATCGATGAGCCCACGCTCGTAGAGGCGGGCGACGGCCTGGTCGAAGGTCTGCATCCCGTAGTAGTCGCCGTCGCGCATGAGCTGCTCGAGGCGCCCGGTCCCGCGACCGTCGGTGATCGCCTCGGCGACGGCCACGTTGGACACGAGCACCTCGGCGGCCACGACGCGGCCCCGCCCGCCGGCCCGGCCGAGGAGCCGCTGGCAGACGATCCCGCGGAGGCAGCGCGCCAGCACGGTGCGCATCGCGGACGCGCGGTCGTTCGGGAAGAGCTCGATGACGCGGTCGACGGTCTCGGCGGCGCCGGAGGTTGCCATCGCGGCGAGGACGAGACGCCCGGTGTCGGCGGCCTCGAGGACCCGGCGTGCGCCGTCCTCGTCGGTGAGCTCGCCGACCACGATGAGGTCGGGATCCTGGCGGACGACGCGTGCGAGCGCGTCGGCGACACTCATCACGTCGACGCCCACTTCGCGCTGGTCGACGATGGACTGCTTGTCGGCGTGCAGCACCTCGATCGGGTCCTCGATGGTGACGATGTGGCGGCGCTCGGTGGAGTTCACGTGGTCGATGAGCGCGGCCATCGTCGACGTGCGGCCCGAGCCGGCGAGGCCGGTGACGAGCACGAGACCGGCGGACGCGTCCGCGAGCGTCGTGACGACGGGCGGGAGGCCGAGCGCCTCGACGCCGGGTACGCCCGGGACGACGCGGCGCAGCACGAGACCGACCTGCCCCCGCTGGCGGTACGCGCTCACTCGGAAGCGACACAGGCCGGGCACGGCGTAGACGCAGCTCGCGTCGCCGGTGCGGCGGAGGGCGTCCGCCTGGCCGTCGGTCAGGAGACGGGTGGCGGCACGGTCGGTGTCGTCCGGCTCGAGGACCTCACCCGACGCCTCGACGAGGGCGCCGTCGACGCGCAGCCACGGCCGTGACCCGACCTTGAGGTGCACGTCGGACGCCCGCTGCTCGACCGCGAGACGGAGGAGGCGATCGACGTCGAGCACGCCTCAGGTATCGGCGTCGGGTCGGGTCGGCTGAACCTCAGGCCCGGGCGGCCCACTGGCGGCCGGCGGCCTCGACCACGTCGGCGCCGGGCCCACCGCCGGTGGGCGCTTCGGCGGGGGTCACCCTCGTGTCGAGGAGGACCGGCAGCGTCGCCGACACGGAGTCCCGGACGGCCGCGAGGTCGTAGCCGCCCTCGAGGAACACGACCGTGCGGCCCGGCCGAGGAGCGAGCGCGACGGCGCGCGCCGCGAGCGCGGCGTAGTCCCCCGACGAGAGGGCGAGGCCGGTGAGCGGGTCGGCGCGGTGGGCGTCGAAGCCGCACGACACGAGCAGCCAGTCGGGAGCGAACCGGGCGACGACCGGCTCGACGACGTCGTCGAAGGCCCGCAGGTACACGTCGCCGGTCGCCCCGGCGGGCAGCGGCACGTTGCAGGTCGCGCCCTCCCCCGCGCCCGCGCCCGTGTCGGTGAGCCGGCCCGTCCCCGGATAGCGCGGCCATTCCTGGAGCGACACGTAGAGGACCCGAGGCTCCTCCCAGAAGATGTCCTGGGTGCCGTTGCCGTGGTGGGCGTTGTATGGCCCGGCGGCCGCACGCCGAGGAACGCGGCGCGGCCGTGCCCCGCGTCGAGCGCGTCCACCGCGGCCAGCCCGGCCCCGGCGGCGCGGTGGCCGCTTCGAGCGAGCCCGGGCCCACCCGGGTGTCCGGGTCGAGCGCGCCCCGTGCCGCCGAGGTCGCGGCCACCGCGTCGAGCAGCGCGGCGGCGTGCACGCGGGTGAGCTCCTCACGGGTGGCGTCGCGTGCCGGCAGCGGGGCAAGCGCGTCCGTGACGTCGCTCGCGACGACGCCGGCCGCGACCGCATCGAGGCGCGCGATCCGCTCGGGGTGACCCGGTCCGGGATCGTGCCGCGCGAACGTCGGATCGTCCGCGATCAGGAGCACGCCGCGCAGGGTAACCGGGCGGTCCCGCAACGTTGCCGGGCGCGGCGAACGGGCCGGCGAGGGACCGGCAGGTACGCTGCGGGCCCGTGGCTTCGCGCACCGGTGAGCGCACGCTGCGTTTCGCCGGGGGATGGGCCCGGGTCGGACCGTGGCACGACCAGCCCGACGTCGCGCACGTCGTCGTCGCCACCGATCAGCGCCTGAGCGCCTCTGCGGTGCGTGATTGCGTGGCGCGAGTTCGCGCCGCCGGCTACCGGGCCGCCGTCACCAGTCCGCTGACGGCGGCGGCCGCGCTGCCGTTCCTGTCCGAGGGCTTCGAGTCGAGAGAGCAGCTCCACGTCCTGGAGCATCCGGTGTCTGACCTCGAGCGCCCCCGCAGCACCGGATTCGAGCTGGGCCGCGGCGGGCGGCGCGACCGGGACGCCGTGGTGGCCCTCGACCGTCGGGCGTTCCCACCCGACTGGCAGCTCGGCGAGTCCGGGCTGCGCGAGGCGCTGCGGGCCACGCCGTCGGTGCGGTTCCGAGTCGCGCGCCACCCCGGCGACCCGGGGCTCTCCGCGTTCGCCGTGACCGGCCGCGCCGGCCGCCAGGGCTACCTCCAGCGCCTCGCGGTCGATCCCGACACGCGACGAAGGGGCCTCGGGCGCGCGCTCGTCGTCGACGCGCTGCGGTGGGTGCGCCGCACCGGCGGCCGCAGCTGCCTCGTCAACACCCAAGCCGACAACCAGGACGCGCTCGCGCTGTACGAGGCGTGCGGGTTCCGACGACTCCCGTCGGGGCTCGGCGTGCTCGGCTGCGCCTGGTGACGCGTCGAGCCGCGCGCGCCGCGGCGTTCGCGGCTCTCGTCGTCGCGCTCAGCCCGAGCTGGGCGCCGCTCGCGTCGGCGGCGCCGGCGCCGGCCCCGCCGACGGTGCCCTCCGACGTGCCGAGCCGGTTGGCGCTCGTCTCCCAGGACCCCTGGACCGTGCTCGGCGGGACGCTGCACGCGTGCGTGCAGATCGCGGTGCTGGCACCAGGCGAGCAGCTCCTCGTCGCCGTGCACCAGAACATCCCAACCCGCTCGGGCTTCGACACGCAGCAGGTCGGGCCGGTGCTCACCCAGGTCGTGCTCCCGGTCGACGCGCTGCCCGCGTCGAGCGCGGGATGCCGTGCCGTGACGATCCCGCTCGCGACGGCGGCCGGCGCGTTCGGGACCGGCCAGCTCGCCGTGCCGGGCGTGGGCGTGTACCCGCTCGAGTTCGAGCTGCGCGACAGCCAGGAGCAGGGGCTCGCCCGCTTCGTCAGCGACCTCGTCGCGGTCGCCGCCGGCCCCGGCGGGCAGCCCGTCGCGCTGACGAACAAGCTGGGCGTGGCGTGGGTGTGGCCGCTCGCCACGCCGCCGGGGCTGAGCCCCGACGGCTCGATCAAGGCGACCACGGTCGCGGCGCTGGACCCCGCGGGGACCCTGGGGCGCCAGGTCGCGGCGCTCGCCGCGCATCCGGACGTGCCCGTCACGTTGGCGCCCTCGCCCGAGACGCTGGACAGCTGGAGCGCGGTGGCGCGCACCGACCCGGGCGCGGCGCAGGGTGCGGCGACGCTGCGCGCCGCAGAGCAGGGCGGGCAGGACGACGTGATCGGCGGCCCGTACGTGCCGATCGACCTGCCGTCGCTGCTGCACGCGGGCCTCGGCACGACGGCGGACGCCGAGGCCGCGCAGGGCCAGACGTCGATCGACCGCTTCTTCGGCGGCCACATCGACGAGCGGACGACGCTCGCCGTGCCGGCCGACACCGAATCGGTCGATCGCCTGCGGTCGCACGGCGTCGACCAGGTCGTGGTCGCGTCCACGGCGGCCGGAGCGGGGCACAGTCATCTCACGTCCACGTCCCCCTTCTCCCTGGAGCCCTCGGCGAACCTGACCGCCACCGGCCCGCTCGCCGCCGTCGCCGACGACGTCCCGCTCGCGTCGACGCTGACCACGCCGGGCGTGCCCGCGCTGCGGGCCCAGCGCCTCCTCGCCGGGCTCGCGCTCACCGCGCTGGAGGCGCCTGGCGTCGCGCGCGCGGACGTGGTCGTGAACCCCGACGGGTTCGACGGCGCGGCGGCGCTCGTCGACGCGGTCCTGACCGGGCTCGGGAACAACCCGTGGCTCGCGCCGACGACCCTCACGAACGTCTTCTCGACCGTGCCGCCCGCCGCGGGGGGCGACGTGCGAACGCTCGCCGTCTACACCCCTCCCCCGCCGCCGGTGACCGCCAGCGCGTACAACGCCACGCAGAGCCGGCTGCTCTCCTTCGGGTCGCTCGTCGGGCCGAACGACCCGCGGCTCCTCCGGGGTGAGCGGTTCTTGCTGTCGTCGGTGTCGTCGAGCTGGGCCGACGCCGGCGGGTCCGCCGCGGCGCGCGCCCAGCTCGCCGCGGTGGACGCCACCGTCGCCGACTTCCTCGCCGGGATCCAGATCCCGGCCCCCGGGACAATCACGCTGACGGCACGCTCGGGCGCGGTCCCGATCACGTTCCGCAACGACACCGGGGAGCCGATCCGGGTGCGCGTCGCGCTGTCGAGCCACAGGCTCGACTTCCCGTCGGGGTCGACGCAGACCGTGGTGCTGCCGACGCGCAGCACGACGATCCGCTTCGAGGTCCGCTCGCGCACGTCCGGCACGTTCCCGCTGCTGATGAGCGTCCACTCCGCCGACGGGTCCCTGCTCATCGCCGAGGGGCGATTCAAGGTGCGCTCGACGGTCGTCAGCAGCGTCGGGCTGGCGCTCGCGATCGGTGCCGGCGTGTTCCTCGTCGGCTGGTGGGCGCTGCACATCCTGCGCCGTCGGCGTCGCCGGCGGCCGGCCGCGGCGGTGGTGTGAGCCCTCGCGGCCGAGGCGGGCGGCGGGCGCACGACACCGGGCGGCTGGTCCGGTCCAGCGTCGTGGTCGGCGTCGGCACGGCCGCGTCGCGGATCACGGGGCTCATGTGGCGCGCCGCGGCCGCGTACGCGATCGGCATCACTGCGTTGTCGGGGACGTACGCGTTCGCGAACGAGACGCCGAACATGCTCTACGAGCTGCTCATCGGCGGCGTGCTCACCGCGACGCTGGTGCCGCAGTTCGTGCGGCTCCTCGACCACGACGACGAGGAGGGGACGAACGCGGTCGTGACCGTGTCGGTGCTCGTCCTGCTCGCGGTCTCGGCGCTCGGCGTGCTGCTCGCCCCGTGGATCGCGACCCTGCTCACCCTGCGGGTCGCGGGGGCGCAGCACGCGGCGGAGCAGCAGCTGGCCACCGACCTGGTGCGGCTCTTCATGCCCCAGATCGCCCTGTACGGGTTCACCGCGCTCGCCACTGCGCTGCTGCAGGCCCGTCGACGGTTCGCGGCCGCCGCGTTCGCGCCGATCCTCAACAACGTCGTGCTCATCGCGCTGTTCCTCGCGCTGCCGCAGCTCGCCCGACGGCCCATCACCGTGCAGCACGTCCTCGACAACCCGTGGCTGATCCTCTACCTCGGGCTCGGGACGACGGCCGCGGTCGCGGCGATGGCCTTCGGGCTGGTGCCGGCGCTGCGCGGCGCCCGCGTGCGCCTCCGCTTCGTCCCGGCGTTCCGGAACAAGGCCGTCGCCACCGTGATGCGCCTGTCCGGCTGGACCGTGGGCTACGTCGTGGCCAACCAGGTCGCTCTGTGGGTCGTCCTCGTGCTCGCCAACGTCCAACCCGGCGGCCCGGCCGCGTACCTCCTGGCGTACACGCTGTTCCAGCTCCCGCACGGGCTGCTCGCGGTGTCGATCATGACCACCGCGTCGCCCGAGCTCGCGGCCGTCGCCGACGACCTCCCCGCGCTGCGCCACCGGTTCTCGCGCGCGCTCCGACTCGTGCTCACGATCGTGATCCCGGCGTCGGCGTTGTCGGTGGCGCTTGCCCGCCCGGCGGTCGTCGCGCTCCTGCAGCGCGGCGCGTTCTCGGGCGCGGACTCGGCGCTCGTGGCGCACACCGTCGTGGCGTTCGCGATCGGGCTGCCCTTCTTCTCCGCGTACCTGTTCGCGATGCGCGCCTTCTACTCGGTCCACGACACGCGCACGCCGTTCCTGCTGAACTGCCTCGAGAACGCGGTGAACATCGCGCTGGCCCTTGCGCTCATCGGGCCGCTCGGGATCCCGGGACTCGCGTACTCGTTCTCCGCGGCGTACGCCGTCGCCGCGGTCGTGACCCTTGGCGTCCTGGGCCGCCGGATCGGCGGCATGCAGGGGCGGGGCATCGAGACGACGGTCGTGAAGGTCGGGCTCGTCAGCGCAGTCGCCGGCACGGGGGCGTGGGTCGTGGCCGACGCGATCGGCTGGGCCGGTGACCTCCGGGCCGTCGCGGCGACGCTGGCCGGGCTCGCCATCGGGGGTGCGGTGCTCGCCGCCGGCCTCACCCTCCTGCGGGTCGACGAGTGGACGGCCCTCGTCGCCGGCTTTCGTCCTGCGGCGCGGCGAGGAGCCGACCGGGGCGCCGGCGTGCGACGATGAGGGTCGCGGCGGAAACGAGGAGGCGGCCGTGCCAGTCCGAGTCGTGACCGACAGCGCCTGCGACCTGCCCGAGCCGGTCGTCGCCGAGCTCGGCATCCAGATCGTGCCCCTCACCATCCGCTTCGGCGCCGAGGAGCTGGTCGACCGCGAGGAGCTCTCGAACCAGGCGTTCTGGCAGCGCCTGGTCGACGCGCCCGCCCTCCCCGAGACGGCCGCGCCGTCGGCCGGAGCCTTCGAGGCGTGCTTCCAAGCCCTCGCCGACGACGGCGCCGACGGGATCGTCTGTGTGAACCTCTCCTCGCGGCTCTCCGCGACGATGCAGGCCGCGCAGGTCGCCGCCTCGGCGGTCGCCGACCGCTGCCCGGTGCAGGTCGTCGACTCGCTCACCTGCTCGATGGGGCTCGGCAATCTCTGCCTCGCCGCCGCCCGGCGGGCCAACGACGGCGGGTCACTCGAGGACGTGGTCGCCGAGGTGACCGACCGGCGGGGCCGCACCCGCCTCTACGGGACGCTCGACACGCTCGAGTACCTGAAGAAGGGCGGCCGGGTCGGCAACGCCCGGGCCCTGCTCGGCTCGATGCTCGCGGTGAAGCCCGTCGTCGAGGTGCGCGACGGCGTCGTCGAGGAGGCCGGCAAGGTCCGCACCCGCTCGAAGGCCCTGCACCTGCTCGCCGACAAGGTCCACGACCAGTCGGTCGAAGCCGTCGCGGTCCTGCAGGGCGCCACGTCGGACCTCGACACCTTCCTCGACCTCATCGACGACGTCGCGCCCCGCGACAAGATCATCGTCGGCGACGTCGGGCCGGTCATCGGGACCCACGCCGGCCCCGGCGTGCTCGGCGTCACGTTCCAGACCACCGACTGACCGGCGGTGCGGGCGCCGAGCGGCCGGGGGCTGGGTAGCGTCGCGGTCCGTGCCTGACCCGCCCGCGCCCGGCCGCGTCCTCGACGGCCGGTACCGGCTGGTGAGCCCGGTCGCCCGCGGCGGGATGGCGACCGTCTGGGACGCCGAGGACACGCTGCTCGCGCGCCGGGTCGCGGTGAAGATCCTCCATCCCGAGCTGGCCTTCGACGAGGCCCTCCGGGCCCGCTTCCGCAACGAGGCCGTCGCCGCCGCCCGCCTCGCCGACCCGGACATCGTCGCCACCTACGACACGGGCGACGACGGCGGCGTCGGCTACATCGTCATGGAGTTCGTCGACGGGCCGACGCTGCGGCGGGTCCTCGACGTCCAGGGTCGCCTGGCGATCATCGACACGGTGCGGATCGGCCGTGAGGTCGCCTCGGCGCTCGCCGCGGCCCACCGTGAGGGGATCGTGCACCGGGACGTGAAGCCGGCGAACGTCCTCGTCCCCGCCGAGGGACCGGTGAAGGTCACCGACTTCGGGATCGCCAAGGCCGGGACGGGCGCCGAGCTCACCCGCACGGGCACGGTCGTCGGCACCGCCCGCTACCTCGCGCCCGAGCAGCTGCGCGGCGAGCCGGTCGACCCGCGCACCGACCTCTACGCGCTCGGGCTCGTCCTCTACGAGATGCTCGCCGGGGAGCTGCCGTTCCACGGCGACACCGAGATGGCCGTGGCCCTCGCCCGCCTCAGCACCCCGCCGGCGCCGATCCGCCAGCTGCGCCCCGACGTCCCGTCGGGACTGGCCCGCCTCGTCATGGCCTGTCTCGCCCTCGACCCGGCCGACCGCCCGCCGACCGCCCGCGCCGTCGCCGAGTTCCTCTCCGACCGTCCCCGCGACCCCGGCCCCGAGCGCCCCCGCGAGGGGACGCGCACCGTCGTGATGCCCCAGCCGGAGGCGGCCCCCGCCCGCCCGCGCCCGGCACCCCCGCGGCGGCGGCGCGGGCCGATCGCCGCGCTGGCCATCCTCCTCTTTGTCGCGGGCGCGGCCGCCGGCTACCTCCTCGTGCGGGCCGCCGACGCCGGCGCCGCCACCCGCCCACCACCGGTCACGGCGGCCCCGCGCTGAGCCCGGCCCCCCGGCCGGCCGGGGCCCCTTGGGTACGCTCCGACACCCTCCCGGACCACTGAGAGCCGATGGCCGACTGGACCACCCAAGCCGCCGACGCGATCGAGGCCGCGGTCACCGCGGTCCGCGACAGGACCGTCGTCCCCGCCCAGCGGGCCACCCGGGCCGTCGTCTACGGGCTGCTCGTCGCGTTCTTCGCGGGGACGGCGCTCGTGCTCCTCGCGGTCGGCGCGTTCCGCGGCCTGGTGATCCTCACCGGTCGCACGTGGATCGCGTACCTGATCGTCGGCGGAATGCTCGTCGCCGCGGGCGCGTTCTGCTGGTCGCGGCGCACGAAGCGCACGGTGTGACCGTCGCAGGAGGGAAGGGCCGATGACCGATGCCGTGCCCCTGGTGATCGTGGGGTCCGGACCGGCCGGGCTCACGGCGGCGGTGTACGCGGCGCGCGCCAACCTGCGCCCCATCGTCATCGAAGGGCTCGAGGCGGGCGGCCAGCTCATGCTGACCACCGACGTCGAGAACTACCCCGGGTTCCCCGACGGCATCCTCGGACCCGAGCTCATGACGAAGTTCCGCGAGCAGGCCGCCCGGTTCGGCGCGGAGTTCGTGACCGCCGACGCGGACCGCCTCGACCTCGACGCGTCGCCGTTCGGCGCGTGGGTCGAGGGGCGCGAGTGCCGCGGCGAGGCGATGATCGTCTCGACCGGCGCCACGGCGCGGATGCTCGGTCTGGACTCGGAGCGTCAGCTGCTCGGGCGCGGCGTGTCGACGTGCGCGACGTGCGACGGCTTCTTCTTCCGGGGCCAGCCCCTGGCCGTGGTCGGCGGCGGCGACTCGGCCCTCGAGGAGGCCTTGTTCCTGACCAAGTTCGCGACCGAGGTGACGATCGTCCACCGCCGCGACGAGCTGCGGGCCTCGGCGATCATGGCGGACCGGGCGGCCGCCAACCCGAAGATCTCGTTCCGCTGGAACGCCGTGGTCGAGGAGGTGCTCGGCAACGGCTCGGTCAAAGGGGTCCGGCTGCGGGACACCGTGACCGACGAGCGCTCCGAGCTCGACGTGGGGGCGCTGTTCGTGGCCATCGGGCACGACCCGAACACGGCGCTCGTGCGCGACCAGCTCGAGCTCGACGAGGGCGGCTACGTCGTCACTGCGGGCGATTCGACGGCCACCTCGGTCGACGGCGTGTTCGCCGCGGGGGACGTGCAAGACCACGTCTTCCGCCAGGCCGTCACCGCCGCCGGCAGCGGCTGCATGGCCGCGATCGAGGCGGAACGCTGGCTCGCGGCCCGGGAGCACGCGGCGCGGCGACGCTGAGGAATGCGCGGGCGGGGCGCGTGGTTCCCCTCTCAGTACACTCGTCGGCATTCCGGCGAGACTGGCCGAAAGGGAATTGGCGTGTCTGAGATCACGAAGCTCACCGACGCGACGTTCGACGAGACGATCAGCGGCTCCGAGCAGCCCGTGGTCGTCGACTTCTGGGCGGAGTGGTGCGGGCCGTGCAAGATGATCGCGCCCGTCCTCGAGGAGCTCGCCAAGGAGAACGGCGGCAAGCTGCGCATCGCGAAGCTGAACGTCGACGAGAACCCGAACACGGCGATGCGGTACAACGTCATGAGTATCCCCACGCTGCTGGTCTTCAAGCCGGGCGAGTCGGGACAAGAGGCGCGCCGGCTCGTCGGCGCGAAGGGCAAGGCCCAGCTCCTCCAGGAGCTCTCCGACTTCGTCGCCTGAGCGCGTGCCGGCGCCGTTGCGGGCGGGCGCCCGCGGGGAGGCCGTCCGCGACCTCCAGCGCCGCCTCGCTGCCGGCGGCCACGACGTCGCTCCCGACCCGATCGGCGAGTACGACGCCGGCACCGCCGACGCCATTCGCGCCTTCCAAGCGGCGCGGGGGCTGCGCGTCGACGGGATCGTCGGACGCCAGACCTGGTCGGCGCTCGTCGAGAGCGGCTACGAGCTGGGCGACCGCCTCCTGTACCGGCGCCGCCCGATGGTGCGCGGCGATGACGTCCTCGACCTGCAGCGCCAGCTGAACGCCCTCGGCTTCGACGCCGGCCGTGAGGACGGGATCCTCGGCGACGACACGTACCGGGCGGTCGGCGCCTTCCAGCGCGACGCCGGGCTCGCCGCGGACGGCATCTGCGGGCCGGCCACCGTCGCGGCCCTCGGCCGGGTCGGCGCGATGGCCGACGGGTCGATCGCTACCGTCCGGGAGCGGGACCGCCTCCGGCGGGACCGCCAGCGCTTGGTCGGCCACCGGACCTACGTCGCCGCCGCCCCCGGCCTGGCCGTCCTCGGCGAGGAGGTCACCCGGGGGCTGCTCGACGCGGGCGCCCAGGTGCTCCTCGACGCTTCGGGCGGCGAGGACTCCCTGCTGGCCGCCGCCGCCAACCGCTTCGACGCCCACCTGTTCCTCGGCCTCCGTCCGGGCGATTCCGTGGGGTGCTGCTGCGCCTACTTCGAGTCGGGCCGGTTCCGGTCGGAGGCGGGTCACGCCGTCGCCTCGGCGATCCACGACGAGCTGCGCGGGATCCTCCCGATCGAGGTCGGCGTGTCGGGACGAACCTACGCGGCCCTCCGCGAGACGCGCATGGCCGCCGTCGTGTGCGAGATCGTCCCGGACGGCGACGTCGTCGCCATGCGGGGCGTCGTGGCGAGTGCGGGCGGTGTCGGGCGGGCGATCGTGCGGGCGGTGCGGCGCGCCGTCGAGGAGCCGGCCGTCGCGCTCTGAGCTAGGCCGACGCGGCGCTCGGGCTGCGCCCGTCGGTCATGCGCTTGTAGATCCGCTCGAGGTCGTCGAGGCCGGCGAACTCCACGGTGAGCGCGCCCTTCCCGCCCGCGCCGAGCTTGACGCGCACCCGCGTCTCGAGATGGTCGCTGAGCTGCTCTTCGAGCTGGAGCAGCGCCGCGGGTCGCATCCGCGCCGGCGCGCGCGGCGCGGGCTCGGGTTCGGCGCCGTCGTTGCGCGCGCGCACGGCCTCCTCGACGGCGCGCACGGACAGGTCGTCCTTGACCGCGCGGCGGGCGAGGGCCTCCTGGAACGCGCGGTCGGGCGTGCCGAGCAGTGCGCGGGCGTGCCCCATGGACAAGCGCCCCTCGCGCAGCGCGCGCTGGATCGAGGGCGGCAGCTGCAGCAGCCGCATCGTGTTCGTCACCGCGGCGCGGCTCCGCCCGACCGTCGTCGCGACCTGCTCGTGCGTCATCGAGAAGTCTTCGATCATCTGCTGGTAGGCCGCGGCCTCTTCCAACGGGTTCAGGTCGTCGCGCTGGAGGTTCTCGACGAGCGCCGCTTGCAGCGCGCGCTGGTCCTCGGTCTGGCGCACGATCGCCGGGATCATCTGGAGGCCGGCGCGGTGCGCGGCGCGCCAGCGCCGCTCGCCGGCGACGAGCTCGTAGCCGTCCCCCGCCGGTCGGACGAGCACCGGCTGGAGCAGCCCGACCTCGCGGATCGAGTCGGCCAGGGCGCCGATGCCCTCCTCGTCGAACCGATCGCGCGGTTGATATGGGTTTGGCCGAATTGCGGCAATTGGGAGCTCGAGGAGCCCGGGTGTGGTGACGACGCTGCCCCGCTCGGCTGCGCCGCTGGGGATCAGCGCGCCGAGGCCCTTACCCAGTCCGCCGGGTCGCGCCATGGCTCACCTCCTTCGCCAGCTCGCGGTACGCGCGGGCGCCCCGGGAGGTGGAGTCGAACACGATGATGGGCTGGCCGAACGAGGGCGCCTCGGACAATCGCACGGTGCGCGGCACCACCGTCTGGTAGACGCGGGGGCCGAAGTACTCGCGCACCTCCGCCTCGACCTGGTCGGCGAGCTTGGTGCGCGCGTCGTACATGGTGAGCACGATCCCGCGGACCTCGAGCGACGGGTTGAGGTTGGCGTGGACGAGGGCGACGTTGCGCAGCAGCTGCCCGAGCCCCTCGAGCGCGTAGTACTCGCACTGGATCGGGACGATCACGTCGTCCGCCGCGGCGAGGCCGTTCACGGTGAGCAGGCCCAGGGAGGGCGGGCAGTCGATCAGCACGAGGTCGTACTGGTCGCGCACCGAGTCGATGGCGCGCCGCAGGCGCAGCTCGCGGCTCATCTGGGCGACGAGCTCGATCTCGGCGCCCGCGAGATCGATCGTCGCCGGCGCGACGAAGAGGTTCTTCAGGCTCGTCGGCTCGACGCAGTCCTCGAGGGGCAGGTCGTTGAGGATCACGTCGTAGATCGACCCGCTCACGTCGCGGGGGTTCAAGCCCAGGCCGGTGGTGGCGTTCCCCTGCGGGTCGAGGTCGACGACGAGGAGGCGGTAGCCGGCCTCGGCGAGCGCCGCGCCGAGGTTCACGGCCGTCGTCGTCTTGCCGACGCCGCCCTTCTGGTTCGCGATCGCGATGACCTCCGGCAGCGCGAGCGGGCTCGCCGACCGCGCCGAACCTTCGGTCGGCATCGTGTCGGGATCGAGGATCGGGCCGTCGGGCAGGCGCGGCCCCGTGTGCTCTTCGTCGACCCTGGTGTCGCTCACTGCCACTCCCCGGAGCACTCGCGTCGGCGGGACCGCGAGCCCTCGACTTCGACTTGAGGCTGGGGTTGGAGGATACGCCGTGGCGAGCGGATTCGCCAGCGTCTCGACGGAATCGCTCGGCGATCCCGTTTCACGTGGAACGTGGCCGGGCCGATCCCCAGCCCCGTTTCACGTGGAACGTCAGCGCCAGAGCGGGCGCCGGGCCGGGACGCCGACCCGGCGGGGCCACCGGGGGCTCGGCGGATCAGCCAGCGTCATCACCGCGAGGGACGCCCCGCCCCCGCTCAGGAGCTCCGGCGGCGAGAGCCCCAGCGTCGCCAGGCCGTCCTCGTCCCAGCGACCCGGGTCGCCCCCCGGTGGCTCGGAGACCGCGAGTCGTCCCCCGGGCGCCAGGAAGCCGACGCCGCACTCGGCCGTGACGGCCGGCGGCCCGAAGGCCCGGGCGACGACGAGCTGGAACCGCCCCCGCCAGGCCTCGTCGCGCGCCGCGTCCTCCACGCGGGCGACGACCACGTCGACTCGGTCTGCGATCGCCAGCTGGTCGCAGGCCGACTCCAGATGGGCGCCCCGCCGCCGGCTCGCGTCCAGCAGGACGCCTCGGGCCGAGGGCCACTCGAGGGCCAGCACCAGGCCCGGGAGCCCGCCGCCCGCGCCGAGATCGACGAACGTCGCGACCGGGGCGCCGAGGAGGGCGACGAACGAGACGGCGTGCCGCCGCTGGTCGTCGAGGGGCCCGGGTCCGAGGTACCCGAGCCGCTGGGCGCGGGCGAGGGCGGCGTCGAGGCCGCCGGGCACCGTCAGGCCGGGCGCACCACAACGCGTCGATACGGCTCCTCGCCCTCCGAGATCGTGTCGACCCCGTCGAGCTCGGCGATGGCGTCGTGCACGACCTTGCGGTCCGCCGCCGGCATGGGCTCGAGGGCCTGGTCCTGGCCGCTCTCGCGCACCTTGTCGGCCTGCTCCTCCGCGAAGCGGGCCAGGGCGGCGCGGCGCTTCGCGCGGTAGCCACCGACGTCGACGTTGATCCGCGTCCCGCGGCCCTCGGTCCGGCGCTGGACGACGGTCCGCACCAGCTCCTCGATGGCCTGCAGGGTGGCGCCCCGCGGGCCGACGAGCAGCCCGAGGTTGTCGCCCGTGACGTCGACGAGGACGCCGCCCTCCTCGTCGATCGTCGTGGCCACCGCCGCGGGCGCGCCGAAGGCGTCGACAAGACCGCGGGTGAACACCTCCGCCTCCCGCGCCTGTTCCTGCACCGACACCTCGCTCACGGGTTCCTCCCTGTTCGCCTCGTCCGATCCTCGCTCGCCCCCGCCGGAGCCGCCGCGGCCGCCGCGTCGGCGGCGTTGCCCGTCGCGAGGTGCAGCCCCGCCAGCGCTCGGCCGGCTGCGCGAGTCGCGACTAGCCCCGCGGGACTCCCCACCACCGCCGCCGCGACTCGCGCCGCGGGACTCCCCGCCACCCCCACGGCTGGCGCCGCGGGATTCCCCGCCGCTCCGGCTGCGCCGGGGTCGTCGGTGGCGATCCGTGGGCTTCTCCCGCGAGATCGGTCGCACCCGGGCCCGGATTCGAGCCGGGCGTCGGCCCAGCAGCCCGGCGCGGCCCTCCTCGATGACCTCGAACTCGACCTCGTCCTCGTCCACCCCGAGGGTGTCGAGGGCCACGTCGAGCGCGGCGGCGACCGTCCGTCCTGTTGTCTCGACCCACTCCATCGGGTTGGCCTCAGCGCTTCCGCTTCTTCTTGGTGGGGCGCGGCGAGCCAGTGGACTGGCTGCCTCCGCCGTTCGACGGGCCGCGGCTCGGCCGGGTCCCGCCGTTGCCCGCCGGCGGTGGCGGGAGCTGGAACATGGCCCGTAGCCCACCGCCGCGCGAGCGCTCCTCCGGGATGAGGTGGCGCTGCGGGAGCGAGGACGCCCGGGTCGGGGCTCGCTTCGCCGCCGGCTGGCGCGGTGTCGGCTTCGCGGCGGGCTTCGGGGGCGGCTGGCGCCCCGGCTTCTGCTTCGCCGTCGGGCGGGCTTGGCCGTTCCCGGCGCGCCCGTCGCCCTTCCCCTCATCCTCGCCGTCGTCGGGACTGCGCTCCGCGCTCGCCACGTCGATCGCGGCCGCCTTCGCGCCTCCGAGCTTCGGGGGGCTCCCGCCCGCCGTCTCCAGGCTCATGCGGCGGAAGACGATCTCCTGCTGGCCGAGCCGCCAGGTGTTGCTCACCACGAAGTAGAGGACCAGGCCGGCCGGGAAGCTGAGCGAGATGAGGCCGAAGAACACCGGGAGGACCTTCATCACCGTGTTCATCTGCTTGTTGGCGGCCGGGGTCCGGGACTGCGCCTGCTTGGTCTGCATGTACCCGGTCAAGACGACGAGGCCGACCAGCACGAAGTAGGGGATCGCCGAGACGAACCCGAGGCTGGCGTCCGTCGCCGTCTTGAACAGGTCGACGCCGAGGAAGTTGATGTGGGTCAGGTGCGACGTCGCCCCGCCGGGGAGGACCACCTTCTGCGCGCCGCTCGCCAGCGTGACCGTCATGGCCTTGGTCGTCGCCTTGCCGCAGAGGCTGCCCCACTGGCCGCACATGGCGTTGTACAGCTGGGTGTAGGACCCGGTCTTGGGCACGTGCTGCCAGGGCGTGCGCAGCACCCGGTAGAGCACGAAGAAGATGGGCAGCTGCACCACGAGCGGCAAGCACCCGGCGAGCGGGTTGATCTTGTTCTCTTGGTAGAACTTCATCATCTCTTCGTTGAGCTTCTGGCGGTCGCCCTTGTACTTCGCCTGCAGCTTCTTGATCTCCGGCTGCACGCGCTGCATGGCGATCATCGACTTCGCCTGCTTCGCGGTCAGCGGGTAAAGGATCAACATCACCACGAGGGTGAGGAGGATGATGGCGACGCCCAGGTTCGGGACCAGCGAGTAGACGAAGGCCAGGACCGCGCCCATCGCGTTGTAGAGGGAGTTCAGGAACGACTGCATGCGCGGCCTCTCAGGAGGAGGGGGCGGCCGAGGCCGCAGGTCGGGAACGTCTGTTCGAGGGCGGGACGGGATCGAGGCCGCCGGCGTGCCAGGGATGGCAGCGACCCACCCGCCGGACGGCGAGCCAGGCGCCCCGGGCGGCGCCGTGCTCCTCGAGCGCCTCGAGGGCGTAGGCCGAGCACGACGGGTGGAACCGGCAGCGGGGCGGCAGGTACTGGCTCAGCATCCGCCAGCCCCGGATGGGGGCCATCAGGACCCGGGCGGCGGGCGTCGGGCGCCTCGTCATCGGGCACTCTCGCGGAGGAGCTCGCCGACGCAGCGGCGCAGCGATTCGAACGGCATCGTCAGCGCCTCTCGGCCGGCGCCGAACAGGTAGCTGCGCGCCGGGTCGAGCGCGTCGGCGTGCGCGTGGACCGCGGCGCGCAGGCGGCGGCGGACCCGGTTGCGCTCGACGGCTCCGCCGACGCGGCGACTGACGGCGTAGGACACGCGTGGCTGATCCGACGACGCGCCTGCGTGCACGCGGACGGTGATCGGACCGCGTCGCTGCGGGCGCCTCCGAGCGAGCGCGTCGAACGTCGCACGGTCGCGGATCGGCCGCGTCAGGCGGCGAGGCGCTTGCGGCCGCGCGCGCGTCGTGCCTTGAGCACCGCTCGCCCGCCGCGCGTGCGCATCCGGCCCCGGAAGCCGTGCGTCTTCTTCCGCTTGCGGTTGTTCGGTTGGTACGTGCGCTTCACGCATGGCCTCCTGGAGCACGTCGATGGCGATCGCTGGCCGCCGGTGTCGGGGCGGCGCCTTCGCGAGCGCGACGCGTGACGATCACCGCGCAGTGTAACGGGCCCTCGAAAGTCCGTCCTACCCGGCGCCGGGTGGGGGCTGGACGGCCTCCGACGCCGTCGCCACGACCTCTTGTCGCTGCTCGGAACCCAGTGCTACGTTCCGCTTCGCCGTCGTTCCGGCCTACGACGGCACACTTCCCCATGGGGCTTCGCCCGTGACCGGCCGGTCAGCCCTGAGGGGGGAGGGGTCCGTCGCCGCTCCCGTTCTCCACAACTGTGGACGCGCCTGTGGACAACGAACGCTCGGCCGATCCCCCCGCTGACGAGCCCGCCCAGCGCATCTGGGACCAGGTCGAGCCCCAGGTCCGAGCCGAGCTGGCCGAATCGACGTGGGCCACCCGGTTCCACGGCATCCACGCCCTCCGGGTCGTCGACGGCGTCCTCGTGCTCGGGGTCCCGAACGCCCTCGCCGCCGAGACCATCCGCTCCCAGTACCTCCCGATCCTCGAGTCGGCCCTCCTCCAGGTGACCGGCGCCCCCCTCGGCTTGGCGCTCCAAGTCGACACCGACGCCGGCTCCGACGAGCCCCTCCTGGCACCCGAGCCGGCACCCCTCCCGCTGGCGGCGACCCCGCATTCGCCGGCACGGACCGAGGCGACCTACGCGTCAGGCTCGTCGCTCAACCCTCGTTACACGTTCAACCAGTTCGTGATCGGCGCCTCGAACCGCTTCGCGCACGCCGCGGCCCTCTCGGTCGCGGAGGATCCCGCGCAGGCGTACAACCCGCTGTTCATCTACGGGCGCGCCGGCCTGGGCAAGACACACCTCCTGCACACGATCGGACACCATGTGCGCGCGGTGCGCCCAAAGCTGCGCGTCCGCTATCTCACGACGGAGGCGTTCATGAACGACTTCGTCGAGGCGATCCGCGACCGCACTCGCATGCCCGTGTTCAAGCGGCGCTACCGCGAACTCGACGTGCTGCTCATCGACGACATCCAGTTCCTCGAGCGCACCCAGGAGCTCCAGGAGGAGTTCTTCCACACGTTCAACCAGATCCACAACGCGGGCGGCCAGATCGTGATCTCGTCCGACCGCTCACCGAAGTCGATCGCGACGCTCGAGGACCGGCTCCGGAGCCGGTTCGAGTGGGGCCTGATCACCGACGTCCAGCCGCCCGAGTTCGAAACCCGCCTGGCCATCGTGCGCAAGAAGGCGGAGGCCGAGCATCTCCACGGCATCCCCGACGAGGTGATGACCTTCATCGCCAGCAGCATCGAGGACAACATCCGCGAGCTCGAGGGGGCACTGATCCGGGTCGCGGCCTACTCCAGCCTCAACCGGGCGCAGCTGTCCGAGGAGGTGGCCCGCACGGTCCTGGCCGACCTCCTGCCCGAGACGAAACAGCGGGTGGTCACGCCGGTGCTGATCCTCGAGGAGACCGCGAAGCAGTTCGGCTGGACCGTCGAGGAGCTGTGCGGCAAGAGCCGCCGCCGGCCGCTCGTCACAGCCCGCCAGATCAGCATGTATGTCATGCGCCAGCTGACCGACTTCAGCTATCCGCGCATCGCCGAGGAGTTCGGTGGCCGCGACCACACGACCGTCATGTACGCCGTCGAGAAGATCCGGCTTCAGATGCACGAGCGTCACCACACGTTCGACCAGGTCAACGAGCTGATCACCCGCATCCGGGTCGGCAGCACTACCGCCACCTGACGCATGTGGACAACGTTGTGGACGACTGGGGAAACCCTCGGTCGCGCTCTGGATAGGTTGGGCCCTTACACCGTGCTCCCGTCGGGCCCGGTGGATCGTCCCTGCCACCTGGGGAAACCTGGGGATGACAGATCTGGCCTCTGACCTGCGCTAACAGGGGTTTCCTCCACAGTGCACAGGCCCTACAACAACAACAAACCTTGGTACTAATAGCAGCGCAAAGCGATCACCGGGAGCGCCCGTGAAGTTCCGATGCGAACGCGACACCCTCGCCGAGGCCGTCGGCACGGCGTATCGGGCCGTCGCGTCTCGCACCGGGGCGCTGCCCGTGCTCTCGGGTCTGCTCGTGCGCCTCCAGGCCGGCGAGGTGGAGCTCGTGGGCTCGGACCTCGAGCTGACCATCCGGGTGCGGGTCCCGGCCGAGGTCGACGGTGTCGGCAGCGCGGTCCTCGTCGCCCGGCTGCTCCAGGAGCTGATGGGTCGCCTGGCAGCGGGCGCGGTGCGCGTCGAGATCGGCGACGACCAGGCGAAGATCGAGGCCGGGCGGTTCCGGTCCGAGCTGCGGACGCTCGCGGCGTCGGACTTTCCGCGCCTCCCGGAACCGGAGGGCCCCGGCGTGACCGTCGCCGCCGGGCCGCTCGCGCAGGGGCTGCGCCAGGTGGTGCCGGCCGCCTCGAGGGACGACGCCCGACCGATCCTGACCGGTGTGCTCCTCGCGTCGACCGCCGACGGGGTCCGCCTCGTCGCCACCGACTCCTACCGGCTGGCCGTGCGGGACCTGCCGGGTGTGAGCCTCCTCGAGGAGGGCCGGACGGTGCTCGTGGGCGCGAAGGGCCTGAGCGAGCTGCAGCGCCTCTTGCCGTCCGACGGCGACGTCGAGGTCTTCCTCGGCGAGCGCGAGGTCACCTTCCGGCTCGACACGACCGAGCTCACTGCCCGCCTCGTGGAAGGCGAGTTCCCGAACTACCAGCAGCTCGTCCCGAGCGGCTACCCGAACCGGCTCACCGTGGAACGCGACGCGCTCGCCGATGCGCTGAACCGTGTCCGGCTCGTCGCCGGCCAGAACCGCGACTCGAGCCCGGTGCGCCTCGCGATGAGCTCGTCGGGCGTCGAGCTGTCCGCGACGGCGCAGGACGTGGGTCAGTCCTACGAGCCGGTCGAGGCGAAGTACGAGGGGACCGAGCTCACGGTGGCGTTCAACTCACAGTTCCTCCTCGACGGGCTGGAAGCCGCGGGGTCCGCCGAGATTGTGATCGAGAGCGTCGATCCCCTGAAGCCCGCGGTGTTGCGTGGGAGCGACGGCCCGGAGTTCCTGTATCTCCTCATGCCGGTGCGGATCGCCTGAGCCCGCCGCCGGGTCGTCCCGCGTGCACCTGACGACCCTCGCGCTCACCGAGTTCCGCTGCTATCCCGAGGCGGAGGTGACGTTCCCTCCCGCGGTCACGGTTGTCACCGGCGCGAACGGGCAGGGGAAGACGAGCCTCCTCGAGGCGATCGGCTGGCTCGCCCTCGGTCGGTCCTTCCGCGGTGTCCCCGACGCCGCGCTGGTTCGCGACCACGCCGACTGCGCGATCGTGCGAGGCAGCGTGGTCCACGACGGGAGCGTGCGCCGGGTCGATGTCGAGCTGCGCGCCGCCGGCCGTCACCGCATCCTCTTGAACGGGCACCCGGCCGCCCGCACCCGCGACCTGCTCGGCAGCCTGCGCGTGACCGTCTTCGCGCCCGACGACCTCCAGCTGGTGAAGGCGGGGCCGGCCAGCCGGCGCGACTACCTGGACGACCTGCTCGTCGCGGCCGTCCCGCGGTACGCCGCGGTCCGCGGCGACTTCGATCGCGTCCTCCGCCACCGCAACGCGCTCCTGCGCGGCGGGGCCCACGACGCCGAGGCCCGAGCGACCCTCGCCGTCTTCGACGATCAGCTCGTCACGATCGGTGGCGAGCTGACGCGCGGCCGGCTCCGTGTCGTGGCGCGGCTCGGGCCGATGGTCGACGTCGCGTATCGGGCGCTGGCCCACGACGCGCACGGCGTCACGGCCCGCTACGAGCCCGGATGGGACGCGAGCGAGCACGACCTCGTCCCGGACGACGTGGAGAGTCGCCTGCGGGACGCGCTCGCCCGCACGCGGGCCCAGGAGCAGGCGCGCGGCGTCACGCTGGTCGGGCCGCACCGTGACGAGTGGCGCCTCCAGATCGACCGACGCGACAGCCGGACGCACGCGTCGCAGGGCGAGCAGCGCAGCCTGGCGCTCGCGCTGCGCCTCGCGGCCCACCGGGTGATCACCGAGGTCGTCGGCAGCGAGCCCGTGCTCTTGCTCGACGACGTGTTCAGCGAGCTCGACGCCGACCGCGCCCGCGCCCTCGTGGCCGCCTTGCCCCCCGAGGCGCAGACGGTGATCACGACCGCGAGCAGCGTCCCGTCAGGGATCCACCCGGCCGTCCGCCTCGACGTCGGGCGCGGCCGGATCGTCGCCGCGCCGGAGCGGTCATGAGTGGGGGACGGCCGCCGGATGAGGATCCGGACTCCCCGACCCGCCTCGGCGATGCGCTGCGATCCGTGGGGAACGAGCTCGGGCTGCCCGAGCCCGACCTCGTCGCGTCCCTCGTGGACCACTGGCCCGACGTCGTCGGCCCGGCCGTCGCCGAGCACGCCCGTCCGCGCAGCCTCCGCGACGGCGTCCTGACCGTCGCGGTGGACGCGCCACCGTGGGCGACGCAGCTGCGATACCTCGAGCACGACATCCGCGCGCGCCTCCGGGAGATCAGCGGGCGCGACAGCGTCGAATCCGTCCGGATCGTCGTCGAAGCGCCGCGCTGAGCGCGCGTGTGGGCGGGGCCACCGACAGGCCTCTGGTAAACTGACGTGTGTCGTTCGGGCTTGTTGACCATGCGTGGTGGCGTGCCGGTGGTCAGCGAGACCAGGAATCGCCCCTTCCCCCGACGCCCCCGCTCGACTGTGAGGTGCGCGCGCCGTGACCCCCCGCAAGACGAGTTACACGGCGAAGGACATCACCGTCCTGCGGGGCCTCGAGCCGGTCCGGGAGCGCCCGGGCATGTACATCGGGTCGACCGGACCGTCGGGACTCCACCACCTCGTGTACGAGGTCGTGGACAACTCGGTGGACGAGGCGATGGCGGGCGAGGCCACGCGCATCGACATCACGCTCCAGGCGGACGGCGGGGTCAGCGTGATCGACAACGGCCGCGGCATCCCCGTCGATCCGCACCCCGACGACCCGAAGAAGTCGGCCGCCGAGATCATCATGACCACGCTGCACGCCGGCGGGAAGTTCGGCGGCGAGGGCTACAAGATCTCGGGCGGGCTCCACGGCGTCGGCGTCTCCGTCGTCAACGCGCTGTCGGTCCGCCTGGATCTCGAGATCCACCGCGACGGCGCGCGCTGGGAGCAGCACTACGCGAAGGGCGGCGTCCCCCAGGGGAGGCTGAAGAAGGTCGGCCCGTCGAAGAAGAGCGGCACGAAGATCACGTTCTGGCCCGACCCGGCGGTGTTCGAGGAGACGGACTTCCGCGCCCAGACCCTCATCGAGCGCCTCCGAGAGATGGCCTTCCTCAACCGCGGCCTCGAGATCCGCTTCCGCGACGAGCGCGTGAGCCCGCCGCTCGAGCAGAGCTTCCGGTTCACGGGCGGCATCGTCGACTTCGTGAAGCACCTCAACGTCTCGAAGGAGCCGCTGTTCAAGCGCGTCGCGTCGTACGAGGAGCGGGGACCGGACTCCGAGATCGATGTCGCGATGCAGTGGAACACCGGCTACTACGAGGGGCTCCACTCGTTCGCGAACAACATCGCCACCACCGAGGGCGGGATGCACGAGGAGGGCTTCAAGAAGGCCCTGACGAACGTGCTGAACAAGTACGCCAAGGCGAAGGGCCACGTGAAGGACAAGGACGCCAACCTGCTCGGCGAGGACATCCGCGAGGGCCTCACCGCGATCGTGTCCGTGAAGCTGCGCTCCCCCCAGTTCGAAGGCCAGACGAAGGCCAAGCTCGGCAACACCGAGATGCGCTCCGCCGTCGAGCGCGCCACGAACGACAAGTTCTCCGAGTGGCTCGAGGAGCACCCGAGCGAGGGGCGTCTCATCATGGGGAAGGCCATCCAGGCCTCGCGGGCGCGGGTCGCGGCACGCCAAGCGCGCGACCTCACGCGCCGCAAGTCGCTCCTCGAGTCGGCGGCGATGCCCGGCAAGCTCGCGGACTGCTCATCGAACGACCCGGCCGAGACGGAGCTCTTCATCGTCGAAGGCGACAGCGCCGGTGGCTCGGCCAAGCGGGCGCGCGACCCACGGTTCCAGGCCATCCTGCCGATCCGGGGCAAGATCCTCAACGTCGAGCGGGCCCGCATGGACCGCATGCTGAAGAACGAGGAGATCCAGGTCCTCGTCCAGGCGATCGGCGCCGGCGTCGGCGACGACTTCGCCGGCGAGAAGGCCCGCTACCACAAGATCATCGTGCTCGCCGACGCCGACGTCGACGGCGCGCACATCCGGACGCTGCTGCTCACCTTCTTCTACCGCCAGCTCGTCGAGCTCGTGAAGTACGGCTGCATCTACATCGCCCAACCGCCGCTGTTCCGCGCCGACCTCGGCAAGGAGCGTCACTACCTGAAGGACGAGGCGGCGCTGCGCGCCTTCGAGACCGAGCACGAGGGCAAGAAGATCGACGTCAACCGCTTCAAGGGCCTGGGCGAGATGGACTGGGAAGAACTCGGCGAGACCACCATGAGCCCGAGCACGCGTACGCTCCTGCGCGTCTCGGTCGAGGACGCCGCCATCGCGGACGAGATGATCTCGACCCTCATGGGTGACGACGTCGAGACCCGACGCAAGTTCATCCAGGACAACGCGAAGGACGTGCGGTTCATCGATGCCTGACGGCGACGCCACGCAGACGACGCTCGGCAACGTCGAGAACATCGAGATCCAGGAGGAGATGGAGCGCTCCTTCCTGGACTTCGCGATGTCGGTCATCACCGCCCGGGCGCTCCCCGACGCCCGCGACGGGCTGAAGCCAGTGCACCGGCGCATCCTCTACGGGATGTACGACTTCGGGCTCCGGCCGGAGCGCAAGCACCAGAAGTCCGCCCAAGCCGTCGGCGAAGTGATGGGCAAGTACCACCCGCACGGCGACACGGCGATCTACGACGCGCTCGGCGCGCATGGCCCAAGACTTCTCGCTGCGCTACCCCCTCGTCGACGGGCACGGGAACTTCGGCAGTCCCGACCCGAACGACCGCCCCGCCGCGGCGCGCTACACCGAAGCGCGGCTCGGCCCGCTCGCGATGCAGCTCATCGGCGAGATCGACGAGGACACGGTCGACTTCACGCCGACCTACGACGGGCAGCGCGAGGAGCCGGTCGTGCTCCCGGCACGCTTCCCGAACCTCCTCGTGAACGGCGGGGGCGGCATCGCCGTCGGCATGGCGACGAACATCCCGCCGCACAACCTGCGCGAGGTCGTCGACGCCGCGATCCACGTCCTCGAGCATCCCGACGCGCGACCGGCCGACCTCATGAAGATCGTGAAGGGCCCGGACTTCCCGACCGGCGCGCTGATCCTCGGTAAGGAGGGGATCAAGGACGTGTACACGAAGGGTCGCGGCTCGATCAAGATGCGCGCCGTCGCGGAGATCGAGGAGGGCCGCCGCGGCGAGACCCGCATCGTCGTCACCGAGATCCCGTACCAGACCTCCGTCGAGGTGATCGGGCAGAAGATCGCCGAGCTCGTGAACGAGCGCAAGCTCGAGGGCATCCGGGACGTCCGCAACGAGTCCGCCGGCGCGATGAACCGGCTCGTCATCGAGCTGCGGCGCGACGCGAACGCCAACATCGTGCTGAACCAGCTGTACAAGCACACGCCGATGCAGACGAACTTCGCGGCGCACATGCTCGCCCTCGTCGACGGCATCCCTCGCCTGCTGTCCCTGGACCAGGCGCTGCTCGTCTACGTCGCGCACCAGATGGAGGTCGTCACCCGGCGCACCGAGTACCGGCTGCGCCGCGCCCGCGAGCGCGAGCACATCGTCGAGGGGCTCTGCCGGGCGCTCGACATGCTCGACGAAGTCATCAAGCTCATCCGCGGCGCAGCCGACGTCGACACCGCCCGCGCTGGCCTCATGGCGAAGCCGTTCGACTTCTCGGAGATCCAGGCCAACCACATCCTCGACATGCCGCTCCGGCGCCTCACCGCGCTGGAGCGCCAGAAGCTCGTCGACGAGCTGACCGAGCTGCGCGAGACGATCAAGGAGCTCGAGTCGATCCTCAAGAGCAAGCCGAAGCTCCGGAAGGTGATCAAGGAGGAGCTCGTCGCCCTGCGCGACCGCTACGCCGACGACCGGCGGACGCGCCTCACCGCGGACACCGGCGAGCTCGACGTCCTCGATCTCATCGAGGACGAGGAGGTCGTCGTCGTCCTCACGAAGAGCGGCTACATCAAGACGGTCGCCGCCGACGCGTTCCGCCGCCAGAGCCGCGGCGGGCGTGGGGTGAAGGGCAGCCGGAGCCGCGTCGACGACTACGTCGACAAGCTGCTCACGACGAGCGCGCACTCGTACCTGCTCATGTTCTCGAACCGGGGGAAGGTGTACCGCCTCCGCGCCCACGAGATCCCGATGAAGGACCGCACGGCGCGGGGGACCGCGCTCGTGAACCTCATCCCGCTCGCCAACGACGAGCGGATCCACGCCATCATCGACACCCGGACGTACGAGGACGGCGCGTACCTCTTCTTCGCGACGCGCAAGGGCACCGTGAAGAAGACGCGCATGTCCGAGTACGACTCGACCGTGCGCAACGGGCTCATCGCGATCACGCTCCCGCGCGGCGACGAGCTCGTCCGCGTCATCCAGACGACGGGCCGCAACGACATCATCATGGTGAGCGGCAACGGTCAGACGGTGCGCTTCGCCGAGAGCGGCGTGCGGCCGACCGGTCGGGCGACGGCCGGGGTCCGTGGGATGAAGCTGCGGCCGGGCGACGAGGTCGTCGCCTGCGACCTCTACCGCCGAGGCGCCGTGATGCTGTTCGTCAGCTCGAGCGGGCACGGCAAGCGCACCAAGCTCGACCTCTTCCACCGCCAGAACCGAGGCGGACAGGGGGTGCGGGGCATGAAGATCACCGCCGCGCGAGGCTCGGTGGTCGCTGCGTTCACCGTCGCCGACGAGGACGAGATTCTGGTGTTCTCCTCCGCGGGCAATATCATTCGGTTGCCTGCCAACGAGGTCTCGGCACAGGGTCGAGACGCGACCGGGGTGAGGCTGGCCCGGCTCGGTGAGGGCGACACGATCGTGGCTGTCGCCCCGGTGCTGGAGGGCGAGAGCGGAGAGGACGCCGAGGGATGAGCACCCCGCCTGAGGAGTTGCCGGCGTCCTCCGACAGCGAGCCGAAGAAGCCGGCGCGCCGTCGCGGCGCGAATGACAACGATGCGTCCTCCGGGAACGGCCCTGTCGTCGCGTCCGCGAACGACGCACCGGCGCCGCCGCGACGGCGCGCCTCCGGCGCGGCCGCGCCCGCGGTGACCGCAGCGGCCGCCTCGGAGGCGGCAACGCCACTGGCCGGTGAGTCGACCGCCGCGTTGAAGCCTCCGGACGGGGAGCGGGCCTCGCGACGCAGTCGGCGCAGGTCCTCGTCGGCGGACACCGCGACGGCGAAGAGCGACGACGGCGCGAAGGCCGAGGATGCCGTGAAGGCCGACCCGCAGCGCAGCGCCGCCGCGACGGCGACAGCGGATGTGGCCGACAAGACCGACGCGAAGGCGTCGCCCGCGACGACGTCGAAGCTGGCGTCGAGCACCGACGCCGCGCCCGCGCCGCCGCGCCGCTCGAAGCGCGCCGGGGCCGACGCCCCCGCGCCGGCCGCGGCGGCGGTCAGCGCGCTCGACGTGCCGTCGCTGGCCACCTCCGAGGCCGACGCCGAGGCCGAGCTCGTCGACGACACCGAGGCGCCGCCGCGCCGTCGCTTCGGACGCTTTGGTCGAACGGTCAGCGCGTCGATCCCGGCGGTGCCGGCCGTCGAGTCCGCGCCGGTGACGGTCGTCCCGGCGAAGGCGATCACCGGCCCGACGACCGCAGTCGCGCGCCCCGACCGCACCTACCGCCAGACGGTCACGAAGGTCGACCTGTGGTCGGTCACGAAGCTGTCACTGTGCTTCTACCTCAGCGCGATGTTCGTCACGGTCGTCGCGTTCGTCGCGCTCTGGATCATCGCCGACGCCGCCGGGATCATCCACAGCGTCGAGAAGTTCCTCGGCGACCTACTCTCCGCGAAGAACTTCCACTTCCTTTCCGCCACGGTGCTCCGCGGCGCCATCCTCATCGGGCTCGTGGTGGTGGCCCTGCAGGTCGTGATCACCGTGATCGCGGCGTCCTTCTACAACATCTTCGCCGAGCTCTTCGGCGGGGTGGAGATCACGGTGAAGGAAGAGGGCCCCGCCGAGTACCTTGACCCGTCCTTGGGGCTATAGCTCAGTCGGTTAGAGCGCACCCCTGATAAGGGTGAGGTCGGTGGTTCGATTCCACCTAGCCCCACGACGAGGACTTCACCGTTGGCGCCGGGTTGGGTTCACCGTTGCGGCTCCGGCGGGGACATCTGGCGCGACATCATCGCCACCGAGCCTTGAGGACCCAGTAGCCGACTGCCGGTTCTACCGGAGGCCTTGGGCCGAAGCTCGTTACGGGTCGGTTCGTTGCCGGGTGGCGCGACGAAGCCGCCTGAAGGTCTCGCGAGCCCAACCTGCGCGCGGGCCCGTTGTGCGAGTACTGCCCCGCACTTTGTCGGTGCGAGGTTGGCGCCACCTTCATGGCGGAGCGCAACCAGTAGTCACCAACCGCGTCGTGGCCCGGGCGCAGGAATGATGAATCGTGATCGGCTAGCCGGGGTCGGAACGGAGCGCTGATCATGTGCGTGGCACGCGTAGAGCTCCGATCGGTCGGTGTTAGCGTTCGGGCGTTCTTGGCCTGCGGGCCAGGCGAAGGCGGAGGGAGCCCGGGTGCGGTCGGTGAGGGGTCCGGTCGCGGCTGGGCTGGTCGGGCTGGTGGTGGTGGCGGGGTCGCTGGTCGCGATCGGGGTGGCCCCCGCGGGGGCAACATCCCTGGTGCACAACGAGGCGGAGTTCCGGGCCGCGTGGACCAATAACGCCGAGACCGAGATCGACCTGGCCAACGACATCACCTTCACCACGCCCTGTGCCAACCCCAGCGGCTCCACCGGGGCGGTCCGGGCCACCACGACCCCGTTGACCGTGAACGGCAACGGGCACACGCTCACGCTCTGCACCAACGCTGGGAACGGCGTGCTCGAACAGGACAGCTCGGGTGCGCTCACGTTCCAGAACGTCACCGTCACCGGTGGCACCGCGACGACCTCCCCCGGCATCGGGGGTGCGATCTTCACTGGCGGTGTGGTGACGGTGACGAACTCGACGTTCACCAACAACACTGCCGACGGCATCGGGGGCGGTGCGATCTTCGCTGACGGTGCAGCGGTGACGGTGACGAACTCGACGTTCACCGGCAACACTGCCCCCGGCGACGCCGGGGGTGCGGTCTTCGCTTTTGGTGTGGTGACGGTGACGAACTCGACGTTCACCAACAACACCGCCGCCGGCAGCGGTGCGATCTTCGACGAGGGTGGTGCCGTGACGGTGACGAACTCGACGTTCACCGGCAACACCGCCCCCGGCGGCACCGGGGGCGCGATCGTGACTGGCGGTGTGGTGACGGTGACGAACTCGACGTTCGCCAACAACACTGCATCCAGCGGCGGGGGTGCGATCGGCACCGGTAATGCGGTCATGGTGACGAACTCGACGTTCACCGGCAACGCCGCATCCAGCGGCGACGGGGGTGCGATCACTGGCGCAGCGGTGACGGTGACGAACTCGACGTTCACCGGCAACGCCGCATCCAGCGGCGACGGGGGTGCGATCGGCACCGCCTTTCCGGTCACGGTGACGAACTCGACGTTCACCAACAACACCGCGAGCACCGGGGGTGCGGTCTTCGCCAGCAGTGCGCTGAAGGTCGCATATTCGACGTTGACCGGGAACGTCGCCCCAACCGGAAGCGCAGTGGCGTCAGATACTTCGATCACGTTGTTTGGCTCGGTGTTCGTGAAGCCCGCGGGGACGGGGCCCCTGTGCGCTGGAACGAGCAACTCGTTGGGGTACAACTACGCGAACGAGACCCTGAACACCTGCAACCTGATCGCGACGGGGGATAGCAGCCTCGACGCGAACGACCCGCTGCTCGGTGCGCTGGCCAGCAACGGTGGGCCCACCCAGACCCAGCTGCCCCAAGACGGGCCCAGCCCACTGATCGACGCGATCCCCAACGCGCACTGCGGGGACGGCAACACCCTCGCCGGGTTCACGATCACGACCGACCAGCGCGGCCTGCCCCGCCCCGACACGGCCAGCCCCAACTGCGACATCGGCGCCGTGGAGGTGCAGCCACCTGCGGCGGCGACCACCACGACAACGCCTGGCCTCACCGCCGCGTTCACCGGGTAGCGGCGCCGTTCGGGCGAACGGGGCCGTGTAGAAATCGGTCGCTGAGGGTGTAGATCCATGCCCCGACCATGTGGCTCCGCCTGCGCCGGCAAGGGCGTAGCGTCCTGCCGTTCGGTCGAGGCGGAGGAGACGCCGGTGCGGTTGCGCATCGCTAGTTTCGGTCTTGGTGCGGTCGCGACCGCGCTGTTCGGCGTCGTGGCGTTGGCAGGTTCGGGCCCAGCGGGGGCGGCGTCGACGACGCTGTACTCCTCCCTCACCGGGTTTACCGGGTTTGTGCCGAGCGCGGCGACGGTGCCTGCGGGGATCTGTTTCGTGACGATCGCCGCTGCGGGTGGGCAGGGAGGGACCACGAGTGTCGCCGGTGGCGCCGGCGCGTCGGTCGCGGCGCGTGTCGCTGCCGCGCCGGGGAGCGTCTTGGCCGTGCTCGTCGCTGGCGCGGGCGGCCTTGTAGATGGCGGCACCGGTGGCGGGGGCGGGGCTGGGGGCGGGGAAGGCGAGGGGGGTGGTGGGGCATCGGCTGCGAGCTCGAATGGTGTGCCGCTGGTCGTTGCCGGGGGCGGCGGTGGCGCGAGCAACGGCGTAGGCGGCGCGGGTGGACCCATTGCGGGGAACGCGAGTCCGGGCGGCGGCGGTGATCCCGGCGGCGGCGGGACCGGCGCCGGGGTGAGCGGCGCGGGTGGGTTCCGCGGCGGCACGGGTGGGACGGTGACCACGACCGGGGCCGCGACCGGGGCCGTCGGCGGCAGCGGTGGCAACGGTGACGGCAACGCAGGTGGTGGCGGCGGAGCGGGGACCTTCACGTCGGCGCCTGGAGCGAACGGCGGCGCGGGCGGCGCGGGATCGGGCGCGGGCGGAACCGGCAGTGCCGGCAGCGGAAAGGGCGGTGCGGGCGCCGCGCCCGGCGGCACCGGCGGGAGCTCCAGCGATCAAGGCGGCGGCGGTGGTGGCGGCGCCCCCGGCGTGGGCGGTGGTGGTGGTGGTGTCGATGGTGGCGGGGGCGCAGGCTACGCGGGCGGCGGCGGAGGGGGCGGCGCAGGTTCGGGAGGAGGCGGGGGATCGTCGTTCGCCGCGCCCGGCGCGACCGGGATCCAGAACCTCGGACCCAACACCGGAGACGGCAGCGTCGCGATCACCTACGACCCGAGCACCGACGCCTGCCCGGTTGTCGCGCCGGCCGCGGTCGCCCCGACGGCTGCGTTCACCGGGTAGCGGCGCGGTTCACCGCGAGCGGGACCCTTGTAGAAATCGGCCGCGGAGCGTGTAGATCCGTGGTCCACGCATCTGCACGTCACCTGTGCCAGTAGGGCTGTCCGCAACGGTGAAGTCCTCACGACGAGAGAAATCGGTCGCTTAGGGTGTAGATCCGTGGCTCACCCATGCGGTTCCACCCGCGCTTGCCAGTGCTGCCGGCAACGATGAAGCCTTCACGATGAGAAACGCTCGTCGCATCGCCCTGGTCGTGCTCTGCGCGCTCCTCGCCGGCATCGTCGTGCGCCTGCGCGGTAAGGGCAGCGTCCCGCCCACCAACGGCGGCTGGCGGGAGCTCGAGGGCCCCGACTTCCGGTGACGACCGCCCTGCTGGTCGGCGCCGGCGCCGTGGGGGTGCGCGCCGGCCGGCAGCTCGTCGACACGCCGGGCCTCGAGCGGCTGCTCGTCGCGGACCGTCACGCCGAACGTGCCGCGGAGCTCGCGGAGGCGCTCGGCGGCAGCGCCGTGCCGTACGGGCCGCTCCCGGCCGGCACCGACGTGGTCGCGCTCGCCATCCCCGGCGATCCCGCCGTCCCGTACGCGCACCGCGCAGCCGTCGCGCGCGTGCCCGTCGCCGCGGTCAGCGACGACCCGGCCGGCCTGACCGGCCTCCTCGCCCTCGATCCGCTCGCCCGGGACCAAGGCGTCGCAGTCGTCGTCGGCTGCGCGCTGGCGCCCGGGATCTCCGACGTCCTGGCCCGCCACGCGGCGGATGCACTCGACGCCGCCGACGAGGTCTACGTCGCGCGCGTCGGCGCGGCGGGCGAGGCCTGCGCCGCGACGGTGCGCCGCGCTCGACGGGAGCGGCCGGTCGAGTGGCGCGACGGCGGGCCGCGCACGGCGCGTCGGCTCGGGCCCGAGCTCGTCTGGTTTCCCGACCCGGTCGGGGCACGGGAGTGCGTCAGCGTCGCCGGTGTCGAGACCATCCACCAAGCCGTGCCGACCGTGACGAGGGCGACGCTGCGCGCCGCGGACGTCCCCCCGCCCCGGCGCCGCCTGGTCGGGCCGCCGCGGCCGCGCGACGACTGGGGCGCGGCGCGCGTCGAGGTCTGGGGCTGGCGTGCGAGCGTGCGCGACGCCGTCGTGTACGGCGTCATCGAACGGCCGGGCGTCGCCGCGGGCACGGTGCTCGCGGTCGCGGCGGCGAAGATCGCCGGGCTGCTGCCCGCGGTGGAGCTGCGCACCCCGGGGCCCGGCGCCCGCGCGCTCGGCGCGGTCGTCGAGCCCGCGCCGTTCCTCGCCGAGCTCGCCCGCCGCGGGGTGAAGGCCGCGGCGTTCGAGGGCGTCACCGTCCCCTGACCCGCCGCCGGCTGCACCGACCGCCGGTACGCTCGCGGCGCCGAAGGGGCGGTAGCTCAGCTGGTAGAGCGTCGGCTTTGCAAGCCGAAGGTCGCCGGTTCGACCCCGGTCCGCTCCACCCCTCCGCCCCGGACCCGCCGGTCCCCACGCAGCGTCTGGCCCCGGACGCCCTTGGCGCGGATGCGAGAATGGACTCCGTGGCGCGTCGATTCGGGGGTGGGGCGGCCGCGCGGCTGGCCGGCCTCACGGCGCTCGGTGCCGTGCTCGCCGTCGTGGGTTTCGCCGCGCCGGCGAGCGCCGACGTGACGTCGCCGCCCGGCCCCAACAGCCCTCCCGCGGCACCGGGCTGGATCGCCTTCCAGCTGTCGAGCACGAACCTGACCGTCGGCAGCACGGTGCAGGTGTCCGTCGCCGGGGGCAGCACCGTCGGGG
This sequence comes from uncultured Actinomycetes bacterium, assembly GCA_963731625.1. Taxonomy (GTDB): domain Bacteria; phylum Actinomycetota; class Acidimicrobiia; order IMCC26256; family PALSA-555; genus PALSA-555. The sequence goes on from CAVSWH010000001.1 coordinate 1,673,287, forward strand.
CGTCGCAGTTCTTCACCGGGCCGGACTGGCCGACCTCCTGGTCCGGGGACGGCCTCAGCCTCCAGTACCAGGGCAACACGCCCTGCACGTTCGCCAGCAACCCGAGCAGCTCGTGCGCGTACACCGTGACGGGCAACGGCGGCACGTTCGACAACGTGCTGTTCGGCGCGGGGTCGATCCCGGCCGACCAGGTGACGGCCCTCGAGCAGACGGTCACGGTGACGACGCCGACGACGCAGCCGACGATCCCTCCGCAGCCGCCGAGCCCGAACTTCACCGGTCCGCCCAACGGCTTGCTCACCGGCCCCGGCCAGTTCACGTTCCAGGCGCCCGGCCAGTCCGGCGTGACGTATACGTGGACGCTGAAAAACGCGACGACGGGCCAGTTGTTCCCCCAGTGGACAGGGTCTAGCTACACGCCGCCCGCGAGCATCTTCAACACGCCCGGTCAGTACACGTTGACGTTGAACGCCAGCAACTCGGCGTTCCCGAGCGGCGCCAACCAGTCGATCTCGTTCGAGATCAGCCCGCCGACGACGCCGGGCCCCTCACCGCCGCCCGCGCCGGGGCCTGGGCCGTCGCCGACCCCCGCGGCACCCGCACCGCCGGTCAGTCCGCCGGCGCTCACGCATCTCTCGACCGTGTCGTACGTACCGCTCTCGAACTTCGACACACCGACGCCCGCCGCGATCCGCCCCGTGACCGTGATCTGGCTGTGGCGACCCGACTGGTTCCAGACGGCTGAGGCGGCGCGCACCGCCGGCCGGCCGAGTGGGGTGAAGCGGGCGAGCGTCAGCATCGACGCGAAGGGCACGGCGGGGCCGAGCGCGACGCCGTGGCTCGCCGGGCTCGCCACCTTCGGGATCTTCGGGTTCGCGTGGATCCTCGTCCGGCGCCGCCGGGTGCGGACCTCGATCCTCGACTAGCGGCGCACCGCCCGCCCGTCGTGTTCAGGCGCTCCGGCGGCGGACCAAGAAGGTGCCGGCGCCGCGGGACACCAGGGCCCGGTCGCCGTCGTGGACGGTCGCTTCGAGGTAGGCGACGCTGCCGGTGAGCCGCACGACCTCGCCGCGCACGACGAGCGCCTGGCCGGCCTGGCTGGCGCGGATCGTCTGATACGAGAGGTCGAGGGTCGCGGCGCGGTCGCCGCGGTCGAGCGCGCTGCTGGCGGCGAAGTTCATCGCCGCGTCGTGCACGACGCCGTAGACGCCGCCGTGGACGGTGCCGAGGGGGTTGCACGCCAACGCCGTCGGGTTCCACCGGGCCTCGGCCCAGCCCTCCCCGTACCGCTCGAACGACAGCCCGAGCTGGGAGAGCAACGGCATCCCGCCGTCACCGAGCGCCTGGTCGAGGTTCCGGGCCATTCGGCGGAGCGTATCGTTGGCCCGACGCGCGGATGTGGTGGGAGGTTCCGATGACGAACGCAGTGATCGTCGATGCGGTGCGGACCCCGTTGGGTCGCCGAAACGGCAAGCTCAAGGACTGGCATCCGGTCGACCTCGCGGCCTTCACGCTGCAGACACTCGTCGAGCGCAACGACCTCGACCCCGCGGTCGTCGACGACGTGATCATGGGCTGCGTCTCCCAGGTCGGGGAGCAGGCCATCAACATCGGCCGCGATGCGCTCCTGGCTGCCGGCTTCCCGGAGTCGGTGCCCGGCACGACGGTCGACCGCCAGTGCGGCTCCTCGCAGCAGGCCGCGCACTTCGCCGCGCAGGGCGTCATGGCCGGCGCCTACGACATCGTCATCGCGGCCGGTGTCGAGAGCATGACCCGGGTCCCGATGGGCTCCTCCCTCCTCCCGGGGACGAACCCGTTCGGCCGAGTGCTGCCAACCCGCTACGACCTCGTCCCGCAGGGGGTCTCGGCCGAGCTCATCGCCGAGAAGTGGAGCATCCCCCGGGAGGAGAACGACGCCTTCTCGGTCGAGTCGCACCACAAGGCCGCCCGCGCGACCGACGAGGGCCGCTTCGAGCGCGAGATCGTGCCGGTCAGGGTCGAGACCGACGACGGCGCCGAGACGATGGCGCGGGACGAGGGCATTCGCCCCGACTCGACGCTCGAGACGCTCGCCAAGCTCAAGCCGGCGTTCAAGGCCGACGGCGTGATCACCGCCGCGAACTCGTCCCAGATCAGCGACGGTGCGGCCGCGATGCTCGTCATGAGCGAGGAGCGCGCCGCGGCGATGGGCTTCACCCCCCGGGCACGGTTCCACGCGTTCGCGCTCGCGGGCGTCGACCCCGTCCTCATGCTGACCGGACCGATCCCCGCGACGAGCAAGGTGCTCGAGCGGGCGCGGATGACGCTCGACGACATCGACCTCGTCGAGATCAACGAGGCGTTCGCGCCGGTCGTGCTGGCGTGGGCCCGTGAGCATCACCCCGACATGGCCAAGGTCAACGTGAACGGCGGCGCGATCGCGTTGGGTCACCCGCTGGGCTGCTCGGGTGCCCGTCTGATGGCGACGCTCGTGAGCGAGCTCGAGCGCACCGGCGCACGGTGGGGTCTCCAGACGATGTGCGAGGGCGGCGGCCTGGCGAACGCCACCATCCTCGAGCGACTCGGCTGAGGAGTCGCCCGCACCGCTCATGTCGTTGCTCGCGGTCTCCGTCGTCGGGTGGATCGTGCGGGGCGCGATCGCGCTCGTGGCGATGCTCGTCATCTACACCGTCGGGGCCGGCATCCTCCGGAAGTTCCAGCTCGCCCCGGAGGAGCCAGACCCGGAGCAGGTCGTGGCCGTGAACGCCCGGTTCCGGTGCACGGTCTGCGGCGCGGAGGTGACGATGACGGCGGCGCAGGCCGACGACGACATCGAGGCGCCCCGCCACTGCCGTGAGGACATGGTTCGCGTCGGACCCACGCCCTGACGGCCGTCCCGATCCGCCGCACGGTCCCCGCCACCCCATGCGCCCCGGTCGCACCGGGGGCGCCGCGCGTACGAGCCCCCTTGTTTTCCACAGCTGTGGACAACCTTGGGGACAAATGACAGTTGTGTGGTTCCTCAGCGCAGCTGGGTCGAGAGCACGAAGCCGCCGACGAGGAGTCCGAGCCCGATGAACAGGTAGCCGTTGCGGGCGGTGCCGCCGGGCAGGAGCTGCAGGTAGTTGCCGAGGATCACGACCATGCCCAACGCCAGCGCGGTGAACATCGTCGCCGGCACCCACAGCGGGCTGCGCTTCGCGGCCTTGGGCTTCGGCGGCGTGTAGCGCGACGGCTTGCGCGGCGGTGGCTTGCGCCGCTTCGTCTTGGGCACGGCGGAACCCTAGCCCTCGACGTCCGAGTCGCCACGTAGAGTGCCGCGATGGCGCGCGTCGTGGTCATCGACAACTACGACTCGTTCGTCTACAACCTCGTGCAGTATCTCGGGGAGCTCGGCGCGACCCCCGTCGTGCACCGCCACGACGCGATCGATCTGGACGGTCTGCGCGACCTGCGACCCGACGCGGTGCTCGTCTCGCCTGGCCCCCGCCGACCCGAGGACGCGGGCGTCTCGAACGCCGTCATCCGCGACTGCGGCGCGCGGGGCGTGCCGGTCCTCGGCGTCTGCCTAGGCCTGCAGTGCATCGGCCAGGTCTACGGCGGCGAGGTGGTCCGCACGCCGCGCGTGATGCACGGCAAGACGTCGGTGATCACCCACGACGGCGAAGGCGTGTTCGCCGGGCTGCCGAACCCGCTGCAGGCCACCCGCTACCACTCGCTCGTCGTGGCGCGCGACTCGGTGCCCGCCGAGCTCGTGGTCAGCGCCGAGAGCGAGGACGGGCTCGTCATGGGGCTGCGCCACCGCGACGAGCCGGTCGAAGGCGTGCAGTTCCATCCCGAATCGATCCTCACCGAGTCGGGCCACGCGCTCCTCCACAACTTCCTCGACCGCGCCGGGCTCGTCCGCGTGTAGCTCACGGCAGCCGGGCGGTGCCCTCCTCGACGACCGCGAGGCCGTCGCGACGCAGCGACGCGAGCGCGCCCGCGTCGAGCAGCGGGGCCGGAGTGGGGCCGGCGCGCAGGCGCGCGAGGACCTCGCCGCGCCGCTGCCGGAAGGATCCGTCGTAGGGCGACGCCCGGGCTCGGTGCTCCGAGGGCAGCGGGCCCCGCGTGGCGCAGCGCCGCCGGAGCGGGCACGCCGGGCACCGGGGAGACGTCGGGTGGCAGAGCAGCGCACCCACGTCCATCAGGGCGAGGAGCCGGTCCCGGCCGGTGAGCGGGCCGCCGAGGCGTGCCATCGCCGCGTCCGCCGCCCGCGGCGTCAGCGGGTGCCCCACCACGCGCTCGAGGACGCGGCGCACGTTCACGTCCACGGCGGGGACGTCGAGGTCGTCGGCCTGGGCGCGCACCGCACCGGCCGTGTAGCGACCGACGCCGGGCAGCTCGGTCAGGTCGGCGGGCCAGCCGTCGGCGGCGATCCGGCGGGCCGCGTCCCAGAGGCGCCGGGCCCGCCGCGGGTAGCCGAGGCGCCCCCACGCTTGGATGACATCACCCGGGGAGGCGGCGGCCATCGCCTCGGGCGTGGGGAAGCGGTCCAGGAACGCGGCGTAGACCGCCTCGACGCGGGGGACCTGGGTCTGGTGGAGCATCACCTCGGAGACGAGCACGGACCAGCGGTCACGCGTCGCCCGCCAGGGCAGCTCGTGGCGACCATGCTCCTCGTACCAGGTGCCGAGCGCGGACGCGCGGGCGGGCATTACGCCACGCAGGCGATCATCACGACCGTGTTCGGGGCGACCTGGGTCCCGGCGGGCGGGTTCTCGGAGACGATCGGGGAGTTCGTGGCACACGTCGCCTGGACGCTCAGGCCGGCCCCGGTGAGCGCGGCGATCCCCGTGTCGCGCGGCTGGCCGATCACGTTGGGCACCGCGACGGTCTGCGGACCCGTTGACACGAACAGCTGCACGGTCGAGCCCTTCGCCACCATCGTCCCCGCGGCCGGGTTCGTGGCGATGACCTTGCCCGCGGGGACGCTGTTGCTGCTCTGCCCGACGATCGCCGGCTGGAGCCCCGCCTGGGTGATGGTGTTCGACGCGGTGACCTGGTCCTGGCCGGTGACCGTCGGCACCGAGACCTGCGGGGCCTGCGCGACGGTGAGCGTGACGACCGACCCCCGCGCCACCTTCGTGTTCGAGGCGGGCGTCATGGCGAGCACGGTGTCGGGCGCCTGCGACGTCGTCGGCGTGTCCATGCGCATGACCTGGACGCCGAGGGTCGCGAGCGTCTGCTGGCCCTGCTCGAAGGTCTGCCCGACGACGTTGGGGAGCGTCACCATGTTGTTCGCGACGCTGAGGGTGACGGTGTTGCCTTTCGTGAGCAGCGAGCCGGCCACGGGGCTCTGGCTCACGACCTGCCCGGGCGGCACGGCCGTCGACTCGACGGACACCTGCTTCACTTTGAAGCCGACGTGGACGAGGCGCGCGTCGGCGACCGCGAACGTCGGGTTGCCGGTCGTCACGTCGGGCACGGTGAGCTTCGGCGGCGCGTTCGACGTGCCGAGCACCGAGTTCCGGAACGACGGGACGAGCAGGACGACGATCACTGCGGCGAGCAGGCCGAGCCCGATGACGACCGCGGCGATCGCGCCCCAGCGCCGCTTCGGCTCCTCCCAGAGGCCGGCGGCCTGGGTCGCCGCGGTGGCGGCGGCGACCGTGTCGGCGTCGGGCCGGTAGGACGCGGTGACGGGCCGGCCGCGCTCGAAGCGGATGAGGTCCTCGCGCATGTCGTCGGCCGACTGGTAGCGGTTGGCCAGGTTCTTGGCCATGGCGGCGAGGATGATCCGCTCGAGGTCGGGAGGCAGGTCGAGCGCGTAGTGCGATGGCGGCACGGGCGCCTCACGGACGTGCTTCATCGCCACGGCGACGGGCGTGTCGGCCTGGAACGGGGCCTGCCCGGTCACCATCTCGTAGAGCACGACCCCGAGGGCGTAGACGTCGGTGCGCCCGTCGACCGCGAAGCCCTGCGCCTGCTCGGGCGAGAAGTACGTGGCGGTGCCCATGACCGCGCCGGTCTGGGTCAGCCCCTGCGACGGGCTCGTCGGGTTCGCGGCGATCCCGAAGTCGGCGACCTTCACCTGGCCGGTCGAGGTGATGAGCACGTTGCCCGGCTTGATGTCGCGGTGCACGACCCCGTTGCGGTGGGCGAAGGAGAGCGCGTCGGCGATCTCGGCGGCGATCCCCGCGGCCTGCACGGGCGGGATCCGGCCCTCGGCGCGCATGATGTCGCGCAGCGAGCGGCCCTCGACGAACTCCATGACGATGAAGTACGTGCCGTGCTCCTGGCCCCAGTCGTAGACACCGACGATGTTGGGATGGTTCAGCGCGGCGGCGTTCTGGGCCTCACGGCGGAAGCGCTCGACGAAGCTCGGGTCGCGGGCGTACTCCTGGAAGAGGACCTTCACCGCGACGGGCCGGTCGAGGACCTGGTCCTTTGCGAGGTACACCTCGGCCATGCCGCCCCGGGCGACGGGCCGCTCGATGACGTAGCGGTTCGCGAAGACGTCCCCGGCCTGAGCCATGTGCCGAATCAGGCTACTGGTCGGCTTTGGCGTCGCGGCGTCTTGCGTCGCTCATGGGAGGCCGAGCGCGGTGCGCAGCATGCGGGCGGCGATGGGCGCGGCGACCGCGCCACCGGTGGCCTCGCTGCCGGCGTTCCCACCGTGCTCGACGATCACCGCGACCGCGTACTTCGGCGCCTGGGCCGGGGCGAACGCGACGAACCAGGCGTGCGGCGCCTGCCCCGGCGCGTTCTGGGCGGTCCCGGTCTTGCCGGCGACGGTCACGCCGGGAATCTGCGCGGCCGTGCCGGTCCCGCTCTGCACGACGTTGATCATGAGCTGGGTGACGGCCGCGGCGACCTGGGGTGTCGTTGCCGTCATCCACGGGCTCGGGTTGATGCGCTCCACGACCTTGCCGTTCGCGTCGCGGATCTCGCTCGCCACGTGCGGGGTCATGATCACCCCGCCGTTCGCGATGCCGTCCGCGACGAGCGCCATCTGCAGCGGGGTGACGGCGATGACGCCCTGGCCGATCCCGGCGAACGCGAACTGGGGCATGTTCTGGGCGAAGGACCCAGGGACGAGGCCGTTGCTGGCGACGGCGCCGGGGGCGTCGTCGAGGGGCGGCGCGGCGCCGATCCCGAACTTGGCCATGCCGGGCGGGAACAGCTCGCCGAGCTCGAGGCCGAGGCGCCCGAAGGTCGTGTTGCACGACTGCGTGAAGCCCTGGGTCAGCGTGCCGCCGCAGCTCTCCCCCCCGAAGTTCTGGAGGGTCGCGGTCGTCTGGGGGAGGCTGAGCTGGGTGAGGAACGGGAAGGTGGTGTCGGGGGTGGCCACGCCGTCCTCGAGCGCGACGGACGCGGTGACGGTCTTGAAGCTCGACCCCGGCGGGTAGAGCTCCCGGTAGGCGCGCGGGAGCGACGGATGGTCGGGGTTCGCGTTGAGGAGCGTGAAGGCTCCCTGCGCGATCTGGGCGTTGTGGCTCACGAGCGGGTTCGGGTCGTACGTCGGGTTCGAGTACATCGCCAGCACGTTGCCGGTCTGGACGTCCAGCACCACGACGGAGCCGCGCTGCGAGCCCAGCGCCGCCTGCGCGGTGCGCTGGAGGTCGGCGCGCAGCGACAGCACGACGTTGCCCGTCCCCTGTGTGCCCGAGAGCAGGTCGCCGAGGCTGTGGAGCTGCACGCGGAGGCTCTGGCCGGTCAGGTCGCTGTTGTAGGTGTTCTCGACGCCGGTCGAGCCGAACACGAACGACTGGTAGCCGACGACCTGGGAGAAGAGCCCGGCCGTCGGGTACTGGCGCTGATACTTGAACTCGGTGCCGTCGTTCACCGACACCGAGTGCGCGACGACGGTCCCGTCCGCGGTGACGATGTCGCCGCGTGGCCGGTTCGCGTTCTGCAGCAGCGTCCGCACGTTGTGCGGGTTCTTGTTCAGGTTGTTGGCGTCGACGATCTGCAGGTAGGTGAGCTGACCGACGAGGACGAGCAGCAGGAGGATCAGGATCCCCCCGACCCGCCGGATGGCGGGGTTCACGGGGCGCGCGCCGTCACGCGGCCGCGGCCGGACGACGCGTGCGCGTTGTCGTCCGAGATGCGGAGCAGCAGGCCGAGGATCACCCAGTTCGCCAAGAGCGACGAGCCGCCGTAGGAGATGAAGGGCAGCGTCACACCGGTCAGCGGGATCGTCCGGGTGACCCCGCCGATGATCACGAAGCTCTGGAACCCGACGATGGCGGTGAGACCGGTCGCGAACAGCTTGGGGAAGGGCTGCTCGGCGCGCATGGCGATGCGCAGCCCGGCGCCGACGAAGAGCAGCAGCGCGATGAGGATGGCGACGGTCCCGATGAGCCCGAGCTCCTCGCCGATCGCGGCGAAGACGAAGTCCGTCGCGACGTTGGGGATCTGTTTCGGGTTGCCCAGCCCGAGGCCCGTCCCCGCGAACCCGCCGGCGGCGAAGCCGAAGAGCCCCTGCACGAGCTGGTAGCCCTGGTTGTTCGCGTACTTGAACGGGTCGAGCCAGACGACGACGCGACTCTGCACGTGGGCGAACAGCTCGTACGCCGCGAAGGACGCCCCGAGGAACAGCACGAGCGCGAACAGCGTGTACGCGGCGCGGTCCGTCGCGACGTAGAGCATCACGGCGGCCAGCGCGAACACGAGCATCGCCTGACCAAGGTCGGTCTCGCGCACCATGATGAGGATCGAGACCCCCCAGACGACGAGCAGCGGCCCGAGGTGACGGATCGCGGGGAGGCGCAGGCGCCCGAGGCGATGCCCACCGCGGGCCAGCAGCTCGCGCTTGTCGACCAGGTACGCCGCGAAGAAGAGGACGAGCAGCACCTTGGCCGCCTCACCCGGCTGGAAGTTGACCGGCCCGACCCCGACCCACAGGCGCGCCCCGTTGATCGTCTTGCCGATCCCGGGCGCCAGGGGCAGCAGGAGTGCGGCCATGCCGAGCAGCAAGAAGGTGTACCGGTAGCGCTCGAGCGTGCGGATGCGCTTGACGACCAGGAGGGTCAGCACGAAGGCGACGACGCTCACCGCCGTCCAGATCGCCTGGATGCGCCCGAGGTTGCTGTCGATGCGGGCGACGGTCACGAACCCGAGGCCGTTCAGGAGCGCCGCGATCGGGAGGAGCACCGGGTCGGCGTCGGGCGCGAGCCGGCGCACCGCGACGTGGGCCACGACGAAGAGCCCGAGGACCGCGACGAGGATGACCCACAGGTCGGCCGGCACGCTCGGCTTCTGCGCGAGCTGGACGAGGAGATAGCCGAAGGCGGCGACGATCACGGCGAGCACGCCGAGGCCGAGCTCGGACCCTCGGCGGTTCACGACCGCCGTGCTCACGGCGCGGCGGGCCCGGCCGGCGTCGGGAGCGTGGTCGGCGTGACGGGGCTGGTGTTCCCCAGGGTGTGCCGGCGGGCCTGGTTGGCGCGCGTGCGCAGCCCCGAGAGGTAGCTGCTCGTCCCGCCGACGGACGAGAACTGGCCGTGGCCGGCGTCCACTTGCGTGAGGTCGGCGGGCGCCAGCGTCTTGGTGAGCAGGGAGGTGCGCTGCTTCACTGTCGGGTTCCAGAAGAGAAGCCCGCCGGGGCGGCCCTGGAACACGGCGACGCGCCCGCCGTCGTTGCCGACGAAGTAGGTGTGGTGCGCGTAGTAGTCGACGATCCCGAACGCGACGCCGAGGACGATCACGACGGGCAGGGCCCAGAGCAGCACGCGCCGTAGGCGTCCTCGGCCGGCGTGGGTCCGCGGTCGTCGGGCGCTCGGCTCGGCCGCGACGGGCTCCTCCGCCGGGGGCGCTTCGGGCGCCGACGGCTGGTCGTCGGTGACGATCGGCACGGCCGCGGTCGGGCTCTCGGCGTCGACGAGGTCGACGATCAGGACGGTGATGTTGTCGATGCCGCCTCCGGCGTTCGCCATGTCGATGAGTCGGTGCGCGGCCTGGTTCGGGTCGCGCTCCTCGTTGAGGACCTCCGCGATCTCGTCTTCGCGGACCATCCCGGTGAGCCCGTCGGAGCACAGCAGGAGCCGGTCGCCGTCGTGGACCTGGATGGGGTAGAGGTCGACCTCGACCGTCGGCTCGATGCCGAGCGCCCGGGTGATCATCGACCGGCGCGGATCGTGCTCGGCTTGCTCCTCGGTGAGCTCGCCGGCCTGGATGAGCTCCTCGACGAGGCTGTGGTCGGTGGTCAGGCGTTCCAGTTGGTGGTCCCGCAGCGCGTACGCGCGCGAGTCGCCGACGTGGCCCAGCAGGAGGGTGTCGCCCGCGGCGAGCGTGCCGGCGGTGAGGGTCGTCCCCATGCCGCGCAGGCGGTCGTCGGTCGTCGACTTCTCGTAGACCGCGTCGTTGGCGCTCGTGACCGCGTCGCGGATCCCCTCACCCGAGGTGACCGCCGCACGGAGTGCCTCGAGGGCGATGGCGCTGGCCACCTCGCCCGCCTGGTGGCCGCCCATCCCGTCCGCCACGGCGAAGAGCCCGAGGCGGTCGTCGACGAGGTAGGCGTCCTCGTTGTGGTCCCGGACCCGGCCGACGTCGGTGGCCGCGCCGATGAGGACGTGCAGCGTCACCGGACCACCTCCGCGACCGTCTCACCGAACTGCACGCGGTCGCCGCGGCGCAACCGGATCGGGGACGCGACCGGCGACCCGTTCACGAAGGTGCCGTTCCGCGACCCCAGATCCTCGACGTAGACCTCGTCGCCCCGCCGGAACACGCGCGCGTGCACCGTGGACACGAAGTGGTCGTCGGGCAGCACGATCCCGCACCCACCGCCCCGACCCACCGTGATCTCCTCTCCGAGCGGGTACAGCTCCCCCTGATGGGACGCCGGCTCCAGGATCTGCAGGCGGACGCCCTTGCGAGTCTTACGCCCCCGGCGCCCGTCGGCGGCGTCTTCGATCACCGCGGGGGCGCGCAGCTCCCGTACGACGACCTGCACCACCCGGAACAAGAACAGATAGAGGAGCGCCAGGAAGCAAAACTTCAGGATCGTCAGGACCGACTCGGGCACGGCACCCCCGCGTCCGGCGCTGGCTCGCCTCGCCGCCCCCGCGCCTTCACGACTGCTCGAAGCGCAGGGACGTCGAGCCGATGCGGATCTCGTCGCCGTCCTTCAGGACGTGCTCGCGCACCGGCGTCCCGTTCACGACCGTGCCGTTCATGGAGCTCAGATCGACGAGGGCGAAGCCGTGGCCCGACGGGCGGATCTCCGCGTGACGGCGCGACGCGCGCGGGTCGGCGACGACGACCGTCGAGTCGGGTGAGCGCCCGATGAGCGCGACCTCTTCCCCGAGGGGGATCCGCCGCCCGTCCGGGAGCACGAGCGACCCCACCCGGCCGCCCTCGTGGATCTCGGCGGCGATGTCGCACTCACCCGCCTTCAGCTCGTCGTCGGCGACGAGCGTGACCGTCACGGGGCCGACGAAGTGGTAGCCCTCGGCCCGGGCGTACTCGCGTGCGACCTCGGCGAGCTCACGCGCCAGCGCGTCGGCGAAGTCGTGGAACCGGTCGAAGTCCTCGGGGGACAGGTAGACGCCGAGGTTGTTGGGCGCGATCGGTACCCCGTCGACCCCGACCGTCCGCTCGGCGTCGAGGGTCCGGGTGACCTTCCGTCCCACCTCGACCGGCTGGAGGCCGCTCGGGAAGACCTTCCCGAAGCTCCCCTCGACCAGCTGCTCGAGGCGGCGTTCGAATCCCTGGAGTCCCACGGCGAACGAGTGTATGGCGGGAAGGGCCACCGAACGCTGCCGGACCGCCGCCCGAGGAGCGGGCCGGTCCTCGGCGTGTGACCAGGCGGCGTGGGCACGAGCCGCCGCACACCCAGCGTGAAGCCCCGCCGTCGGACCCGCGCGTCCAACCGACGCGATGTCGACGAGCGCGAGCGAACGTCGGCGACGCATCGCGGCGGCGCGTGTGGTGTGTGTGCGAGAGGTGGTGTGGGAGGCGACTGGTACCCTGCCGTGATTCGCCGGGCGAGTGGCGGAATTGGCAGACGCGCAGGATTCAGGTTCCTGTGTCCGCAAGGACATGGGGGTTCAAGTCCCCCCTCGCCCACTCATCCACCAGCCTCGGCGACACGCTGCGCGCCTGAAGCTGAGCGCCGCCATGTCGCGCCACGCCGCGACATCCCACGGGCCGCCCGCCGTTGGGCCCCTCGAAGCGAGGACGGTGAGGTCGCGATGCGCGTGCGTCGATGGGTGATGACCGTGGCGTGTGGTGCGACGGTCGCGGTCGCCGCCGCGAGCACGGCCGCGGCCGCCACGTATCCGGTCCCGTACTCCTTCGCGGCCGGCATCGTCGCCGAGGCCGCCCACCCGGGCACGTCGCCGCCCGGCGCCAACGACTGGACCTGCCACCCGAGCGCCGTGCATCCGTACCCGGTGGTCCTGGTGCACGGCACCTTCGGCGACATGACCGACAGCTGGCAGGCGCTCTCGCCGTTGCTCGCGAACGCCGGGTACTGCGTGTTCGCCCTCAACTACGGCGGCCCCGCTGGCGACCCGATCCAGGCGACGGGTGACATTCCGACCTCGGCGGCGCAGCTCGCGTCGTTCGTCTCGCGCGTGGTGGCCGCCACCGGCGCACCGCAGGTCGACATCGTCGGCCACTCGCAGGGCGGGATGATGCCTCGCTGGTACCTGAAGTTCCTCGGCGGCGCGCCGCTCGTCCACGCGCTCGTCGGCTTGGCGCCGTCGAACCACGGCACGACGATCGACGGGCTCACGACCCTCGCGGGGTCCTCACCCACCTTCGGCTCGCTGGTGGCGCCGCTCTGCGTCGCGTGCACCGAGCAGCTGGCGGGCTCGAGCTTCCTGGCGACGCTGAACGCCGGGGGCGACACGGTGCCGGGACCGACCTACACGGTGATCGAGACGACGCACGACGAGGTGGTGACGCCCTACCGCTCGGCGTTCCTCAACGGTCCGGACGTGACGAACCTCGTCGTGCAGTCCCAGTGCGCGACCGATGTCACCGAGCACTTGGGCATCATCTACGACCGGGTTGCCCTCGCCGACGTGCTGCACGCCCTCGACCCGTCCGACCACGACCCGATCCCCTGCGCGGTCGTGCTGCCCGGCCTCGGCGGCTAGGCGCGTCACGGTGCCGTGAGGTCGTAGACGGTCATGCCGTCGACGGTCCGGCCCGTCAAGTGCGCCGCGACCCACGTGGTGATCGACGACGCCGCGCCGCCCGCCGAACCGGGGCCACCACCGCTGCCGCCGCCTGACGCCAGGAAATAGTGGATCTCGTGGCGGGCGACGTCGCGTGTGAACTGGGCCAGGGTCGGGGCGGGGTCAGTGCCGTTGAACCCGCCGATCGCCATGACGGGCTGGCCGGCCGCGAGCTGATCGCTCGCGGCATTGTTCGCGTCGACGGTCGCGGCCACCCAGCGGTACCCGGTGCCGCCCCGGGCGAGCAGCGACGCGAGCGCGTCGGACACCGGGGCGCCATCGAGCAGGCCACCCCCGCCGCCACCCGGCCCGGGACCGCCAGGACCGCCGCCGCGCCCGAACGCGCCCCCAGGCCCCGCCCCGCCTGGGCCGGGACCCACCGCGGGCCCGGCCGACGGGATCGCCCCCGAGTGTGTCGCGGCCGCGGTCGCGACCGTGTACGCACCCGACCCGAATAGTGCGAGCACGACGGCGGCGCCCACCAGCGCCCGCGAGGGGCGGCGCGCCACGAGCGGCCAGGCGAGCCAGACGAGCGCGACGACGAGGCCGCCGCCGAGCAGCACCGGACGCAGCCACGGCTGCCAGTTGGGCGTGCGCGCGAGGAGCTGTGACGACCACACGACGGTCACGACGAACACCACGCCGAGCACGTACCAGGCCGTGACGCGTCGCTGCCGCCAGACGATCGCCGCACCGATCCCGATGACCGCGCCGATCGCAGGCGCCAACGCGACCGTGTAATACGGGTGGATGATGCCGTGACCCAGGCTGAACACGGCCGCGGTCACGACCAGCGTGCCGCCCCAGAGCACGAGCGCGGCGCGGGCGCGGTCGGTGCGCGGGCGGCGCCCCGTGATCACGAGCCCGGCGGCGAGCAGGAGGAGCGCCGCGGGCAACAGCCACGCGATCTGCCCGCCGAAGCTCGAGTTGAACAGGCGGGTGAGGCCGGTCGGTCCCCAGCGGCTGCCGCCCGCCGCGCCCCCGCCGACGCTGCCTGCCTCGTTGCCGGTGAGGCGACCGAGGCCGTTGTATCCGAAGACGAGGTTCCACAGGCTGTTGTTCTGCGACCCACCGATGTAGGGACGCGACGCCGCCGGCCACAGCGACACGATCGTCACCCACCAGCCGCCGGCCACCAGGAGGGCGACGCCGGCGACGGCGAGCTGGCGGACCCGTCGGACGAGCGGGCCCGGCGCAGCGAGGAGATAGGCGAGGACGAACGGGGGGACGACGAGGAACGTCTGGAGCATCTTGGCGAGGAAGCCGAAGCCGACGAGCGCGAACGCCAGTGCGAGCCAGCGGCCGCTGCCCCGCTCGAGCGCCCTGGTCATGGCGTAGGCCGCCGCGGTGAGCAGCAGCACGAGCAGGGCGTCCGGGTTGTTGTACCGGAAGATGAGCCCGGCCACCGGGGTGACCGCGACGACCGCGCCGGCGAGCAGCCCGGCGGCCGGTGTGAACCAGCGGCGCACCGTCGCGTAGAGCAGCCCGACCGTGGCGACGCCTTCGAGCGCCTGGGGTACGAGGATGCTCCACGAGCTCAGGCCGAACACGCGCGCCGTGAGCTCCATCGGCCAGAGGAACGCGGGTGACTTGTCGACGGTGATGAAGTTCGACCAGTCCAGAGAGCCGAAGAAGAACGCCTTCCAGCTGTGCGTGCCGGCCTGCACCGCGGCCGTGTAGTAGCCGTTGGCCCACCCGGACGCGCCGAGTCCCCACAGGTAGAGGCCGGCGGTCCCCGCGAGCAGGGCGAGCACCGCCGGCCGGACCCACCGCGGGTCGCGGGTCGGCGCGGTGCGTCCGCCCGGCGGCGACCCCGCGGGGCGAGAGACCGCGGCCGGGTCCGGGCGGCGCAGCGCGATGGCCATGTCAGCTCGTGCCGAGCGTGTCGCGACGGCGCGGTGTGACCGCGCGCGGGCTGGGCGTCGATGTGCTCACCCGGTGAGTGTCGTTGCGCCACCTGAGATCCCGCTGAGGGCACGCCGTCGCGCTGCGGGGTCCCGCTCGATTCTCACCTGGTTCTTGAGTTGCCCCGCGGTCGCGTTTACGTGCCGCCTTCACGATCGCCCGCAGCACGCAGAGGAGACACCAGATGCGCACGATCAACCGGGCAACCGAGGCCGACCGACCCTCGACCAGCGGCGAGGTCGTCGTCGACCTGGTAGTCCCCGTCTACAACGAGGCCGCGTCGCTCGCCCGCCAGGTCCGACGCCTGCACCGCGCCCTGCAGCGGACCCTGCCCCTGTCCTGGCGGATCGTGATCGCCGACAACGGATCGATCGACGAGACGCCCCGCGTCGCCGACCGGCTCGCCGCCGAGCTGCCGGGGGTCGCGGTGCTCCACCTCGCAGCGAAGGGACGGGGCCGCGCGCTGCGCGCGGCGTGGCTCCGCAGCGACGCCCAGGTCGTCGCGTACACCGACGTCGACCTGTCGACGAACCTCGCCGCGCTGTACCCGCTCGTGGCGTCCGTCCTGAGCGGCTACGCCGAGATCGCGATCGGGTCGCGCCTGCTCCCCGGCTCTCGCACGACGCGTGGCCCCAAGCGGGAGTTCATCTCCCGCACCTACAACCGGCTCCTGCACCTGTTGCTCGGCGCGCGGTTCCGCGACGCGCAGTGCGGGTTCAAGGCGCTGCGCCGGGACGTCGCCACCGCGCTCGTGCCCGAGGTCGCTGACCAGGCCTGGTTCTTCGACACCGAGCTGTTGATCCGCGCCGAGCGCCATGGCCTGCGGGTCGTGGAGCTCCCCGTCGAGTGGGTCGACGACCCCGACTCGCGTGTCGACATCGTGCGCACCGCGGTCGAGGACCTGCGCGGGGTGCGGCGCCTGCTGCGCCAGCTCGGCCCGCGCCACGCGAGCACCCCGATGGCCCGCTCCGCGCCGCTGGTGGTCGAGGACCGGGAGGCGGCGTGACGATCACCCAGCCCCTCGTGGACCTCCGCGCCGACGGGCCGGCGCGGAGGGTCGTGCGCTGCCTCTCGGTGTCGGTGCTCACCACGGTGCTGAGCCTCACCGTCCTCGCCACGCTGACCGTCGCGCTGGCGATGACCGCCTGGCTCGCGAACGTGATCGCCACCGCGGCCGGCACCGTCGTCTCGTACCGGCTGAACCGCGAGTGGGTCTGGGGCCGCCACGACGCGAGCGACCCCTGGCGGGAGGTCGTGCCGTTCTGGGCGCTGTCCTTCGCCGGCCTCGCCCTCTCGACCCTGTTCGTCGCGACCGCGGACCACTGGGCGAGCGTCGTGCACCTCGACGGCGCGCTCCACACCGGCGTGGTCCTCGTGGCGAGCGTCGCGGGCTACGCCGCGCTGTGGATCGCTGAGTTCGTCGTTCTCGACCGTCTGCTGTTCGGGGCGCGCCGCGGCGCGTCCCGACCCTCGACCGAGGAGCGTGCACCGTGACCATCACCGAGCCCAGGACCCGCCCGCCGGCACCGGCGCGGCGCCCGGCCCGTCCACCGACCCGGCCCGAGCGCCCGTCCCGCGGCGTCTCGTGGCCCCGGTGGCGCCGGCCGAGCCGCGCCGGCTGGATCGTCGGCGCGATCGGTGTGCTGACCGCGCTGCTCTACAGCTGGAACCTCGCCGGCGTGGGCGACGCCAACTCGTATTACACGGCCGCGGTGAAGAGCGCGTCCGTCAGCTGGAAGGCGTTCTTCTTCGGGGCGATCGACCCCGGCAGCTTCATCACGGTCGACAAGCCCCCGGCGGCGTTCTGGGTGCAGGGCCTGTCGGCGCGCCTCTTCGGGTTCAGCACGTTCAGCATGCTCGTGCCCGAGGTCCTCGCCGGCGTCGCGTCGGTGCTGATCCTGCACCGGCTGGTTCGCAAGTGGATGGGCAACACCGCGGCGCATCTCGCGGCGGTCGCGCTCGCGCTGACGCCCGTTGCGGCACAGATGTTCCGCTACAACAACCCGGACGCGCTCCTGACCTTCTTGTGCCTCGCCGCGGCGTGGGCGCTGTGGTCGGCGCTCGAGACCGGTCGCACCCGCTGGATCGTGCTCTCGGCGGTGCTGCTCGGCGTCGCGTTCAACACGAAGATGCTGCAGGCCTTCCTCGTCCTGCCCGCGTTCATCCTCGTCTACCTCGTCGCCGGCCCTCCGAAGCTCGGTCGCCGGCTCCTCCAGCTCACCGCCGGCCTGGGCGCGCTCGTCGTGTCGTCGAGCTGGTGGGTGGCGATCGTCACGCTCTGGCCCGCGGCGTCGCGCCCCTACATCGGCTCGACGACGAACAACTCCATCCTCAGCCTGATCTTTGGCTACAACGGCCTGTCCCGCCTCTTCGGCAACTCGCCGGGCGGCGGCGGCCCGGCCGGCGGCGGCGGTGCGAACTTCGGCGGCACGCCCGGCTGGTTGCGCATGTTCAACGTCGAGAACGGCGGCCAGATCTCCTGGCTGCTGCCGCTCGCCGCGGTCGGGCTGCTCGCCGGGCTGTGGCTCACCCGCCGCGCGCGCCGCACGGATCGGGGCCGCGCCGGCTGGATCCTCTGGGGCGGGTGGGCGATCGGCTGCGTGGGCGTCTTCAGCCTCTCGCAGGGGATCTTCCACCAGTACTACTCGATCCAGTTGGCACCGGCCGTCGCCGCGCTCGCCGGCGCGGGCGCGGTCGCGCTGTGGCGCCTGGGTCGGACGCAGCGGTGGCTGCGCTGGGTGCTGCCCGCGGCCGTCGTCGTGACCGCCGGCTGGGCGGTCGCGCTCCTCGACCGCACGCCGAGCTATGACGCGTGGCTCCGACCGCTCATCGTGCTCGGCGCGGTGCTCGTCGCCGTCGGCCTGTGGCTCGGGGACCGGCTGCGCTCCCGCGCCCTCGTGCTCACCGCCGCGGGCATCGCCGCGGCGACGCTGCTGGCCGGGCCGGCCGCCTACACGCTCACCACGGTGCTGCACCCCGCGAGCGGCCCGGTGGCGAGCGCCGGCCCCACGACGAGCAGCACCGGCGTCGGGCCCGGCGGCGGCGGGGGCCCGGGCGGCGCCTCGACGAGCGCCGACACCGCGCTGATCTCGTATCTCGAGGCGCACCGAGGGAACGCGAAGTATCTCGTCGCGGCGTTCGGGTCCCAGAGCTCGGCCTCGATCATCATCGCCAGCGGCCAGCCGGTCATCACGATCGGCGGCTTCAACGGCGCCGATCCCGCGCCGACGCTCGCACAGTTCGAGGGTCTCGTCGCCGAGGGCCAGGTCCGCTACGTGCTCGTGGCGAACGGCGGCGGCGGCCCGGGAGGCGGGTTCGGCCCCGGTGGCGCCTCGGGCAGCGGCTCCGCGATCTCGCAATGGGTCACCACCCACGGGAAGGAGGTGTCCACGACGAGCTCCGGCACGGGCTCCGGGACGCTCTACGACGTCTCGGGCGCCTGACATCACCCCCCACACCCCGCGCCCCGCGCGGTCACCCGAAAGGAAGAGCAATGGAACACGAAGAGGACGTCCCCGAACCCCAGGCGCACGCGGCCATCCCGCCGGACGCCGACGCCCACCACGACGCCTGGTTCGACGAGCCAGCCGACGGTCCGGCGCACCACGGCGTGCGTCCGTCGCGGCGCAACGTGCTCGTCGCCGCGGTCGGCGCCGTCGCCATCGCCGCGGCCGCGGTCGTCGGCGTGAACGCGATCAGTTCGGGCAGCTCGTCGGCCACCGCGGCATCCGCGACCCGCAACGGCCCGGGCGGTCGCGGCGGTCCGCCGGGCGGCGGCGACGGCGGCACGATCCAGAGCGTCAACGGCTCGACGATCGTCGTGAAGAACCGCAGCAACAAGACCGAGACCGTCCAGACGTCCGCGTCGACGACGGTGACCGAGGCCGTGAAGGGCTCGCTCAGCGACGTCAAGGTCGGTGACCACGTCGTCGTGCTCGGCTCGACGTCGGGCTCGTCGGTCACCGCGAGTCAGATCGTCGACAACGGCACGGCGTCGAACCCGTCCGGTCCCGGCGGCTCGGGTGGCTCGAGTGGCCCGCCGGGTGGCCAGCAGGCACCCAACGGGGCGAGCGGCAGCTCGTCGAGCGGCTCTTCCAGCTCGAACGGCCCGAGCGGGTCGGGCGGCCCGCCCAGCGGTCCGTCGAGCCAGTCGGGCTCGAACCCGAGCGGGTCCAGCGCCCCGAGCGGGAACGGCCCCCCGGGCGGCGCCCCCACGATGGGGACGGTCACCGCGGTGAACGGCTCCACGATCACGGTGCAAACGACCAGCGGGTCGAGCGTCACCGTGTCCACGTCGGCGTCGACGACCGTGCTCGTCACGAAGACCGGCAGCGTGAGCGACCTCACCGTGGGTGAGCAGATCATGGTGCGCGGCACGTCGAGCAACGGCACCATCACCGCGACCAGCATCCGGGAAGGCGACTTCGGTCCGCCGCCGGGTGCCGGCAGCGGGAACGCCGGCGGGCCAGGCAGCTCCTCCTAGTCCACGGCGGTCGGACGGGCGACGGCCCGCGGCGTCGACTCGGCGCCGCGGGCCTCGCTCGCGTCCGGCGGCACCGGCATGACCGTGCACGCCGGCGCGGTGTCCTTGTCGGGCTCTTACCGAGGTCTCACCTCGCGGGGCTATACACCACAGCGTGTCGAAGCGCGTGCTGCTAGCCGAGGATGACCGGGCGACCCGCGAATCGCTGGTGCGCGCGCTCGAGCTCGACGACTACGAGGTCCGTGCCGTCAACGACGGGGCGGCGGCCCTCGAGGTGTTCGAGGAGGTCGCGCCGGACCTCCTCGTGCTCGACCTCATGATGCCGAACGTCGACGGGCTCACCGTGTGCCGTCGACTGCGCGCACGCCGGGATCACACACCGATCCTCATCGCGACGGCGCGCACCGAGGTGTCGGACCGGGTCTCGGGCCTCGACGCCGGCGCCGACGACTACCTCCCGAAGCCGTTCGCGCTCGACGAGCTCCTCGCCCGGGTGCGGGCGCTGCTGCGCCGCACGACCTACGACACCCCAGACCGCGAGCTGCGGGTCGAGGATCTGCGCATCGACGAGGCGGCCCGGCGGGTCTGGCGGGGTGACCGGGAGCTCGACCTCACCAAGACCGAGTTCGACCTGCTCCAGCTCCTCGCCCGCAACGCCGGGATCGTGCTCTCGCACTCGACGATCTACGAGCGCATCTGGGGCTACGACTTCGGGTCGGAGTCCAAGTCGCTCGCCGTGTACATCGGCTACCTGCGGCGCAAGACCGAGGAGGACGGTGCGGCCCGCCTGATCCAGACCGTCCGCGGGGTCGGGTACACGCTGCGTCCGTCATGAC
Source organism: uncultured Actinomycetes bacterium (assembly GCA_963731625.1). Taxonomy (GTDB): domain Bacteria; phylum Actinomycetota; class Acidimicrobiia; order IMCC26256; family PALSA-555; genus PALSA-555. The sequence goes on from CAVSWH010000001.1 coordinate 1,693,662, forward strand.
GCTCCGCGCCCGGTTCGCGCTCTCGCTCGGGCTCCTCGCCGCGCTCTCGGTCGTCGTCGTCGCCCTCACGAGCTACTTCGTCACCGCGCACCGCCTGCACGACGACCTCGACAACGAGGTGGTGAGCTACGCGTCGCGGTTCAGCGACCCGGGCGGTCGCACGGCGCGGATGCTCTGCGACCAGCTGAGCAACCCGAGCGAGTTCGCGGGCGCGAACCCGCTGCAGGGCCTCGGCGGGATCCTGGCCGGCCTGCCCCAGGGCGCGATCGAGTGCGTCGACGCGTCGGGGACGGTGACCGGCTGGACCGGGCTCACGCGGCTGCCGGTCGACACGACGGGGCTCCACGCCGGCGCGACGTCGGCGGTTCCGACGACGACGGCGGCGCTGCCCGGGCCGGGTGGTCTGGGCGCAGGACCGAGCGGCAGCGGCGGCCCGCCGAGCGGCGGTCAGGGCCCGCCGGTGAAGGTGTCACGGCCGCGCACCGAGGACGTCGGCGGGTCCAGCTACCGCGTCGTGACCGTGTCGCTGCCGGGCGGGGGCGAGGTCCAGATCGCCCGCAGCCTCGCCGACACCAACAACGCGCTCAGCTCGATC
>CAVSWH010000002.1:0-20195 GCA_963731625.1 uncultured Actinomycetes bacterium
GACCACGCTCGAGCAGCAGGGCGGCCGCGACCGACGAGTCGACGCCCCCACTCATGAGGACCATCACCTTCACGACGCCACCCCCCGCGGGCTCGGAGGTCAGCGACGGCGTTCGGGATCACCTCCAAGGCGCGATCCACGTCCTGCGGCGTCGACGCGTACCCGAGGCTCAGCCGGATCGACGACAGCGCTAACGTCCGCGGCACGCCCATCGCCGCGAGGACGTGTGACGGCTCGGTCGCACCCGACGAGCACGAGGAGCCGGCGGCGGCGTACACGTCCACCTCGTCCAAGGCGACGAGCAGCGACTCGGCTTCGATCTCGGCGAAGCCCACATGACAGTTGCCCGCCACCTTCCGGCTCAGGTCGCCGTTGACGAACGCGCCCGCGACCGTGTCAAGCAGACCGGTCTGCAGCCGGTCGCGCAGCGCCGCGACACGTCCGTTCTCGGCGACGCGCTCGCGCTCGCGCGACCTGCAGCGCGGTCGCGAACGCGACGACGCCGGGCACGTTGACCGTGCCAGCCCGCCAGCCGCGCTCCTGTCCGCCTCCCTCCAGGAGCGGCACCAGCGGGACGCCCTGTCTCAGAACGAGCGCCCCGACCCCCTTCGGACCACCGAACTTGTGGCCCGAGACGGACACAAGATCAGCCGCCGCCGCGACCGTGCTCATGTCCAGCCACGGCACCGCCTGGACCGCGTCGGTGTGGAGAACTGCGTGCGGCGCACGTGCCCGGACGACGCGGGCGACGTCCGCCAGGGGCTGGATCGTGCCGACCTCGTTGTTCACGAGCATCACCGACACGAGCACGGTCTCGCTCCCGATCACCTCGTCCAGCGCTTCCACGTCGACGACCCCGTCGCCCGTCACGCGGATCGATCGGACGTCGAACCCCTCCGCCGCGAGCCGGTCGGATGCCGCGAGGACCGCTTTGTGCTCGAACGCCGCGATGGCCACGCCGGCGCCCCGACCCTCGCGCCGCAGGGCGCGGGCGGCGCCCTCGACCGCGAGGTTGTCGGCCTCGGTGCCGCCGCCGGTAAACACGATCTCGCCGGGCTCGGCCCCGAGGGCCGCTGCTACCGCCTCTCGGCCCTCCTCGATGGCGGTCTTCGCCGCTTGGGCGGCTCGGTGGATGCCCGAGGGATTGGCGTAGCAACCGGCGAGGAACGGCTGCATGGCGTCCGCCGCCTCAGGTCGCATCGGGGTGCTCGCCGCGTGATCGAGATAGACGGCGCTCACCGCCCGAGTCTACGGGCACCCCCTCCCGGCACCGCCCCGTGACGTCGGGCGCAGCCGGAATATTTGTCACACCCGCGGGTGATCATCTTGGTGTGAACAATCAGCTGCGCCTGGTCGAGTCGCCGCCGAAGCCCGGCCCTGCCGACGCGGCGCGGCGTAGGACCCGAGCGGCCCGCCCCACCAAGCATCGAGCGCGCCCGGCATCCCGATGGGCGGGCGATTGGCATCTGGACGCCGACGCGCGGCGGATCGGCCGCGTCGGCGTGGCGACTGCCCGCCATGCGCTCGAGCGCGCCGCGCAGCGCCAACTCCGCGAAGCGAGCTAGCCGGCGCACAGGCCGGCCTGCCGCCGCGGAACGGCTCGGGCGCGTCATGTCAGGCCCGTAAGGGCCCTCCGCTACTCTCCCGCCCGTATCTGACCTTGGCGTGCCACGGCAGGCGAGCGTGGGTAACGGAATCGACGGCCAGACGAGCCGGCTGTGCAGCATCGCGGCCAAGCGAGACCTCGCGCTCGTCCACCGCCTCGTCCAGACGTTCCAGCACCACCACCCCGACGTCGGCGTCACGGCGTTGGTGCTCGACGCCACCGACGACGACGTTCTGGATCGCCTGCCCTACCACGTCCTCACGCCGACGGCGCTCGAGCTCGACGCTGAGGCCTTCGAGCGCATGGCCACCTACTACTCCGAGCCCGAGCTGGCCGCTGCGCTCAAGCCCTATCTGTTCCAGCGGCTCTTCGACGACGGTGTGCGTCGCGCCTTGTACCTCGACCCCGGCTTCGAGGTCCTCGCCCCGATCCCGGATCTCTTCGCGCTGACCGACGATGGCGTCGTCCTCGCGCCCAACGGGACCTGCGACGCCCCAACCAGGCCCGACGGGGGCGCCAAGGACCAGGCGCTCCTGCTGCGCGGCCAGTTCCATTCACGCATCCTCGCCGTAAAACGCGACAGCTCCGTGGCGCTCGCCTTCCTGCGGGATCGCCTCGGCCGCTACACGCTCGATGCGCCCGACGAGGGGTACTTCCTCGATCAGCGCTGGCTTGACCTCGTCGCACAGCGCTTTGACGCCACGGCCATGCCCGACATCTCATGCAACCTCGGGTTCTGGAACATGCACGAGCACGAGCTTGTCCGCGCCGCCGACGGCCCCTGGACGGTCGACGGACAACCGGTCCGGCTCTGCTACTTGGGCGCTGGGTTGGACTCGTTCGTCGCCGCCGCGGACGCCAGCGGCTACGACAGCCCGCGGGCGTTGTACCGCCTCGTCGACCGCGAGGCCGAGCCCGTGCTGGTACGCGTCGACGAGCATCCGGCCTGGCGGCGGATCCTCGCCGACCGGCTGTCCGCGCTGCGAGCGCTCGGATGGTACGAGCGCGACGCGTACAGCTGGAGCCACACCGACGGAGGCATTCGCCTGACGCCCGCGGTGCGTCGGATGTACTGGCACGCCGTGCTCGAAGCCGACCGGGCGCACGCCGAGCCGCCGGCGGTTGCCTTCGGCGCCGACCACGGCGCGGGGTTCGCCGAATGGCTGGGGCGCCCCGCGGCGTCGGGCAGCCGCGTCAGCCGGCACCTCCTCGCAACGTGGCAGGACGAGGCGAGCCTCCAGGCCACCTTTCCGGACCCCCTCGACCGAGACGAAAACGGCCTGGTGGGATGGGCGCGTGAGTACGGGACGTCCAGCACCGGTCACCCCCTCCTGCAAGGCGACGCGTCAGTCGACCGCCTGCTGGGCGTCAACCTGGTCGGCTACCTCGAGGGCGATTTCGGGGTCGCCGCGGCGGGGCGCATGGTTGCGCGCATGATCCGAGCCTCGGGGATCCCGCTTGCGACCACCGTCGTGCGGCCGAGCCTTCACCGTCACCGTCATCACTATCCCGTCACGATCAGCGGGACGCCGTTCAACGTCACGGTCCTCGCCATGAACGCCGACGAGCTGCTCGGCTATGCCAGCACGATGGATTTCAAGCGCCAAGGCAGCAAGCCGCGAAATTGGCATCTGGTACTGGGAGGTCGGCAAGTTCCCCGACGCCTTGCGCCCAGCGTTCGAACTCGTCGACGAGGTCTGGTGCGCGAGCGACCACGTGCGAGATGCGCTCGCGGCCTGCGCTGGGTCCAAGCGGCGCAAGCATCCCCTGGTCATCGAGTCGCCGCAGCAACCCGTGGCTCTGCGACGGGCCGATGTCGGGCTGCCCGACGACCGCTTTCTCTTCGGCTTCGTCTTCGACTACATGAGCGTGCTCCGTCGGAAGAACCCGCTCGGGCTCATCGACGCGTATCAGCGAGCGTTCGGACCCGATGACGGTGTCGCCCTCGTCCTCAAGAGCATCAACGCACACGCCGCCGGCACCGCGCCCGTGGAAGTCCTCGACGCCGCGAACGGACGAGCTGACATCATCCTGTCCGAGGATCACCTTGACGCCGTGCAGATGCGCGGTCTCTTCGCGTGCCTGGACTGCTACGTCTCGCTGCACCGTAGCGAGGGGCTCGGCTTGACGATCGCCTCGGCGATGGCCGCCGGACGTCCGGCGATCGCCACTGGCTGGTCCGGCAACACGGAGTTCATGACCGACGACAACTCGTTGCTCATCCCATACGAGCTACGCGACGTGGGAACGGGCGCCTTGCCGTATCCCCCGGACGCCGTATGGGCCGAACCCGACCTCGACGCCGCCGCGGCACGCGATGCGGTCCCTCTACGATCATCCCGACAACGCGGTTCAGCTCGGCCAACGAGGCGCCGCCAGCGTGACGACACGCCATGCGATCGAACCGGCTGCGCGCTGGTTTGACGATGCCTTCACCACCCTCGTGAAGGCCGGCTGATCGCGATGGGCGCATCGACCTCCCGCTCGCCCGATGGGCTGGAACAGCAGGTCCAGGACCTGCGGGACGAGCTGAGCCGGGCGAAAGCCGAGGCCGCCGAGGCACACGCGGCCGCCCGCTATGCGCAGGACGAAGCCGCAATGGCCTCCGAGGCGATCGTCGCCCTCCGACAGGATCTTGCCGCCTCCCAGCTCCGCACGGCGAAGGCGCTGGCCGATGCGCAGGAGATGAACGCCAACGTGGAGGTCCTCCGCGGAACGCGTACCTATCGCAACGCCCTCATCGCGCAGAACGCGTACGAGAAGGTCCGGCACGCGATCCGCTCCGTGGGCGGGTCGCGCGGGGACGGCCCGCGGGCGTGACACCCGACCCCACCCCGTCCAGCGGACGTACGGAGCGCGGATGACGGAGAGCGAGCAGGCGGTCGAGCGGCGGCGTCGCGTCGAGTCTCTGCCGCTCTGGATCCACACCATCGACCTCGGTGATGGCCTGGCGACCCCAGGGCTGTGGCCCAAGGAGTCGCAGGTCAACATCGCCTCCGCCCTGGACACCATCGACTTCACCGGGCGCAAGGTGCTCGACATCGGGTGCCTCGACGGGCTCTGGTCCTTCGACGCCGAGCGGCGCGGCGCGGCCGAAGTCATCGCGACGGACCTGACCACTCAGGTCAGGCCGGATCCGGAGCCGTACTTCCGCCTGGCGCAGGAGCTGCTCGGCTCGGGGGTCACCTATCGGCCCGACGTCTCCGTGCTTGAGGTGCCGACGTTGGGGATCCGCGACTTCGACATCGTGCTGTATCTCGGCGTCTACTACCACCTGCGCGACCCGCTGCTGGCTTTCGCACGACTGCGGCAGGTGATGCGTGAGGACGCCATCCTCGTCGTCGAGGGCCAGGCGCTCGACGATCCCGAACCGTACGCCCACTTCTTCTATCGAGACCGCTTTCAAGGCGATCCGTCGAACTGGTGGGTGCCCAGCCTCCCCTGCCTCCGGCAGTGGATCGAGTCCTCCTTCTTCGACGTTGTGGAGGAGGCATGGCACCCGCAACGGGACATCCCAGAGTTCCCTCACACCGGCCGTTGCATCATGCAGGCGAGGGCGGTTCGCCGGGCTGACCCCCTGATCGCGTTCCGGGACCCCGAGCTCGACCCATACGACCTCAACGAGTACTGACTCGTTGCCGGGAGACCCCACTCGCCAGCCGTAACCGCCGAGGTCGGCGCGCGTCGTCAGGCCCGTCGAATAGCGTCGTTGCCCGATGCGGGCGGTCGCGTACCTCGATCAGCGAGACGAACCCGATCTGTCTCCCGATGACTTTTCGCCGGATGAGGAGCGCCGCCTCGTCACGATCGCTGCGTCCTACTCCGGGTTCGAACTCGCGACCGTCTACGAAGCGTCGGCCGGGGCGACCCGTGAGGACGCGCTCGCCGCCCTCGCGCGCGGCGACGCGCACGCGCTCGTGGCGGCCCGGGCATGCGCCCTCTGCGCCGACCGAGACGAGCTCACCGCCCTCCTCGCTCGGAGCGCCGCCGAGGGATGGGAGCTCGTCGTGCTCGACATCGGGTTGGACACCTCGAGACCGCACGGGCGCGCGCAGGCTGAAGCGACCGGCGGGCAAGCGGCGGACGGGCCTGAGCTCCCGTGCCTCCCGCCGCCCGACCTGCGCCTGCGGGTGGCTGGACTGAACAGCGCCGACCACTTCGCGTTCAGTGGGTGGCTGCACCTCAACACCTACGAGGAGCTGCTGCGACGCCACAGCCTCGCCCTCGCTGACTTTCGGAGCATCCTGGACTTCGGTGGCGGCCCCGGTCGCATCGCGCGCGGCTTGCGCATGCGCACCGGAGCGTCGGTGGCGCTGTGCGACATCGACGAGCCCGCGGTCGCATGGGTCGCAGCTCACCTCAACGGTGTCGACGCCCGTCTCAGCACCGAGCTGCCGCCCCTCCCGTTCGAGTCGGGCCAGTTCGACCTCGTTCTCTGCTTCAGCGTCTTCACGCACCTCGACGCCGCTCACCAGGATGCCTGGCTCGCCGAGTTGCACCGCGTCCTGCAGCCACGCGGTGTCGTCATCGCCACCGTCCACGGCGAGTCGAGCTGGCTCGCCCAGCCCTGGGCCGCGAACCGCGAGCTCGACGAGCGGTTCCGCCGCGCCGGGTTCTTGTTTCGCACCGACGATTGGTGGAGCCAGTACTTCCCGGACTACTACCACACGGCCTTCCACCAGCCGTTCTATATCCGACGCCATTGGTCGCGCTGGTTCGACATCCTCGACATCGTTCCGGGCCGTGACCGGGGCGAACACGACTTCGTGCTCTTGCAGCGGCGATGGACGCTGCGTCGTGCGGAGCTGCGCGCGCGCCGGACGGCGGGCGGGCTCAAACGAAGCATCCGACGCGGGATGCGAGCCAGCGCGAGCAGCTAGGCGTACGCATGCCCGGCCACATGCAGCTGTGTCCGGCTGACTGTCTCGCGTGGCTGGTCCGCTCGGAGCCAGACCTGCCGGGACACGTCAGGATCTCGAAACCCGGCCGCGAGGAACCACTCCCGGTAGCAGGCGAGGTTCGGGTACCACCACCCCACGGCGGAGGGCCGGGTCCACAGCAGACGGGCGGCTGCGTCGGTGGACGTGTCCCACACGTCGACGAGCGTCGACGCGACGACCTGCCCGACGCAGACGCTGCGGGCGGCCATCAGCGCGCCGATGGGATCACGCACGTGGCAGAGCAGCGCCCCGAGGAACACGAGATCGAAGCGCTGCCCGCCGAAGAGGTCGGGACCCACATCGGTCGCCCGCGCGTTCTTGAAGCCGATGTCGGCGCCCAGCAGGTCTCGCATCAGCCAGAACGCGCCGCTCGAGGGGCTGAAGTAGATGGGCTGACCGTCCGCGTCGAGACGATCGGGCGGGCGATCGTCCATTTCACCGGGATGCTCGAACACACCGAACGCGTCGTAGTCGACCGGGCCCCGCACATCGACGGCGGTCACGACGGCACCCCGCTGGTGGAAGTAGTGCGCAAACCAGCCGGCGCCCGTTCCGACGTCGAGCACGGTGGCACCCGCGAGATCGTCGGGGAATCCGTACGAGGCGATGTCCGGACCGATGTTGTAGTCGCCTCGCACCTCGAACCCGTTGTCGAAGTAGTAGCTGTGGTACCAGAAGGGCTGACGACGACAGCGTCGTTCGAACTCGTCGCGCGACAGAGCGCTCGAGTAATGCAGGCGAAACCCGGCAGGGTCGTCGATCCGATCCGACCCGGGCGATGGTGCGTTCATTTCGTCTGTGCCATGCGCGCCGAAGGGCAGAGAGGGATGATGCCATATGGAAGGATTGCTCGATGCACTGTCCGGGTGACAGTCGTCCTTCCTGGCTCGTCCAGCGAGTGATCGGGACCGATGGCGACGCTCCCGCTCGCTGAGATCGGGCTGTGGGGTCAATTCGACGTCGACGACTTCGACGAACTCATCGTCGGTCGTGTCACCGAGGCGGAGCTCGGGCGCCGTCTCCCAGCGTGGTCCGTCCACCGATACGCACCGGTGGGCTACCCGCATCCGATCGCCCTCGACAGCACCCCGTCCTCCGCCCTCGGACGCTGGTCGCACGACCGCCTCGCTGACCTCGCCGCGGCGCTCGACTTTGTCGTGATCGCCGGCTCATCGATCGTCGACTTCGACGACGCGCAGGCCGCGGCCGCATACGACCTCCCGCCCGAGCAAACCGCCGAGGTGCTGCCCAGCCGGTTCTTCGTCGAGGGACTCGGCGCCGAACTCGAAGCACGGACACCGGTGGCGTGGAGCGCGGTACGCCTGCGGGCGACACCGTCAGGCGAGGAGGGGGCCAGGCTCGCAGCGTCGCTGCGCCATCGTGCCTACGTCAGCGTCGCCGACGACGACTCTCGATCGCTGCTCGAGGCGTGCGGCGTCGACACCGACATCCACGTCGTCGGCGATCCGGCGCTGCTCGCCGATGAAGCGATCCCCGCCACGGTGCTGAACCGTCGTCTCGCGTATCTCCGCGGGATCGATGCGTTCCCCGCCGAAGAGGACGGACCGGCGATCCTCGTCGAGGATCACCAGCGTTTGGTGCCGCTGGCGCCCATGATCAGCCAGGCCGTCGAGGAGGTCGCCGCGCAGACCGCGGCGTCGCCGACGATCGTGGTCCTCCCTCTTGTTGGCCCGTACAGCGTGGATCTCACGGCCGCGCTCACCGCGACGAGCGGCCGACGCGTGATTCGCCTGCCACGCGAGACCGTGCTCGACGATCTCTGCGCCGCGCTTGCCTCCGCGCGCGGCTTCGTCGGTGTCTCGCCCACGTGCGCCGCGGTGGCGGCCGCCTTCGGGCGACCGTACGCCCTCATCGTGGGGCGGGGCGATCACGCGGCGGACACCCCGACGCCGCGAGCCGCCACGCCTGGTGCGCGGCGACCTGCCGGCCAGTCCAGGCAACCTCGCGGCCGCCCTCTTGGACGCGCCGCCCCGCGCGGTGCTCGAGACGGCCAAAGCGACGATCGCCGAGCACTACGACCGGCTGACGGCACTCGCGACGCGCGTCACACACCGATCCGCAACCGGCGTGCCGGACGACGACGAGCCAGACCGGCAGTTGCTGGAGCGCGCGCTCGCCGCGCGTGGGCGCCAACTTGTCGCTGAGCGGCTCGCCTTCGCCGACCAGAGCCGCGACGTCAACGAAATGCTCGTCAGCTACCGACGACAGATCGACGGGCTGAACCACATGCTGGACGACCTGCGCCAGACGGCGGCAGCGCTCGAGCAGCGCGTGACCGTCGCTGAGGCACAGGCCCACACTGTCCGCGAGCAGCTCACCTTCAGGGCGGCAGTGCGCCTGCGGCGCCTGTATCGGCAGCTGCGAGGCTCGTCGTGACGCGCTCCGACTTTCGAACACCCCCCGAGCCACTCGTCTCCGTAGTGGTCGTCACCTGGGGCAACTGGCCTTGGGTGGAGCGCGCCCTTCAGGCGCTGCACTCGAATACGCCCGAGTGTTACGAACTCATCGTCGTCGACAATGCCTCGCCCGACGACACGGTCGATCGTCTCGCGTCGCGGTTCGCCGGCCTCACCCTGGTGATCAACGACGAGAACCGCGGCTTCTCGCTGGCTGCGAACCAAGGTGCTGCCCGCGCTGTCGGCCAGTACCTCTGTTTCCTCAACAACGACGCCGAAGTCCAGGCGGGATGGCTGATGCCGATGGTCGAGTCCCTCGACCGCTCCAGCGACGTACGCGCCGTCGTCCCGATGCTGCTCAACCTCGACGGATCGCTCCAAGACGCGGGTGGGCTCGTCGGGCGCGAAGGCAGCGTCCTCGTCTACGGGCGAGACGCGGACCCGACGGACGGCGCGTTCACGTTCCATCGGCGCGTCGACTACGGGTCCGCGGCCTGTGTCCTCGTCCGTCGGCAGGATTTCCAGGCCGTGGGCGGATTCGACCCTGCCTATGGCGCCGGATACTTCGAAGATGTCGATCTCTGCTTCGCGCTTGAGGCGTTAGGGGGACACGTGGTGTATGAGCCCGCCGCGCGCGTCGTCCACGCCGGCGGGCTGTCGACCGCACTCACCCAGCGACGGGAGCTGTTCGAACAGAACCACGCGACGTTCCGGAGTCGATGGGGGGCGAGCCTCACGGGCCGGGTTCCCTTCATTCGATCCGACTACTACGACCATCGACCGCTGGCCGCCCGAGACTGGGCCTGTCACGATCGCCTGCTGGCCATCGTGGACGACTCGGCCGACGCCGCGCAGATCGTCGACCCACTGCTGACCACGCTGCGTTCATGCTCGGGCGCGCGGGTCACGCTGGCGCTGCGAGACGCATCATCCAACGGCGTGACGGCGCGTTGGCAGCGTGCCGGCGCCGAGATCGTCGGGCCGCCGACGCCTTCGTGGTTGGAGGCCAGGCGCTTCCACTATTCCGTCGTCCTCGCCGACAAGCCGGCCGTTGACCGCCTGGGAGATCGCCTGCGCCAGACGCAGCCCCAGGCCAGACCGCGATCGCCATCGCTGGGCCGGGCACGACGCGTCGAAGGGGGGCCGACTGGCCGCTCGTCGATTTCTCCGCCCCAGACCCGGGCCTGGCCGAGTGGCTGGCCGACTGCGGGCTCCTCACGAGGACGCGGCGCGACTAGTCCGGCGCGTCTCGGCGTGCGTGCCCTGGGGCTAGCGGCGTCGGGCGCGGAGGGCGTCGAGCGAGTCCGCCAAGGCGTACTCGAACGCTCGAGCGGAGACGCGAAGACCCTCGGCTTCGTCGCGCAAGCGAGGCACGAGACCCGGCTGCACGCCCGGATGACGCTCGCCCCCGATCCGGGTCGGCGAGCTCGCACGGTCGGGGTCGAGTCGGAGCAGCGCCTCGGCGACCCGCGTCGAGGGCTCGTCCAGTAATCCTGCGTCCGCGTGCTCTAGGACCCGACAGACGTGCGCCCGCTTGTCCCGGTCTCGCGTCCTGACTTCGTCGAGCAGCTCCGCCGCGACTTCCGCCGTCGTCAGCGGCGGCCGGATCTCCCAACCCGCGGGGAGCTGGTCGAGTCCCTTCACGGCGAGGTAGTCAACGACGGTGCGGGGCTGCACCGATCGTGGTGTGACCGGCACGAGCTGCCCCGCACGGAACAGCAGGTTGCGGTAGCCCAGCGCCTCCGTCTGAGCGAGGACGTCCTGGGGGGTGTGCCCGAAATGACGCAGGGTGTGCGCGTTGCCCTCGATGACGAGCACGGGTGCCGTCTCCTCGCTGAGCAGCGAGGCCATGCCATCGAGCGCTGCCGGCTCGGAGCCCTCGATATCGATCTTGATTGCGTCCACCGACATGATCCCAAGTCGTGACAACTCGTCCGGCACCGTCACGGCGTTGACCTCGACGAGATCTCCGAGATCTGGGTTCTCGCTGATCTGTCCGAACGCGCCTTCGGGCCGGAAGTGGACAGTGCCGGCCTTCGCCGCGACTGCAGCCGCGACCACCGTCAACGAATCGAAGTGATTCGCGGCGACGCTTGCCCTGAGGAGCGACACGTTGCGCGGCGCAGCCTCGAACGCGACGACGCGACAGCCGATCGACGCTGCAGCGAGCGAGAACGTGCCGATGTGGGCGCCGAGGTCAAGCACGGTCGAGCTCGGCGCCAGCAGGTCGAACAAGAACCGGTACGCCTCGGAGTAGGCGAACCTGCCCGCCGAAAGCGCCACGCCGAGCGCATCGAACTCCTCGCCGACGAGGATCGGGACGGGTCGACCCGTCGGGCTCTCCAGGCTGCGCCACCGCGAGGCTGGCACACCCGATGCGTCGTCCACGGTCAGGTCGCCGGAACGAGCGCGCGTGGTGGGGCCACGAGCTCTTCAAGCGAAGCGACGAGCGAGTCAGCGAACGCGCTGGCATTCCAGGTTGCCGCGTAGCGCTGCGCATCGGCCGCCCGCGACGCTCGCACCGCGGGATCGAGGAGCGTGCGCAGCGCGGCGGCGAGCTCGACCGCGTGCGCCGGCGCTGCGAGTGCGACCACAGCCTCGGTGGGGAGCTCGGCTGCGTCCGCCCGGTCGCTGACGACTGGGGTCCCCGCGGCGAGCGTGTCGAGCAGCGGGCGATGACCACCGCTGCTCCACCCGGCACCGAGGCACACGCCGCACCACGCGACTGCGAGGCGCGCTCGATACTCGTCGTGTGGCACCCGGTCGGTCCACGAGACGTCCGGGGCGACGGCGAGGCGCTGGGCTGATTCCATGAGTCGCCGACGGCTCGCTATGTCGGCGCCGCCAAGAAAGAGCAGCCGTCCGCGCCACTCGCGCCGGATCAGCGCGAACGCTTCGACGACGCACTCCAACCGCTCGCCGTCGGGCATGGCTCCCGGCACGACCAGGACGGGGTGCGCCGCCGGCGCCTCCGGCCCACCGCGCCCACTCGGGACGGGAAGCGGGAGCACGGCGTGGGGCAGTCGCGCCAGGTCGGCGTCCCGGGCACTGCGGCACGCGGCATCGGACGGAAACAGCAGCCCGCGTGCGAACTCGATGATGTCTCGGGACCGTCCGGGATCCGCGCGCAGGTACGCGATCCCCGGCGCCTCGACGAACCGCTCGGCCAGGGCGCGGTCCGCGGTGCTGCCATCGAACACGGTGAGCACGGCGTCATACGCGTCGGGCGTGAAGGTGGGACCGAACGCCCGCATGGGGAAGACGCGCCAGCGGCGCCCCGACCTCCCCTGCGGTCGACGATCGCCGATCTCAAAACAGTCCAGGTCCACACGCTCTGCGACGGCGTCCAGCGCACCGATGGGTAGGCCGACGACCGAACCGCCGTCTGTGGACCCAAGACCCAGAATGGCGACCCGCTTCGGGACGGCGCGCGCCCCCTGTGGGACGCGAATCTCCTGCAGCGCACGCAGGCTCCGATCGGCGACTCGCTGCCAGGTGTGGCGTCCGGCGGCGCGCTGGCCCGCATCGACGAGTTCGCTGCGGAAGTGCTCGTCCTTCAGGGCGCGGTGCATCAGCCTCGACAACGCGTCGATGTCGTGGGGAGGAAACGTGGCGGGCGGGTACTGCAGCACTTCGGGCAACGACGTCGTGTCTGATGTGATCGTCGGACACCCGCACCGCACCGCTTCGAGTGCCGGCAGCCCAAAGCCTTCGTAGACGGACGGCAGGACGAACAGCGCTGCCGACTGGTACAAGGCGCGGAGAAGCGCGTCCGAGACCGTCGAGGCCAGCACCACGCTGTCGTCGCGCAAACGTGTCTCCGCGAGGAGCGCGCGAAGCGTGTCGCCGATGACCGCGTTGGATACGACGACGAGCTGGAGCTCGTCCCGAACGGCGGTGGGCAGCGCAGCGAACCCGCGTACCAGCGCTGCCCAATTCTTGCGTGCATCGGCTCCGCCAACGCCGAGCACGAAGGGTCGCGAGATGCTGGGGAGCGCGCACCGCACCTCCTCGAGCGCGTCGCGGCGCCGCGGACGGAGGACCGAAGAACTCGGATGCGCCCGCTCCGATGACCACGACCGCATCGGGGGACACGCCGAAGACGTCGATCACATCACGTCGCGTGTGCTCGGACAACGCCAGCAGGACATCGGCTTCACGGACCAGCTGATGACGCAGCCCGTACAGGTGACGTTCGGCCGCCGTCTGCTGGTACCGCTGGGGCATGACGTAGGGGATGAGGTCGTACACGACGGCGGCGAGCGAGGCGCTGCCGAGCAGCATGTGCCGCGGCAACACGCTCTCAACGGGGTGCTCCTCGAAGAACGGGCACGTGAGGAGCGTGGTGAGGGGTCCGGTTGCCGCCAGGCGTCGGAACTCGGCGATCGTGTTCCAGACGATCAGCCCCGACGTCGTGACCGCCTTCGGCAGCCGAGCCGGCGGCGGCAGACGAGGGTTGAGGCCGAACGCCGCGATCGGTGCGCCGCCCTCGTAGAGCGCCGCCGCCAGCTCCCCGGCGTAGCGGGGCATGCCCCGCTCGCCGTAGGCCGTGCTCTGGGTGACCTGGAGATCGACGAACAGCCGCAGCGCCGGCGCGACCTCAGTCATTCCGCCCAGAGGCCACCGCTTGGCTCGCCTCCGCCTGGGCCTCGATTCGGTCGAGCAGCGTCTCGAGCGTGGCGGTGATTTGCTCCATGCGCTCACCGAACTCGGCCGCGAAGCGCTCGAGCGTCAGCACGAGCTCCACGACGGTCTCGACGTCGAGATTGACCTCGTTCCGGAGTTGGTCGGTCCGATGACCAATGTCCTCGACGTGATCGTGGATGCCCGCCACTCGTCGATCGAGGACGTGCAGCGCCGGTGTGACGCCGCGCTTCGCGATCGCTCGCACCCGCTGCCGGAACTCTGTCATCGCGGGTGGCACTCCTGCATCGCTGGTCGGCGCCGGCGGCGACGAGCCGCCAATGTTAGTGGTTGCTCGGCGTCGCACCCCGGTCTCCGCACGGGCCAGCCACTTGGAGAAGCGTCTGCTGTCCTCCGGGTCGAATGGGTCGGGAAGTGACGTCTCGCCTTCGACGCGCTCGTCGGTCACCAGCTGGTCTCGGTAGAGGCGGCGGGTTTCGTGGCTCAGCGGGATCCCGTCGCACGATGTGGCGAACGCGTAGGGGACGTGGATGCTTTGGTCGTATCCCTGCCCGATCAGCTTCGCGGCGTACCGGTCGCACAGCCCGGAGAGGACGTCATGGTCCGTGAGGCGGATCCGGTTCTGATACTTGCTCAGCTCACCTCGGCGTTCAGGCGAGTAGCCGCTGAAGTGGAAGAAACGCAGCGGATCGCCATCGACGTAATAGGTCCCGTCGCGCTCGGTGAGATGCCGTCCGAAGAGGTTCCAGTATGCGACGTTGTACGTCGTGTCCCGCACGACGAAGTAGTCCTCGAAGAGGGCGGGCACGAGGTCGATCCACTTTTGGTCGACGGCGTAGCCCTCGTCGGGCGCGGCCAGGCAGTCGCGACGAAGACGCTGTTGCCACCACCGGAGGAACTGATGGGCGTCCTGGCCAAGGCCGATGAACCCAAGGTTGTAGACGCCGGCTTTCAGGATTCCGGCCTCGTTCGGACCGTGGCCGTCGTGTGGGATCGACGTGGTCGTGTGCGGCGTCAGCACGATGGTGTGTTCCGTACTCCATGACGTGAGCGGGTCGAGCGACGCGAACACCTCGATGTCTGGATCGAGGTAGATCGCCGGGCCCTCGTGTGCGCGCAGGAGGTACTCGAGCAGCCACGGCTTCACCGCGGTCGAGAGCTCGAGCAGGTCATAGATCGTCGCCATGCGGTGGAACTCGCGCGGCGCGAGCGAAAGATCCTCCGGTCGCATGACGTCGAATGGCTCATGAGCGGCGTCGACCTCATGGCGCTCGTCATCGACGACCAACACGACGAGACGCTCGGACGGGTTGTTCGCGGTCAGCGTGCGAGCCAGCACTCGCGCGAGCGGAACATAGTTTCGAGCGATGATCGTCGAGTACGTCACGGTTCGGTCAGCATCGGTCGCGGCATCCGGAACCCACCCGCCACGCAGCGACGGCGTCGTCGCCTACGTGCGGCAAAGCCAGCGTAATGCGCACCGTGAGACGCACCCCTATCCGTGATGGGGTGACGGACAGCCGACCGCGGTTGGCATGGCGCGGCGTCGGTTCGGACCCCAACGATCCAACAGGTCGCGCGACGTCACAGTTCGACTACCGTTCCTCCCCGTGCCGGCCGGGGAGTTGCTCCGCCGTGACGTGCTCGTCACAGGCGGGTCTGGGTTCGTCGGTCGACCGGTCCTGCGCGAGCTGCGCGGACGCGGCCGGGACTCGATCGCGGCCCCTTCCTCCTCCGAGTTCGACCTGACCAAACAGGACGACGTGCAACGGCTCTTCGACGTCGTCGAGCCGCGTCTCGTGATCCATCTCGCGGCGCGGGTCGGCGGGATCGGCGCCAACCGGCGAGAGCCCGCCAGCCTGTATCTCACCAACCTCCTGATGGGGACGTACATCATCGAGGAGGCCCGACGTCGCGAGACCGAGAAGACCGTCGTCGTCGGCACGATCTGCTCGTACCCCAAGTTCACCGAGACACCCTTCCGTGAAGCGTCCCTCTGGGACGGCTACCCCGAGGAGACCAACGCACCGTATGGGTTGGCGAAGAAGGCACTGCTCGTCCAGGCGCAGGCCAACCGCGTGCAGTACGGGCAGAACGTCGTCTACGTGATGCCGACGAATCTGTTCGGACCGGGGGACAAGTTCCACCCATCCGTCTCGCACGTGATTCCGGCCCTGGTCAAGAAGTGCGTGGAGGCGAGGGAACGCGGCGACGCCGAGGTCGAGGTGTGGGGTAGCGGATCGGCGAGCCGCGAGTTCCTCTACGTCGATGACGCGGCCCGCGGGATCGTCGACGCGGCGGAACGCTATGACGATGCCGACCCCATCAACCTCGGATCCGGGGAAGAGATCACGATTCGCGATCTCGCGGAGTTGATCACGAAGACGGTTGGGTTCACGGGCACGCTGCGCTGGAACCGGGAGCAGCCGGACGGTCAGCCCCGTCGGCAGCTCGACACCTCGCAGGCGGCGGCGCGATTCGGCTTCCACCGCGTCGACGCCCTTCATCGAGGGGCTCCGTCGCACGGTTGACTGGTACCTCGGGCACCGCGCTGAGGCCGAACGTCGGCCGGCGTAGTCCGTCGTCACCGCACATGTAGGAAGCGCGCATCCCGGATGATTCGAGTGCCGCGACCACCCGTCGACGGTGCAGCATCCCCCGAGGCTGCGATGTCCAATTCGACATCTGGCACGTTGGCGGCAGAGCCGATTTCTTCCCGCGAGCTCGTGGCGGGATTCTCCGTCGTGCTCGTGGCCACCGCCGCGCTCCTGGTTGCGATCGCCGCCGATGGCGCCATCCGCTCGACGTTCGCACGGCTTGGGCCCTACGTGCCACTGGGCTCGTTTGTGCTCGTGCTCGTCGCCGCCCTCACACAATGGGCCCTCGCCGTGTCAAGCCCGGTGCGTCGGTGTGCCGCGCCGATTCGGCGAGCACCAGCGTTGGTCGAGACCATCGCCGCCGTCGGGAGCGTCTTGGCGTTCCTGGCATTGCTGCTGTCGTCGTGGACCACTGCTCCACCCACAAATCTGACCATCGGTGGTGCCGTGCCGTGGAGCGACTCGATGCTCTACTTCGGTGGCGGCGAGCGGCTGTTGATGTTCGGAAGCCTCGATGCCTACAACTCGAGGCGGCCGCTGAACTCGATGTTCAACGCGGATCGCCTCGCCGTCACGGGATTCAACCTCCGCGCCGCGCTCGTGCTCCAAGCGGTCCTCCTCGGCGTCGTGTGCTTCCTCGCGGCTCGCGCCGTGGCACGGCAGCTCGGTCCGCCCGCCGGCTTCGCGCTGTTCGCGGTGCTGGTGGCGGTCTCGTCGTTGTTCGTCGCGACCAACATGAGCGAGGTCCTCGCGATCATGTTGGGCGCGCTCGGGTTCGCGGCGATGTGGAATGCGATCGCGACGCGGCAGGCGTCGCTCGCCCTCTGGGGGATCGCGCTGCTCGCGCTCGCAATGGCGGCGCGTCCCGGACCGATCCTCGTCCTGATCGTCGTCCCGCTCTGGTTCGCGTACTACCTACGGGGACGTCGTCGGATGAATTGGCAATTCCTCGGGATCGCCGCGGCCATCGTGGCCGGCAACGCGGTGCTCGGCTACGTGCTGGTGCCGCTGTACGGCGGCGAGGTGGGCAACGTCAACGGCAACTCCAGCCTGATCGTCTACGGCATGGCACGCGGTTTCCCGGGCTGGAGTGACCAGGTCGGAAGCTGGAGGCAGATCTACGTCGACTATCCACAGCTGGCCAACAAACCTGACGTCGTCGTGAACAAGTTCACGCAGACGAAGGCCCGCGAGGAGCTCGTGGGCCATCCGGTGCGCTTCACGATCGCCTCGGCAAAGAGCGCGAAGAACTATGTGTGGATCGCCAAGGACGAGATCATCGGGTGGGTCCACTCCCAGTTCCTGCGGCTCGCCGGCCTGAGCGTCGCCGCGTTGCTTGCCCTCCTCGTCCTGGTGCGGCGGTGGCGAACCTCCCGCGTGGGCACGCTCATCGACACGACCCTGTTCATCGGTCTGCTCGCCGCCATCCCGATCTTGGTGCAGAACTGGCCTCCGTACGACCATCGGCCCTCGTGGTTCGGGCTGGCTATCGCCGCCGTCGGATACCTCGCCTTCGTCGTGCGCGGCACCGATCATCTCGCCGCCCGGACGTACGAGGCGTTCGCCATCGCGGGGCTCGCCGGCTTCCTCCTCTCGATGCCTTTCCTCGGTGTCGACACGACCCGCGTGTTCGCCTCGGCGGCCGCGGTCATCGGCGTCCTCTTCGTGTTCGCGGTTGCGTCGCTCACGACGCCGGTGACCGCTCGTCGACGCCCCTTGGAGGCATCCACGGTGGATCGAGGCGTCGCTCGCGTCCCCCGAAGCGTCGCCTGGGCGCCGGCGCTCCTCGGCGCCGTCCTCGTCGTCGTCTTGTTCGCTGGGACCCCGATCGCCATGGCGCTGGTCTCCCGCCCCGCGATGGCGACGCCGCGGTGCCCGAGCAGCGCGCCGGCGCAAGCGCTGGTGGGCGGGGCCGCCGTCGCCGTCGTGCGCAACCCGAACGCCGCGACGCGACCGCTCACTGCCGTCGATTTCGAGACCTACCGGCGCGACTCGCTTGTCTTCTACCCAGTCACGAACGTCCTGGACCGCACACGCCGCCTTCCGTTTACGGTGCTGGAGGGGCTCACGACCGCCGGGAACGACCGGATCGCCTTCGTGCCGGGCATCGTCGGCGCACCCGAGCACGGCGTCATCTACCTGTGCGGCGCCACGATCCATGACCCCGAGGCGCAGATCCTGCTCCAGTTCTGGCCGCAGGCCTTCGACTTCTTCCAGGCCACGAGCGTCGCGTCCCACCCCGCGACGACGGCGAGTGGGGCTCGGCCCCGGCCGTAGCATCATCGCTCGTCATGGAGCCCCAGCCGGCCGACGCATCGTCGCCAAGCGAGTCGACGCGCAAGCGTCAGATCCTTGCGCTCACCGAGCAGTATGCGCCTGATCGCGAGGAGTGGATCGCCCGCAACCGGTTCTTCTACGAAGAGGACGAGCGGTATCTCCGCTTCTTGATCCCACCCGGTCAACGGATACTCGATCTCGGCTGCGGAACGGGACATCTCCTCGCCGCGCTGCAGCCGGGTCATGGGGTCGGCGTCGACTTCAGCCCCGCCATGATCCGAGAGGCGCGGCGTCGCCATCCCGAGCTGGAGCTGCATGTCGGTGACATCGAGGTCCCGGGGACCCTCGATGTCGTCCAGGGGCCCTTCGACGTCATCCTGCTGTCCGACACGATCGGCTCGCTCGAGGACGTGCAAGCGACGCTGGACGGGCTGCATCCGCTGTGCCACCGCGAGACCCGACTGGTCATCGTCTACTACTCGAACCTGTGGGCGCCCGTGCTCCGCGTGGCGCAGCGCATCGGCCAGCAGATGCCGCAGGTCGAGCAGAACTGGCTGTCGGGACGGGATCTCGCCGACATCCTCCGTCTCGTCGACTTCGACACGGTCCGGGTGGACAGCCGCCAGATCGTGCCGAAGGCGCTCGGCGGCTTTGGCCGCTGGGCGAATCGGGTCGTCGGCACGCTGCCCGGCGTCCAGGCCGCGGCATTGCGCAGCTACGTCGTCGCCCGGTCGACGCGCGTCCCGACAACGGCCGACCCGTCGGCGACGGTCATCATCCCGTGTCGCAACGAGGCGGGGAACATCGCCGCCGCGGTCGAACGGATCCCACGGTTCTGCGACGAACTGGAGATCCTCTTCGTCGAAGGTCACAGCGACGATGACACGCTGGCTGCGATCAAGCAGGTTGTGGCCGACCACCCCGACCTCGACATCAAGTTCACGACCCAGGAAGGCATCGGAAAGGGCGATGCCGTCCGCAAGGGCTTCGACCTGGCGCGTGGCGAGATCCTCATGATCCTCGACGCGGACCTCACGACGCCTCCGGAAGACCTCCCCAAGTTCTACGAGGCGGTGACGACCGGCAAGGGCGAGTTCGTCATGGGGACGCGGCTGGTGTATCCGATGGAAATCGACGCCATGCGCTCCCTGAACGTGCTGGGCAACAAGGTGTTCTCCATGCTGTTCACGTGGCTCCTGAACCAGCGGATCACTGACACCTTGTGCGGGACCAAGGTGCTCTCGCGTCAGCACTACGAACAGATCCGCGTCGGCCGCTCCTACTTCGGCGAGTTCGACCCCTTCGGCGACTTCGACCTGATCTTCGGGGCGGCGCGGCGCAACCTCAAGATCGTCAAGGTGCCCGTCCGCTACCGGGCGCGCACCTACGGCACGACCCAGATCTCCCGCTTTCGCCACGGCATGCTGTTGTTGCGGATGGTGGGCGTGGCCTACCAGAAGCTCAAGGCCTTCTAAGCACCCGCGCCGCGGGTCCGTCCCGGTGCGGCATCGATGGGACGGCCCTCACCCCTCTACCCTCGTGGTCGTGGGTGACGAAGGCCTCCAGCACGACCGAGCGGACTGGCGCCGCCTCGCCGAGAAGGAGGCGGGCGGCGACGTGGACCGACTCGTCTGGCACACGCCCGAAGGAATCGGCGTCCAGCCGCTCTACACGGCCGAGGACCTCGCCACACTCAAGGGCGTCAACACGCTCC
>CAVSWH010000003.1:0-16136 GCA_963731625.1 uncultured Actinomycetes bacterium
CGGGCGTCGAGCAACTCGCGCAAGAGCCCCATGAGGCGCCGAGGATAGCCCATGCGTTTTGGTGAACCTCTGCTCGGAACAGGCGCGTTCGATCGGTCAAAGCCGGAGCCGTTCGGGGACGCCTTTGGCAAGATGTCGGTGTGCGATGCCCGCTCTGCCGTCGATCGGCTCGGCGCTTCACCCCTCTCCCAGACGCGTACACGAGCGCCTGGACGGACTTTGGATGGGCGACGCCCGCTGATCGCTGGGAGACGCTGAACCTCACGGCATACACGTGCCCGACGTGCGGTGCATCCGACCGCGATCGACTCATCCGGCTGTTCGCCAATCCATGGCTTGATCGGCAGCCGAGCGCGCGCATCCCCGACATCGCACCAATGCGGTGCCTCGCCGAGCACCACAGCAGGTCGCGCCATGTGTACGTCCGCGGTGACGTTGCCGCCGCAGCCGTCAACGTCACCATGGACATCTGCGCGCTCCCGTTTCTGGATCAGATCCTCGACCTGGTGATTTGCTCGCACGTGCTGGAGCACGTCTTAGACGA
Source organism: uncultured Actinomycetes bacterium (assembly GCA_963731625.1). Lineage (GTDB taxonomy): Bacteria > Actinomycetota > Acidimicrobiia > IMCC26256 > PALSA-555 > PALSA-555. The sequence continues at coordinate 545 of CAVSWH010000003.1, forward strand.
TGGACTGGCCATACGCGAACTGGCTCGCGTGCTCACGCCCCGCCGTCGAGCGCTTGTCCTCGTGCCAATACCGCTCGACGCCGAGGCGATTGAGGAGACCACTGAGCCGCTCCCCGCGTCGGAGTCGTGGCCACGCTTCGCGAAGACGACCGCGTTCGCCTGTACAGCCGAGTTGGCCTCGTCGAACGGCTGCCTTGCCGGGCTACGGGTATCCTGCTTCGACCGTGCCGCAATCGGGCGACGTGCGATGCGCCGCGCCGGACTCATCGGACGAGCACCCTGTACGTCGTCGAACGCGCAGACGCAGCCGCAGTGGCTCGATGAGGGACCCGAGACGTGGGTGATATCCGGCCAGGCGACCCGAGGCGCTTCTTCGGCGAGAAGATGCGCGCCCTGATCTCTGGCGGCATCGAACCGCACGTACGCGTGCTCGAACAACAGCTGCGGGATCTCCGAGTAAACCTCGCAGGCACGGAGATACGACTCCGGGACCAACTGAGCGACCTCGCGGCGGCCTTGGAACGGTCGCGACAGGCCCAGGAATGGACGCTCGAGCGGATCGCTCGGCTCGCCGCCGACCAGCGAGAAGACATCCCGATGCGACGACACCGTCTAGCTCTCATTCGCGAGACCTCCGAGTACGAGCGGCTGTGGACTGCGCGGGAGCCGCTCATCACGGTCCGAATCGCGACCTTCAACGCTGGCGATCGCCTGGTCGACGCGGCCCATCGCGTCCGTCCTGCGTCAGACCTACGAGCATTTCGAGATCGTGGTCGTCGGGGACGCGTGTACGGACGACACGGCCGAGCGTCTCGCGGTCTCAACGATCCGCGAATTCGTTTCGTCAATCTTGAGTCCAGAACGCCATATCCGGATCGAGCATGGTGGCGTTGGATGGTTGCCGGTTCGCCAGGCATGAACCTCGGAGCGGACATCGCTCGTGGCTCTTGGATTGCCCCTCTCGACGACGATGACGAGTTCTCGGATGATCATCTTGAAGTGCTGGTGAAGGGCGCCCTCGAGAATCGACTCGAGCTCGTGTACGGAGTCGCCGAGCGCGAGTGGATCGACACGGGGGAAACGCGACATCGTTGGCGAATATCCACCCAAGCTTGGATGCATCACGATGCAAGCCGCGCTCTACCTTCAGAGTTTGAGCACGATCTTCCCCTACGACACGAAGAGCTGGCTCACTGAAGAACCGGGCGACTGGAATCTGGTTCGCCGCATGATGGAAGCGGAGGTCCGGATCGGCTTCCTTGACCACGTTGTTTGTCGGCTGTGGTCGACGCACCGGACGCCGGACTGACATCAGGGTCAATGACTGCGACGCGACAGATCGGGATACTTGGCGCTGGCGGACAGGCGCTCGAGACGGCGACCTACTGCAACGAGGCCGCGATGAGCGTGGCCTTCTTCGCCGTCGAGCCAGGCTGGGAGTCCTCCGCGCCGACGAACGGGAGCGCTCCAGTGTTCCCGCTCGGCGCGGTGCCGTCGTGGGCCATCGGGTTTCCGGTGATCGCCGCGGTGGGCGATCCGCAGGTCCGCCGTCGGCTCGTCGAGCGGTGGCCAGGCACGGCATTCGAAGGCGTTGTCGGCACCACCGCGTGGATTGCGGCGGATGCGCGGCTTGGTCCGGGCTGCACGATCGCCCCAGGGGCGTGCATCAGCGCCCAAGCCGAGCTCGGTGCCCATGTACTGGTGAACCTGGGAGCGACGATCAGCCACGACTCCGAAGTCGGCGACTTCGCGACGGTCGGCCCCGGGTGCCACATCGCCGGCGGGACAGTCATCGGCGCCGATGCGGTGCTGGGCGTCGGCTCGGCCGTCCTCAACCAAATCCGCGTCGGTCAGGGTGTCGTCGTTGGCGCGGGCGCCGTCGTGACCCGCGACGTGCGGGATGGGGCAATGGTCAAGGGTGTGCCGGCCCGCTAGCCGCGCGTGTCCCGTACGCAGCCGAGCATCGCATCAATCTCCGCACTTGTCAGCTCGCACGCGATCGGCATCGTGAGCGCCCTGGCGGCGAGATCCTCGGTCACCGCGAGCGTGCCGACCCGCGGACTCTCGCAAAACAGAGACGCGCGGTGCATTGGCTCGTCGAAGTAGGTGCGGAATTCGACTCCCAGTGACGCACCGAGGGCGAGCGCGCGACGCCGCACTGCGGCGTCCGGCACGACCACATTGATGGCAGGCCAACTGGACCGCTCGCTGCCACGCTGGAAGACGATGCCCAGTCCTTCGGCGGCGGAGCGGACGGCCGCCGCGGCAGCGCGGCGCCCCGCGAGCAGCTTCTCGAGCCGGTCAAGGCTCGCCAGTGCGAACGCGGCTTGGATCTCGCTCATCTTGGCGTTCAAGCCGAGCTCGCTCGCCGCTCGCTGTGGCCGCTCGAGGCCAAAGTTGACGAGACGCCGCGCCGCGTCGTAAACGTCCTCGCGCTTCGTAACGACGGCGCCGCCTTCCCCAATTGCCATCGTCTTGGTCGCGTGGAACGAGAAGACCTCGCAGTCGCCTTGGAGTCCGAGCGGCATTCCTTCGTCGTCACGGCTCCCGAACCCAGCAGCAGAGTCGACAATCAACGGCACACCGGCGCGTCGACACATCGCCTCCCACGCCTCGCGCTGCTCGAGAGGCGGTGCGGCACCGAACGTCGAGCACGCGAGCACTGCTGCGACCTCGCCCGGGTGATCGCGAAGCGCCTCGGCGAGCGAATTGGGGCTCAGGTGCCACGTGCGAGAATCGACGTCACCGAACAACGGCGTAAGTCCGCACCAGGCCACCGCGTGCGTTGTGGCCAGAAACGTATAAGACGGCGTGATCACGAAGCGCTGCTGTTGGGTTCGCCCAGCGGTCAATGCGCGCAGCGCGACCATGAGACCCAAGGTGCAGTTGGCAACGGGCAGGCAGTGTGCCCCCCGGCCGACGTATTCCGCGAGCCGGCCCGAGAGCAGCTCGTGACAGGGTCCGAAGTTCGAATAACGGTGCTGCTCCTCCGAGCGCCGGTAGTACGCGCCGACCTCGTCCAGCGAAGGAAGATCAGGCCGCAGCAACGGAACTGCGTCGTGTGGTCCGAGCTCCGATTGGGGCGTCATGGGAAGCCTCCAGCAGCGCCAGCGTAGGAGAGCCGTACACCTCGGGTCCAACGATGGACGGAACGCGTCGCGCCAGATTGGCCTGGCCGGCCGTCGACCATCGACGCGCTCGTCCCTCGCGATTCCGATTCGCCAGCACACCCGGGATCGATGGGTGCGCACCCAGGGGAGGGAGAGCCGCGTTCAGGCCCAACGCAAACGTCGTGACTACAATTTTCGTCGCGCACGCCAGCCGCCCAGGGTGGCTGTGCCGGCGCTCCGCCCTATTGCTGATCAACGAAGGCCCATGAGCGAACCTGCGATCCGGATCGACTCGCTCTGGAAGCGATACCGCCTCTACCACGAGTACCACCAGACCCTGAAGGGCACGATCGTGCGCGGCAAGGGGCGCCGGGCGAAGTACGAGGAGTTCTGGGCGCTCAAGGACGTGTCGTTCGACATCGCGCACGGCGAGACCTTCGCCATCGTCGGCGAGAACGGCTCGGGCAAGAGCACGATGCTCAAGTGCCTCGCCCGCATCCTGACGCCAGACAAGGGGTCGGTCCAGACGCAGGGGCGCATCTCGGCACTCCTCGAGCTGGGGACAGGCTTCCATCAGGAGCTGACGGGTCGCGAGAACGTGTACCTGAACGCCTCGCTGCTCGGGTTGAGCAAGAAAGAGGTCAACAGTCGCTTCGACGACATCGTCGACTTCTCGGGTATCGAGCGCTTCCTCGACACACCGGTGAAGTACTACTCGTCGGGGATGTACATCCGCCTCGGCTTCTCGATCGCGATCCACGTTCAGCCGGACATCCTCCTCGTCGACGAAGTCCTCTCGGTCGGCGACGCCGAGTTCCAGCGAAAGTGCCTCGAGCGCATCGATGAGCTGCGCACGGCGGGCGCGACGATCGTCATCGTCACGCACGCGCTCGGCTCGGTGAAGAATCTCTGTGACCGCGTGGCGCTGCTCGACCATGGCGAGATGACAAACCTCGGGCCAGCAGCCGAAGTCATCGAGGGATACCTCGGTGACGTCCTGATTGACCGCAAACCCGACGGGGATCACGGGCAGCGCTGGGGCACCGGCGAGGTCACGATCTCGCATGTCGACTTCCTCGACGCGGCGGGCCAGCCGGCCAAGCGCATTCGGACCGGTGACACGATCGTGTTTCGCGCCCACTGGTCGGCGAACGAGACGATCGAGCGTCCCGTGTTCCAGTTCGGTCTCACGCGAGTCGACGGGGTCGACGTCACGCAGCCGAACACGCGGGCCAGCGGTGTCGTGCCCGAGCGGATCAAAGGTGACGGCCACACGGACCTGTGCATCGATCGCCTGATGCTGCTCCCGGGTACGTACGACTTGAGCGCTTCGGTCACCAACTTCGCCCGTTCGCATGCGTACGACGCGCGGTACCGGACGTTCCGTTTCGACGTCGAGCGCGGCGACCCTCCGGAAGACGACGGGATCATGTCGTTGGGCGGTCAGTGGGATGGACCGACGGCGGACTAGCCGGACCGCACGCCCCGTTCGTTGCGTTCGGGCGGACTGCAGATCGGGACCCTCCCGAGGGCGCGTCTACCCTCGTTCGCATGGCTGAGCGCCACGACCGCGTGGCGTGGGACGAGCTCGCGGCGAAGGAGGTCAAGGGCGACCCGGAGCGCCTCGTCTGGCACACGCCTGAAGGACTCGCCGTGCAGCCGCTCTATACGGCCGAGGACCTCGCAGGTCTCGAGTTCGTCGACACACTGCCCGGCTTCGACCCGTTCCTCCGAGGCGTCCGGGCGACGATGTACACGAATTGCCCGTGGACGATCCGCCAATACGCGGGATTCTCCACCGCCGAGGAGTCGAACGCCTTCTACCGCCAGAACCTCGCCGCGGGCCAGATGGGGCTCTCCGTCGCGTTCGATCTCGCGACCCACCGGGGCTACGACAGCGATCACCCGCGCGTCGTCGGCGACGTGGGCAAGGCGGGCGTGGCGATCGATTCGGTCGAGGACATGAAGGTCCTCTTCGACGGAATCCCGCTCGACCGCATGACGGTGTCGATGACCATGAACGGCGCCGTCCTGCCGATCCTCGCCGGGTACATCGTCGCCGGCGAGGAACAAGGCGTCGACCAGTCCCAGCTCGGCGGGACGATCCAGAACGACATCCTCAAGGAGTTCATGGTCCGGAACACGTACATCTACCCGCCCGAGCCGAGCATGCGAATCGTGGCCGACATCATCGAGTACACGGCGCAGTACATGCCGAAGTTCAACTCGATCTCGATCTCGGGCTACCACATGCAAGAGGCGGGCGCGACGGCCGTGCAGGAGCTCGCCTTCACGCTGGCCGACGGGCTCGAGTACGTGCGGGCGGCGCTGTCCCGCGGCCTCGACATCGACGCGTTCGCCGGCCGCGTCTCCTTCTTCTTCGCGATCGGCATGAACTTCTTCATGGAGGTTGCCAAGCTGCGGGCGGCGCGGCTGCTCTGGTCGCGCATGATGCGCCAGTTCGAGCCGAAGCAGCCGAGCTCGATGATGCTGCGCACGCACTGTCAGACTTCGGGGGTCTCGCTCACCGAGCAGGACCCCTACAACAACATCGTCCGCACGACACTCGAGGCGCTCGCCGCGGCGCTGGGCGGGACCCAGAGCCTGCATACGAACAGCTTCGACGAGGCGCTCGCACTGCCGACCGAGTCTGCGGCGCGGATCGCCCGCAACACCCAGCTCATCCTCCAGGATGAGAGCGGGATCACGCACGTGGTCGACCCGCTCGGCGGCTCGTACTACGTCGAGGCGCTGACCGGTTCCCTCGCCGTCGCGGCCCAGGAGCTCATCGACGAGGTCGAGGCGATGGGCGGCATGACCCAGGCGGTGGAGGCCGGGATGCCGAAGCTGCGGATCGAGGAGGCCGCCGCCCAGCGTCAGGCGCGCGTCGACCGGGGCGACGAGGTCATCGTCGGCGTGAACCGCTACCGACCGGACACCGAGGAGCTCGTCGACATCCGCGAGGTCGACAACACGGCCGTGCGGGCCAGCCAGATCGAGCGCCTCGAGCACGTGCGCGCGAGCCGCGACCCCGACCGGGTCGCGCGGGCGCTCACGGCGCTCACCGAGGGTGCCCGCGGGAACGCCAACCTCCTCGCCCTGAGCATCGACGCGGCTCGGGCCCGCGCCACCGTCGGAGAGATCTCGGACGCGCTCGAATCGGTGTTCTCGCGCCACCGCGCCACGATCCGTACGATCTCTGGCGTGTACGGAGGCGCGGCAGCCGGCGACGAAGAGTGGGAGCGTGCCCGAGCCGACGTCGAGGCCTTCGCCGCCGAGGAGGGACGCCGACCCCGGATGCTCGTCGTGAAGATGGGTCAGGACGGCCACGACAGGGGCGCGAAGGTGATCGCGACCGCGTTCGCCGACCTCGGCTTCGACGTTGACGTCGGGCCGCTGTTCCAGACGCCGGAGGAGGTCGCGCGCGAGGCCGTCGAGAACGACGTCCACGTGATCGGCGTGAGCAGCCAGGCCGCCGGCCACAAGACGCTCGTGCCCGAGCTGCTCGCCCAGCTCCGCAAGCAGGGCGGCGATGACATCGTCGTCGTCGTCGGTGGCGTTGTTCCGGCCCAGGACTACGAGTTCCTTCGCGACGCCGGCGTCGCCGCCGTCTTCGGGCCGGGTACCAACATCCCTCCCGCCGCGTCCGAGGTGCTCGGCCTGCTGCGCCAGCGGCACCGGTGACGGCGGCGGGCACCCGCCCGGCGCCCTCGAGCGGCGTCGTCGCGTGACCGAGCTCGCCGCCCGGTTGCAGGACGGCGACCGGCGAGCCCTCGCCCGGGCGATCACGCTCGTCGAGAGCACCCGAGCCGACCACCGTCGCGAGGCCGAGGCGCTGCTGACCGAGGTCCTCCCCGCGACCGGTCAGGCGCGCCGCGTGGGTATCTCGGGCTCGCCGGGGTCGGGCAAGTCGACGCTCATCGAGACGCTTGGGCTGCACGTCATCGACCGCGGGCACGCGGTCGCGGTCCTCGCCGTCGATCCGTCTAGCACCCGGTCAGGCGGCTCGATCCTCGGCGACAAGACGCGCATGGGCGAGCTGACCCAGCGCGGAGAGGCGTTCGTGCGCCCCTCCCCGACCAGCGGGACGCTCGGCGGCGTCGCGCGTCGCACGCGCGAGGCGATGCTGCTCTGCGAGGCCGCCGGTTTCGACGTCGTGTTCATCGAGACTGTGGGCACCGGCCAGTCCGAGGTCGCGGTGGACGGGATGGTCGACTGCTTTCTCGTGCTCGTCGGCCCCGGCAGCGGCGACGAGCTGCAGGGTATCAAGCGCGGGATCATCGAGCTCGCCGACGTCGTGGCCGTCACGAAGTTCGACGGCGAGCTCGAGCGGGCGGCCGACGCCACCGCGGCGGAGTACGCGTCGGCGCTGCGGCTGTTGCGCCCGAAGCACGCCGAGTGGACCCCGAGCGTCGTCCGGTGCTCCGCCGTCACGGGTGCCGGGATCGACCAGCTCTGGGACGCGGTGGAGGCGCTCGGCGACGCGCTGGCCGCCAGCGGCGCGCTCGACGCGTCGGCGCGCCGAGCAGGCGCGTGCGTGGCTCTGGGGCGAGATCGGCGCCGGCCTGCTCGAGCGGGTGCGGGCCGAACCCGCCGTCGCCGCCCTGACGCACCGCCTTGAAGAGGAGGCGGTCGCCGGCCGGATCCCGCCACCCGTCGCCGCCGAGCAGGTGCTGGCCGCGTTCCTGCGAGGAGACGAGCCCGCCGGCAAGTAGGTCTTGAGGCCCTCGTCCCGTGCGCCGATACCACTACGGCTATGGGGACGGCCGGGCTGACGCTGGCGGGCGGATTCTGTGCGGGCGCAACCGCGACCGCCCTGGTCTTCTGGTTCCACGACCGTCGCACCCAGCGGGTGCTCGAGGGCGTCAGCGGACGGCTGCGCCGCAGCGAGGCCCGCACCCACACGCTGTTGCGCGACTCCGACGACGTCGTCGCCGTCGTCACGGCCGACGGCACCATCACGTATCTGAGCCCCGCCGCGGAGCAGATCGTCGGCGGGACGGCGACCAACTACGTCGGGTCGAGCCTCGCGTCGCTCGTTCATCCGGAGGACCTCGACCGGGTCACTGCGACGCTCGCGGCGTCCGGCGACGCCGGACGACCCATCGAGTTTCGGGTGCGCCACCGCAACGGCCAGTGGCTGCTCGTGGAGGCCACCGTCCACGACCACCGGGACGACCCCGCGCTCGAGGGCCTCGTAATGTCGTGCCGGGACGTCGGGGAGCGCCGCCACATCGAGGCCGAGCTGCGCGAGGCGCGCGAGCTCTTCCGCTCGACGTTCGAGAGCGCACCTATCGGCATGGCGCTCATCACCGTTGACGGGCGATTCGTGCGAGTGAACCGCGCGCTCGCCCGCATGGTCGGGCGGGCGGAGGACGAGCTGGCGGGCACGACCGTGCTGGCCCTCACCCACCGCGAGGACCAGGCCGCGATCGGTGAGGCGGTTCGGCGCGTGCTGGCCGGCGACTCGAGCGCCCGGGTCGAGCAGCGGCTCGTGCACCTCGACGGTCTACCCGTCTGGGTCGCGTCCACAGTGTCGGTGGTACGCGGCGAGGGCGACCCGCGCTATCTCGTCGCCCAGGTCGAGGACGTCACCGAGCAACGGGCCAGCGGCGCCCGGCTCGCCCACCAGGCGATCCACGACCCGCTGACCGGGCTCCCGAACCGGGAACGCTTCGTCGAGCAGCTCCAGGACGCGCTGCGACACGCGAGCGGGCGCGGCCGGCCAGCGATCCTCTTCGTCGACCTCGACCACTTCCAAGTCGTGAACGACAGCCTGGGGCACGCGGCGGGCGACCGCCTGCTCGTCGCCGTCGCCGACCGGCTCCGCGCCGCGACGCGGCCGACGGACACCCTGGCGCGCTTCACCGGCGACGAGTTCACGATCCTCTGCGAAGGCGTGCCCGACGAGACGACCGCGGTCGAGCTCGCCAACCGCGTGTCGAGCACGATCGCAAAGCCGGTCACGCTCGTGGAGGGCGAGGTCTACGTCACGGCCAGCGTCGGCATCGCGCTCGCGACGGGCGAGCTCGAGACCCCGGAGACGCTGCTGCGGAACGCCGACGTCGCGATGCACCGCGCGAAGGAGCAGGGGCGCGCCCGCGCCGGCGTGTATGACCCAAACGCTCACGACCGGGCGCTCCAGCACCTGCGCACGGGCAACGAGCTGCGCCGAGCGCTCGAGCGTCACGAGCTCCGCATGCACTATCAGCCCATCCTCAGCCTCGAAACCGGCCGCGTGTCGGGCTTCGAGGCCTTGCTGCGATGGCAGCACCCCGAGCGCGGCCTCATCGGCCCGAACGAGTTCGTGCCCCGCGCCGAGGAGACGGGGCTGGTCGTGCCCATCGGGGTGTGGGCGCTTGAGGCGTCGTGCCAGCAAGCCGTGCAGTGGCACGAAAAGGGCGCCGCCGTGACGATCAGCGTGAACCTTTCACCCCGCCAGCTCGCCGAGGCGACCCTCGTGGAGTCGGTCGCGGCCGTGCTGGGCCGGACGGGCATCGACCCGACCACCGTCTGGCTCGAGATCACCGAGAGCACCCTGATGCACGACGCCGAGTCGGCCGTGCGCACGCTCACCGCGCTCCGCGGACTCGGCGTGCACCTCTCCGTCGACGACTTCGGGACGGGCTACTCCTCCATGACCTACCTCAAGCGATTCCCCGTCGAGTCGTTGAAGGTCGACCGGTCATTCATCAACGGGCTCGGACGCGACACCGAGGACAGCGCCATCTGCACCGCGGTCGTGAGCCTGGCGCACGCGCTCGGGTTGCGCGCCGTCGCCGAGGGTGTCGAGACGCCGGAGCAGCTCGCCGAGCTGCGCACGCTCGGCTGCGAGATGGCGCAGGGCTACCTGTTCGGGCGCCCAGCTCCGCCCGACAGGTGGGGCGCGGCCCGACGAGCGCCTCGCGTTGCGCCTCTAGCGCGCCACCCGCCGCACGTCGTTCCGCGAGCCGCCCGGCGAGGAACGGCTCGCGTACCACGCCCGGAACAACGGGGACCCCTCATCTAGGCTCCCCGCATCCCGCGGGGGCGAATCGTGAGCTGGACAACGTGGTGAGACTCGTAACGCTCCTCGGCGGGGTCGCGTGACCGAGGCCGCGACGACGAGCCGTCGAGCGCTCAGCCCGGACGGCTCGGGCGGCGCGCCCGCAGAGTCCGAGCGAAAGCCCACCAAGCTGGCGCACATCCGGGCGTTGGACGGCCTCCGCGGTGTGGCCGTGCTGGCCGTAGTGCTCTACCACTTTTCTCCCGGCATCGCGCCAGGCGGCTTCCTCGGCGTCGACGTCTTCTTCGTCCTGAGCGGCTTCCTCATCACGAGCCTGCTCGTCACCGAGTTCGAGCGGTCGCGGACCCTCGCACTCGGCTCGTTCTGGATCCGGCGGGCCCGACGACTGCTGCCCGCGCTGTTCACGGTGCTCGCCGTTGTCGGCCTCTGGATCGTCTTCTTCGCGCAGCCCGTCCAGGGTCAGCACGTCGCGGTCGACGGACTCTCGGCGTTCGCGTACGTCGCGAACTGGCACTTCATCGCGAGCGGTCAGCCCTATTTGGCCCAGTTCGTGAACAAGACACCGAGCCCGCTGCTGCACACGTGGTCATTAGCGATCGAGGAGCAGTTCTACCTGCTCTGGCCACCGATCGTGCTGGGCGTCGGCGCGCTCATCGTCGGGCGCGGCAAGCGAGCGAGGCACGGGCTCCGGCGCTTCCGACTCGCGCTCGTGGCGGTGTCCCTCTTGCTCGCACTGGCGTCGCTGGTCCGCATGATCACCCTCTATGACCCAGGCCGCGACCCCAGCCGCATTTACTACGGGACGGACTCCCGGGCGTTCGTCCTCCTGATCGGCGCCGCGCTCGGGGCACTCACCGCCGGCGTCCCCGTCCTCCCGGGCCGCCGAGTCCGGGCGCTCGCGGTGGCTGCAGGGGTCGCCGCCGCGGTCGTGCTGGGCGTTGCGATGCGGTTCGCGACGCTGACGAGCTCGTGGCTGTACCGCGGTGGTTACGGTGTGCTCGCGGTCGTCATGGCGATCGTCCTCGCCGGTGCCGCCCAGCCTGGATGGAACCCGCTCCGGCGTCTCCTCGAGACCCGGCCCCTCGTCGGCCTCGGGCTCATCTCGTACGGCGTCTACCTCTGGCACTGGCCTGCGGTGGTGTGGCTCACGCAGGCGAGCACCGGTACGTCCGGGGCGGCGCTCTTCGCGCTGCGCGCCGCGATGACCCTGAGCGCGTCGCTCGCCAGCTACTACCTGGTCGAGATGCCGATCCGGCGCGGCCATCTCCCCCGCTGGCCGCGGGCCGTCCCTGCGTTCGCGCCGGCCGCGCTAGTCAGCTGCGTCGCCGCGCTCCTGCTGGTCCCTGCACTCGCGCTCCCCTCGTTCGCCACGGCACCGTCCACAACTGTGTCGCGGCAAACGACGGAGGCCGCCACCGCCGCGTACGTCGTCGCACCCCGCTGCGACGCCCCGCCCGCGAACGCCGTCTCGCTCGCCACACCGACGCGCCCGTTCCGGGTGCAGCTGATCGGCAACTCGTTCGCCAACGAGGTCTCGTCGTGTCTCACAACCATCGTCCAGGCCCGGGGCGGTACTCTCCACCGTGACGTGTGGAGCGGCGACGCGATGTGCACGCTGAACGACCTGATCCGTCGCCAGGTTGCCAATCCGCAGACCCGACCGAGCGTTGCGGTGCTGTTCGAGCTCCCGCTCCCCAACCCGCAGTACCCGTGTCCGCACGCGGGGACCTTCGACGCCGAGCTGCCTAGCCTCATCAAGATGTGGCGCGCCGCCGGTGTGCACGTCCTCCTCGTCCCCGATGTTCCGACACCCGGTCATACGACCATCGATGGGACGATGACCTTCTACCGGATCCAGGCCCAGGAAAACCCGAGCACGGTGACAGTCGTCGACTCGTCACAGTTTCTGCGAGACAGCAGCGGCAAGGCCCAGTGGCGGATGCCGTGCGTCGCCCCAACCGAGGTGGGATGCGCGCCGAACGACACCATCGGGGTCCGCTTCCCAGGCGACGGCGGACTCCACTTCTGCGCAGATCCGGACTGGATAGCGCATGGCAGCATCTGCTCGGACCAGTTCGCCGGCGGGGAACGGCGCGTCGCAGCCGCGATCGCCGTCAGCATCGTCGAGACGAGTCCCGCTCGGGCCCGCTGACGCCCCGGCACCTAGCGGCACACCGGGGGTCCTCACGCCGGCTGGTGCCGCGCTCGATCCCGAAGGAGCTGGCATGGAGACGGCGCTCATGATCGTCCCGTGGACTGATCCGCTCATCGATACCAATCGGCTCGGGAAGGTCACATGCTCCCGGCCGCCTCACCTCCACGCGAGGAACGCAGGAACCGCTGGCGGCGGTAGACCAACACCCCGTGTCCTCTTCACCTTGGCGTGTGGCACCGGTGGGGACGCCGACGAGATCGACGTGAGCTGTGGTGGCGGCGGGGCAACCCAGTTCGCCGTCGACCTCTTGGGCCACTACCCGTAGCGCTCCCGACATCGCCCACCAGCGCGACCGCGAAGCACCGGCGCGCCGCGCCCAGACGCGCTCGCCAGCGAGCCGCTTCCGACCGAAGCTCGCCGTGGCGTGGACGCCGAGGCCGCCTCTGACCGGCCCGCTAGATGCGACCTACCAACATGCCGTCACGGACCGACCGCGGAAGGGTCACACCGAGCGCCCTGCTGCCGCGCTCGGAGGCTCGATGCCGACCATCCTCACCATCGTCCCGTGGTTTGACCAGGTGATCGACACCATCGGGCATGACCCGCGTTCGCCGTACGCCGAGACGTTCTGGCTGCCGACGCTCGGCCCAACCTCGCTCCTCTTGCTGCGACACCTGGCCAACCGGTTCGACCAGACGCCAGACGCCGTGGAGCTGCGTGTGGCGGATGCCTCTGCGGCGCTCGGCGTTGGGAGTCGGGAAGGGCCCCGTTCCCCGATCGTGCGCAGCCTCGCTCGCCTCGAGCAGTTCGACCTCGCCGTCGCTGATCCGCAGCGACCGAAGATCGCCGTGCGCCACAGCCTGCCGCCGCTGCACGAACGGCACCTGCGCCGTCTGCCGCCCGCCGTGCAGCAGGTCCACGCGCGATGGGCGCGCCTCCGGCTCATCGACCCGCCGCACGCCGATGCGATGCGTCGAGCCCGCCGCCTCGCCCTGCGCCTCGTCGAGGAGGGCGAGGATCCCGCTGATGTGGAGCTGATCCTGGGCGCGACGGGGTTCCACCCTGCGATCAGCGCGGCCGCCGGTCGCTTCGTCCGCGAGGGAAGCGCCCGGGGCCGCGGCGCCGCCGACCCGCTGCCGCCGGTAGGCGTCACCTCGCCGCCGCCGACTCGGTGAACCGGGCAGCGACAACCACCGGGCACTAGCCACCGCGACCGACGCGCGGGCCGTTCGTCAGGGCGGTTGACGCCGCCGCACGCTCGGCCCGCCAGAATGTCGGCGTGCCCAGCACCACCGACGCGATCGCCGCGTGGGTCCACGACGCAGAACATCTCGTCGTGCTGACGGGTGCCGGGATCTCCACCGACTCGGGTATCCCGGACTTCCGGGGACCGCAGGGCGTATGGACGAAGAACCCTGACGCCGAGAAGACCGCCACGCTCCACTACTACGTGAGCGACCCCGCGGTGCGGGCGAAGTCCTGGCAGAACCGCCTGCACGGCGAGTACTGGACCGCGGAGCCCAACGCCGGCCACCGGGCCCTCGTCGACCTCGAGCGCCGCGGGGGCCTGGACACGCTCGTCACCCAGAACATCGACGGCCTCCATCACGCCGCGGGCACGTCTCCCGACAAGATCATCGAGATCCACGGCAACGTCCGCGAGGTGAAGTGCCTGTCGTGTCGCTGGCGGGCGCCGATGCAGGTCGCCCTCGAGCGCGTCCGCGCCGGTGAGCCCGACCCCGCCTGCCCCGAGTGCGGCGGGATCCTCAAGTCCGCCACCATCAGCTTCGGCGAGAACCTCGCCGCCGAGGACCTCGCCCGCGCGCAGCGGGCCGCGGCGCGGGCCGACGTCTTCCTCGCCGTCGGCACCTCTCTCTCCGTGTACCCCGCGGCCGAACTGCCGGAGTTCGCCCTGGCGAACCGGGCCCGCCTGGCGGTCCTCAACGCCCAGCCGACGCCGTACGACCACGCGGCCGACGTGGTGGTCCGCCAGCCGCTCGGGACCGTTCTCCCGGCCATCGTCGGCGCCCTGCAACGGTTGGGAATTTCTGACCCCTGACGTAGCATTTCCTTCTCAGAGGGAGAATCCGTGGCCTACCGAGATCTGCTCAGCGCGACGAAGGAGCGTGTCCGCGAGGTCGACCCCGCGGACGCCGAGTCGCGCCTGGGCGACGCCACCTTCCTCGACGTCCGCGAGCAGGACGAGTACGACCAGGGGACCATCCCCGGCTCCGTCTTCATCCCGCGGGGTCATCTCGAGGCCCAGATCGAGAACCGCCTCCCCGACAAGGACCGCCCGGTCGTCGTCTACTGCGCGGGCGGGTTCCGGTCGGTGTTCGGCGCCGACACGCTGCAGCAGCTCGGCTACACCGACGTCGCCTCGATGGCCGGCGGCTTCGGGCGCTGGAAGAACGAGGGGCGCACCTGGATCACCCCCGCGGTCCTCAACCCCGAGCAGCGCAACCGCTACCACCGCCACCTCCTCCTCCCCGAGGTCGGTGAGGCCGGCCAGCAGCGGCTGCTCGAGAGTAAGGTCCTGCTCCTCGGCGCGGGCGGCCTCGGCTCGCCCGCGGCGCTCTACCTCGCCGCCGCCGGCGTCGGGACGCTCGGCATCGTCGACATGGACGTGGTCGACGCGTCGAACTTGCAGCGCCAGGTGCTGCACAACGTCGACCGCATCGGCGAGCGCAAGGTCGACTCGGCCAAGAAGACGCTCACCGAGCTGAACCCCGATGTCAACGTCGTCACTTACGACGTGCGGCTCGGGGCGGACAACGTCGTGGACATCCTCGAGGGCTACGACGTCGTCGTCGACGGGACCGACAACTTCCCGACCCGTTACCTCCTCAACGACGCGTCACTGCTGACCCGGGTGCCGGTCGTGCACGGCTCGATCTTCCGCTTCGAGGGTCAGGTCACGGTGTTCAAGCCGTACGAGGGGCCGTGCTATCGCTGCCTGCTGCCCGAACCGCCGCCGCCCGAGCTGGCGCCGAGCTGCGCGGAGGCCGGCGTCCTCGGCGTGCTCCCCGGGATCATCGGGTCGATCCAGGCGCTCGAGGCGATCAAGCTCGTGCTGGACCTCGGCGACCCGCTCATCGGACGCCTGCTCGCCTACGACGCGCTCGAGGAGAGCTTCCGCACCTTCAAGGTGCGGCGCGACCCGAGCTGCCCGGCGTGTGGCGAGGACGCGGCGCCGATCGTGATCGCCGAATACGACGATCTCTGCCTGCCGCATGCCACGCTCGCCGACGGCTCGACCGTCGGCCACTGAGTCCCGGCTAGCGCTTCTTCGTCGCCGCCGCGTCGACCGCGCTGGCGCCG